>NZ_JBITDZ010000010.1:0-368047 GCF_044454705.1 Actinoplanes sp. NPDC051494
GGGCCCCCCCCCCCCCCCCCCGGGGGGGGGGGCGCCCCCCCCCCCCCCGCCGCCCGCGCGCCCCCCCCCCCCCCCCCCCCCCCCCCCCCCGCGGGGGGGGCCGGGGGGCCGCCCCCCCCCCCCCCCCCGCCCCCCGCGCCCCCCCCCCCCCCCCCCCCCCCCCCACGACGCACTTGAGAACCAGAGAGACGAACCATGGATGTGACTGACTCCGTCGCCGCGAGCCGTCAACGGGTGGTGGGCTTCGCGGACGTCGTGCGGATCCCGCTACGGCGCTGGCGCCTCGTGGCCGCCGCCGTGGGGACGACGACGCTCTGCGTGCTCAGCTACCTGCTCCTGCTGCCGGCCACCTACACCGCCACGTCCGTCGTGGTGCTGCGCCCCGTGGTGACCGACCCGTTCACGCTGCCGTCCAGCGGCGCGGACCGGGCGATCAACATGACCGCGGAGAACGGCATCGCCCTCGGCAACGACGTCATCGACTCCACCGCGCGGATCCTGCAACGCGACCCCGACGCCGTCCGCGAAGCGCTGACCACCGAGGTCCCCACGGGTGGGCAGGTGCTGCGCTTCCAGTACGCCGACGACGCCGAGAGCAGCGCGGTGACCGGCGCCAACACGGCCGCCGAGACCTACCTGCGGGTCCGCGAGGAGATCTACAAACAGCAGCGGGCCGCGCTGATGCTCTCCTACGACAACACGATCAAATCCGTCACATCGCAGCGGCAGGCCGCGCAGAAGGGCCTGCCCTCGGGAACGTCCAGCGTGGAGTCCATGTCGCCGCGCACCCAGGCCATGCTGAACCAGGTCGGCGCGCTCAACGACCAGATCGCCCAGCTCGCGAACGCCCGCGCGAAGGTGGCCTCCGCCGACCTCAGCCCCGGCTCGGTCACCGCGGCGGCCCGGGCCCCGGTGCCGTCCAGCCACGACGCCGCCCCGCTGTTCCTGGCCGCCGCCCTGCTCGGCGGCCTGCTGCTCGGCATGATCGCCGCCCACGCCCGGGAAACCCTCGACCGCCGGATCCGCTCCGGCGACCAGGCCTCGGACCTCATCGGCCTGCCCGCCCTCGGCTCGGTCCGAGCAGCGGGCCGCCACCACGGCGAAGCAGCCGCGGCCGACGCCCGCTACGTCTCGCTCGCCCTGCTCAAATGGATCGACGGCAACCCGGACCGCCCCCTGGTCGTCGTCTCCGGCCGCGACGACGAAGGCCGCACCACGGTCACCGCCAACCTGGCGGTGGCCCTCGCCGAAGCGGGCCGTGACGTGACCCTGGCAGCCTCGTCGGGCAGTCAGGAAGAGATCAAGAAAATCCTCTTCTCAGCCCAGAAACGAACACCCCCACGCCCCCGTACGGTCACCCCGTCGTCCCCCGCCCCGACCAGCTTCAACGCCTTCGGCGCAAAGCCAGCCGGCAGCCCCGGGATGGGCGGCCCCGGCCCTGGGATGGGCGGCCCTGGGATGGGCGGCCCCGGCGCTGGCGGCCCTGGGATGGGCGGCCCTGGGATGGGCGGCCCCGGCGCTGGCGGCCCTGGGATGGGCGGCCCCGGGATGGGCGGCTCTGGCGCTGGCGGCCCCGGGATGGGTGGCGCTGGCCTGGGTGGCCCGGGGATGGTGGGTGGCCCGGGCATGGGCGGCCCCCACCTCGGCGCGGGGGCCATGAACGGGGTCGGTGCAAACGGTTCCGGCATCAACGGGGCCGGGCACAACGGTTTCGGTGGGCGGTCTTCGGCCGGACCGGTTTCCGGCGGGCCTGGATCGTATGGCCGTTCGCCCGGCCAGACCGGCGTGATGACCTCGAACGACCCCGCGGCGACGATGATCATCCCGACGACCAGCGGCATGTCGCAACCCCCCGGTGTGCCGGCGACCACGCCCACCGGGCAGCAGGCGGCCGGGCATCAGGCGGCGGGGCAGCAGGCGGCCGGGCATCAGGCGGCGGGGCATCAGGCGGCGGGGCATCAGGCGGCGGGGCATCAGGCGGCCGGGCATCAGGCGGCGGGGCATCAGGCGGCGGGGCATCAGGCGGCGGGGCAGCAGGCGGCCGGGCATCAGGCGGCGGGGCATCAGGCGGCGGGGCATCAGGCGGCGGGGCATCAGGCGGCGGGGCATCAGGCGGCCGGGCATCAGGCGGCCGGGCGACAGGCGGCCGGTGCCTACCACCGGCCGGTCCCCGGGGCGTCGGTCCCTGGGGCAGCGGTTTCCGGGATGCCAACCTCCGGGATGCCAACCTCCGGGATGCCAACCTCTGGGATGCCGATTTCTGGGATGCCGGTGTCGGGGGCGCCGGGCCTGGAGCATCGGGCGCCGTTGGTGGTGCTGGTCGGTGCCGGTGTGGTGCGGCTGTGCACGCTCGGGGACGAGCCGCCGGTCGGGGTCGTCGTGGTCGACGCGCCGCCGTCGGACACCGACGAGCGGGGGGTGCGGGCGGCCCAGGCCGGGGTCGCGGTGCTGGTCGTGGCCCGGGACCGGACCCGCAACACCGAGCTGACCCGGCTCGTGGACCGGCTGCGGTCCGCCGGCGCCCAGACCGTGGGCTTCGTCCTGACCGGGGGCAGTGGTGCCTGACATGTACCCCGATGTCACCGTCGTCGTGGCCACCCGGGATCGGCCGGGGCTGCTCGAGCGGGCCGTCACCAGCATTCTGCAGCAGGAGTATCCGGGCCGGGTCGAGTGCATCGTCGTCTTCGACCAGGTGCCGGTCCGGGACCTGGTGCTCGACGTCGGGCCGAACCGGGCCCTGAAACTGATCTCCAACGTACGGCGGCAGGGGCTGCCCGGCGGCCGGAACAGCGGCGTCGACGCGGCCACCGGGGAGTTGCTCGCGTTCTGCGACGACGATGACATCTGGCTGCCGTCGAAACTGGACCGTCAGGTCGCGATGCTCAGCCACCCGGAGATCGGTGCGGTCACCTGCGGGCTCCGGTTGCGGGGCCCCGGCATCGACAAGGAACGTGTGCTCGACCGCGACCGGCTCTACCTCCAGGACTTCCTCGACGACCGGATCATGGAAGTGCACTCCAGCACGATCCTGGTCCGGCGGGAGATCTGGGCGGCGGCGGGCGAGGTCGACGAGGACATCCCCGGCGGCTACAGCGAGGACTACGAGTGGTTGCTGCGGGTCACCGTGCACACGCCCATCGCCGTGGTGCGCTCGGCGCTGGTCATCGTGGACTGGCACGGCGGGTCGTACTATTTCGGGCGGTGGGCGATGATTGTCGAGGCTCAGCGCTATCTGATCGCGAAGCATCCCGAGCTCGCCACCAGTCGCAGTGGCATGGCCCGGCTGCGCGGTCAGATCGCGTTCGCCCTGGCCTCGGGCAACCGGCGGACCGAGGCGATCAAGGAACTGGCCGCGGTGCTGCGGCTGGATCCGACGGAGAAGCGCGTGCTGGTCACCGTACCCGTGATCCTGGGGTTGCTGACCGGTGAACGGGCCCTGCGGATGGCGCAGAAGCGTGGCCGGGGAATCTGATTGACCACCGCCACAGAGGTACGCCGGAGCACCCGTAACGGGGTGATCGGCCTTGTCGGAGCAGCGGTCAACGGCCTGTTCGGCTTCATCCTCACCACCGTCATCGTCCGTACGTTCGGCACCGAGGGCTCCGGAGCTCTGTTCACCGTCATCGGCCTGGTGACGATCGCGGGTGCGGTCTGCTGCCTCGGCGCGGACACCGCCCTGATGTGGGCCCTCCCCCGCGAGAAGACGGTGGCACGGTTGCTGCCGGTGGCGTTGCTGCCGACGGCCGGGTTGTCGCTGGTCGTCGCCGTCGCCGGGGTGCTGGCCGCGCCGTCGGTGAGCCGGGCGCTGCTCGACGAGGCGGCCGGGACCGGGCTGATGCGGCTCGCCTTCGCGGGCGTCCCGCTGATCGTCGTCTCGACGGTGCTGCTGGCGGCGGTCCGGGCGACCAGGCCGGTGGCCGCGTTCGTCGGTGTGCAGTTCCTGCTGGTGCCGATCGCCCGACCGGCCCTGATGATCGCTGCCGTGACGACCGGCGGTGGGGTGCTGCTCGGTTTCGCGGGCTGGCTGCTCCCGGTCGCCGCGGCGCTGGTCATCGCTATGGTCCTGCTCGCCCGCCCCCGGAGGACTGCAGCCCGGGAAGACGCGAGGCCGGGATGGGGGGTGTTCTGGGGGTTTGCGCTTCCCCGGGCCGTCTCGGTTGCTATCGATGCCGGCAGTATGTGGGTCGGGGTGCTGCTGACCGGAGCTCTTGCCGGGCAGGCCGAGGCCGGGGTGTTCGCCGCGGTCGGGCGGTATGCGCTGGCCGGGTTGTTGATTATGCAGGGTTTGCGGGTGGCGGTGGCTCCTCAGCTGTCGCGGCTGCTGGGGGAGGGGCGGCGGCCGGCGGCGGCCGCGGTCTATCGGCGGACCTCGTTGTGGATCGTCGCGCTGTCGTGGCCGGCCTATCTGGTGCTGGCCATTTTTGCTCCCGCTTTCCTGGAGCTTTTCGGGGCCGGGTTCGGGTCCGGGGCCCCCGCGCTGGCGGTGCTCGCGGTGGCGATGCTGGTGAATGTCGGTGTCGGGCTGGTGCAGACCGTTCTGCTGATGAGTGGGAACAGTCGCGGGCATCTGCTGGCCACCGTCACCGGGCTGGTGCTCAATGTGGCCGCGTGCATCGTCCTTGTCCCCCGGCATGGTGCCTTGGGGGCCGCGATCGCCTGGTCGCTGGGGATTGTTGTCGAGAACGTCATCGCCGCGGTCCTGGCCGGGCGGGCGCTGGGCGAGCCGCTTTTCGGCCGTACCCTCCTGATTTTCGCCGGTGGGGTGACCGGCGCGACCGGCGTCGTGGCCCTGATCGGCGTTTCGGTGGGCGGCCGGGGATTGGCGGGCCTGGGGGTCGCGCTCGCGGTTGTCGCCGGCGGATTCTGTGTCGCGCTGAGCGATCGACGGGTGCGCGCATTGATGAGAGGAATGAGAGTGCAGTGACCGTCAGGGACCGGATGAAGAACGCCGCACCGCGGGGCGCGAAGGAGCAGGTCCGGGAGTTGCTGGTGCGGTACGGCGAGCGCACCAGCGACCGTCGACCGCTGCCGGATTTCCTGGTCATCGGCACGAAGCGGGGCGGCACCACGTCGCTGTGGCGGTATCTGATCCAGCATCCGCTGGTGCCGCGGCTCTTTCCCGCGTGGAACACCAAGACCTCACACTATTTCGAGGAGAACTGGGGCCGGGGTGAGGCGTGGTACCGGTCGCACTTCCCGACCGAGCGGCAGCGGGCCGCCCTGGAAAAGAAGCATGGTGGGCCATCCAAAGTGGGCGAAGCCGCTCCGCTGTACATGTTCCATCCCGAGGTGGCCGGCCGGGTGGCAGACCTGATGCCCGGCGCGCGGATGATCGTGTTGTTGCGGGATCCGGTGGAGCGGGCGTTCTCGCATTGGAAGGAACGCCGGGGCGAGGGTGTGGAGCCGTTGGATTTCGCGGCCGCGCTGGAGGCCGAGCAGAGTCGCACGGCGGGTGGTGACTGGCCGGCGTCGGACTGGTATTCGTACCGGGCGAGGGGCCGTTATCTGGAGCATCTCGAACCGTGGCTCGCGCGTTTCGACCGGTCGCAGTTGCTGTTCGTGCAGAGCGAGACGTTCTATCGTGAGCCCGCCGCCACGTACGCGGGGATTCTCGATTTCATCGGGCTCCCCGCCCATGATCTGCCGGCTTATGACGTCTTCAACGACCGGCCGGGCAAGGGCATGGACGAGGCCGTGCGGGCCGAGCTGACCGGGTATTACCGGCCGTTCAACGCCGCGCTCGAGGAACGTCTCGGGATGCGGCTGACCTGGCCGTGAGGACGTCGAGCAGGGCCGGGTGCAGCTTGGGGTTCCAGCCCGCGCCGCCCGCCGACAGCTCGTGGGTGCGCAACCACAGCTCGACCAGGTAGGCGTCCGCGACGTAGCGTTGCCGGACCGGGTCGAGGCCCAGCCGGGGTCCGTGTTCGGCCAGCGCCGCATCGGCCGAGCGCGCGCAGTCGGCGGCCGGGCGGCCGTGGGTGGACAGTGCCGTCTGGAACGCCAGATGGGCGACGTCGAAACCGACGGGCACACCCGCGGCCCGGTTCTCCCAGTCCCAGACGAGCAGGCCGCCGCGGTGCCGGGCCATGTTCCACGGCACCCAGTCGCCGTGCCAGTCCCCGAACTCCAACCGCAGGTCGACGTCGAGGGCGTCGATGAACGGGTGGATGCGCGGATCGGCGCCGGCCGCCCGCCGTCGCCACGTCGCGATCAGCCCGGTCACCGGCACCGGGTCGGTGGCCGGCCCGCCCCGCCGGGCGACCGCGAGCACCGTGTCGACGCGGGGGTTCTCCGGATCACGGACCCGTTTCACCGTACGCGGCATGGGCTCGATGACCGCGATCTCCCGGCCCTGCCACCGGGTGTGCAGGCGCAGCCGGGGTGCGGGCGGGAACCCGCCGCCGGTGGGCAGCCCGGCGAGCGTGGCGGCCTCGGCGCGGACCATCGCCCGGGTGCCGTTGTTCCAGCCGATCTTCGCGTAGCCGCGCGGCCGGCCGGCGTCGTCGAAGAGCTGCAGCGTGGGTTTGTGATGGGGATCGGGCGGCCGGACCCCGATCGCGGCGTGCAGGCGTTCCTGCCCGAGCTGTTCGGCGAGGAATTCCGGCAGCAGCGGGCCGCCGTGCACCGACAGGACGGGTGCCCTGGTGAGGCCGAGCAGTCCCACCCGGGCCAGCAGCCCGACCGCGGCCCGGCCGGCGCGGACCTTCGGCGGGCGCAACGCGTTGTATGCGAGCAGCGCCGCCGCGGTGACCCGGGGTGAGGCCAGAGGCAGCAGGAACCGGGCACGTTCCAGGGACGGGATCACCGCGTACCGGAGGGTGGCGGCCGGATCGTCGTCGGCCGTGACCGTCACGCCGGGGTTCTCGAAGATGGCCTGGACGACCCACGCGAGGCGCGGTCCGAGGGGGGAGATCGGCACGACTCGATGATAGGGGTCAGCGCTGATAGACCCGGACGTAGTCCACGACGAAGTCGGCCGGGAACGCCGTGGTGGCGTCGGGGGTGCCGAGCCAGCCGCCGGCCTGGATGTTCAGCCGCAGGTGGTACGGCTTGCGGAACGCCTTGCCGAACCACAGTGTGGTGGTGCTGTCCCGGGTCCACACGACCCGGCCGTCGATGGACCAGGTCAGCCGGTCGGCGTCCCACTCGGTCGTGTACGTGTGCCAGCCGCCGGGCGGGACGAGCGGGATCCGGACGTCCTGCTTGACCGGGGTGTAGTCCCAGAAGATGGCCGCCGTCGCCTTGTCGTCGTAGCCGGGGCCGCCGGGGAGCTCGGTCACGTCGATCTCGCCGTTGCCGCCGTCGTCGGGCCGCAACCAGAACGCCGGCCAGATGCCCTTGGCCGGCGCCTCGGGGGAGCGGGCCCGGATCTCGAAGCGACCGTACGTCCACGAGTGCCGCCCGATGGTGTCGAGGTAGGACTGCGTGAACCGGCGGGTCCGGGAACCACAAGCGACCGTTTCCGGTAAAGCGCGCAACGTCAGCGAGCCATTACCGAGCACCGTATTCGCCGGGTTCGCGACATTGCAGCCGAGGTCGATGTCGCGTGCTTCGCCGTCGCGCAGATTCCATTTCGACCGGTCGAGTGCGGTGCCGTCGAACTCGTCGTTCCACACCAGTTCCCAGTCGTTGTCCGGGGTTCGGTAGGAGAGCACGAGTTGGGGTCGTAATCCGGTCTGCGGGTTCTCGGATGACGCCCAGTAGACCCGGGAATGGTGGTCTTCCTGGGACACGGCGAAGGTGTAGGTGCCGTTGGCGCGTACCGGAACCGGGAAGTCGTTGAATCCGGCCCGGACCCGATCGGCGGTCGTCCCGGGCTCGACCCGGATCCGGGCCGGTGCGTCGTGCCAGGCGTAGAGCCGCAGTGTGGCCCGCATCCCGGTCAGGTCGCGGGGCAGGCCGTCGACCTGGAAGGTCAGCGCGGCGTCACGCCGGGCCGCCGGGTTGTGCTCGCAGAGCGCCGGGCAGGTCGCGAGCGTGGTGGCGGCCGTGGTGTCGCCGTCCTGGGCGATCGCGGTGACCGTGTGGTCCGCGATCGGATGCAGCATGCGGTCGGCCGGCGGCGCGGGAGCGGCTCTCTCCCCGGCCAGCAGGAGAGCGGCCGCGAGCAGGACGACGAGCGGACGCACAACGCGAGCCATCGATCGAGACTACTGGGGTGGCACGCTTTCCCTAGGCTCGCGGTCATGCTCCGCAGGATCGCCGCCGTCGTGGTCACGCTGATCGCCCTGGTGGCGGCGGTGCGTCTGGTCGCTCCCCAGCAGGACCCGGCGGGGGTACGCAGCCAGCTGACGTTCCTGCGTTCCGCCCTCGACGACGGGTCGGCGGCCGACGCGCAAAAGCTCTTCCCCGAAGGCTATTTCTTCTCCTACGCGTTGTACGGCCTGGCCCAGGTCGACCTCGGCAACGCGGCGGAGGCCCGCTGGGCGCTCAGCCACCTGACGTCGCCGGCGGGGCGGGCGCCGTTCGACGCGGGGCTCACCCCGGCGTACGGCGTCTTCTATCAGGGCTGGACCAACTGGCTGCGCGGCGGGATCCTGTCGCTGGAGGCGGATCCGCGGCTGAGCGCCGAGTTCACCGCGTCGTCCGCCGCCCTGGCCGCCGCCTTCGACGCGTCCGTGACGCCCTACCTGCCGGCCTATCCGGGGCAGGCCTGGCCGGTCGACTCGACGGTGGCGATCGCGTCACTGCGCCTGCACGACAAACTGCTGGCCCCACGGTACGAAGCGACGGTCGCCCGCTGGCTCGCCGGTGCCGGTGCCCGCCTGGATCCGTCGACCGGCCTGATGCCGCACACCGTGGACCCGGCCTCGGGGTCGCCGACGTCGGTGGCCCGGGGCACGTCGCAGAGCATCATCCAGCGGTTCCTGGTCGACATCGACCCGGCGTTCGCCCGCTCGCAGTACCTCGTCTTCCGGTCCCGCTTCGTCTACCGGCCCCTCGGGCTCGGCCCGGCGATCCGCGAATACCCGTCCGGCCGCGAATACCCGTCCGGCGTGTCCGGCGCGGGCGACGTCGACTCGGGCCCGCTGGTGCTCGGCGCGAGCCTGTCGGCCACCGCGGTGACGCTCGGCGCGGCCCGGGTGCACGGGGACACCCGGCTGGCCGGGGCGCTGGCGAACTACGGGGAGCTGCTCGGCGTACCCGTCTCGACGCCCTGGTCCCAACGCTTTGCCGGCGGCGCCCTCCCGATCGGTGACACGTTCCTGGCCTGGTCGAAGACGGCCCGGCCGTGGGTGTCCGCGCCCGTGCCCGTCACCCCGGCCGGCCCGCCCTGGTGGTGGCGCGTGCCGCTCCTCGCCGGTCTCGCGCTGCTGGTGCTGCTCGGCTGGATCGTGAACGCGAAACGGTCAATCCACGCATAAATGATGGAATGGCTAAAAGCGGGCACTAGTTCACTGTTGTTAGGTGCAAAATGGCTTTCAATCGGCCATCCCGGCGAAAAACTCATTCCGCCCACAGTGCCGTAATTCCCTGGTTACAGTACGAGCGGCGCAATTCCTGGGTGCGAGCTTTGTTCCCGTGCGAAAGGCCTGCGCCGCAAGCCGTCACGAGCGGCACCGAGAAAGGCAAACCCGCCGCAAGGCGGGGACGCAAAGCCAGGGACCTCCCGAGCGGGAGGCGGCCCAGCCGCCGAAGGAGACAGAAACACATGCGCTATCAAGCAGCCCATGCGGCCAGGAGCGGCTCGGTTCCGTTCATGCTGCGTGGACCCAAGTCGGCCAAGAAAGTGCTCTCGGCCGCAACTGCCGGAGTCCTGGGCCTCGGGTCGACCTTGTTCTTCGCGGCGCCCGCTTTGGCCGCCAACGGCACCCTCAGCCTGCAGAGCTCCACCATCTCCGTAGCGGAGAGCGCCGGGAAGGCCACCGTCACGGTGGTCCGGACCGCTGACGGCACCGCGCAGACCGCGCGGAACATCACGTGGACGACCACGGACGGCACCGCGACGACGCCCGGCGACTACACCGGCACCCAGACCGGGGCCGGCACGATGGCCGCGGGTAGCATCGTCGGCCCGAGCGACACCCTCGCCATCGATATCCCGATCATCGACGACAACCTGTACGAGGTGAGCGAGACCTTCACCGTCACGGTGAAGGAGGGTGCCACCACGATCGGGACCGCCACGGTCACCATCACGGACAACGACACCGCGCCGACGTACACGCTGACGGCCACCGGCCCGGTGACCGAGGCGGTGGGTGCGAAGTCGACCGTGACCGCGACGCTGTCGAAGGTCTCTGGCGCCAACACCGCGATCACGCTGAACACCGCCAACGGCACCGCCGAGTCGGGCGTCGCGCCGGATGGCGACTACACCGCGCTGTCCGGTCAGGTCATCAACATCGTCGCCGGTCAGACGTCGGCGAGCTGGGACATCGCGGTCAACCCGGACGGGCTGAAGGACAAGCTCGACACCGAGACGTTCACGGTCAACTCGAGCGCCACCAACGTCACCGCGCCGACCACCGCGTCGGTGGACGTCAGCATCAAGGACATCGACACGGTGCCCAAGCTGACGCTCGGCGGCGGTGGCAGCGCGAACGAGGGTGTCGCCATCCCGTTCCCGGTCACCCTGGACCACGGCTCCGAGCTGCCCATCACGGTGCAGTGGGACGCGGTCGCACCGACCACCCAGCAGACCGACCACAACCTGGCGACGGCGGGTGCGGACTTCAACTATCCGTCGGCCGCGCAGCGGACACTGACCGTCCCGGCGAAGACGACCGCCGCGTCGCCGGCGCTGTCCATCACGCCGACCGCGGACCTGCTCAACGAGCTGCCCGAGGACTTCGCGGTGCAGCTGAGCAACCCGTCGAACGCGGTGCTGGGCACCACCACCAAGATCGACGCCACCATCCTGGACGCCGACACGACGGCCCAGCCGTCCGTGTCGATCACGCCGGTCACGGTGACCGAGGGCAACACCGGCAACACCACCAAGACGTTCACGGCCACGCTGAACAAGGCGTCCGGCCGGACCGTCAAGGTGGACTGGGCCACCACCGCGGACGCCTCACTGGTCGGCACCGGCCACGCGGTCGCCGACAAGGACTACGTCGGCACCAAGGGCACGCTGACCTTCCCGGCCGGCACGCTGACCCAGACGTTCACCGTCGACGTCGTCGGTGACACCATCGACGAGGGCCCGACCCCGCGGGTCGACGCCAACGACGGTGAGACGTTCCGGATCGTGCTCTCCGCGCCGGCCGGTGACACCTCGGCGAACGTCGCGTCGCCGTACACCACCGTCAAGATCATTGACGATGACGCGGCGCCGACGTTCACGTTCGGCGACCTCACGGTCAAGGAGGGCGACACCGCCAACGCGGTGCTGCTGCCGGTGAAGCTCACCGGTTCCAGCGACCAGGCGCTGTCCTTCACGCTCGCCGACATCACCAGCGGCAACACGGCCGGCATCGCGACCGCGGCCCTGACGGCCGTCAACGGGACGTCGACCGTCGGCAGCGACGACTACGACCTGATCGGCACCACCGCCGTGGTCCAGCCGGAGATGACCACCGGTTACGGCGTCGTCCTCGTCAACGGTGACGCGGTCTACGAGCCCGACGAGGTGGCGACGTTCACGGCGACGGGTTCCGCGCCGTACGTGACCGCGCCGCTGGTCGGCACGTCGAAGCTGACGCTGACCAACGACGACAAGGCTCCGGACCTGGAGATCAACTCGGTCGGCGGCAAGGAGGGTGACACGGTCGACGTGACCGGCAAGCTCACCGGTCAGGCGCAGGCCGACATCACCCTGAACGTGACGTTCATGGGTGGCTCGTCGAAGGGCAGCGTCGCGGCCAGCGTCGACGACTTCGTCAACCCGGGTGCCCAGGCCATCGCGGTCAAGGGCGGAACGGCCCCCACGGCTGCGCTGCCGGTCGCGAAGGTCAAGCTCAACACCGACACGCTGACCGAACCGGCCGAGACGATCATCGTCACCGGCTTCGGCCTCGGCAACATCGGCACGGTCACCGAGGGCATCATCACGATCGCGGCCAGTGGCGGCACCACGCCCACCACCCCGCCCACCACCCCGCCGACCACGCCGCCCACCACCGGGGACATCACGCTGAAGTCGGCGGCGAGTTTCCGGCTCGGTAAGGGATCGCTGAAGCTGAGCGGTGTCGGCCCGGCCTCGACCGAGCTCACCCTGTGGGGCAAGGCCGTCGGCAGCGCCGACAGCGCGCCGTGGGAGAACCTCGGCAAGACCACGACCAGTGCTGCCGGTGCCTACTCGTTCATGCCGGAGTTCACCACCACCGGTTGGTGGTTCAAGGCCTCGAACGGTGACAACGAGTCGGACACCATCAAGGTCAACCTGAAGGAAGACCCGGACTTCACCGCGAAGTCCAATGCCAAGGGCAAGGTGACTCTGGGCATCACGGGCGACCCGAAGGTGCGCGGCCTGGCCGTGCGGGTCCTGCGGCTCAACGACAACGACAGCTGGACCACCGTCGGCACCGGCATCCTGAACGCCGACGGCGTGTACTCGCGGACGATCAACGCGGCTTCCGGCTCGACCACCACGTACAAGGCGACGATCTACGGCGACGGCGACGTCGGCCTGCTGACCAACTCCAGCGCCGAAGTGGACGTGAAGGTCAAGTAACACCCTGACCCGACAGAGCTTCACAAGAAATGGGGCGGCCCGATCGGGCCGCCCCATTTCCGTACCGTGATCTCAGTCGACCTCGACCGCGGCCTGGGCGAACTGGGCCGAGTACAACCGGGCGTACGCGCCGTCAGCCGCGATCAGCCGGTCGTGCGAGCCCTGTTCGACGATCGAGCCGTTCTCCATCACCAGGATCACGTCCGCGTCGCGGATGGTGGAGAGCCGGTGGGCGATGACGAACGACGTCCGCCCGGAACGCAGCGTGTTCATCGCCTTCTGGATGAGGACCTCGGTACGGGTGTCCACCGAGCTGGTCGCCTCGTCGAGGATCAGGATGCTCGGCTCGGCGAGGAACGCCCGGGCGATCGTGATCAGCTGCTTCTCGCCGGCCGACACGTTGCCGCCCTCGTCGTCGATCATCGTGTCGATGCCGTCCGGCAGGGAGCGCACGAACCGGTCCACGTGGGCCGCCGCCGCCGCTTCAGCGATGTCGCCCTCGGAGGGGTCGTCCGCGCCGTAGCCGATGTTGTCCGCGATGGTCCCGCCGAACAGCCAGGTGTCCTGCAGCACCATGCCCATGTGCTCACGCAGCTCGGCCCGCGGCATCGAGGCGATGTCCACGCCGTCGAGCGTGATCCGGCCGGACGAGACCTCGTAGAACCGCATCAGCAGGTTGACCAGCGTGGTCTTGCCGGCGCCGGTGGGCCCGACGATCGCCACGGTCTGGCCCGGCTCGGCCGTGAACGACAGGTTCTCGATCAGCGGCTTGTCCGGCAGGTAGCGGAACGACACGTTCTCGAACGCCACCCGGCCCTCGACGGGCCGCACCCCGGCGGAGACCGGGTCCGCGCTCTGCTCGGGCGCGTCCAGCAGGGCGAAGACCCGTTCGGCCGACGCCACCCCGGACTGCACCAGGTTGGCCATGCTCGCGACCTGGGTCAGCGGCTGGCTGAACTGGCGGGAATACTGCACGAACGCCTGCACGTCACCCAGCGACAGGGACCCGGAGGCCACCCGCAGCCCGCCGACGACGGCCACCAGCACATAGTTCAGGTTGCTGATGAACATCATGGCCGGCTGGATCAGGCCCGAGATGAACTGCGCGCGGAAGCTCGACGCGTACAGCTTGGTGTTGTGCTCCGCGAACGTCTCCTCCGCCTCCTGGTCCCGGCCGAACGCCTTGACCAGTGCGTGCCCGGTGAACATCTCCTCGATGTGGCCGTTGAGGCGCCCGGTGGTCGCCCACTGGGCGACGAACTGCGGCTGCGACCGCTTGCCGATGCGGGTGGTCACCCAGAACGACAGCGGCACGGTGACCAGCGCGATCAGGGCCAGCAGCGGGGAGATCCAGAACATCACCGCGAGCACCCCGACGATCGTCAGCAGCGACGTGATCAGCTGGGACATCGTCTGCTGCAGCGTCTGCGCGATGTTGTCGGTGTCGTTGGTGGCCCGGCTGAGCACCTCGCCGCGGGCCTGCTGGTCGAAGTACGACAGCGGCAGCCGGGACAGCTTCAGCTCGACCTGTTCGCGCAGCTGGTACACGGTGGTCTGGACGACCCGCGCGGTCAGCCGGCCCTGCAGCACGCCGAACACCCATGCCGCGACGTACAGCGCGAGCACCCCGGCCAGGATGTGCCACAGCCGGGTGAAGTCGACGCCCCGGTCCGGGGCCAGGTAGCCCTCGAAGATGACGTCGGTGGCCTTGCCCAGCAGCCGGGGGCCGGTGACCGACAGAGCGACACTGGCGATACCGAGCGTCAGCACTGCCGCGATGAGCAGCCGTTGCGGCCGCAGCATCCCGAGCAGCCGCTTCGTGGAACCCTTGAAATCCTGCAGCTTCTCGGCGGGCATCTGCCCACCCATCATCCGTACGGCCGGCGGTCCACCCATGGGCGGACCCGGCCTGCGCACCGGCCCGGTCATGCTGTGCCCTCCTTAGGCATGCCCTTCTGGCCCTCGCGGTCGCGGCCGTCGGCAGCGCACGCCGGGGGAAGCTCGGTGCAGTCGGTCATGCCGCCGCCTCCTGCTCGGTCAACTGCGAAAGAACGATCTCGCGGTACGTCTCGTTGCCGTCCATGAGCTCGGCATGGGTGCCCGAGCCGACAACCTGGCCGTCGTCGAGGACCACGATGCGGTCCGCGTCCCGGATGGTGCTGACCCGCTGCGCCACGATCACCACGGTGGCCCGCGCGGTCCGCTCGGCGAGTGCGGCCCGCAGCGCCGCGTCGGTGGCGTAGTCCAGCGCGGAGAACGAGTCGTCGAACAGGTAGATCTCCGGCTGCTGGACCAGCACCCGGGCGATCGCCAGCCGCTGCCGCTGACCGCCCGAGACGTTGGTGCCGCCCTGCGCGATCGGCGCGTCCAGACCGCCCTCCATCCGTTCCACGAAGTCCCGGGCCTGCGCCACCTCCAGCGCCGACCACAGCTCCTCGTCGGTGGCGTCGGGCTTGCCGTACCGCAGGTTCGACGCCACCGTCCCGGTGAACAGGTAGGGCTTCTGCGGCACCAGCCCGACCACCTTGGACAGCAGCGCCGGGGCCAGCATGCGCACGTTCACCCCGTCGACGAGCACGTCGCCGCCGGTCGCGTCGAACAGCCGTGGCACCAGGTTGAGCAGCGTGGTCTTGCCGGCGCCGGTGCTGCCGATCACCGCGGTCACCTCGCCGGGCCGGGCCTGCAGACTGACGCCGTTGAGCACCGGGGCGGCCGCGCCGGGATAGTGGAAGTCCACCCCGCGCAGCTCCAGGAAGCCGTGCCGGTCCAGCGTGGTGACCGGCTCCGCCGCGAGGTGTACGGACGTGTCGGTCCCGAGCACCTCCTCGATGCGCTCGGCACACACCTCGGCCCGCGGGATCATGACGAACATGAACGTCGCCATCATGATCGACATCAGGATCTGCATGAGATAGCTGAGGTACGCGGTGAGCGCCCCGATCTGCATCGATCCGTCGTCGATGCGGTGCCCGCCGAACCACAGCACCGCCACGCTGGAGATGTTGACGATGAGCATGACGGTCGGGAACATCGTCGCCATCACCCGCCCGACCCGCAGCGACACGTCGGTCAGCTCGTCGTTGGCGGCCCCGAACCGGGCGTGCTCCCGCTCGTCGCGCACGAACGCGCGGATCACCCGGATGCCGGTGATCTGCTCGCGCATGACCCGGTTCACCTTGTCGATGCGCACCTGCATGCTGCGGAACAGCGGCCGCATGATCGACGTGAGTGTCAGGACCACGGCGACCAGCAGCGGCACGATCACCAGCAGCAGCGCGGACAGCGGCGCGTCCTGGTGCAGCGCCAGCAGGATGCCGCCCACGCACATGATCGGCGCGGAGACCATCAGCAGGAACGTCATCAGCACCAGCATCTGCACCTGCTGGACGTCGTTCGTGGTCCGGGTGATCAGCGACGGCGCGCCGAACTGCCCCACCTCCCGGGCCGAGAACGACATGACCCGGGTGAAGATCGCCTCCCGCAGGTCCCGCCCGACCGCCATCGCGGTCCGCGCCCCGAAATACACCGCCGCGATCTGCGCGACGATCTGCACGAGCGTGATGCCCAGCATCTCCACGCCGACCCGCATGACATAGCCGGTGTCGCCGGGCACCACTCCCTTGTCGATGATGTCGGCGTTCAGCGCCGGCAGATACAACGTCGCCAGCGTCGCGACGAACTGGAAGAGCACAACCAGGAAAATCGCATTCTTGTACGGCCTCAGCCGCGCGCGTAACAGTCGGATCAGCACCTGTCAGGCACCCCCGTGGTCGGTGGATGAAGAAACCAGAAGTCCGTCGAGGAGCAGGGAGACCAGCTCCTCGCCGTCGAAACGATCGGGATCCCCGAACGGCCCGAAGGCGTTGCCGCCGCAGAAGAGCAGGAACAGCCCGGCGACGGCGTCGGGCGCCCGCCGCAGCAGGGCGGCGTCGGGCAGCACGAGCTCGGCCAGCGCGGCCTGCAACTGCCCCCGCGCGGCACCCATCCGGGCGGCGGCCTCCGGGTGGGCGCCGGACATGAACACCAGCTTCCGCGCGGCGGTCATCAGCGGGGCATGGGTCGTGAAGCGTTCGTGCACCAGCTCGGCGGCCGCGGCGAGCCGGGCCCGCAGCGGCAGGTCGCTGTCGATGGCCTGGATCGCCCGCAGCGTCGGATCGGGGTCCAGGGCGTCCATGAGCACGTCGACCAGCAGCGAGTTCTTGTCGGAATAGACCCCGAAGATCGTGCCCTCGGCCACCCCGGCGGCCGCGGCGATCTGCCGGGTGCTGACCTCCAGCCCGAACTCGCGGAGCAGCGGCAGAGTCGCCGAGACCAGCGCGGCCCGGCGGTCCTCGGGCGCCATCGGCGCTACTCTGCGTCGCCGGATCTGCTCAGGGGAATCCACACCGCAAGGTTAATGAGCGAGCACTCACTCAGCCACTGACATTTGTCACGTGTCGTCGGCCCGGTTGTTGAGGCGGGCGGCCTGGCGGGTGAGGTGGTCGCGCTCCGGGAGGCTGGGTGCCGAACGGGCGGCGTCGGCATAGAGCCGGGCCGCCGTCGCCAGGTCACCGTCGCGTTCGCGCAGGTACGCCTCGACCGCCCGGAAACGGGGCAGGGCCGGGTCGAGTTTCGCCAGCTCGGCCAGGCCGGCGCGGGGCCCGTCGGCCTCGCCCACCGCGACGGCGCGGTTGAGGCGGGCCACCGGACTGCCGGTCAGGCGCACCAGTTCGTCGTACCATCCGACGATCTGGACCCAGTCGGTCTCGGCGGCGGTCCGGGCGTCGGCGTGCAGTGCGGCGACGGCCGCCTGAGCCTGGAACTCGCCCAGCCGGTCGAGGGCCAGCGCGCCCTGGAGCAGGGCGACGCCCTCGGTGATCAGACCGGTGTCCCAGCGGCCGCGGTCCTGCTCGGCCAGCGGCACGAGGCTGCCGTCCGCGGCGGTCCGGGCCGGGCGGCGGGCGTGGTGCAGCAGCATGAGGGCGAGCAGGCCGGCGACCTCCTCGTGGGCGACCCGGGCGGCCAGCTGGCGGGTGAGCCGGATCGCCTCGGCGGCGAGGTCGACGTCGCCGGAGTAACCCTCGTTGAACACCAGGTACAACACGCGCAGCACGGTGGCGACGTCGCCGGGGCGGTTGAATCGCACGCCCGAGACGGTGCGCTTGGCCCGGCTGATCCGCTGGGCCATGGTCGCTTCCGGCACCAGGTAGGCCTGGGCGATCTGGCGGGTGGTCAGGCCGCCGACCGCGCGCAGGGTGAGCGCCACGGCCGACGCCGGGGTCAGCGACGGGTGGGCGCAGAGGAAGTACAGCTGGAGCGTGTCGTCCCGCTCCTCGCCCGGCGCGGGTGCCGGCTCGCTGTCCACCCGGACCTCACGGTGCCGCCGGGAGGCGTCGGCGCGGGTGGCGTCGAGGAACTTGCGCCAGGCCACCGTGGTCAGCCAGCCCCTGGGGTCGCGCGGCGGGTTGCCCGGCCATCCGCGGACGGCCTCGAGCAGGGCTTCCTGCACCGCGTCCTCGGCCGCCGCGAAGTCGGCTCCGCGGCGGACGAGGATGGCGAGCACGGTGGGGGTGAGGGTCCTCAGCAGGGCCTCATCCACCATGGTGGGTCACTCCGTGACAGTCAGGGGCGGGGCCAGGAACGGGCGCAGCTCGATCCACTCGTGCAGGGGCTTCCCGCCGGAGCCGGGGGCGGCGGACAGCTCGCCGGCGAGTTCGAGCGCCCGCTCGTACGTCTCCACGTCGATCACCATCCAGCCCGCGATCAGGTCCTTCGTCTCGGCGAACGGCCCGTCGGTGACCGGCGGCCGCCCCTCGCCGTCGTAACGCACGAACGTGCCCTCCGGTGAGAGCGCCTGGCCGTCGACCCACTCGCCGGTGCCCTCGAGCCGATCGGCGAACTCCTGCATGAACTGCATGTGGGCGGAGATCTCCTCCGGCGTCCACTTGTCCATCGGCACGTCGTTGAGCGGTGCCGGAGCGCCGCGGTAGTGCTTGAGCAACAGGTACTTGGCCATCGGATTCTCCTCGCTGCGGTACGGCCATTGTGGCCGCGTCCGATCCAGGGACGAAGCCCGGCATGGTTTCTCGACATCGGGGGTACAGGACCGGGCGAATTAGACAAAACGGACTTGGGGGGTTGGGGTTGAAGCGTTTGACGATCGGGATCGCGGCCGTCGTGGGTCTGCTGGTCGCGGGTTCCCCCGCGCAGGCCGCGCCCTCGTACACACCGCAGGGTGTCTGCGGGAGCGGGTACTCGGTGCAGCGGTCGCACGCGCTGCCGGGCGCCACGACCTACCAGCTGTACAACGGCAGCTCCACCTGTGTGGTCACGATCAAGAGCCAGCAGCGCGGCACAGCCACCAAGATCACCGCTGGGCTGCTGGTCAAGGGTGGATCGTGGGCCTACGACACCGGGAACTACACCTACTACGCGGGGCCGGTGAAGCAGAAGAGCAAGGGCAAGTGCGTCGCCTACTTCGGCTACGCGAAGGGCAAGAGCTACACCAGCCCGTACGCGAACTGCGGTTGATCCTGGGTGTGATGCACCCTGGTCGACGGGCGCTGTCGCGGTGACGCTGGAACCATGAAGTCGTTCGATCGTCCCGTGACCATCGTCCCCACCGCCCCCGGCGACCTGAGCAGTTTCGTCGTGCTGGAGGGCGCGCGTCCCGGGCCGCTGGAATCCATGATCTGGTGGCCCCGGGATGTCGCCTTCCAGTACGGCGAGCCCGTCCCCGGCCCGAGCGACAGCCCGCACCTCGGCGTCTGGACCGACGAGCGCACGGGCGTCATCCAGGAGCTCACCCCCGACGGCCGCTACGACGAGACCCGCAACGGCCGCCGGCACGCCTACCAGGGCAACTTCTGGATCGCCGGCGACCACATCGTCTACCACGACGACCTGGACTTCTGGGCCTACGGCACCTTCGTGGCCGGCACCCTCGAGCACGCCGACTTCCGTTTCCGCCGGGCATGAGCCATGAGGACCAGGGTCCGGCGATGACCTTCGGAAACCCGCTGCCGCCGGATCCTCGACTCGTTGGAGGCCGGCCTGCGCCGCCTGGGCACCGACTATCTCGACATCTACTGGGTGCACATCTGGGGCCGGGTGACGCCGCTGGAGGAGACGATGCGGGCGCTCGACGACGTCGTCCGGGCGGGCAAGGTGCTGTATGTCGGCATCTCGGACGCGCCGGCCCGGGTCGTCGCCCGCGCCAACACTCTCGGTCTCGCCGTCACCGCGTGGGGCCCGCTGGGCCGCGGTGTCCTGTCGGGCCGGGCTTCCCGTCCGACTTCCTCTTCTGAAGGCGGTATTCCCTCGGCGTATACTCTCGGCGTATAGTCATCCGCATGACGGTGCCTCTGACACTGCTCGGCCTGATCGAGCGTGCGCCCAGCCATGGTTACGACCTCAAGCGGGATTACGACGCGCACTTCGGGCGGGGCAAGCCGCTCTCCTTCGGACAGGTGTATTCGACGCTGTCCCGGCTCGCCCGTGACGGCAAGGTCGTGGTCGGCGACATCGGTCCGGGGGAGGGCCCGGACCGCAAGCGTTACGTCATCACCGACGCCGGGGCGACCGAGGTGGAGACCTGGCTGACCCAGCCGGTCGAGCCCGAGCCGCACCTGCAGGCCGTGCTGTTCTCCAAGGTCACGCTCGCGCTGATGCTCGGCCGCGACGCGGAGGCCTACCTCGACCTGCAACGCGGCGCGCACATGCGCCGGATGCGGGAGCTCACCGAGATCAAACGCGCCGGCCCGCTGGTCGACGCGTTGCTGGCCGACCACGGGCTGTTCCACCTGGAGGCCGACCTGCGCTGGATCGACCTCACGGTGTCGCGCCTCGACGCTCTCGCCACGGAGGTGCGGCGATGAGCCTGCTGACCGCGCGAGGGGTCAAGCTGTCGTTCGGCAGCACCCCCGCGCTGCGCGGGGCCGATCTGGTGGTCGGTGCCGGGGAGATCGTGGCGATCATGGGGCCGAGCGGGTCCGGGAAGTCCACCCTGCTGCACTGCCTGGCCGGGATCCTCGTGCCGGACGAGGGTGAGATCACGTTCGACGGGCGGCGCATCGACGCGCTGGGCGAGACCGGGCGCAGCGCCCTGCGCCGGGACACGTTCGGGTTCGTGTTCCAGTTCGGTCAGCTGGTGCCCGAGCTGACCGCGGAGGAGAACGTCGCGCTCCCGCTGCTGCTCAGCGGGGTGCGCCGGGCCAGGGCGATCCAGCGGGCCCGGGAGTGGTTCCCCCGGGTCGGGCTCGACGGGCTCGGGGACCGCCGCAGCGGTGAGCTGTCCGGCGGGCAGGCCCAGCGGGTCGCGCTGGCCCGCGGGCTGGTCGCCGAGCCACGGGTGCTGTTCGCCGACGAGCCGACCGGGTCTCTCGACTCGCTCGCCGGCGAGCAGGTCATGAATCTGATGGTCGAAGCGGCCCGGGAGCGGGGCACGACCGTCGTCGTGGTCACCCACGAGGCGCGGGTCGCGGCGTACGCGGATCGTGAGGTCATCGTCCGCGACGGTCTCGTGCACGACATGGCCGGGACGGCCGCCCCGTGATCCGGTTGGGTCTGCGCCTCACGCTGGCCGGCGGTCGCGAGGCCGCGATCCGGCTCACCCTCATCGCGGTGGCGGTCGCCCTCGGGGTCGCGATGCTGCTCGCCGCGGTCGGGGGCATGTCCGGCGTGCGCAAGCAGAGCGCCCGGTACGGCTGGGCCAACGCGGCCGTGCAGCCCGCCCAGCAGGCGGACCGCGATCCACTCTGGTGGCACCTGATCATCGACGGGTATGACGGCAGCACGATCGGCCGCGTCGACCTCGCCGCCACCGGGCCGGGATCACCCGTCCCGCCGGGCCTGACCCGCCTGCCCGCTCCGGGGGAGTACTTCGCGTCGCCGGCCCTGCGGGAGCTGCTCGCCACCGAGCCCGCCGACCAGCTGAGAGATCGCTTCCCCGGCCGGCTCGTGGGGACGATCGGCAATGCCGCCCTGCCCGCCCCGGAGTCCCTCGTCGCCGTCGTCGGCTACACCCCGGCCGAGCTCTCCCGGCGTCCGGGAGCCGTGCGGGTCTCCGTCATCCCGGCCGGAGTCGCCCCGGCGAACTGCCCGGACGGGTGCTGGGCGGGGATCCCCGAGAGCGGCCTGCTGCTGATCCTCGCGGTGGTCACCGCCGCCATGATCTTCCCGCTGCTCATCCTGATCGGCTCGGCCACCCGGCTCGCCGCGGCCCGGCGCGAACAACGGTTCGCGGCCATGCGCCTGGTCGGCGCGACACCCCGGCAGGTAGCGATCGTCTCGGCCGTCGAGTCCACGGTGTCCTCGCTGGCCGGCACCGCGGCGGGCTTCGTGATCTTCCTGCTCGTCCGGGACCGGCTGGCCACGATCCCGTTCACCGGCACGTCCATGTTCCCCTCCGACCTGACGCCGGATCTCCGGGGCCTGCTCGGCGTGGCTCTGGGCGTACCCGTGGCCTCCGCCCTGGCCGCGAGATTCGCGCTGCGCCGGGTGACCATCTCACCGCTCGGGGTGAGCCGGCGCGTCACACCGCGACCACCCCGGGCGTACCGGCTGATCCTGCTCGTCCTGGGCCTCGCCGAGCTGGCCTATTTCGTCGGCCGGCGCCCGGAGACGTCGAACGGCCAGGTCCTGGCGTTCCTGCCGGGCATCCTGATCGTCATGGCCGGTCTGGTGGTCGCCGGTCCCTGGCTGACCATGGTCGCGTCCCGGGTGCTGGCGTCCCGGGCCCGCCGCCCGGCCGCACTGATCGCCGCCCGGCGCCTCGCCGACAACCCGGCCACCGGCTTCCGTGCGGTGAGCGGTCTCGTCCTGGCCCTGTTCGTGACCAGCGTGGCGGTCGGCGTGATGGGCACCATGGCCGCCGCCGCCGGTGAGCGTGACCCGGGCTCGAACACCCTGATGGGGCTGATCTTCCGCGACGAGCAGCACGCGCCGACCGGAGCGGTGATCCCGGCCGGGCTCACCGGCCTCGACGGCTTCCGGGGCGCGACGGCCGTCCGGGCCGCCCCCGAGGGGTCGAAGTTCACCACCGGTGACGGCTTCTCCCTGGACGCTCTGGTGTCCTGCGCGGATCTCGCCCGGATGCCCGGGACGACTCCCTGCGAACCCGGCGCGACCACCGCCTGGGCCATGATCGACCTACGGGCGAGATCCGATCCGTGGCCGGCCGCGTGGCGGACCGGCTGGCCCGCCGCCGACGTCACCCCCGACCAGCTCCAGGCGCTGCCGGCGGTCACCCTGATCGTCGCCACGGACGGCACCCCGGGTGCGGTCGAACGCGCCCGCACGGTGGTGGCCGGCGCGTACCCGATGACGTGGGGAGCCGAGACCGACGCCGAATGGCAGGCCGAGACGGCCCGGGTGTTCGAGGGCTGGCGGCGCCTCGCCGACGTCGTGGTCCTCACCTCGCTCGTCCTCGCCGGACTGAGCCTGGCGGTGAGCGTGGCGGGCGGCCTGACCGAACGCCGGCGACCGTTCAGCGTGCTGCGCCTGACCGGCGTCCCGCTGACCATGCTGCGCCGCGTCGTGGCTCTCGAGAGCGTCACCCCCCTCGTGGCGGCGGCGCTGACAGCGGTGGGCACGGGTCTGCTCTGTGCCCACCTGTTCCTGACCGCCCAGATGGACCTGCCGTTGCACTCGCCGGGTGCCGGGTTCTATCTGACGGTGCTCCTGGGCATGCTGCTGTCCCTGGCGGTGGTCGCATCCACCCTGCCCCTGCTCCGCCGCACCACCGGCCCGGAAGCAGCCCGTAACGACTGAGGAGTTCTTGACCAACCGGTCCACCATCGTTATTGTGGACCGGTCGGTAAAGAACTCGTGCACGTCGTTCATGTGGGGAGATCTCGTGGGTCAGCTGGACGGAAAGACCGCTCTGGTCACCGGGGGTAGCACGGGCATCGGCCTGGCCACCGCGCAGCGCTTCATCGCGGAGGGGGCCCGCGTCTGGCTGACCGGCCGTCGCCAGGCCGAGCTCGATGCCGCGGCCGCTCTGCTCGGCGACCGGGCGACCGCGGTCCGCAGTGACATCTCCAGCCTGGACGATCTCGACCGGTTGTTCGACCGTGTCCGCGGTGCCGGCGGCGGTCTGGACATCCTGTTCGCCAACGCCGGCGGCGGCAGTGCGCTGGCGACCATCGACGCTCTCACCCCGGAGAACTTCGACCGGACCTTCGGTATCAACGTGTGCGGCACCGTCTTCACGGTGCAGAAGGCGCTTCCGCTGCTGGCCGATGGGGGCAGTATCGTGCTCACCGGATCCAGCAGTGCCAGCCGTGGCAACGCCGGGTTCGGCGACTATTCCGCGTCCAAGGCGGCCATCCGCCAGTTCGCCCGGGTCTGGGCGACGGAGCTGGCGGCCCGGCGGATCCGCGTGAACGTCATCGTTCCCGGTCCGACCGACACCCCCGGACTGCGTGGCATCGCCCAGGAACCCGGTCACGTGCAACCCCTGCTGGACGCGATGGCCGGCAGCGTGCCGCTCGGCCGGGTCGCTCGACCCTCCGAGATCGCCGCCGCCGTGCTGTTCCTGGCCTCCGATCAGTCGAGCTACGTCACCGGGAGCGAGCTGTTCGCCGACGGTGGTGAGGTGCAGGCGTTCACGGCGGCCTGACTCGGCCGACCGTCGTGGACCGCGTGGTCAAGAACTGGGTAGGGTGCTCGCATGGCACGACCACGGCAGTTCGACGAAGGGACCGTGCTGGCCGCTGTCCGCGACCAGTTCTGGACCGCCGGTTACGCGGCCACGTCCCTGGACGACCTGCTTCGCGTCACCGGGCTCGGCAAGGGCAGCCTGTACGCCGCGTTCGGTGACAAGCGCCGGTTGTATCTGCGGGTGCTCGGCGACTACATCGAGGCTACGCACGGCGCACTGCGGGCCCTGCTGGCCGACGCGCCCCGGGCGATCGACGGTCTCCGCCGCTATCTGACCGCTCCCGCCGAGGACCCCAGCGGTGCCGCCGCACGCCGGGGATGCTTCCTGGTGAACAGCACCAGCGAACTGGCCGCCGCCGACGCCGACGTGCTGGCGGTGTCCCGTGGCGCCTTCGAGGAACGGACCGGCATCCTCGCCGAGGCGGTGGCGCGGGCGCAGCGGGAAGGCGACTTCTCCACCGACGCCGACCCGTGGCATGCCGCCCGCACCGTCGTGGCCGCGCAGCAGGGCATCGTCTTCATGGGCCGGACCGGCGTCGACGTCGCCGAGTTGCGGGCCACCGCCGAGACCCTCGCCGACCGGGTCCTGTCCCGGTAGGGCTCTCTCAGGGCACCCGAACTCAGGGCACCCGGGCCACGACGCCGTTGCAGGAGACCTCTTCGATGGGCGGGCGGGGCTTCTTCTCGTTGTCCGCCCGCCAGCGGGAGACCGACACCAGGCCCGGTTCGACGAACTCCAGCCCGTGCAGGAGCTCCTTGAACCGGGCCGCGGTGCGTGGCACGAAGCGGCCGTCCCGGTTGTTGGCGCTGAGCTTCGCGACCGCGGCCGCGGACTGGTATTCCCAGGTGGCGTGCGAGGCGACCACGTAACTGCCGGACGGCAACGAGCCGACCAGCTTGTCGATGATGCCCTGCGGGTCCTCGTCCTCGCGGATGAAGTGCAGGACCGCCACCAGCAGCAACGCGACCGGTTCGGTGAAGTCGAGCGTCGCGGTCAGGTCGGGGTGGCCCAGGATCCGGTCGGGCTCGCGCAGATCGGCGTCCAGGTAGGCGATCGCGCCCTGCGGGCCGCTGGTGATCAGGGCCCGGGCGTGGGTGAGCACGATCGGGTCGTTGTCCACGTAGACCGTACGTGTGGTGGGGTTGATGCCCTGGGCGACGTCATGGGTGTTGCCCGGCGCCGGGATCCCGGTGCCGATGTCGAGGAACTGGCGGATGCCCTGACCGGCGAGGAACTCCACCGACCGGCCGAGGAACATCCTGTTCTCGATGGCCATCAGCCGGATGCTCGGCATGGCCGCCTCGATGGCGTCGCCGGAGGCCCGGTCCGCGGCGAAGTTGTCCTTGCCGCCCAGCCAGTAGTTGTAGCGTCGCGCGGGGTGCGCCACAGTGGTGTCGAACCGGCTCGCGTCGGTGTTTCCACTGCTCATGATGCCTCCACCCCGAAGCGACGACCGTCCATGAGCGATCTTAAACCGTCATCCGGAAACCTCGATGTGCGAGGCCCTTTCGAGCACGATCTCCAGCCCGTCCTCGTCGTCCCATTGTTTCCCGACGCGCACGAACCCGAACTCCCGGGCCAGCGCCATCGAGGGCACATTGTCCGGGGCGATGGTCAACCGGACGGTGTGCACGAGCGGATCGCCGGCGATCCGGTCGAGGAGCGAGGCCAGCGCCGCCCGTGCGTACCCCCGCCGCCGGAACTCCGGGTCGACCGCGTAGCCGATCTCCACCGTTCCGGATGGGCCGGGCTTCTCGTGGAAACCGGCCCGCCCGACCGACCGCTGGGCGTCCTCGTCCCAGATCACCCCGGTCACCCATCCGGCCTGTGCCGGATCGGCCAGCACCTGCCGCAGCCGCCGCGCCCAGGTCCCGGCGTGCACCGGATCCGCGAGGTACGCCGAGAGCGGCACCGGGCTGACCGCGTCAGCGGCGGCGAGGTCACCCCGGGCCAGCGCCTCGAACACGGGCGGGGTCAGATGAACGATCCGGATCATGGGCACGCGGTGAGGCTAAGGCCCGGCCCCCGGCCCGTCTCGACGAGGCCTGTGTTCCGCGGCCACCGTCCAGTTAGGATCTGTCATGACCAGACTCAAGATCATTATCGGGCTCGCCGTGGCGGCGGTACTGGCGTCCACCACCCTCGGTGGCGGGCCGGCCTTCGCTGCGCCGGACATGGAATACAACGTTGCCGGCAGCGACTCCACCGCTCTTTGCGCCGAAATAGTGGGCCAGGTCAACGTCGCGGCCGCCTGCGTCAGTTTTCTCCCGGACGGTGACTACTTCTACGTCCGGGACACTCTGTCCGACGGGCGTTCGGGCGCCGTCGACTGGGAGAACTACAACAGCGCCGGAAGCCTCGTGCGGCAGGGCGTCTGTGCTCAGACCGCCGGCGTGACCAAAGCCGGTTACTGCAACAAGAACTTCACCGAGGGCACCCAGATCAGGTATCGGGCCTGCGCCATGGAGTGGAGCACCAAAGACCTGTTCCAGTGCGGCGGCTGGTACTGGCGCGCTGTTTGATCCGCTCACCCGGCCGTCCGGTCAGATGAAGGAGCGGATGATCACGATGGCCAGGAACACCACGATGAACGCCAGGTCGATGCTCATCCCGCCGGCCCGCAGCGGGGGGAGCATCCGGCGGACCGGGGCGAGGATCGGCTCGGTGACGGCGAACACACCCTGGGTCAGCCGCGACCGGACCGAACCGGGCATGCTCGGGCCGGCCAGCACGACGCTCCAGTCGAGGATCGCGCGGGCGACCAGCAGCAACTGCACCAGCAGCAACACAAAACTCACCAGTGCGAGCAGGGGACCCATCAGAACCTCCAGAGAGCCGTGACCGAACCCCCACTATGCGTCGCTTTGTTGTGAAAACCCTGAGCGTTCCTTGTGCCCCGCGGGCGGCGTTGATCAGGTGTGCGAGGTGCGAAGGGCGCGGTGGCAGCGATCGTGCTCGTCCACGTGGCGTGCAACGGGTGGGTCATGGCCCGCGCGTGGCCCGCGTCCGACGCCGCCGGTGGTATCGGCCGGTCCGGCCTCGGCCTGGTGATCATCACGGTCGCGCTGGTGGTGGCGGCCGGTTCGACCGCGGCGGCGGCCGGCTGGTCCGAGCCGGTCGGTGGGTGGGGCAGGCTGGTGCCGGCCCGGCCCGGGTTTGTCGCGCTCGGGGCGGCCGTGACGCTGTGGGTGCCGCTGGTGTGGGGCTCGGCGGGCAGCCCCGCAGTCTGGATGTACGCACTGCCGTGGGGAATCGGCATCGCGTCGGCGGGGTGGCTGCGGGGCCGGCCCGCGGTCGTCGCCGGCGTCACCGTGATCGTGTCCGCCGTCGTCTGCGCGCTGTTCGTGGCGACCGTCTGGTGTTCGACGCCGCCCCCGGTCACTGATTAGTGTGCGCGTCCGCGTTTCCAGTAGCCCATGAAGGCGATGGACCGGCGGTCGACGCCTCGTTCGGTGACCATGTGGCGGCGCAGCGCGACCACCGTGCCGGATTCGCCGGCCAGCCAGGCGTAGAAGCTTCCGGTGGCCTGCTCGGGGACCTCCCAGACGTCGTCCTCGGATTCCGGGGTGGTGTCGGCGCGGGCCCCGGCGGGGGCGGACTCGTCGAGGAGGGCGCGGACCACCGGTTCGATGGTGTCGCCGTGTTCGGTGACCAGCCAGGTGATGTCGTGGCCGCCGGCGATGGGGAGGCGGTCGTCCGGGTGGGGGACCTCGATGACGGCCCGGGCGGGGCGGTCGAGGGATTCGAGGATGGCCGCCGCCGCGGGCAGGGCCGTGCTGTCCGCCGCGAGCAGCATGAGGGTGGCGCCGGGCGGGGGTTTCCAGGCGACGTCGGTGACCGGGTGGCCCGGGGTGGCGCCGATGAGGATCACCGGGTCGCCGGGGGTGGCGGCGCCGGCCCAGCGCGACGCCGGGGAGGTGTCGCCGTGCAGGACGAAGTCGATGTCGATCTCGAGCTGGTCCGGGCGGAACGCCCGGACCGTGTAGACGCGCAGCGGGGCGCCCAGGGTCCGGCAGCGGGTCAGCCAGTCGGTGTCGGCGGCGAACCCGGCGTGGTCCTCGGACTCCGGCAGGAAGATCAGGTTGATGCGCTGGTCCAGGCCGTGGAAGTCGAAGTCCCGCAGGGCCGCGCCGGTCAGGGTGACCCGGGCGAAGCTGGTGCTGAGTCGCTGGGTACGGGCCACTCGCAGGGGAAACGGCTGGTACGCCGGGAGCAACATGAAGCCAGGCTAACCTAAGCGTTTTTGCCGCCGTGGTAGAGCTTCGCCCTGGTGACCAGGCCCGGGGAGCCGCACGCCTCGGCGAGTTCGAGGCCGTCGCGCAGGACCCGGCGGGCCTGGGTGCGCCGGCGGGCCGCGTTGAGCAGGCCACCGAGGTCGACCAGCGCGGTCGCGAGTTCGAACCGTCGCGGCGTACCTTGCAGGACCCGGACCGCCTCGCCGGCCGCGGCCAGGCCTTCCTCGCCCGGGCGGACCTGGCCCTGGACGCGCAGCGCCCGGCCGAGCGCCGAGGCGAGCCCGTGCCGCCGGGTGATCGCCACTTCCTCGGCGACGAGGCGTTCGGCGGCCTCGGTCGCGCCGAGTCGTTTCAGGACGGACGCCGCGGCCGAGCGCCAGGGCAGGATCCCGGGGCGGTCGGAGCCGCGGACCGCGAGGCGTTCGCCGCAGCGGTAGAAGTCGGCCAGGCCCTCGCCGGGGCGGGCCACGGCGGCGTGCACGCAGCCCCGGACGTATCGCAACAGCAGGAACTCGGGCTCGTCGGGCAGGTCGCCGGTGAAGTCGGTGCCCGCGAACAGGCCGTCGGCCGCCGCCGGGTCACCCAGATCGAGGTGTACGGCGGCCCGGCGCGACAGCAGCAGCGCGGCGGCGGGGCCGTCGGGCGGGACCCCGGAGCCGGCGAACAGTTCCGCGGCGGCCTCGGCGTCGGCGCGGGCGGCACTCAGGTCGCCCTGGCGCCGGGCGACCGAGGAGCGCTGGGAGTAGGCCATCGCGAGGCTCGCGCCGTCGCCCTCGCGTTCGGCCACCTCGACGGCGATGGTGCAGCCGGAGTGGGCCGCGCTGAGGTCGTCGGCGTCGGCGAGGCGCCGGAGGTCGCGCAGGTATCCGGGCAGATCCTCGGCGTGCACCGGGCGGCCTTGACCGGGGCGGTTGGTGCCGACGGTGATTCCCCGGCTGTGGTCCGCCAACCACGGCCGTTCGTCACGGACTCTCATTGCAGCCTCTGTACCCCTCCCGGGAAGTGAGCCCAACCCCCGTGCCCCAAGGTTTTCCCACAATGCGCAGTTGCACAATGCCGTATGCGTAGTCCTACCCGTCGTGACCTTGATCCTCTGACCCTGAACGCCTGGCTGGCACCCGTTTTGGGAGCTTCCGTCCGGGATGCGACCGAACTCGCCGGTGGCACGTTCGCCGCTGTGTGGCGGGTCGCGCTCGCGGACGGACGGGAGGTGGTCGTCAAGGCCGGGCCGCCGCCCGGTGTCCGGATGCTGCGGTACGAGCGCGATCTGCTCCGGGCGGAGGCCGGCTACTACCGGCTCGCTCGCGCCGTGGCGCCCGTACCGGATGTGGTGCACCTGGCCGATGACTGGCTGGCGGTGACGTTCCTCCCTGGACAGCCGCTGACCGAACTGACCGGCACCGACGGTGTCCGCGAGCAGCTCGGTGCGACCGTCAAGCGGATCCAGGAGATCACCGGGCCGCGGTTCGGGTACCCGGGTGACCGGGCGCACGCCGCGGACTGGCCGACGGCGTTCGCGGCGATGGTGGACGACCTGCTCGCCGACGCGCGGGACTGGGACGTGGCGCTGCCGGACGGGATCCAGGCCGCGGTCGAGCGGCACCGGAACGTGCTGGCGCTGGTCACCCGCCCGGCGTTGTTGCACTGGGATCTGTGGGACGGCAACGTGCTGGCTCGCGACGGGGTGCTGACCGGGCTCGTGGACGGGGAGCGGTACCTGTTCGGCGATCCGCTGCTCGACCTGGTCTCGCCGGCCCTGTTCCGTCGTATCGAGGAGGAACCCGATCACCCGTTCCTGCGCGGCTATCGAGCGACCATCGGCGAGGCGGAGCGGACCCGGCTGACGTTGTACCGCATGCATCTGTACACGCTGATGCTCACCGAACGGCCCAGCCGGGGCGAGGCGGGCGGCGGCGACCGGGAGGCGTTTCTGCGTGAGCTCCTCAATGAAGAGTTGCATCAGCTAGGCCACAGTAGCTAGAAGACTTGCATCTGCGGCCCTATGCTGACGTGCGTGACGACGACGTATCGGATCGGTGAGGCCGCCGAGTTGCTCGGCGTGAGCGTGGACACCGTGCGGCGGTGGGCCGACGCGGGCAAGCTCGCGTCGGACCGCGACGAGCACGGGCACCGCAGCATCGCCGGGATCGACCTGGCCGCGTTCGCGCTCTCGCTGGCCGACGAGCCGGAGGGCGGCAACACCCGCTCCTCGGCCCGCAACCGGATGCGCGGCATCGTCACCGCCATCGCCCGGGACGCGGTGATGGCACAGGTGGACATCCAGGCCGGACCGTTCCGGGTGGTGTCGCTGATGAGCAGGGAAGCGGTGGACGACCTCGGCCTCGAGGTCGGGTCGGTGGCGGTTGCGGTGATCAAGTCCACGACGGTGGTCGTGGAGCGAGGGGACAAATCATGAGGATGCGCCTATTGATCCTGACGGCCGTGCTGCTCGCCGCGGGATGCTCCAGCGACGCGAGCGACGGGCCCGGCGCGGGCACCCCCGGTTCGGCGGTGCCCGGGGCCAACGGTTCGGTGACGGTGCTGGCCGCCGCGTCGCTGACCGAGTCGTTCGACAAGATCGGCACACTGTTCGAGCAGGCCAACCCCAGTGTCAAGATCACCTTCTCGTACGGCGGCAGCTCCGGCCTCGCCCAGCAGATCACCGCCGGGGCGCCCGCGGACGTGTTCGCCGCCGCGAGCCCCGCCACCATGAAGACCGTCACGGACGCCGGCGACGGATCCGGGGAACCGGTCACCTTCGTCAAGAATCAGCTCGTGATCGCCGTACCGAAGGGAAACCCGAAGGGGATCACCTCGCTGGCGGCGATGGCGAAGCCGGAATTCAAGGTGGCGCTCTGCGCCGAGCAGGTGCCGTGCGGCGCCGCCGCCAAGAAGGCGCTCGCCGGCGCCGGGGTGACCATCACCCCGGTCACCCAGGAGCAGGACGTCAAGGCCGCGCTCTCCAAGGTCAAGCTCGGTGAGGTCGACGCGGCCCTGGTCTACCGCACGGACGCGCAGGCCGCGGCGGCCGATGTGGACGGCGTGGAGTTCCCCGAGTCGGCGCAGGCGATCAACGACTACCCGATCGTCGCGCTGAAGGACGCGCCCAACCCGTCCGGGGCCAGCGCGTTCGTCGCGTTCGTGCAGACCCCGCAGGCCCAGCAGGTGCTGGCCGACGCCGGGTTCCAGAAGCCCTGAGCACGATGAGGCGCCGGGCACCGCTGGCCCTGTTGATCCCCGCGATCATCGCTCTGGCGTTCCTGGTCCTGCCGCTCGCCGGGCTGTTGATCAGGGCACCCTGGTCGACCCTTCCCGAGCGGCTGACCGAGCCCGGTGTGCTGGCCGCTCTGCGGTTGTCCCTGCTCACCGCGACGCTCGCGACCGGTGTGTGCCTGGTGCTCGGGGTGCCGCTGGCGTGGCTGCTCGCCCGGGGGAGCTTCCCCGGGCGGCGCCTCGTCCGGGCGCTGGTCACCGTCCCGCTGGTGCTGCCGCCGGTGGTCGGTGGCGTGGCACTGCTGCTGGTCCTCGGCCGGCGCGGGCTGGTCGGTGAGTGGCTCGACTCCACGTTCGGCTTCACCCTGCCGTTCACCACGACCGGCGTGGTGGTCGCCGAGGCGTTCGTCGCGATGCCGTTCCTGGTGATCAGCGTGGAGGGGGCGCTGCGCGGCGCCGACTCGCGGTACGAGGAGGCGGCCGCGACGCTCGGCGCCGGCCGCTGGACCGCGTTCCGCCGGGTCACGCTGCCGCTGATCGCCCCGGGGGTCGCGGCGGGCGCGGTGCTGTGCTGGGCCCGGGCGCTGGGCGAGTTCGGGGCGACCATCACGTTCGCCGGCAACTTCCCGGGGCGCACGCAGACCATGCCGCTGGCCGTCTACCTCGCCCTGGAGCAGGACCTGGACGCGGCGATCGTGCTCAGCCTCGTGCTGCTGGTCGTCTCGGTGACGATCCTCGCGTTGCTGCGCGACAGATGGGTCGGTGTCTCGTGAGCCTGGACGCGCACCTCGTGGTCAACCGGGGCAGCTTCTCGCTGGACGCCACCCTCACCGCCGCTCCCGGCGAGGTGGTGGCGCTGCTCGGCCCGAACGGCGCCGGCAAGTCGACCGCGCTGCGCGCCCTCGCCGGTCTGGTCGGCCTCGACGGCGGTCACATCGAGCTCGACGGGCGGCGCCTCGACACCGTCGCCCCCGAGCACCGGCACATCGGGGTGGTCTTCCAGGACTACCTGCTCTTCCCGCACCTGACCGCGCTCGAGAACGTCGCGTTCGGCCCCCGCTGCCGCGGGATCCCCCGGACCGAGGCGCGGCGCCGGGCCACCGAGCTGCTCACCCGGGTCGGCCTTTCCGATCATGTACGCAAGAAGCCCCGCCAGCTCTCCGGCGGGCAGGCGCAACGGGTGGCCCTGGCCCGGGCACTCGCCACGGACCCCCAGCTGATCCTGCTCGACGAGCCGCTCGCGGCGCTCGACGCGCGGACCCGGCTGGACACCCGGGCCCACCTGCGCGGCCACCTCGCCACCCACACCGGCCCCACCGTCCTGGTCACCCACGACCCGCTGGACGCGATGATGCTCGCCGACCGCCTGGTCATCCTGGAGGAGGGCCGGGTCGTGCAGACCGGCGACGCGGCGGAGATCACCTCGCACCCCCGCACCGACTACGTGGCCCGGCTGGTCGGCCTCAACCTGTACCGCGGCCACGCGGTGGCGGAGGACGGCACGGTCCGGGTGACGGACGACTTCACGTTCCGCACCCTGTCACCGCCGGCCGGCGACGTCTTCGTGGCGTTCCCGCCGAGCGCGGTCGCGCTGTACGCCGCCCAGCCGTCGGGCAGCCCGCGGAACACCTGGCCGGCCACGGTGACGGCGGTGTCCCGGCACGGCGACGCGCTCCGGGTCGAGCTGACCGGCCCGGTCCCGGTGGCCGCCGACATCACCCCGGCGGCGGCCGTGCAGCTGCGCCTCGAGGTCGGCACCCCGGTCTGGGCCAGCCTGAAGGCGACCGAGGCCACGGCGTACCCGGCCTGACCCGGCTACGTTGGGACGGTGGCTGCACTCGAACTCGCCGACTACCGCAGCGCGGTGGCCCGCATCTATCTGACCGCGACCGACCTCGACGACTTCCGGGCCCAGCGCGACAAGCTGTTCGCCACCCACTCGCAGTCGGCGATCAAGCAGGGCTTCGCAGGCCTCAAGTACTTCCCCGGGACCGACGAGTTCATCGCCGAGGTCGACCTCCGCGAGGCTCCCGGCAGCATCGACATCGACACCGGCGGCGAGGACGGCATCTGCCATTACACCCGCGCCGGGATCCTCGACACCCCGTGGGGCGAGCTCTCCCTGTGGTGGCTCCAGGCCTACGGCGGCGGCCTGTTCCTGCCGGTCCGCGACGCGACCAGCGGCCCGCTGACCTACGGCGGTGGCCGGTATCTCACGGACACGGTCAAGGGCACCCACGGCCGGGGCGTGGAGATGCTCACCCCGGCCCGCGTCCGCCTGGACTTCAACTACCTCTACAACCCCAGCTGCGCGTACGACGACGAGTGGCTCTGTCCCCTCGCCCCGCCCGAGAACACCCTGACCGTCGCGATCACCGCGGGCGAACTCAGATACCACTAGATGGCGAGCGCCTCGTTGCTCGGGGCCCACTGGGTGTGCTCGGCGAACGCGCGGTACCGGTGCAGGGCGAAGAAGAGCCAGCCCAGGCTCAGGATCGCCAGGACGATGAACGGGAGCACACCGCCGAACGTGTCCCAGGCGGTGTGCATGGCGACGGCTCCGGCGAACGTGCCGATGAACGCCAGGACCTTCTTGCCGGTCGGGCTCGCCACCAGGGCCCAGAGCGCGCCGCAGGTCAGGCCGGTCCAGGCGGTGTGCCCGGCCGGGGCGGTCAGGCCGCGGATGAACAGCGTCTCCTGCACCGAGCCGATGTTGCCCTGCGAGGAGAGCAGCGCCGTGAAGCCGTACCCCATCGTCTCGAGCGCGGCGAAGCCCATGCCGGAGGCGACGCCGATGACCAGCCCGTCCGAGGGCAGCCGGCGGCCGTGCCGGGCGAGCAGGACGAACAGCAGGATCACCGGGACGATCAGCTTGGCGCTCTCCTCGATGAGCGCCACGAAGACCATGGGCAGCGCACCCAGGCCGCGCAGGGCGTCGTACTCGAGGGTGCCGGCCACCACCACGCCGATGACCCCGCCGAAGAAGGCGGCGGTGACCAGCGCGGAGGCCGGCACCTGCCAGCGCCCGGTGCGGGCCTGCGCGAACGTCAGGAACGCGAGGGGGACCACGGTCGCGCCGAGCAGCAGCAGCGACGGGATGAAGTTGGGGTTCTGCGTACGCACCAGCGTCCGCAGCACGACGACGTAGAGAACCAGTCCGATGATGAGAACGCCCAGCCAGGCCCACCGACGGGAAAGATCGCGCATGGGTATGAGTCTCTCGTAGTTCTCCGCGCCACGGCTACCGTACAACGACTGCTTCCGGGCCGGGACGGAGTCGCTGTGACCACTATTACCAATCCGGCCCGGGCGGAAGAACCTGGCCGCGTCGGCACTTGTCGAGGTAGTGGCTGACTCTCGCACCGTGACCCCGCCCGAAAACGACCTCTCACCTGGTGAACGGCTCCCGGCGGGACGCCGTTCCCGGATCGTTCTCGTGCTCGGTTTCCTCACCGCGCTCGGTCCGCTCACCATCGACATGTACCTGCCGGCGCTGCCCACGATCACCGACGACTTCGGTGCCACCGCGGCCTCGGTGCAGCTCACGCTCACCGGGACGCTGGTCGGGCTGGCCTTCGGGCAGTTGCTGGTCGGTCCGCTCTCCGACGCGGTGGGGCGCCGGGCGCCGCTGCTCGCCGGGGTCGGCGTACACCTGATCGCCTCCGTGCTCTGCGTGATCGCGCCCAACCTCGCCATCCTGGGTTCGCTGCGCGTGCTGCAGGGTCTCGGCGCCGCCGCGGCCGCGGTGGTCGCCATGGCGATCGTGCGTGACCTGTTCAGCGGCTTCGCCGCGGCGAAGCTGTTCTCCCGGCTGATGCTCGTGGTCGGCGTGGCGCCGATCCTCGCCCCGACCATCGGCGGGCAGGCACTGCAGTTCACCTCGTGGCGCGGCGTCTTCGTCGTGCTCACCGTCGCCGCCGCCGCGATCATGGCGGCCACCGCGATCGTGCTGCCGGAGACGCTGCCCGTCGAACGCCGCCGCAACGGTGGCGTCGCCGGGACGATCCGTGACTACGGCCGGTTGCTCACCGACCGGGTCTACGTGGGCCTGATCCTGGTCGCCGGTCTCGCGATGGCGGCCCTGTTCGCGTACGTCAGCGGCTCCTCGTACGTCCTGCAGGACGGTTTCGGCCTGAGCGAGCAGCAGTTCGCCTACGTCTTCGCCGGCGGTGCGATCGGGCTGATCGGCGCCACCCAGGCGAACGTGCGGTTGCTGCGCCGCTGGACGCCCCAGCAGATCCTGTCCACCGCGCTGCTGGCGGGCCTCGCCTTCGCCCTGCTCCTGCTGGTGCTGGCCGCCACCGGGATCGGCGGCCTGGTCGGCATCCTGATCCCGCTGTGGCTGACGCTGGCGATGGTCGGCCTGGTCATGCCGAACGCCCCCGCGCTGGCCCTGGGCCGGCACGGCGAGGCGGCCGGCACCGCCGCGGCTCTGCTCGGCGCGGTGCAGTTCGGCGTGGGTGCCCTGGCCGCGCCGCTGGTCGGCGTGCTCGGGGTCGGCCCGGTCGCGATGGCCGTCGTCGTCTTCGGCGGCATGCTCGCCGCCACCGCCGTCTGCTTCCTGGTGGTCCAGCCCCACCGCCTGCCGGCCGACCAGCCGGCGAGCGAGGTGGCCTTCGCCCACTAACCGGCGGTCTCCACCAGCGCGGCGTCGAGGACCCGCAGGTGGAAGCTGTGGGCGCGGCCGCCGACCTGGAACGTGAGCTCGGAGTGGGTGCTGCTCTTCTGCGCGACGAACCGGTACAGGTGCCGGCAGGGGTCCTGATCCACCAGCACCTCGCGGTCGTCGGACGCCTGCCAGACCTGGGGCTCGCTGTCCTGCACACGGACCCGGACGGTGGTGGCGAGGTCGGCGGCGGCGGTGAAGGCCAGCACATAGGTGCGGCCCTTCACCAGCTCGACGTCGCCTTTCACGACGAGGATGTCACCGGGGCGTGAGGTACCGGCGGTGACGGCGGCCTCGAAGCGGCGGCCGTCGGTGCTGAGCGCGGCCATCCTGGTGTCGTTGACCCACCAGGAACCGGTTTTCCTTCCCGCGGGGGGCAGCCGGAGGACGTCCTGGCCGGCCGGCAGTGCTGTCTCCGGGGACACGCAGACGTCGGGCGCCCCGGCGCTGGGCTGCCCGGCGCTGGGCTGCCCGGCCGCCGCGTCGGCCCGGGGCAGCCGCCGGCCGGTCCATCCCAGGGTGCCCGCGACGCCGATCGCCAGACCCACGAGGAAGACGACGGCCAGGGGCAGCAGGGCCGGCCGGCGGGGCGCCGGCGTCCGTACGCTCTCGACCGGCTCATCCGGTTTTCCGGGCGCCGAGAGCAGGCGCCACCGTTCGCGCCAGCGGGCCACCCCGGCGGCGATGCCGGGCTCGTCGAGGCCGCTCGCGCTCAGGCACACCGCCACGTACGACTCGACGAACTCGAGGCGGGGCAGCCGCGGCAGCCGCTTGCCGGAGAGCACCTCGGAGGTGGTGCTCGGCGAGAGCGGGTCCAGCCGCGCTTCACCGAGCTCGTCGGCGATCCGTTTCTGGGCGATGCGGTTGAGGTTCCGGAACGAGAGGTCGCCGGCGTGGGCGCGGAGGCGGCGTAGGTCGGCGACGAAGTCTTCCGGGCTGTCGGGAGCGGGGCTCACTCGGACCACGAGATGCACCCTAATCGATCTGTGCCATGCCGGTGGTACCCGTTTCAAACGTCCGGCACCGTTCCGGACAGTGCGGAACAGTGCGATCGATGGCCGGACAGCGCATCGACGAGGTCCACTGTGGGCGATCCGAGGACGGGACGGGGAGCCATGGCCGCCAGATCGGTACTGCGTGTCCGGAGCAGGCAATTCCTGGGGATGTTCACCGCGTTGACGCTGGTGGTCCCGCAGGCGGTGAACCGGGATCCGGACACCCCGCAACCAACGGTGCCGAGCCGGGAGTACAACTCCGCGGCCGCCTTCCGCGGGATCCCGGTGCAGAAGGACGGCGGCCGGGTGCCGTCCGCCGGTGCGCCGACCCGGGCCGACGGTGGTGCGGGGCGCAAACAGGGCCGGGGCATCGGCGCGCTGCCGCCGGAAACCCCGCTCAAGAAGGTGCTCAAGCAGTCGCGGACGCCGAAACTCGCGGCGGCCGCGGCGAACGTCGCACCGCAGATCGACGCGCAGTTCCCGGCGAGCGGGGCGACCGTGCCGACGTTGACCCCGGAGCTGCTGGCCACCGGCAACGACCCGGACGGCGGGCCGGGCGCGGTCACGTACTCGTTCCTGGTCTCGAACGCGGCCGGGACCGTCGTCTCCCGCTCCGGCACGATCTCGGCGCGCGGCTGGACCGTGCCGTCCGGGGTGCTGCGCTGGGGCCAGACCTACTCGTGGACGGTGACCGCGGGCGACGGCTCCGCCACGAGCACGTCGCAGGAGGTCAACACGCTGGTGCCGAGCTTCCCGCAGCCGCTGGTCACCACCGGGCTGTCGCAGAACGGCGAGCGGGGCTTCGAGGCGAACACCCGCAACTACACGACCACGGTCACCGACATCACCGTGCCGACGGTCGGGCCGGCGCTCGCGCTCGAACGTTTCTACAACACGCTCGACGTGCGGCGGGAGACCGCGTTCGGCGGCGGCTGGTCGAGCATCCTGGACGCGAAGGCGACCGAGTCCCGCGACCGCAACGGGGTGCTGCAGGGCGTCGTGGTGACGTACCCGAACGGGCAGGAGGTGGCGTTCGGGCGCAACCCGGACGGGACGTACGTGCCACCGGCCGGCCGGTTCGCCACGTTCGGCACGATCAGCGGCGGCTACCGGCTGGTCGACAAGGACGGCACCGCGTACGCGTTCGCCCGCGCCGCCGGCACCGGCCGGTACCGCGTCACCGCGATCACCGACGTGCAGAACCGGGCGCTGACGTTCGGCTACAACGCTGACGGGCGTACCGAATCGGTGACCGCCGCCTCCGGTCGAAGGCTGTGGATCGACTGGATGGCCACCGGCTCCGGCCGCTGGCACGTGCGGTATGTGAGCACCGAACGGCTCGACCCGGACGACCCCGCGACCAGTTACAGCCACGAGTACCACTACGGCCCGGACGACGAGCTGACCCGGGTGTGCCCGCCGGACAACGACGGCACCTGTACGGCCTACGAGCACACCTCCGCGTCGCAGCACCCGTCGATCGTCGGCAACGCCGGCCCCGACGCGTACTGGCGGCTGACCGAGACGTCCGGTCCCACCGCGGCCAGCGCCGTGTTCGCGAACCAGGGCGTCGACGCCGCCGGGTACCACGACGTCGCGCTCGGGCAGCCCGGGCCGCTCGTCGGCGCGTCGGCCACCGCGGCCGGCTTCAACGGCTCGTCCTCGCGGGTCGAGCTGCCCGCCCAGCTCGGCGCGGTCGCGGGCACCCAGTCGGTCGCGCTGTGGTTCAAGGCGAATCCCGGCGACCGCGGTGTCCTGTTCGGATACTCCGCCGACCCGGTCACGAAGACGTCCACGACCAACAGCTACACGCCCGCGCTGTACATCGGCACGAGTGGCAAGCTGCACGGCGGGCTGTGGACCGGGAACACCACGACGATGGACTCCGCCGCGGCCGTCGACGACGGGCGGTGGCACCACGTCGTGCTCGTCGCCGGTGCGAGCAAGCAGTGGCTCTACCTCGACGGCACCGAGGCCGCGACGAAGACCGGCACGGTGTCGATCTCGGCGCTGACCGGTGCGAGCCGCCGCTATTTGGGGGCGGGCTTCCTCGGCGGCGGCTGGCCCGACCAGCCGTCGAGCACCGCGACGCCGAGCTTCTTCAAGGGCGCGCTCGCCGAGGCGGCGCACTTCGACCGGCCGCTGACCGCCGAGGAGATCACCTCGATGCGGTTCTCGGGCACCACCGACTCGCACCCGGTGATCACGAGCAAGCGGCCCTCCGGCAACACGACCACCGCGATCGAGTACGACCGGGTCGACGGCACGGTCAGCGCGGTCACCGACACCAACGGCGGCGTGTGGAAGCTGAGCAAGCCGACCGTCTCCGGCTCCAGCAAGGTCTACCAGGCCGCGGTGCTCGCCGCCCGGCCCACCGACTACTGGCGGTTCGCCGAGTCGGGCACGTGGCAGCCGGTCAACCAGGTCACCGGCAACCCGGCCTGGTTCAGCGACGTCGGGCTCGGCCGGACCGGGGGGCCGTTCCCGAACGACCATGTCGCGTACTTCGACGGCGAGGCGTCCTACGTCGGGCTCGACGACCCGAACGTGCCGCGGGCCGGGCAGCCGGTGTCGATCAGCATGTGGTTCAAGATGAACTCCGGGGCGACCACGGGCGGCGTGCTCTACGCGTACCAGTCGCACGAGATCTGGAACGACCCGGACGAGGACACCGACGACTGGACGCCCGCGCTGTACGTCGGCTCGGACGGCAAGCTGCGCGGCCAGTTCTGCTACTGCGCGGGAGCCGCCCCGGTCACCACGTCCGGCAAGGTCAACGACGGGCAGTGGCACCACGTCGCGCTGGCCGCCGGCACCGGGGCCCAGACGCTGTACCTCGACGGCGGCGCGGTCGGCACGGTCAACCGGGCCGTGGAGGGGACCGGCGAGGGCTATCCGTACCTCGGTGCGGGCACCACGCTCGGCTGGCCGTCACCCGCGGCGGACACCACCAACGGCTTCTTCCCCGGCTACCTCGCCGACGTCGCGTACTACACCTCGCAGCTGTCGCAGGCACAGGTCGGGGCGCAGTTCGAGGCGCGTGCGCGCACCGAGGGGGAGCCGGTCAAGAAGGTCATCACCACCGACCCGAACGGCAAGTGGCTGACCGACGTCTACGAACTGCCCAGCGACAAGAAGGTGTCGTCGACCGACGCGCTCGGCAAGACCACCACGTTCGGTTACGACACCGGCGGCTTCCTGCGCACCACCACCGACCCCAACGGCAGCGTCACCACCGAGGAGCACGACGTCCGCGGCAACACCGTGTCGTCGGCGACCTGCCAGGACCAGGACGACGGCAAGTGCTCGACCGTCTACTACACGTATTTCCCGGACGCGACGACGGCCGTGCTCACCCCCGACCCGCGCAACGACGTCATGCTCACGATGCGCGACGGGCGGTCCACCTCGGCGACCGACGACCGCTATCTGACCACCATGACGTACGACGCGAAGGGCAACCGGACGGCGGTGACCGACCCGCTCGGCCGGGTCACGCGGACGACGTACAGCGACGGCACCGGCGCAGCGGTCGGCGGCGGGCTCGTCCCGGCCGGTCTGCCCACGGTCGTCACGACGCCGGCCGGCACGAAACAGACCGTGGCCTACTACAAGAACGGCGACGTGGCGAGCAAGACCGAACCGGCGGGCAAGGTCACTTCCTATGTGTACGACCTGGCCGGCCGCGTAACCGACGAGACCGAGACGACGTCCACGTTCCCCGCCGGGCGAACCACCTACTACGGGTACGACGCCCTGAGCCGCCTCTCGTGGAAGGTCGAGCCACCGGTCACGAACCGGGTCACCGGCGTCACGCACAAGGCGTCCACCGCGATGCGCTACGACGTCGACGGCTTCCTCGTCGAACAGACCGTGCTGGACGCGAGCGGGGGAGATCCGGCGCGCTCGGTCTTCTACGAGTACAACGAGCACGGGCAGCAGGCCGTCGCCACCGACACCACCGGGCACGACACCCGGTACACGTACGACGTGCTGGGCAACGTGGTCACCGAGACCGAACCGGACGGCGGCGTGACCCGCAACGGCTACGACGTCAACGGTCAGCTCACCAGCGTCACCCTGGCCGGCTGGACCGGCGACCCGAACAATCCCTCCGCCCCGCGTGACGTGGTGGTCAGCACGAAGACGTACGACCCGGCCGGCCGGGTCGCCACCGAGACCGACGCGATGAACTGGGTGACGTCGTACACGTACACCGACAACGGGCTGACCGCCGCGATCCGCCGGCGCGATCCGTCCACCGGTGCTTCGTTCACCCGCGAGGAGAACACCTACGACGGCGACGGCAACCTGCTCAGCCAGAAGACGAACAACGGCGTGACGCTGGAGACGTACACGATCGACCGGGCCGGGCGCACCACGTCGTCCGCGCTGGACCCGGACGGCGTCAACCGGATCACCGAGTTCGAGTACAACCCCGACGACGCGCTGCTGGCCACGAACCGCCGGGCCGGGACCGGGGCGGTGCAAGAAAGGATCGGCTACGCGTACGACGCCGCGGGCAACCAGACGTCGGAGTCGCTGTGGCTGACCGGCGCCGACCGGGCCGCCCGCTGGCGCCTCGACGGGCTCACCGGCGGCCGGGCGGGCGACGAGGTCGGCAACGGTGCACTGACCCCGAGCTCCAGCGTGACGTTCTCGGCGGAACGCTCCGGCGCGGCCACGCTCAACGGCACCGACGGCCGGCTCACCAGCGGCGCGACCCCGGTGGACAGCTCCCGGAGCTTCACGGTGTCGGCGTGGGTGAAACTCGGCGCGACCGGCAAGACCCGGCAGGCGGTCAGCGCGGAGGGCCTCAAGCAGAACGCGTTCGAGCTGCGCTACGACGGCCCGGCGAACCGCTGGAAGTTCATCACCAGCGAATCCGACTCCCTGTCACCGGGCTCCATCGGCTCCACGTCCACGTCGGCACCGGCGGCGGGCACCTGGACCCACCTCGCCGGCGTGTACGACGCGAGCGCCCAGACCATGCGCCTCTACGTCAACGGCACCCTGGAGGACACCGACTCCGGCATCCGGCCGTTCGTGGCGTCGGGCGGTCTCACCGTCGGCGCCGGTCGATGGAACGGCAATGTCGTCGACTTCTGGCAGGGCCAGCTCGACGACGTCCAGCTGTACCAGAAAGCCCTCACCGCCTCGGAGGTCACCGCGGCCCGCGACGGCGGTGGCCCGGGCGGCACCGCGAAGGTCATCCGCACCTCCTACCGCCTCGACGAAAGCGGCCTGGTCCTCGCCACGACCGACCCCAACGGCGACACCACCGACTACACGTACGACGAAGCCGACCGTCCCGTCACGGTCAGCGCCCCCGCCGTCCAGACCGAATCCGGGGGCAGCACCCCGGTGAAGGCCCGGGCGGTCAGCACCACCGGGTACAACACGTTCGGCAACGCGGTCGACGAGAAGAACCCGGCCGGCTTCGTCACCGCGCACACGTTCGACGCGGCCGACCGGGTGACCGCGACCCGGCTGCCGAGCTACATCCCGCCCGGCGGCACCCCGGTGAACCCACAGGTGACCCGGAGCTACGACGCGCTCGGCCAGCTGCACACCGTTACCGACGCACTGAACCGCACCACCACGTACGCGTACGACCAGCTCGGCAACCTGGCCACCCGGACCGACCCGGGCGGCGCGGTCACCCGGCACACGTACGACCTGCTCGGTGACCGGCTCTCCACCACCGACCCGGGCGGCGGGGTGGACACCGCGACCTACGACTACCTGGGCCGGCCGCTCACCAGCACCGAGGTGGTCCGGCAGGACAACACCAGTCACACCACGACGTACAGCTACAACGCGGCTGGCTGGCCCGGCACGGTCCGCACCCCGGCCGGGGTGACCGCGTCGAAGACCTACAACGCCACCGGCCAGGTCGTCACGTCCACCGACGGCGCGGGCAGCGTCACCAAGCTCTTCTACGACGCCCTCGGCCGTCAGGACGTCACCATCCTGCCGAACGGCACGGAGCAGGGCACCGCGTTCGACGCGGCCGGCCATCCGGTCGAGACCTGGGAGATCGCCGCCGGCGGTGACTACCTCGCCGGCACGTTCGCCGAGTACGACCTGGAAGGCAAGACCACCGCGGCGATCGACGAGAAGGGCACCCGCACCACGTTCGCGTACGACGCGACGGGCCTGCTTGTCTCGGAGAAACAACCGACGTCGGCCACCCAGTCGATCCAGACGAGTTTCGGATACGACCTGCTCGGCAACCGGACCCGATTCACGAACGGCCGTGGCAACGCGTTCATCACGACGTACAACAGCCTGAATCTGACCGAATCGGTGATCGAGCCGTCGACCACCCGCTTCCCGAACCCGGCGGACCGCACCTTCAGCCGGGTCTACGACGCCGCCGGCCAGGTCACCGCCGACCGCTCACCCGGCGGCGTCACCACGGCCTACGAGTACGACGCCCGTGGCAACATCGTCCGGCAGACCGGCTCGGGCGCCGAGGTGGCCACCGCCGACCGGGTCTTCGGCTACAACATCGACGGCCGGATGACCACGGCGTCGGCCCCCGGCGGCACCGACACGTTCACCTACGACGACCGCGGCCTGCTGCGATCCACGGCCGGCCCGTCCGGCGCGGGCACGTTCACCTACAACCCGGACGGCAAGCTGGCCGGGCGTGCGGACGCGGCGGGCACGACCGCATACACGTACGACACGGCCGGCCGCCTGGGCACGCTGACCAACGCGGCCCTGTCCACGACGTACGGCTACAACTCACTGTCGCAGCCGACGGCGGCCCGCTACGCCGGTGGCAACGTCCGCACGTACGAATACGACGCGTTCCGCCGGATGTCCCGGGATCAGCTGCACACCCCGGCGGGCAAGGAAGTCGCCGCCATCGACTACGGCTACGACATCAACGGCAACCTGACCGACAAGACCACCACGGGCTTCGGCGGGACCACGGAGAACTCCTACACCTACGACCTGGCCGACCAGCTCACGTCCTGGAACAACGGCGTCACCACGGTCCCCTACGAATACGACGCGGCCGGCAACCGCACCCGCTCCGGCACCAAGACCTTCACCTACGACGCCCGCGACCAACTGGCCACTTCCAGTGACGGCACCACCTATTCCTATACGGCTCGCGGCACCCTCGCCCAGACCGTCAACGGCACCACCGCCACGGCAACGCGATCCAACGCCTTCGGCGAAACCCTGGGCCAACAGAACCAGACTTATCAGTACGACGCCCTGGGCCGCCTGATACGCACCGGTTTCAGCTACTCGGGCCTCGGCAACACCCTGGCCACGGACGGCGCGACCACCTACATCCGGGACCCGGCCGACGACCTGTTCGGCACGGTCAGCAGCGGCGGCGCCCGCTACTCCTGGACCGACCAGCACTCCGACCAGGTAGGCCAGTTCACCGGCACGAGCACGGCTCTGCTCGGCTCGACCACATTCGACCCGCTGGGCAAGGTGCTGAACACCAGCGGCATGGCCGGCTCCCTGGGCTACCAACAGGAATGGACCGACACCAGCACCGGCCGCGTCAACATGATGGCCCGCTGGTACAACCCCGACACCGGCCAGTTCGACTCCCGCGACTCGGCCACCAACAGCCCGGTCCCGAACCCGGTGACGGCCAACCGCTTCGTCTATGGGGACAACAATCCCCTGCTGGTCACGGACCCGACCGGCCACTGGCCGTCCTTCAAGGATTTCAAGAAGGCCGTCTCCCAGCCGTTCAAAGCGGCGGTGCGGAAGGTCGCCCCGGTACTCAGGACAGCGGTGGCCATCGCGGCTCCCGTGGCCACCGCCGCCTTGACCCGGGTCGACGTGCGAAAAGCTCTCACCCAGGTCAAGAGCGACCTCGGCAGGCGCGTCGAGCAGGGCCGAAAATGGGTGGGCGCGCAGCAGAAGAGCATCTCGAAAGCCGTCGACCGCAGCATCAAACGAGCCGGCGCCGCGGGCAAAGCGGTCGCCGCCACAGCCACCAAAGCGGTGACCAACCCATCCGCGGCGATCCGTGACGCGAAGAAGTGGGCCAAGGACCACAAGGCCCTCCTCATCGAGGTAGCCGCCCTGGGAGCCGGCATCATCGGCGGTCTGGCCTGCTCCGCGATGACCGCCGGGGTAGGCACGGTGGCCTGCATGGTCGGCGCCGCGGCCCTGGTCAACGTAGCCAAGGACGCGGCCAAGGGAGACATCAAGAACTGGGGGGACGCCTTCCAATCGGTAGGCGTAGGAGCGGTGACCGGCCTCCTCGGTGGCGGTGCGGGCAGCGCCATCGCTGGCAGGTTCGCCGGCCCCCTGGTAACCAAACTAGCCTCCAACACCGTAGGCAAAGCCCTGGTCAACAAGGGCAGCGAAGCCATCTCCTCCGGCGTAGGCGACGCGGTAACCCAGTTCATCTCCACCGGCAAAGTAGACCTGACCTCCGTAGCCATCAGCGCGGTAACCGACGGCCTCATCCCCGGCCGCCTGGGTAAGGGCAGCAAGACCAGCAAGGGCGCCACCCCCACCAAGACGAACTCGGCAAGCCCGGCCGGCGGAGCACCACCCCGAGGCTCCGACATCTCCCCGTCTAAGTCGGTCCCAGCCAAACAATCCAGGTCTACTCCGGCCGTCGGCGGTCCTTCCGATTTGAACGCGCCACTGGCAAGACGCGATGCGAATGACTCCGGTGGAAGCACATCCTGCCCGGTCAGATCCCAGGCAAATACTGGAGAAAGCTTTACGCCGGACACCCATGTCGTGATGGCGGACGGCACCACGAAGCCCATCAAGGACGTCAAGATCGGCGATCGGGTCCGTGCAACAGACCCGGCAAGCGGCCTCACCGGCTCCCGCTTGGTCACAGCGGCCCACGTCAACCACGACCGCGACCTGACCGACCTGACGGTGAAGACCCGACGTGGCGGCAAGGCGGTCTTGCACACCACTCGGCATCACAAACTCTGGAACTCGACGACCGGCACCTGGGTCAGCGCCTCCGACTTGGCGTCGGGTAACACACTGCACTCGGGAATTCTCCGGACGACGGTGTCGGAAGTACGCGACTTCCGCGGTGCGCAGGACATGCATGATCTCACCGTTGCTGAACTCCACACGTACTATGTGCTTGCTGGGAGTTCCCCGGTACTCGTACATAACTGTGGACTCGACAATGCGGGTCCGGACGATCTCTACAAACTCGCGACTGGTGGTGGCTCGCCGAGCAAGTTGTCCCCGGCGGGACGCGGTATCCAGAAGCACTCCGCTCCGAACCGGCCCCAGGCGCAACGAGACAAGTACGACTACAGCACGAATACCAACCAAGAACGCAACGAAGTCGGTGACACTTTGCTCCAAGAAATCTTGACCGACCCGAATGCTTCTCGGACTGTCAGGCACGGGGCTCCGGCACACTACGGTGGATCCCAGCTTGACATCAGAATGGGTAACGGTATCGGTGCCAGGTGGAGCATGCGCGGTGGCGGAATGACCTTCGAAGGTTTCCTGTGATGGGCCTGATCGAGGTCAGCGACGGCTACCGCGAGGAGGACTTTGAAGCCGATGGATCCCTGCGTGATGTGTGCGTCCTCGGTGTGGATCTGTCCGTGTGGGATCGACTGGTTCAGGCTGCCGTGAAAGCGCCTTGGGATTATCAATTCGACGTGAATGGCGAACCGTGCCGACTGGAAAATTTCTCGGTGCGCGGCCTCTTCGTCTCGAAGGGTGAGGGGGATGATGTTTCGGCTCGGCTCGGTATTCGTGTAGGGAAGATATGGTTCTACTGCTTCTTCTTCGACCTGCAAGAGATTGAATTCAGCTTTGATCCGGCCGAGCTCGAGGGTGGGCAACAATTCGGATCACTCGAGCAATTTATGATCTGGCTTGCCGAGACTTGCGATCGGCGAGTTGTGGTGACCATGGAAACCTTCCGGCATGATGAAATTCCAGCATTGATCGAAACGGTGAAAAGGGGTACTCAGGGACCCTGACCCGCATGGAAGTTGGCGACTGTTCCGCTCGGCTGGGTGTCGAAGATGCTCGGTATGGTGTGCTGCGTGGCCGCGCCCGGGGTCCGAAATCGCGGGAGTTCTCCCGTGGAGCCGCTTCCGCCTGCCGGAGGATCTGGGCGTGAACCCTGCCCGCGACTGGCGGCATCCGCTGCGGCTGAAGGGGTGCCGCCGGCCGGCTTGATATAGATGTCGGTCGCGTGCATACTTGACCCATGTCTAGATGTCGCGGGAATGGTGCTGGGGCTCCGGTGGGTGTTGATGCCCTCACCGCCAGGTTTCGTGGATACTGCTGCTCGGCGTGCCAGACTTTGGGTATGACGCGTGAACTGCACCTGACGGCTGCGATCACACATGAAGGTGAATGGTATGTGGCTAGGTGCCTTCAGGTTGAGGTCACCAGCCAGGGTGAAACCGTCGAGGAATCGGTGGACAACCTTCGCGAGGCCCTCGAGCTTTACTTCGAGGATGTCTCCGCCCCCGATATCACCGAGGTGATGACCGCACTGGTGGAGGTTCGTATCGCATGAGCCCCGCCGTACCTCATGGCCTGTCCGGTCCCGAGGTGGCCAAGGCGCTTGAGCGAGCAGGCTTCAGCTATGTCTCCACGCGAGGCAGCCATGGTAAGTACCGATCGGGTGATCGTACTGTCATGGTGCCTCTGCATCGTTCTCTCGCGCCGGGCACGCTGCGGTCCATCCTTCGCCAGGCCGGCTGGACCGTCGACGACCTCGAAGTGCATCTCAAGTAGTGGCGCCGAAGACGGGTCCGGCGCGCCGTCCTGGTGGGGACGACGCGCCGGTTTACCACCCCTGGTGAGGTTGGTCAGAAGGCCGTCATGATGATGCCGGCCTGGCGGGGGTCGCCGCTGTGGACGAGGGATTCCTGGTTCTGGACGTCGTCGAAGGCGAAGGCGTAAGCCTTGCCGTCGACCATCTGGTCGTGGATGACCTTGGCGTAGTGGTTGGTCGGCTCGCCCTTGTAGAAGTCGGCCGCCGTGCCGCTCGGCTGGGTGTCGAGGGTGCCGAGGGTGGTGCGCTGCATCGCCGCGCACAGGGTCCGGGCGATCGGGCCGACGACGAGGTCGTTCGGGGCTCCGAGGGCGCCGTCGCAGCCCCAGACGTTGGCGGTGGACGGCTTCGTGAAGGACGCGACCGTTTTGCCCGTACCATCCGTGAAGTTCATGATGTTGCCTGCGGTCTTGCCGAAGAACTTGGTGTTGGGCTGGTCGCCGAACGGGACCACCGTCAGAGTTTTGCCGGTGTAGGCGTTCCAGGCCTTGGTGATGTACGGGTCCAGGTAGGTCGCGCTCATCAGGCCGGCGTCCGCCGCCTTGCCGGGAGCGAGCACCCGCAGGACCGTTCCGTCCGCACCGGTCACGACGCTCTTGGCGAAGTCGGGCTGGGCCTTGATGGTGTCGATGACCTTCTTGCGGCCGCCGGCCTTCACCTCGCCGGTCTTGCTGGTCTTTCCGTCGCCGCCCTGGACGCTGACGATGTGCGGGACCGCGAACATGTCGACCTGGGAGCTGTTGAGCCAGAGGCCGGAGTCGTTGAGGGTGAACTCGCTCCAGTCGAACAGGATGTCGTGGTTCGGGTCGCCGCCGGCCCAGGGTGCGGGCTGGACAAGGCCGTCGTTCGTGAGCCGGAAGTCGAGCTTCTTGCCGAACGACATGTAGAGGCGGCCGGAGAGGTTCTTCGGCATCTTGATGGTCGTGCTCGCGCCGTTGGCCGGGCCGGGGATCGACACGTCGGGGGCGGGCACCGGGGTGGACGCTCCGCCGGTCCACGCGGTGAAGGTGCCGGCGCTGTTGACATAGCCGAGCTTGCCGGTCGTCAGGTTGACACCCAGCAGATACAGGAAGACGGCATCCGTACGGCCGGTGTTGTTCGTGACGTTGACCGGCAGCACGTTGGAGGCGGGCGGCGGGCTGGTGTTGCCCGTCGGCGGCGTCGTGGTCGGAGCCTTGGTCGGCGCGGTGGTCGGAGCCTTCGTCGCGGAAGAAGAAGTGGTCGGCGCGACCGTGGGGGGCGCGGTCGTCGGCACCGTCGGGGCCGTGGTCGGAGCAGCGGTGACCGCCGCGCCGCCGCCGCAGGGCTTGCCGTTCAGGAGGCAGTTGAGCGGGGTGCCGCCGGAGCCGACGAAGCCGAACTTCGTGGTGGCGTCAACGGCGACGTTCCCGTTCCAGGAGCGGCTGGTGAAGGTCCGGTGCTGGCCGCTGGCGGTCATGTCGGCTTCCCAGAAGCTGCCGATCGTGCCGCCGGTGGGCAGGTCGAACTCGACCTTCCAGGACGACATGACGCTCGGGCCGCCGTTGGTGATGGCCACTTCGCCCTGCCATCCGGTGCCCCAGTCCGAGGTCTTCGAGAAGACCGCCGTGGTGGCGGCCGCGGAGGCCGGCATGGCGATCCAGGCGGTCCCCGCCGCGGCCACCACGGCGGCGACGGAGAGGATGAGTGTTCGCTTGCGACGCATGTGGGGGACTGCCTTCAGTACGGGGGATGAGCGGGGATCCCGTAATTATTAGGAGTCCTAACTGCGGCCGGGCTTAATTAAGGAGATCATTAAAGTTCCCCTAAACAGGGGTGGCCGGACGACCACCCCTGAAGGGTGCGTCAGGCCCTGCGCCACTTCTGGTTGGCCGTGCCGGCACACTCCCAGAGCTGCAGTTTCGCGCCGTCCGCGGCGCTCTGGTCCTTGATGTCGATGCACTTGTTCGCCTGCGGGTTCACCAGGTCGCCGGCCGCGGACAGCACCCACTGCTGGGCCGGGTTGCCGCTGCACGTGACGATCTGGATGGCCGCGCCGTTGGCGGTCGAGCCCCACGCGACGTCCAGGCACTTGTTGTTCGACGTCTGCAGTGTGCCGTTGACCGCCATCCAGCGCTGGGCGCCGGTGCCGTTGCAACCCCACATCTGCACGAGTACGCCGTCCGAGAAGTTCGAATTGGGCACGTCGATGCACTTGTTGTTCAAACTGCTGACCAGCGAACCGGCCGTGCCGCCACCCGACGTGGTCAGCGAGAGGCCGTAGACGCCGAGGATCTCGTTGACCGGCTGGAACCACGTGGTGCCGCCGCTCGTGCAGTTGCCGGTCACGCCCGAGGTCACGCCCTGGGCCTGATTGCCGGAGATGACCGAGCCACCCGAGTCGCCGGGTTCGGCGCACGCGCTCATCCGGCTCAGCCCGTACACCGCGCCCTGGGCGTAGTTGACCGTCTCCTCGCGGCCCTGCAACGTGCCGCAGCGCCACTGGGTGGTGCGGCCGGAGCGGCAGATCGAGCTGCCGATCGCGGCGTCCTGCGAACCGGAGACCAGCACGTTGCCGCCCGCGTAGTTGTTCACCCAGGGCTGCGGCGTCCAGTTGCTGTTCGTACGGATCCAGGAGTAGTCGTTGCCCGGGAAGCTCGACCCGGCGAACGTGCCCTGCGCGACGTTGTTGTTGCCGAGCGTCGGGCTGTTGACGCCGCCGCAGTGCCCGGCGCTGACAAAACCGCCCGCGACCGAGAAGCCGACCGAGCACAGCGTGTTGCCGTTGATGACGTACTGGTCACCACCGCGGATGTCGTACACGGTGCGGGGTGCCTCGGCTGCGGTGCGCACCTCGACACTGCCGGCTCCGCTGTCCGCGGCGAACGTGCGCGCGGCGGCTTCCGAACCCGGGGCCGCGGTGACCACGACGGTGTTGCGCTCGACGTCGATGTACCAGCCGTGGATCGCACCGCCCTTCGCGCGGGCGGCGTTGCGGTCGAGCCCGGCCCGGGCGGCCTTCAGGTCGGCGGTGCTGCGGCTCACCAGCTTGGGCACCGCGCCCTCGGCGCGGACCTGCGCGGCCTTGCGCTTGTCGGTCACCGCCACGGTCAGCCGGTCGTCACCGTCCGCGATCCAGGCTCCCGCGTACGCGGAACCGAGCGCGATGGTCAGCCTCCGCTGGATGACCGGGGCGGCGGCCTCGGTGGCGAGCCGGGCGGAGAGTTCGTCGGCGCTGAGGCCGAGGTCGCGTTCCAGGGCGGCGACCATGCCCGGGGTCATGGCGAACCCGGGGGACGAGGCGGGCGCCGGGGCGGGTTCCGCCGCGTGGGCCGCCACGGGTACGCCCGCAGCGAACGTGAGCGCCGCGGCGGTGCCGCCGAGCGCTGTGAGGACCTTTGACATGGGGGAGTTGTCCCTCCGCTGAGCTGGGGATGCGGGGAAGGAGAGCGCTCTCTTCATTGGAGCTTGTCGATGTATAACCAATCTGTCAAGAATGTTGCCGGAGGGAACACGCCGGGACCGGTTCCGGGGCTCTCGCCGTTCCCGGGCCGACGTGCAAGGCTGAACGCTGACGTCGGGGCTTCGATGAGCGTGGGGTGTGTCGGGACATGGGCATGATCAAGGTGGTGGGGCTCGTCCTGCACCCGCGGCGCGACTGCGGCTCCGCGATCAACGCGATCGTGAGCTGGGCCCAGTCGCGGGGCGTGACGGTGCTCGGTCTGCACGACGAGATCACCCGGATCGACTGCGACGCCGTGGCGGTCTCCACCGAGGAGATGGTCGAGCGGGCCGGGCTGCTGGTCAGCCTCGGCGGCGACGGCACCATGCTGCGCACCATGCGCCTGGTCGAGGGCCGCAAGACCCCGGTCCTCGGCGTCAACGTCGGCCGGCTCGGCTTCCTCGCCGAGGTCGACCTGCCCGACCTCGCCGGCGCGCTCTCCTCGATCGACGAGCACAAGTTCACCATCGAGTCGCGTACTGCTGTGCGCACGGTGCTGCCCGACGGCAAAGAGGTCTCCGCGTTCAACGACATCGCGCTGGTCCGGGTCCCCGGCGACGGCCTCGCCCACGTCGGCATCAACGTCGAGGGCAGCAACTTCGTGCGGTACGCGGCCGACGCGGTCATCGTCGCCACCCCGACCGGCTCGACCGCCTACAGTTTCTCCGCCGGCGGCCCGATCGTCTCGCCGAACGTCGAGGGGCTGCTGGTCAGCGCCGCCGCCGCGCACTCGTCGTTCAACCGCTCACTGATGCTCTCGCCCGACGAGCAGCTCGAGCTCGACGTGGCGGCCACCAGCGGCCGGCTCGCCATCGAGGTCGACGGCATCATCCAGGGCTACGCGGCCCCCGGCGACACGCTGCGGATCATCCCGGTCCCGGCCGCCGCGCAGGTCATCCGCTTCGGTCGCACGTCGTTCTACGAGCGGGCCCGCCGCAAACTCCGGGTCGAGGGCAGCGCCCAGGTCGGCGGCGGCGACCCCGGTGACGCCGTGGTCGTGGACAGCTTCGAGAATTCCCGCTACGAGGTCGTGCTCGGCGGCGAGATCGCCGGCATGCTGCACTACCGCCGGCACGGCGACGCGGTCGAGCTCGCCCACACCGAGATCGACCAGGCGTTCGAGGGGCGTGGCCTGGGCGGCCGGCTCGCCTCCGCGGCCCTGCGCGACGCCCGCCGGCGGGGCACCCCCGTCAAGGTCAGCTGCCCGTTCGTCATCGGGTATGTCGAACGGCACGACGAATACTCCGACCTTCTGGAGACGACATGAGTTCCGCTGTCTGCACCCATCTCGACGAGGCCCAGGACGTCCAGCCGTCCGGGCAGGGCTGCGTGGAATGCCTCGCGAGCGGTGGCACGTGGGTCCATCTGCGGGTCTGCATGACCTGCGGCCACGTCGGCTGCTGCGACTCCTCGCCCGGCAAGCACGCGACCGCACACTTCCACGCCGAGTCCCACCCGCTCGTGCAGTCGTACGAGCCGGGGGAGGACTGGTGGTGGTGCTTCCGTGACACCGTGGCTTTCAAGGTCGCCGATTCCCCCACCTTCACCTACGGCTGAGTCAGAGGAACTGAATTCATGGGCCACCCCGCGATCCTGACCGTCGATGACGACCCCTCGGTGTCCCGGGCGATCGCCCGGGACCTGCGCCGCCGGTACGGCGAGAACTACCGGATCATCCGGGCGGCCTCGGCCACCGACGCCCTCGACGCGCTCAAGGACCTCAAACTGCGCGGCGGCCGGGTCGCGGTGATCCTGGCCGACTACCGGATGCCGCAGATGAACGGCATCCAGTTCCTCGAGCAGGCGATGGACCTGTTCCCGAACGCCCGCCGGGCCCTGCTCACGGCGTACGCGGACACCGACGCGGCGATCCAGGCGATCAACGTGGTCGACGTCGACCACTACCTGCTCAAGCCGTGGGACCCGCCCGAGGAGAAGCTGTACCCGATCATCGACGCGCTGCTCGACGCGTGGCAGGCCACCGGCGACCGCGAGGTCACCGACATCCGGGTCGTCGGGCACCGGTGGAGCGAGCCGTCGTACCAGATCCGGGACTTCCTGGCGCGCAACCTGGTGCCGTACAAATGGTTCTCGGCGGACGAGCCGGAGGGCCTGCGCCTGCTGGAGGCGGCCGGGGTCGGTCCCGAGTCGATCCCGCTCGTGGTGACCGCGGACGGCCGGGCGATGCAGAATCCCACCACCCTCGAGGTGGCCGAGGCGGCGGGCCTGTCGACCGCGCCTGAACGGGACTTCTACGACCTGATCATCGTCGGTGGCGGCCCGGCCGGGCTCGGCGCAGCGGTGTACGGCGCCTCCGAGGGCCTCAAGACCCTGCTCATCGAACGTACGGCGGTCGGCGGACAGGCCGGGCAGAGCTCCCGCATCGAGAACTACCTCGGGTTCCCCGACGGGATCTCGGGCTCCCAGCTCACCGACCGGGCTCGCCGGCAGGCCGGCAAGTTCGAGGCCGAGGTGCTCAACACGCGCGAGGTCACCGGTCTGCGTACCGACGGCTCGGCCCGGACGTTGACGTTCGCCGACGGCGGCGCGGTCTCCGCGCACTCGATCGTGCTGGCCACCGGCGTCGCCTACCGCCCGCTGGTCGCCGACGGCATCGCCGGCCTGACCGGCTCGGGTGTGTACTACGGCTCGGCGTCGACCGAGGGCCCGTCCTGCGCGGGCAGCGACGTCTACATCATCGGCGGCGCCAACTCGGCCGGGCAGGCCGCGCTGTTCTTCTCCCGGTACGCCCGCAGCGTCACCCTGCTCGTGCGCGGTGACTCGCTCGAGGCCTCCATGTCGTACTACCTGATCCAGCAGCTCAACCAGATCGAGAACATCCACGTGCGGACCCGCTGCGAGGTGGTCGGCGCCGAGGGCAACGGGCACCTGCAGGCGATCACGATCTGTGACAGCAAGAACGGCTCGGTGGCCAGCGTCGAGTGCGGCTACCTGTTCATCTTCATCGGCGCGGAACCACGCACCGACTGGCTCGACGGGGCGGTCGCCCGCGACGGCAAGGGCTTCGTCTACACCGGGCCGGATCTGCTCCAAAACGGCACCCGTCCGGCGGGATGGGATCGCGACCGCGATCCGTTCTACCTGGAGTGCAGTGTTCCCGGCATTTTCGCCGCCGGCGACGTCCGGGCCAACTCGGTCAAACGGGTGGCCTCGGCGGTCGGCGAGGGCGCGATGGCCGTCACGCTGGTCCATCGTTACCTGGAGGCACAGTAGATGTCCGACATCGCGGCTGAGGAAGTCACACTCGCGCCCTGTGAACCCGGCAAGCTGACGCCCGCCGAGCTCAAGACGCTGTTCCTGTTCGAGAAGCTGACCGACGAGCAGCTCACCTGGATCGCCGAGCACAGCTGCACCATGCACGCCCCGGCCGGCTCGCTGGTGCTGCGTGAGGGTGACCCCGCCGACAAGTTCCTCGTGCTGCTCAGCGGCACCATCGCCCTGACCCGCCGGATCGGGCAGGACGACGTGCAGACCAACCGCACCGAGCAGCGCGGTGTGTACATGGGCGCGGTCCAGGCCTACATCCGGGACGAGGGCGTCGAACGCAAGTACATGACGTCGGCGCGGGCGCTCGACGACACCGACTTCTTCGTCATGGCCGCCGACGATTTCGGCCAGATGATGCGCGACTGGTTCCCGATGGCGATCCACCTGCTCGAGGGTCTCGCGCTCGGCATGCGCAGCAGCCAGGCCATGATCAGCGAGCGTCAGCGGCTGATGGCGCTCGGCCAGCTCTCCGCCGGCCTCATGCACGAGCTCAACAACCCGGCCGCGGCCGCGTCGCGGGCCACCGGGGCGCTGCGCCAACGGGTCGCCGGCATGCGCCACAAGCTGGGCATGCTCGCCGCCGGCAAGGTCGCCCCGGAGCGTCTCGACGCGCTGGTCGAGCTGCAGGAGGACGTCATCGAGCGGGCCGCCAAGGCCCCCGCGCTGACCGCCATGCAGACCGCCGACCGCGAGGACGAGCTCGGCGACTGGATGGAGGAGCACGACGTCACCGGCGCCTGGGACATCGCCCCGGTCTTCGCCCAGGGCGGCCTCGACGTCGACTGCCTCCAGGACATCGCCACCAAGCTGCAGGAACCTGAGCTGCTCGACCAGGCCATCCACTGGATCGCCTACGCGCTCGAGACCGAGCAGCTGATGAGCGACATCGAGGACGCCACCGGGCGGGTCTCGTCGCTGGTGCTGGCCGCCAAGCAGTACTCCCAGCTCGACCGCGCCGCCCACCAGTGGATCGACGTGCACACCGGGTTGGACAGCACGCTGGTCATGCTGGGCCACAAGATCGGCGACGGGGTCAGGATCGTCAAGGACTACGACCGCGCCCTGCCCCAGATCCCGGCCCACCCGGCCGAGCTCAACCAGGTCTGGACCAACATCATCGACAACGCGGTCCAGGCCATGAACGGTGCGGGCGCGCTGACCGTGCACACGTACCGCCACGACGACTGGGTGATCGTCGAGATCGGCGACACCGGCCCGGGCATCCCCGAGGAGCTGCGCAAGCGGGTCTTCGAGCCGTTCTTCACCACCAAGCCGGTGGGCGAGGGCACCGGCCTGGGCCTCGACATCTCGTACCGCATCGTGACCAACGGCCACGGCGGCGACATCATCGTCCGCTCGCAGCCGGGGGACACCCGCTTCCTGGTCAAGCTCCCCATCACGGAGCCGTCCTCCCGCTGAGGGATCTAAGAGGACGACAGCGGTGCCAGGGAGCCGTACCATCGGGTCAGCGGTGGGCGGCTCCCCGCGGCGCTTCCTTCTCTATCTCGACTGCACCGCTTTCACTGCCAGGGTTGTTCGGGGGCGCTGGATCGCTGGTGGTGATGCGCCAGCAGCTTGGCCAGCAGGCCGGTCAACTGCTCCCGCTCCGCCGGTGACAGGGGAGCCAGCAGCTCGTCCTGGCGTTCGGCCAGCTGCTTCTCCAGTTGCCGCAGCCGGCTCTCGCCCGCGGCGGTCAGGGAGATGACGTTGCGCCGCCGGTCGGCCGGATCCGGGGCCCGCTCGACCAGGTTGCCGTCCGAGAGCTCGTTGACGGTCGCCACCATGTCGCTGAGGTGGATGCCGCTGCGCCGGCCCAGCGTGGCCTGGCTGGCCGGGCCGTGTTCCGCCAGCGTCGCGAGCAGTCGGTAGTGGTATCCGCGGGCGCCGACGGCCGTGAACCCGTCGGCGATCAGGCGGCTCGCGTGGGCCGCGGTCCGGTTCAGCAGCCAGCTGGGCAGGCTCTCCCACGGCTCATCCATCGGGCCAGTCTAGAGAATCGTTCGGGGCACCAACGAATACGGTATCGTTAGCCGCATAAACGTTCGTGCGACTAACGAAATGGGCCGAGCATGATCACGCCGTTCCGCATCGCCGTCCCGCAGGCAGACCTCGACGACCTGACCGACCGGCTCGCTCGCACCCGATGGCCCAACGAGATCACCGATGCCGGGTGGGACTACGGGTTCCCGCTGGCCCGCCTCAAGGAGCTGGCCGATCACTGGCGCACCGGCTACGACTGGCGCCGGCACGAGGCGGAGCTGAACGAGCTCCCGCACTTCACCACCGAGATCGACGGACAGCACATCCACTTCGTCCACGTGCGGTCCGCCGGCCCGGACGCGCCGGCCCTGGTCCTCACGCACGGCTGGCCCGGTTCGTTCCTCGAGTTCCTCGACGTGATCGAGCCGCTGTCACGCGACTTCCACCTGGTGATCCCGTCCATCCCGGGATTCGGGTTCTCCGGGCCGACCCACGAACGCGGCTGGGACATCGTGCGGGTCGCGCGGGCCTGGGACGAGCTGATGCGCCGCCTCGGCTACCGGCGCTACGGCGCGCAGGGCGGCGACTTCGGCGCGGGCATCTCCCTGGCGCTCGGCGCCGTGGCGCCCGAACGGGTCGCCGGGGTGCACGTCAACTATCTGCCGACCCGGCCGGCGCCGGAGGCCGGCATCACGCTGTCCGAGTCGGACGAGGCCCGGTTGGACAAGGTGCGGCAGCTGATGGCGAACCGCCCGCCCTATCAGGCGCTGCAGGCCACGACCCCGCAGACCATCGGGTACGCGCTGACCGACTCCCCGGTCGGTCAACTGGCCTGGATCGCCGAGCGGTTCGCGCGGTGGACCGGGCCCGGCACGCCGATCAGCGACGACCGGATGCTCACCGACGTCTCGCTGTACTGGCTGACCGCCACCGCGGCGTCCTCGGCGCGGCTGTCCCGCGAGGCCCCGCGCCGGGTCGAGCCGTGCCCGGTGCCGGTGGGCGTGGCGGTGTTCGCGCACGACATCACCCAGTCGGTACGACCGCTGGCCGAGCGGTCGTACGACATCCGGCACTGGTCGGAGTTCGACCGCGGCGGCCACTTCGCCGCGATGGAGGTGCCGGACCTGTTCGCCGCGGACGTCCGGGCGTTCTTCAGCTCGCTGTGACCGGTGTGCCGGTCATGCCCGGGTGGTCGGGGTTCCGGGTGACGACATCCTGGCCGCGATCGACCGCCTCAGGAGATCAGGCCCCTGACGTAGGCGGCCTGACCCGCGTGCTGGACGTCGTCGTCGAGGATGCTGATCAGGCGGACGGCGAGCGTGACCGGGGGATCCCAGGCCTTGTCGACCACCCGGTCGAGGTCTTCCGCCGTGATGCCGGCCATGTAGGCGATGGTCCGGTCGTGGACCGCCCGGTAGTAGTCCAGCAGGGCCTCGGCGCTGCGTGGGCGGACCCCGGCGACCTGCTCCGCCGTGTGCCCGTATCCGCTGTCGTCCGGGTCAGGGGTCAGGCCGAACGAGGCCGCCCAGTCGCCGGACGCGTAGAGCTGTTCCTCGCCTAGCAGTTCGGCGATGTGGCTGTCCTGGACCCGGGTGAGGTGCCAGACCAGCCACCCGACCGTGTTGGCGCCGGGTGCCGGTGGGGTGGCGAGCTGCTCCGCGGTCAGGCCGTGGACGGCTGTCTCCACCAGGTCGGGGAGGCGGCCGTAGGCCTCGGTCAGCAGGTCGTTCGCGTTCATCTCGCCACTCCCATCGGTCGGTCCGGGTTACTCCGTCGCTGCGGGGGCCGGCTGCCCGCCGGACTTGCTGCTGTCCTGCTGCGTGCTGCTGTCCTGCTGGGTGCCGCTGTCGCTCTGGTCACCGGTGCCCGTGCCGCTGTCGGTCTGGTCACCCGTGCCGCCGGTCGGCTGGGTGTCCGAGGGGGCGCCGGTGGTCGGGTCGGCGGTCGGCCCGGTCGTCGCGTCCGGCGCCGGCGAGGAGCTGGCCCCGTCGCTGGGTGCCGTGCTGGCCGCTGCCGACGGGTCGGTGGCCGGGTCACCGCTCTCGTCCGGCGCGGGTGCCCCGGACGGTGAGGTCGACGTGGTGACGGCCGGCCCGGAGTCCTTGTCGTCGTCCTTGTTGTCGCTGCTCAGGCTGCCGATCGTCGAGCCGCTGCCGGTGCTGTGCCCCGTCGTGAACTGGGACAGCGGCTGACCCGCGACCGCTTCGACCGCGAAGATGGCGCCCATGGCGACGATGAAGACCGCCGCCGCACCGACCAGGACCGGCTTCCACCGGATCGACCGGGCGGCCGCGGCTGAGGACGAGGTGCCCTGGTCGTCCTCGGGAACCGTGTGCGCGGGGTTCTCCTCCTCGGTCGCGGCGGCCACCGTCGGGGTGCCGATCGCGGCCGGGGCCCGCACGAACGTGGGCGCGACCGTCGCCAGGTGCTTGGTGCCGCGTTTGAGGGAGTTGTTGAAGAGCTCCGTCCCCACGGAGCCGATCACGCTGGCCATGGCCGCTCCGGCCAGGGTGCCGGCGACTCCCAGGAAGGAGCCCAGCACAGCGGCGGTCACCGCCGCGAGCGTACCCGCGACGACCTTGCTGACTTGGATGCCGGACCACAGGCGGTCCGGTGCTTGCTCGGTCATGTCCTCCTCGCCTCGTGCTGTCGATGTTTGTCGCATTCGGACGCGAAGCCCTCAGCTTTTACCGATGCGCTCGGCGCTAAACCACCCTCGGGCGGCCAGTGCCTCACGCAGGGGGCGCACGTGCACGCCCTCGGCCGCCATCCGTCGCCGGACGAGCCGGCGGGTTCGAAGGATACCCACGACACCGATGGCCATCAGTGCGTACTGCACCGACATGGCCACCTTGAAGTCTGATATGTCGTAGTCCGTCCGCCCGCCGGTGCGGGCGTCCAGGATGAGCCCGACCAGCAGGATCGTGATCAGCGAGGCCACGAAACCGCCGACGTTGACGATGCCGGTCGCGGTGCCGAGCCGGTGGGGCGGGTTGAACGTACGGGCGAACTCGAAGCCGATCATCGAACCCGGGCCACCGAGCGCCAGCGCGACGACCAGCACCACGAGCACCGTCATCGGTGCGCGGCCCGGCCAGACCAGCACCAGGCCCCAGCCGAGGGCGTTGGTCGCGACGACGGCCAGCACCACCCAGGAACGGCGCAGCGGGTGGCGTTGCACCATTACCCCGATCAATGGCGCGCCAACCATGCCGACCAGGACAAAAAGGGTGAGCAGGGTGCTCGCCGTGCCCCGGGACACGCCCTCGCCGGCCACCAGGAACGGGTATCCCCAGATCAGCGCGAACACCGTGCCGGGGAACTGGGTGCTGAAGTGGGTCCACAGGCCCAGCCGGGTGCCCGGATGCTTCCACGCGGTGGTCAGGTCGGTGCCGAGCCGCCGGGCCGAGATCGCCTCGCCCGCGTTGATCCGCCGCTCCGGGTGGTCGTGCAGCGCCACCAGCGCGAGGATCGCGACGAAGAACCCGGCGGCCGAGGCGCTGATGAACGCGGTGGTCCAGCCCGGGCCGGCGAGCAGCGCGGCCAGCGGCACGGCGCTGAGCACCTGGCCCAGCTGGCCGATGATGCCGGTGAACTGGGTGACGACCGGCACCCGCCGGGCCGGGAACCACTGCGGCACCAGCCGCAGCACGCTGATGAACGTCATCGCGTCACCGGCGCCGACCAGGATCCGCGCGGTCACCGCGCCGCCCAGCCCGTCGGTGAACGCCATCAGCGCCTGGCCGCTCGCCATCACCAGCGCCCCGGCGACCACCAGGCGCATCGAGCCGAACCGGTCGAGCAGCAGGCCGACCGGCACCTGGAGCCCGGCGTACACGAGCAGCTGGAGCACGGCGAACGAGGCGAGCGCGCCGGCACCGATCCCGAACCGGTCCTGGGCGTCGAGCCCGGCCACGCCGAGCGACGTGCGATGCAGCACGGCGACGATGTACGCGGAGAGGCCGACGGCCCACACCGCCCAGGCACGGGCACCGCCACGCATCAGAAACTCCGTCCACTCGTCGTGCTGACAACCTTTCTCCTCCGGCCGGGCACCCGGCAACGAAACACGTCACAAACCGGGCGTGTGCCCAATCACGCCCTAAGGTTGCGACCATGGTGAGCAGACTGGGCGGGAAAGTGGCCGATCGGCTGATCGGGCTGCCGACGGACGCGGTGCCCTACCGGATCCGGCGGGACGTGGCGGTCCCCATGCCGGACGGCGTCACGCTGCTGGCCAACCACTACGTGCCCGAGAACGCCGGCAAGTCGGTGGTGCTGGTCCGGCTGCCGTACGGGCGGGCCGGTCTCTATGCCCAGATGTTCGCCGCCCCGCTGGCCCGGCGTGGTTTCCAGGTGTTCATGCAGGCCACCCGGGGGACGTTCGGTTCGGGCGGGCAGTTCCGGCCGTGGACCACCGAGCGCGAGGACGGCCTCGCGACCCTGGCCTGGCTCCGGGCGCAGCCGTGGTGCGACGGGCGGATCGCCATGGTCGGCGGCAGTTACTTCGGGCACACCCAGTGGGCCGTGGCTCCGTACACGGTCGAGCCGTTGATCTGTGTCTCGCCGCACATCACCTCGTCGGAGGTGATCAGCACGCTGTTCTACAACCATGGCGCGCCGCAGATGCACACCGCGCTGAGCTGGTCGGCGTCGATCGGCCGTCAGGAACGCAGCGCGCTGCCGGATCCACGGTCCGGCCGCAAGGTCGGCAGAGCGCTGCGCCGGCTGCCGCTGCAGGCCGCCGACGTCGAGGTGGCCGGTGCGCCGGTGCCGTTCTGGCGGGACTTCGTCGCGCACTCCGAGCCGGGTGACGACTTCTGGTCGCAGGCGAACCACGATCAGGCGGACCTGACCCGGATGCCCCCGGTCAGCATGGTCACCGGTTGGTGGGACCTCTTCCTGGCCGGCACGATGGCCGATTACACCGCGCTACGGGCCGCCGGCAACCCCGCACGGATCGTCGTCGGGCCGTGGATCCACGGGGAGCCGGGGGAGCTGCGCACGATCGCGCGGACCGATCTGGCCTGGCTCGACCACCACCTGCGCGGCGGTCCCGCTCCGGCCGGCGCCCCGGTCCGGGTATTCCTCCAGCGGGCGGACACGTGGCTGGAGTTCGGCGAGTGGCCGCCGGCCGCCACCCGGGCCGAGCGTTTCGAGCTGGGGGAGCACCGCGACACCCCCAGCAGCACGTTCACGTACGACCCCGCCGACCCGACCCCGACGGTGGGCGGTCCGCTGCTGCAACCGCCGGGCAAGCAGGCCGACAACGGTACGGTTGAGAAGCGCCCCGACGTCCTCACGTTCACCGGACCGGCGCTCGACGCCGACCTCGACCTCGTCGGCCAGGTCACCGCGCGGGTGTATCTGCGCACCGAGCTCCCGTACGCCGATGTCTTCGTCCGGGTCTGTGATGTCGATCCGAAGGGCGTCTCCCGCAACGTCGTCGACGGGATCCGGCGCCTCGACCCACGCACCGTGCCGGCCGCCGACGTCACGGTGGGTGAGGACGGCGTGCTGGCCGTGGATGTCGAGCTGTTCCCGACCGCTTACCGGGTCAGGGCCGGGCACCGGATCCGCGTCCAGGTCAGTGGTGGCGCTTTTCCTCGGTACGCGCGCAATATGGGCACCGCGGAGCCGTTCGGGACGGCGACGAAGGGGCGCCCGTGTCGTTTCGAGGTCTTCCACGACAGCGAGCACCCCTCGCACGTGCTGCTATCGGTGCTGCCCCAGGTGCCGGGTGAGCCAGCCGACCGTCTCGCGTAGGTATTCCGCCCGCGAGGAGCGGTGCAGCAGCTCGTGGCCCTCGCCGGGGAAGAGCAGGTATCGGTGCTCGACGCCACGTTCGGCGAGCGCCTTGACGACCTGCTCCGCCTCGATGACCGGCACGTTGCTGTCGTTCTCACCGTGCACCACCAGCAGCGGCGTGCGGAGCCGGTCGATGTGGGTGATCGGGGACAGGTCGCGCAGCAGCTCGGCGTCGGCGACCGGATCGCCGTACTTGGAGACCGCCGCGGCCGCGATCCACGGCTCGGTGTGCTCGTAGAACGTCGCGAAGTTCGACATGCCACAGACATCGATACCGACAGCGAACATTTCCGGGTACGTCGTGAGCGCCGCCAGCGTCAGGTATCCGCCATAGGACCGGCCCATGCAGCCCACCCGGGCCGGATCCGCCACCCCGGTCGTGACCAGGTGCTCGACACACGCGGCGACGTCGGCGATGGCCGCATACCGCAGCGCCCCGTTGTCGGCGTTGACGAACGAGCGCCCGAAACCGGACGAGCCCCGCACGTTGGCGGCGAACACCGCGATGCCGCGTTCGACCAGCGACTGGAACATGGGGCCGTGCCCGGGCCGCTCCTGCGCCTCGGGCCCGCCGTGGAACCACAGCAGTGTCGGGTGCGGGCCGGGCGTGGCCGGCTCGAACAGCCAGCCGCTGATCTCGAGGCCGTCGTGCGACGCGAAGCGCCGCAGCGTGGGCAGCACCGGGTGGTCCTCGACCTCGTCGACCGAGACCGGGGTCACGCCGTGCTCGAGCGACCACGTGTACACGCCGTGCGGCTGGCCGGGGCCCTCCGCGGTGAACGCCAGGGTGCTGCCGTCGGCGCACCAGACCGGCTGCGCGGCCACCCAGCCGGGCAGCTCCACGGATACCCAGCCGGGCAGTTCCCCGGAAACGCAGCCGGGCAGTTCCACTGATACGTCGCCGACGGTCAGTTCGGAGCGGCCGCCGCCGACGTTCCACAGCACCGCGACCCGGGTGCCGTCGGCGGTCAGGGCGAACGCCTCGACCTCGGCGTCCGGCGACGACGCGACCACCTCGGTGCCGTGCAGCAGGACCGGGCGCTCACCGGCGTCACCGCGGGCCCACACCGTGCCGTCGGGGCCGAAACACGCCTGCTCGCCGCTGGTCACGTACTCGTCGATGCCGGTCGCCAGGTCGCGGACCGCGACGTAGCGGGCCCCGCGCGGACCCTGCCGCAGCAGCGCGCGGGACCGGTCGGCGGAGACGTCGAACAGCGAGACGAGCTCGCCCGCGCAGATCTCGGCGCGGGTGCCGTGCTCGGCGTCGATCAGCAGCGTGGTGGTGAGGTTCTCGGTGACCGCCAGCAGCGGCCGGCCGGGCAGCCAGCGCACGTTCTCGGCGCTGTCGGTGCCGAAACCGGCGACCTGGTGCAGCGCAGAGCCGTCCGGGCGGACCAGCCAGACCTCCGTGCGCGGGGCGCCACCGGGCGCGAGCACGCAGGCCAGCCAGCCGCCGCCGGTGGACCAGTGCACCGATTCGACCGGTTCCTCGCCGGTGTCGACGAGGAACGTCAGCTCGCTGCCGACCGGCTGCACCCACACCTTGGGCGAACCGCTGCGGTCGGAGACGTACGCCGCGTGCCGGCCGTCCGGCGAGAGCGCCGGCGACCAGCTGCCGGAGACTTCCGAAGGATAGGTTCCCTTCGTCAGCCAGCCCTCGGGCAGCACGGTGACGTCGACACGGCTGAGCTGACCGGTCATCCGGTGTCCTCCTTATATCCCCTTGTTCTGCAGCCACATCTCGAGGAGGGCCACCTGCCACAGCTGGTTCGCCCCGAGCGTCGTACGAGGAGTGTTCGGGTCGGCCAGGAGCGCGTCAACATACTCCGGGCGGAACAATGCGCGTTCACGGGCCGCTGGGGCGTGCAGCGCCTCACGAACCATCTCCAGCATCGTGCCTTCCAGGTGCCGGATCCCGGGAACCGGGAAGTATCCCTTGCTCCGGTCGATCACCTCGTCGGGCACGACCCCGCGGGCGGCGTCCTTCAGCACGCCCTTGCCGCCCTGCGCGAGCTTGAGCTCGGGCGGGCAGGCCGCCGCGAGTTCGACCAGCTCGTGGTCCAGGAACGGTACGCGTGCCTCCAGCCCCCAGTCCATCGTCATGTTGTCGACCCGTTTGACCGGATCGTCGACGAGCATGACCTGGGTGTCCAGCCGCAATGCCGCGTCGACCGAGGTCTCGGCGCCGGGCCGGGCGAAGTTCGCCGCGACGAACTCGCGGCTGACATCGCGATCGAGCAACCACTGCGGGTTCAGCTGGCGGGCCAGCTCACTGTGCGGACGGTCGAAGAACTCCTTCGCGTACGCGTCCACGGCCTGATCCCGGGGCACGTCCTTGAGCGGCGGGTACCAGCTGTAGCCGGCCAGGATCTCGTCCGCGCCCTGCCCCGACTGCACGACCTTGACCTGCCGGGCGACGTCTTCGCTGAGCAGGTTGAACGCGATGGCGTCGTGGCTGACCATGGGCTCGCTCATCGCCGCCACGGTGCGCCCCACGGCGGGCAGGAAACGGTCCCGGCCGATCCGGATCTGGTGGTGCCGGGTGTCGAACTGCTTGGCGATCAGATCCGAGTACGCGAACTCGTCGCCGCTCTCCCCGGCCGCGGACTCGAAGCCGATGGAGAACGTGGTGAGCCCGCGCTGACCCTGCTCGGCGAGCAGCGCCACGATGTACGACGAGTCGAGCCCGCCGGAGAGCAGCACCCCGACCGGCACGTCGGCGACCATCCGCCGCTCGACCGCGGTGCGCAGCGAGGAGTGGATCGCCTCGGCCCACTCCTGGCGGCTCGACGGCGTGTCGACCCGGGTGTGCGAGGCCTCCCAGTAGACGGTCTCGGTGGAGGTCCCGTCGCGCTGGATGACGCGTACGGTGGCGGGCGGCAGTTTCCGGATGCCCGCCACGATGGTCCGCGGCGCCGGGACGACCGAGTGGAACGACATGTAGTGCTGCAGCGCGACCTTGTCGATCGACGTGTCGACGTCCCCGGCGGCGAGCAGCGACGGCAGGTTGGACGCGAAGCGCAGCCGCCCCGGCGTCTCGGCGAGGTACATCGGTTTGATGCCGAGCCGGTCGCGGGCCAGCATGACCGTGCCGGTGGCGTGCTCGAGGATCGCGAACGCGAACATGCCGAGGAAATGCTTCACGCAGTCGGCGCCCCAGTGGTGGTACGCCTTGATGATCACCTCGGTGTCGGAGGTGGAGAAGAACGTGTAACCCGCAGCGCGCAGCTCGTCGCGCAGCTGCTGGTAGTTGTAGATGCAGCCGTTGAAGACCAGGGTCATGCCGAGCTGCTCGTCGACCATCGGCTGGGCACCGGCCTCGGAGAGGTCGATGATCTTCAGCCGCCGATGGCCGAGCGCGACCGGGCCGTGCTGCCACAGCCCTTCGCCGTCCGGGCCACGATGCTCCAGGCAGGGCAGCATGCGGCGGACGGCCTCGGGGTCGGCCGCCCGGTCGTCGAACCTCAGTTCGCCGCCGATTCCGCACATAGTTGACTAACCTCCACGGGTTCCGTTTCGGGGGTGTGTCCGGGGCGTGAAAGAGTTAGCCGCCGAGCAGCCACGTGTCTTTCGAGCCACCGCCGCGGGACGAGTTGACGATCATGCTGCCGGCCGGGGCCACGCGGGTCAGGGCCGCGGGGGCGACCACCGATTCCCGGCCGGTGAAGACGAACGCGCGCAGGTCGACATGGCGCGGGGCGAGCTGGTGACCGTCGAAGACCGGGGCCGTCGACAGCTGCACCACCTCCTGCGCCACCCAGCGGTGCGGGGCGGCGCGGATCTGCCGGCGCACCGCCGCCAGGTCGTCCGGGGAGGCGTGCGGGCCGATCACGATCCGGTCGCCGCCGTAACCGTCGACCGGCTTCAGGACCAGCTCCTCCAGGCGGGCCAGGACCTCCGTGCGCTGCTCGGGGATACCGCACAGGTACGTCGTGACGTCCGCGAGCAACGGCTTCTCGCCGAGGTAGTACTCGATGAGCTTGGGGACGTACGCGTAGACCGCCTTGTCGTCGCCGATGCCGTTGCCCAGCGCGTTCGCGAGCACGACCGTGTCGGCGTGCAGGGCGGTGACCAGGCTCGGGCCCAGCGGCATCCCGTCCGCGCCCGGGGAGTGGACCAGGCTGTCCTCGCCCATCCGCAGGTAGATGACGTCGACCGGGTGCTTGCGGCCGCTCTTGACCCGGTGCACCCGCCCCTCGTCGACCAGCAGCTCGGTGCTGCGGACCAGCGGGACACCCATCTCCTCGGCCAGCATCCGGTGCTCGAACCACGCCGAGTCGTCCGGGCCCTGGCTCAGCACCACCAGCTGCGGGTCGTCGCCGGCCGAGGGGCCGGCCGCGTCGAGCAGCGCGCGCTTGAGCAGCCCCGGCGTCTCCTCCGGGCTGATCAGGCCGTCCGGGCGGGGCAGCTCCGGCAGCACCGACTCGGCGAGCCGCCGGTTCTGCATCGAGTACGCGATGCCGGACGGCACCCGCAGGTTGTCCTCGAGCACCTTCCAGTTGCCCTCGCCGTCGCGGACCAGGTCGACGCCGGCCACCTGGGCCCGCACCCCCGGCCGGCTGACCAGGGCACCGCTGGGGCGCAGCTCGGGCGAGCCGTCGATGACCCACTCCGGGATGACGCCGTCCTTGACCGCCTCGCGATCGGCGTACACGTCGTTGACGAACGCGTCGAGCGCCCGGACCCGCTGCACCAGACCGCCGCGCAGCTGCTCCCAGTCGCTCGCCGGGACGATCCGCGGCACCAGGTCGAACGGGAACAGCCGGGTCGCGGCCTCTCCGGCCACGCTGAACGTGATCCCGCGGGCGCGCTGCTCGTCGTCCTTGGCGTCCTCGCGGCGGCGCAGGCCGGCCGGGCCGAGAGCGCTCAGGACATTGACGATCCCGTCGTACGCGGGCAGCACGTCACCGTTCGGGAAGGCCTCGTCGCCGGCGGCCGCATAGGGCGTGAGACCGGCCGGGACCGTACGCCCCTCGGGGCCGATCCCGGTCGCGCCGCCCCGGGTGTCCGCGACGACCAGGTCGACCACGTCGGAGAGCCGCCCGCGACGGGCCATGGCGCGGCGCTGCCGGGCGGCCGAGCTGCCCCGGCTGAGCGCCTGCACCGACAGATCGAACACCTGCTCCCAGTCGCCGAGCTCCTCCAGCTGCGGGCGCAGGTCGCCGACCAGGCGTTCCACCGCCACCGCGGCGGGGACCGGCACGGGGGAGCGGGGCAGGTCGAGCAGGTCGCCCTCCAGCCCGGAGCGGGCCGCGCGCCACATCGCCGCGCGGTGGATCGGCGGCCGGGTCGGCACCAGCGGGCGCCCGGCCCGGTAGTCCTGCCGGGCGCGCAGCACAAGACCGCGGAACAGCCCGGCGAGCAGCACCACGGTGTCCACGTCCGGGCTCGAGTCGGTGACCCGCAGCTCGACGGTGGGCACGTGCGCGGACGGGCGGACATCGAAGTAGACCATCTTGGGATCGCTGATCGTGCCGGACGCGATCAGGTCCGCGACCAGCGCGTCATGGTCGGCGGCGTCGGTGACCAGGCCGCTGTCGCCGGCCGTCGGCCAGCGCAACCAGACCAGGGAGCGCACGCTGGCATAACCGCTGTCCTCACCCATCCAGTACGGGGAGGAGGCGGACAGGGCCAGCAGCACCGGCAGGGCCGGGGCGACCCGCTGGGCGATGGAGACCGCCTCGTCGCGGTCCGCGATGCCGACGTGCACCTGGGCGCCGCAGATGAGCTGCTCCCGGGCGAGCATCTGATACTCGTCGACCATCCGCTGGTAGCGCGAGGTCGGGGTGACCGGCAGCGAGTCGAGGTCGACGATCGGCATCGTGCCGGCCGCGACCAGGCCGAGGCCCAGTGACTCGGCGACGCCGATGGCCTTGCGGCGCAGGGCCACGATCCCGTCGCGCAGCTCGTCGAGCCCCTGCGCGACCGGGGTGTTCGTCTCGACCACCGAGCGGTGCAGCTCGGCGGAGAAGTTGGCCTGGTCGAGCTGTTCCAGCACCTCGGGCGCGCGGGGCACCAGCTCCCGGGTCCTGAGATCGACCACGTGGAGTTCCTCCTCGACGCCGAGCGTGAGATCGGTGCTGACCGTTCCCCGCTCGTCACCCTCACTGACCTTGAGTGACTCCGTCATGTGTAAGACCGCCTATGTCGTCGTCCGTTTGATCCCGGAGCCTTGCCAGCTCATGTGCCAGAGCTGTGACGTGCCCATTTCGTGCTGTCGTCAAGCATGACCTTCTCGAACCACCCGCCGGATGCTCAGGCAAACATCAGGTCCAGGGGCGGTCACCGGTCAGCAACCGCTGGTTCGGTGGTCGACGTGCGCAGAACATGGATCATCACCGGGACCGCTGTCGTCCTGCTGCTGGGGCTCGCCGTCACCACCGACCGGATCGCCGCCGCCCGCGCGTCCGACCGGGTCGCCGACCGGCTGCGATGCGCCGCGGGCCTGAGCGAGACACCCGCGGTGGATTTCGAGGAACTGCCGTTCCTGACCCAGTTGGCCCGCGGTACGTTCGGCACGGTACGGGCCCGGGTGCCGCGGGTGACGGTGGGCCGCTTCACCGCCGCGGTCGATGCGACCGCGCACGACGTGCGGTTGCCCGGCACCACGCCGATGAGCGCCGCGTCGGTGGTCGCCGAGGTCACCCTGCCGTACGCGGACCTGGGGGCCGCGGCTGCCGGCGAGGGCTCCCCGGACGGGGCGCAGCCGGCCACGTACGGTTCGGACGATGCCGGCCGGCTCACGATCCAGACGCGGGTTCAGCTGCTCGGGCGCCCGCAGGAGGTGACGGTGTACGCGGTCCCCACGATCGTCGACGGCGCGCTGCGCATCGAGCCCGAGTTCGTGGAGCTCCCGGTCCTGGGTCTGCGGGTGCCGGCGAGCCGCCTCGGCGACAAGGCGCGGGCGCGGACCGTCGACCTGCCGGCACTGCCCGCCGGCCTGGTCTGCCGGACAGTCACGGCGACCGCGGCCGGGCTGCGCCTGACGATCACCGGGACGGACGTCCGCCCGGCCGCGGGTGCCTCCACCGGGAACTGCCGGTGACGCGCCGTCGCTTCCTCGTCCTGGGTGGCGGGGCCCTGGTGGCCGCGGCGGTCGGATTCCCGGCGACGCGGGCGCTGCGCGGCGGCGATCCCGCCCGGGTGCCGTTCCCCGCGGCACCGCCCCTGCGGGTCGACGACGTCACGGTGGTCGACCCTGCCGACGGTTCCCGGCACCCGCACCGGTCGATCGTGGTGCGCGAGGGCCGCATCACCGCGGTGACCGGGCCTGATGTCCACACGGACGTGGCCCATGTCGTCGACGGCGCCGGCCGTTTCGCTGTTCCGGGCTACAACAACATGCACGTCCACACGATGCAGGGCACCCGTACCCGGGCCCACCTCGCGACGATGCTCGCCGAGGGCGTCACCGGAATCCGCCAGATGGCCGCCTCCAAGGATCTGCTGCGTTACCGCGCCGAGGGCCGGCTGCCCCTGACCGAGTACGCGCCCGCCCTGCTCGCCATGCCCGGAGCACTCCTGTCACCGTTCACCGCGGGATCCGCCGATGACGCCCGCGCGCAGGTCACGCGACAGAAGGAGCAGGGCGCCGACTTCATCAAGATCGTGGTGTACGACCGCGAGTCCTTCCTCGCCGCCGTGGACCAGGCGCATCGCGAAGGTCTCCCGACGGCCGGTCACCTGCCACCGGAGGTGAGTGTGGCCGAGGCGTCCCGGCTCGGATACTCCTGTGTCGAGCACCTGGGCACCGGCAGCAACATCTGGATCTCCTGCTCCACCGAGCGCGACACGTTGTGGGGCCGGGAGAAGCCGGCTCTGCCCGTACCCTCGTGGGTGCTCGATCTGCCCTTCGTCGAGAAGGTGTCGGCCGGCCGGACGAACAAGATGCTGATCAACCCGGCCGCCTTCGCCGCGGAGCCCGCCGTGGCCCTGCTGCGCCAGGCGCTCGACACCTTCGACGAGGCCAGGGCGCGCGAGCTGGCCCGCACCCTGGCGGCGAACCGCACCTGGCAGACGCCCACCCTCGTACGGCTGCGCACCCAGTACCTCGCGGACGCCCCGGAATACCGGCGGGATCCCGGTCTCTCCCTGATGTCCTGCGAGGAGCGGGCCGACCGTCGCGAGGTGCTCGACACCTTCGAGAAGCTGCCGGCCACGACACGCGAGACCTACCGCAAGGCGTACGAGACGTGCGTGCGCATGGTCGGGATCTGTCATGCTGCCGGTGCGCCCATGATGACCGGCACCGACGGGCAGGGCGACACCCCGGGTCAGACGATGCGTCTCGAGTTCGCACAGTGGGCCGCCGCCGGGATCGAGCCGCTGGACATCCTGCGTGCGGCCACCACGGGACCCGCGGCCTACCTCGGCCGGTCCGGTCGGACGGGCCGGATCGCGGTCGGTGCGGACGCCGATTTCCTGCTGCTGGACGCCGACCCGCTCGCCGAGGTCGCGAACCTGTCCGCGGTCTCCGCCGTGATCCGTGCGGGCCACCACCTCACCCGCGATCGGATCCGGTCCGTCGCCGAGCGGGACACCGACGGGGACGACATCGAAGGGCCCGCCGTCCCCGCCTGCTGCTGAGGCAGCGGTGTCCCGCGTCCGGGCCGGGGCGGCCGGCTGAGAAAGCGCTGAGAGTATCCGCGGGTATTGCTGTCTGTAACAGCGCGTTCACTCAGCTTCGTTATGGTGACCGAAATATTCCACTTGTGGGGTATGTCCATCAAGGCCGTAACGTCTCCGAAGGGACCATCATGCTCACGCCGGACAAAACCGACGTAGCTGCGCCCCACCGCTGGCAGACCTTGTTCCGCCACGACCTTCCCGCGTCGATCGTCGTGTTCCTCATCGCCATTCCGTTGTCGCTCGGCATCGCCGCGGCCTCGGGCGCGCCGCTGCTGTCCGGCCTCGTCGCCGGGGTGGTCGGCGGTGTCGTCGCCGGCCTGCTCAGTGGCGCCCCGCTGCAGGTCAGCGGGCCCGCTGCCGGGCTGACCGTGATCGTCGCCGGGACGGTCGCCGATTTCGGGTGGGCCGCCACCACCGCGATCGTCGCCATGGCCGGTGTGGTGCAGCTCGGCCTGGGCGCACTGCGGCTCGGCCGGGCCGCGCTCGCACTCTCGCCGGCGGTCGTGCACGGGATGCTCGCCGGCATCGGCATCGTCATCGCGCTGAGTCAGGTGCACGTCGTGCTCGGCGGGGCCCCGCAGAGCTCCGCCTGGGAGAACCTGCGCGATCTGCCCCGGCAGATCGTCGGCAACCACAGCGGAGCCGTTCTCATCGGCGTGCTCACCATGGCGATCCTGGTGCTGTGGCCGCGGTTCGTGAAGATCTCGCTGCTGCCGGGAGCCCTGGTCGCGGTGACCGTGGCGACCCTGACGGCGAGCCTGGGCGGGATGGATGTCGCCCGGGTCGACCTGCCGTCGAACCCGCTCGGTGAGCTGACGTTCCCGCGCTGGCCCGACGGCAGCCCGGCGGCGATCGCCCTGGCCGTCATGACCATCGCGCTGGTCGCCAGCGTCGAGTCGTTGCTGTCCGCGGTCGCCGTCGACAAGCTGCACGACGGCAAGCGCGCCGACCTCAACCGGGAACTGCTCGCCCAGGGCGCCGCCAACACCGTCTCAGGTGCGCTCGGCGGCCTGCCCGTCACCGGCGTCATCGTGCGGAGCTCCACCAATGTGGCCGCCGGGGCGAAGACCCGGGCGTCGGCGGTCCTGCACGGGCTCTGGATCGCCGTCTTCGTGCTGGCCTTCACCGCGCTGCTCGAACTGATCCCGCTCTCCGCCCTGGCGGCGGTGCTGGTCGTGGTCGGGCTGCGGCTGGTCAGCCTGGCGCAGATCAAACGGTACGCACGGCATCGCGAACTGCCCACGTACCTCGTCACGGCCTTCGCGGTGATCTTCACCGACCTGCTCACCGGCGTCGCGCTGGGCATGGCGACCGCCGTGCTCCTCATGATCCTGCGGCTGGCACGCTGCGAGATCACCCGGACCTCGCCGTCCGAGGGGCGCTGGAGCGTCGTCATCACCGGCACGCTGGCCTTCGTCGGGGCCGGCCGGGTCGCGCGCGAGCTGTCCGCCGTGCCACCGGGCGCCGCGGTCGATCTGGAGTTGCACCTCGACTACCTGGACCAGGGCGCGTTCGAAGCGATCCAGGACTGGCGGGAAGCGTACGAACGTGGCGGCGGCCACGTCACCGTCGACGAGGTGCACGACAGCTGGTTCCACCGTGCCACCTCGGGACGGCTGGGCGGCAACCGGTCCCAGCACGGGCGCCCACCGCGGTTCCTCGGCTCGTGGTCGCAGTGGGTGACGTTGACCGAGCAACGCGACGACGCCATGCAGGCCGGGATCGACGAGTTCGAACGCAGCGTGGCGCCCCTGGTCCGGCCGCACCTGGCGGACCTCGCCCGGGAGGGTCAGAAGCCCGAGCAGTTGTTCATCACGTGCGCGGACTCCCGGGTGGTCCCGAACCTGATCACCACGAGTGGTCCCGGTGACCTGTTCACGATCCGCAACGTGGGCAACATCGTGCCGGCGTACGGATCCGGGGACGCCTCGGTCGGTGCCGGCATCGAGTACGCCGTGGACGTCCTCGGCGTCACCACCATCACCGTCTGCGGCCACTCGGGGTGCGGGGCGGTGCGCGCGTTGATGGGTGGCGCGGCCGGATCACCGTCGGCGCTGGGTTCCTGGCTCGCCGAGTCCGGGGTGGAGTTGTCGTCCACGGAGACCGGTGGCGTCTCGGAGGAGGACTGCATCACGGCCAACGTGGCGCAGCAACTCGAGAACCTGCATTCGTACCCGAGTGTGCGCGCGGCGGTCGCCGACGGCCGGATGACCTTGACCGGTCTCTACTTCGACCTTGCGGAAGCCCGCATGTACTCGGTCACGGACGGGGTCCGTACCCCCGTCAAAGTGTCGTGAATCTGCCTCCGCCGTGCCAATTCTCCACCTGCCATTGAGCTGAGCGCCCGGACACCCCAAGGTGAAGCCATACCGGTGATCCGGCACAGGCGGCTGTTGCCCGGGTGGAGGGTGGCTCAGTGGCGACTGTGGAGTGGACCGTGCGGGTGGGAGACGTCGTCATGGTGGGGCGCTCGGCGAGCGTGCAGTTCGCCGGCGCCTCCGCGTTCGCGTACCGGGTGGTCGATGTGGACGGCCGGCCGACGTATGACGGCTGGGTCTGGCTCGACGGGTTCCAGCTCGACCGGCAGGGCCGCCCGGTGCAACGGCGCAAGATTTTCGTCCGAGAGGCCGGTTTACGCCGGCCGCGCCCCAGGCAAGCATGAGTCATGGCCGACCATGAATCCATGCTGACACCGGGTGACGTGGTGCTCGTCGGGCGGACGGCCAGTGTGCAGTTCACCGGCCGGTCCGGCTTCGCGTTCCGCATCATCGCCGTCGACTCCCGGCCGACCTATGACGGCTGGGTGTGGCTGGACGGCTATCAGCTCGACCGGCGGGGCCAAGCCCGGCAACGGCGCCGGATCTTCGTACGCGAAGCCGGTCTGCGTCCCGTGGGTGTGTCTGAGAAAGCGTGAACGGGGGCCCGGGCGGGCCCCCGTTCACCGTTCTAGTTGCGGATGATGGTGAACGTCGAGGTGGTGTTCTCGATGTCCCGGAAATTGTTGCTCAGGCGCAGGTTGGTGAAGGTGGCCGAGCCGACCGCCGGGCCCTGGTTCTGTTCCGGCAGCGGATTGACCCAGATACCGAATCCCGATTTCGCGTCGTAGGCGTCACCGCTCTTCTGCGCCCCGGTGATCGACACATTGGTGAAGACCGTGTCGGTGACCGGGTTCTGTGGCTGGTTGCCCACGTAATTGGTCTGGAACATGATGCCCGAGTAGGTGGGGTCGACGATGTCGACGTTGCTCACCCGGATGCCCTGGAAGACCTTCGACGCGGAGAACACCCAGATCGCCGGGAACGTCTGGCCGTTCCAGAAATGGCCGCCGGCGCGGACGATCGAGATGTTGTCGAAAACGGTCGGCGGGCTCGCGCCGAAACCGTTCATCGGATACCCGAAGTCGAGCGAGCTGATGGTGATGCCCGAATAGACCAGGGTGTCCGCGATGTAGATGTTGCGGAACGTGTTGGCGTAGCCGCCGTAGACCGCGATGCCGGCGGCCCGCCAGGTCAGCGTCGACGACAGGTTGGAGAACACGTTGTTGATCTCGTCGCTGCCACCCGCGTCGATCGCCGAGAACAGCGCGAAACTGTCGTCGCCGGTGGCCCGGGCGTCATTGTTGTCGACCAGGTTGTCGGTGCTGCCGTTCGTCATGTTCACGCCGTCCGCGAACGTGTTGCGGATCCGTGAGTTCTTGATGACCATGCGGTCGGTGTTGGCGCCCCAGTACAGGCACACCGTGTGCTCGGCCCAGATGTTGTCGATCGTGATGTTCGCGACGTTGGCGAAGTCGAACACCTTTCCCGGCCCGTCCTGGCGGATCGTGTAGTTGCCGAAGAAGGCGAAGTTCCGGAACGACGACCCGTTCGCGGTGGCCTCGGCCCGGAAACCGGCGTCCGTCTCGGACTGGCTCTGCGGCGTGAAGAACCTCGTGTACCACGGGCCGGCGCCGACGATCTGGACCGGCTTGCCGTACACCTGGAATTTGTTGCTGGTCTGGTAATCGCCGGCCGGCAGGTAGACACCGGTCTTGCTGCTGTCCATCCGCGCCGCGTCGAGCGCCGCCTGCACCGACTGCTGATCGAAGCCGGTGGGCACGACGTAGGTGGCCGGGTTGGGATTGGCGACCGGCGCGACCTGCTCGGTGTTGATGAAGTCGACCGCGATGTTCCCGGTGTTGCCGCTGTCCTTCTGCAGCTTGATGACACTGCCGGCCGGGAACGACCCGGTGAGCATGATGTTCGCTTCGTCGTAGATGTGACGCGGCCCGGTACCGGAGTTCTGCGGTGAAGCCTCAGCACCATAGAGCCAGGCGAAACGGGACGTGAGTGGCAGCGTCCTGTTCAACGCGCCGTTGACGTAGACGTTGATGCTGCTGGTCGTGTTATCAGGTATGGAGAAGCGCGCGACGACGGTGTTGGTGGCCGCCCGGGTGGTCCATTGCACGGAGGCACCGGCCGTGTTCAGGGTGACCGCTTTGCGCCCGGAGGCCTCACCGGCGAGATCACCGATCGTGCGGTTCGGGCCGACGACCTGCGCGCCGCCGCCGGTCGTGCCGTCCTCGGCCTCGTACATGTCGTAGGGCATGTTCGCGCCCCGGCCCACGAAGAACGGCTTCTCGCTGGTGTTGTTGGCCTGCTTGACGGCCAGTTCGTTGGCGTCGGCGGCGACCACCGTACGGACCGTGTACTTGCCGTTCACCGCCGGCCAGCTACCGAGGCTGATCGCCGGTGAACTGGCATCCGGCGCGAGCGTGCCGCTCCAGGAGCCGGTGAACGTCCGGACCGTGACACCGGCGTCGCTGAGCAGTGTGACTGTGACGGTGTGCGCGCCACCCGCCGTTGCGGTGGTGCCCTGGTTCTTCAACGTGACGTTGAAAGCAACCTGTTGGCCGGCCGACGGGTTGGACGGCGACCAGCTCACCACGGAAGCCACCAGGTCGGAGCTGGCGACCGGAGAGACAACCAGGTTCGACGGACTCGTGTACGCGTTGTTCGCGTCGTTCTGCTCGACAACAGTGTTCGCCTCGTCGACCACGGCACGGAGCACGTAGGTGCCGGCGTTCTGCGCGGCAACGGTGGTGCTGACCGTGGCGGTGGCCCCGGCGGCGAGCGCGGCGACGTTCGCGGTGCCCACCTTGGTGCTGCCCAGGTAGAAGGCGACGGTGCTGGCGGGGGAGGCGGCCGAACCGGCGTTGCGGACGGTGGCGGAGAGCGTGATCGCATCCGTCTCGACCGGCGCCGACGGGGCCGCCGACAGCGCGGTGACGGTCAGGTCCGGGTTGGGCGCGGGCACGCCGATGACCTGGAACTCCGCCACCTGGCCGCTGGGCGCGCCGCTGTTCGCGGTGAAGCTCAGCCGGACGTCGGCCGCCGTGGCACTGACCGGGACGGTCACCGTGTTGCCGCTCGCCGGGTTGAACGTGTACGTCGCGGCGTCCACGAGCGTGGTGAACGAGGTGGCGTTCTGGTCCCGGCCGAGGATCGCGAACGTCTGGGTCCGCGTACCCCAGTCGGTCCCCGGGTTGAGCTTGACCACGACCGAGTTGGTGGTGGCGTTCGCGCCCAGCGCCACCGTCAACGTCGCCGGATACGCGCCGCCCTCCCAGTAGGTCGCCGTGTCGTTGTCGTTCGCGTTGGCCGCGACGAACGTGAAGATGCTCGACGACGCGGTGATCGGCTTGCCCACGGCCAGGTTGGTGCCGTCGGTGACGGTGCCCGTGCGCGTCACCGTGTTGCTCGCGGCGGAGACGTTGCCGGCCGCGTCGCGCGCTTTCACGTAATAGGAAGCGGTAACGGACGCTGCTTGGTTGTCGGTGTAGGTCAGCGCATTCACCGTTGCCTTCAACGCGCCGTTGAACCAGATCTCATAACCGGTGACGCCGACGTTGTCCGACGACGCACCCCAGGCAAGACGGATCTGGCCGGTCGTGGGTTGGGTATAGGACAGCGTGCCGGGCGTGGTGGGTGCGACGGTGTCACCGCTCTGGCCCGTACGCGTGACCGTGTTGCTGTTCGCCGAGGAGTTGCCGGCCGCGTCCCTGGCCCGCACGTAGTACTGCACGGTGGCGCTGTCCGGCTGGTTGTCGAGGTAGGTCAGCGCGGTGACCGTCGACAGCAGCGAGCCGTTCGCGTAGATCAAGTAGCCGGTCACGCCCACGTTGTCGGTGGCGGCGTTCCAGGTCAGGCGGATCTGCCCGCTCGCCGGCTGGGAGTACGCGAGGGTGCCGGGCGCGGACGGTGCCTGGGTGTCGCCGGTGGCCGGGCCGTAGACCTCCAGCTCAGCGATCTGCCCGGCCGGCCATCCGGTGTTCCCGGTGATGCTCAGCCGGACGTAGCGGGCGGTCGCGGCGCCGAAGTCGATGGTGACGGTGTTGCCGGTGGCCGGGTTGAACGTATAACCGGCGCCGGCCTTCAGGTCGGTGAAGGCCGAGCCGGTGGTGCCGCCCTGCACGGCGAGCGTCTCGGTGCGGGTCGACCACGCGGTGGCCGGGGGAAGTCTGAGGATGACCTGGTTGACGCTGACCGACTGGCCGAGGTCGACCTGCAGCCACTGGGGGAAGGCGTTGTTGGCGCTCTCCCAGTAGGTGCCGGGATTGCCGTCACCCGCGTTGCCGGCGCCGTAGACGTCGGCGACGCTGCTGGCCGAGAACGTCTTCCCGGCGGCGAGGTTGGGACCGGCGGCGGCGGCCGGTGCGGCGGGGGAGAGGACCTGGAGGCCGGCGGTGAGGAGGACCGCCGTCATGATAATTCGTCTTAATCTGGACATGAGGGGAGCGCCTTCTTCCGTGAGGGCGACGGTGAGGTGCTGCTGGGTGGGGCAGGGCGGCGTATCGGTGGGACGCCGTCCTGCCCCGGTCCTGCTACGAGGTGTAGACCTCGAACTCGGAGACCTGGCCCGCGGGCCAGCCGGTGTTGCCGGTGATGGTCAGGCGCAGGTAGCGCTGACTTGTGGACGGGAACGACACCGTCGCCGTGTTGCCTGTGGATGGATTGAACGTGTATCCACCGGAGGCCTTGACAGTTGTGTACGACGAGCCGTCCGTGGACCCCTGGACCGACAGGGTCTGGGTGCGGGTCGCCCAGGCCGCGGCCGGCGGCAGCTTGAGCACGACGCGTGACACCGCGCGGCTCTGGCCGAGGTCCACCGTCAGCGTCTGGGGGAACGCGTTGTTGCTGCTCTCCCAGTAGGTGCCGGCGTTACCGTCGACCGCGTTGCCCGGGCCGTAGACGTCCGCCTGCCCACTCGCGGTGACCGGCCGGTTGAGCGCGAGGTTCCCGGAAGCCGGCGGCGGGGTGGTGGGAGGTGTCGTGGGCGGGGTGGTCGGTGGGGTGGTCGGTGGAGTGGTCGGTGGGGTGGTCGGCTGGGTCACCGGTGGAGTGGTGGGCTGGTTCGGTGGTTGAGTAGTCCACCGCGGAACCGGCCAGGGGCCGCAGAACGGCGGGTCGGCGTACCAGCCCGTGTTCGTGCCGCTGCGGGTGATCTGGAAGCCGGCGCCCACGCAGTTGTGGATCGGGTTCGGCTGGGCGATACCCGTAGCCGTCACGTTGGTGAAGCTGACCTGGCTGTTGGCCTGCACCTGCAACGCGTACGTGCCGGCGCCCTGGATCTTGATGTTGGTGAGGTTGATGCCGTTGGTCTGGCCCTCGATCCACATCAGCGCCGCGTAGGAGCTGTCGATGATGTCCGTGTCGGTGATGTTGATCGTGGGGTTCTGGAACGCCTCGTTCAGCGCGGAGAACCAGATCGCCCCGACCCCGAACTGCCAGTTGTAGTCGGAGTTCCCGGCCCGGATCAGCGTGTTCCGCGCGACCGTCCACGTCCCCCGCACCCCGGTGGCGCCGTTCACGCCCGGGTACCGGTTGGCGATGTGGATGCCGCCGCCGTTGGTGACCGTGTCCGTCACCACGTTGTCGGTCATCACGATGTCCCGGCCGCCGTAGCTGACGATGTTGTTGGCCAGGATCGGCGCGACCACCGTGTTGTGGGTGAACGAGTTGGCCACGTTCGGCACGTTCTCGGCCCACATGGCCAGCCCGTCGTCGCCGGTGTTGCGGACGAACGTGTTGGTGACCGTGGAGTTGGTGACGCCGATGTGGAAGTTCACCCCGTCGGCGGTCTGGTCGAGGATCCGGCTGTTCCTGATGGTGAACCGGTCCATCGGCCCGTCCATCCACGCGCCGACCTTGGTGTGCTGCATCCACACGTTGTCGACGACCGAGTTGCTCATCGCCCCGCCGAACGCGTTGACCTGGTCGTCGTCGACGCGTTCCCGGATGTCGCCGATGATCGCCAGGTCCCGCACGGTGACGTTCTGGCTGTTGTTGCCGTAGATGCCGACGGCGAGGTTGCGCTGGGTGGGGTGCCGCCCGCCGAGCACGGTGTACCAGGGGCCGGCCCCGGCCAGCGTCACCCGGTCCACGATCACGTGGCTGTACAGCGTGTAGGTGCCCGGCGGGACGAACACCACGCGACCGGATGACGCCCCGGCGTTGACCGCGGCCTGGAACCGGGCGGTCGAATCGGTCGCGCCGCTGGTGTCGGCGCCGTAATCCGCCACGACATCGATCGCACCAGCGGGTTTCACCAGCGGCGCCGGCACGTTCTCGAAGTCGGCGAGGTCGATGGTGAAGCTGGGGGACTGCGCGGTCGACGACACCTGGAGCCGCAGCCTGGTGCCGGCCGGGTACGTCGTCCCGAACAGCGTCCGCGCCTCGTCGTAGAAGTGGTGCGGGTTGGAGTCGTTGGGGTTGTTGTTGAACGGATAGCCGCCATAGAACCAGCCGTACCTGGAGGTCACCGGCACCGCCTTGACGAGCGTGCCGTTCGCCCGCACATCGAGGGTGGCCTCGCGACCGTCCGGGATGCTGTAGCGGAACGTCACCGCGTTCGCCGGCTTGGTGAGCGTGAACTCCACGTATTCGCCGGTCGCGTCGAGGGTGACGGCCTCGCGACCGGACGCCTCCGACGACAACTGTCCGTAGTAGCGACTCGTGCCGGTCTTCGTACCATTGGTCGCCGCGTTCTCCGCCTCGTGCTCGACGAACGGCACGGTGGCGCCGCGGCCGGGCACGTCGAACGGGGAGAGCCCGGCCGCCTGCGCCGGGGCGGAGGACCAGGTCACGACCGCGGTGGCGGACGCCACCACCGTCGCTACGGCCGCGAGGACGGCCAGTGTTCGTGCTGCCATGGGGATCCTTTTCAGGTCAGGCGCAGCCACACCGCGGTGTCTTGGGGGAGACGATCGCCGTCGAGGGGACTGCTGGCGAGCAGGACGGATCGGTGCGCCGGCAGCACGACGGCTGCCGGGGACATGTTGAGGACCAGTGCGAAGTCCGGACCTCGGGTGTACGCGAGGACGCCCGGCCCGGAAGGCAGCCAGGTCAGGTCCTCGGTGTGCAACGCGGTGGCACCGCGGCGCAGCGTGATCGCCGTGCGGTACAGCTCGAGCATCGAACTCGGGTCGCCGGTCTGCGCCTGGACCGTGCGGTCCTTCCACTCCGCGGGCTGGGGCAGCCAGGGATCACCGGTAGAGAAACCGAACGGCGCTTCGTCCCCGGACCACGGCAGTGGCACCCGGCAGCCGTCGCGGCTGTGGCCCCGGCGGCCGTACATGGGATCCTGCATCTGCTCGGCCGGGATGTTCTCGTTCTCCCAGAGGCCCAGCTCCTCGCCCTGGTAGACGTAGGTGCCACCGGGCAGCGAGAGGGTGAGCAGGGCGGCGGCACGGGCCCGGCGGGTGCCGAGTTCCAGGTCGACCGGGGTGCCGTCGAGGTTGTTGTCGAAGCTGAACGTGGTGGTGCCGCGGCCGTACCGGGTGACGTGCCTGGTCACGTCGTGGTTGGACAGCACCCAGGTGGCGGGCGCGCCGACCGTACGGTGGGCATCGAGGGTGCGGTCGACGCAGGCCCGCATCAGGTCCGGGTCCCAGGCGCAGCCGAGGAAGTCGAAGTTGAACGCCGCGTGCAGCTCGTCGGGGCGCAGGTAGTTGGCGAAGCGCTCCACCTCCGGCATCCACACCTCGCCGATCAGCGCCCGGTCCCCGGGGTACGAGTCGGCGACCCGGCGCCACGCGCGGTAGACGTCGTGCACCTCGTCGAGGTCGTGGAACGGGTGCGGCCGGCCCTCGACGACCGGGGGCAGGGTGCGGTCCTTGAACAGCAGCGCGGCCGAGTCGATCCGGATGCCGTCCACGCCGCGGTCGAACCAGAACCGCAGGATGTCCTCGAACTCGGCGCGCACGGCCGGGTGGTCCCAGTTGAGGTCCGGCTGCTCGGGGGTGAACAGGTGCAGATACCAGGCCCCGTCGGGCGTACGCGTCCAGGTGCTGCCGCCGAATTCCCCGACCCAGTCCGTCGGCATGTGATCTTGAACAGCAGAGAACCAGAAAAGCTCCCGTTCCGGCGCTGACGGGTCGGCCAGCGCCCGCTGGAACCAGACATGCGCGCTGGACACGTGGTTGGGCACGATGTCCACGATCATCCGCAGCCCCGCCGCGTGCGCCTCGGCGATCAGCAACTCCGCCGTGGCGAGTGTGCCGAACACCGGGTCGATGTCGCGGAAGTCCGCCACGTCGTACCCGGCGTCGGCCATCGGCGACGGGTACCACGGGCTCATCCAGATCGCGTCGACGCCGAGCCCGGCCAGGTGGCCCAGGTGATTACGGATCCCGTCCAGGTCGCCTATGCCGTCGCCGTCGGAGTCGGCGAAGCTGCGCGGGTAGACCTGGTAGATGACGGCATCACGCCACCATGCGTTCTCGGCCACTGCGACCTCTTTCTGTTTAGCCCTTCACCGAGCCGGCCGACAGGCCGCCGATGATGCTGCGCTGGAAGATCAGGAAGACGACGATCATCGGGAGGCTGGCGATGGCCAGCCCGGCCATGAACTCGGTCGGCGGGACCTGGCTCGTGTTGGCCAGCCGGCTCAGCGCCACGCTCAACGTCTGCGAGTCGGGGTCCTGCAGCACCAGCAGCGGCCAGAGGAAGTCCTTCCACAGCGCGACGATGATGAAGATGGACACCACCCCGAGCACCGGGCGCGACAGCGGCAGGATGATCGACCACAGCTGGCGCAGCTTTCCGGCGCCGTCGATGGACGCGGCGTCCAGCAGGTCGTTCGGGATCTGGTCGAAGAAACGCTTGAGCACGTACACGTTGAACGCGTTGGCGGCGGCCGGCAGCCACAGCGCCCACGGCGTGTTGAGCAGGTTGACGTGCACGATCGGCACGTCGACGACCGCGAGGTAGGCGGGCACGAGCAGCGCGGCGGGCGGCAGCATCAGGCTGGCCAGCATCCCGCCGAGCACGATCTTGCCGAAGACCGGCTTGAGCTTGCTGAGCGCGTACGCGACACCGATGTCCACGACCAGCGCGATGATCCAGCCGCCGAGCGCGTAGAAGACCGTGTTGGTGAAGTACTTGGCGATCTTCATGTTCGTCCACGCGGTCGCGTACGTGTCCGGGTGCCAGGACTCCGGGATCAGCGTGGGGGTGCTGCGCGCGAACTCGGCCGGCGACTTCAGCGCGCCGGTGATCATCCAGTACAGCGGGAACAGGAAGACCAGCGTGAACACCATGAGCGTCAGCCCGAGCACGACGAAATAGAGCGTGCGGTGCCGCCGCAGGTCGACGACCGAGATGAGGGTCCGGCTCGCCGGTTCGCCGCCGGCTTTCCGGCTTCGCTTTTTCGGTACGGGCACCGGTGCCGTTCCCGCGGGTGTCCGAGGTGGGGCGGTCAGGGTCATCAGCTCCTCCTCAGTCTTCCGAGGTGCGCGTCAGGCGCAGATAGATGGCGGAGAACGCGCCCAGCACCACGAAGAGCAGCACACTCATGGCGGCGGCCAGCCCGAAGTCGTTGTTGACGGTGAACGCGTAGCGGTAGACCAGCACCAGCACCGTGATGGTGTCCGGGTTGGAGGTGCCGGTCAGCGCGTACGGCTCGATGAACACCTGCATCGTCGCGATGATCTGGAGCAGTAGCAGGACCAGCATGATGAAGCGCATCTGCGGGAACGTGACGTGTCGCAGCCGTTGCCAGATGCTCGCGCCGTCCAGCTCCGCCGCCTCGTACAACTCACCCGGGATGCCCTGCAGCGCGGCCAGGTAGATGAGCGTCGCGCCACCGAGGTTCGCCCAGGTGGAGACGAGGACCAGGGAGATCAGCGCGGTGCTCGACGACTGGGTCCACTGCGACTCGGGCAGGCCCACGCCGCGCAGGATCGAGTTGAACAAGCCGCTGCCCGGGTCGTAGAAGTAGCGCCACAGCAGCACCGACACGATCGGCGGCAGCATCACCGGCAGGTAGACCAGCACCCGGAAGTACCCGCTGAAGTGGCGGAACTCGTTGAGCAGCACCGCGATGAAGAACGGCAGGACGAAACCGAACACGAGGGCGATGCCGCTGAACATCGCCGTGTTCTTCCACGCGGTGTAGAACAGCGGGTCGTCGAACAGGGCCCGGTAGTTGTCGAGGCCGACCCAGTAGGGCGGCACCACGAAGTTGTCCTGCTGGAAGCTCAGGATCACGCCCTTGACCAGGGGATACCAGGAGAAGAGGGCGAAACACGCGAGGCCGGCGGCCATGAATCCGTACGCCAGCAGGTTGTCGTTGATCGTGCGCCGGGCCCGGCCCGCGCGCGACGGGCGCGCGCGGACCGGGGTCGAGACGGTGCTCACTTGACGCTGGTCAGGATCTGGTTGACCTGGGTCTCGGCGTCCGCGAGCAGCTGGTCCACGTTGGCGTTCTTGTCCGTGAGGACCTTCTGCATCGCCACGTCGAGGGTGGCGTAGATCTGCTGCGCGTTCGGCGGTTCGAGCTTCACCGGGATGCTGCTCATGCTCGCTACGAACGGCGCGTAGTTGGCCTGCGGGACGTTGGCGTACTTCTTGTCGGCCGTGGCCTGGGTCTCGGCGGCCGGGCCGGTGAAGATCGCCGGCTCGGGCAGGCCCACCGGCTGCTTCGTCTCGCTCGACCACTTGTTCTCGGCCTCGTAGCGGTCGGCCGACGTGAACCAGAACGTCAGCCAGGTGAGCCCGGCCTTGATCTTGTCGGCGCTCAGGCCGGCCTTGAACAGGTAACCCTCACCGCCGCCCAGCGTGCCCTTGCCGTCCGGGATCGGGCCCAGGCCGTACGTCTCGTACTTGCCCTTGTACTGGTTGACGATGGTCGGGATGTTGTCGGCGGTGGCGAGGTACATGCCGAGCTTGCCGGAGCCCATCTGGTTGAGCAGGTCCGCCCACTCGAGCAGCTGCTTCTGGCCCATCGAGTTGTCGGTCCAGCGCATGTCCTTGAGCTGCTGCAGCACCTGCTTGCCCTGCGGGCTGTTGAACGCGGCCTTCCAGGTGCCGCCCTCGTTGACCGCGACGTCGCCGCCGACCGAGTACAGCTCGGTGGTGAAGTGCCAGCCACCGGTGTTGTTCTTGCTGTAGTCGCCGTAGCCGATGGTGTCGTCGCCGAGCGCGGCGATCTTCTGCGCCGCCACCCGCACGTCCGCCCAGGTCTTCGGCGGGTTGTCCGGGTCGAGCCCGGCCTTCGTGAACAGCTCGCGGTTGTAGAGCAGACCCATCGAATAGTTCTTGTACGGAAGCCCGTACGTCGCGCCCTTGTCGTCCTGGAAGACGCGCAGCACCTCGGGCTTGAGCTGCGAGGCGATCGGGAAGTCCTTGAGGTATTTGCTGATGTCCGACACCTGCCGCTTGGCGATGAGGCTGGCCGGGTCGGTGAAGTAGACGTAGAAGACGTCCTCGAGCTGGCCACCGGCGAGCTTCGCGGGGAACGTCTGCGGGTCCATCTTGCCCTCGCGGGCGTCGATGTCGATGTCCGGGTGGGCCTTCTCGAACTCCGCGACGTTGGCGAGGAACCGGTCGTGGGTGGCCTGCTCGGTGCCGGGCGGGAGGCCGTTGATCACGAGCGTGACCTTGCCGCCCTTGCTCGCGGTCGAGTCGTCGTCCCCGCCGCATGCCGCGGCCGACAAGGCGACCCCGGCGACGAGCAGCAGCCCAAGAGCACTGCGCAGCCTGGTACTGGACATGGGAACGCCCTTCTATGTGACGTGAGTCTCGTGCTTTGTTTCGTGCCGGTGACGATACAAAGTCAAACTTCGTCGCGCAAGAACTCGACCATGATCCGAAAAAACTCGACTGTGCTGACTCCGGGCACAAAAAAGGGGCGTCTCCGCCCCTTTTTGCTGTTCAGCCCCTACTTCTGCGGCGCCGGACCGGTGCTGCCCCGGACCACGAGCTCCGGCTCGAAGAGCAACTCGTCGGTCGTCGCCGCCGCGCCCTCGATCTGGTTCACCAGCACATCCACCGCGGCCTGGCCCATCAGCTCGATCGGCTGCCGCACCGTGGTGAGCGGCGGATCGGTGCACGTCATCAGCGCGCTGTCGTCGAAGCCCACCACCGACACGTCCCGCGGCACGTCGAGACCGAGGCGCCGGGCGGCCCGGATCGAGCCCAGCGCCAGGATGTCACTGGCGCAGATCATGCCGGTCACGCCCCGGTGGATCAGCCGGCTCGCGGCGAGCCGGGCGCTCTCCATCGAGAAGCTGGTCCGCTCGACCGGCCACCCGTCCGGGGACCCGGTCCAGCCCGCGACGTCCGCGACGGCGGCCAGCTTGCGGCGCGACGGCACGTGGTCCTCGGGGCCGAGCACCAGGCCGATCTCGTGGTGGCCCAGCGAGCGCAGGTGGCCGTACGCCTGCTCGACGGCGACCGCGTCGTCGGTGGAGATGTGCGGGAAGCCCAGGTCGCCGACGCCGCCGTTGACCATCACCACCGGCATCCGGCGGTCCAGCAGCTGCTTGTAGTGCCCGTGCTCGGCCTCGGCCAGCGCGTAGGAGCCGCCGGCGAAGACCACACCGGACACCTGGTGGTCGAGCAGCATCTCGATGTAGTCGCGCTCGGGCACCCCGCCGATCGTGCGCGCGCACAGCGCCGGGGTGAACCCGCGCTGGGCCAGCGACGCGGTCACCACCTCGGCCAGCGCCGGGAAGATCGGGTTCTGCAGCTCGGGCAGCACGAGCCCGACCAGCCGCCCGCGCTCACCGCGCAGCTTGGTGGGCCGCTCGTAACCCAGCACGTCGAGCGCGGTGAGCACCGACGCGCGGGTCGCCTCGCTGACGCCGGAGCGGCCGTTGAGCACCCGGCTCACGGTCGCCTCGCTGACGCCGGCTTTCTTGGCCACCTCGGCCAACCGTTTGGTCATGCCGGAAGCGTACGTCAGGTTTTTGCAAGAATTGAACCGAGACTTGCCGCGCGCTTACCGCTTCGGAAGTCGCCGCCCTGACCGATCAGTCCTGCATGACCACCTCCGCGCACCGGCTCGCCGACGTCAGCGGCGACATGGCCACGGCCACCCGCGCGGCGGTGCGCGCCGCCGGGACCGCGGTGGCGGTGATCGAGAAACTCGAGGCCAGTAGCGCCGAGATCGGCAAAGTGGTCGAGCTGATCGCGACCATCGCCAAACAGACCAACCTGCTCGCGCTCAACGCGACGATCGAGGCGGCCCGGGCCGGTGCGGCCGGACGCGGCTTCGCGGTCGTCGCCAGCGAGGTCAAGGACCTGGCCAACGAGACCGCGACCGCCACCAGCGAGATCGGCGACCAGGTCGGCGGCATCCGCGACGGCACCCGCGCCGCGGTCAGCGCGATCGCGGAGATGCGCGGACTCATCGAAGAACTTGACCGCTGTCAGCAAGTGATCAGTGAGATCGTGGTGACGCAGCGGGCAGAATAGCGGCATGCCGCCATACTCCCCGGGCGAGATCGCCACGAAGACCGGCTACACCCTCGACACGCTTCGCTACTACGAACGGATCGGCCTGCTCGGCGCCATCGAACGCACGGCCGGCGGGCAGCGCGTCTTCACCGACGACGACGTCGCCTGGCTGATGATCCTGCGCTGCCTGCGCGACACCGGCATGCCCATCGCCCAGATGCGCCGGTACGCCTCGTCCACGTCGGTGACCGAGCGCCGGGAGCTCCTCGAGGACCACGACACCGAGATCGGCCGCCGGCTCGACGAGCTGATCCGGCAACGCACCCACATCCGCGAGAAGATCCGCTACTACCGTTCGGTGGACGTGACGGTTGGGGAACAATAGCCGGATGGCCCGACGCGCGAACTCCTCCTGCCCGTGCGGCCTCGGTCTTCCCTACGAGGAATGCTGCGGCCCCGCCCACCAAGGGCACGCCCCGGCCTCCGCCGAGGCCCTGATGCGTTCGCGCTACGCGGCGTTCGCCCTCGACAACGCCGACTACGTCCTCGCGTCGTGGCACCCCGACACCCGCCCCGCCGGCGTCGAACCGGACCCGCACCTGCGCTGGGTCGGCCTGGACGTCGTCGAGGCCACCGGCGGCGGCCTGTTCGACGCGGAAGGAGTGGTCGAGTTCAAGGCCCACTTCCGTGACGGCGGCAAGCCCGGCGACATGCGCGAACGCAGCCGTTTCGTGCGCCACGACGGCCGCTGGGTCTACTGGGGCCCGATCCTCACCAACGGCACGCTCGCGAACATCTGAGACCATGGACCTTCTCGTACGAGCCCACGAGCTCGATGCCGCCGACCCGCTCGCGCCGCTGCGCGACCGGTTCCTCGCCCCGGACGACTCCGACGTCATCTCCTACCTCGACGGCAACTCCCTCGGCCGGCCGCTGCGCGCCACCGCGGAGCTCCTCGACACCTTCGTCCGCGACCAGTGGGCCGGCCGGCTCATCCGCGGCTGGACCGACGGCTGGCTCGACTGGCCCGAACAACTCGGCGACCGGCTCGCCGCGGCCGCCCTCGGCGCCGCCCCCGGCCAGGTCGTGATCGCCGACTCCACCACGGTCCTGCTCTACAAACTCGCCCGCGCCGCGATCACCGCCCGCCCCGGCCGCGGCACCATCGTGCTGGACACCGACAACTTCCCGACCGATCGCTACATCCTCGAAGGCATCGCCGCCGAACGCGGCCTGACCCTGCACTGGATCGAGACCGACCCGGCCGCCGGCATCACCCCCGCCCAGATTGCCGACGCGGTCGACGCCGACACCGCTCTGGTCCTGCTCAGCCACGTCGCCTACCGCTCCGGCTGGCTCGCCGACGCGGCCGAGATCAACCGCATCGCCCACGCCGCCGGCGCCCTCACCCTCTGGGACCTCTCCCACTCGGCCGGCTCGGTCGAGGTCGAGCTCGACGCCTGGGACGCCGACCTGGCCGTCGGCTGCACCTACAAATACCTCAACGGCGGACCCGGAGCACCAGCCTTCGCGTACGCGAGAAGCAGCCTCCAGCCGTCCCTCCGGCAACCGATCCAGGGCTGGATGGGCCACCGCGCCCGCTTCGACATGGGCCCCGGTTACGACCCGGCACCCGGCATCCGGGCCCTGCTCAGCGGCACCCCGCCGATCCTGGCCATGGTCCCGCTGCACGCCAACCTCGACCTGCTGTCCACGGCCGGCATCACCGCGGTGCGCCACAAGTCGCTGCAGCTCACCGACTACGTCCTCGACCTCGCCGACGCCTGGCTCGCCCCCCTGGGAGTGACGGTGGCGGGCCCCCGCGACCCGGCCCGGCGCGGAGGTCACGTCACCCTGAGCAAACCCGGTTTCGCCGACCTCCTCGACCCGCTCTGGACCCGGGGCGTGATCCCCGACTACCGCCGCCCGGACGGCCTCCGCATCGGCCCGGCGCCGCTGAGCACCAGCTTCACCGAGGTCCACCGGGGCCTGAGCGTCCTGCGAGACCTGCTCACCCAGCAGCCATGACCACCTGGCTGCTACCCGACTCCCTCTGGTGGAACGGCCACCTGACCGCCGGCCTGGCCCTCCCCGCCCCGTCTTCCCCCTTACCGTCTTCCGCTCCTGGGTCGACAGTTCCCTCAGCTGTTCCGATTGCCGACATCCCGGCCGGTGCGCAACGGCTGCGGTTGCCCGGGTCGGTCCTTCCCGGGCTGGTCGACGCGCACGTGCACGCCGCTCTGGTGGACCTGCCGACCCTGCGGGCCGGTGGGATCGCGGGCGCTTGGGACCTCGGCGGCCCACCCACGGAGATCGCCGCCCAGGCGGCCCGCAACACGGTCACCTTGCGCTACGCCGGACCGTTTCTGATCGCCCCCGGCGGCTACCCCAGCGACCGTTCCTGGGTGCCCCCCGGCAGCTGCCGCGAGATCCGATCCCCCGGCGACGCGGCCTGCGCCGTGGCCGAGGCCCAGGCCGCCGGCGCCACCCTGATCAAGGTGACCGCCAATGCCGACGGCCCGACGCTCCCACCCGCGACCCTGACCGCCCTGGTCACCGCCGCCCATGACGCCGGACTGCCGGTGGTCGTGCACGCCGAGGGCCCCGGCATGGTGGCCGCCGCTCACGACGCGGGAGCCGACCTCCTGGCCCACACCCCGTGGACCGACAACCTCGACGAAGGCCTCATCCGTGCCTGCGCCACCCGGATGACCTGGATCAGTACCCTCGACATCCACGGCTGGGGCCGCGACACCCCGGCCCGGCACACGGCGATCGGCAATCTGCGGCGCTTCCTCGACCACGGCGGCACCGTCCGCTACGGCACCGATCTCGGCAACGGCCCCCTCCCCTTGGCCGTCAATCCCCGCGAACTGCGAGCCCTGCAATCCGCGGGCATGACCCCGGCCGACATCCTGACGTCCATGACCACCTTCGCCCCGCCCTCTTCTGCCGTCGCCGGCCCCGCGTTGACCTGGTTGCCGGCCGGGCTGGACCTCGTGGTGGCCACGTTCGCGGATTCGCTGGCCACCGCCCGGGTTCTCGGCCCCGAGATGCGGCCCCGGCATATTGTCGGATCATGACTCTCACCGTGGTGAGCGGCGCCACCGGCCGCCTGGGCAGGCGGGTCACGGCCCGCCTCGACCGCCCGCAACGACTCCTCGTCCGTGACGCCGCCCGTGCCCCCGACGTGCCGGGAGCCCAGGTCGCGGTGGCCGACTACGCGGACCGCGCGGCTGTCCGAGCCGGTCTCGACGGTGCCACGGCCGTGCTGATGGTCTCCGCCGCCGAGACACCGGACCGCGTCGACCAGCACCGCAGCTTCATCGACGCCGCGGTGGACGCCGGCGTCGGGCACCTCGTCTACACGTCGTTCGCGGGAGCCCGCGCGGACGCGACGTTCACCCTGGCCCGCGACCACTGGGCGACCGAGGAGTACATCAAGGAGAGCGGCCTCGCCTACACGTTCCTGCGCGACAACCTGTACGCCGACTTCCTGCCGATGCTCGTCGGCGACGACGGGATCATCCGCGGCCCGGCTGGCGACGGGCGGGCCGCTGTCGTGGCCCAGGACGACGTGGCCGACGCGGCGGTCGCTGTGCTGCGCGAGCCGGGCGCGCACTCCGGCCGTACCTATGATCTGACCGGCCCCGATGCCCTCACCTTCACCGAGATGGCCGCGGTGGTCGCGGCCGCAACCGGCCGCCAGGTCCGTTTCCACAACGAGACCCCCGAGGAGGCGTACGCGTCCAGAGCCGCGTTCGGAGCCCCGGACTGGCAGGTCGACGCGTGGGTCAGCACATACACGGCGGTAGCGGCGGGCGAATTGTCCACGGTCGACCCCGCGGTGCCCCGGCTCACCGGCAGGCCGGCGAAGACCCTGGCGGATACGCTCCGAGGATGATCCTTCTGCAGCAGGGAAACGAGGTCCTCGCCGGCGAACCGTCACCGCTGCGCTACCAGATTGCCTCGGTGAGCAAGCAGTTCGCGGCGGCGGCGGTGCTGCTGCTCGCCCAGGACGGCAAACTGGCGCCGGCGGACCCGCTGGACCGCTGGGTCCCGGGCTGGCCCGGCGTCACCCTGCACGACCTGCTCGCGCACACCTCCGGCATCGGTCATTGGGAGGACTACCCGACGATCGACCTCGAGAAGCGCGTGCCACTGGACGAGCTGATCGAAACGTTCCGCACGGTGCCACCCTTCTTCGAGCCGCGAACCCAATGGCGTTACAGCAGCCCCGGGTACGTCCTCGCGGCGCACGTGGTCTCCTTGGTGGCGGACACCCCGTACCAGGACTTCCTCGCCGACCGGATCTTCACACCGTGCGGCATGTCGCAGACATTCGCGGGGTCACCGGCGGCGGGCACCGGCAACCTGACCACCGGCCACGACGCCGCCGGAGCAACGCTGCCATCCTGGGACATGGAAGTGACCGGCATGGGCGCCGGCGACGTCTGGTCCACCGCCACCGACATGATCACCTGGATGGACCGCCTGGCCTCGGGCACGATCCTCACCGAGCCGTGGCGCACCCTGATGGTGACGGCCCGCGCGGCGACGGGCGACCAGCGCCCGATCTTCCAGGACTACGGCTACGGTCTCTACATCGGAACCTGGAAGGGTGAGCCGATCATCAGCCACACCGGACACAACGCGGGCTTCAAGGCATTCGCCGGCTTCCTCCCCGACTCGGACCGCCGCCTTGTCATCCTCACCGACGACGAAGCCCTGGACGGCGCCGCGATCCTGGCCCTCCTCGACGAACTCCTCTGACCCGGCCGTCGGCCCCGCCCAGCTCGCGACCGGTCGCCTCCGGCTTGCGGCCGGGCTCGTCCGGTGGCGGGTTCGGCTCGCGGCCGTCACCGTTCGCTCCTCGGATCGGTGACGGCTTCCGGCCGGCGTTCGTGATCTCAGATGGTGACGGTCTGACCGGTCCGGGCGCTGAGCCGGGCCGCGTCCAGGACCTCCATGTTTCGCACCGCGTCCCAGGGGTCGACCGCGAGCGGGCTCTCGCCGCGCACCGCAGCCGCGAACGCCGGGTAGAACACGTCCCACCGGCCGCGGTCACTGCGCACCGGGGCCCCGGTCGCTCCGCGGTAGAGCCGGCCCCAGGCGTGTTCCGGTTCGACGCCCCAACGGTCGCCGAGGCCGGCGGGGGAGCGTCCGGCCTTGAGCGCCGCCTCCTGGCCGTCGAGGCCGTCGACGATGTAGGTGCCGGTCGTGCCGCTGACCCGGAACCGTGGTCCGGGCGCCGCCTGCCGCCAGCTGCCCCAGAGGTGCGATTCGACGCCGCTCTCGTGGTGCAGGGCCACGAAGACGTCGCTGTCGAGGTCATCGGGGCTGTCGCCGCGCAGTTCCGCGTACACCCGGGTGGTCGGTCCGAAGAGGAGGTGCGCCTGGTCGACGAGGTGCGCACCGAAGTCGAGCAGCGTCCCACCGCCGGCGGCGGGCGGCTGCCGGTCGGGCGACCAGCGCTCGAACCGCGACTCGAACCGGCGTACCTCGCCGAGCGCGCCTTCCCCGATGAGCCGCCGCACGGTCAGCAGGTCGGAGTCGTACCGCCGGTTCTGGTAGACGGTGAGCAGCACCTCGGCGTCCTCGGCCAGCGTGACGACGTCGCGGGCCGCTGCCGCGTCGAGGGCGAACGGCTTGTCGACCACGACGGCCAGCCCCAGCGCGATGGCCTCCTTCGCCAGCGAACCGTGGGTCTCGGCCGGCGTCGAGATCACGACGGCATCCACCCCGGCCGCGGCCAGCTCGGTGATCGAGTTGTACGCGGGCACCCCCGCATGTGCCTTCGCCAGCTCGTCGCGCCGCTCGGATGACCGGGTGACCACACCGGCGAACTCAACGTTCTCGGCGGCCGCGATGAGCGGGGCATGGAAGATGCGCCCACCCGATCCGAACCCCACCAGGCCGATCCTTGTTGCCGTCATGTTTCGGATCTTACAAACCATCACCACCGAGAGCCATGCCTCAGAGCACGCCATGTGATCTCTCTCCCTGATCACCCCTCCCGTTCCAGGTCATCCGCCGGATCATCGGTCCCACCAACCCCACCGGAAAGCCCCGGCCGTTCCATTTCTCGGGACCATGGAGGCCCACCGACCCGCCGTGTCTCCTCCGGCCCGATCTGTCCCGGCCGGCCCGGTCATCCGGCGGCCGGGATGGTGGCGCCGGTGAGGAGGTCCTTGAGGGCGGCGGCCGTCATGATCGGTGCGAGCAGCGGGCCCTGGGCCGCGGTCGCGGTGGTCCGGTGCAGCCGGTCGAGCTGCTCCGGGGTGGTCACCCCCTGCACGACGGTCTCCGTGCCGAGCAGGTTGCCGACCGACAGCACCAGGTCCAGCGACGCCGGATCGCCGGCGATGAACGTGGCGTCGACCTTGAGCTGGTGGATCGGGAACGCGCGCAGCGAGGCCAGCGACACGTATCCGGTGCCGAAGTCGTCGAGCGCGATGCGCACCCCACCGGCGGCGAGCCGGTCGAGCTGATGTCGTGCGCGCGAGTCGTCGATGTGTTCGGACTCGACGATCTCCAGGGCGAGGCGGGACGGCTCCAGCCCGCACTCGGCGAGCGTGTCCAGCACGGTCTCGGCGAAGGCGGGATCGAAGAGCTGGTGGGCGCTCAGGTTCATGCCGATCTGCAGCCTGGCACCACCCGGCAGCCCGGCGGTCTCCGTCGCGACCGTACGCAGGAAGTACGCGGTGATGCTCGAGAGGTCCCCGGTCCGTTCGGCGAGGGCCAGCAGCTCGCGGCAGTTCACGTCACCCATCGTCGGATGCGCCCACCGCACGAGGGCCTCGACGCCGGACCACTCGCCGGTGCCGAGGTTGAGGTAGGGCTGGTAGAAGCTGCCGATCTCGCCCCGTTCGATCGCGTACGGGAGCTGGTCCTCCAGGGTCCGGTGGCGCGCGACCTCGCCGTGCTCCCCGGGCGAGAAGATCTCGACCCGGTTCTTGCCACGTGCCTTGGCGGAGTACATGGCGATGTCGGCGCGCCGGGTCAGCTCGGAAGCGGTGACACCCGGCTCGGTGAGGGCGACACCGATGCTGGCTCCGACGCGGACCGTGGCCGCGGTCAGGCGCATCGGCTGGACCAGATGGGTGCAGAGCAGTTCGGCGGTCCGTTCCGCCTCGGCGGCATCGGTGAGGCCGGTGAGCATCAGTACGAACTCGTCGCCGCCGAACCTCCCCGCGACCCCGGTGCTGTGGCCGGCCGCGCTGATCCGCTCGGCGACCTGGAGGAGCAGCTCGTCGCCGGCGGCATGCCCGTACACGTCGTTGACCTGTTTGAAGTCGTCCAGGTCGATGGTGAGCAGGGCGACCGTGCCCGGCGCGTCCCCGTCGACAGCGGCAATCAGCTCGCGGAAGAATTTGGCCCGGGTGGGCAGGTGGGTGAGGCTGTCATGGTTGGCCTGATGGTCGAGTTCGGCGTGTGAGCGCAGGCTGGCCTCGCCGAGCCGCACCTGGGTGCCGAGGGTCCGGAACGCGTCGATCACCGGTTCGGGCACCCGCCGTACACCGCCGAGCACCCGGTAGCGTTCCGATGCGTCGATCAGCTCCTCGACGTACCAGTGGCGCATGCGCGGTGCCGCTGTGGCCAGCACACCGGCCGGGTCGGTCAGCGCGGTGTCGGGCAGGACCCGGCCGGCCAGATCGGCGATCTCGCCGACTGAGTTGACGACCAGCAGACCCTCGTCCGTGCGCTGCAGGACGACCATGGCGGTGTCCGGTGTCAGATCGGTGAGATGGCGCGCGGTCTCCCTCGCGATGCGATGTACGACGGTGACGTCGGCCGCGGCCAGGACCTCGTTGCCGGCCCGCGCGACCAGGGCGTCGCGCGCCGCGGCCACCTCCTGACGGCGCAATGCGGTGCAGATCGCCCTCGTCAGGACGCTGACCAGCACGATCTGTGGGATGAGTTGGACCGACCGGCCCAGATCCATCATCGCGCCGATGGGGGTGGGCGCCGCGATGAGCGCCGCGGGCAGTGCCAGCATGCCGAAGAGCGACCGCACCGCCCACGACCGGAACGAGCCGTAGAGCGACTGCACCATGAGCAGGACCATGGTCAGGCCGATCGTGGCGATCGGGTCCTCGAGCGCGGAGCCGGCGAGGGCGACAGCACCCGGCAGCACGATCGGATCGAGGAACCACGGCCGGCCCCGGACGTAGGTGGTGACGAACCCGATGCCGAGTCCCGCCAGCGCCACCCGGGCCGCGACGTCCCACGTCGCTGATCCGGTCGGCTCGAGCTGTCCCAGCTGGCCGATCATGCTGATGCAGGCCAGCACCACTGCGCCGAGGCGTACCCGGTCCAGGGTGCTGGCCGGGATCGCGTCCCGCCAGTGCCACACGCCCGCCTGTTCGGTCACATCCGCCTCCATCTGAGGACCGCGCCGTGCTGGGTGTTCCGGGCCCGTCCTGAACCGGCGAGGTGGCTCCCGAAGGCTGGGCGCGGCACGTCCGTTTGATCGGTCGGCCGGCACTCTAAGTGAGGGTTACGTGTCGGAAGGTTGACCCCCGCCCGCGATTTGCCCTGCGCAGGGCCACTATGGGCGCCATGGAGCGCGCACAGCTGGAACGTCCCCCGTTCGCGGATCTCGACCGGATGCCACCCGACACTCTCGCGATGCTGGTGTCGATGCTCGAGGCCATGTCGCGTCACCCTGAGATCCGCCGGGTCCGGCACGCTGCCTGGGAAGCGCTGCGCCCCGCTCAGGGTCAGCGGCTGCTCGACGCCGGATGTGGGGCGGGTGAGGTGGCCCGTGAGCTCGCGGCCGCGATCGCGCCGGACGGGCAGGTCGTCGCGCTCGACCGCTCGGAAGGCACTCTGGCCGTCGCGCGGTCGCGGGCCGACGGCGGCGGGGTCCGGTATGTGGCCGGTGACGTCTGTGCCCTCGACTTCCCCGACGAGACCTTCGACGGGGTCTGGTGCGAGCGCGTGCTCCAGCATGTCGAGGACATCGACCTGGCGATCTCCGAACTCGCCCGGGTCACGCGAGAGGGCGGGCGCCTCTGCCTGATCGACACCGACTGGACCTCGCTGGCATTCGACGGCATGGCCGCCGATCTGACCGCCGCGGTGATCGAGCACTCGTACGGCCGGCTCACGCCGTCGCGGCCGGCCATCGGGCGGACGTTGCGTCGGCGTCTGGTGGCACTCGGCCTCTCCGATGTCACCGCGACGCCGGTCACCTGCCTGTTTCCCGATCCGGCCTCGGCCGCCGTGGTGCTTCCCATGGTCAATCCGGAGATCCCCGGGGAGTCCTGGAACGCGCCGGAGGGACTCCGAGATGCCTGGTTCGAGCAGATCGACGCTGCCGACGATCGTGGTGACTTTCTCGCTGTGCTGACCATCTGGGTGGTCACCGCCGAGGTGTGATCCGGCGGCTGCTACCCCGCGTCCGTACGCCGGAAGTGCTGTCGCTTCTTCTCGTCGCGGACCACGAAGCCGAGCCGGCCCAGGTCGCCGCGGAGCTGCCGGGCGTCGTCGGTGTCCCCCTTGTCGAGTGCGCGCTGCCGTGCCGCGAACAACGCCTGCACTCCGGCCGGGAGATCCGGTGACCCGGGCACCCAGCGCAGATAGGAGTTCGCATACGGGTCGGCCTCGCTCCAGATCGGTCCGAAGAGCGCGGCGAGCCGTTGCCGCCCGAGGTGCGACGGCTCCCGCGCCAGTTCTTTTCCCGTGCTCGCGAGCAGAACGACGTGGTCACGCTCTGAGTAGGCGGCTGCCACCGTATGCCGGGGAAGAACATGTCTCACACCGGGCCGGACGAGCACCACCTCCGTCGAGGTCACCTTCACCGTCAACGATTCCTTGTCGACGAGATGAGCGAGGACCAGCCCGAGCACCGCCCCGGCCGCCATCGCACCCAGCGTCGCCTCGGGCTCGGGCAGTCGCGCGGCCAGGCGGAACGGGCCCTTCATCGGCGCGAACGGGATGCGGAGCACCCAGGCGGGCAGCTCGTGCACCACCCAGCCCAGCGCGGCGCCGGCCCCAGGGATCAGCGACCACACCATGGCCCGGGCCCACACCGGGGTCGCCACGACTCGCTCGTCTGTCATGCCCACGACCCTGCCCCGACCCGGTGGGCGGCCGAAACGGCCTATGGTCGATGTCGCCGTATACCAAAGTCGATGCTTTCGTTGACCGGTGGCCACTGCCCGGCCGGCCCTCGGAAAAGTAGCGTCGTGGGCATGAAGACGTCCTGGCAGCTGAATCGATCCCCGATGCGAAAGCGCTCCTGGGCGCTCGAGGTCGGGCTCGGGGCGCTCGCCACCGCCCTGGGCGCCTTCTTCCTGTGGACGACCATCTCCGAGGGCGACGGCGCGCCGCTCCCGGTCGAGTTGCTCGCGGGCGCGCTGTCCGCCGCCGGTTTGATCGCGTTCCGGCGCAGCCGCCCGGTGGCTCTGACACTGGTCCTGATCCCGGCGGGCATCTTCTTCGGACTGCCGATGGGCGCGACACCGGTGGCCCTCTTCGCGGTCGGGCTGCACCGCCGGGTGCCGGTGGCCGCCGCGCTGACCGTCCTGTATTCGGTCACGGTCACCGGGGTCTACTACCTGGTCCTCGGCCCGACTCGGATCTTCGTCGAGGCGACCGTGTTCTTTGTGCTCCTGCACGTCAGCACCGTCGCGGTGGCGATGGTGATCCGTTCGCATCGCCTGCTGGTGCGTTCCTGGGCGGACCGCGCCCGGCAGGCCGAGGAGGGCGAGAAGCTGCGTGTCGAACAGGCCAGGCTCGGTGAGCGGGAGCTGATCGCCCGGGAGATGCACGACGTGCTCGCTCATCGGATCTCGCTGCTCGCTGTGCACGCGGGAGCCCTTGAGGTCCGCCGGGATGCCCCGGAATCCGAACGCCAGGCCGCCGGTGTGATCAGGAATGCGGCCTATGAAGCGCTGGAGGATCTGCGCGGGGTCATCAGGATGCTCCGAACTCCCGCCGAGGACCATCCCCAGCCGTCCTTGTCCGATGTGCCGGCGTTGGTGGAGGAGTCACGCGTGAGCGGGGCCGAGGTCGATCTGGTGTTTGTCATGGACGTCGCATATCCGGTTCCTTCCATGATCGGCTTGCATGCGTATCGCATCGTGCAGGAGGCGCTGACGAACGCCCGTAAGCACGCCCCGGGTGCGCCGGTGCGCGTGGATGTGGTCACCATGAACGGATCCGGCTTGATGGTGGAGGTCGGAAACCCGGTCCACGGGGTACCGGACCCAGAAGCGGAAGACGCGGCGATACGGAGGACGGAACCGAGCAGCGTCGTGCCCGGGGCCGGTGTCGGGCTGGTGGGGCTCGGCGAGCGGGTCCATCTTGCCGGCGGCCGGCTGGAGCACGGCCCCACGGAAACCGGTGAGTTCCAGTTGAAGGCCTGGTTGCCATGGAGCCCGTGACCCCATCGCCGCGCCGGGGAACGCCGACGGGCCCGTCACGCGGGCTGCGGCAGTATCTGCGCGACCCCTGGGACAGAGCGGGAACCCGCCACGGCACCAGGGATGCCGTCGGTGATCGGCAGCCAGGTGACCGTTCCCGACCGCTGGTTCGCCACGTGGAGCCATCGGCCCGAGGGATCGATCGCGAGGTGACGGGGCCAGTCACCGCCGCAGGTCGGTGCCGCCAGCCGTTCCAGGACCGTGCCGTCCGCACCGGTGCTGAAGACGCCCACGGTGTTCGAGCCACGGTTGCTGACATAGACGTGGCGGCCGTCGGCAGCGATGGCGATCTCACCGGGGTAATCGGTGACCTCCCCGGCGGGAGCCGCGGCAATGACCTGGCCGGGCTCCAGCACGCCGTCCGCGTAGGCGCAAACCGTGACGGTCGAGTTCAGTTCGCCGGCCACGTAGGCGACCGAGCCGGACGGATGGAAAACGATGTGGCGGGGGCCGGTGCCGGCGGGGAAGTCCGCACGGGCGACCTCGGCCAGCGATCCGGCCTGGGCGTCCAGCCGATAGGTGAAAACGGCATCCCGGCCGAGATCGACGGCGAGGACGTAGGCATCGAACGGGTCGACGACCACCTGGTGCGCGTGCGAGGGACGGCCGTCGGTGCCCTGCCGGCGCCGGTCGGTCGCGGGCGCGGGGGTGCCGTCGGCGTTGATCGGGTGGGTGACGACGGCGCCTTCGCCGTAGAGCGACACGAACAGGAACGTGCCGTCGGGATGGACCGCGACGTGTGCCGGACCATTACCGGTGGGAGCCGTGCCGAGCAGGGCAAGATCGGGAGTGAGGGCGCTGACGGTTCCTTCGTCCCGCTCGCTGATCGCGTACAGAATGCTGCCCGCCGGGCTGCGGGTCAGCCACGACGCCTCGCTCACGGCAGCGGTGGCGTCCTGCACCGTCAGGGCGCCGGTGGCCGGGTCGAGCAGGCCGCGGACGATGCCGGGCCCGCCGGCCGAGGTGTAGGTGCCGAGGTGGAAACTGGACGGCGCAACCTCGTCGCCCGCGACGGCGGGAAGAGCCGTGACCACACCGGCTCCGGTCGCGGTGGTGATCGCGGCGGCACCGCCCAGCTGGAGAAATCTGCGGCGGGTGGTGCTGAATCCATCCATGGGGACAAATTTATCGGAGAGGCTCCGGCGTTGACCGTACGGGTGCTGCTGGTTGACGACGACGCGTTGGTCCGGGCCGGGCTGACCATGATGCTGTCGGCCTTCGACGGTATCGAGGTCGTCGGTCAGGTGGCCGACGGTGCCGAGGTGGTGGAAGCGGTCACCACGTGCAAGCCGGATGTGGTCCTGATGGACATCAGGATGCCCGGGATGGACGGACTGACCGCTGCCGAGAAGCTGCGGACCCGGCCGGAGCCGCCCCAGGTGATCATGCTGACCACCTTCGACACCGACGACCATGTGCTGCAGTCGCTGCGGGTGGGAGCGAGCGGCTTTCTGCTCAAGCACACGCCACCGGCCCAGATCGCCGAAGCGGTGCGCAAGGTGGCGGCCGGTGAGCCCATGCTCTCGCCCGATGTCCTGCGCAGAGTGATGATGTTCGCCGCGGCCTCGGGCCAGGATCCCCGGCGGACCGTAGCGCGGACCTCCCTCGAACGCCTGAGCCCGGGAGAGCGCGATGTCGCGTTGCTCGTTGCCCAGGGGCGCACCAACCAGGAGATCGGGATCTCGCTGCGGATGAGCACCGCGACCGTCAAGGCGTATGTGTCGCGCACCCTGACGAAGCTGGACATGTCGAACCGTGTCCAACTCGCCCTGCTGGTGCACGATGCGAACTGAGCGGCCATGACGACCGGGGCCGGGCCCGCGGCGAAGGGCTGGGCGCCGTGACGCCCAGCCCTCGTGATGACAGCCCTCGTGCCGGTCAGCTGACCGGTGCCATGGCGTCCAGCAGCCGGTCCACGCCGATGCTCGCGAAGCCGACGCGGACGTCGCTCGCGCCGTACGGGAGCCAGAACCGGCCGTCGTGCACGAGCCCGCCGCAGGAGTACACGACGTTCGGGACGTACCCCTCGCGTTCGATCTCGTCCGGTTCCAGCAGGCCGTGGGGCAGGTCCGCGACCACCCGCTCCGGATTGTCGAGGTCGAGCAGCATGGCGCCGATCGCGTAGCGGCGCATCGGGCCGACGCCATGGGTGAGGACCAGCCAGCCCTCGCTGGTCTCCACCGGCGAACCGCAGTTGCCCACCTGGATGAGGTCCCATCCGCGGTGCGGCATGAGCAACGGCACCGCTGCCTGCCAGCGGTTCGATTCGTCGCGTTCGCTGAGACCGAGTGTCTCGCCGTCCGAGCGGCACAGCGCCAGGTGACGGCCGTGCACCGGCCGGGGGAACAGGGCCATTCCCTTGTTCCGGGCGGCGGGGCCACGCAGGGCCGTGACCTCGAAATGGCGCAGGTCGCGGGTCTGCAACATCCGGCCGCCGATCTGGCGCCCGTCGTACGCGGTGTAGGTCGCCGAGTAGGAGACCCGTCCGTCCGGTTCCACGACCTGCACGAACCTGGCGTCCTCCATGCCGTTGCTCTCCGCCGGGGCGGCCGGCCAGAGCACCCGCTGGTGCAGCGGCACCGTGGCCGGGAACGTCACCGCGTAGTCGGTCGCGACGATCTCACGCAGGATCGCGAGAGTCTCGCCCGCGGTCGGGCGGCAGAGAAGTTCACCGGGGAGGTGGCCGAGAACATCCTCGAACTCCTCCTCGCTGTAGCTCTCCGGCAGCGATCCCAGGACCGTCGCCGAGATCTCGTTGTCCAGGTCGACCTCGGCGAGGCCCGCCGCGAGCAGGTCCCGTTGATGACGGGCACCGGTGCGTTCGCCGACGAGCAGCGGGCCGTTGCGATCCTCGAGCCTGATGTGGTCGTCCGGGCCGAGCACCGCCGAGCAGAAGCCGATCGACGAGATGTGGCCCTCGCCGATCTGCCGGAGGCTGATCGCGACCCGGAGCTGGCCCGGTTCCATACCGCTCTGGTCCGGGTGCGGGACCATGGACGGGTTGCACAGCGCCGCGGCCTCGACCGCGTACTCGTGGCTGAAGTACGCGCCGATCAGGGTCCGGGCGTTCGGCGAGAGTTCGACATCCGGGGGCACGCGGTGGTGCACCAGGTCGAAATGATGGCCGAACGTGGTGAGCAGATCGTGGTGACGTCCCGAGAAGCGGGTCAGGACGTCGTCGAGCAGTCGAGCTGTCTCGTCGTCGTCGAGCCGGAGGATGCGCTCGATGAGGCTGGATGCCCGGTTCTGCACCAGCTGTGCGTCCTCGCCGGGGACGAACAGCTTGATCACCACGCGTCGCCCATCGGGCTGCATCGTGAGGGCGTGGCGCAGAGCAAGGGACGTGGTCTGGGCTCGTTCTTGGGGATCCATAGTTGCGGTCACGCTAGGCCGCCTGACGGTCGGGTCGCGCTGCGCCCCGCCCACGCGCGGGCGTGCTGCAACGTGGAGACGAGCGCGAGAGTGGATTCGGCACCTTCGTTCAGATTAGGGCCTTCAGGTGTCAATCCGTCATAACATCCGCCGGTCAGGGGGTCGTACATGACCGATCCGGTGTCGTTGTCGCCCAGGAACCAGGCGATCGCCTGGAACAACGGCGCGTCCCAGGCGTCGTCGCCGGTGACCGCGGCGGCAGTCGCGCAGGCGTCCGCGGTCGCGGCGGCCTCGATCGGCTGCTGGTCGAAACGGCATCGGTCGGCCGGAGCGGCGGGGCCGGGTGGGTGCCAGCCGCCGACGGGTACGGGGGAGAGGTGACCCTGATGTTCTTGCAGGTCGCAGAGCCAGGCCAGCATGCGCAGGCCGTCGGTCAGCAGGGGCTCGTCGCCCAGCAGGTCGCCGGCGTGGATCATGGCCTCGGCCAGGGCCGGATTGGCGTACGTGAGTTCGCGTTCCGGCCACACCCAGGTGGGGTCGCTTCCCGGCAGGCCGATGACGGTGGCCGCGTCGCCGAGCAGCTGGGTGGCCACGTCCCGGACGGCCCGGTCGGCCTGCGGGGCCCGGAGGATCTCGGCTGCTCCGAGTCCCGCGAGGGCCATGGCTCTCGACCAGGGAGACCGCTGGCGGGCGCCGATCATGAAGGCTTCGCGGGCCTCGCGACGGATCCAGGGCACGGCGCTGCGGCCCGCCGCCGTGCCGAGACCCCACAGGGCTCGGCCCCACCAGTCGCCGGTGCCGGGCTCGTCCAGCCAGCGGCGGTCGTACGAGAGACGGTTGCGGACCCGGCCGTCCGGGGTCATGGCGTGGGTGACGAAGGCGAGATAGCGCTCGGCCAGTCCGGTCACCAGGGCCGTCGGCTGGGGTTCGCGGCTGGCGACGAGCAGCCCCCGGGCCACGTCGTCGACGCAGTAGCCGTGCTCGCGGCGGACCGTCGCGTGGCGGGCGTGTTCGAGCAGGCCGGTGTCGTCGGAAAGGCGGGCGATGTGCGCCCAGCTGGGTTCCGGGGCGTCGATGAGGCGCAGGGGTGGCGGGACCAGCCGCAACGTGACGCTCACGCGGGGACAGAAGTGGCTACGGGCGCGCGGTCGGCGAGCAGATGAGCGGCCAGGCTCTGGTATCGCGCCGCCACCGCCGGCCAGCGCAGGGTGGGGCCTCCGGCGATCCCGGTCAGGTGGTTCGCCACGTCCGGGGCCTGCAGGAGGTGCCGGATGCCGGCGGCCATCGCCTCCGGGTCCTGATGGGGTACCAGCAGGCCCGGGCCGTCCGCGAGGAGCTCCACCGCGTGCGGGAATTCCGTGGCGATGACCGGCACTCCCGCGCCCACCGCTTCGATGAGGACCCCCGAGGTGACCTGTTCGGTCGAGTCGTAGGGCAGGACCACGACGTCCGCCGAGCGGATCAGCCGGCTCAGGGCCGCCTCGTCGAGGTACACGTCCTGCCAGTCGACCTGGTCCGCCACCCCGAGGTCGTCCGCCAGGGCCTTGAGCGAATCCCGGTAGACGTCGCCGAAGTGGTCGAGGACCTTGGGGTGGGTACGGCCGGCCACCGTGTACCGGGGCAGCGGGTCGAGGTCGCGCAGGCCGGCGAGCGCTCGCAGGGCCCATTCGATGCCCTTGCCCGGGCCGAGCAGTCCCCAGGTCAGCAGGTGCGGCACGTCGTGTTCCTCGCGGGGTGCGCTGGAGTGGCTGCCGGCTCCGTGCGGGATCACCGTGACCTTGCGCGGGTCGACCCGGTAGCCCGCGGTCAGGCGCTGGCGGGCGGTGTCCGTCATGGTCACCACCGCGGCGACGCGGGCCAGGATGCGTTCGAGGACCGAGCGTTGCATCGGGGTCGGGTTGCTGAGGACGGTGTGCAGCACCACGATGGTCGGCACCTTCAGCGCCCGGAGCAGCGGCAGCACCTCGTCGCCGTCCTCGCCCGGGTAGATGCCGTACTCGTGCTGGACGATCACCACGTCGTAGCGGTTGAGCACGTTGGCCGCCGCCTGCCAGCCGCCCTCGGTGCCGGTGTGCCAGGTGTGGGCCACCCGGGGCGCCGTACGGTCCACCTCGAGCCCGCCCCCGGCCGCGTCCTCGGAGAGCAGCCGGACGACCCCGCTGCCCGGGGCGCCCCCGGTGAGGTGGGAGGCCAGCGCCGCATTGAAGGTCGCCAAACCGCATTGTGTCGGGGGATAGGTGCTGAGAAAGCCGTAGGTGGCGGGCATGACAGGCCCTTTCTGTTCAGGCGGCTGCCTCCCCGCAGCGCGAATGGCGCGCGGAAGTGTGTGCGTGACCTTTCCGGAGAATTGCCGCAATTGTGTAGGTGCACATTAACAAGAATGGCCCGTTCAGCTGAGCAATTTGCGGTAGATCGCCAGGTAGTCGTCGACCATGCGATCGGCGCCGAAGCGGGCGCGGGCGTGGGCCCGGCAGGCCGCCCGGTCGACGGCGGCGATCCGGTCCACCGCGGCCACCGCCTGGTCCGTGTCGTCGACGAGGCGGCCGGTGAGACCCTCGTCGACGACCTCGGGCATGGAACCCTTCCGGTACGCGATGACGGGCGTCCCGCAGATCATCGACTCCACGACGGAGAGGCCGAACGGCTCGGCGAACCGGATCGGGTGCAGCAGCGCGGCGCTGCCGCCGAGGATCCTGGCCCGGTCGCCTGGTCCCACCGAGCCGAGGTAGGTCACCCGGTCCCCGTCGATGTGCGGCTCGACCATCTCCTCGAAGTACCGCTGGTCCTGGACGATCCCGCACAGGGTCAGCCGGCGGCCGGAGCGGCGGGCGATCTCGATGGCGGTGTCGGTGCCCTTGTCCGGGTGGATCCGGCCGAAGCACACGAGGCCGTCGCCGGGGGTCTCGCCGAACGGCAGCTCGTCGAGGTCGACGCCGTGGTACACGGTGCCCACGTAGTCGAGGTCGTGGCTGCGGTCGGCGTCGGAGATGGACACGAACGCCGACTTGCCCCGCTTGTAGGCGGGCAGGATGTTGCGGCCGGAGAAACCGTGGATCGTGGTGAGCATCGGCGCCCGGCAGTGCGCCGAGAAGGCGAGCGGCAACCAGTCGAGATGGTTGTGCACGAGGTCGAAGTCGCCGGAGCGCTGCAGGGCGTACCCGACGTGCAGGGCCTCCCAGACCCGCCCGTCGAGGTCGGGGTCCTCCTCGTACCCGTGCACCGCGACCCCGTCGAGGGTGGCCTTGGTGATCGAGTCGAGCGTCGCGAACAGGGTCACGTCGACGCCGCGGGCGGTCAGTCCCTCGGCGAGCAGGCTGGTGACCAGCTCCCACGGGCCGTAGTGGACGGGTGGCGTGCGCCACGCGATCGGTCCGAGCAGGGCGACCTTCATGATTGTCAGTATGGGAGCGGATCCCATGTTTCGGGTGGGGTTCTCGTGTTAAAGAGGGACCATGGACAACCCCTGGTGGCACAGTGCCGTCGTTTACCAGATCTACCCGAGGAGCTTCGCCGACGCCGACGGGGACGGCATGGGCGACCTGCGCGGCATCATCGATCACCTCGACCACATCGCCGGCCTCGGTGCCGACGTGGTCTGGCTGTCGCCGGTGTACCCGTCCCCGCAGGACGACAACGGCTATGACATCAGTGACTATCAGGACATCGAGCCGGTTTTCGGGACGCTCGCGGACTTCGACGAATTGCTCGCCGGTGTGCACGAGCGGGGCATGCGGCTGGTCATGGATCTGGTTGTCAACCATTCCTCGGACGAGCATCAATGGTTCGTCGAGAGCCGATCCTCGAAGGACAGCCCGAAACGCGACTGGTATTGGTGGCGGCCCGCTCGCGAGGGCATGGAACCGGGCACCCCGGGGGCGGAGCCGACCAACTGGGGCTCGGTCTTCGGTGGCTCGGCGTGGGAGTACGACCCGGCGTCGGGCGAGTATTTCCTGCACATCTTCAGCCGGAAGCAGCCGGACCTCAACTGGGAGAACCCTGAGGTCCGGGACGCGGTCTACGCGATGATGAACTGGTGGCTGGACCGGGGTGTGGACGGCTTCCGGATGGACGTCATCGACCACATCTCCAAGGACACCACGCTGCCCGACGGTGTGGTGCGGCCCGGGGCTCCGTACGGTGAAGGTGGTCCGCATTATCTGAACGGCCCCCGCAACCACGAGTTCCTGCAGGAGATGCACCGGCGGGTCTTCGCCGGGCGCGACGCGCTGCTGACCGTCGGCGAGATGCCCGGCGTGACCGTGGACGAGGCTGTGCTGTACACCGATCCGGCCCGCAAAGAGGTCGACATGGTGTTCAACTTCGACCACGTGTGGGCCGACCGGGGTGCCGACCCGTGGCTGCTGTACCCGTTGCGGCTCACCCGGCTCAAGGCGATCTTCGCCCGTTGGCAGGCGGGGCTGGCTGAGACCGGCTGGAACAGCCTGTACTGGAACAACCACGACCAGCCGCGGGTGGTCTCGCGGTACGGTGACGACTCGCCGCAGTGGCGGGAGCGGTCGGCGAAGATGCTCGGCGCGGTGCTCCACCTGCACCGTGGCACGCCCTACGTCTACCAGGGCGAAGAGCTCGGGATGACCAACTATCCGTTCGGGTCCATCGCCGATTTCCGGGACATCGAGGCGCTCGGGCATTACGCCCAGGCGGTCGATCATGAGGGCCGGCAACCCGCGGACGTGCTCACGGTGCTGCGGGCCCGCAGCCGCGACAACGCGCGGACCCCGATGCAGTGGGACGACTCACCCCAGGCGGGCTTCACCACGGGTACGCCGTGGCTGGCCGTGAATCCCAACTACAAGGACATCAATGCCGTCGCCGCGGTCGCGGATCAGGAGTCGGTGTACCACTTCTACCGGCGGCTCATCGCGCTTCGGCACGAGGAACCGGCCGTGGTCTACGGCGACTTCACGATGCTGTTGCCGCAGGACGAGCGGCTGTACGCGTACACCCGGCGGTTCGAAGGGGTGGAACTTCTGGTGATCGGCAACTTCACCGGTGAGCCGGTGCGGGCCGATATCGACGAGGCCGGGGCGTGGTCGGCAGCGGAACTGCTGCTGACCAACGCCCCGGCGTCGGCCGATCTGGTGCTGGAACCCTGGCAGGTAGTCATCTACCGGCGCGGGGTCACGCGGTGATGGTGTCCCAGGAGAACGCGAGCAGCGCGAACGCGGCACCGAGCAGGGCCAGCGAGATGCCGCGGGTGCCGATCGGCAGCGCGGCGAGCACGATGAGGATGACGGCGATGATGTAGAAAAGTCCCTGGATCGACATAGGAGAGCCTCAATTCTGTGGGGGTCTGGCGCGGCCCCAGGTACCCCGCATGGAATCGCTCCCAAACATCCGGCCCGGCATGATCACATGCCGGGCCGGGTAGTCCCCGGTCATGAGCAGTCACGCGCCTGTCCGCCGCTACGTCAGCCTCGCCCCGTTCGGCCTCGCGGTCGCCGCCGCGGCCCTGCTCGGCGTGCTCGGTGTCGCCGGCACGACCGCCGAGTACCAGGGCCTCGACCAGCCCTCCTGGGCGCCGCCGTCCTGGTTGTTCGGCCCGGTCTGGACCATCCTGTACGTGATGATCGCGGTCGCGGGCTGGCTGGTGTGGCGCAGGGACGGCTGGAGCCCGGCGCTCACCGTGTACGCGATCCAGCTCGTCCTCAACGCGATCTGGACGCCGATCTTCTTCGGCTTCGGTCAGTACGGCCTCGCCCTGGTGGACATCGTGCTGATGTGGCTGCTGATCGGCGCGACGGTGTGGTTGTTCCGGCCGGTCTCCCGCCTCGCCGCGGGCCTGCTGCTGCCCTACTGGGCGTGGGTGACGTTCGCGACGGCTCTCAACGCGTACATCTGGCACGCGAACTGAGATAGCGGCCCAGGTGCGGTTCGAAGCGCGCCGGGACGGTGATGACCGGCAGGATGCCGAGGTGTTCGGCCAGGGCTCCCGACGCCAGCGTGCCCACCAGCATGGCCACCGCGTCGATGCCCATGATGGTGCCCCAGAACCGGCCCCGGTGGCTGTCGTCGGTGGCCTGCTGGAAGACGGTCATCGCGCGCGGGTCGAAGCGGTGCCCGATCAGGGTCACGATCAGCCCGCCGGCCAGGCCGCCGATCGACTGACTGGCCATGGCCAGGCCGTACGCCCTCCCGTCGCCGCCGAGCACGTCGCGGACGAACGGCGCGGCCAGGGTGCCGATCGCCGCCTCGCCGATGCCGGTGATCAGGCTGAACGCGATGACACGCGCAGGGCCGGGCTGGCGAGGGCGACGCGCAGCCCCTCGGACCACTCGCTGCTCATCCGGCGCCGTGGTGCGGGTACCGCGCGGGGAGCGCGGAGGAAGAAGAGCAGCCCGGCGGCGAGCAGGAACGTGATCGCGTCGGCCGCGCCCAGCAGGGGATCCCGCCCAGCGCGGCCACCGTCCCGCCGAGCGCCGCACCGATCAGCCGGGCCACGTCGGAGATCTGGCCGTTGAGGGAGTTCACCGTGACCAGCCGGTCGGCGGGCGCCAGGGTGGGCACGAGGGCCGCCTCGGCGGACGCGAAGAACGGCGCCAGGCAGCTCTGGACCGCCGGCACCGCGTAGACCAGCCAGGCCCGGTCCGCCGCGTGGACCGCCAGCAGCGGCCAGGTCCGACCAGCGCGGGTCCTCGTCGGCGCGGCGCAGCTGCCAGTCGCTGAGCTGGTCGAGTGCCTGCTCGGCCACGTAGCGGTCGAGGAACTCGACGGATTCCATGGCCTCGGCGGCGGTGATCCGGCCTTCCCGGCCGGCCAGGCACGTGCTTGGGGTCTGGCGTTCACCTGACCGGAGGACCCGGGTCGCTGGCCATCGACTTTAGGTATAGCTACACTCGCGGGTGTCGGCTCACGAGTGGAGATGGTGCCCGGTGCGCGATTCCGGTGACGAATTCGAATTCCTCCGGCTCTCCCAGGAGATCCGCGCCGCCGTAACCTGGCGGATGCAGGAAATGGGGATGAGCAGAAAGGATCTTGCCAAGGCGATGAATGTCACGCCCGGGCGGATATCGCAGATGCTGTCGGGTGACGAGAATCTGACCCTGAGAACGATCTCCACGCTGGCGTCCTGTCTGGGCACCCGGGCGGAACTGATGCTGACGACCGTCGTCGCGGCCGATCGCGCGCGGGAATTCCAGCCCGGCCGGGCCTAACGCCGGCCGGTCATGACGAAGCCCCGGCCGTCGGTGGTGGGCTCGTCGTTCATCGCCGTGCCGACGGGGATCAACCGGTCGGCACGGGCCTCGTAGACCAGGCCGAGCAGGTCCCGCACGGCGATGTCGCGGCCGATCTCAGCCCGGCGGCGTTCGCGGCCACGGGCCTCCGCCCACCTGCGAACGGCGCCCTCATAGGCGCGTTCGTGCAGCTCAAGACGCTTCTGCAGGCGCGCGGTGCCGGGCAGGCGCCGGTCCTCGAGCCGCTCGCGGAGCTCCCCGATCAGCCGCTCCACCGCGAACGCCTCGGTCAGCCGGGCCTGCCACCTCACCACCTGGTCGTGCTTCACGTCGGCCAGGTGGTCGTTGAGCCACTCGTGCATCAGGGGCAGGCCGAGCGTCAGCCACTGCTGGAACGGCCCCGGCTCACCCTGCGAGCCGCGCTGGGTCATCGCCTTCACGCCACCCACGCCCAGGGGGCCGGCGAAGGCCAGCACCTGGGGTGGGACCGCGCTGCCACTGAGGGCCGCGACAAGCAGGGAGACCCCGGTGGTGACCGTCGCGATGGCGCCGATCGCCAGCGCGGTGAATCGCCATCCCCCGTGCCCGAAAGGCCGGTGGCGAGGCCGTTGCCGCTGGACGAGATAAAGCGCGCTCGCGACGGCCGCCGCCATGAACGTTGATGATATTGCTGCGAGGACCGACAATTTCTGCTCCCGAGGCCTGGACGCAGCCAAGGTACCCCAGGGGTGGGACAATGCCCGTTCTGCTTAATCCGAATGGGTCACGGGCGAATGCAGATGTCGAACGGTTGCCCGGCCGGGTCGAGCAGCACCCGCCACCGGTCCGGCTGCGGCTGCCCGTCCGGCTTGGTCGCGCCGAGCGCGAGCGCCTGCTCCTCCGCCTTGTCGAGATCATCGACGTAGAAGTCGAGGTGGTAGCGCTTCGGGGCGGCCTCCCCGGGCCAGCCCGGCCCGGCGTAACCGGCGACCTTGCCGAAGCCGAGGCTGGTGGAGCCGTCGCCGATCATCGCGTAGTCGGCGTCGCTGTGCAGGACCTCCCAGCCCAGCACCTGGGAGTAGAACGTGGCGAGCGCCGCGGGATCCCCGGCGTCGAGGTTGAGCATGGCGAGTGTGGCGAAACCTGTCATGGCACCGATCCTTCCTGTCTTACCTGACATCTGCTGTCAGGTACATCGGCGCTCAGTGCCCACGGGTGACTGCCGATAGGGGTACGTGACAGTTGCGTCGCCTTCCGCGGTTCCCGCCTGGGCGTACATGAGCCTGGGTGCCGCCGCCGCCGCGCTGCTCGCCGTCGGCCCCGAGCCGCTCAGGGTGCCCGCGATGGCGCTGTGTGTGCTGGGCGGTCTGGCCGCCATGACGTACAGCCAGGTCCGGATCGTCCAGCCGGACCAGCGCGCTCCCTGGCGGTGGCTGCTCATCGCGGCCTGGCTCTTCTTCGCCGGGATCGTCATCCGGGCCGTGGTGCCGGGCGCCGGGGCGTCCCCGCCGACCGCCATGGCGCTGATCCCCGACGCGTTCGTGCTGCCCGGCTACGTGCTGATCGGCTGCGGGTTCGGCGCCATGCTGCAGCGCCGGCGGGCGGTGGAGGACGATCCGGCGCGGGTGGACGCCGTGCTCGTCGGCCTGGCCGCGGCGTTCATGAGCTGGACGTACCTGATGGCGCCCTCGATCGAGCAGGCCGGGCTGACGCCGTTGCGGATCGCCAACTCGTTCTTCCCGGTCATCGACGTGGTGCTGCTGGTGCTGATCGCCCAGCTCGCGCTCTCGGGTGCCCGTGCCCCGTCGCTGTGGTTGCTGATCGGCTCGGCGTCGGCAATGTTCGCCGGGGACTTCGTCTTCATGCTGCGTGACGGTGCCGTCGCCGACATCTCCGGGCACGTGGTCGACGTCCTGTTCACCATGACGTTCCTGCTGCTCGGGGCCGCGATGCTGCACCCGTCGATGCGCACCCTCACCGAACCGCAGCCGATCATCGTCAAAGACCTCAGCAAGGTGCGGACCACCCTGATCGCGCTGATGGTGGTGGTCCCGGTGGTGATCACCACGATCGAGCCGATCAACGGCGTCGTGGACGGCAGCGTCCGCGCGGTGCTCTGCGCGTTCCTGATCCTCGCGGTGTTCCTGCGTGTGGTGCACTCCAACAACTCCCGGGCCCGCGCCGAACGCGTCACCCGGCGCCGGGCCACCCACGACGCCCTCACCGATCTGCCCAACCGGGAACTGCTGTCGGAGACCATCGCCGCCTGGGGTGCCCGGGCCACCACCGAGCAGCAGGAGATCAGCCTGCTCTTCATCGACCTCGACCGGTTCAAGATGGTCAACGACCACTGGGGTCACCAGGTCGGCGACGAACTGCTCTGCGTGGTCGCCGGCCGGCTCGGCACCATGGTCCGCGGCGAGGACCTGGTCTGCCGGATCGGCGGTGACGAGTTCGTGGTCGCCCTGGCCTCCCCGTCGCACTCGGCGATCGCCGAGTCGCTGGCCGCCCGGATGCTCGCCGCGTTCGAGCGCCCGTTCACCCTGTCGGTCGGCGACGTCGTCATCTCGGCGTCCATCGGGGTGGCGAAATCGACCGGCGGGGCGGAGGCGCTCGCCCTGATCCGGGACGCGGACACCGCGATGTACAAGGCGAAGGACTCCGGCCGCAACGCGGTCGCGCTGTTCGACCCGTCGATGCGCGACGTGGTCCGCGACCGGGTCGATCTGGAGCAGGCCCTGCGGGGTGCCCTGGAACGCGGCGAGCTGTACGCGAACTACCAGCCGATCATCGACCTGCGCACCGGCGAGCTGGACGGCTTCGAGGTCCTCATGCGCTGGCAGCACCCGGTGCTCGGCGCGGTGTCGCCGATGCAGTTCATCCCGGTCGCCGAGGAGACCGGCCTCATCGTCGACGCCGGCACCTGGCTGCTGCGCGAAGCGGCCCACCAGCTCGCCGCGTGGCGGGCCGAGCGGGGCCCGGACGCCCGCCCGCTGCACGTCTCGGTGAACGTCTCCGTCCGCCAGCTGCGCGACCTCGCCCTGGTCACGATCGTCCGCGACGTGCTGGCCGACACCGGTCTGCCGCCCGAGGCGCTCTGGCTCGAGATCACCGAGTCGGGCGTCATGGAGGACCTCGAGGCCGCGCTGGCCACCCTGGGCGCGTTGCGCGAGCTCGGTGTCACCATGGCCATCGACGATTTCGGTACGGGCTATTCGTCGCTGAGTTACCTCAACCGGCTGCCGGTCGGCATCGTCAAGCTCGACCGCTCGTTCGTCTCCGACGTCGGCCGGCACGGCGCGAACGAGTCGATCGTGCGCGCGGTGCTCGCCATGACCGGTGCCCTCAACCTGCGGGTGGTCGCCGAGGGCGTCGAGACCGGCCTGCAGCGCGACTGGCTCCGCGAACAGGGCTGCGACCTCGGCCAGGGCTGGCTGTTCGGCAAGCCCCGGACGGCGGCGGAGCACGCCGGCCTCATCCACGCCGGCATCGCGGCCTGAGCCCGGTCACCGCATCGTCAGCACCACCTTGCCGCGGCCGTGGCGGGACTCGACGGCGGCGTGCGCCTCGGCCACCCGGTCGAACGGGAACACGCGGACGGGCATGACGACCTCGCCCCGGCCGGCCAGAGCCACCACCTCGGCCAGCCGCTCGGGGGAGCGGCCCGCCCGGACCACCCGGGCGCCGTGCCGCTCGGCGGCCCGGTCGTCGACGATCGTCCCGACCCGCTCCGGCGCCACCCCGAGCGCGACGGACTGGGCGATCGCCTCCCCGCCCGCCGCGTCCAGCGCGACGCTCACCCGGTGCCCGAGCGCCCGGATCGCTGCCACCAGGCCATCGCCGTACGCGACCGGGATCGCGCCGAGCTCCCGCAGGTAGTCGTGGTTGGCCGGGCTCGCGGTGCCGATGACCATGGCCCCGGCCCGCCGGGCCAGCTGGGTGGCCACCGTGCCGACCGACCCCGCCGCGGCGTGCACCAGCAGGACATCCGCCGGGCCGACCCCGAGCTCCAGCAGCGCCCCGGACGCGGTCTGGGACGCCGCGACCAGCCCGGCCGCGGTGGACAGATCCAGCCCGGGAGGTTTGACCACGACGGTCGCGGCGTCTACCACCAGGCTGGTGGCGTGCCCGCGGAACATCGCCGAGCCGAGCACCGCAGTGCCCACCGCCGGCTCCGTGACGCCTTCCCCCAGCAGGTCGACCACCCCCGAATACTCCTGGCCGAGCTGCTGGGGGAAGGTGACCGGCGCCCAGGTCATGGCGCCTTGGCGGTAGCTCACGTCGAAGGGCTGGACCCCGGCGGCGTGGACACCCACCCGCACCTGGCCGGGCCCGGGAGCGGGGTCGGGCAGCTCGGTCGTCCGCAGGACCTCGGGGCCCCCGAACCGGTCGAACACGACAGCTCTCATGGGCAGAGCCTCCAACCTGTCCCAAGGTTCAGGTCAAGCCCCGGGAACGTCCATATCGGTGTCATCGGCCACATCGTCCACCGGCACGACCCGGACCTGGGCGGCGTGGGCGCGCAGGTAGTCGCGGGCGCCCCGGTCACCGGTCGCCGTGGCGGACACCCCGGCCCAGTGGTCGCGGCCGAGCAGGACGGGGTGCGACCGGCGTCCGGCATACCCGCCCGTCACGAGCGCTTCCGGGGTGGCGAACGCGGCGATCCGGCGTACCGCTGCGGGGGTGACGCCGGGCATGTCGACCAGCAGGACCACCGCCGCGTCGGCCGCCGTGGCGGTCAGCGCGTCCAGGCCGGTGCGCAACGACGACGCCATGCCGGTCTCCCAGGCGGGGTTCTCGACGAATTCGAGCTCGGTGGCGATCGCCCGCACCCGGCCGGACTGCGCGCCCACCACGACCAGGATCTGCTCGAGCCCGGCCGTGCGCAGGGCCGTCGCCGCCCGCCGGACCAGGGGGACGCCGTCGTGGATCACGAGCGCCTTCGGCATCCCGTAACGACGGCCCGCTCCCGCGGCGAGGACGAGCCCGGCGATGTTCACCGGATCGACGGTACGCCGCAACGTCACGATCCGGGGCACGGCCGCGACCGCGCGGGCGAGGATCGCTACGGTAAGCGCGTGTCTGAGATCCCGTGGTGGGGGCTTCCCCTCGTCGCCATAGTGTTTGCCCTGCTGGGCGCCGGTGTGGCCCTGCTCGTGTCGGCGCGCGACAACTATGCCCGCAGTCGTGCCAAGCGCACCAAGAGGTGGTATTCCGAGCGCCGTGACGCTTATGTCGCCCTGCTGACCGAGTTCGAACGGGCGACGTACCGGTTGCGGGCGGCGCTGGACGCGGGCCAGCCGCTGCCGTCGCACTTCACCTATCTCGACGACGCCGGCCCCGCCGTGATGCAGGTCCGGCTCCTGGCCACCGGTCAGGTCCGCAGCGCGGCGCTGGCCGTGCACCTGCTGCTGGAGAAGCTCTACACGCCCGCGCAGACCCCGCCGCCCGGTGTCGACACCACCAAAGCGGCCCGCGAGATGCTCGGCCACGTCCCGCTGGTCATGCAGCAGCTCGAGGCGGCGATCCGCGAGGAGCTCGAGATCGAGGTCACCCGGCCGGACGCCCTGCCCGCGCCGAGGAAACAGTCCGCGCCGAGGAAGCAGGCCGTACCGAAGAAGAAGCCGGGAGTCACTGGCTGAGGCCACCTCCGCCGGGGGATGCTGGGAACCCATCGATGGGGAGGCATCCTTTGACGGACTTGTCAGTTACCGAAACGGTCGTCCGCAGCGGCGTGGTCGCGGTGCTGCGGGCGCCCACGGCAGACTATTTCGCCGCCGTGAGCGAGGTGCTCGTGGAGGCCGGCATCACCGCGCTCGAGGTGACCCTGACCTGCTCGGGCGCCCTGGAGGCGATCGCCGGTCTACGCCGGCAGCTGCCCCCGCACGTCGCGCTCGGCGCGGGCACCGTGCTCACCGCCGACGACGCCAAGGCCAGCGTGGACGCCGGCGCGACGTTCCTGGTCTCGCCGGTGCTCGTGTCCGGTCTGGATGGTTTCGGGGTCCCGGTGTACCCGGGCGCGTTCAGCCCCACCGAGCTGTACGCGGCCAGCCGCCAGGGGGCGCCGCTGGTCAAGCTGTTCCCGGCGTCGGCGGTCGGCCCGCGTTACGTGCAGGATCTCCACGGCCCGCTGCCCGATCTGCGGATCATGCCCACCGGCGGCATCGCGATCGCCGACGTGGCGACCTGGCTCGGCGCGGGCGCGTCGGCGGTCGGCCTCGGTGGCCCGCTGATCGGGGACGCGGCCACCGGCGGCAGCCTGCGGTCGCTGGCCGACCGGGCCCGCCGGGCCGCCGACGCGGTCGGGTACGCCCGCTCATGACCGGCGGGCTGCTCACGTTCGGGGAGACCATGGGGCTGGTCGCGGCCGACAGCATCGGGCGCCTGGAACACGCCCGCGGTTTCACGCTCGGCATCGGCGGTGCGGAGAGCAATGTGGCCATCGGGGTGGCCCGGCTCGGCGGTGAGGCCACCTGGATCGGCCGCCTCGGGCCGGACGCCACCGGTGACCTGATCGCCCACCGGCTGCACGCGGAGGGGGTACGCGCCGTGGTGATCCGCGACGCGTCGTTCACCGGCCTGATGGTCAAGCACCGCCGCACGGCCGGGCTGCTGCACGTCGACTACCACCGCGCGGGCAGCGCCGGCTCCCGGCTCGTCCCGTCCGACATCCCCGGGGAGACCGTTCGCGCGGCCGGCATCCTGCACGTCACCGGCATCACCCCGGCGCTGGGCGACACGGCCCGCGCGGCGGTGTTCCAGGCCGTGGAGACCGCCCGGGCGGCGGGTGTCGCGGTGTCCGTCGACGTCAACTACCGGGCCAAGCTCTGGTCCCGGTTCGACGCCGCCCCGGTGCTGCGCGACCTGGTCACCCGCGCCGACATCGTCTTCGCCGGCCCCGACGAGGCCGCGCTGATCGCCGACGGGCCACCGGCCGAGGCCCTGGCCGCGCTGGGCCCGGCCGAGGTGGTGGTCAAGGACGGGCCGCGCGGCTGCGAGGCCCTGATCGACGGCAAACGGCACCGGCGGGAGGCGCTGCCGGTGCCGGTGGTGGACTCGGTCGGGGCCGGGGACGCGTTCGTGGCCGGCTACCTGGCGGACCGCCTGGCGGGGGCCGAGCCGCAGGACCGGCTGGCCACGGCGATCGCGGCCGGGGCGTTCGCGGTCACCGTCCCGGGCGACTGCGAAGGGCTGCCGACCCGGGCGGAACTGACGTTGCTGGTCACGGCCACCGACGACGTGGTCCGCTAGCAACGTTAGCGGCGCAGCAGCAACGTCACGAAACCGAGCACCCCGCGGTATCCGTGCAGCCAGGCGGTCCGGTGCTCGGCGGCCGTGTCGAGGACCTGCCGCCGGTCCGGGTGCCCGGGGTGGTCCAGTGCCCACCGGGCCAGCGAACCGGTCCAGTTCCACTCGTAGTCGTCCCATTCGGCGAGCGTGCTGACGTGGGCGTACACCGGGGTCCAGCCGTCGGCGGCCAGCCGGTCCACCGTGCCCGCCAGGTCGGTGTACCCCGGCTGGTCGCCCTCGATCATGGCGCGCAGCTCCGGCCCGGGCTCGCGCTCCCAGAAGCAGTCACCGAGCAGCAGCGTGCCGTCCTCGGCGAGGTGCTCACGCACGGCCTTCAGCGTCGGCACCAGACCTCCGTACGCGTACGACGCCCCGACGCTGAGCACCACGTCGGCCGGCCCCGCCGACCGGTAGCCGGTGACGTCCTCGCGGCGCAGCTCCAGCCGCTCCGCGACACCCAGCTCGGCCGCGGCCGCCCGGGTCCGGTCGAAGCCGTGCTCCGACAGGTCGACACCGACCGCGGTGACGCCGGGCTGCTGTTGAAGAGTGCGCAACAGCCAGCTCCCGTCCCCGCAGCCGAGGTCGAGCAACCGGGCGCCCGGCCCCCGCACCGCCCGGCCGAGCAGCTCACGCACCTTGTCCTCGCTGACGGGCGCGGTGATCGGATGGTCCGCGTGCGCGAGCGCCCGTAACGTCTGCTTGTCCATGGTGGAACATTGGGCACCATGACGGCCCCCGTTGACCACCGGATATCCCGGGGTGTTCACCGAGCTGACCGCCCCGTACCGGCAATAGGCACCTACCCCAACAGGTGAAATATTTCCATTCGTTTCCGCCGCCGGGGAGAATACGATGTCGCTCATCGATGCGGTGGTCATACCGTTGATGATCAGTCCCAGGTGGTAGTGGACGGGCAGATCATTCCGGTATGGCGGCAGGGTCGCTCGAAATGCATTTCACGGCATGCGATACCTATCATTCATGCCGTGCGGCACCCGGTCGCGGGCAGCAATGGAAGGGCGGCCATGAAAGATCTGGGAAAACGCCTCCTCACGGCGGGGATCGCGGGCGTTCTCGCCGTGGCACCCGTCGCGATCTGTGCGTCGGCGGCGGTCGGGGCCCCGAGTGGCGGCCCGAGTGGCGCCACGGCCGGCGCCAGGACCGGCGCCGTGGAGCGGCAGCGCGTCGACGCGGTGAGGACGCCGAGGATCGGCTGGTACGAGTGCTACGGGAATGCCGAGTGCGCCACCACCGAGCTCCCGCTGGACTACGACGAGCCGCGGGGTGCGACGACCGAGATCGCGCTGCTGCGGATCAAGGCGAAGGACCAGAAGAACAGGATCGGCAGCCTTTTCGTGAATCCGGGCGGACCGGGTGGCTCCGGGACGAGTTTTGCCTACTCCGCCCAATATTTCCTGAGCCCGGCCGTGCTGCAGCGCTTCGACATCGTCGGTTTCGACCCGCGGGGCATCGGGGCCAGTGAGAACGTCAGATGCTTTCCGTCGGTCCGGGCCCAGAACGCCGTCCTGCGCGATCTGAACATCGCATTCCCGTGGGGGCGGGCCGAGGAGAAGAAATACATCCGGGCGGCCGAGGAACTGGGCCGGGCGTGTTCCTCCACGGGCGAGCCGCTGACCGGGTCCGCGTCGACCGCGGAGGCGGCTCGGGACATGGACGTGCTGCGCCGGGCCGTGGGGGACGACAAGCTGAGCTACCTCGGCTTCAGCTACGGCACCGCGATCGGGCAGTACTACGCCAACATGTTCCCGGACCGGTTCCGGACCGTGGCGGTCGACGGGGTGCTCGACCCGGAGCACTGGGCCGGCACCGGTTCGACCGCCGGCCAGGGGCAGGACCAGCGGGTGCGCTCGGCGGCCGGCGCCCACCGGGCGCTGATGGAGATCCTCGGGCGCTGCGACGAGGCCGGCCCGAAGTACTGCGTCTTCGCCGCCGGTGACCCGAAAAAGAGGTTCGAGGTGATCGCGCGCAAGCTGCGGGCGGAGCCGATCGAGATCACCGACGAGTTCGGTACGTACACGATCTCGTACGCGGATTTCGTCGGCGGCATGCTCGGCGCGCTGTACGGCGTGGACGCCGGTGACTTCACCACGTATCTCGCCCAGGAGGTGTGGACGCTGCTGTTCCCGCCGTCGGCCGCGGCGGCCGGCACGGCGAAGGCGGCGCTGATCAGGCGGATCAAGCAAGCCCGGACCCGGCCGGGGCGCGATTTCCCGTACGACAACAGTCTCGAGTCCGCTTCCGCCGTGGCCTGCGCCGACGCGCAGCACCCGCGGGACGCGGACCTGTTCCCGGCCCTGACGGCCGCCGCCGACAAGAAGGCACCGTACTTCGGCCGGGCCTGGGGCTGGGCCACCGTCCAGTGCTCGCGTTCCACGTGGACGGCGCGCGACGAGGACGCGTACACCGGTCCCTGGACGACCCGGACCGCCGCGCCGGTCCTGCTGGTCGGCACCAGGTGGGATCCGGCGACCAGTTACGAGGACGCGGTCTCGGCCGCCGGGCGGCTGCCGAACAGCTTCCTGCTGTCGAGCACGAACTGGGGCCACACGTCGTACGGGACCTCGGCCTGCGCGACCGGGGCGATCGACACCTATCTGCTGAGCGGCGCATTGCCGGCCCGCGGCACGCTCTGCAAGGGCGACTACGAGCCGTTCACGGCGCCGCTGCCGGTCGGCGGCAGCTCGTCCGGCGCGGAGTCGCCGAGGGAGGCGGGCCTGCCGCCGGTCGCGGATCCGCTGCCGTTGTCGATCCTGAACGGCAACCGCTGACCGACCACCGACGGCGTTCCGGGCACCGCGCCCGGAACGCCGTCGGCTTGACCGGATCGTTCCGGTGGTGGTCGGGTCCGGCCCTTTCCGGGTACGCCCTCAGCGGCGCAGGATCATCCGGTGAACCGAGCCCTCGTCGTGATCGACGTCCAAGAGTCCTTCCGTGTCCGCCCGTCCTGGCGGGTCGTCGGCGACCCGGAGATCGGCAAGGCCGTCCAGCGGCTGGTGGACGCCGCCCGGGCCGCCGGGGATCTCGTCGTCTGGGTGCTGCACGCCGAGCCGGGTTCCGGCAACCCGTTCGATCCCGCCTCGGGTCACGTCCGGCTCTTCGACGGGCTCGACCGCCGGCCGGACGAGCCGCTGGTGACCAAGACCTCGCGCAACGCGTTCACCACGACGAACCTGCAGCAGGTGCTGACCACGCACAGGGTGCGTGAGCTGACGCTGTGCGGCATCCAGACCGAGCAGTGCGTGGAGACCACCGCGCGGGTCGGCGGCGATCTCGGGTACGACGTCACGTTCGTCACCGACGCCACGACCACGTTCCCGATCGCGCACCGCGACGCCCCGGCCGACCTGACGCCGGAGCAGCTCGTGGCCGACCCGCGCACGCTGCCCGTCGACGCGGTGGTGTCGCGCACCGAGTACGCCCTGGCCGGCCGGTTCGCTACCATCAGGACCGTGGCGGAGCTGACCGGATCGTGACCCAGGTGGTTTTCGTGCTGGTCCCCGGCCTGCACCTGCTCGACCTCGCCGGGGCCGCCCAGGTGTTCTCGACCGCGGCCGACCACGGGCACGACTACCGCCTCACCTACGTCGCGGAGCAGCCGGACGTCCCGACCCACCAGGGCATCGCGCTGCGCGCCGGGACGCGATGGCCGGAGCTGGGCCGCGACGACCTCGTCGTGGTCCCGGGCTGGCGGGCCCCGCACCTGACCGGCAGCGGCCACCTGGAGCCGGCGACCCTGCGGCGGATCGCGGCCCACCACGCGGCCGGCGGCACGGTGGCGAGCGTCTGCGCGGGCGCCGACGCGCTGGGCCGGGCCGGTCTGCTCGACGGCCGTCGCTGCACCACCCACCACGACGTCCAGGACGAGCTGGCCCGCCGGTACCCGCTGGCCGACGTGGTCCGGGACGTGCTGTTCGTCGCGGACGACCGGGTGGTGACGTCGGCCGGCATCGCCAGCGGCGTCGACCTGGCCCTGCACCTGGTCGCGGTGCGGCACGGCCCGGCCGAGGCGGCCCGGGTGGCCCGCCAGATGGTCGTCTACGCCCGGCGCAACGGCGACGAGCCGCAGGAGAGCGCGATGCTGCGGCACCGGGGGCACCTCAACGACGTCGTGCACCGGGTCCAGGACCGGATCGACGCCGAGTTCGCCGCCCCGCTCCCGCTGGGTGACCTGGCCCGGGCGGCCGGTGTCAGCGAGCGCACCCTGACCCGCCGGTTCGAGGCGGCGACGGGCAGCACGCCGCTGCGCTACCAGCAGCTGCTGCGCGTGGAACGCGCCGAGTACCTGATCGGCCACGGCGCGACGGTGGACGCGGCCTCGCGGGCGGTCGGCTTCGGTGACGCCCGCATGCTGCGGCGCCTGCGCCACCGCCGTGGTGATATCCATGGATCATGACGAACATCCACGGCACCGTGGCGCCGGGTTTCGAGCCGGTCCGCTCGGCACTGGCCGCGGTCGCCCCGGACGGTGACGTCCAGCTGGCCGTACACCTGCGTGGTCTGCCGGTGGTCGATCTCTGGACCGGGGAGCTGGACGGTGACTCCCTCACCGGCGTCTACTCGGCCACCAAGGGCGCCGCGCATCTCGTGGTCGCGCTGCTGGTCCAGGACGGCACGCTCGACCTGGACCGGGCCGTCGCGGCGTACTGGCCGCAGGTCGCCGCGACGCTGGGCGAGCTCACGCTGCGCGGGCTGCTCACCCACCGGTCCGGCCTGATCGGCGTCGACGGTGGTTTCACCCTCGGTGAGCTGGCCGACGACCGGGTGATCGCCGCCCGCCTCGCCGCGCAGACCCCGTTCTGGGCGCCGGGCACGGCCTACGGGTACCACGCGCTGACCATCGCGGCCCTGACCGGCGAGGTCGTCCTGCGGGCGACCGGCGTGCCGATGCAGGAAGCGTTCGAGAAGCTGATCCGCGCCCCGCACGCCCTCGAGCTCTACATGGGACTGCCCGCGGAGCTCGAGCCGCGCTACCGGCCGGTCCAGCCGGCGCTGGTCCCGGGTCCGCCCGCGGCCCCGGGAAGCCTCGCCGAGATCTCCTTCAACCTCGGCGCGGACCTGGCCGCTTTCGCCAACACCCGCGACGTACGGGCGAAGGGTCAGGCGTCGGCCGCCGGTGTGGGCAACGCCCGGGGCCTGGCCGGTATGTACTCGGCGGCGATGGGATCGCTGCTGCGCCCGGCGACCGTCGCGGCGTTCGGCGCGCCCCAGACCACGGGCACCGACCTGGTCACGGGGGAGCTCGACAGTTTCGCGGTCGGCTTCGAGAACGAGCACGTCCGGTTCCCGATGCTCGCCGCCGGCGCGTTCGGTCACGGCGGCGCCACCGGCACCCAGGCGCTGGCCGACCCGGCGCACGGCCTGGCCTACGCGTATGTCCGCCGCCGGTTCGGCACCAGCCCGCGCCCGCACGTGGAGAACACCCGCCTGCTGACCGCGGTCCTGGCCGCCGTCAGGGCAGAAAGGCGCTGATCTCGAGCAGGCTGGTCATCCGCCGCGGCTCGCCGGCCGGCCCGGTGGCGTCGCGGTCCAGGTGGACGGCGCTCAGCCCGGCGGCCCGGGCCGCGACCACGTCGAGCGCGTGGTTGTCGCCGACGCTGAGGACCTCGGCCGGTGCCAGGCCCCACCGCTCGCAGGAGCGCAGGAACGCGGCCGGATCCGGCTTGGCGGCACCGAGGTCCTCGACGGTGAACACCGGTCCGACCCGTCCGGCGAGCCCGGTGCGGCTCAGCTTCCTGTTCTGCTGCACCCGGGCGCCGTTGGTCAGCACCGCGGTGACCAGCCCGGCCGCCGCGATCGCCGCCAGCGCCCCGGTGACGTCGTCGTAGGCCCGCCACGCCCGTTCGTAGTGTACGAGATAGCCGGCGAACAGGGCATCCAGCTCGTCGTCCGCGCTGTTCGTACCCAGGAAGTCGCGCATCCGGCGACGGCGCTGTTCCGCGAAACTGATCGTGCCCGCCCGCCAGGCCGCGAGATGGGGTTCCTGCAGCGTGGTCCACCGCGCGACGTCCTCGTCGGCCGGCTCCCGGCCGACGGTCGGCAGCCACGCCCGCAGCCCGGCGTCCGCGGCCCGCTGGTGATCGACCAGCGTGCCGTCGAGATCGAGCAGGACTCCCCGTAGCGTCACGGACCGGATCCTATGCTCGGCACCATGACGCTCCAGCCGGTCTCCCTCGCCACGTGGCCGACCCCACTCGAGCCCGCGCCGCGCCTGGCCGCCCACCTCGGCCTGGACCAGCTCTGGATCAAACGTGACGACCTGACCGGCCTCGGCGGCGGTGGCAACAAGGTCCGCAAGCTGCAGTACACGCTCGCGGAAGCGGTCGCCGCGGGTGCGACCCGGGTGGTGACGACCGGGGCTCCCCAGTCCAACCACGCCCGCCTCACCGCCACGGCCGCCGCCCGCCTGGGCCTGGACTGCACGCTCGTGCTCAGCGGCCCGCCCCCGTCGTCCCGGCGCGGCAACCTGCTCCTCGACGAGCTGGCCGGCGCCACCGTCGTCTGGGCCGGTGCGCGGCCCCCGGCCGAGGTGGCCGCCGAGCAGGACGGTTTTGTCATCCCGTTCGGCGGCACGTCACCGGCGTCCGCGCGGGGATACGTCGACTGCGCCCGGGAGCTGCTGCACCAGCTCCCGGACCTGGACACGGTGGTGGTCGCGCTCGGTTCCGGCGGCACGACGGCCGGACTGGTCGCCCACCTCGGACCCCATCGGGTGTACGGAGTGGACGTCGGCGCGGTCCCCGACCCGCGGGCCACCGTCGCCGGTCTGCTGCGCGCCATGGGCAGCCCGGCCGACCCGGCCGCCCTGCGCATCGACGGCTCCCAGGTCGGCCCGGGATACGCCACGCTGACCGGCGAGGTCCGGGCCGCCCTGAGTCTCGCCGCACGCACCGAAGGGGTCTTCCTCGACCCGACGTACACCGGCCGGGCCATGGCCGCGCTGGTCGCCGCCCGGCCCCAGGGCACCACCGTCTTCCTGCACACCGGTGGCCTGCCCGGCCTGTTCGGTCACCCGGAGCTGCAGGACTGACCCCGGCTCAGCGCAGCGCCGCGGGCAGTCCCCGGGCCGCGGCGATGCCCAGGGCGGTCCGGGGCAGGTAGCCGAGCCGCCAGAAGCCGCCGTGCGCCGCCCCGACGGCCTCGTCGGTCCAGGCCTGGGCGGCGGCCGGGCGCGGGTTGCGGAGCTGGTGGACCAGCAGGGCCGCCATGAGACGGTTGCTGGTGGCCGGCTCGAAGACCTCGACGCCGAACATGTGGGCGCCCGCGTAGGCCGCGGCGAGCAGGCGGTTGCTGGTCACCGACCGGGTCCGGGTCGCCGGGGCGACCGAGAAGCTCACCGTGGTGCCGGCCTGCCGGGCGAGCGAGGCCCGCCAGCGCTGGATGCGCTTGGCCAGCGCGTAGTTCGGGCCCTGCTGCGGCACCAGGCTGTCCGCGATGCCGGGGGTGCCGTCGTCCGGGTAGTGCGGCTGCAGCAGCCGGCCGCCGGAGAGCAGCTGGGTGATCCGGGCGGCGGCGGAGCGGTCACGATACTGCGCGCTCGCCGCCGCGACCACGTCGGCGGGCACGGCGAACGTGTCGGTGGGGGTGGCCAGGAACGCCAGGGCGGTGCCGGGGCGCTCGCCGGCCACGTGCACGCCGAGCGCGTCCACCGCCGCCGACAGCAGCGGGTACGCGGCTCCCGGAGCGTACGTGTAGTTGCCGAGGATGAGCCGGCCCTCGACGCCGAGCAGCAGCTGGGCCGCCGCCGGGAGGTCGGTGAGCAGGTCGAGACCCGCGTCGGCGGGGGAGGTGCCCGGGGCGATCAGGGTGCCGGCACCGCGGCGGGCCGTCGCGGTGACCCGCTCCCACAGCTCGCGGCGGGGCAGGTCGATGCCGACCACGGTGCCGCCCCAGGCCAGCACGGCGGGCAGCGGGCCCAGCTCCGCACCCGCACCGAGCACGACGAGCCGCAGGTCGGACAGGTCGAGCCAGCCGGGGTTGGCGGCCACCTCACGCACCATCTCGGCGCCGGACGCCTCGATCACCCCACCGGTCACCCACGCGTCGAGCCGGCGGCTGAGGGAGTCGCCGCTGAGGAGCTCCTTCCCGTACGGGATGACGAGCTCGCGTTCGGGTTTCTCCTCGCCGTGCACGGTGAACGTGGGCGGGGGTGGTGCCGTGGTCGCGAACGAGGCGTCGAGGGCGATGTCGGTGCCGTCCCGGTCGACCCGGATCCGCTGGTGCACGGAGTTCAGGCCGGCGGCGGCCACCGCGTAGTCACCGGTTTCGGCGAGGGCGCGGAAATGGGGCAGGTAGCCCGTACGCCAATCCTTCTCGTGGTCCGCGGCGTCGGCAGCCGCGGGGTCGGCGGCACGCAACGCGTCGGCGACCACCGCCCTGCCGAACGCGGAACTGCTCCGCCGACCATCCGCCCCGCGGGGAAACACGACCTGGTTCACGCCGGACAGTATGGCGATCCGGGTCAAACCGCGACGCGCGGTCGGTGGCTGGTTGGCGCACATATCGGGTCAATACTGACTAACGTGGCAGGGTGACCCGCTCCTCCGACGAGTACTGCCAGCCGGGCGGGGTCTTCTTCGACAGACCGTCCGGTGCCTCCGCCGGGTTCGCGCCGCTGCCGCTGCCGCCCGGCCGCTGGACCGTGCGGGACGCGAACGGCTGGCGGATGGCCTGGCCGGCCGACGCCGACCTGCCCGAGCAGGGCTGGAAGCTGCACGTGTCGGCGACGCCGGACGCCGCGGCCGGCACCCTGGAGATCGTCGCGGCCTTCTGCGCCGGCCGGGAGATCCCGTTCAAGCACCTGCCCTCGCCGCGGGCCGTGCTGCTGCGCAACAGCAAGTACGCGGGCCGGGGCGGCAGCGGCAAGTTCGTCACCGTCTATCCGCGCGACGACGACGAGTTCGCGCTCGCCGCCGAGGAACTGGCGCGGCTGCTGCGGGGGCGGCCCGGGCCGTACATCCTCAGCGACCGGCGGATCGGTGCCGGTCCGGTGCACGCCCGGTACGGCGGGTTCCGGCGGCTGACCACGCTCGCCGCCGGCCGGGAGGTGCCGGCGATCCGCCGCCCCGACGGGGTCCTCGTGCCCGACCCGCGCCCGCCCGTCTTCCGGCCACCCGAGTGGGTCACGCTGCCGGCCGTGCTGGGCAACCCGCCGCCGGACACCGGGCTGCCGTACCGGGTCACCGCCGCGCTGCACTTCTCCAACGGCGGCGGCGTCTACCGGGCCGAGCGCGACGGGCGCACGGTGGTGCTCAAGGAAGCCCGGCCGCACGCCGGGCTCGACTCCGCCGGGCACGACGCCGTCCACCGGCTGCGATGCGAGCACGAGGCGCTGAGCGCGCTGGCCGGCATCCCCGGCATCCCCGAGGTGTACGACCTGCTCCCGGCCTGGGAACACACGTTCCTCGCGATGCAGCACGTCCCCGGCGTCCCGCTCGGCCGCTGGACCGCCCGCAACATCCCGCTGCACGGCGGTGACATGGCCGGATACCGCCACCGGGCGATGGCGCTGGCGGACCGGCTCGACACGCTGATCGCCGCGGTCCACGACCGGGGCTGGGTGGTCGGCGACCTGCACCCGCACAACGTGCTCGTCGACGCCGACGACACCCTGCACCTCATCGACTTCGAGTGCGCGGCACCGATCGGCTCCACCATCCCGGCCACGCTGGGCGCCCCCGGCTTCCGGGCCCCACCGGGAACGTACGGCGTGGACCTCGACCTCCACGCGCTCGCCGCGATCCGGTTGTCGCTGCTCGTGCCGCTGACCCCGCTGTTGGAGCTGGCCCCGGAGAAGCTCGGCACCCATCTGCGATACGCCGGCGACGACTTCCCGGCGACGGCGGCCCGGCGGCTGTGCGCGGGCTGGCAGCCCCGTCGGCCGGAACCGGGATGGCCCGGCACCGACCCGGTCGCGGCGCTGGTGCGGGCCCTGCACGCGTCGGCCACCCCGGAGCGGCCGGACCGGCTCTTCCCCGGCGACGTCGAGCAGTTCCGCAGCGGCGGCACCGGTTTCGGTCACGGCGCGGCCGGTGTGCTGTACGCGCTGACCGAGGCCGGGGAGCCGCTCGACCCCGCGTACGAGCGGTGGCTCCTGGCCGCGGACCTGCCCGCGGCGCCCGGTTTCTGGACCGGTGCGCACGGCGTCGCGTACGTCCTGGACCGGCTCGGCCACCACGACCGCGCCGACGGCCTGCTCGACCGGCACCGGCCCCCGGAACGACCGGACCTCGAGGCGGGCCTGGCCGGCATCGGCCTCACCCTGCTCGACATCGCGACCCGCCGCCGCACCGTCGAGTTCGTCGACCGGGCCGCCGCGCTCGCCGAGCGGATCCTGACCGGGCCCGCCGCCGAGCTGCCCGCCGAGCTGCCCGCGGGGCTGCTCACCGGCTGGAGCGGCCCGGCCCTGCTCTGCCTGCGCCTGTACGAGCACACCGGCGAGCAGCGCTGGCTCGGCGCGGCGGAGCGGCTGCTCGACCGCGACCTGGCCCGGTGCCCGCCCGACGCCGACGGCATGCGGCAGTACCGGGACGGTGTGCGACTCCTGCCGTACCTCGGGACCGGAAGCGCCGGTGTCGCCGTCGTCGCGACGGAGCTGGCCCGGCATCTGCCCGAGTCGGCCCCGGCGCGGGCTCTGCCGGAACTGCTCCGTTCCTGCCGCCCGAATTTCACCGTCTATCCCGGACTCATGCAGGGCCGCGCCGGCTTGCTGTTGCTGACGCCGGAGCTGTCACCGGGCGTGCTGGACCTGCACGCCGTCGGCTGTGGAGACGGCGTCGCGTTCCCCGGCACGGGTCTGACGCGGCTGAGCATGGATGTGCACACCGGCACCGCGGGCGTGCTCCTGGCGCTGACCGGGAGCGGTCTGCCGTTCTTCGCACCGCCACCGGCTCCCGGCCGCCCGGCCGGGCTGAACAGGAAAGGAACACCGTCATGGACAGCATTCTCGAACTCCAGGACCTCGTAGCCGAGGACGAAGCCGCTTTCGACGGCGAAGCCGCGGGAAGCACCGTCAGCCTGCTTCTCTGCGACAGCAGTTTGAGCGTCGTCTGCGACTAGAGACCGCGGGCGGTCAGCCAGGTCTCCACGGCGTCGATGGTCTTCTCCGGGGTGCGGCGGGCCCAGAGGAAATGGTCCGGGTACGCCTCGATCTGGGCACGTTCGGCCTGGGCGGGCAGGCGGTGGGCCAGGTGGTCCACCGCCGCCGCCGGGATCATCCGGTCGCCCTCGATGCCGAGCAGCAGGGTGGGGACACTCAGCTCGGCCAGCGCGGACTCGTAGTCGGTGCGGTCGCCGTGCAGACGGTAGCGGCCGTGGCGGGCCTCGTACGCCCAGTCGTTCATGAGCGTGCGGGGCTGCCGGCCCGCGAAACCGAAGCGGTGACCCGGCCAGTAGCCCAGCGAGCCGGTGACCGCGCCGACGAACCGCACCCCGGCGACGCGGCGGGCCCGGGCGATCGCACCCCGGTGGGCGTGCTGTGAACTCGTGCCGGTGCCGATGGTGACCACGGCGTCCGGGCGCACACTGCCGCAGGCCCCGGACAGCAGCGCCAGCTGACCACCGAGGCTGTGCCCGGCGAGAACAATGCGCCCGGCGTCGCGTACCGAGGCATCGGCGAAGACCGCCGGCAGGTCCTCGCGGATCAGCTGGGCGTAACCGAACGTGCCTTTTCGCAGGTCCGGAACCGGGCTGCGGGGCATGCCGCGCAGCTCGACCCCGACGACGTGCCGGCCCCGGCCGGCCCAGGCCGCGAGAAGTTTGCCGTAATAGGCGAGCGGCACGCCGAGCGCGGGCAGGAAGACGACCGTCGCGGCACCGCCCGGGCCGCCGTATTCCTCGACGGTGAGGCTCACCCCGTCGGACGACCGCACCGGATGGGTTGTCGGCTCCATCGGATCATTGTGCCTTTTCGGAAAAGAAGCCGGGGACCCGTGGCGGCGGGTCCCCGGCATTGCGTGTCACGTTATCGCGGACTCAGCCCTGACGGCCGTTCCAGCGCGGATTCTTGCGGTTGATGACGACCATCCGCCCCCGGCGGCGCGTCACGACGGAGCCCGGCTTGCTCTTCAGCGACCGGAGCGAGTTACGAACCTTCATGGTGTACCTCCCGCGGGGTGTAACCGGGAAGACCGCGCGTGCATTCCATGATGGGGTGGAGCGATGGCACAACGATCGTGGTTCATCACCGGAGCGGGCCGGGGCCTCGGCCACGCCTTCGCCCGGGCCGCCCTGGAGCGCGGCGATGACGTCATCGGCACGGTCCGGCAACCGGGCTCGGCGGCGGATCTCGCGGCGGAATTCCCCGGCCGGTTCCAGCGCCGGCAGCTCGACGTCAAGGACCGGGCCGCCGTCGTCACCCTGCTGGGCGACATCGCCACGCCCGACATCGTGATCAACAACGCCGGGTACGGACTGGTCGGCGCGCTCGAGGAGATCAGCGAGGAACAGGCCACCGAGCAGTTCGCGGTCAACCTGTTCGGCGCGATGTGGGTCACCCAGGCGGTGCTGCCCGGCATGCGCGAGCGCGGCTCGGGCCGGATCGTGCAGGTGTCGTCGGTCGGCGCGGTCGGTCACCTGCCCCTGTTCGGCGTGTACAACGCGACGAAGTGGGCGCTCGAGGGCATGAGCGCGGCCCTCGCCGACGAGGTGGCGCCGCACGGGATCCGGGTCCACCTGCTGCAGCTGGGCGGTTTCGCCACCGACTGGGCCGGTTCGAGCATGCGGTACGCCGAGGCCCGTGACGCGTACGCGGCCACCCGGGAGGCCATTTTCGGCACCCCCGGATACCCGGAGCCGGTCACCCCCACCCATTCCGCTGATGAGCCGCCCGGCGATGAGCCGCCCGCCGAAGAGTCGCCCGCGGTGGCGGCTCAGGCGCTGCTCGACCTCTTGGACGAGCCCGACCCGCCACTACGCAAGATCATCGGCACCGGGGCGCACGACATGGTCCGGATGGCCCTCGAGGCCCGCCGCGACGACTACCGCCGCGACCCGGCCTTCACCTGGCCCTGATCAGGCGGCGACGTCGAGCAGGTCGCCGCTGTTCAGGACATCGCGGAGCTGGGTGAGGCCGACACCCTTGTTCTTCGAATCCTGGATGCCGGTGTTCTCACCCCGCGGGCCGCCACCGGGCGGGGGCGGCGGCATCCCCTTGGTGCCGGCGATCTTCTCCGCCATCTCGGTGGCGTCGACCCCACCGGTCGCGTCGGCAGGCATGCCGGCCTTGATCGCGCTGATCAGGTCATCGTGCGAAACTCCCTGAGCGGTGGCGACATCGTCGAGGCTCTTGCCGTCCCGCAGCTGACTCCTGAGATCCTTGCTGCTCAACCCCAGCTTGTCGGCGACCGCGGCCATCGGATCCTGGCGCATCGTGCTCGACGGCATCCGGTACGTACCCGACACCGAGCTCAGCCCGTTGATCGAAGTCATTGCTGATTCCCTCCTCGGCCGGACCGGTCGTCGGCCCGTACGGGATGAGGAATCGTCCCGGGCCCCACCGTCGTGCGCCTTTGACAGCACCTTCATAGGAACCCACAGCTGACGGAAAGCCGGACGTCCAGGCCGGACCTGACTCGTTGACCGATCGTGTGTCAGTCCTCGCGCTGCGAGCATTACCGGCACGACAACGGACTCCGAGGAGTACTGCATGGCAACGATGCCTCCCGGCTGGTACGAGGTTCCCGGACGGCCGGGCGTCATTCTGTGGTGGGACGGCCTGCGATGGCATGAGAAGGCCTCGGATCCGAATGGCACCGCGCCGGGCGGATGTGAGTTGTGCGGTCAACCTCTGGGAATGCGGCGGCTCGCCGGCAACCGGCGCTGTGGGGACTGCCGGCGCCGGGTGACCGAGGCACTCAAGGAATTTCGGCACGATGCGACGTACGTTCTGCATCAGGGAATGCCGGAGGGGCCGCACTGGGACGGAATTCTCGGCAAGGCCGCGTCGTGTGGTGTGCCACCGGCCGAGGCTCTGCTGTCCATCACGGACGCGTCGGTCCGTTTCCTCGATCGTTTGGTGACGTTCGCCGCTGCGGACGGTGTCGTATCGAACCAGGAGATCCAGCAGTTCGATCGGTTTGTCCACAGTTTAATGATCCCTCCGCAGGCAGCAGCTTCCCGGCGGCAATGGCTCGATCGGCAGCGTGTGCTGGGGACCGTCCGGTCGGGTGTGCTTCCCCGGCTGCGACCCGCCGACCTCTACCTGGATATCGACGAGACCTGCCACTTCGACACGATGGTGCAATCGGTCCGATGGTTGAAAGCGGGACCAGTGAAGGATCCTGGGCGGTTGGTCGCCACCGACAAGAAGCTTCGCTTTCTCAGCGGTCGCGGGGGCTGGGAGACCAACTGGTCCAAGATCATGCAGGCCACGGCGCGGTCGGCGGATACCGTGCATCTTCAGATGACCCAGATCAAGGGCACCGGTGAGTATCTCGTGGGCGATGCCGAATACACCGCCGCGCTGATCGAGACCGCGGCTCGGATCAGCCGTCGGCAGATTTTGTCGGCCCCGGGCCAGAGAGACACCCGGGCGATTCCGCAGCACATCAAGAGCGCCGTCTGGAACCGGGACCGCGGCCGGTGTGTCGAATGCGCCGCCGAGGCCTACCTCGAGTTCGACCACGTCATCCCGCTCAGCAAGGGCGGTGCGACGTCCGAGGGCAATCTCCAGCTTCTCTGCCGTCGCTGCAACCTGAACAAGGGTGCCCGGATCTAGCGGGCCGCCGGTCCGGCGATGGCGTCGGCCGCCAGTTCGGCGGTCATGAGGTCGGAGCCGGTCTGCTCGCTCGACGCCGGGGAAGCATGGCTGGGGGACCACGACGCCGAGGTGGCTGATGATCGCGTCGAGCTTGGTCTTGATCGCGGCGCGCCGGGCGGCGGCGATCCGCTGCTCAGGGTGCAACCGGGTCGACGACCCCAGATCATCCTGCCAGGGAGGTGCCAGTCAGCCCGCGGCGTACTTGGCGGCGATCGTGTCCGCGTCCGCGAGCTGGGCCTCGACCACCGGCAGGGACGGCAGCACGGTCGCGCCCAGTTCGGTGAGGAGCTGGGCCAGCAGGGCCACTGCCGCCTCGGCCTGGGGGATCACCCCGGCGACCGCCACCGGGACCGCCCGTTTGCCGGCCAGGGCGTTGGCCGGGAGCCGGTCGAGCAGCACCTTCAGGATGCCGGTGTAGCTGCCCTTGTACGTGGGTGTGGCGACCACCAGCACGTCGGCGTCCTGGATCGCGGCTACCGTGTCGGCGGTGGCCGGATCGCCCGGGGTCAGCAGCCCGGCGCCGAGGGCACCGACCTCCACCACCTCCGACGCCCCGCCCAGCGCGGTGCCCACGGCCACCGCCAGGGTGGAGGTGCGCGGCCCGGCGCGCGGATTGCCTGACACGACGACGATTCCACTCATGACGATGCTCCTGATCAGGCGGTGCGCTTGAGGTGTGCGTAGCTGCCGTCGTGGTAGACCAGCGGGGTCACGGTGGCGTCCGAGTGGTGCTCGCCGAACGAGGGCGTCGCCAGCACGATGGTGTGGTCACCGGCCTCCACCTGCTGCGTCACCCGGCAGACGAGGGTGGCGAGGACGCCGTCGAGCAGGGGAACCCCCTCCGGCCCGGCCCGCCACGACCCGTGCGCGGCGAACCGGTCGATGCCCCGGGTCGAGAACGTCCGGGCCACGTGTTCCTGCTCGCGGGTCAGCACGTGCACCGCGATGGTCTCGGCGGCGCGGACGGCGGGCCAGGCCGAGGCGGTCCGCGCGAGGGCGAACGAGACCAGCGGCGGGTCGAGCGACACCGAGGTGAACGACGTGGCCGTGAAGCCGGCCGGCGGCGACCCCGGGGCGGTGATCACGACAACGGCGGCGGCGTGCCGGCGCAGCAGTGAACGGAACAGGTCGGCGTCGACGAGGGTGGTGTCGGTCATCGTGCCCCCACAAGGTTGGCGAGCTCCCGCCGCACGAGCGGGACGAGGTGCCGCCCGGGGCCGACGGCGTCGTCGATCGGGCGGTGTCCGCGGGCCCGGTCAGGCCCGCGGGATCTCAGCGCTCCGACCTCCGTCCAGCATCTGGGAGATCAGCGGCACGGGATCCACGCTGCTTCAGTTCTGGGCTGCGGTCAAGCGCCTTCTCATATTCTAGTAAACCTATGGGGATTGATTGACATGGGATGGCGTGAGGCGCCAGAGTTTCCGGCATGCCCCCACTCGCTGACCACCGCCGCGGCCGTCCTGCCCGCGGCGCCGGGCGGCACCCCGCCCGCCGTGGTCCAGCACCGTCGCCCACTGCCCCCGCGCCCTCGGTGCCGGTTCTTGTGTCTGCCGTCACCTTTGGGGTGGCGGCGCTTTGTTTCTCCCGTACTTTGGTTTTGTTTCGACCGCGAGGGTTCTCAGGGGAAGGATCGGAGACATGCAGTTGCGCGATGTACGACTGACGTCCCGCCTCGCCATCGACCTTCTCCGGTGTGCGAGCGCCCTGTGTTGCGCCTCCTGACGGTGTCCTGACCCGTCCGCACGACCTCTTTTGCATGATCGCCTGGTGCGTCATTTGCGCTTATAAACCTATCCCGCACATGGGAGAAGTATCCTTCCACCGCCCGCCGAGATCCGGCCGCGGTGAAACCCTCCGGAGGCCCACCATGTCCGTCCTCGCCGTCGCCGACCTCAATCTCACCCGATCCCTCCCCGGCCGCCGGGCCCCCGCCGGCCGCCCCCGGACCACCCGCCTGCGCCCGGCCACCTCCTCGTCGGTCACCGTGACGATCACCCTCGGCACGCCCGGTTCCGAGGAGAGCGAACGGGTCCTCGCCGCCCTGCGCGACCTGGTGGTGGCGGCCGGCCCGGGAGCGGACATCGCCCTGGACGCACCGCTGGCCGTGGTCCCCCGCTCGGACCTGACCGGCCTGCACATCGACCCGCGTTCCCGGACGGCCACACTGGACGGTGCCCGGCTGGACCTGAGCCGCCTCGAGTACGACCTGCTGCTCTTCCTGGCCCGCCACCCCCGCCAGGTCTTCACCCGCAACCAGCTCCTCGGCCACGTCTGGGGCCACACCCACACCACGGTCCGGACGGTCGACGTCCACGTCAGCCGCCTGCGCACCAAGCTCGGTGACCCCGACATGGTGGCCACCGTCTACGGAGTCGGCTACCGCCTCTCCGACGACGCCCCGGTCGTCGTCGCGGTCCCGTAACGGCCGCCGGGCCTCGGCCGGGAGTCCCTCCCCGAAACCCGCCCTGCCATCGCCGGTGTGCCCGCCGGCTCGCGCGGAGCAAGGGCGGGTGAACGAGGTGCCCGGGGCGGGGCACGCGAATCGCGGGTGTGCAGGGCGGCGGTGCTCGGGTGGGAGCGCGTACGGCAACGGGTGTGGGTGCGGGGGTGACTCTTATGGGGTCGTCCGGGTCGGTGGGCTGCGCTCGCCGATCCGATAAAGGGCAGATGGGGGTGGGTGGATCTCGCTAGGCTGCCCCGGTCACCCGCTTCCGCGCGGCTGAACCGGAGTCAACCGCGGCTTCCTCAGGAGATCTCTGTGACCACTCAGACCCCGGCGGCACCGGACAAGCTTGATGCCGCCGTGCTGAAGATCGCCGGCGTCGTGGTGCTCGGCGCGATCATGTCGATTCTCGACGTCACCGTTGTCAGCGTCGCGCTTCCGACTTTCCAGACGGTGTTCGAAGCCTCGTACGCGCGGGTCGCGTGGACGATGACCGGGTACACGCTGGCCCTGGCCACGGTCATTCCGCTGACCGGCTGGGCCGCCGACCGGTTCGGCACCAAGCGCCTTTACATGGCCGCGCTGCTGCTTTTCACGCTCGGCTCCGTGCTGTGTGCCACCGCCGATTCCATCGGGCAACTCATCGCGTACCGCGTGTTGCAAGGTCTTGGTGGTGGCATGTTGATGCCGCTCGGCATGACGATCATGACCCGGGCCGCCGGACCGCAGCGGATCGGCCGGTTGATGGCCGTGCTGGGAATTCCGATGCTGCTCGGGCCGATCGGCGGTCCGATTCTGGGTGGCTGGCTGATCGACATCGCCGGCTGGCAATGGATCTTCCTGATCAACCTGCCCATCGGCATCATCGCGCTCGCCTACGCGCAGTGGGCGCTCGCGAAGGACAAGCCTGAGCCTTCCGAATCATTCGACGTCGTCGGCATGCTCATGCTTTCCCCGGGTCTGGCACTTTTCCTGTACGGGGTGTCGTCGCTCCCGGAAGCCGGCAGTTTCACCGAGACCAAGGTGTGGTTGCCGATGCTGACCGGCGCCGCCCTGGTCGTGGGCTTCGTCCTCTACTCGTTCAAGCCCCGGCACCCGCTGCTCGATCTGCGCCTGCTGCGCGACCGTAACCTGGCGGTCGCCACCGTCACGCTGGCCGTCTTCACGGTCGCGTTCATGGGCGCGGGCCTGCTCTTCCCCAGCTATTTTCTCCAGGTGCGCGGTGAGTCGACGCTGCACGCGGGCCTGCTGATGGCACCCCAGGGCCTCGGCGCGATGATCACCATGCCGATCGCGGGTACGCTCGCGGACCGGATCCCGGTGGGCCGGACGGTGCCGTTCGCGCTGCTGCTGATCGCGGCCGGATTCTTCACGTTCACGCAGGTCGGGACCGACACGTCGTACCTGCTGCTGTGTGGTTCGCTGTTTGTCATGGGTCTGGGGATGGGCGGCACGATGATGCCGGTCATGACCTCGGCGCTGCGCACGCTGACCCACCACGAGGTGGCCCGCGGGTCGACGTTGCTGAACATTCTGCAGCAGATCGCCGGCTCGGTCGGGTCGGCCCTCATGTCGGTCATCCTGACCAGCGAGCTCAACGATTCGCCGCTCGTTCCGGGGACCCCGCTCACCGAGGCCGGGCTCGCGATCGCCGCCGAGCAGAACCCGGCGGTGGCCCAGCAGTTCCCGGCCGAGCCGGGCACCATCGAGCGCGGTCTGCAATTCGTCGCGGACTCGTTCGGCACCACGTTCTGGGTCGGTTTCGTGATCGTCCTGGCGACGCTGATCCCGGCCTACTTCCTGCCCCGCCGGCGCCAGGCCACCCCGGCCCCCGCCGAGGGCGAGCCGGCCGCCGTCCCGGTGATCATGCACTGACCCGCTGCCGTTCCGGGCCGCCCCGCGACCGTGCCGCACCAGGCATGGACGCGGGGCGGTCGCGCAGAATCCGGCCTTCTTCACGCCGTATTTCTTCTTGGCCGCGTGTATCGGCGGTGGGCCACCAAACTTGACCTTTTCTTTACTTTGCTGTGAATGGTGAATGCGGGAATGGCGGAACGGGTGGACCGGCGTAACTTGTGGGGGCCCGGCGGGGTTTGCCCGGGGGTTCCGGTGAGGCGCGCGGCTCGTGGAACGTTGATCATGGGTGGCGGGTGGGGTAGGTCTCGGCGTGGTCGCTGGTCACGAAAGCCTGTTATGCCTATCGTGTTGATAGGAGATGAGGAGGGGTGCCGTGCGGCAGACTGTGGCGGTGGTCGGGGGTGGGTGCTCCGGCGTTCTGGTGGCTCGTGAGCTGCTTCGATGTAGCGATGACCGGGTTGTCCTGATCGAGCCCGGGGAGCCCGGTGGCGGGGTTGCCTACGGGTCCGCCAAGCCGTGGCATGTGCTCAACTCGCGGGCCGGGGCGATGAGTGCCGCGGCGGATGATCCGGGGCATTTCGCCCGGTGGGCCGGTGCCGCTCCGGCCGAGTTCCGGCCGCGGGCGGAATACGGCCGCTATCTGCGTGCCGTGCTGGACGAGGCGGTGACCGCACATCCGGGCCGGCTGCAGCTGCGTCAGGGGCGGGCCGAGCGGATCGGGGCCGCCGGCGAGGTCGTCCTCGAGGGCGGCGGTTCCGTGCGGGCCGACCATGTCGTGCTGGCCACCGGGGGCCCCGCGCCGGTCCGGCAGCGGCTCGACCACCCGAATGTCATCGACGACCCGTGGCGGGCGGGGGTGCTCGAGGCGCTTCCCCAGGATCGGCCGGTGCTGCTGGTCGGCACCGGGCTGACCGCGGTCGACGCGGCGTTGACGCTGACCGCGGACGGGCGGCGCTCCGCTCCCGTCGTCGCGGTCAGCCGGCGGGGTCTGCTGCCCCTGACCCACACCGCCGAGGCGGCTCCTCCGCATGCCCCGGCGCTGGACGACTGCGCCACGTTGCGTGACGTGGTGCGGGCGGTGCGGTCCGCGGTGGGGGAGTCGGGGGACTGGCGGGCGGTGGTGGACGGGATGCGTCCCTCGCTGGACCGGCTGTGGACGGCTTTCACCGCCGACGAGCAGGATGCCTTCCTGCGGCACCTGTCCCGCACGTGGGAGTGTCACCGGCACCGGATGGCCCCGGAGATCGCCGCCCGGGTGGTGGAGCTGCGGTCGTCCGGGCTGCTGGAGATCCGCCGGGGCGGGGTGGCCGCGTGGCCGGGGCTCGCCGACTATGCCGCCGTCGTCAACTGTGCCGGGCCCGGCAAGCTTCCCGGCTCCGCGGGGCCGCTGGTGCGGTCGCTGCTCGACAGCGGGCAGGCCCAGGTCGGTCCGCATGACCTGGGGCTGGCCATCGACCCGGCCGGCCGGGTGATCGCCGCCGACGGGCGGGTGCGCGAGCGGCTGTGGCTGATCGGGCCGCTGCGTCGTGGGACGCAGTGGGAGACCACCGCCGTGCCCGAGATCCGGGCCCAGGCGCACCGGCTCGCGGGGGACCTCCGGCCCGGTCCGGTGCTCGCCGAGGTGGCCTGAAGCATCCCGGTTTGGTGATAGCCCCGGTGTTATGTATGGCTGTTTTACCAGCTCAAGACTGATTCGACGGGTATCGGGCCAAGGTTAACGACCCTTGAGGTTGCATCGAATTCTCTCAATACTACGGATGGCACGTGATGCATCGGAGGCCCGGTGCATCCCCCATCCCCCTGGGAGGAAATCAGTGCGTAACCCCGGCTTCAAGCTCGGCCGACCGATCGTCGGCCTGGCCGCCGTTCTGCTCGCGGGCAGTGCCTTCGCGTCACCCGCGAACGCCGCCCCGGCCGCCCCCGCCCCCGCACCCGATGCTTCCGTCACCGCCTCCAAGCTCGCGTCCTCGCTGGACAGCCAGTTCGGTACCAAGGCCGCCGGCACCTACGTCGACTCGGCCGGCAAGCTGACCGTGAACGTGACCGACGCGGCCACGGCCGCGGCGGTCACCGCTTCCGGTGCCACCCCGCGTTACGTGACCCGCAGCGGTGCGGCCCTCGCGGCCGCCGACGCCACGCTGAAGTCGACGCTCACCACCCCGGGCACCTCGTTCGGCCTCGACCCGGTCAGCAACAAGATCCTGGTCACCGCCGACGAGACGGTCACCGGTGCGAAGCTCGCCGCGGTCAAGGCGATCGTCGCGAAGCTGGGCGACAAGGCCAGCTTCGAGCAGACCAGTGGCACGCTCAAGACCACCATCTCCGGTGGCGACGCCATCTACACCGGTGGTTCGCGCTGCTCGCTGGGCTTCAACGTGCACAGCGGCTCCACGTACTACTTCCTGACCGCCGGTCACTGCACCAACGCCGGCGCGACCTGGACCAACGGTTCGGCGACGCTGGGCACCCGCTCGGGCACCAGCTTCCCGGGCAACGACTACGGCATCGTCCGCTACACGAACACCTCGATCGCGCACCCCAGCGCGGTCGGATCCCAGACCATCTCCTCGTACGGCACCCCCGCGGTCGGCACGGCGGTCACCCGTCGCGGCAGCACCACGGGCATCCGCTCGGGTTCGGTCACCCAGCTCAACGCCACGGTGAACTACTCCCAGGGATCGGTCTCCGGCCTGATCCGCACCACCGTCTGCGCCGAGCCGGGCGACAGCGGCGGCTCGCTGTACCGCGGCACCATCGCCTATGGTCTGACCTCGGGCGGCAGCGGTAACTGCACCTCCGGCGGCGTCACCTACTTCCAGCCGGTCGCCGAGCCGATCAGCGCGTACGGTGTCACGCTCCCCTGATCCACCTTCCCACCAAGGAATGACCCCGGCCCCCGCCGGGGTCATTCCCTGTTCCACCCACCATGGTGCGATGACCGAACGCATCGTCGCCGACCTGGGGCTTGCCCTGCCGCGGCCGCGGCCGCGGTGGAGTATCCCGCCGGGGCGTTGCTCAGAGCCGGCCGAGGGCCCGGACCAGCGCGGTAGCCGTGGCCGCGACGAGCTTGTTGTCGTACGCGATGTCCTGGTCGTTGCGGTTGGTGTAGACGGCGATGATCAGCGGGGCGCCGGTCGGTGGGTGGACCACCGCGATGTCGTTGGCCGCGCCGTAGTGGTCGGACGAACCGGTCTTGTCGCCGACCGTCCACATCGACGGGAGCCCGGCGCGGATCCGGGTGCCGCCGGTCGTGTTGTCGCGCATCCAGCCGGTGAGCCGGGCCCGGTCGTCCGGGTGCAGGGCCGTGCCCAGCGTGAGGGCCTGCAGGTTGCGGCCCATCGCCGCCGCGGTGGTGGTGTCGCGCACCTCGGCCGGGTTCCAGATGTTGAGGTCGGTCTCCCACCGGTCGAGCCGGGTGACCGGGTCGCCGATGCCGCGGGCGTACCGGGTCATGCCGGCCGGGCCGCCGAGCCGGCGCAGCAGCAGGTTGCCGGCCGTGTTGTCGCTGTGGTCGAGCGCGGCCGCGCACAGCTCCGCGACGGTCATGCCGTCGGCGACGTGCTGCTCGGTGATGGGGGAGTTGGCCACCAGGTCGTCGGCGCCGAAGAACACCCGGCGACCGAGCAGACCCGGATCACAGGTACGCGCCAGGCGCAGCACCGCCGCGGCCGCCAGCACCTTGAACGTGGAGAGCAGCGGGAACCGCTCCCGTGAGCGGTGCTCGACGGTGCGCCCGCTCCCGGTGTCGAGCGCGTAGGCACCGATCCTGGCGTCGTACTCCCGCTCGAGTCCCGGCAGTCCGGAGTCGGCGTTGGCCGCGCCGGGGAGCAGCAGGACGGCGGCGGCGGTGGCGCCGCCGGTGAGCAGGGTGCGACGGCTCAAGTGATCAAGCATGTCGCCCACCCTGCCCCCGAGGGTGTCAAGTGCGGGTAAAGACGCGCGGACTCAGGACGGTTGATCGGCGAGGTGGGCGAGGCCCGGCAGCGCGCAGCTGAGTTCGGTGCCCCCGCTGCGCACCGTCAGCCGGACCTGGCCGTCGTCTGCGGTCTCCGCCGCGACCGCGACCTGCGGTTCCTCGTCCTCGGGCGTCCGGCTCAGGGCGTCCACGACCATGGTCTGCAGCAGGTGACGCAGGAGGGCGGCGTCCGCGCGTACCGAGGGCAGGTCCTCCGCCACCGTCACACCGGGACGGCCGGCGACCACCTCGGCCACGACGGCCTGGAGGTCCACCTCGGGATGCGGCTCGCCGGGCGGCGCGAGCAGGCCGCCGAGCAGCGCTTCCTGCGCGGCCAGGGCGCCCAGCAACCGGCCCTGCTCGGTCGCCGGGTCACCCTTGCGCAGCCGCTCGGCCACCTCGGCGGCGATCTCCCGCTCCGCGCGGGCGGTCGAGGACATCTGCAGATACATCAGCGTGCCGAACATGACGGCCAGCGTCGTCCCGGCGATGACCACGACCAGATCGGTACGGCCGGCGTTCGGCAACAGGGACTGATAGGTCGCGCTGGTCCGCAGCACCCACTGGCGCTCCCCGGCGACGAAGTTCTCGGCCCGGCGGAAACCCATGACCTGGCCGCTCGTCACGCTCGCCACCTCGGTGAGCGCCCCGGTGCCGGAGCGGGTGAGCAGCTGCGCGTCGAGCAGATCACCGGTGGCCCGGGTCAGGTTCGTGCTGACGAACTCGGCCGCGCCGATGGTCAGCACCACAAAACCGTCGTCGCCGACCGGGGCCACCACCTCGAACGACAGCGTCTGCTGCGCTTTCGGCAACCCGGCGTCGGCCAGGCGCACGTACGCGTCGGACACCGCGACGCCGGCCCCCTGCTCGTTCTCCTTGGCCAGCCGGCTCGCGTCCAGGAACGGCTGGGCCGCGGCCTGGTCCGCGCCGATCGGTGGGGCGGCGGTGTCACCGAGGCCGCGGGCGTACACGGTGTAGAAGTGTTCTTGCAGTTCAGGCGCCGTCTCGGGGGTGAAGTCGGTGGCGCCCAGACCGCGCCAGCGTGCGGTCATACCGTCCTTGGCGGGCGCGACGAAGCTCATCGCGCGCATCGCGGACAGGTCCTGCTCACCGACCGCGGCGGAGATGTTCTCGAACGCCTTCGCGGTCGGTTCGGGCAGCGCGTGCAGGGCGCCGGCGCTGAGCCGTACGGCATCGGCGTACCGGCCCAGCTCGTTGGCGACCGCGGTCCGCACCGAGGTGCTGGCGGTCGTCATCCGCGTGTCGGCGTTGCGCTCCAGGGCGGCCCGCAGGCGCACACCGAACCCCAGCGAGATCGCCACCCCGCCGAGCACGATGATCACCGCGAAGAAAGCCGACCAGGGGCGCGACCACCCGCTGTTGCTCTTTCTCGCCACCCCTGGAATTTAGTCGCTTTTGCCGGATTCCGCGGCTCAACGCCGCTCGGCGTCCTCCTCGGCGACCCGTTCCTCGCCCCGGCGGCGCAGCATCTTGAGCCCGGGCAGCCCGGCGATCGCCAGGTGCAGGTCGTTGGTGACCTCCAGCAGCGAGTGCAGATCCGGTCCGACCTGGTCAAGCTTGTTCAGCAGCGGCAGCACGTCCTCGGTGAGGTGCTCCCGCAGCCGCGGCAGGGTGTCGATCATCTTGATGGCGGCGGTGACTTCCTCCGGGGTCAGCTCCTCGACGAACCGGGTCAGCAACGGAGCGGCCCGATGCAGCGCGGGCGTGTACTCGTCGAGCAGCCGCCGGGCGGTGCCGGACGTGCCCTTGACCTCGGCCACCAGGGCCCCGGCCGCATCAGCCGTGCCCCCCGCCTTCCGCACGATCTCCCCGGCGCCGCTGGTGAGCTCCCCGGCATCAGCCAGCACGCCCTTGGCCCCGCCAACAGCCTCCCCAGCCTCAGCCAGCACCCCCTTGGCCCCGCTGACGGCCTCTCCAGCCTCAGCCAGCACGCCCCGCGCGCCGTCCACGGCCTCGCCCGCCTCGGCCAGGACGCCCTTCGCGCCGGTGACCGCCTCGCCGGCCTGGCCCAGGACGACATTGGCGGTGATCACGGCCGTTCCCGCGTCGCCGAGGACGCCCTTCGCGCCGGTGACGGCCGTTCGCGCGTCGCCCAGCACGGTGTTCGCGGTCGCGACGGCCGTTCCGGCGTCGGCCAGGACGACCTTGGCGCCGCCCACGGCCTGTTCGGCTTCGGTGATCGTGCGTTCGACACGGTCGATGAGGGACTCGGCGCGGTCGGCCAGGACGGCCACCCGGCTCACCACGAGTTCGGTCTGGCCCAGCAGGCTCAGCACCCGCACCGGCACGGTCGCCACGGCGGCCACCGTCTCGACCACCTGCCCGGCCGCGTACCGGGTGATCTCGACGAGGGCGGAGGGTGACGGGAGCAGGGCCATGGCCCTATTGTGCCCCGGCTCCGCCATCACTAACTGTGGTCACCCTTAAGCCCAGAGTGGGTTGTTTTGAGAACCGGCCCCGGGCACGGCACTATGCAGGGGTGCCTCGTTACCGATTAGCAATTTTCGCTGTGGCGGCAGTGGTGATTCTGGGCGGCGGGGGCCTGATCGCACTCGGCATGCGGGAGGACACCGGCGGCGCCGGCGGAGGCCTGCTCCCCGGATCGCTGACTCTGGGTAGTGCCACCAGGTCACCCACCGCATCGCCGACCCCGACCGGCCCCACGCCCGAAGAGCTGGCCGCGGCGGCACGCGCCAAGCAGGTCAAGCAGCTCGACGCCGCCCTGAAGAAGGTGGCGAAGACCGCTCCCGACTTCTCGGTCGCCGTGCTCGACAAGAAGACCGGCGCGACGTACGCCTATCGTGGCTCGGCCGAGTACGACACGGCGAGCATCGTGAAGGTCCAGGTGCTGGCCTGCATGCTGCTCAAGGCCCAGGACGCCGACCGCGACCCGACGTCGGGCGAGATGGCGCTGGCCCGGCCCATGATCCGGCTCAGCGACAACAATGCCACCACATCGCTGTTCAGCCGGCTCGGCGGGCGCACCGCGATCAGCAAGTGCAACAAGCGTCTCGGCCTGACCGAGACCACCGTCAGCAGTTCCTGGGGCCTGACCAAGACGACCGTCAACGACCAGGTGAAACTGCTCTCCGATCTGGTCGACGACGACAGTGAGCTCGACAAGTCGTCCCGCAAGACGGCGTTCACGCTGATGAACACCGTCGACGACGCCCAGGACTGGGGCGTGCCGTCGGTCGGCAAGGCGGGGGAGACCACGACGGTCAAGAACGGCTGGGACACCCGTACGGCCGACAACGGGCTCTGGGTCGTCAACACGGTGGGCCGGGTGATCTCCGCGGACGGCGATACCGACGTCTCGGTGGCGGTCCTCTCCCACGACAACCAGTCGATGGAGGGTGGCATCACGCTCGTCGAGAAAGTCGCCAAACTGACTCGGCAATACCTGAAGTACTAAGCCTTCTCCTCCTGGGCGGCCCGGCGCTTGCTGACCAGGCTCACGATCTGGCTCACGATCAGCACCAGGATGAGCGCGGCGACCACGCCCTGCCAGGGCTCGGGGAAGATCGAGCCGCCGGCGACGCCGATGCCCGCGTACACGGTCGACCACAGCACGCAGGCCGGCAGGTTGGCGACCACGAACGTGCGCCAGCTCAGGCCCAGGAACGCGGCCGCCAGCAGGACCGGCACCCGGCCGCCCGGGAGCAGCCGGGAGACCAGCAGCACCGGGATCTGGCTGCGATGCAGGCGTTCCTTGACCGAGGCCAGGTGTTCCTCGTCGCGCAGCCAGCGCAGCCGGCGGGCGAGGCTCTCGCCGCCCGCGCGGCACATCGCGTACATGACCAGGTCACCGGCGTAGGCGCCGGCCGCGCCGGCCGCGATGGTCAGCACGATCAGCAGCGGGTTGGTGTGGAACGCCAGGGCCGCGGCTCCGCTGACCGCGGCGCCGGTCGGGACGATCGGCACGATCGCGCCGAACGCCACCACGAGCAGGAGCCAGCCGAGGGTCGCGAGCTCGGTCACGCGGCCGGCTCGATCGTCAGGGTCTCGCCGTGGGCGAGGACGCGGACCTCGGCGCCGGGGGCGAGCTTCGCGGCGTGGCGGGCGAATTCCTTGCCCGGACCGCTGAACATGTACGGCCGGATGCGGCCCATGCCCATCGGCCAGAACGTGCCGTAGTGGACCGGGACCGCCCAGGCCGCCTTCACCCGGCGCAGCGCCTCGGCGCCGTCCTCGGCGTCGAGGTGGCCCTCGGCGCCCAGTGTCGGCCCCCAGCCGCCGACCGGGATCAGGGCCAGGTCGAGCGGCCCGAACCCGGACATGGCGTCGAACAGGCCGGTGTCACCGCCGAACCAGGTGCGGCCGGCGCCCTCGACGATGAAGCCCATGGCCTCGGAGCGCATCCGGGACCAGGCGCCACGCCCACCGTCGTGGGCGGCCGGGACGGCGTGCACTGTCAACTCCCCGACGGTGGTCTTCTCACCGGGGACGAGTTCGACACACCTGTCCGCGTACCCCCGGCCGAGCCCTTTCGCCACGAAGGCCGCCGCCCCGCGGGGCACGATGAGCTGCGCCTCGCCGGGGACGGCCTTGAGCGACGGCAGGTGGAAGTGGTCCGCGTGCAGGTGCGAGATCAGCACCGCGTCGGGGGCGGTGGGCAGGGTGGGCCGGTCGCCGAGCGCGCGCCGCAGATGGAACAGGCGGTCGGTCATCAGCGGGTCGGTGAGCAGTGTCGTCCCCGAGTCGGCCAGCCATGTCGTGCTGTGCCCCCACCAGGTGACACTGATCTCGCTCACCGCTCAACCGTACGGGATGTCATCACGCTCACCGTCTTTCCCCTGGGGTGTGGAAAGCAACCGGTTCGGGCACACTGACGCCGTGACTGGACCCCGTTCCGCCGTCGTCGTCAATCCCGTCAAGGTTCCCGACCTCGATCTACTGCGCCGCACCATCGTGGAAGGCCTCGCCACCCAGGGCTGGCCCGAGCCGATGTGGCTGGAAACCACCCCGGAGGACGCCGGTCAAGGTCAGGCGGCCCAGGCCGTCAAGGACGGCGCCGAGCTCGTCTTCGTCAGCGGCGGCGATGGCACGGTCATGGCGGTGGTCACCGCGCTGGCGGGCACCGACGTCGCGCTCGCCGTGCTGCCCGCCGGCACCGGCAACCTGCTCGCCGCCAACCTGGGCCTGTCCACCGATGCCGCGACCGGCGTGCAGGTGGCCCTCGACGGGGGCCGGCGCCGCATCGACGTCGGGGTCGTCGGGGAGCAGTGCTTCGCGGTGATGGCCGGCATGGGCTTCGACGCGCAGATGCTCGAGGGCACGTCCGAGACCGCCAAGAAGCACATCGGCTGGATCGCGTACGTGGGTGGCGCGCTCAAGTACATCCGGGACAAGCCGATGCGGGTGCTCATCTCGCTGGACGGCAAGCCCCCGCTGCACCGCCGCCCCCGCTCGGTGATCGTCGGCAACGTGGGCCGGCTCCAGGGTGGCGTGCGCCTGCTCAGTGACGCCGACCCGGCCGACGGCAAGCTCGACGTCGCCATCCTGAGCCCGCGCACCCTCGCGCACTGGGCGGCGCTGGGCTGGGCCGTGGTCCGGCGGCAGGACCGGGTGCCCCGGATGGAGACCTACACCGCCGAGCGGGTCGAGATCCGCAGTGCCCGCCCGCAGCCCCGCCAGCTCGACGGTGACCTCATCGAGGCGGGCAAGAGCATGTCGATCGGGGTACGCCACCGCGCGCTGCTGCTCTGCGTCCCGCAGCCGGACAGCGACCCCGACCTGGCCTACGACGCCTCCGCCGCCGACCGTGCAGCGGAGGAGGTGCGCGCGGCGGCAAAGGAGGCCGAGTGAGCAGCACCGAGCCCGTACCCGAGACCCGGATGATGCCGGGCGACGAGCTGTCGGCGGACGACGCCTTCCTCGCCCTGCGGCATTACGGACGGTTGCCGCTGCTGCGGGACGCGTTCATCCGGTTCCGGTACGGCGACGGATTCAGCCATGCCCGCGCGCTCGCACTGCAGCTGTGTCTCGCGATCGTGCCGTTCCTCATCGCACTCTCGGGTCTGGCCACCGACCTGGGCGCCGAGGAGGGCGGTCAGGTGGTGGCCGACACGGTCATCGCGATGACGCCGGGGGCGAGCGAGCCGCTGGTGCGGGACCTGCTCAACGACGACGACCGCACCGAGGACGCCGGGGAGCTGGCGCTGACGCTCGGTCTGATCACCGGCCTGATCGCGCTGACCCAGGCGATGGCGCAGATCGAGCGCGGGGCCAACCGGATCTACGGCGTCGAGCGGGACCGTAAGGCGCTGCCCAAGTACGCCCGCGCCGCGGTGCTCGCCGTCTTCGCCGGGCTGCCCGCGCTGTTCGGGTTCCTGCTGCTGGTCGCCGGGCACGTGACGGGTGAGTCCATAGCCCGTACGTCGGGGTGGGGTGAAGGCTGGCAGCTGACCTGGGACGTGGTGCGCTGGCCGCTGAGCCTGGCGCTGATCGTGTTCCCGGTCGGGCTGATCTTCCGGCACTCCCCACGCCGGCGGCAGCCCGGGCTCACCTGGTTGCTGTTCGGCGCGGTGCTGTCCACGATCCTGTGGTGGCTCGCGAGCCTCGCGCTCGCCGGGTACATCCTGGCCAGTGACGGGTTCGGCGCCACGTACGGGCCGCTCACCGCGATCATGGCGCTGCTGCTCTGGGCCAACCTCACCGGCATCGCGATCTTCATCGGGCTGGCGTTCGCGGCGCAGCTCGAGGCGCAGCGGGTCGGCGTGATCCGGCCCGCCCAGGAGGACCGCTGGGATCCGGACGACGATCCGGGCACGCTGCCCACCGACTTCGTGCCCGCCGCGGAGAAGGCCCGCTCGGAACGCGCCCGGGAGCGGGAGGAGAAGAAAGCCGAGAAGGCCGCGGAGAAAGCCGCCGCGAAGGACCGCGATGACGGATCTGTGCCCACTCAGCGTGAACCCGGTGTGAGCGCCGAGCCGACCGGGTAACACCCGCCTGCCACCAAGCAGCGGGAGCGATGATGACCGATACACCGACCGGAACCGATGACGGCCGGGTGCACAAGCGGGCCGGCTGGGGACCCCTGCGTCACTTCACCGAGCGCAGCGTGCTCGGCCTGGCCGCCGTCGTGGCGGTCGGGCTCGGGTTCGGGCTGCTCCTGCTGCTCGTGCGGTTCCACTGGAGCCCGCTGCAGCGACTGGACCACGCGGTGGCCCAGAGCATCAACGACTGGGTCGCGCCGCACCCGCCGGTGGTGACGGTGCTGAAGGCGATCGCGCAGCTCGGCGGCCGTACCATCATGATCTGGCTGGTGACCGTCGCCGTCGTGCTCCTGCTGATCCGGCGCCGCACCCGCCTCGCGGTGTATCTGATCGTCACCGGCGTCGGCGCGCTGCTGCTCGATCCCTCGCTCAAGACCCTGGTCGGACGCCTGCGGCCGGTCGTGGACGTGCCGGTGGCGACCGCACCCGGCAACAGCTTCCCGAGCGGGCACGCCCTGGGCTCCATGGTCGCGTACGGTGCGTTGCTGCTCGTCTTCCTCCCGGCCGTGCCGCCGCGGTGGCGCAAGGTCGCGATCGGCTTCGTCGGCCTGATCATCGTGGCGATCGGCTTCACCCGGATCTCGCTGGGCGTGCACTTCCTGTCCGACGTGCTGGCCGGGTGGCTGCTCGGGGCGGCGTGGCTGGGTGTCACCGCGTACGCGTTCCGGGTCTGGCGCCGGGAGACCGGCCAGAGCGTGCCGCCGCTGAGTGACGGTCTCGAACCGGAGGCCGCGCACGACGTGAAGCCCGCGCCCGACGAGGAGCACGTGCTGCCGCACCCGTGGGCCGGCGCCGCCGAGATCCTGGTCGGCTGGACCCTCATCTTCGGCCTGCTGTACGGCCTGGGCTGGATCTTCACCCACCACAACCCGCTCGGTTCCGCCGACGACGGCTTCGTGCAGTGGCTGCAGACGTTCCGCACGCCCGCGCTCGACGACTTCAGCTACGGGTGGAGCAAGGCCGGCGACACCCACATGATCCTGCTGGTCTCGCTGGTGTTCTGCCCGCTCGTGCTGGCGATCTGGCGGCGCTGGCGCCCGGTGCTGTTCGTGGTGCTGGCCATGTTCGGCGAGCTCACGCTGTTCCTGTGCGCCGCCGCCGCGGTCGGGCGCCCCCGGCCCGAGGCCGAGCAGCTCGACGGCCAGATGCCGACGTCGTCGTTCCCCTCCGGGCACATCGCGGCGACCATGTGCCTGTACGTGGCGATCGCGGTCCTGATGCTGCCCCGGGTCCGGGCCTGGTGGCGGTGGCTGTTCGTCGCTCTCGCGGTGATCATGCCGACCGGGGTGGCACTGTCGCGGATGTACCGCGGGATGCACCACCCGACCGACGTGTTCGGCGCGGCCGTGCTCACCGCCTGCTGGATCACGCTGCTGTGGTGGGTCCTCAAGCCCAACGCCGACGTGACCGAGGGCAACGAGGCCGACCCGGGCGAGCTGACCACCGGTGACGTGGACGGCGATCTGCTCCGGACCGCCCCGGTGTCGTCGCGGTGACGCTCAAGCTGCTCACCTGGAACATCAAGACCGGCGGATCCGGGGGCCGGCTCGACGCGGTGGTCGCGCTGCTGGCCCGGGAGCGGCCCGACATCGCGGCGCTGCAGGAGCTGCGCGACTTCCAGCGGCACGACGGCCGGCGGATGGCCGAGGTCGCCGGCGCGCTCGGCATGACCGCGGTCCTCGCCCCCTCGGCGTGGGGACAACCGGTCGCGGTGCTGGTCCGGCCGCCGCTGACGGTCACCGGCCGGTCGGCGGTGCGCTGGCGGTTGCACCACGCCGCCGCGGCCGCGACCGTGCCGACCGGTGCCGGCCCGCTCACCGTGGTCAGCACGCACCTCAACCCGTTCCGGCCGTACCGGCGGCTGCGGGAGGCACGCTGGCTGGCCCACCGCTTCCGGGAACCGCTGACACTGATCGCCGGCGACCTCAACTCGCTCGACCCGGACACCGGTCACACCGAGCGCCTCGCCCGCCTGCCGGAGCTGTACCGGCGCCGGCACCTGGGCAAGGACGGGCAGCCGGACACCCGGGCCGTCGCCGCGTTCGCCGCGGCGGGCTTCGAGGACCTCTGGCGCCGGGCCGGGTCGGGCGACGGCCTCACCGTGCCCACCAGCAAGGGCGGCGGCCACGAGTTCTCCAACGCGGGCATGCGCCTGGACTACCTGCTGGCCCGCCCGGAGCTGGCGGCGCGGGCCACCGGCGCGCGGGTGATCCGCGGCGACGAGGCGGAATCGGCGTCCGACCACTACCCGCTATCGGTCACCCTCGATCTCGCCGCTGCCTGAGCATGTGTCAGGGTGCGGGGATGAGTCGCACAGCGGTGGTCACAGGAGCGTCGTCCGGCATCGGCAAGGCCACCGCGGCTCTGCTGCTCACCCGGGGCTACCGGGTGATCGGCACCAGCCGCGACCCTGAGCGGATCCCGGCGGCTGACCGCCTGCCCGGCGTGGAGTATTCCGCCCTTGATCTGGCGTCGCCGGAGTCCGTCGAGTCCTGGGCCGGCCGGCTGGCCGACGTGGACGTGCTGGTCAACAACGCGGGGGAGAGCCAGTCCGGCCCGCTGGAAGAGGTTCCCGACGAGGCCCTGCGGCGACTGTTCCAGATCAACGTCTTCGGGCCGGTCCGGCTCACCCAGCTCGCGCTGCCGGGCATGCGGTCCCGCGGCACCGGCCGGGTGGTGATGGTCGGCTCGATGCTGGCCTCGTTCCCGCTGGCGTTCCGCTCCGGATACACCGCGTCCAAGGCCGCCCTCAAGGGCTTCTCCGACGCCGCCCGCCACGAGCTCTCCCCGTACGGCGTCTGGCTGACCACCGTCGAACCCGGCTCCATCAACACCGGCATCAGCCTGCGCCGCACCAAGTACATCGGCGCGGAGTCGCCGTACCGCGCCGACTTCGAAACGATGATCACGGCGCTCGACCACAACGAGAGCACCGGCATCCCCGCCGACCAGGTCGCGGCGACGATCGTCACGGCGATCGAGGCGGACCGGCCCCGGCCGTTGTACGCGGCCGGCAGCGGCGCACCGTACGTCTTCCTCCTGCGCCGGCTGCTACCTACCACCGTCATCTCGACGTTCACCCACCGCAGGCACCACCTCAACCGTTGACAGGTGGGCGGCGATCGCGTCCGCGGCGGCCGGTCCGGCCGTGGTCAGCACGTTGTGCGGCGCCCCGGGCACGGTGACCGACACGCCGCCGCTGAGCTGGGCCAGCCTGCTGCGCCACCGCAGCGGTGCCACCGGGTCCCGCTCGCCGCCCAGCACCAGCGTCGGCGCGCTCACCCAGGCCAGATCGTCCTCGATGCCGTTGTGCGCGGAGTGCCCCACGGTCGCCAGGACCCGCCACGGCCGGGCCTGCCACACGTCCCGGGCGATGACCGGCACCTGCCAGAACGGTTCGGCCGGCAGGTCCCGCGCGCCCCGGCCGATCAGCCCCAGCCGGGTACGGGCCGCGGGATCCGCGGTCGGGCAGGCCAGCACCAGGGCGGCGACCAGCTCGGGGCGGGCCCGGGCGACCGCCGCCGCTATCTCCGCGCCGAACGAATGGCCCAGCAGGCAGATCCCCGCCAGGCCGTGCGTGTCCAGCCAGGCGGCGACGAGGGCGGCGTGCTGCCGGACGTCGTACGCGCGCCGGGGCCGGTCGCTGAACCCGAAACCGGGCAGGTCCGGCACGAGCACGGGGTGCCGGTCCGCCAGCGCGTGCGCCGTGGGCATCAGATACCGGTGCGAGACGGCCAGGCCGTGCAGCAGCACCACCGGCATCCCGGCGACCGGGTTCGCGCGGACCCGGGCATGGATGCGCAGGCCGGTGACCGTGGTGCGGCGGCTCACCCATCCTGCGTACGGGGAAGGGGCGGAGAGGGCGAGTCGCAGCATGCCACAGTTCTACCCCCGGCCGGGCGGATCAGTCGCCGATGACGCGGTCGCGGCCCTCGCGCTTGGCCACGTACAGATTGCGGTCGGCCAGCGACAGCAGCGCGGACGGGGAGCCGCGGCCGTCGTCCGACGTGGTCACGCCGATGCTGGTGGTCACCGGCAGCGCGCCGGTGACCGGCTCCCAGCCGTGCGCGCGGATCCGCAGCCGGAGCCGTTCACAGCGGGCGAGCGCCTCGTCCGCACCGGTGCCCGGCATGATCAGCAGGAATTCCTCGCCACCCATCCGGGCCGCGATCATCGGGCCGCTCGCCGCCTCCAGCAGCAACTGGGCGACGTGCTGCAGCACCGTGTCGCCGGTGCTGTGCGACAGCGTGTCGTTGACCCGCTTGAAGTGGTCCAGATCCAGGATCGCCAGCGAGATCGGGGCGCGTGCCGCCAGCGACTCACCCAGCAGCGCCGGCAGCCGCTCGTTGACGTAACGCCGGTTGTACAACCCGGTCAGCGCGTCGCGGTGGGCCATCTCCCGGAAATGCTCGCTCGCCCGGCGCGCCTCGGTGGCCTCGAAGACCGCCTGCAACGCCCGGGCCCGGGCCTCCCGCTGCGCCGAGTGCAACGCCGTGGCCGCCTTGTGGAACGCGCGGTGCTCGGCATAGGCGAGCTCGAACCGGCCCGTCGCGGCGTACAGCGCGGCCTGCTCCTCGCGGGCCTGGGCGCGTACCCGGTCCAGACCGCGTTCCTCGGTGATCCGCACCGCGGCGTCCAGGGCCTCCTGGGCCGCGTCGTACCGCTGATCCAGCCGGCGGGCCTCCGCCAGGGTGAGCAGGCACACGGCCGGCGCGTCACCCTCGTGCACCTCCACCGCCGACTGGCTGTCGTCGAGCAGCACCCGCAGCGTCGTCTCGACCGCGTCGTAATGGCCGCTCATCATCTCGATCCGGGCGATCGTGTCCAGCTCCAGCGCGCTGAAATGGCGCCCGCTGCGCTTGACGACCTCCCACATCCGGACCACCAGCGCCCGCGCGCCGACCTCGTCGTCCTTCTCGAACGCCGTGTACGCCATGTTGTTCAGGATGTTGAGCGCCAGTTCCAGATCCCGGGCGGCGGTCGCCAGGTGCAGCGCCTCCCGGAACCGCCGGGCGCCCTCGTCGATCGAGCCGGCCTCGTCCAGCGCCACCGCCAGCGTCATCAGGTGCCGGGCCCGCACGTTCGGGGGTTCGTCGTCGCCCAGGTGCGAATACGACTGCACCGCGTGGGTGAGCCCCTCGGACAGGTCACCGATCTGCCGGTAGAAGATCGACAGCACCCGGTGGGTACGGGCCAGCAGGAACGCGTGATCGTGCTCCTGGGCCCAGGCGAGCACCTCGTGCGCCCACCGGCCACCCCGCTCGGAGCGCCCCTCCCGGACGAAGACGTTGGCCCGGAGCAACCGCGCCCGCATGAACAGGTCGTCGAACCCCAGCGCGGCGGCCCGGCGCTCCACCGCGGCGGCCGGGACGAACACGCTGCGAAACTTGGACGTCGGCCGCCCTTCCAGCTCGGTCATCGTCGCCGCGAGCCGGTCCCGCTCTGCCGCTTCCCCCCGGGGCGCTGCTTCTCCAGGGGGCACGGCGGAACCCGGCGCCGGCGCGGCCTCCGTCGTCATCCGGGTCCCCGTTCTGTTCCCGGGCCCCGGTGCGGGTGCTCGGTAAGCCCCGCAGATCGGCCGCCGCCCGGGCTCGTTGAGGGTTTCCCGCCGTCGTCACCTTTTCGTGCAGACCGGCTCCGAGGCGGCGACCTTGTCGACCGTGTAGATCACCGCGACCGTGAAACAGTAGTCGTTACGCTCGTTGAGGCCGTACACCACATACTCGGTGGTCCCGGCGGCCAGCTGCTGGAACGCCCGCCGCTCCTGCCCGGAACGCCCGCCGGAGATCAGCACCGGCCCCTCCGACCCGTCCGGATACTTCCAGCTCAGCTCCACGCTGTCCCGGTTGTCCTGCAGCTTGACACCGGCGGGCGCGACCACACCCGGCTCGGCGGGCTTCTCCGCGGGCTTCTCCTCCGGCTTTTCCTCCGGCGCCGCTGCCGGCGGTGTCGTCTGTGCCGGGGGAGACTCGCTGTCGTCCCCGCGAGGCAGCGCGATGGCGACGATCGCGGCCGCGGCCGCTATCCCCGCGACCAGAACCCCGGCCAGAATGAAAGGCTGCCGGTTCGGTCTCTCATCATCCGGTACGGCCTGAGCGCGCTCAGGAACGCGAGCGGTGGCCCGGTCGGCGGGCTGCCGGGCAACCGGATACTCCGGCTCCCGCTGGATCCGGGGCCCGGGCGGATAGCTGTCCACCGGATAGGCCGGCGCGGGGAAAGAATCAGGCGGATAGGGCCCCGGCCGGCCGTCCACCGGGATCGCGGTGACCTGCTCAGCTTCTCCAGCCAGATCCGCAGCGTGCCACCCCCCAGCATCCTCGCCCGTCTGCCCGTTGTACGGCGGCTCGGCGAACGGGCGGTCGGTGACCGGGTGCTCGGCGGGCGGGCGGGCGAACGTGACCGGAGGGCTCGGCGGCATCGGCACCCCGGGATCGGGGTTCGCCGGTGCGGGCGACATCAGCGGCAGCACGATCGGCGGCTCCGGCCGGGCGTGCCTGCCGGTCAGGTCCCCGGGCACGGCATCCTCCGCCGGGTCGTACCGGTCCGGCGCGTCCAGCGAGACCGGCCCGGCATCCCAGACGACGGCGTCCGGCCCCACCGGCTCGGCCTCCCACCCGCCGGTCTCCCGCGCGGTCGGCCTGGCCTCCCAGACCAGCGAGTCCTCCGGCTCATCCACGTCGTCGGGCCACCCGGCCTCGGCCCGCCGCACCGGATGCACCCCGGGCACCACCGCCGGCATCCTGGTGACCCCGCCGGTCAACGTCCCCGGCCGGACCCCACCATGACTGACCCCGTCACCCACCGGCCCGCCCCGGTCCCGCTGGTCGAACCCGGCCTGCCGCGGCACGCCTGCCCCGCGATCCGGTCCATCCTGATCCGGCCCACTCTGATCGGGCCAACCCTGATCGGGCCCACTCTGATCGGGCCCACTCTGATCGGGCCAACCCTGATCGGGCCCACTCTGATCGGGCCAACCCTGATCCGGCCCGCTTTTTCCCGGCCCACTCTGATCCGGCCAGCCTTGATCGGGCCCACTCTGATCGGGGGCGCCGTGCTGGCTCGGGACGAAGGGAATCGGCCCGCCTTGGCCGCTCTCGCCATACCCGGCAGCCCCGTCCGGGTGTCCCTGTTCCGAACCGCCCCGTTCTGGGCGGTCCCGGTCCGGGCGGCCCTGTTCCGGGCGGCCCTGTTCTAAGCGGATTTGTTCCGGCTGGATGTAGCCTTGAGTTTTTTGTACCGTTTGGTAGGGCCTCGGCGTGATTTGTTCCATGCGGCCTTGTTCTGAGCGGCCTTGGATTGGGCCGCCTTGTCCCAGCCCGCCTTGTCCCAGCCCGCCTTGTTCGGGACGGCCCTGTTCCAGCCCACCTTGTTCTGGGCGGCTCGGAGATGGGCGGCTCTGAGATGGGTGGCTCTGAGCTGGGCGGCTCGGGATGGCCGGGGTCGGGCCGGCGGAGCGCTGGACCCGGCCGCAGACGTGGTTGCCCGAGGCCGGGGTGCCGGCCAGGCGGGCGATCTGCTGGGCGAGGGAGTGGTCCGCCGGCAGGTAGCGGGCGCAGAGTTCCTGGGCGAGTGCGAGGTGGACACTGGCCTCGGCCGTACGGGCGCATTCGCGTTCCATGGCGCCCAGGCGGGCCAGCATCTTGATGCCGGCCGCGGACGCGTCGCCGTAGACCTCGCGGTGTCGGGTCCAGGCTGCCTCGAGGCGGGTCCGGGCGGCGGTGCAGTGGCCGGCCGCGTGTTCGGCGGTGGCCAGGTCGGCCTCGGCGGCCAGGACGCGGGGGGAGAGCGGTCCGTCGCGGGTGGTCAGTTCGGCGACCAGGTCGTGGTAGAGCTGGGCCGCCCGGCCGTGGTTGCCGACCCGGTGCAGGACCGCCGCGTGGGTGGCGGCCGCCGCGATGGTCCGTTCGTCACCCGGGCCGTGGAGGCGGTCCTCGGCCGCGTGCGCGAAGCCGGCCCAGAGGCGGGCGGCGTGGGTGTCGCCGAGCGCGATGAGGATGCGCGCCTGCAGGGCGGCGGCGAGGGCGAGGTCCGGGGAGGCCTGGCGGGGGTCGGCCGACGCCGGGTCGAGGGCGGGCGCGAGGACGTCGCGGGCGCCCGCGAGGTCACCCTCGGCGGTGAGCGTCTGCGCCTGCGCGGTCAGGTCGGCGAGCGGAGGAGACACATGCTCATAGTGGCTGCTCGGACACCGTGGGTACAAGCCCTGACGTGCGTACCTCTTCGGACTCAACCCCCTGACCGGGGCGTTCCCGGCCGACACTGTAGAACTCGGGGTATGCCAGCCGACACTGTTGCCGACGTCAAACGCGAGATCCTTGTGCGCCATCTGCGGACGTGGGCGCCCTCAGCACTGCACCGGGGACGCCGGGCGGCCTATCTGCACGGCTACGCCGACGACGCCCCGGAGCTCGCCGAGGCCGCGCTGCGGGTCTTCGCGGAACAGCCCGATCTGGTACGCGGCCGCGAGCTCACCATGATCGCGCTGGGCGACAGCGTGGGGGAGCGGCTCGGGAAACTGCCGCCCGCGGCGGGGCTCACCGTGCACGCGATCGGTGGTGGGACCGAGGAGCGGCTGGGGGTCGCGGTGAAGGCGGCCGGTGCTGTGCGCGTACCGCTGCTGGGTTTTCTGGACGCGAGTGCCGCGAGTGGACCGCCGGCCCTGGCCACGATGAAGGCCCTGGCGGCCGGGAAGCCGGCTGAGGCGCTGGTCGTCCTGCCGGCCGGGTCGTCGGTCGAGGATTTCCGGGCCTCGCTGCACGAGGCCGGGTTCCCGCTGGTCACGGCCGTCGAGATCGCGGGCCCGGAGCAGACCATAGTGTACGCGACGACGCTCGGCAAGAGCCTGGAAGCGTTCAAGGATCTGGTGTGGGCGTCCGGCCTCGGCCTCGACCCGGACCCGGAACCGTTGCGCCGTGACCTGCTCGCGCACCTGACCGAGGTGGGTTCGGCAACCGTCGCCGAGCTACGCGGTTACACGCTCACCGAGACCGTCTACCGGGCGGCGGACGCGAGTCAGGTGCTGCATACGCTGCTGGACGCCGGGTCGGTGACCCGGCGTCCAGAGGACGGTCGTCTCGGGGGAGACGTCGTCATCACGTTATGAGCGGCCCTTGTCCTGCTTCCAGGACAGGGGGCCGGGCAGGTCGACGCGGTGCGCCTTGGCCTTGGAGTTCCAGGACCACCGGCCGATCTTGATCGTCCAGGACGACAGACCCTGCTGCGTGAAGTTCAGGATCAGCGGCCCGAACTTCTTCCGTTGCCGGTACATGATGCCCATCGCGGCAGTCCTTCCGTGGAGTCGGTGGTTGCCTCACAGATTCCCGATCACCGATCTCCTGAAACGTTGCCAGCTCAGAGGTGCTCATGGACCCCTTGACCGATGCCCGCGACCTCGTCGCCGAGCGTTTCCCGGACGCCACGTGGGCGATCCTCACCGGCAGCGTGCTGGGCCCGCACCGGACCGCCGGGTCCGACCTGGACATCGTGGTGATGCGCGAGGACGGTCCGGGATTCCGCGAGAGCCTGCGGTTCCGGGGCTGGCCGGTGGAGCTGTTCGTGCACACCCCGCAGCGGCTCGCGGTCTTCCTCGAACGCGAGCTGGCCGCCCGCAAGCCCAGCACCCACCGGATGATCGCGACCGGTGTGCCGCTGGCCGGCGACCCCGGTGAGCTGGCTGTACGGTGCCGGCGGGCGCTCGCTGAGGGGCCACCCCCGCTGACCGGTGCCGAACGTGACCGGCTCCGCTACGGCCTGACCGATCTACTCGACGACCATGCCCACGCCACGGACCCGGGTGAGCGCGCGGTGATCGCGGCGGCTTTGTGGACCGACGCGGCCCGGGCGGCGCTGGCGTTCGCCGGGGGCTGGGTCAGCCACGGCAAGTGGCTGCTGCGCGACCTACGGGAACTCGACCCGCGGCTGGCCGCCGACTGGCTCGCCGCCCGCGATGACCCGGCCGCGTTCGCCGCGGACGTCCTGACCCGCGGAGGTGGCCCGCTCTTCGAGGGATACCGCGCGTAGCAGAGGCCACTCTGAGCGTGCGGGCCGTGCTTCAGCGGGGGCCGTGCTTCAGCGGGGCTGCCAGGCGTCCGGGCGGGTGGTCAGCTTGCGCACGTGGGCGGGCATCCGGCCGCTGATCAGCTCGGCCAGGCTGACCTCGTCGACGACCTCGCGCACCGCCGAACGGACCGCCACCCACAGGTTGGGGAGGTTCTCCGCCGCGCCGGAATACTGGGTCTCCTCCGGGCGCAGGCCGCGGACCCCGGCGAGCGGGCCGTCGACCGCGCGCAGGATCTGACCGATCGTCACGTCGCGTGGGGGCTGTGACAGGGTGTAGCCGCCTTCCGCCCCGCGCTGGGCTCGAACCACCCCGGCGCGACGCAGATCAGCCAGAACCGCCTCGAGGAACTTCCGGGGCATGTTCTGGTCCTGGGCGATGGCCTGGGCGGACATCAGGGCCGGGTAGGCGTTCGCCAAGCTCAGCGCCGCCCTGACCGCGTAGTCGCCGCGCGCGGAGATCTGCACCCCTCCATCATGCCCCGTCCATGCTCACCTGCCTCGCGCACCCCAGGATTTATGGGAATTCGGGCATCACCGAGAGTGAACGAGTCATCGCTGCGTACCTCTTCAGGGTGCCGAGGGGTGCTCGGCGGGGGACAGGCGCTGGGCCGGGATGCGGGCGCCGATGTCCGCGACGTCGTCCGCCACCTGCGCGGGCATCGCCGCTCCGGAGCCGGCCCGGAACATCCCGGGGCTCTGGCCGGCCTCGCGGTGGAAGAACCGGCCGAAGTTCGTCGGTTCGCCGAACCCGAGGCGCCGGCCGATCTCGGCCACCGACAGGTCCGTGCACGCGAGCAGGCGCCGGGCCTCGAGCGCGACCCGGTCGTCGACGACCTGTTTCGCCGTCCGCCCGGTGATCGCCAGGCTGGCCCGGGTGAGGGTCCGCACCGAGCAGCCGATCGCCGCCGCGTAGTCCTCGACCCGGCGGCTGCGGCCGTGGCCGTTCTCCAGGTCGCGGCGGAACCGCAGGAAGGTGCGGATCTCCGAGTTCGAGGTCGCCGGCTGCGGTGCCGGGGCCAGCAGGGCGATCCGGAGCAGCAGCACCGCGAGCTGGTGGCGCAGCAGGCCGGCGGCGAGCTCGCCGGAGCGGTGCCGCCCGCAGTCGACGCCGAGCTGCGCGACCTCGGTGATGACCGCGTCCTCGTCCTCGCCGGCCAGCTGCCAGCGGGTGGGCCCGGGCAGGTCGTCGACGGGGACGCCGGTGCCCTCGGCGAACGGTGCCAGCACGTCGCGATGCCAGGTGACCAGCGTCGCGTCGAGGCCGGGCTCGACGCCGAACCGGACGGCCTGACCCGGCCGGATCCAGAGCAGGGTCCCGGGGCGGCACTGCTGCGGCTCGAAGTCGATCTCCACCGTGCCGTGGCCGGCGGTGGTCAGCGCGAGCAGGTGGTAGGGGAGCCTGCGCGGTCCGAGACTCTCGGCGGCAAGATCCGTGTCGGACAGCGTGCAAGTGCCCACGCCGGCCCATTGCGGGGCGGGGGCGGACCCGGTGGGGCGCTGAACGGAGGTGACCATCGAGGCCGACCGTATCGGGCCGTGACCAGGGATGCACGTGCGGAGTGCCGAGGTCAGTGGATATCCCGAAGACGTAGCGGAAACCAATGTATTAAACGGACAAAAGCGACTTCTCTTTCGTACGAAAAAGGCGACCCGCGTGGATCGGCAGTATCCACACGGGTCGCCCCATAAATCCGTTTCTTGCTATCGCCCGGCCAGTAGCCGGTTGACGGCGGCGTCCACGTCCAGATGATCGGACTCCCGGCCCCGCGGCACCACCACATAGGTGCGCCGCAGGAACCGGACCAGAACGCTTCGCGGCACTTCGAACAAGGCGTTGCCGTCGGGTGACGACAGCGCCAGGGCAATGAAGTCGCCCCTGGCCGGGTCCCACGGCCAGGCCCGGACATCTCCGATGCCCGCGGGCTCATCGAGCCCGGTCACGAGGAGTTCCCTTGCGAAGGACCAGCTCACGGCTTCCCCACCGGCTGATTCTGCGTGGAACAACACATGGACTGCGTACGGGTCGGCTGGGTCGTAGCGCAGGCTGGCACGCACGGGCAGAGCCGTGGCATCAGGCGCTACGAGCCGCAGCGAGGTTTCGACCTCGACGGTCGTTGGACGGATGGTACTCATGGACGAACTCCCCCCGGCACCGCTGCGAGGCTGGTGAACCCCGCGTTTCCCATACTCAGGTGATCCCTGTCATTACGCTCCGCCATACGCTGATCTCACCCATGAGTGGGAAGACGGTTCCGATAAGCTCCCGGGACGAGCCGATAAACGGTATCTTGTCCTGTTCTGCCCAGGTCCTTGGTCCCGCCCGGTGTCGGGTGGTTCAGCAGTTGACTCACTCCGGTAACGTCCATTCCTCCCGGGTAGTGACGGGGGCGAGGAACACTGGGGGATGAAATGAGCGCGAGCCCCGAGACTTTGCACGTGAAAGTGAACGAGATGCCCCAATCCGACCCGGTGACCGAATCGGACCCCCGACCGCTGGGCGTCCTCGACCGCATCCGAGCCAACCCGACCGGCCGCATGGCCCTCAAGATCGGCGTCGGCCTGCTCGGCGCCATCGTCGTGGCCGTCGGCATCGTGCTCATCCCGCTCCCCGGCCCCGGCTGGGCGATCGTGATCCTCGGCCTGGCCATCTGGGCGGTCGAGTTCGCATGGGCCAAACAGCTGCTCCACTTCACCCGCCGCAACGTCCAGGCCTGGACCCAATGGGTGCTGAAGCAGCCGCTGCCGCTGCGGGCCCTCATCGGCCTGGCCGGCTTCGTCTTCATCAGCGCTGTGGTCTGGCTCTCGGTGAAGCTCACCATGGACATCGACCTGGCCGTGGTGATCTGGGATTTCATCACCCGTTCCTGACGCGCCGACCCTGATTCGCGCTGGGCGGCAGGCATCCGGTAAAGTTCGCTCTGCCGTTGAGGGCGATTAGCTCAGCGGGAGAGCGCTCCGCTCACACCGGAGAGGTCACTGGTTCGATCCCAGTATCGCCCACATAGTGTTTGTTCTGCACGAATAGCCTGCCACCCTGATCAGGGTGGCAGGCTATTCGTTTGTTCAGGGAGCACCGGGGGAGCCTCGCCGCGGAGCCGGCCGTGCGCCTGTCCAGGGGCCGGAGAGCTCCTGGCAGTGGTCGAGAGGCGGATTCAGGACACCGACCGCAGGCGTTGCACCTTTGCCGGCCCGTCGAGGTGGCCGGCGGTGATCCGCCGGGTGAGTTCTTCCAGCCGTTCCCGGGTGATGTGGTCGTCGGGCTGGTAGACGACTACCCGGGTGTGCGGATTCTCCTGGAGCAGCATCGTGATCGGGCGTAGAGCCAGCCTGCCGACGTGCCGGGACAGGATGCGCTTGGCTTTCTGGGAGTCGGTGACCACGTCCGCCTGACCCCAGAGACGCGCGAACAGCGGTGAATCGGCCCGCAGCCGAGCCAGCAGGGGTTTCCAGGCGGGATCGGTCACCGACTCGCCTTGGCCCGCACGGAGGGCGGCCACGATCGCGGCGCACTCCTGCTCGTGGTCGGCATGCCCGGCGATCCAGTCGGGATGGGTGAAATTGAGGTACGCGCAGTTGCGGTCCGTCTCGGGTATCGACTCAAGGTCGTCGATCATGAATCGGAACGGCGCGTTGTAGGCCACCGACCCGAACCAGGGTGTCAGCACGACCGCCGGATACGGAGCGAGCTGGTCCAGCAGCCCCTGCATCAGGCCGTCGGCCTTCTCGTAGGCAGGCACCTGTTCGGCGCCGGGATGTCCGCCGAGCAACAACAGATGACGTCGCTCGTCCCTCGACAGCCGCAAGGCATCGGCGATACCGAGGAGGACCTCGAGGCTCGGCTGGACGTCGCGCCCCTGCTCCAGCCACGTGTACCAGGTGCTACCGACGTTCGCCAGGACCGCCACCTCCTCCCGGCGCAGTCCTTTGACCCGTCGCCTGCCGCCACCGCCGGGCCGGCCCACGTCCTCCGGCGAGAGGCGGTCGCGCCGCGCGCGCAGGTAGGCGCCGAGTTCGCGCGATCGCACGCTTGCCATGCCGATCACCATCTCACGGACCGGCCAGGTCGAGGCTGGTGGTCCGGCCACCAGCAGCGAGGGACTCTGGGCACTTGCGGGGGAGCCCGGCACCGTTGACCGCGCACGAAGCATCTGGCCGGTCCCCGACATCTCACCCTGCCGCGCCCGCACGCCTCACCAGAAGCGCCCATCCCGAAACCCGCGAAGGACCCGAACCATGATCAAGATGATTCTCGCGCTCAGACGTGCCAAGCACATGACCCATGACGAATTCGTCGACTACCAGCGGAACAAGCACCGGCCGCTGCTGATGTCGATCCCGGAGGCGGCGCAATACCTCCGCCGGTTCGTCGTGTCCTATCCGGTGCAGGCGCCCCGGGATCCCGGCTCGGAGTTCGACTCGATCGTGGAGACGTGGTTCGACGACATGGCAGCCCTCGAAGCCTTCTTCTCCAGCGACAACTTCCTGAAGCTCGTCGACCCGGACCACGAGAATTTCATCGACCTCACCTCGGTCCAGCAGATGGTCTGCGAGGAAGACATCGTGATCGATCGGAACTGATGCCGGGATCGGACCGTCCTCACGGGTAGAGACCGGCGCGGAAGGTGAACGAGACCAGTTGGGCCCGGTCCCGGGCGCCCACCTTGGTCATGGCCCGGACCGCGTGGGTCTTGACGGTGAACGGGGACACCGACATGCGGGCCGCGATCTCCTCGTTGGTCATGCCGCTCGCGACCAGGACGACCACCTCCCGCTCCCGGGGGGTCAGGGCGCGGAAGCGGCTCAGCAGCTCCTTGTCGACCACCGGGGGTGGGCTGTCGGTCATGTGGCCGATGAGCGCGGCCGTCGCGGCGGCCGAGAGGGTGCCGCCACCGCCGACCACCTCGATGATGCCGGCGACGAGTTCGGCGGGGCTCACGGTCTTGCTCAGGAAGCCGTTCGCGCCGTTTCGCAGCGCGGCGAGGACGATCTCGTCCTGGTCGAACGTCGTGAGCACGATCACCCGCAGCTTCTCGGGTGGGTGTTCGGTACGGATGCGGCGGGTGGCCTCGACCCCGTCGATGCCGGGCATCCGGATGTCCATCAGGACCACGTCGACCTGATTTTCCCGCAGGAACGGCAGGACCTGGAGCCCGTCGGAGAGTTCACCGGCGACGACCAGGTCCGGGTCGAGCCGGAGCATCGCCCGGATGCCGGCCCGGATGTCCGCCTGGTCGTCGACGATCAGGATCGTGGTCATCGCAGGACCTCTCCTCGGGGGCTGAACTCGGCGCGGACCCGGAAACGGCCGTCCTCGGCGCCGGCGGTCATCCGGCCGTTGGACGAGGAGACGCGCTCCCGCATCCCCACCAGGCCGAGGCCGCCACCCGTCCCGGGGGCCCGGCGTCCGGGGGCGATGTCGTTCTCCACGGTGACGTGGATCCGGCCGCCGGCCTCGCCGATGTCCACGGTCGCCGTCCCCTCACCATGCCGGTAGGCGTTCGTCAGAGCTTCCTGGACCACCCGGTAGATCGTCATGCCGACGCTGGGTTCCACCGGGCCGGCGGGCAGGGCCAGGTCGGTCCGTACGTCGAGCCCGATGCTGGCGAACGAGGCGATCAGCGACTCCAGGCCGCTCAGCGCCGGGACCGGCCGCAGCGCCTCCGCCCCGGGCGGGTCGTTGCCGCGGCGCAGGAGCACCAGGATGCGCTGCGACTCCACGATCACGGTACGGGCGCTCGCTCTCGCCGCGACCAGAGCGTCGCGGGACGCCGCGGCGGTGTCCGGAAGCCCGATCTCCGCCGTGCCCAGGTGCATGCTCAGCAGCGCGACCTGGTGACCGATGACGTCGTGCAGGTCCCGGGCGATGCGGAGCCGTTCCTCGGCCACGCGCCGGGTCGCCTCGATCTCGCGCATGGCGACGGCGGTCTCGGCCCGTTCCTCGAGCATCGACCAGTGGTCCCGGTGGACGCGCAGCGCGAAGCCGGTCGCGCCGCCGCCGATGGCGAAGAAGAGTGCCGCCGTACCGACCGTCGCGCCGCCCCGGAATCCGCCGACCGTCATGAAGGTGCCGAGGAAGAACGCGGCCACGACCAGGGTCGCGGCCACCGGGTGCCCGCCCCGGAAGGTGAGGGAGAACAGCACGAAGACGGCCATCATCCAGACCGACAGCGGGTCCTGGCCCACGGCGGTGACGGCGAAGGACGCCGCGCCGGTGACGACCAGCCCCGCCCAGGGCCGCCACCAGGACAGGACGACACCCGCGCCGGCCAGGAGTACGGACAGCGCCGTGGCCCGGTCCGATCCCCGCACGAGCAGGGCCACGACCTGGCCGGCGAACGACAGTGCGGCGAAGGAGTAGGCCGCCAGGTGCAGCACCTTCGGCCGGCGTATCCACAGAGGTGCCGTGACCATGGTTCGACTCTCGTCCAGAAATGATCCCGGAACGTACTTCGAACGAAGTACGCGCGCCGTCCCCGGAACTCCCAGACTCGGAGCGTTCCGCACTCAAGAAGCACTCGAAAGCACTCGTAAGGACAGGCCATGTCGACCGTACCGACCGCCACCTCCATCGCCGCCGCCACCGGCCGGCTGTATCTCGTCCGTGCGCTCATCGCGCTGGTCTGGGCGGGCCTGCTCGCCGTCGCCCTCTCCTCGGCTGGCACCCTCGGCCCCGACTCCGGCCTGCCCGGGTTCGCTGTCGTGCTGCTGATCCTCTACCCGGTCGTCGACGTCGTCGCGTCACTGGTCGACGCTCGTACCCAGCGGGCCTCGGGAATCCCCGGCGTGGCCCGGACCCAGCTGGTCAACGCCGTCATCAGCACCGTCACGACCCTCGCCGTGGTCGTCGCGGCTCTCGACGGACCCGCCTCGGTCCTGCGTGTGTTCGGGGCCTGGGCCCTGCTGACCGGCCTGATCCAGCTCAGCCTGGCGGTGGCCCGCCGGCGCCGGGGCCAGCGCGGGCAGTGGGCGATGATCATCAGCGGCGGCCTCTCCGCGGTCATCGGCCTCACCTTCGTGACGGCGGCGTCCGAGCCGGAGATCTCGCTCGGCGGCGTGAACGGTTACGCGGTCGGCGGCGCGATCCTGTACCTGGTCTCCGCCTACCGGTTGTTCCGCGCGGCCCGCGCGTAGGTCAGAACTCAGCGTGGACCCACCACGATCAAGCGGATCACCGCGGGGCCCGGGACCAGGCAAGCATTTTTCGGTACGTGTACCCGGCGGTTGTCGACAGGCCCAGTGAGTGTCCCGTACGGGGCACGACCACCACCCGCACGTGCTGGTAATAGGGCGCCTCGTGGGCGAGCACGGTGGCCGAGTTCGTGCAGTCGGCGAAGCCGGGGCCGCAGTAGGTCCGGTCGTCCTGCCCGCCCACGACGAGGACCGGCACCCCGATGTCCCGGGTCGCCGACAGCTCCGGTGCGGCCGGGGTGAGCAGTGCGGCCACCTCGGCGAAGTCCAGGGCCGGCTGGAACGACTTGGTACGCTCCTCGGCCGCGAGGACGCCGGGGGTCACCGTTCCCGGGGCGTAGAACTGGCTCCGTACCCCCGGTCTGGTCGTGGTGTAGCCGTCGTCGAGACCGAGGCCGGCGAACGCGGGGTCCTGGTTGGCCGGCTGGACCGAGCCGGCGGTCTCGGCGAAGTAGTCGGTGTTGATCTCGTGCAGCATGCCGGTGGCGATGAACGCGTCCACGTCGTGGTACCGGCTGATCTCGAACGCCCCGATGATCGAGCCCAGCGAGTGGCCGACCCAGATCACCGACCGGAAGCGCCCGAGGGTCCCGGACCGCAGGGCGGTGACCACGTCGTGCAGGGCCACCGCCTCGGCGTGGTTGCTCATGATGCCGGACGGCGGGTGGCTGCTGGTGCCGGAGCCCACCCGGTCGACGCTGAACGTGGCGAAGCCGGCCGAGGTGGCCGCCGCGACGTAGGAGTAGCGCGGGCTCAGGTCCCAGTAGTGGTGGTCGTACGTGCCGCCGGGCACGAGCAGCTGCACCGTCGCCGGGGGTGTGGTGCCCCGCCAGCACAATCGTCCCCACAGGTGGTGGACGGCCGGGCCGGGGTCGCTCAGCCGTACGTCGACGGTGTGGTCGGTGCATCGCTGGTGGGGTGACGCCGAGGCCGGTGTCACGAGGGTGATGCCGGCGAGCAGACCGGCCAGGACCGAGGCGAGAACACGCATGCCGGCAGTGTCCCCATCGATCATTACCGATCGATGAACAACGCATGCAACGGATCCGGGCCAGATCTCGGTGTCCCTGCAGGGCCTGTCGCACCTCCCGGAGGATGTTCCCGGCCGCCGGCGGCGACAAAGTCCTGGTGAGCGTCCCGGCGTCGGTGGGACTCGACGACGACCAGGTCACCGACTTCGCCCGGGGCATCACCGTGACCGATCGCGCACAGCCCATCGGGGGCTGATCGGGTGTAGAAAGGCATAGTGATCGATGACCAGAGCTCGGGTCCCTACGCGGATCTAGACGTCTTTGCCGGCCTGCCCCGGGTCGGTGGGCTGTGGCTGTCGCCGGACGGCGCCCGGCTCGTGGTGGGCGTGTCGACGCTCGATCAGAAGAAGACGAAGTACACCTCGGCGCTGTGGGAGGTCGACCCGGCCGGTGAGCGCCCGGCCCGCCGGCTGACCCGCAGCGACCAGGGGGAGTCCGCCGCGGCTTTCACCCCTGCCGGGGACCTGCTGTTCACCTCGGCGCGGCCGGAGCCGGGCGGTGAGCCCGGCGAGGACGCCAAGGCGGCGCTGTGGCTCCAGCCCGCCGGCGGTGGCGACGCCCGGGTGGTGGCCGCCCCGCCGGGCGGGGTGCGCGGTGTCGTGGTGAGCGGGTCGGGCACGCTGGTGGCCGGCAGTGCGATGATGCCGTCGTCCACCGGGCCGGACGCCGACCAGGAGCTCCGTGAGAGCCGCAAGAAGGCGGGCGTCTCCGCGATCCTGCACGAGGAATACCCGGTCCGCTACTGGGACCACGATCTCGGGCCGGACCGGGCCCGGCTGCTCACCGGCGTCGTCCCGGCCGGTGACCAGCGGCTCGAGCTGCGCGACCTCACCGGTCACATCGGTGCGGCGATCGACGTCGAGGGCAGCTGGGACATCAGCCCCGACGGCCGTACGGTGGTCGCGGTCTGGACGGTGGCCGAGCCCGGCGCCTCGCAGCGCGACACCCTGGTCGCCATCGACGTGGAGACCGGCGGGCGCCGGGTCCTGGCCGACGACCCCGATCATCTGTACGGGTCACCGCGGCTGTCACCCGACGGCACACGCGTGGCGGTCGTGGTCCGCCGGCGCTCCTCGCCGTTCGAACCCGGTGACTCCTGGCTGGGCGTGCTCCCGCTCGCCGGTGGCCCGGTCGAGGCGCTGACCGGGCAGTGGGACCGCTGGCCGCACTCCGCCCGCTGGACGCCCGACGGTGCCGCGCTGATCGTGGTCGCCGACGACGGTGGCCGCTCCCCGCTCTGGCGGGTGGACGCCGCGACCGGGCAGCCGGTGAGGCTCACGCCCGACGACGGCGCGTACACCGACCTCCGGGTCTCCCCGGACGGGCGCTGGGCCTATGCCCTACGCGCGGCCGTCGACAGCCCGCCCGTACCGGTCCGGGTGCCGCTCGACGGGTCCGGCACGGTGCTGGCGCTGCCCGGCCCCGCCGAGGTCGTACCGGTGCCGGGGCGGCTGGCGGAGGTCACCACGACCGCGGCGGACGGCACCGAGCTGCGCGCCTGGCTCGCGCTGCCCGAGCAGGGCGGCCCGGCCCCGCTGCTGCTGTGGATCCACGGCGGCCCGCTGCACTCCTGGAACGCCTGGTCCTGGCGGTGGAACCCGTGGATCGCGGTCGCGCACGGCTACGCGGTGCTGCTGCCCGACCCGGCGCTGTCCACCGGCTACGGCATCGAGTTCATCCGGCGGGGCTGGGGCGCGTGGGGCGACGCCCCGTACACCGATCTGATGGCCATCACCGACGCCGCGCTCCAGCGGCCGGACATCGACGCCGCCCGGGTCGCCGCCATGGGCGGATCGTTCGGCGGTTACATGGCCAACTGGATCGCCGGGCACACCGACCGGTTCGCGGCGATCGTCACGCACGCCTCGCTGTGGGCGCTCGACCAGATGAGCACGACCACCGACGCGTCGTACTACTGGACCCGGGAGATGACCGAGGAGATGACGCGGCGGCACTCCCCGCACCGGTTCGCCGACGACATCACCACCCCGCTGCTGGTCATCCACGGCGACAAGGACTACCGGGTGCCGATCGGCGAGGCCCTGCGCCTCTGGTGGGACCTGCTGTCACGCGCCAAGGCGCAGGACGGGACGAGCACGCACAAGTTCCTCTACTTCCCGGACGAGAACCACTGGATCCTCAAACCCGGCAACGCCAAGATCTGGTACGAGACGGTGCTCGCGTTCCTCGACCACCACGTCAACGGCGGCGAGTGGAAGCGCCCTACGCTGCTGGGGTGACGGTCCACCGCTGGTTCGCGGCGGTGCCACACGTCCAGAGGATGATCGGGGTGCCGTTGCCGGTGCCCGCCCCGGAGGCGTCCAGGCAGAGTCCCGACTGGACGCCGGTGATCGTGCCGTTCGCGTTGCGTACCCATCGCTGGTTGGTCTGGCCGTTGCAGTCCCAGATGGTCACGACGGTGCCGTTGACCGTGCCGTTGTTGTAGGCGTCGAGACACCGGGACCCGAAGACCCGCAGCTCCTGCGCGGCGGTCGGGGTCCACTGCTGGTTGGCCTGGCCGTTGCAGTCCCACAGCACGACCGCGGTGCCGTTGGCCGGGGAGTTGCCGTTGACGTCGAGGCACCGGCCCGACGCCGCACCGGTGATCCGTACGGCGGTGGACGGCGCGCCGAACGGGCGTACCTCGATGGCCCTGAGATCCGGTGCCCCAGCGCCGAAGGTCAGGGTGTTGGTGTTTCCGGTGGCGAGGGAGACGACGACCGAGACGGTCCCCGGCGTGGTCGCCGACCCGGTGGGCGGGAAGGCGACCACGGTCGATGCGGATCCGGGCACGGCCAGCGTGGCGGTCCGCGCGGTGCTGCCGCCGTTGGTGTATTCGATCTCGGCGACCGAGAGCCCGCCGCCCTCCGACGCGATTGCGCTGAACCGGGTGCCGCTCTCCGGCTGGTAGGTGACGCCGGCCGCCTCGGTGCCGGTCACGGTGAGCAGGACAGCCTCGTTCGCCGGCACGGTCACGCGGTAGGAACCGGCGACGGTGCCGGCATCGGCCGCCGCCCAGACGTTGCGGACGGTCGCGCTGCCGGTCAGCCCGAGGTCGTTCCACCGTACGGTCATGGTCGCGCTCGCCGTGGTCCGGTTGAGCAGCGCGACCGCCCGCCGCCCGCTGCCACTGAGCACCTTGCCGTACACCTGCAGCCCGGCGGTGTCCTCGGCGACCTTGGTCCCGGGCAGCCCGCGGGCGTCCTGGTCGATCGCGATGACCTCACGGTTCGTCAGGATCGCCGCGGTGCCGGCACTCATCGTGGCGAGGTTGTTGCCGGCCAGCATCGGAGCGCCGGAAACCGCCCACAGTGCCATATGGGTACGGTTCTGAGCGGCAGTGAAGTCGGGCATCCCGACGGTCATCATGTCCGGGTCGTTGTAGTAACCGGTGTGCTGCGCGACCGGGTTCTGGCTACGGTCCAGTGCGGTCAGCACCCGGCCCATCGAGGCCTTCTCACCGAAGAAGATGATGTCGGTGCTGGTCCGCCACATGGCACCGACGCCGGGACCCCAGTTCCACGGCTCCTGCTTGCCCCAGTCGCAGATGGACAGCACCAGCCGCCGCCCGGTCTGCACGGCCGCACTGTCGATCGCGGCGCTGATCTGGCGGTACTGCGTCTCGGCGGTCAGCCCTTCGGCGTCCCCGCCGCACCAGTCGACCTTGACGAAGTCGAAGCCCCACCGGGCGAACGCCAGGAAGTCCTGCTCGTAGTGCCCCTCGCTGCCGCTACCCGGTGCGGCGGGCCGCCCGGTCGGGAAGTAGTAGCCGCAGCCGTCACGCCCGGCGTCGGTGTAGATGCCCGCCTTGAGTCCCCGGCTGTGCAGGTAGTCCGCGATCGCTTTCATCCCGCCGGGCCACTCCGCGGTGTCCACGGTGATGTTCCCGGAACTGTCCCGGGTGCCCTGCCACCAGCCCTCGTCGATGTTGACGTAGGTGTACCCGGCGGCGGCCATCCCGGACGACACCAGGGCGTCCGCCTGCTGCTTGATCACGGTGTGGTCGATCCGCGCGGCGAACGTGTTCCACGACGCCCACCCCATCGGCGGTGGCGTGACCGGGATCTGGTGCGAAGCCACCGCCATCGGTTCCGGCGTTTCCCCGGTGCCGGTGCCGGTGCCGGTGCTGGTGCTGGTGCCGATGATCAACGCCGCGGTGAGGAGCAGACGACCAAGCATGGAGACGAGTGTTAGCGATCACATAGATCATGTCAAATGTGTTACGGCTCAGGGCCCACCCCGGCCGGTCGATCGGGAAGACATGAGCTGTCCGCTGCTCGCCGCCTCGATCATCGTCCGTGACGAGGCCGAGCTCCTCCCGGCCTGCCTGGAGTCGCTCGCGTTCGTGGTCGACGAGATCCACGTCCACGACACCGGCTCCACCGACGACACCCCGGAGATCGCCGCCCGGTACGGAGCGGGGGTCACCCGCGGCGGATGGTCCGACGATTTCGCGGCCGCCCGCAACGAGGCCCAGCGCGAGCACCCGGCGACCTGGGTGCCGGCGACCTGGGTGCCGGCGACCTGGGTGCTGGCCGTCGACGCCGACCACCGGGTCACCGCCGACCCGCGAGCGTTGCGCCGGGTGCTGGCCGAGGCCACCACCGACGCCCTGACGGTCGAGGTCGACGACGCCCACCACTCGGGTTCGTACCGTCAGCTGGAGACCCGCCTCTATCGCCCCGACCGGCTGTCCTGGTCCGGCCGGGTGCACGAACGCCTGATCCGCCCGGACGGCTCGGCCCCGGAACGCACCCCGGTCCCGGTCACCGCGCTGCGCCTGCGTCACCTCGGCCACGCCACCTACCCGGACCGGATTCGCCGGGCCGAGCGCAACCTCGCGCTGGCCCAGCGCACCGTCGACGACCTGGCCGCCCAGGGCCGCGACGCCGACCGCAGGCAGATCGCCCGGACGCTGCTCGCGCTCGGCCGGGACTACGCGGCGGCCGACCGCCACCAGCAGGCGGTCGACACCTTCGAGACGCTGCGAGACCTTTTCCCGGGTACGCGGGAATGGCTGCACGCCACGGACGCCCTGGCCCGCATCGTGCTGGCGTCCGGCTACGACAAGATCTGCCTGGTCCTGGTCGCCCAGCTCCGCGACGCCGGAGCACCCCGGGCATACTGCGACTGGCTGGCGGCCCAGGCCCTGGCCCAGCTCGGCGACCCGCACGAGGCCGCCGCCCTCCTGTCCGGGGTCACCGAGATCATCGACACCACCGGCCGCCGCCGGGACCCGGCCGCGCTGCGCGAACTCCGCACCCTGATCGACAGGCTGCGCGTCCTCACCCCCGCCTCCGGCCGGTGATGCCGCCGCAGGTCGGACCGCGTAAGGGTCGGACTCCGACAGCCTCCTAGCTCACCCCGGCCTCGACGGTCAGGGTGGCGGTGGTGGTGTCGATGGTGGCCATGCTCCCCAGTGGGACGGTGAGCTGGCCGTTGCCGTGGCCGACGCGCAGGCCGCCGAGGACCGGGACGCCGAGGTCGCCGACGCGGTCCAGCACCGCCTCGGCGGCGGTCCACTGGCCGGCGCTGACCGGGGCGTTGGTGAACTGGCCGATGGCGATGCCCGAGATCTGGTCGAGTGCGCCGGAGCGGCGCAGCTGGGTCAGCATCCGGTCGTAGCTGTACGGCGACTCGTCGGTGTCCTCGAACAGCAGGATCGCGCCGCGCAGGGCGGGCAGGTCCGCGGTGCCGATGCTGGTCTGCAGCATGGTGAGGTTGCCGCCGAGCAGGGTGCCGGTCGCGCGGCCCGGCACCACGACCGTGGCGCTGGGCTCGGCCGGGTCGGGGGTCAGCACGATCGGGTCGGTGGTCATCAGCGCCGAGCGCAGCGACTCGATCTCGACCGGGCCGGTGCGGGAGTCGGTCCAGTTGATCATCGGGCCGTAGAAGCTGGTCAGCCGGGCCCGGTTCCACAGCCGGCCGCTGAGCGCGGTCAGGTCGCTGAAGCCGACGAAGACGCGGGGGCTGCGCCGGACCGCGGTCAGGTCGAGCCCGTCGATGATGCGCTGGGTGCCGTAGCCGCCGCGGGCCGCGAAGACACCTTTGACACCCTCGTCGGTGAACGCCGCGTTCAGGTCGGCGAGCCGGGCCTCGTCGGTGCCGGCCAGGTAGCCGTACTTGTCGTACACATGCGTGCCGGTCTCGACGACCAGGCCGAAGCTCTGCAGGATCTCGATGCCGCGAGCGAGCCGGGTGTCGGGCACCCCGGCCGTGGCGATCACCCGGACCCGGTCGCCGGGCACCAGCCTGGGTGCCTTCACGCCGCCGCTCAGTGGTGCGGCCTGGGCGGGCGCACCCGCCGCGAGCGAACCCGCACCCACACCCGTGGCCGCCGCGGTAGCGAGGAGGGTACGGCGTGTGATCTTCATGGGAACAGCCAAGCACGACGCGGCGGCGCCGTCCACTCAAGACCGGCGCCGCCGCGTTGTGAGAATTCAGACTAGGAGACAGCCACGTCGAAGATGTGCATGATGCCCTTGTCGACGTCGTCGGGCAGGACGACCGCATCGACGATCTTCGCCGGGTCGAGGGCGACCGGGGTGGTCGCGAAGACCCGGAACGTGCCGTCACCGGCCGTACCGTTGACGTTGTTGCGCCCGGCCACGGTGACCAGCGCGGTGGTGCCCGCCGGGGCCGCGCCCGCCCAGTCGCCGAACGTCACGGTGACCGGCTGGGTGGTGCCGTCGGTGTAGCGCACGGTCGCGGTGCCGGTGGACGGGCCGTTGGTGGCGAGGCCGAGGAACGCGACGGTGCCGGCCGGGGCGTCCGGCACGTCGACGACCTGGCCGTGCGGGATCCAGTTGTCGGGCTTGCCGGGTTCGGCCGACGGCCAGGTGAAGACCGTGCCGGTGCCGGCCAGCGGGAGGTCGGCCCCCGGGGACGCACCGGCGGTGGCGAGGGCGTTCCTCGACAGCGACCAGTCGCTGAGGTCCATCGAGCCGAGGTTGCCCTGACCGTCCGGCGTAGTGCCGGCGTTGTTCAGCGCGTCCGAGCCGTCGGTGTACGACGGCGGCACGTCGGTGGCGGCGGTGCCCCACGCGCCGGCGGTCGCCGTCATCGTGAAGTCGAGCGTGCCGCCCTTGCGGACGAACGAGCTGTCGAGCCAGGACTTGCTCTGCGCCTTGCCGTCCACCTTCAGCGCGCCGACGTATCGCGCGCCTCCGGTCGTACCCTTCGCGTTGATCTTGATCTTGCGGGTGCCGCCGACCGGGTCGATGACGATCCTGTCGAACATCGGGGCGCTGATCACCAGGTCACCGGTGCCGTGGATCGCCGGGTAGAAGCCCAGGTTGGCGAAGACGTACCAGGCGCTGAGCGAACCCGTGTCGTCGTTGCCGGGCAGGCCGGACGGTGTCGTGTCGTACATCTGCGAGACCGCGCGGTACAGCACATCGGTGGCCTTCGCGGGAGCCTGCAACCAGTTGTAGACCCACGGCGTACCGAAAGGGGCCTGGTTGGAGAGGTAGTTGCCGGTCTGGGTGTAAGCGCCGGCGTCGAGCTGTGCCATCAGGACATCGAGCTCGGCGGTGGCCTTCGCGACACCACCCCGCTTGGCGATCAGCGTGGACAGGTTCTGCGGCACGTTCCAGCCGTACTGATATCCGGTCGACTGGTTGAACTGGCCGCGGCCGGCGCCGTCGTCGCGTACCCGAGGGTCGAAGCTCCGGTCGAAGCCGGTGCGTTCCCGCGGCCGGATGTGCTGCGTCCGGGTGTCGAAGACGTTCATCCAGTTCTGGGCGCGACCCATGAAGAAGTCGTACGACTGCTTGTCGCCGAGCCGCGCGGACAGTTGAGCGATCGCGAAGTCGTCCACCGAGTATTCGAGCACCCGCGAGGTCGCGAAGTCGCCCTTGCGGTTCTCGATCAGGCCGGTGGCGAAATACTGGTAGCCGTCGCTGCGGCTGGTCGTCGTGGCCGGCAGCACCTGGGTGGCCTTCATCGACGCGAGGGCGGCCGCGCGGTCGTAGTCCGTCGCGCCCATGTCATCGAGCGTCGACACGATGACCTGGTAGTTGTCGCCCTGCATCCGCGACGCACCCGGCGCCCACGACCCGCGCTGCTGGGTGAGCGCGACGACCGAACGGTTGATGTCGTTCGCCACCTGCGGGAACGTCAGCGCCACGAGCTGCACCTGGCTGCGGTACGCGTCCCAGCCCGATCCCGGGAAGTTGATGTTCTTGTAGAAGTGCCGGCCCTTCTCGACGCTGTGCACCTTGTCGTCGAAACCGAGGTACTGGCCGTTCACGTCGTCACGGACGGTCGGGTTGAGGAACGCGTGGTACAGCGCGGTGTAGAACTTCGTGCGCTGCTCGGTAGTACCCCCGTCGGCGTCGACCGTGCCGAGCGCCTGCTTCCACAGCTTCTTGGCGTCGTTCTTGACGTCGTTGAAACCGTCCTCACCGACCTCGGTGACCCGGTTCAGGGCCGCGTTCTGCACGCTGGTGTAACTGAAGCCGGTCTTCGCGACGACCTTCGCGCCCTGCTTGAACGTCAGCCACGCGCCGGTGTCGTGCCGGTAGTCCACGCCGACGTCGGTGGTGCTCTTGATCGCGTGGTCCGAGCCCGGGGTCAGCGCCTCGTCGGTCCACGTGCCGTAGGACGCGAAGTCGTGGTCGTACTGCGTGGAGAAGTACGCCTTGTAGTAGTTGCCGTTGTCACAGACGTCGACGCCGTACATCCAGCCGCTGACCGTACGTGTCGCCGGGTCGATCGTGACCTCGCTGCCGAACGTGCGGTTGTTCGGGCCGGAAACGTCGAGGATCAGTGTGGAGTCGCCGCTCTTCGGAAAATCGAAACGGCTGACGGAGGTACGGGCCGAGGCGGTCAGTTCCGCCTTGACATCGTTGTCAAGGGCCACGCTGTAGTAGCCGGGCTGTGACACTTCGTTGGCATGGCTGAACGGCAGGTAATAGTCCTTGACGTTCGTGGCCGGGCTCGACGGCAGCACCCCACCGGTCAATTTCCCGGCGTACGGGATGGTCGGGAACTCGTAGCCCCCGAACCGGCCGGTGCAGCCGGTGCCCGAGTACCGCGTCATGCCGAAGCCGCGGATCAGGCCGGCGGTGTATTCGTACCCGCCCTTCTGGCTGACGTTGGTGTTGCCGTCACCCCACGTCGTCGGGCTCGGCTGCACCATGCCGAACGGCACGGCCGCGCCCGGGAACGTGTTGCCGTACGCGTCGTTGCTCTTGTTCTGGGTCGTGTCGAGCTCGGTGCCGATGAACTGGTTGACGGCGTCGAACGCTGAGATCTGCGACGGTGCGGCCACGGCCGCGGTCGACGTCAGCATCGGCACCAGGCAGCCGGCCACCAGCGCGGCTCGTCGCCATGCGCGAGCGGAATTCATGCCGATCAGTTTCCACTTCCTACCCGGCGGGTGTGCAACGGGAAGTTGACCACCAGATGTGATCTTGGAGCGACGCTGCGATTTTTCTGCATGGGCCCGGCAACCTTTTCCGGCGGCCCGGCCACCTGGATCACGTCCCACCGATGATCTGGAGAGCAGACGGATGACACACGCAGAGCCTGGCCGCCCCGGCGGTCGCCGCCGGAAGGCCGCCCTGATCGGCGGTTTCGCCGCGGTTGTGGTCGCGGCCGGAGGCCTCACGGCCAACGCGTTCGCCGACAGCACGTCGTTCAGCGACAGCTTCGAGAGCGGCAGCCTCACCGACTGGACCAAATCCGGCGGTACGTGGTCAGTGGTGACCGACGGCAGCAAGGTCCTGCGCCAGGACAACGCCACGAGTGAACTGGCCCGCCAGTTCGCCGGCGACAAGTCGTGGACCGACTACACCGTGCAGGCCAAGGTCCGCCCGCTGACCCTGACCGGCAGCGGCTCGGCCGGCATCGTGGCCCGCTCCACCGGTTCGAGCGAGTTCGAACGGCTGGTCCTGGTGCCCGGCGCGGTACGGCTCGAGGAGGTGCGCGGCTCGTCCTCGGTGACCGTGCTGAGCACCCTCAAGTTGTCGACCGCCGCGACCGGCTGGCACACCCTGCGCCTCGACGTGACCGGCACCAAGGTCCGCGGCTACGTCGACGGCACGCTGGTCGGCGACGCCACCGCGAAGCTCACCAAGGGCCGGGCCGGCGTGGTCACCGCGTCCGCGTCCGCCTCCTTCGACGACTTCGCCGTGAGCGCCTCGGGCTCGTCCACCCCGACCGCAACCGCCACCGCGACGGCGTCGCCCACCAAGCCCGCCACCGCGTCGCCCACCAAGACCGCCACGGCGTCGCCCACCAAGACCGCCACCGCGTCGCCCACCAAGTCGGCCACCGCTTCTCCCACGGCCTCGGCTTCCGCCGCCCCCGTGGCGACCACGTGGCCCACGGCGTCCAAGACCGAGAAGGTCACCGCCACCAAGAAGATCACCGGTTCGTTCGACGGCGGCAACACCCGCTACGTCGGCAGCGGTGACCTGGGCGGCAGTGGTCAGGAAGAGGGCCAGGACGCCATCTTCGACCTGGCCGACGGCGCCAGCATCTCCAACGTCATCATCGGGTCCCCGGCCGCCGACGGCGTGCACTGCCTCGGCACCTGCACCCTGACCAACGTGTGGTGGGAGGACGTGGGCGAGGACGCCGCCACGTTCAAGGGCACCTCGGCGAGCCAGACCATGACCGTCAACGGCGGTGGCGCGATGCACGCGGCCGACAAGACGTTCCAGCACAACGGCCCCGGCACGTTCGTCATCAAGAACTTCCAGGCCACCGACATCGGCAAGCTGTACCGCTCCTGCGGTAACTGCTCCAAGCAGTTCGCCCGCCACGTCAAGGTTTCCAACGTGACCATCACGGCGCCGCTGAAGACCCTGGTCGGCATCAACCCGAACCTCGGCGACACCGCGGCGATCGACAACGTCACCATCAACAACAGCACCAGCAAGATGATCATCTGCGCCAGCTTCGAGGGCGTGACCAGCGGCGAGCCGACCGAGGTCGACACGAAGCCGAACGCGACCTGCACCGCCACCAACATCAAGCTGAACTGAGCGGGGTGCTCCGGATGTCCCAGCGCAAACGCACCAGGGTCCTCGCCGCGGCGTCGATCGCCGCCGCCGTCGCGGTCGGTCTCGGCTTCGTCGGTCGTGAGCAGCTCGCCTCGGCCGCCGCCAACGTCGCCTTCGACAGCGGTACGGGCATGAGTTTCCTCGTCAACGGCACCACCGGCACGATGACGTCGCTCAAGCACAACGGTGTGGAGCTGGCGGCATCCGGAGCGGCCGGGCAGTTCGAGTCCGGCTTCAAGGCCGCGACCGTGTCGAGCAAGACGTTCGGCAACGGTTCCGTCCTGGTGACCGTCGCGGAAACCACCATCGGCGTCACGCAGTACTACTACGCCCGCAAGAACGACAACACGGTCTACATGGCGACGAACATCGCCAAGACCCTCAACCCCAACGAGGCCCGGTTCATCACCCGCCTCAAGCCGTCGCTGCTGACCACGTCGCCCACCGCGGCAAAGACCGGTGGCACCACGAAGACGGTCGAGGGCGAGGACGTCTTCGCGTTCAGCAACGGCCAGACCGCGTCGAAGTTCTACAGCTCCCAGCGCCTCATCGCGCAGAAACCGTTCGGGGCGAGCGGCAACGGTCACGGCGTCTACATCATCCCGGGCACCCAGGAGATGGCCTCCGGCGGACCGTTCTTCCGCGACATCGAGGTCAACGACACCGGCTCGGCCGTGAACATCACGCACTACATGTTCAGCGGCCACCAGCAGACCGAGGCCCTGCGGACGGGGCTGCACGGCCCGTACGCGATGGCCCTGACCGACGGCACGACGCCGGAGCTGCACAGCCTCGACTTCCTGTCGGCCTACATCCCGGGCCTGCTGTCCAACGCCCAGCGCGGCGGCGTCAGCGGAACGGCAACGGGTTCCTGGCGCGGCACCCAGACCGGCACGGTCGCCCTGGCCGGCACCAACGGCCAGTACTGGGGAACGGTCAAGAGCGGCGCCTTCGTGATCGGCCACGTCCGCCCCGGCACCTACACGGCGACCCTGTACGCGGGCGAACTCGCGGTCGGCACGACCAAGTCGGTCACCGTGACCGCCGGGGGAACGGCAACGGTCGCCCTCTCCGGCGACCTGCCGGCGGCTGGCACGTTGTTCCAGCTGGGAGCATTCGACGGTACGCCGTCCGGCTTCCGCAACGCCGACAAGATCGAGACCATGCACCCCTCGGACCCCCGCATGGCCTCCTGGACCCCAGGAACCATCGACGTGTCCGCCGGAGCGGCAGCCCTGCCCATGGCCGAGTTCAAGGCCACGAACTCCCCGCTGGCCCTGAAATTCAACCTCACCACGGTGCCCACCACCGGAGCCCGCCTCCGGATCGCCATCACCGGAGGCTTCGCGGGCGGCCGCCCAGCAGTCTCGATAGGCACCTTCACGTCGCCGGCCTCAGCCTCCCCGGCCTCGGCCAACCTCAACTCCCGAGGCGTAACCCGAGGAACCTGGCGAGGAGTGAACGCCACGTACACGTTCACCATCCCAGCGGCAGCCCTGAAAGCCGGAACCAACACCATGTCCATCTCCGTCCTGAGCGGCAGCAGCGGCGAAGGCTTCCTGAGCCCCAACTTCGTCTTCGACGCCCTGGCCCTGGACCCCGCCTGACAAGCCCGGCCTGACAAGCCCGGCCTGACAAGCCCGGCCTGACAAGCCCGGCCTGACAAGCCCGGCCGTACACGCTCGACCCGATACCCCGCCGGCCTGGACCGCCCTCTGGTTCCGGTCCGGCGGGGTACCGGGGCACCCGGTCCGTCGATCCGGTCCGTTTGTTTCAGCAGGCCCTCTCCACCTAGCCGGTCCGCTCCGCTCCGGTCCGCTCCGGTCCGCTCCGGTGGAGCTGGCGTGTTGCATCCGGCCCGGTCCGGCGGCCCGCGCTGATACTGCCTGCGGCATCAGACCAGCTGGGTTTTCCACCCAGCTCCAGTGATGCCCAGCTCCAGTGACGCCCAGCTTCAGCGACCGGTCAGCCGTTTGTATCTCGGCCGCCATCCACTGTGGCTCACCACGCTTGATCCACAGCCCACCCCGCCGGCCACGGCGAGGTGGGCTGTCGCCCCGGCCACGTTTCGCGGCGTGCCCGGGGCGCGACCCCACTCACGTTCGCGGCGTGGCTGGGGTCAGGGTCCCGGCCCGTCTTGCGGCAGGCCGTGACCTGGTCCCGGCTGCGTTTCGCGGCGCAGCCGGGACCCCGGACCGGTCCGGTAAGACGGGTCCCGGCCGACCGGTACCGCCAGGCCGGTCGGCCACCCACCCCGCACACCGCGTCGGGCATGCCTCACCGAGGCCATCGAACCGACGTGGGCCAGGCCGTTCACGTTCAGCAGGCGCCTCCCTGCCTCGAACCGCCCCGCTGGGCGCCCGAACGACCGGCGCCAACTCGTGGCCTCGACCCAGCAGGCCAATCCCATAACGGGCACACGTAATTACAATTATGAGATGGACCGTCCGCCATTTCGGCGCACGCTTAATTTGTCAACAACAAGGCTTAATGGACTGTCTATGTAGGTTCATTTGGTGTCTCCAGCGTACGTCTCGAGCTTGCTTGGTGCCAAGTGGTGAGGCCCACAGTCTTGTCGGGGATGCGTCAGTGAGTATCGCCACGTCAAGGGCCGATGATCTCCTCCGTGGAGTATGGAAATCGGCTGATGATCGATGCGGTGTTCGAAGCTGGACGGTGGAACAATATGGTGCATGGGGCAGCTGCAGATGTTCACGAGGGGACAGGTCGCGGAAATGCGCGATCCCACCAGGTCTCGTAACTATTCTGAGGAACGCGAGCAATTCCGCCGCGACCATGCGACCCGTCGCAGGTGGGGCAAGTTCCGGCACCACACCGAACGTCTGCGTCGGCTGCGCGAGGCCGGCGACCCGTGGGCTCTGATGGTCCCCGACCCGATACACCCATCTCAGCCGACGTCGCCGTATCGGGCGCCCTCCCGGCCCACGCCTGCGCGTTCGTCCCCGCCCCGGATGCTGCGACCTGCTGCCGACGACTCGGCGTCGACGCCGGACTCCCCGGCCGGACGGGACCTGCCGGTGTGTGCCGATGACCAGGCCGGGCAGGCGCGGCGTGCCGTGGTGGGCTCCGCCGGCACTCGTCCGGCCGGCCCCGCGCGGACGCGTCCGCTGCTCGCCGTGCAGCAGGCGTCTGCAGCTGCAGAAGCGCGGCGGGTCGGAGCTGAAATAACGCGCTGGGTTGGGGCTGGGGATCCACGTCCTGTTGGGGCTGGGGACTTGCGTCCAGTTGGGGCTGGGGATCTGCGTCCGGTCGGGGCTGGGGATCCACGTCCTGTTGGGGCTGGGGACTTGCGTCCAGTTGGGGCTGGGGATCTGCGTCCGGTCGGGGCTGGGGATCTACGTCCAGTTGGGGCTGGGGATCTGCGTCCGGTTGGAGCGGGGGAGGTTCGCCTGGTTGGAGCCGAGGAGGCTCGTCCGGTGGTGGCTGGGGAAGCCTCCTCGGTGGTAGCTGATGAAGTCCGCCGGGCCGTGGATGGGGAAGCTCTTCCGGTCAAGGCTGGTCGGGCGCTCTCGGCCGGGGTTGGTGAAGGTCTTTTGGTCGAGGCTGGTTGGGCGCTCTTGGCCGGGGGTGGTGAAGGTCTTCTGGTCGAGGTTGGAGGGACGTTCCCAGTCAGGGCCGGTGAAGGTCGCTCGGTCGAGCGTGGAGGGACTCTGTCAGTCGCAGCTGGTGAAGCGCCTTCTGTCGAGGTCGCTTGGGTGCTCTTGGGCAGGTCCGGGGAGGCTCCTCCGGGTGGAGCGGGAGGGACCTGCCGGGAGGCGGCGCAAACGGATGGGCCTGGCGGCGGTAAAGCTGGCGAAGGTGGAGCCGGTGAAGGGCGTGTCTGTGGAGTTGGGTTGGTCGGCACTGGAGAAACGCGCCCCGGTTGGCCTCGGGTGGCGCGTGGGAAGGGCATTGGGATTGGCGCGAAGTTGTCATGGTTGTCGGGGATGGTGACATCGCGTTCGACTGTGGTGACGGTCGGGTCCGGCTGGCCGCATGGGGATGGCGAGACGGAGTTTCCCGCGGTGGATGGTGGTGCGGGGCGGATCGAGTGGGCCGGCGGTGGGGCCTTGGCTGCAAGGTTCGGCGGATCGGCTCTGCGTTGTCCGGGCGGGCCGGTTCGGCAATGGGCCCGGGAGAGCGGGGGTGGGCCTTCGGGTGCCTGGGTCTCTGGCCCGGCTGAAGGTGCGGCTCGATGGAGTTTGTCGATCCAGCCTGGCCGCGGTCCACCTGGCCGCGGTCCACCTGGCCGCGGTCCACCTGGCCGCGGTCCACCTGGCCGCGGTGGCCTCGTCATGCAGGCGTGGATACCGGACTGTTCGCGGGACCGGCAGGCAGCCCTCGGCCTGGGCAGCCCTCGGCCTGGGCGGGCAGACCTGAGCAGCGCAGGCTTGGGAGGGCGGCGCAGGGCAGGCCAGGCGAGACGCGGCCAGGCGAGACGCGGCCGGGCAGACGGGCCAGGCGCGGCCAGGGTAGGCGCGGCCAGGGCAGACGGGCCAGAGCGGACGGGCCAGGGCAGGCGCGGCCAGGGCAGGCGCGGCCGGGGCAGGGGCGGCCGGGGCAGGGGCGGCTGGGGCAGGGGCGGCTGGGGCAGGGGCGGCTGGGGCAGGGGCGGCCGGGGCAGGCGCGGCCAGGGCGGACGCGGCCGGGGTAGACCGGACGAGGCCGGGGCGGCAGGGTGGGGCGGGTTGCGGCGGTGGGGGGTGAGGCTTGGTGGTGCTGGTGATCTGGGCTTGACCGTGCTTGGGCTGCGGCTCTACCCGCGTGGGGGTGGGGAGCTGGGGTCAGCGGTTGGCCAGGGTGGTGGCGGCGAGGGTCAGGAGGGCTTCGGTGGCCTCGGCCTGGGTGGTGGGGGGCCGGGGGATGGGGGTGGGGTCGGCGCAGCGGTCGAGGAGGAGTTCCAGCAGGGCGGCCTGGTTGATGATGTCGGCTGCCTGGATGGCTCCGGGGAGGATGCGGATCTCGATGGTGTCCCGGATCGGGGTGTCGTTGAAGAGCTGGGTGAGGTTGATGTCGAAGAACTTCGTCAGCTCGCTGTCGGTCACCGCCTTTGCCAGGTCGTCCCAGGTCGGGGTGCCCTCGACGGCCTGGACGAGCAGGTCGGGCAGGGGCGCCAGGCGGACGCAGGCCGGGTTGGTTCGCAGCACGGCTCTCAGGGGGTGGCGCCAGTGCGCGAAGAGGCGGATGACGTTGGCGAGGGTGGCCGGGTCTCGGAACGGGGCTCCGTCGAGGTGGAGGTGGACCGCTGCCTCGACCGGGACGGTGAAGCCCAGGTCGCGGGCCGGGGCGAGGAGTTCTTCCAGCGCCTGGTCGTGATCGGCTGACAAGGGTGGGGTGACGATCTCGCAGGGGCGTTCGCGTTCCCCACCTTGCGGGGCCGCCAGGGCGATCGTCGCGCCGGTGTGGTCGTCCAGGCGGGCGAAGGCGCCGATGTGCTGGACCTTGGTGCCCCAGAGGGCGGCCGTCGCGTCCAGGGCGGTGGCCCGGGGGCCGGCCGGGTCGCTGTGGCGGGCCAGGAGGCTGAGGAGGCGGGGGTCGTCGCTGAGGACGCGGAACCAGCCGGGGGGTGCGGGGGCCCGGGGGTCGAGGCCGTCGAGGAGGGTGATGTCGTCGACGAGGGTGCACAGTTCGGTGCCGTCGGCCCGGGTCACCTCGAAGCCCCGGGTCAGGTGCAGGAAGCGGCCCAGACCCGGGACCAGCGACGGTTCGCTGTCGTGGTGCCACACCGGCCGGACCCGGCCACCGTGGCGGGTGGCCAGGTCCGTGGCGAGGTCGAGGCGGCTGACGCCCGGTGGGGCCATCAGCTCGATCTCGAAACCCGTCCGCCGGTGCAGCAGGGGTGTCACGGCTGGATCGGGAGGGTCTCGCCGGCGAGGAGCTTCTTGCCGCCCATGACCTTGGCGCCGTACGCGTCCTTGGTCCGCCAGAGCTTCGACAGCTCGACCGCGTCCGGGATGTCGTAGCCGGCGTCGAAGAACGCGGCGACCTGGGCCGCTTCCTCGGCGGACTGCTGGTCCACCGGGTCGCCGGCGAACGGGAGGTCCTTGCCGTCGAGCAGCACCTGGCCGGCCCGGGCCTTGACCGCGTCGATGTTCTTCTTGCTCATGTTCCACATCCTGGCCAGCTTGACCGCGTCGTCATAGTCGTAGCCGCCGGCGAAGTAGGCGTCCAGCTGATCATCCTGATCGGCAGCCACGGGCGAGGCCGAGACGGAGACCGAGACCGACGGCGACGGGGACGCGGCGGCCGGCCCGGCCGGTGCGACCGAGGTGATGGCGGTGTTCTGGTTGGCCGACAGCAGGGCCGGGACCTGGAACGCCCCGACGAGCAGGCCGGCGCCGAGCACGGCACCTCCGGCCAGCTGGGCGCCCCGGCGGCGGTTCTTGTAGGTACGGGACAGATCCTGGACCCGCGCGTACACCTCGGCGGGGTCGGGGGTCTGGTTCTCGTGGGTGTGGAAAGCCTCGCGGAGCTGGTCTCCGTGGTCGTTCACGACTTCTCCTCGGCGTGGATCCGGGTCTGGTGCTCCGACGAGAGCCGGAGGGTCTTGAGCGCCCTCGACGCGTGGCTGCGCACCGTCGCCGGGGAACAGCCGAGCAGGTCGGCGATCTGGATGTCGTCGATCTGCTCGTAGTAGCGCAGCACCAGCACGGCGCGCTGCTTGCGCGGCAGCGTCGCCAGGCGGTTCCACAGCGCGTCGGCCTCGACCACGTGATCGGCGTGGTCGCGGACTCCGCCGCGCAGGTCGTCGAGGTCGGCCAGGCGTTCACCGACGGCGTGGATGTTGCGGGCGGCCCAGCTACGCCGCCAGGAGAGGTACTCGTTGAGCACCATCCTGCGCACGTAGGCCTCGGGGGAGTCCGCGTCGCTGATCTTCCGCCACCTGATCTGTGCTCTGGCCAGCACCTCCTGCACGACGTCCTGGGCCAGTTCCCGGTCGCCGGTGAGGACGACCGCGTACCGGAGCAGGCTGGGCAGCCGGGCCGTCGCGAATTGCTCGAAGGTCACACCCCCTATGACGCACCCCGGAAGCATGTTGTGCAACGGGATCGCGGATTCTTTGCGCGTGAGTTCTGTTCTGCGCGACGCGCGCTTCTACGGTGACGACCAGCGGTACGACCTGCATCTTGACGGTGGCCGGATCGTCCGGATCGCGGCGGCCGGGACGATGACGGTGACGGCTGCGGATCAGGTGCCGCTCGACGGCCGGTTCGTCGGCCCGGGCCTCTGGGACGAACACGTACATTTCACTCAGTGGGTCACGCAGCGCCGCCGCCTCGACGTCTCCGGGCCGGGCAGCGCGGCCGGGGTGCTGGCCCTGGTCGGTGAAGCGGTCCGGGCCGTCGCGCCCGGCGACACCCTGATGGGGTACGGATTCCGTGACGCGCTGTGGCCGGACCGGCCCACGCTGGCCGGCCTCGACGCGGTGTCCCGGGACGTCCCGGTCGTGCTGGTCAGCGGCGACCTGCACTGCGGCTGGCTCAACTCGGCGGCCGCCGCCCGGTTCGGCCTGGCGCTCGACGACTCGGGGATGCTGCGCGAGGGCCCCTGGCTCGACGCCCTGCACGACCTGGACGAAGGACAACCACCGGCTGACGCGTACGCGGAGACGGCAGCCGCCGCGGCCCGGCGCGGGGTCGTGGGCATCGTCGACTTCGAGAACGCCGACAACGTCGCGCAGTGGCCGGCCCGGACCGCGGCGGGCGTCACCGGCCTGCGCGTCGAGGCGTCGGTGTGGCCGCAGCGGCTCGAGGACGCCATCGCCCGCGGACTGCGCACGGGTGCGGTGCTCGACGCCGCCGGGCTGGTCACGATGGGCCGGCTGAAAGTCATCACGGACGGTTCGCTCAACACGCGTACGGCCTGGTGTGTCGACGAGTACCCCGGCACCCACGGGCACGGCGTCTCCTCGGTCCCGCCCGCCGAGCTGGCCGCACTGCTGGAGCGTGCGGCGGCCAACGGCATCGCGGCCGCCGTGCATGCCATCGGCGACCGGGCGAACACCGAGGTCATCAACACGTTCGAACGCCTGGGGCTGCCCGGTGTCATCGAGCACGCCCAGCTCGTCGGCGCCGCGGACTTCGCCCGGTTCGCCCCGCTCGGCCTGGTCGCCAGCGTCCAGCCGGAGCACGCCATGGACGACCGGGACGTCGCCGACCGGCTGTGGGCGGGCCGCACCGGCCGGTCCTTCGCGTACGGATCCCTGCACGCGGCCGGGGCCACGCTGCGCCTCGGCTCGGATGCCCCGGTGGCACCGCTCGACCCGTGGACGGCGATCTCGGCGGCGACCACCCGCAGCCGTGACGACCGGGAGGCCTGGCACCCCGAGCAGCGCCTGCCGCTGGACGTGGCGCTGGCGTCCAGCGCCCGTGGGCGTACCCGGGTCGAGGAGGGCGAGCCGGCCGACCTGATCGTGCTCGACGTGGATCCGCTGCGGGCCGGGACGGACCGGCTGCGGGCCATGCCGGTGGCCGGGACGCTGCTCGGCGGTCGCTGGACCTGGCGGGATCTCTGATTTTTGAGGGCTTTTCATGTTTGGTCCCGGACGGGCGGGCACGCGGGCAAAGATGCTGAGGTCAGGCCAGCCGTGACGTTCGGGGGAACGAGACATGGGCCGCATCCGCACGCTTCTCACCGCCGGGACGGCTGCCGCCGTGCTGGCCGCCCTGCTCATGGCGCCGGCCCCGGCGGCCGCGGCCCCGGCCTCCCCGGTGGCCACCCTGAGCGCGCTCAGCATCTCCACGTCCGGGGACCGCACGTCGGGCCTCGCTCCCGCGTTCGCCGCCGGCACGCACTATTACCAGGCGTTCACCGATCTGGCGTCGCTGGGCCTGACCGCGGTGCCCGCCGCCGCCGGTGCCTCGGTGGTGGTTAGCCGGGACGGGACGACGTACCCCCGCAACGGCTCCGGCCAGGCCACCGTGGCGCTGGGCTACGGCCGTAACGAGATCACCGTGCGGGTCACCGCGCCGGACGCGGTCACCATCGCGACGTACCAGGTCGTGGCCTGGTCGAGGACGGCCCCCGAACCGAAGGTCGTCGGCATCTCGCGCGCCACCCACACGGTGCAGGGATACACCCGCACGACGGTCACCGTGCGGGACGGGACGCTGACCTCCGACCCGTACGGCTGCTACATGTACTCCTACATCGGTGACGGGTACGCCCAGACGATCAGCAGCTCCCTGGACCCGGACAGCGGCCTGACCTCCCTGGTCCTGCGGGTGCCGGCCGCGCCCGGACGGCAACCCGGCACCGCGGACCTGAAGCTGAACACGAGCTGCACCTACCGCCTGAGCAGCAACTACGACTACCAGCGGTACTACGGCTCGACGACCGTTCACGACGCGATCACGTACACCGACGACTTCACGATCGACAGCGCGGACATCCCCGCGGTCCTCACCGTGGGCACCCCGATCGTCCTGCGCGGGCACGGCGTGGCCCCCGATCTGCCGCTGCGCTGGGCGATCTCGGACGGCCAGGGGCACACGATCAGCCGGCTCGAGTCGTTCCCGTGGCGCGGCGACGACACCGCCACGTATTTCGTGCCGTACCCGTACGGGTACTACGACGACGAGGGTCCGTTCATGATGCCCAGCTCGGTGGACCTCAACTACGGGGGCAGCGGTCCCCGTACGTTCACCGCGTCGGTGTGCACGGACGTCTGCCGGGAGATCTTCTCGAAGCCGGTCACCTGGCAGGAGCCCGTACCGGCGGATCTGTCGTTCTCTCCTGCCTCCGGCCCGCTCGCCGGCGGGACCAAACTGCGGCTCAAGGGTCGCTTCCTGCTCTCCGGCGGCGGGTCGCTCACCGTCCGGATCGGTGACCAGGAGCTCGCGGGATACCAGGTGATCCAGCGCGCCGAGTACCTCTTCCAGGGCTCGCTGCTCGACCGGATCCAGGGACTCGACACGATCGACGTCACGGTGCCACCCGGCGTCGTGGCCGGGCCGGTCAAGATCACCGCGACCAACGCGTACGGGACGAGCACGGCCGCCGCCACCTACCTGTACGGCGCCCGCCCCTCGATCACGTCGATCAGCCCCGCCACGGTCGCCAACACCGGCGGGTCGGTCGTCACCGTGATCGGCACCGGGTTCGGCTCCACCGGCCGGCCGACCGTGATCATCGGCGGGGTGAAGTCACCGTCGGTGACCCGGGTGACCGCGACCCGGCTCACCGCGGTGGTCCCGGCGACCGCGGCCACCGGCCCGGTCGAGGTGCGCGTCACCTCCCAGCAGGGCGGCGGCAGTTCGGACCCGTTCGCGCTGACCATGGCCGCGCCGAGCGCCCCGCCCGTGGTGTCGCTGGTCAGCCCGGCCACCGCCCGGCCCGGCGACCTGGTGATCGTGACCGGCAGCGGCTTCGGCACCGCCGGCACGGTCGGGGTCAGCGTCGGCGGGGTGTGGGCGAAGGTCACCACGTCCAACGCCACCTCGATCCGGTTCGAGGTGCCGGTGACCGACGCGGCCGGCCCGCAGGACGTCGTCATCGGCACGACCACCGCCACCACCACCCAGGCGGGCGGGCTGACGGTGCTGCCGGAGGCCGGGATCCGTACCGTCGCGCCGGCGGCCGTGCCGTCGTGGGCCACCGGGGCCGGGGCCCAGGTCACGATCACCGGTGCCGGGTTCGGCGCGTCCGGTGCGATCAAGGTCGGTGACGCGGCGGCGGAGGCGTACACGGCCACCGGCGACGGCACCGTGATCAGCGGGGTGGTCGTGCCGACCGGCACCGCCGGCACCCTGCCGATCCTGATCGACCCGGACGACGTGCCGGACACCCTGCGCGGCGCCGTCCGCGTCACCGGCCCGGTGCTGACGTACGTGGGCACCGACCCGTACGCCGCGCAGTTCGCGTTCCCGACGCCCGAGTTCACGTACCCGGAGCTCGGGGTGGTCCTGCAGAGCCCGGCGGCCGGCGGTGTGCAGGCCCGGGTCCAGGGCTCGGGCTTCGGCCCGGCCGGGACGCTGCTGGTCGACGGCGTGCAGGTCGCGACGACATCGTGGAGCGACACCGCCGTCACGTTCATCACCCCGGCACACGCCGCGGGCTCGGCGACGGTGACGGTCACACCGGCCGACTCGGCGCTGTCCGCGTCCCGGGCCGACGCGCTGCGCTGGACCGACGCCATCGCCCCGCCGGTGATCGACCGGATCGCGGTGACCACGAGTGCCGGGCGAGCCGACCCGCGCGAGTTCAACCCGCTGTCGGACGCCTCCGCGAGCTTCACCCTGACGGGCTCGGCCCTGACCGGTACCGACCCCGCGCAGACCCGGGTGACCGTGTACAGCGGGAGCAGTGCGGACCCGGTGACGGTCACCCCGATCACGCTGGCCGCCGGCACCCTGACATTCCCGGCGCCGCGGACCTTCGGCGCGGGCTGGAAGACCGTCGAGGTGGTCACCGACGTGGGCCGGGCGTCCACCGACTACGGCATCCGGTACCTGGGCACCGGCATCACGCTGGCGACCGGCCCGGCCTACGGCTCCTGCCTGCCGGCCCCGCGGGCGGTCACCGGCGGCGGCACGGTGAACCCGGCGGTCGTCACGGTCAGCGCCACCGGTTCGGTGTTCGGCGCCGCGGGCACGGTGACGTTCGGCGGGCTCGCGATCACCCCGACCAGTTACGCCCCGGCGAAGGTGGTCATCGACCTCGCCGATCTGCCCGGCCCGCTCGCCGACCCGTGGGGCACCAAGGAGATCGTGATCACCCCCACGGACGCCACGAAACCGGCACAGCGTGAGACGTTCCGGTGCGCGCTCGGCGCCTCGGTCGCGACCCGGGCGAACGGCAGCCCGAACCGGCTGACGATCCCGGCCGGCACCGATTACACGCTGGACACCACGAGCACCGGCCTGCTGCCGGACGACACCCTGACGGTGGCTGCGCCGGCCGGGTACGAGTACGTGACCGCCGCGCAGTTCACCGCCACGAAGTGGGCGTCGGCCAAGGACGGGGCACCGACCGCGGCCGGGGACTACTACGTCCGGGCCGACTGGCCCCGGGCCACGCGCAAGCCCTATTACACGCTCGCCGAGGAGGTCACCCCGGTCCGCGTGACGATCACCGGCACCCCGGTCACCGTCACGCCGGCGTCGGTCAACGGTGACTCGTTCGGGTACCGGGGACAGCTGACCGCGCCGGCCGACCTCACGTGGCAGGCGACCGCCGTCCCGGACCCGATCACCAGCGTGATCTGGGAATACCGGAACTCCACCTGTGCCGCCAAGCCGGACACCGATTACTGGAACACCGGCCTGCCCCGGCACGTGGCGCTCGCGGTGACCGAGTGCGGCGGCAACGGCACCGCGCTCGCCTCCTGGGACGTGCGGATCCGCTCGATCGAGATGGCGGACACCGGCCCCGACCGCAGCATGTACTACGTGCTCACCCGGCCGGTGAAGCGGATCACCATCACCCCGCGCAGCGTCGCCATCGCGTCGGTCCGCGCCGACCGGACCTACGACGGCACCACCGCGGCCGCGCTGACCACATCGACGTTCACCGGCCTGGTCGCGGGCGACAGCCTGCAGCTGGTCACGACCGCGGCCGGCACGTTCGCCGACGCCACGGCCGGGGTGGACAAGCCGGTGAACCTGACCGCGGACGCGAAGCTGACCGGTGCGCTCGCGCTCGACTACGCGCTGAGCAACCCGCGGCCGACGGTGAGGGGCACCATCGCCAAGGCCGACGCGCAGCTGGCCCTGGCGGTCAGCCCGCGCTCGGTGCTGCTGGGCGCCGGCACCACCGCCCAGGTCACGGCGAAGGTCACCGACCGGCGGACCGGGGCCGTCCAGAACGCCGCGGCGCTGCCGGCGGCGGTCGTCATCACCTCGGACACCCCGGACATCTGCCGGGTGTCCGGCACGACGGTCACCCCGCTGACCGCGGGCACCTGCGTGCTCAACGGCCGGCAGGCGGCCTCGGTCAACTACAACGCCGCCACCGCGGCGTCCGACCAGCGGGAGACGGTCGAGCAGACCGAACTCACGATCGTGGGTACGCCGCTGGTCATCTCGGTGGTCGCCGACGACCTGAGCGTCCCGGTGGGGCAGCCGGTCACGCCGGGCAGCGTCGTCGACGGCCTGCTCGACGGGGACTCGGTGGCAGGGGTCGGGTACGACTACTACCAGGGCACGACCAAGCTGGGTAGCGCGCCGACCACCGCGGGAACGTACAAGATCGTCCCGCGCGGCGGCACGCTGACCGCGGCCAGCACCGCCTCGTACGCCAATCCCACCGCGTTCCAGTACGTCGCCGGCACGCTGCTCGTCACCGCGGTGCCGCCGGTGATCAACCAGCTCTCGCCGCTCTCCGGGTCGCCGGCGGGCGGCACGGCGGTGACCGTCACCGGCTCGCTGCTGGACACGGTCAAGGCGGTCCGGGTCGGCGAGGTGACGCTGCGGCCGGCGGAGTTCGACGTCAACGTGCCGGGCACCCGGCTGACGTTCATCACCCCGGCGGTGCCGGCCGAGCAGGTCGTGACGGTCACGCTGGTCGCCGGCACGGCCCAGGCGGAGGCGACCTTCGCGTACGCGATCCCGGACCCCGGCCCGACCCCGTCCCCGTCGGAATCCCCCTCGGAGTCGCCCTCGGAGTCGCCGTCGCCGTCCCCGACCACCCCTGAACCGACCACACCCGCGCCGACGACGGCCGCACCGGTGACGCCGGCGCCCACGGTGCCGACGCCGGATCCCACGTTCGAGCTGCCCTCACCGACGCCCAGCGTGACCCCGACGCCCAGCCCGACCCCGGCGCCGACCACACCCGCACCCACCACGCCCGCACCCACCACGCCCGCATCCACCACGCCCGCGCCCACACCGGACCCGGACGCGCCGGTGCGCCTCAACCTCGACCTCAACCTGCAGGTCGACGCCGCCCTGACCAGCGCGACCGCGGTCATGACCGGCGGCGGTCTCGCACCGGCGTCCACGTACGTCCTGACGCTGTACTCGACACCGGTGACGCTGGCGACGGGCCGGACCAACTCGATGGGCGGTTTCCGGGCGCAGATCCGGATGCCGCGCAAGGCGTGCGTCGAGGGTGGTCTGCACCAGCTCGTGCTGACCGGGCACGCGCCGGACGGCACGCTGGTGCGCGACAGCAACTGGGTCACGCTGGACGACAAGTGCGCCGGCCGTACCGGATCAGGGGCCAAGCCCAAGAACAACACCGTGACGGTACGCGCGGTGAAGTTCTCCTACGGCACCGTGAAGCTGACGCCGTCCATGAAGGCTCACCTGCGCTCCCTGGTCGGCACGTTGAAGGACGCGAAGAGCATCACGGTCACCGGTTACACGCAGACCGACAAGACGTCCAAGGCGGCCAAGAAGGCGAACCGGGTCCTGGCCCGTCGCCGGGCCGCGGCGGTCCGCGACTACCTGCGCCTGCTCAAGGTGCGCAAGCCCATCACGGTGGTCGGTGCCGGTGGCGTGAATCCCATCGACAGCAAGCGTCAGGCCCTGAATCGCCGGGTAACCGTGACCGTGCGCTTCTGAGTCACCGACGAAAGGATCTGCAGATGGCCAGGACCTGGTTCATCACCGGCACCTCGCGCGGTTTCGGCCGCGAGTGGGCCATCGCCGCCCTCGACCGGGGCGACCGGGTCGCCGCGACCGCGCGCGACACCGCGTCCCTCGACGACCTCACCGCGACGTACGGTGACGCGATCCTGCCGATCGCACTCGACGTGACCGACCGCGACGCCGTGTATGCCGCGGTCGCCCGGGCGAACGAGCACTTCGGGCGCCTCGACGTGGTCGTCAACAACGCCGGCTACGGCCAGTTCGGCATGATCGAGGAGATCAGCGAGGCGGAGGCCCGGGCCCAGTTCGAGACCAATGTGTTCGGCGCGCTCTGGGTCACCCAGGCGGCCCTGCCGTTCCTGCGTGACGCGGGCGGCGGCAACGTCATCCAGGTGTCGTCGATCGGCGGCATCTCGGCGTTCCCGAACATCGGCATCTACAACGCCTCGAAGTGGGCCCTCGAGGGTTTCAGTCAGTCCCTCGCCGCTGAGGTCAGCGGGTTCGGCATCAAGGTCACGCTGGTCGAGCCGGGCGGGTTCAGCACCGACTGGGGTGGTTCCTCGGCGCAGCACGCGACCGCGCTCCCGGCGTACGAGAAGGCTCGTGAGAAGGCCGCGGCGGGCCGGGCCGCGCGGGTCAGCACCCCGGGTGACCCGGTCGCGACCCGGTCGGCGATCTTGAAGGTCGTCGACGCGCAGGAGCCGCCGCTGCGCGTGTTCTTCGGCGACGGCCCGCTCGCGATCGCCACGGCCGACTACGAGTCCCGCCTCGCCGAGTGGCGCACGTGGGAGCCCGTGTCGATCGAGGCCCAGGGTTAGCCGATCGTCTGGAACGACCGCTTGGAGAAGCCCAGCATGTAGCCCTCGATCGCGGTCCTGACCGGCCCCGACGGGTCGGCCGACGCGCCGAGGGTGACGAACAGCGGGGTGTAATGGTCGGGCGTCGGATGTGCGTAGGGCATGCCCGGCGCCCGGTCCTGATAGGCGGCCAGTTCGTCGACGTCGCCGCGGGCGAGCGCGTCCGCGGCCCACGCGTCGAACTCCGACGACCAGGCGGGGATCTCGCCGTGCTGGACCATCGCGCGGGTGAGGAACGGCAGGCCGTGCACCATGAAGCCGGAGCCGATGACCAGCACGCCCTCCTCGCGCAGCGAGCGCAGCCGGGAACCGATGTCCATCAGCTTCGCCGGGTCGTGGGTGGGCATGCTCATCTGCAGCACCGGTACGTCGCCGAGCGGGTACATCGCCATCAGCGGCACCCACGCGCCGTGGTCGAGGCCGCGCCGCGGGTGCTGGTAGATCGGCTCGCCGTCGGGCATGGTCGCGGCGACCCGGCGGGCGAGACCGCTCGCGTCCGGCGTCGCGTACGTCATCTCGTAGTAGCGCCGGTCGAAGCCGCCGAAATCGTAGACCAGCGGGGTGTTCGCGGCCGACGCCGACAGCATCAGCGGGGCGGTCTCCCAGTGCGCGGAGACGATCAGGATGCTCGTGGGCTTCGGCAGCGACTGCGCCCACCCGGCGAGCTGCCGCAGCCAGGCCCCGTCGTCGAACAGCGGCGGGGCGCCGTGGCTGAGGTACATCGCCGGCATCGGCCCGTCCGCCGGCGTCCAGTCCCGCTGGGCCCGGGCGGCCCGCAGCGCCTCGGGCAGGAACGCGTCGTACGCGGCGGCGGGTGCGTGGGGAGAGCTCATAACTTCAAGCTTAAACCATCCAGCGGGGATTGACAGTCAGCTCGGTCGTGCTGGCGGTGCCCACGACCGCCGCCGCGCTCGCTCCCGCCGTCTCCCCGGGCGGCAACTTCACCCTGTCGGTCTGGTTCTACAGCCTGAGCGTCTCGCACAGCTGAGGCATAAGATCCGGGACGTGACGTCGCAGCTGAAGTGCTCCACCACCACCCGCCTCTACCAGGACGGCGTGGTGGTGGCGGAGGGATTCGGCACCGACCGGATCCCCGGACTGCTCGATGAGCACCACGACGCGGTGCTCTGGCTGGACCTGCTCGACCCCGAGATGGAGGACCTGCAGGCGATCGCGCCCATGTTCGGGCTGCACCCGCTGGCCGTCGAGGACGCGGTGCACGACCACCAGCGGCCCAAGCTCGACCGGTATTCCGGCCATCTCTTCATGAATGTGTACGCCGCGCACGTCACCACCGACGGCCCGTCGCCGCGGATGGACAAGGCGGAGATCAGCTCGTTCATCACGGACCGGGCGCTGATCACCGTACGCAAGACCGACGTCGATTTTGCCCCGGTGCTGAGGCGCTGGGACGCCGATCCGGAGCTGGCGAAGCACGGCGGGGTCGCGTTCCTCGCGTACGGCCTGCTCGACGTCGTGGTCGACGGCCAGTTCACCGCCGCCCGGGCGCTGGACGAGGCGATGGACAAGACCGAGGACGAGATCCTGGAGGAGGGCGGCGCCCCGCGCGGCGTCCGGATGTACGGCTTCGGCCTGCGCAAGGCCCTGGCCCACCTGCGCCGCTCGGTGTCGCCGATGCCCGGCCTGATCGCCGACCTGCTCCGGCTCGAGGACGGCATGGTCGACGACCGGCTCAAGCCGTACTACCGGGACGTGGACGACCACGCCCGCCGGGCCACCGAGACGCTCGACGGTGCCCGGGACCGGATCAACGGGCTGCTCGACGCCGACCTCAACGAGCAGAGCAACGCGCTCAACGACACCACCCGCAAACTCGCCGCGTGGGCCGCGATCATCGCCGTGCCGACCGCGCTCACCGGGTGGTTCGGGCAGAACGTCCCGTACTGGGGTTACGAGAAGGTTTCCGGCTTCGTGGCCAGCACGTTTCTGATCGTGGTCACCGGCGGCGGGCTGTATCTCTACCTGAAGCGGCGCGGTTGGTTGTGATCTCGCGTACCCTGCGCGGGGATCTTCGACCGGCGGGGGAGGCAGCATGCTCGGGTTGGTGCTCGGCGCGATCCGGGCCCGGGCGGGTCAGGCACTGACGGTTCTCGTGCTGACCGCCCTCGCGGCCGCCGTGGCGGTCGCCGGTCCCTGGTACGCCGTGGCCGCCGCGTCCCGGGCCGCGGCCTCCGATGTGGAACACGCCCCGGCCGCGCAGCGGGTGGTCTCCGTCCGGCAGCCCACCACCACCTCGGGCGAACCGCAGCGGGCCCTCGACGCGTTCGCGACCGAGGTGCGGCGGCTGCTGCCGGTGCCGGACCTGTCCCCGGTCCTCGGCATGAGCATCGCCGAGAACGTGCTCACCGGCTCCCGAGTCGTCCCGCTCGCGCTCGGCGCCCGCGACGGGCTCTGCGACCACCTCGCGCTGACCGGGCAGTGCCCGGCGCGCGCCGGCGAGATCCTGATCAGCCAGGAGGCGTCCCAGGTGCTGGGCGCCGGCCTCGGGTCGACGCTCGGCCTGGGCTCCCACGAGCTCAGCGACCCGATCCCGATGCGGATCGTCGGGTTGTACACGTTCACCGATCCGGCCGGCGCCTACTGGAGCAACAACCTGTTCCAGGCGGGCACCGGGCTCGACCCCGCGTTCACCACCGTCGCCACGTTCGCCGATCCGCAGTTCATCGAGCCGACCCTGACGTACGACGTCGAGGTGCCCGAAGCGCTGATCCGCGGTGACGGCGGGTACGACCTGGCCGGCGCGCTGCAATCGGCCGCCGACGTGTTCGACGACGCCGATCTGCGGCTGGTGGACCCGACCGGCAGGCTGCTGGAGACCGTCGCCGCCGACCGGGCGCTGGTCCGGGACGGCGTGCTGGTCGCGCTCGGGCAGGTGCTGGTGCTGAGCTGGTTCGCGATGGGGCTGGCCGGCCGCTACACCGGCCGGGACCGGCGCGGGGACGCCGCCCTGATGAAGTTGCGCGGTAGCACCCGGCGCCGGATGCTCGCTCTGGCGTTCGGCCAGCACCTGGTGCCGGTGCTGGCCGGCGCGGTGGCCGGTACGCCGCTCGGGATGCTCACCGGGTGGTGGCTGGCCGGTCCGGTCCGGTCCGGTGACGACCGGGTCCTGACCACGGTGTACTGCGCGGTGGCGGTGGCCGCTGTCCTGGTAGTGGGGCTGCTGGTCCTCGTCGCGGTCGAGATCGCGGTGCTGCGGCTGCCGGTCGCGGCCCTGCTGCGCCGGGTGTCCCCGGGCCGGCGTACCTGGCGTGCGGACCTGCTCGACCTGGTCCTGCTGGCCGTCGCGGTGGCGGCGATCTATCAGGCCCGTGCCGGAGACCCTGGCCGTGGTCTCGCGCTCGTGGCACCCGCCCTGGTCGCGCTCGCGGTGGCGCTGCTGCTGGCCCGGCTCCTGGGCCGGGTCGCCGACCGGGCCGGGGGGGCCGCACTGCGCACCGGGCGGCTGCGCCTCGGACTGACCGCCACCCGGATCTCCCGCCAGCCCGGCACCGACCGGGTCTTCGCCCTGGTCACCGTCGCGGTCGCGATCCTGGCCACCGCGGGCGGCACGTGGTGGGCGGGCCGTACCGCCCGGATCGAGCGCAGTGAGGTGGAGCTCGGCGCCGACCGGGTGCTGACCGTCGAGGCCGCGAACCGGACCGCGCTGATGAACGCGGTCCGGGCCGCCGACCCGGACGGCCGCTCGGCGATGGCGGTGGTGGCCAGACTCGACGTCGTACCGCCGCTGCTCGCGGTGGACAGTGCCCGGCTCGCCACGGTCGCGCACTGGCGTCCCGAGTACGGCGATCCGGCGCCGCTGCACGACGCGGTGTCCGCCCCGCTGCCCGGGCCGGTGCGGGTCGACGGTGACCGGCTGGCCCTGCGCGCCCGCAACGACGGCCCCGACCCGGTCCTGGTCACGGTGCTGCTGCAGAACGAGGGGACGGGCCACAACACCACCGCGGTGCTGGGACCGCTGCCCCGCGGCGAGCACGCCCTCACCGCCGCGGTGACCGGCTGCTCCGGGGACACCGCCGGGTGCCGGGTGGTGGGCTGGGATCTCGGCGCGGTGCCCACGTCACCGCGGGCCGCGACCGCCCCGCCGCTCGGGGCCCGGGTGACCGTGCGGGCACTCGACCAGCTCGGCCCGGACCGCCCGGTGCTGGACGCCGCGGCGCTCGGCGACGTCCGCCGGTGGCGCACCGACTTCGTCGGTGCCGCCGTGCAGGTGCAGGCCCGGTCCGGCGCCCTGGAACTGAGGATGGACCGCCCCGGCGCCGGCTCGTCGACCGTCGGCACCCGGGTGTACGCCGTGGACGCCACCCTGCCGCTGCCCGTCGTGCTGGCCGGGGAGGCGCCGACCGCCTGGCAGTTCGGCGACCCGTTGCTGTTCGCCGCCGGGCCGTCCGCGATCCCGGTACGCGCGGTGGGGATGGCCCCGGTGCTGCCCGTGCTCGGGCGCTCCGGACTGCTCACCGACCTCGACACCGCGCGCCGGATGGCCGCGGACAGCGATCCCGGGGGTGTTCTGCAGGTGTGGCTCACGAAGGACGCACCCGCCTCGGTGGTGCCCGCGCTGGAACAGGCCGGGCTCAGTGTCGTGCGTGACGAGACGGTGGCCCAGCACGCCGACCGCCTCGGCGAGCAGGGCACCGCCCAGGGTGACGCGTTCGCACTGCTCGCGGCGCTCGTCGGGGTGCTGCTGGCGGCCGCCGCCGTCGCGGTCGCCACGGCCGCCGACCGCGGGCCGCACCTCGACCAGCTCCGCGCGCTGCGGGTCCAGGGCCTGAGCGCACGGACGGCCCGGACCATCGGGTACGCGGCCGGCACCGCCCTCGTGCTCACCGCCGTGCTCGCCGGGCTGGTCGCGGCCGAGGTGGCCGATCCGGTCGCCGGCCGGGTCACCACCGCCTTCACCGACGCCTGGGCCGACATACCGCCACCGGTGCCGCTGAGTCCGGTCGCGGCGGCCGCCGCCGGTCTCGTCGCCGTGCTCCTGCTCACCCTCGCGGCCCGGCTCCCGCTGCGCCGCCTCGGACGCGAACTGCGGGGAGACCGCCGATGATCGGGCTCGTCCTCGCCATGGTGTGGCGCCGCCGCGGTCAGGCGGCGGCCCTCGCGCTGCTCGCCCTGCTTGCGGTCACCGCCGCGGTGGCCGCCCCCGCGTACCTGCGCTCCGCCGACCGGGCGGTGGCCGCCGGGCAGGCCGCGAGCGCCACCACCGGGGAACGCTCGGTCTCCCTGATCAAGACCGAGGACGACCGCGTCAGCGCGGGTTCCGGTGGTGCGGACAACCTCAGCTTCACCTCGATCGGCCCGGCCCTGCTCGCTCTGCCCGGCTTCACCGACGTCTATTCGGCGGAGTTCCCGACCGTGGGCATCGAGCCGGACGACCACTACCGCACCCGCCTGGTGTACCGCCAGGACTTCTGCCCGCACCTGACGATGGTCACCGGGCGGTGCGCGGTGAGCGTCGGTGAGGTGGTGCTCGGCGAGCTGACCGCGAAGCGGCTGAAGGTGGCCGCGGGGGACCGGATCACCCTGTCGTACGCCAAGTTCAGCCCGAACCCGTCGACCCCGGTCTACTTCGCCGACGGGGAGCAGCGGTCGCTCACCGTCGCCGGGACCTACACCGTGCCCGACCCGTCGGCGCGGTACTGGGGGACGCACGGCTACTTCGCCGCCGACCCCGGTGACCGGCCCGGTGAACCGGTCTTCGTCGCGTACGCGACGCTCACCGGGATGGACCACGGCAGCACCCTGAAGTCGGTGGACAGCACCGCCGGCCCGAACGCGCTGGACGTCGACAACCTCGAGGCGGTCCGCACCTCGCTCGCCGAGCTGAAGGCGCTCACCGTCAAGCTCGGCACCTCCGTCACCGTCCGTACCGAGCTGCCGAACCTGTTCGCCCGGGTCGACTCGGGCCGCGCGGCCGCCCGGCTCATCGTGCCCGTCATCGCCGTACCGCTGGTGGTGCTCTCCTGTTTTGTCATCTTCCTGGCCGCCGGTTATGGAGCGGAGGCCCGGCGTCCGGAGCTGGCGGTGGTCGCGCTGCGCGGCGTGCGCTGGTGGGAACGCTGGCTGCTGGCCACCGGCGAGAACCTGCTCGCGATCCTGGCCGGTGCGATCGTCGGCTGCCTGACCGGTCAGCTGCTGGTCAACACGATGGCGGCGGTGCTGTTCCCCGGCGTCGGCGCCGCGGCCGGCTTCGACTCGCTGCGTTACGCGCCGTTCGCCGCCCTGGCCGCCCTGCTGGCCGCGCTGCTCGCCCAGCGCCGCGAACTCTTCGCCCCGGTCGCCGGTCTGCTGCGCCGGGTGCCGGGGACCCGCCGCCGCCCTCCGGTCCTGGAGATCGCGGCGGTGCTGCTGGCCGTCGTCACCGGCCTGCAACTGAGCGCCTCCGGCGACCCGGCCGGCGCCGGCCTGTTCGCCCCGGCGCTGATCGTCTTCGCGGTCGCGCTCGTCGTCGCGCGCGCGGTGCTGCCGGTGGTGACCCGGCTTTCCGCGGCGGCCCTGCGGCGCGGGCACCTCGGGCCCGCGCTGGCCGGCCTGCGCCTGTCGCGCCGCCCCGGGGCCGCCGGGCTCTGCGCGCTGCTGGTCGGCGCGGTGGGCGTGGCGACGTACGCGGCCTGCGCGGTCGATTCGGGCACCCAGGACCGGGCGGTCGCCGCCGGGCTCGGCACCGGAGCCGCCCGGGTCCTCGAGGTCGAGTCGTCCACCCCCGGACAGCTGCTGGCGGCCACCCGCGCGGTCGACCCCGAGGGCCGGTTCGCGATGGCGGTCACCCGCACCCCGGGCAACGCCACCGGTGAGAACCCCGGCCTGGCGGTCGACAGCACCCGGCTGGCCGAGGTCGCGATCTGGCCCGCCGGAGCCGGCCCGACCGCCCAGGAGGTGGCCACCGCGCTGCGGCCGCCGGCCCCCGACCCGATCCTGATCACCGGGCGGGACCTCAGTGTCGAGACCCGGGCCAGTGGCACCCGCACCACCGCCCCGTTGTTCCTGACGGTCGCGCTCACGTCGGTCACCGGCCGCGGATCGGTCCGGGTCTCGCTGGGCGAGGTCGGTTACGGATCCTCCTCGTACGCGCAACGCGTGCCGATCTGCGCCGACACGTGCCGCGTCGACGGCTTCCAGTTCACCTCGATCTCCAACAACATCGACGTTCAGGGCCACGTGGTGGTTACCCGGTTGGGCAGCATCAACCCCCGGGTCGACGCCGTACCGGCCGAGCAGCTCGCCGACCCGGCCCGCTGGCGGCTGCCCCGTTTCGGCACGCTCGCCGCGGAACGCGACGGTCTCGGCATCGACCTCCGGGCCCCGAACGGGCTCGGCGACACCGGTGCCTGGCTCCAGCCGGTCGACTCCCCGTCGCCGCTCCCGGTCGTCGCCGCCGGCCCGAACCGGACCTCGTTCACCGGCCTCGACGGCCGAGCGACCGACGCGACCCTGGTGGCGGAACTGCCGGCGGTGCCCCGGCTCGGGATCCGGGCCTCCCTGATCGACCTGGAGTACGCCGACCGGCTGGCCACCCAGTCGTCCCCGGCCAGCAACCCGGAGATCTGGCTCTCCGACGCCGCCCCGGCCGACGTGCTCGACCGGGTCGCCGCCCAGGGCCTGGTCGTCACCGGCGACATCCGCGCCGGCCAGGTCCACGACCAGCTCGACAAGCAGGGCGCGGGACTGGCCCTGTGGTTCTACGTGCTGGCCGGCTGCCTGGCGATCGCGCTGGCCGCCGGGGCGCTGGTGCTGTCCGCCGCCGTCGACAGCGGCCGCCGTGCGGAGGACCTGACCGCCCTGCGCGACCAGGGCCTCGACCGGCGCTCGGCGGGGCAGGCGGCGCTCTGGGCGTACCCGATGCTGGTGGCGCTGTCCGTCCTGGCCGGAACCGGCACCGGTCTCGCGGGTTACGCCCTGACCGGCTGGACCCTGCCGCTGGCCGGCCTGGACCCGCCCCCGCTGCCGCTGCCGCTCTGGCCCCGCCCCGGGGTGATCGCCCTCGTCGCCGCGGCGGTGCTGGTGGTCCTGGTCGGCGTTTCCCTGCTGACCAGCCGCAACCCCGGAAAGGACAACCGATGAGAACGCTGACGGTCGAAGCCGCGGACCTCGCCTACCGCGACGGGGTCCCGGTGCTGAACGACGTCACCGTCGAGGCCCGCCCGGGCGAACTGCTCGCGATCACCGGCACGTCCGGAGCGGGCAAGACCACCCTGCTGGCGGCGATGGCCGGGCTGCTGCGCCCGGCGGCCGGCCGGATCCTGGTCGACGGCGGCGACCTGCGCGACCGCGACCACGGCGTCACCCTCGGCGTCGTGCTCATCCCCCAGGACAACGGTCTCGCCGCCATCCTCACCGCCGAGGAGAACATCACCGTGGCGATGATCGCGACCGGCCGCACACCTCCGGAAGCCCGCCGCGGCACCACCGAGGCACTGGAGAAGGTCGGCCTGGCCACCCAGGGCGGCCAGCTGATCGAGGAACTGTCCGGCGGCCAGCAGCAACGCACGGCCATCGCCCGGGGCCTCGCCCTGCACGGCGACATCCTGCTCGCCGACGAGGTGACCAGCGAACTCGACGCGGCCAACCGCCAGCGCGTGATCGACCTGCTCCGGGCCGAGGCCACCCGGGGAGCGGCGGTCGTCTTCGCCACCCACGACCCGGAGGCGGCCGCCCTCTGCGACCACGAACTCCACCTCGCCGAGGGCGCGGCGGTGCAGGTCCGCTGAACTACGGTGGGACCGTGGAGAAACTCGCGCATCATGCCCGCCTGGAATGGGACGGCTCGACCGGGGACGGCTACCGGGTCTACCCCCGGGAGCACACCGCGACCGCCCCACCGGCCCAGGCGTCGTTGCGGCTCAGCGCCGACCCCCACTTCCGCGGCGACGGATCGTTGCTCAACCCGGAACAGCTCGTCGTGCTCGCGGCCAGCTCCTGCCAGATGCTGTCCTTCCTGGCACTGGCCGCCCGCAAACACGTGACGGTGACCCGTTACACCGACGACGCGACGGGATACCTCAGCGAGGATCTCCGCAAGGCCTCCATCGAGCTGATCGAACTGCGCCCCACCATCCACGTGGCCCAGGGCACCGACGAAGCCTTCATCCACGATCTGGTCGAGCAGGGCCACGAGGAGTGCTACATAGCCAACTCCCTGCGCTCCACCATCACGATCACCCCCACCATTGTCGTGGCACCCTGACCGGCGCGGGCCGCTCCAACTGGGGATGCCGGCACGGGCGGCCTGGTTCGTAGCGCCACCCGCTTCCCGGGGTGGGTCAGGCGGCGGTGAAAGCGGTGCGGTGGTCCTGGGCCCACTGGTGCAGGGTGCGGCCGGGGTGGCCGGTCAGGGCGGCGAAGCCGGGGCGGACCGGGTCGGGGGTGGTGACCGTTTCTGACCAGTAGGCGAGCAGCATGCTGATGATGTCCTCGGGGATGTAGCGGGCCGTTTCGGCCCGGAACTCGTCCGGGGTGATCTCCTGCAGCTCGATCTCGCGGCCGATCGCGGCGCTGATCGCAGCGACCTGCTCGATGCGGGTGAGGGACTGCGGGCCGGTCAGTGGGTAGATGCGGGCCCGGTGACCGTCCTGGGTGAGGGTCACCGCCGCGGCGTCGGCGATGTCCGCCTCGTGGATGGGGGGCTGCGCCGACTGGATGTACGGGGCTCGGACCGGGCCGCCGGACCTGATGGGCCACGCCCACGACAGCAGGTTGCCGGCGAACGTGCCCGGGCGCAGGATCGTCCAGTTGTCCGTGCGGGAGGTCACGGACCGCTCGATGGCCAGGTGGTGGCGGTAGCTGGACGAGGCGACCTCCCGGGGGAGTTCACCGGCCGCTGCCAGGGACGACAGCACCACGAAGCGTTGTACCCCCGCGGCGACCGCGGCCGTCATCAGGTCGTCGACGCCGTTCTCGAAGGGGAAGACGAACATCCGGTCGACGCCGTCGAACATCTCGGCCCCGGGCGCGTCCGTCGGCACCACCTCGACCCCTGTGGACAGTGCCGCTTCCTGCGGTTTGCGGCTTGTCGCGCGTACCCGAACGCCCTCGGTTGTCAGAACCTCGACCAGGTTGCGGCCGATCGGACCGGTCGCACCGGTCACCAGAATCGTCATGCCCCGAAAGCTAGGGGCGATTCAGGCTGCATTCTGTCCGCAATTCGGCGGAGGCCGAAGTATTTCGGATCTAGCGTGACGGGATGCGGGATATCGAGGTCGTGCTGGCGGATGTGCCGGGGGCGCTGGGGGAATTCGGGCGGGTGCTCGGGGACGCCGGGGTGAACATCTGGACGCAGTACAGCGACCATGACGGCCGGCTGATCCTGGTTGTCGACCCGCTCACAGCGAGACCGCCGGCGTGATTCTCCGTCAGTCGAATTCCTCGATGTACTCCTCGTGCGGGCCGAGTTCGCTCTGATCGCGGAGCTCCAGGGTCGCTCCGGGTTCGGCCAGTTCCAGGACGATGATCTCGTTCGCGCCGGCGTGCAGCAGCGGTGCCGGGCAGTACAGCGTGAGTTGCGGGCCGATCGACCAGTAGCGGCCGAGCAGGAAACCGTTGACCCACACCATGCCGCGGCCCGAGCCCGGCAGCGCGAGGAACGTGTCGGCCGGTTCGCCGACGTGCACGGTGGCCGACGCGAAGCCGGGGGAGGTGTCGGCCGGGCCCGCGCCGAGTGCCGCCGACAGCTCCTCGTGGGCCCAGTCCTGCAGTGCGATCGGCCGGCTCTGCCAGCCCTGCACGGTGCGGCGGTCGACGAGGACCGGGCCGAGAACACCTTTGTGGCCGCCGATCGCCGGGCCGTAGTTGATCCGGCCCAGGTTCTCGACCAGCAGGTCCAGGCGGATCGGGGCACCGGTGCCGCGCAGCGTGAGCGTGGGTTGGTCCGGCGTCACGACGCCGAGGGGCACGCCGTCGGCGAAGACCAGGGCGCGGTCGCGGACGTCGGTCACGGTCAGCGTGTGGTCGCCGTCCGGGATCCTGGGGTACGCCGTGAGCAGCACCATCCCCGCGTCCAGTCCCAGTTTCTCGAACGTGGCCGGCCGGGGTGCCGTCGTGACCGGTGCGGGCACGGCGGTGAGTCCGGCGAGCAGCCCCGAGCGGCGCACCAGCGGGACCGTGGCGGGGGGCAGCACCGGCAGCCGGGCGGGGGACCGGATCGCGGCTGGTGCGCCCAGCACCGTACGCATCGCATGGAATTTGGGGGTGAGGCTGCCGTCCTCGGCGATGGGTGCGTCGGAGTCGTAGCTGGTGATGGTCGGCTGGAGGCGGCCTTCCTGCTCGTTGGCGCCGGCCCACAGGCCGAAGTTGGTGCCGCCGTGCGCCATGTAGATGCTGACGCTGCCGCCGTCCTCGATGATGCCGCTGAGCGTGCGGACCGCGCTGTCGACGCCGCGGACGTGTTGTTTCTCGCCCCAGTGGTCGAACCAGCCGTTCCAGAACTCGGCGACGACGAACGGTTCGCCGGGGCGGCGGCCGGCGAGCAGGCGGCGGGCGGCGCCGGGCTTGGAGCCGAGTGTCGCGGCGGTGAGCGTGCCGGGCAGCGTGCCGCCGTCGAGCATCAGGTCGGTCGGGCCGTCGGCGGTGAACAGCAGCTCCCGGATGCCGCGCGCGGTGAGCGCCTCGTGGTTCCAGCGCACGTACGCGTGGTCGTCGCCGAAGCTGCCGAACTCGTTCTCCACCTGGACCGCCACGACCGGGCCGCCTCTGCCGGCCTGCAGTCCCGCGACGCGGGGGATGAGCTCGTCGAACCAGCGGCCGACCGCCGAGGTGAACGCCGGGTCGGAGCTGCGCAGCGCGACGTCGCGCCCGGTGAGCCAGCTCGGCAGGCCGCCGTTCGACCATTCCGCGCAGATGTACGGGCCGGGCCGCACGATCACGTCGAGGCCCTCGTCGCCCGCGGTCCGCAGGAACTCCTCGAGGTCGTACCAGCCGTCGAAGCGCGGGGCGCGGTCCTCGCGGGGCTGGTGGAAGTTCCACGGCACGTACGTGTCCAGCGTGTTGAGGCCCAGGTCGGTCAACCGCCGGATCCGGTCCCGCCACAGGTCCGGGTGCACGCGGAAGTAGTGCAGCGAGCCCGACAGGATCTGGTGCGGGACGCCGTGCCGGTAGAGGCGGCGGTCACGCCAGGACAGGGCGGTGGCGGGAACCGTTGCGGGCAGATCGATCACGGCGCGAGCCTATGTTATCGATGCCATGCTTAACAACGACGGTATGCTTCGCGGCTCAACCGCCGGAAAGGAACTCCATGACCGAGGCCGTCGCGCGTCCCATGAGGCAGCCGAGCATGGCTGACGTGGCACGCGCCGCCGGGGTTTCGGCGCAGACCGTCTCCCGCGCGTTACGGGACTCGCCCAACGTGAACCCGGAGACGAAACGGCGCGTGCTGGACGCCGTCGAGCAGCTCGGGTACCGGCTGAACAACGCCGCCCGGGTGCTCTCGTCGGGGCGCAGTTACACGCTCGGCCTGGTCCTGCTGCAGTCCGGTGGCTACTACTCGCGCTCCGCGGTCACCGCCGGCGTCGAGGCGGCCGCCGGCCAGGCCGGGTACGCGGTGAGCATCGCGACGATCGCCGGGCTCGACACCGGCCTGATGGAACGCGCCCTGTCCAAGCTCGCCGACCAGGGTGTCGACGGTGTCGTCATCGCGGTCCCGCTGATCTCCGTCACGCAGAAGATGGAGGACATCACCCGCGACATCCCGACCGTCACGCTCGACGGCTCACGGACGGCCGGGGCCCGGGTGCTGGGGATAGACCAGCGCGACGCGGGCCGGATCGCCACCCGGCACCTGCTCGACCTGGGGCACCGCCAGATCTGGCACGTCGCCGGGCCGGACGAGTGGATCGAGGCGAGACAGCGCCGGGAGGGCTGGCAGGAGACGCTCGAGGCGGCCGGGATCGAGGCGCCGCCGCCGCTCGAGGGCGACTGGTCACCCGGCTCCGGTTACCGCCAGGGCCAGATCATCGCGATGATCCCGGACATCACCGCGGTGTTCGCGGCCAGCGACGAGATGGCGTTCGGGGTGATCCGCGCGCTGCGGGAGCGCGGCCGGTCGGTGCCCGGCGACGTGTCCATCGTGAGCGTGGACGACATCGAGCTGGCCGCCTACTGCTCGCCGCCGCTCACCACCGTGCGCCAGGATTTCTACCAGTCGGGTACGGGCGCCGTGGCGTTGCTGCTCGACCCGGACGGCGCGAGCGCCTCCGTAGTGCCGGCGTCACTGTCCGTACGGTCATCGACCGCGCCGCCGCGCTCTGTCTGAGCTGGACCGATATCTCTTCGGTCTCACCTCTTGCGCTGTCATGTTATCGATGCCACCGTAACAATCCACCGGCGCGACCGGACCATCCCCGGAAGGACTTTGACGCATGAGAAGAAGACTCGTCCTGGCGGGTGCCGCGGTCACGGCGCTCGGACTCCTCGCCGGTTGCGGCGGCAGCGGCGGTGACGCGGACTCCGGCACGACGCTGAACGTCGCGGCGCTCGAGGGTGGCTACGGCCGCGACATGTACACCGAGGTCATCGCCGCGTACCAGGCGAAGAACCCCGGTGTGGAGGTGAACCTGCAGATCTCGAAGAGCATCGAGGACGAGATCAGCCCGAACATGAAGGCCGGGAAGTTCCCCGACGTCGTCGTGCTCGGCCAGGGCCGCAAGGCCGCGCTCACCGAGACGCTGATCAAGGACAAGGCGCTGGAGAACCTCACCCCGGTGCTGTCCACCAAGGTCCCCGGCGAGGACCGGACCGTCGCCGACAAGCTCACCGAGGGGATCGTGGGCAACCTCATGCCGATGTACTACTCGCCGACCGGGCTGTTCTACAACAAGGGCCTGTTCGCCGAGAAGGGCTTCACCGTCCCGGCCACCTGGGACGACATGTTCGCGCTCGGCGACAAGGCCAAGGCGCAGGGCATCGCGCTGTTCACCTACCCCGTCCAACCCGCGGGTGCGGACGTTCGAGCTCCAGCGCTGGGACGCCCCGACCGGTGCGTGGGTCACGTTCGCGACCGGCACCGACGGCATCGGCCACGACAGGTCCGTGACCGGGTTCGGCAGCATCACCACCACGAAGCTGCGGGTGGCGCTGACCGGTCAGATCGCCACGGAGGTCTACACCCCGTCGCTCACCGAGATCGGCGTGTACAACTCCTGAGAGCCGGGGGTGGGGCGACCGCCGGGCCGTGCCACCCCTTCCCGCTCACGCTGCTACGTCGGTGCCGCCGGGGACCAGGGTGACCGTGCCGTTCTCGTGGTCGACGGTGAACAGGGTGCCCGGCGGGAAGCTGCCGAGGACCTCGGGCGGCAGCTGGACGGTGCCGTCCCCGGCGACCACGGCGAAGTCCTGGCCGTCACGGCCCTCGGCGCCGACGCGGCCGTCGCGGATCGTCACCGCCCGGCCCAGCCGGGCGCCGACCTCGTTGTCGTGGGTGACCACCACGATGGTCGTCTGCCGTTCCCGGTTGACCGTCTCCATCGCCTCGAGCACCTCGTCGCGCCCGGCCGTGTCCAGCCGGCTCGTCGGTTCGTCGACCAGGAGCAGGCCCGGGCCGGCGGCGATGCCCACGGCCAGGGCGGCGCGCTGCCGGCCGCCCGGGGTCAGCTCCGACAGACGGGCCCGGCCCGCGCCGGGCAGGCCCACCAGGTCGAGGATCCGGTCCGGGTCGTCCAGCTTGATACCCCGGGTCTTGGAAGCACGGCGTTGCGCCAGCCAGATATTGCGATGCAGGGACGCGTACGGGAGAAGGTTGCGCGCCGCTCCCTGCAACACCACCCCGATCTCGGTGCCGCGCAGGCGGGACACCTCGGCGTCGGAGAGCTTGCCCATGTCGTACGTGCCGATGTTGATCCGTCCGGCCGACGGCCGCATCATTCCGGCGAGCAGCGAGATCAACGTGGATTTGCCCGAGCCCGACGGCCCGACCAGGGCGAGCGTCTCACCCGGCGCGATCGACAGGTCGACGCCGGCCAGGGCGACCACGTCGCCGGCCTCCGCACGGTAGATGTGAACCACCCGCCGGCAAGCCACCGCAAGACCGTTCATGGGCACAAGGTAGCGGAGCAGGCCTCGCTTGGGCAGTCCAAGGTCGAGCAGGACGAGGTCGCCCATAAGTGTCCGGCCGGGTATGTCTAGGGTGAGCCCGTGCGTGACATCGCCGTGTTCACCGGTAACGCCCATCCCCAACTGGCCGCGGAGATCTGCGAGCACCTCGGTGTGCCGCTGCTGCCGACCAAGACGTCGCGGTTCGCCAACGACTGCATAGAGGTGCAGTTGCAGGGCAACTGCCGGGAGCGGGACGTGTTCCTCATCCAGCCGCTGGTCCCCCCGGTCCAGGAGAACCTCGTCGAGCTGCTCTTCATGCTCGACGCCGCGCGGGGGGCGTCGGCCGGGCGGATCACGGTGGTGCTGCCGCACTACGCGTACGCCCGCAGTGACAAGAAGGATGCCCCGCGGATCTCCATCGGGGGCCGGCTGGTCGCCGACCTGCTGCAGACCGCCGGCGCGAACCGGATCCTCGCGATGACGCTGCACTCCCCGCAGGTGCACGGCTTCTTCAGCGTGCCGGTCGACCATCTGCACGCGTTGCGGGAGCTGGCACACCACTTCCGCGGGTACGACCTGAGCAACACCGTCGTCGTGTCCCCGGACCTCGGCAACGCCAAGGAGGCGGCGGCGTTCGCCCGGATGCTCGACATCGAGGTCGCGGCTGGGGCCAAGCAGCGTTACGCCGACGACAAGGTCGTGATCAGCTCGGTGATCGGCGAGGTGGCCGACCGGGACGTGATCATTCTGGACGACGAGATCGCCAAGGGCAGCACGGTGTTCGAGCTGCTCGAACGGTTGCGGGAGCGGCACGTCCGCAGCATCCGGGTGGCCTGCACGCACGGTTTGTTCGCCTCGGACGCGGTCAAGCGGCTCTCCGCGGAGAAGGACATCGAGGAAATCGTGTGCACCAACACAGTGCCGATTCCGATGGCCGGGCGGACGGACAAGCTGACCGTGCTCTCGGTGGCCCCGGCGCTGGCCGAGGCGATGCGCCGGATCCATAACGGCGAATCGGTCAGTGCGCTCTTCTCCTGATCATCGGGGACACGCTGCGTATATCGCCTGATCCGAATTGTTCTCACTCTTTGTGATCGGCCCGCATCTTTTCCCAAAATTTGTTACTCAGCGTTGACAGGCATGCCCGGGGGATGATTACCTTCAGTACGCATCGGGACGGGCTGTGACCCCTTCCCGGTGCCCTCCTCCACGGCCTCGGGCATCCCGGATCTTGCCCGCCGTGGCACCGGCCGGCCCCCGCCTGCGTCGATTCGCACCCTGGGCTTGAGCCGTTTGTCCATCCCCCGGTCGGTGGACCGATTAACCTATGTTCAGGTTGATCTCCAGAGGTATGCGGGCAGCGCTGTGCTGATCGGCGCAGACCTGTGCGACGCTTGCCGTCGCAAGATCCGGGATCGCTCCAGCCCGAAACACCGCAGGTCACAGCGCGCGGGCCGGGGCCATGAGCAAATCGGAGGACACGTGGCAAACATCGAACTTTCTCTCAAGGAAGCGATGGCCATCGATGGCGCCATCGGCGTCGCGCTGGTCGACTACACCAGCGGACTGACCCTGGGTGTCCTGGGCGGTGGACCGACCATGGACATGAACGTGGCCGCCGCGGGCAACACCGACGTGGTCCGCGCCAAGGTGCGCACCATGGAGATGCTCGGCCTGTCCGACTCGATCGAGGACATCCTCATCACGCTGGACACCCAGTACCACCTGATCCGCCTGCTCAAGTCCTCCCGCTCCGGTGACGCGTTCTTCCTGTACCTGGCGCTGAACAAGAGCCGGGCCAACCTCGGTCTGGCGCGCCACCAGCTGCGCAAGATCGAGGGCGACCTCGAGGTATGACGTCGGCAACACGAAGCATGTCGGAGGTGGTCACCACCGCGGTGGCCGACTTCCGCGCGCTCGTCCCGGACTGTGTGGCAGCGGGCCTGGTCGACATGTCGACCGGCATGATGCTCGCGGTCGACACCCTCGACAACTACCCCGGTGAGCTGCTCGACCTGCTCGCCGCGGCCACGTTCGACCTGTTCCAGGGGCGCAACGTGACGATGATCGAGGATCTGTTCAAAGCCCGGCGTGGAGTCACCACGGACCGGCACTACTTCCAGGAGATCGTGGTCAACAGCGACAACCTCGTCCACCTGTTCCTGCGTAGCCAGCAGAACCAGGACTTCGTGGCCGTGATCGTCTGCCGACGCGAAACAAAAATGGGCATGGTGTTCGCGCAGGCGCGCATCGTGATGAAGCAGCTGGAAAGCGGCTTCGCCGGCTGACCGCGGAGGCTTCATGAGCTTGGACGAGGCGCTGCGGATACCCGGCGCGTACGCGGTGGCGGTCATCGCCGCGGACGGGCCGGCGCTGACGTGGTGGGGGCGCACCCCCACCGAACAAGAAGCACAGGCGGCGGCCGGCGTCGGCCGGGCGGCGGCCGACCTGGTCCGCCTGAGCGACACCGACACCCTCGACGATGTCCTGGTGACCAGCGCGCAGGCCTTCCACGTCCTGCGCCTGGTCCCCGGCGACGACGGCGGCGAACGGGTCGCCCACCTCATGCTGCGCCGGGCGGGCGCCAACCTCGCCATGGCCAGGCACGATTTCCGGAGGCTGACCGCCAAATACACCGGCCGCCGTACGGCGTTGGCGCTCCCCGCCACGGCCGCGGAGGTCCCGGACCAGCGAGCCACCGTCCCGGCCAGAACAATGGCGACAACAACCGTGGCCACCCCTGCCGCGGCGGCAACCCACGTCGCCGCCCCTGCCGCGGCGGCAACCCCCGTCGCCGCCCCTGCCGCGGCGGCAACCCCCGTCGCCGCCCAGGAAACCCTGGCCCTCCCGCCCGCGGAGCCGAAAGCCCTGTCCGCCTCGGCCGCCCAGCCGGCGCCACCCACCTCGGTGGCACCCCCGGCCGAAACGCCGATCCACGCCGATGTGGCGCTTCAGGACGATGTCGCACCGCCGGCCCACACCGCACCGCCCGCCCATACCGCACCGCCCGAGCCGCTCGCGCTGCCGGAAGGTGCTGAGCCGGCACCGGATGCCAGGCTGGGTGCCGGGCCGGGCGCCGGGCGGGACGCTGAGCCGGAACCGCGCGGCGGACCGGAACCACAGGCTGGTTCGGCGGCGGGCACCGGACCGGACGCCGTGGTTGCCGAGGCGCCGGTGGTGGCCAAGGCTACGGTCGCGGTCCCTGACCTGATTGTGGACGCGGAACTGGTCGCCGAGCCGGAAATCGAGGCCGGGCCGGCGACCGAGGCCAGGCCGGGCGTCGATGCCGGATCGACCTTTGATGCCGGGCCGACGTTTGATGCCGGGCCGACCTTTGATGCCGGGCCGACCCTCGATGGTGGGCCTCGGATGGTTCTGGAGCCTGACCCGTTCCTGGATGCTGAGGTAGTGCCACGCACCGAGGCGGATTCCCCGGCTGAATTCGGCTCACGGGCTGAGTTCGGCTCGCCCACCGAGGCTGGCTCGCCCACCGAGGCTGGCTCGCCCACCGAGGCTGGCTCGCTCACAGAAGCTGGCTCGCCCGCAGAAGCTGGCTCTGCTGCTGAGTTCGGCTTGCCCGCGGAGGCTGGCTTGCCCGCGGAGGCTGGCTTGCCCGCGGAGGCTGGCTTGCCCGCGGAGGCTGGCCTGCCCGCGGAGCCTTCGGGGGCCGGGGTGGACAAATGGGACAGGCTTCCTGCGACGGCGGCCACATCCGGGGCTGTCGAGAGCTGGGATGTCGGGTGGCCTGAGGTCGACTCTGACATCTTTGCCCGGCCGGGGCCCGCGGGTGGGGCGGCGGTCGATGCCGGCGCTGCCGAGGCTTCCGGGATCGGGGCTGACCTGCGGATCGATTCTGCTCTCGGGGCCGCTCCGGAGCCGGGGGCCGGGGTGGGTGACGGCGTGGGTAGCATGCTGGAAACCGGGCCGGCTGCGGGTGCCGGGGCGGGGGCCTTCGAAGATGAGGGCGGTCCAGGGGTCGACGGGGCGCCCGATCCGGAGCAGGATGCCCGGGTAGAGCCGGAGAAGCCGATCCTTCCCCGCCGCTCGCCCGGGACGGACAATTTGCCCGCGGCCGCAGTGACCGCCAAGGCCACGCCTGACGCGTGGCTGGATCTGCTCGGCCAGCCGTTCCTCAATGATGAGGTGGTGCTCGAGCGCGTCCTCGGCTCGCTCAAGCGCCTGTAACACCACCCCCCGAATGTAAGCGCGCTCGAGAAGAGATCCATCGGTGCAGAGCACGACTACTGACCAGCAGTACAACGCCGTTCGCGCGGAGCTTGCCGCGTTGCGGCACCAGGTGACAGGCGTGACGGGTTGCGTCATAGCCGGCGTCGACGGACTTCTGCTGTTGCACGACACCATGTCCACCACGGAGCCGCATGATCTCGCCGCGCTCGCGGCCGGGGCGCACGGCATCAGCCGTACCTGTGGCAGCGCCCTGGATCAGGGCGGGTTCCACGAGTGCACGATCCACAACGAGAAGGGTTACCTGGTGGTGTATTCCGTCGGGGACCTGGCCCTGCTCGCGGTGCTGGGTGACAACCGCCTGAACGTGGCGCGCCTGCACCTCGAGGCCCGCCTGATCACGTCCCGGCTGTCGGCGTTGCTGGCGCTGCAGACGGTGCAGCAGGCGCACCCGTTCGACAACCGCTGACGGTGTCCTGGGCGAGCCGCGCCACCGTGCGCAGCTCGTCCATCGGCACCCCGGCGCGGCTGAGCACCCCCAGGGACTGCACCACCGCCAGTACGTAGACGGCCAGGTCGTCCCGGCCGACCAGTGCTCTGATCAGCCGGCGCTGGTTGTCCAGCGTCGACCGGATGAGGGTCGCGCTGTCCGGGGTCAGTGCCGGCATCAGTGCCGCGGACTGGGCGACCAGGCATCCGTCGGGCACGGCCGGGTCGGCGATCCGGTCGAGTGTCACCTGGAGGAAGCTGCCCAGGTCGCCGGCCGCGGCGTACCGGGTGCCGTATCGCTCCGCATAGCGCCGCACGCAGAGCTGGAACAGTGCGTCCTTTCCGCCGAACGTGCCGTACAGCGAGCCGCGCCCCAGGCCGGTGGCGCTGACGAGCACGTCGAGCGACGTGTCCGCGTACCCGTGTTTCCAGAATGCCGTCATCGCCCGGTCGAGGGCGTCGTCGACGTCGAATTGTTTGCGTCCCGCCATGTCGATGATCCTACCCCGAATCCTGGACCGATCGTTCCAAGATGGGGTACGGTTCGGCGCATGGACATCGAAGGCTTCACCAGCCGCCGGATCGGCGGGACGCACGCGATGGTCGGCGGCGAGGGACCGCCGTTGCTGCTGCTCTGCGGCTGGCCGCAGACGTGGTACGCCTGGCGCGAGCTCATGCCGGCACTGGCCCGCGACTTCAGCGTGGTGGTGCCGGACCCGCGCGGTGTCGGGCTCTCGGACAAGCCGCAGGACGGGTACGACACCGGCACGCTCGCCACCGACATGGTCGACCTGATGTCCGCGCTGGGGCACGAACGGTTCTCGATGGCCGGCCACGACCTGGGGATGTGGACCGGGTACGCGCTGGCCGCCGACCACCCCGGGCGGCTCGACCGGCTCGCGCTCGTCGAGGCCGTCATCCCCGGCATCGTCGCGTCACCGCCGCTGTTCATGCCACAGGCGTCCGTCAACCGGTTCTACCACTTCGCGTTCAACCGGCTCGACGACGTGAACGAGCGGTTGGTCGCCGGCCGGGAGGAGGTGTTCTTCGGCCATCAGTTCGCCACCAAGGCGGCGCGGCCCCTGGCAGAGCACGCCGTCCGGCACTACATCGAGACGCTCAAGGATCCGGAGGCGCTGCATGCGAGCTTCCAGTTCTATCGCGCGCTGGACACCACAATCGCGCAGAACGCCGAGCGCGCGAAGCGGCGGCTGACGATCCCGCTGCTGACCATTGCCGGCGAGCTGTCCCTCGGCGACGCGATCGCGGACACGATGCGCGGCGTCGCCGACGACGTGACCAGCGTGGTCCTCCCGGGCTGCGGGCACTACCCGGCCGAGGAGGACCCGGCCGGGACGCTGGAAGCGTTCAGGCGGTTTTTCGTGCAGTGAGATCAGGGGCGGGGCGGCTGCGGGCCGCACAATGCCCGGATCGACGCCAGCAGCGTCGAGCGGGTGAACGGCTTCTCGATGAGCATGCTGTTCGCGTCCAGGTGCAGCTGCGGGCCCAGCGAAGCGGCCGTGTAGCCGGACATGTACAGCACCGGCAGGTCCGGGTGGTGCGTCCGCAGCGCCCCGGCCAGCTCCGGCCCGGTCATCGTCGGCATCACCACGTCGGTGATCAGCAGGTCCGGGTGCGCGCCGGCGGCGACCTGGGTGACCGCGGTCAGCGCGTCGGTGGCCACGGTGATCTCGTAGCCGGCCGGCTCGATGAGGCGCTGCACCAGCTGCGCCACCTCGGGCTGGTCCTCGACGATGAGCACCCGCCCGATGACCTGCGGCGTGGCCTGCCGGTCGATCGACGGGGCGGGGCGTTCCTCGGCGGCCGGCAGGTACAGGTGCACCGTCGTACCCATCCGGGGTTGTGACTCGAGCTCGATGTGCCCGCCCAGGCCCTGCACGATGCCCGCCGTGGTGGCCAGGCCGAGGCCGGACGCGGTGGGCCGGGTGGTGAAGAACGGCTCCAGCGCGCGCCGGCGGGTCTCGTCGGTCATGCCCACCCCGGTGTCCTGGATGACCATGTGCACGATCTTGCCGGACGGCGCGTTCTCGGCGGCGAACTGACCCTTCTCGATCACCTCGTTGGTCGCCGCGACCCGCAGCATGCCACCGTGCAGCATCGCGTCCCGGGCGTTCGCGGCGAGGTTGACCAGGGCCTGCTCCAGCGGTCCGCGTTCGCCGCGCACCGGCCAGATGTCCGGGCTGAACGCCAGGTCGAGGCCGATCCGCTCGCCAAGCGTCCGGCTGAACAGGCTCTGCACGTCGGTGAGCAGGTCCGGGATGGGGATGATCTCCGGCCGGTTGCCCTCGGTCCGCCCGAACGCCAGCAGCTGATGCGTGAGGGTACGGCCGGTGGCCACCGCGTCCAGGATGTCCTTGGCCATCTGGTGCTGCGGCGTGCCGATGGCGGTGGTCGTCGCGATCATGTCGGCGGACCCGGCCACCACGGTCATCAGGTTGTTGAAGTCGTGCGAGATGCCGCCGATCAGCTGGCCCATGCTGTCCAGCCGGCGCAGGTGGTCGAGCTGGCGCTTGAGGCCCTTGGCGTCGATGTGGTCGGTGGTGTCGGTGACCATGCACAGCACGCCGACGAAGCGCCCGTTCTCGTCCTCCAACGGCATCATGCTCATCCGTACGCTGCGGTGCGAACCGTCCGCCCGGAGCAGCCGGGTGGCGCCGACGGTCGAGCGGCCGGCCTTGCACTCGGCGAGCCGGCGGGTCAGCTCGGCCTGCCCGTGGTCGTCGAGGAAACCGCGCAGCGAGACCCCGATGAGCTGCTGGCGGGGCATCCCGAGGACCACCCCGATGGGCTCGTTCGCGTACGTGGCCTGGCCCTCCAGGTCGAGCTGCAGCACCCCCTCGGGGATGGTCTCGAGCACCCGGCGGTAGCGCTCCTCGCTGTTGCGCAGGCGTTCGATCGCGCGCGCCGAGGACACCACCAGCGACAGCTCACCGGTGATGTCGCGGGCCAGCTCCACCTCGGCGGGGGAGTAGATCGAGCCCGCGGTCTCGCGGGTGAGGATCAGATATCCCGCGTACGTGTTGTCGACGATGATCGGGCACAGCACCGCGGCGTGCACGAGCGGCTGATGCGAGCCCGGATCCTGGTGGCCGGGGTGGCGCCGCAGGGGCAGCTCGGTCAGCTGCTCACCGTTCTCCCCGGCGAGCACCAGGGGGCGCCGGCTGGCGGCGAGCGCGGTCGAGAAGTCGTCGTCGGGCTTTTCACCCTGGCGATCGAGCAGGCGCGCGTACGGCAGGGCCAGCTCGTCGTCGGCGTGCAGATAGGTGATCGGCTCGTAGCGGCCGTCGTCGCCCAGGAGCTGGACCCCGGCCCCGTCGCCGATCATGTCGGCGGCGGCCCGGGCCGCCGTGGCGCGCACCTGTTCGGAGTCCTCTGCGGCGCGACTGAGCGCCAGCGCCAGGTCGGCCAACGCGTACCGGAGGGGATAAGCCATGACACCCATGTGGCAACTATCGGCTGAACGGCCTCGCGGTGCGGGCGGTTCAGGAGGAATGCAACCGAACGACCCGGTGGGGTACGGTGCGGCCTGTGCGAAAAAAGCTCACTGCCGGGCTCATGCTCGTGGCCGTCATGCTCGGACTCGGAGCGGCGCCCTCGGTCGCGGCGCTGCCTTCGTACCATCCCTCGAAGCTCGCGCATGTCGGCAGTTCGCGGCAGGTCATCGTGGTCACCGGCACCGGGCGGGGCACGACCAGGGCGACGCTGCGGGCGTATGAGAAGAACGCGAACGGCAGCTGGTCCCTGAAAATGAGCACCCCGGCGCGCAACGGCTATGCCGGCTGGGCGTGGGCGAACAAGCGGGTGCAGGACACCGGCACGTCGCCGATCGGCACGTTCCGCATCACCACGACGTTCGGGCTGAAGGCGAACCCGGGTACCAAGCTGCGATACACCCGGGTCGACGGCAACGACTGGTGGGCCGGCGACGCGCGGGACCCCAAGACGTACAACCTGTTCCAGAAAAGGGGCCCGTCGACCCGGACGTGGCGCAAGAGCCAGTCGGAACGGCTCGCTTCCTACCCCACGCAATATCAGTACGCCGCGGTGATCAACTTCAACCGCCCGCCGGCTTCGACGGTCACGTGGGACGCGAAGCGTGGGCAGTTCGTCACCAGCAAGCCGGCGAACGTCAAGCGGGGTTCGGCCATCTTCCTGCACGTCAACGGCTCCGGCTCGACGGCCGGCTGCGTCTCGGTCTCCCGTACGGCGATGGTCAAGATCTTGACGTGGCTCGACCCGGCCAAGACCCCCCGCATCGTGATGGCTCCCCTGGCGGACATCCGCAAGGCCTGAAATAAAGTCGCGCACGGCGGAGTTACGACCTACCGTGATCGCCATGAACGCCATCGGTGTGCAGCTGCTCGCGGGTCTGTCCGCAGTGGCTCCCGTGTGCGTTCCCGCCGGCGCCGATACGCGAATCTGACCCTTCCCCAGTAGCTTCCGGAACCCAGGGGAAGGGTGGCCGTCCCCTGCGTGGGTTCTCCCGTTTCTTACATCCAGTAAGGACATTCCTGTCATGGCCAAGAGCCAGTTCGCCCGCACCAAGCCGCACCTGAACATCGGCACGATGGGTCACGTCGACCACGGCAAGACGACCCTCACCGCCGCCATCACCAAGGTCCTCGCCGACCGCGACCCGGCCACCACCCGGTACGTCGCGTTCGACGGGATCGACAAGGCCCCGGAGGAGCACGACCGCGGCATCACGATCAACATCGCCCACGTCGAGTACGAGACGTCCGCCCGCCACTACGCCCACGTCGACATGCCCGGGCACGCCGACTACGTGAAGAACATGATCACGGGCGCGGCCCAGGTGGACGGCGCGATCCTCGTCGTCTCGGCCCAGGACGGCGCCATGCCGCAGACCCGCGAGCACGTGCTGCTCGCCCAGCGGGTCGGCGTGCCGTACCTGGTGGTGGCGCTCAACAAGAGCGACGCCGTCGAGGACGGGGAGCTGCTCGACCTGGTCGAGCTCGAGGTCCGCGAACTGCTCAGCGAGTACGGCTTCCCGGGCGACGAGGTCCCGGTCGTACGGGTCAGCGCGCTCAAGGCCCTCGAGGGTGACGAGCGCTGGGTGGCCTCCGTCGTGGACCTGCTCGACGCGGTCGACACCTACGTCCCGATCCCGCCCCGCGAGCTCGGCGAGCCGTTCCTGATGCCCATCGAGAACGTCCTCACCATCAGTGGCCGCGGCACGGTCGTGACGGGCAAGGTCGAGCGCGGGGTGCTGCACGTCGGCGACCAGGTCGAGGTGGTCGGTCTCGGCGAGACCATCGCCACGGTCGCGACCGGTCTCGAGACGTTCGGCAAGAGCCTGCCGACCGCGGAGGCCGGTGACAACGCGGCGGTCCTGCTCCGCGGCATCAAGCGCGACCAGGTGCAACGCGGCCAGGTCGTGGCGCTGCCGGGCAGCGTCACCCCGCACAAGAGCTTCAAGGCCCACATGTACGCGCTGACGAAGGAGGAAGGTGGCCGGCACACGCCGTTCGTGGCGAACTACCGCCCCCAGTTCTTCTTCCGCACCACCGACGTCTCCGGCGCCATCGACCTCGGAGACCTCCCGATGGTCATGCCGGGGGACACCGTCGACCTGACGGTGAACCTCGGTAAAGAGGTCCCGATGCACGTCGGCCTCGGTTTCGCGGTCCGTGAGGGCGGCCGCACGGTGGCCGCCGGCACGGTCTCCGAACTGCTCGACTGACCGGGTTCCCCGGTAGGCCACGGGCCGTTCCGCTCACCGGGCGGGGCGGCCCGTTCCGCCGTACCCCGGAGGTTCGTCAGTCGTCCTGGGGGTTCTTCTTGCGGAGTTCTTCCTCGCGGCGACGCAGGTCGGCCTCCCACTTCTTCATCATGGTCTCGTCCTCGCGGAGCGAGCCGGCGAGGTCGCGGAGGAACTCCGGGTCGTCGTCGGGTGCGGGCGGGCCCGTGCGGGTGGGGCGGTCCTTCTCCGGGAAGCCGGCACCGGGGCGCCACATCTCGCCGTTGCTCATCCGGACGGCGCGGGGCGGGCGGCCCGCGACGAACCAGGCGATCGCGCCGATGGGGGAGAAGAGCAGGATCAGGAAGACCCAGGCCACCCGGGGCAGCGCGCGGATCGCGTACTCGTCGCACGAGAGGCAGTCGATGAGGGCGACGACCAGCAGGACCAGGTCGAGCAGCACGAACAGCGAGTAGAAGCGGAGCATGGCGGAGATTTTCTCAGACTTCTCCCAGCTCAGGGGGATGTCCGAACGGACATTTCGGTCCGCCGGGCGGCCGCGCCCCGGTGACGTGAGCGTCGGGCCGGGGCGCGGGTTCGATCAGAGCGTGACGTCTGTGGAGGTTTCGCCCAGGAGGGTGCCGTCCTGGAACGCCCGGACGGTGACCGTGGTCGTGCCCGCCGGGAGGATGACCGCCACGGTAACGGTGCCGTCGATCGCGGGGATCGTGATCTCCCCGGCGTCGCCGATCCGGTATCCGAAGGTGTCCACCCGGTAGCTGCCCGAGGCGGACAGCAGCAGGGTGCTCACCTCGCCCGGGCCGGCCAGGTCGAAGCCGATGACGGGGGCGGTCGCGACGGGGGTTCCCGGCTGGCCGCCGCCGGGCGGGTCCCCGGGCACGTCGGGCGCGGGCGGCGGGCCCGGCAGGGTCGGGTCGGTCGTGGGGGTGGGCAGGCCGGGTGTTCCCGGAGTTCCCGGTGCGCCGGTTCCGGGCGGGAGGTCGCCACCCGGGCCGCCGGCGGTCGCGGGCGAGGCCCCCAGGACGACGCTCATCGCGACGGCGGTGACGGCCGTCAGGATTCTTACGATCATGTGCCTACTGTGGACGCTGCCGCGGCCGGACGGGCCGGGTCCGGGGCAACCTGGTCCCGCTGTCCCCGTACGTCGGGAAGAATCAGGCAAGCCCGCTATGCGGGAGGCGTCGATGCCTCGCGGAGATCGTGGGCGTGCCGGGCCGGGGTGCCGGTCGGCAGCAGCCGGTCGAGGGTGGCGAGCAGTTCGCGGATGGTGACCGGCTTGGTCAGGTACGCCGCCACGCCGGCCGAGTGCAGTCGCTCGATGTGGTGCGTGGTCGCGTCGGCGCTGAGGGCCACCACCGGGATGTCGTGGGTCGCCGGGTCGGCCTTGAGCTGTTCGAACAGGTCCTCGCCCGGCATGTCGGGCAGGTGCAGGTCGAGCAGGATCAGATCCGGCACGTGCTCGCGGGCCAGGTCGAGGCCGGCCGCTCCGAGCGCGGCCGGGATCAGCGTCACCGACGGGCGGTGGGCGAGCATGTCCTCGACCAGGCGGATGTTCTCCATGACGTCCTCGACGTACAGCACCGTGGCCGGGCGGGTGCCGGACGGCAGGGCGGGGAGCTCATCCGGGACCGTCCCGGCGTCGGGGCTGTCGGTCGTGGGCAGGTCGAGCCAGAAGGTGCTGCCCTTGCCGAGCTCGCTGGACACCTCCAGCCGGCCGCCCATGCTCTGCGTGAGGTGCCGCGACAGGGACAGGCCCAGACCGGTGCCCTCGAAACCGGCCGCCCCGGCGTCGAGGCGCTCGAACGGGGTGAACAGCGCGCCGAGCGACTCCGCCGGGATCCCCCGGCCCGTGTCCACGACGTCGATCCGGGTACGTTCGCCCTGCTCCTGGACGGTGACGGTGACCGTACCCGTCGGGTGGTTGAACTTGATCGCGTTGGAGAGCAGGTTCATCATGACCTGCCGCAGGCGCTGCCGATCCGCACTGACGCAGTGGTCGGTGGGGAGTTCCGGTGCGGGGGCCAGGCGTACGCCCGCCGTGTCCGCCAGCGGGCTGACGAGCGCGAGCACCTCGGCGATCAACGGGCCGACCGCGACCGGTTCGACCGACAGGGTCAGGTGGCCACCCTCGATCCGCGCGGTGTCCAGGATGTCGTCGAGCAGGGCCAGCAGGTGCTTGCCGGCGTTGTGGATCAGCCCGGCCCAGCCCCGGTGGGCCTCGTCGATGTCGCTGAGGGTGAGCAGTTCGCTGAACCCCAGGACCGCGTTGAGCGGGGTGCGCAGCTCGTGACTCATCCGGGACAGGTATTCGTTCTTGGCGTCGTCGGCGTTCCGCAGCGCCTCGTTGGCCTCCTGCATCCCGAGGAGATCGGTGACGTCCTCGACCTGCTGGATGATGAAGCGCACCCGGCCGTCCGGGTCGAGGACCGGGGTGTTGACCGAGCGCCAGTACCGGGTGACGTAGCCGTGGCCGTCGTCGATGTCGTACCGCATCGCCGACATCGTGTCCGGCTCGCGCCGCTCCAGGACGCGCAGCAGGGACGCGCGCAGGTCCTTCGTGCCGGTCGCGGCGGGGTCATCCGGGTTGTCCGGGAACGCCGCGAACACGTCGCGGCCCACGACCTGCTCCCGCTGCACCATGGCGACCTGAAGGTACGCGTCCGTGGCGGTCACGATCCGGAAGTCCGGATCGAGCACCAGATAGAGGCCGGGCGCCGCCTCGAAGGGCGGTGAGGCACCGGTTGACTCCGGCATACCGGGCATTTTCCCAGCCTATCGCGCTATCCCCGGCGGGGTGACCGACTGTCGAGATGTGCCGTCCGGGCCGGGAGCGCCGGCAGCAGGCGGTCCAATGTGTCCAGCAGATCGCGGACCGCGATCGGCTTGGTGAGGTATTCGGCGACGCCGGCGGCGCGGAGCTTCTCGATGTGGTGGGCCGTGGCGTCGGCGCTGAGGGCGACCACCGGGATGTCGTGGGTGGACGGATCGGCGCGGAGCAGCTCGAACAACTCGTCGCCGGGCAGGTCGGGCAGGTGCAGGTCGAGCAGGATCAGGTCGGGGAGGTGCCGGCGGGCCAGGTCCAGCCCGGCCGCGGCCATGGTGGCCGAGATCAGCGTGATCGACGGGCGGTGGGTGAGGATGTCCTCGACCAGGCGCACGTTCTCCGCGACGTCCTCGACATACAGGACACGGGCCGGGCGGGAGTACCCCTCCTCGGCCAGGAGCGCGGTGTCACCGTCGGTCTCCGGCCCGGCGGCGGCGCAGGCGGCCGACGGCAGGTCGAGCCAGAACGTGCTGCCGGTGCCGATCTCGCTGGTCACCTCGAGGCGGCCGCCCATGGTGATCATCAGATTGCGGGACAGCGACAGGCCCAGCCCGGTGCCCTCGAAACCGGCCTTCGCCGCGTCGAGGCGCTCGAACGGGGTGAACAGCGCGCCGAGCGACTCCCGGGCGATGCCCCGGCCGGTGTCGATGACCTCGATCCGCAGGCGCTGATCCGGATCCGGCCGGACGGCGACGGTCACCGTACCCGTCGGATGGTTGAACTTGATCGCGTTGGAGAGCAGGTTCATCAGCACCTGGCGCAGCCGTTGCCGGTCGGCGTCGACACACCAGCCCTCGGACATCTCCGGCGGTGCCGACAGGCGCACACCCGCGGCGTCGGCGATCGGCCGCACCATGTCGAGCACCTCGGTGACCAGCGGGCCGACCGGCACCGGCTCGACCGTCAGGGTCAGGTGCCCGCCCTCGATCCGGGTGGTGTCCAGGACGTCGTCGAGCAGGCCCAGCAGATGCTTCCCGGCCTTGTGGATCAGGGTGGCCCACTCGTGGTGCACGGCCTCGATGTCGCTGAGGCTGAGCAGCTCGCTGAAACCCAGGATCGCGTTCAGGGGGGTACGCAGCTCGTGGCTCACCCGGGACAGGAAATCGTTCTTGGCGTTGTCGGCGGCCCGTAGTGCCAGGTTCGCCTGCTGCAGCTCCTGGGACCGGCGCAGGATCTCGGCCTGCATCTCCTGGGTCCGCTGCTCGGCGTGATTTCCGTGCGCCTGGAGGGCCACGAACTCCGTCACGTCGACGACCTGGTTGACGATGTAGCGCACCTCGCCGTCGGCGCCCAGGACGGGGGTGTTGCACGGGCTCCAGTGCCGGGCCTCGAACCCGCCGCCGTCCGGCCGCTCCACGTCGTACCGCAGCACCGCCATCGTGTCCGGGGCCTTGGTCTCGAGCACCCGTTGCAGTGAGGCGCGCAGGCTGACGGTGCCGGTCGAGCCATGGTTGTCGGCACTGTCCGGGAACACGTCGAACATGTACCGGCCGAGGATCTCCGGCCGCCGGGTCAGCGAGGCCCTCAGATAGGCGTCGGTGACCGCGACGATGTGCAGCGTGGGATCCATGGCCAGGAAGGCGCCGGGTGCCGACTCGAAGAGGGTCCGGAAGTCGGCGCTCTCCGGGCCGGGTGATTCCGGCTGGGGTGATTCCGGCTGGGGTGAATCCGGCTGGGGTGAATCCGGCGATCCGGGCACCAGCCGAGAGTAGCAACGGCCCGGGCCGGGGAAGGTGAATCCCGCTCACCGCAACCGGCAGTGCTCCCACAGCGGTTCTTCAGCGTCTGCTCAGTCTCGCGGACTAGCGTCGATCGCATGGAAGAGGAACGCGCCAACCGGGTGGTCGTCGCACTGCGGGACCGCAACGTCTTCGCCCACGTCAAGCTGCCGCACGCCGGCATCACGCAGTACGGCATCCGGGTCGTGCTGCCCGACGGCCGCGAGGCCATCTGGGACAACGACGGTACCGCCGGTCTCGAGGCGCAGATCATGCGCGACGGCGTGCTGGTCGGCTTCGTCGCGTCCATCCCCGGCTCCGAGAACTTCGCCGACGAGCAGATCATCGCGTCCATTGCGGCCGCGGACTACGACCAGCCCATCGGCCGCTCCCGCCCGGTGATCCGCACGGGCGCCCCCGCGGCCCCCGTCGCACCCCGCCCCTCGAGCCTCGCCGACCGCTTACGGCGTACCTTCCGCGACTAGTTCCTGCTCCGGACGGGGAGCCGGCCGGCGGCGCAGGCTCAGGCTGCCCAGCAGCAGCACGATCGCGGCGACGAGCAGGCCGGCGAAGGTGGCGGCCGGGCCCGGCCGGGAGAGCCAGCCCAGCGCCTTGCCCGCGCCCGGCAGCACGGTCAGGGTGCGGCCGATCGTCGCGGACGGGGCCGCGGTCCACTGCTCCTCGGCGGTGTTCGCGTCACCCCGGGTCACGAAGATCAGGATGTCGCCGTTGCGGCGGACCGACACGACCCGGTGGGTGAGCGTCACGCCGTTGCCCGTCACGCCGTTGCCCGTCACGCCGTTGCCCGTCACGCCGTCGCCCGTCACGCCGTCTCGCGTCACGTCCGGGAACGTGATGATGTCGCCGGTGCGCGCCGAGTCCGCCGGGACGTCACGCGACAGCAGCAGGTCACCGGTGTAGATCGCCGGCGCCATGCTGTCCGAGCGCTCGACCAGGGTGCGGTATCCGAGCGCGCGCCCGGTCACGGCCGTGCCCGCGCCGGCCACCATCACGATCATCGCGACGGTGGCCAGCCGGCTCAGCGCGCGTCCCACGTGAACGTCTGGGTCGCGGTCCTGCCCTCGGCGTCGGCGGTGTCGACCACGTCGACGGTGAAGCGGTAGGCGTGCTTCTCGTCCTTGGCCCAGGCCGCGTTCGGGTCGGCGATCGCGGTGGCGAGCGTCCTGGGATAGGCCGACAGCAGGCCGGTGAACAGCGTCGCGCCGCTGGAGTCCGCGGTGAAGCCGGAACAGTCACCGAACGCGGTCGAGGTGGTGCCCCGGGTCACGGTCAGGTTCAGGTACGACTCCAGCCCGGTCCCGCCGGTCGTCGCCCCGTACAGCTTGACCGCGGCGGGCAGCGTGCCGGTGTAGGCGACCTCGATGCACCGGCTGACCGGGCTGCCGGGCCGCAGCGCCGGCACCGAGAACATCCGTGACCCCGAGCTGTTGTCGCTCAGCGTGACGGTGCCGGCACCGAAGCTGTTACCGGCGTTGCTTGTCGACGCGGTGAACGCCGAGAACGTCGCACCGCCCGCGACGAGTCCCAGCACCAGCGCGGCGGACAACGTCACGGCCGCCTTCACGCGGCCACTGCCGCCCCAGTTCCCGATCCTCACAATGCGTAACGATCGGCCGGGCCGGGCCATTGTTAAGAACTCACGGTGAGCAAGCTGGCGCTCGCCCCCGGGCCGGAGACCACCGGCCGCCCGGCGTGCCCGGTCAGCCGCGCCGGGGTCATCTGCGTCGTCACCGACTCGCCGAGGCCGAGCTGCCCGTACGCGTTGCCGCCCCAGCACCACACCGTGCCGAACGCCTGCGTCCCGCAGGTGTGGGTCGCACCGCCGCTGACCGACCGCCAGCTCGTGGCCGTGCCGATCTGGGCGGGGAGCGTGACGTTGCCGGTGGACCCGTTGCCGAGCCGGCCGCTGCCGCCGGCCCCCCAGCACCAGAGCGAGCCGACGTCGCGTACCGCGCAGGAATGGTCGGTGCCCAGCCCGACGGCCTGCCAGACCGAGCTGCCCACCTTCTGCGGCGAGCTGAACGTCGTGGTGCTGTTCACCCCCAGCCGCCCGTTGCCGCCGTCCCCCCAGCAGTACAGCGAGCCGTCCGTGGTCAGCGCGCAGGCGTGCTGGTAGCCCAGGCTCACCGTGGCCCAGCCGCCGGCGGCCGGGGCGACCACCGGCACCGGGGTGACCTCCCGCGTGGTGGTGGCCCCGCCCTTGCCGGTCTCCCCGGACAGGTTGCGGCCGAAGCAGTACATCGAGCCGTCCGTACGCGTGGCGCAGGTGAACTGGTTCCCCGCGGACACCGACGTCCAGCCGGTCGTCGCCGGATACTGCACCTGTGCCGGGGCGGTCGCGCTCGTGGTGCTGCCGATGCCCAGCTGGCCGTTGCCGTTGTCGCCCCAGCACCACAGCGTGGTGTCGGTGCCGACCGCGCACGCGTGATAGGCGCCGGCGGTCACCTGCAGCCACATGGACGCCGAACCCACCCGGGCCGGGGTGTACCGGTCGACGGTGTCGCCGAGGCCCAGCCGGCCGCTGTTGTTGCGGCCCCAGCACCACAGGGACCGGTCGGTGCGCGTGCCGCACGCGTACTTGTCGTTGGCCGCCGAGGAGTTCCACGTCGTGACGGCGTCCACCGGGTACGGCGTGAAGTGCACCGCCTGGGTGTCACCCCAGCACCACAGCGTGCCGGCGGTCCGGGTCGCGCAGGACTGGTAGGAGATCGGCCCGGGCGAGATGCCGTTCCAGGTCGGGTCCGAGCCGACCTGGAACGGTACGGAACGGTCGGTGGTGTCGCCGAGGCCGAGCTGACCGTACGTGTTGTTGCCCCAGCACCAGATCGAGGTGTCGGTCTGCATGGCGCAGGTCGACACGCGGGCCCCGCTCACCCGCACCCACGACGAGCCGGTGCCCACCCGCGCCGGGGTGGTCGAGCCGCTGGTCGAGCCGGTGCCGAGCCGTCCGCTGCCGCCGACGCCCCAGCACCACAGCGACCCGCCGGTCTTCACGGCGCAACTGTGGTCGGTGCCCAGCGAGACCTGCTCCCACGAACCGGCGACCAGCGTGGGCGAGGTCGCGTTGGCGGTCGTCCCGATGCCCAGCCGGCCGGACCCGCCGTCACCCCAGCAGTACAGCGATTTGTCGGTACGCAGACCGCAGGCGTGTTGGTATCCGAGGCTGATGCTCGCCCAGTCGGTCCCGGCCACCTGCACGGGCGTCGACTGCGGCGTGACGGTGGAGCCGATACCGGCCTCACCGCTCGCGTTCCGGCCGAAACAATAGAGGCTGCCGTCCGTACGCGTGGCGCAGGTGAACAGGTTTCCCGCGGACACCGAGGCCCAGCCACCGGCGGCCGGCGTCGTCACCTGTTTCGGGACGTTCGCGTTGGACGTGGTGCCCTGCCCGAGCTTGCCCTGCGCCCCGTCACCCCAGCACCACAGCGTGCCGTCGGTCTGGATCCCGCACGTGTGCGCCGCCCCGGCGGTCACCTGCGACCACGCGGCGGTGCCGACCCGGGTGGGCAGCAGCCGCGGGTTGTAGTCACCGACACCGAGCTGCCCGGCGCCGTACCCGTGCCCCCAGCACCACAGGCCGCCGCCGGTCCGGATCCCGCAGGTGTAATGATCACCGGAGGCGACGCTGGTCCACGAACTGGTGTCGTCGGCCCGGGTCGGCACCATCTGGGTGTCCCCGGTGTCCCCGAACGCGTACAGGGCCCCGGTCCCGGACGGCCCGGCCGCGCCGAACACGTTGCCCGCGTTGATCACCGTGGCGGAGAACGCCGCCTCCACCCGCGACCACGACCCGGCCAGGGCCACGACCACCACCAGCACCACGGCGGCGACCATCGCCGGTCGAGGGATCCGTCGGGTGCTCACCCGCGCCAATTCGGCACCGGGACCACCCGACGTTAGCCTTCTGCCGCCGGCGGTGCCGGGATGCGCAGGCTCAGGTCGCCGGCCACGGCGTTGCCGTCGAGCCCGGTCATGACGTACCCCCGAAGCGCTCTGTCCTGATCTTCCCGGCGTCGTGACCGAGCGCGACCAGGATGTTCGCGGCCGCCTCGACGAACGGGGTCGGCCCGCACACGAAGACGTCCGGGGCGAAGTCCGGCGGCCAGCCGTGGGTGTTGAGCGTCGGCACACCGATCCGCCCGGGGGCCTCCGGCCAGCCGTCCGGGGCCTTGCGGGTGTACACGAAGTGCACGTCGAGGCCCGGATCGTCGCGGACCCGGCGCTGGAGCTCGTCGGCGTACAGCACGTCCTGCGGGGTGCGCACCGAGTAGATCAACCGGAACGGCTGCTTGCCGCGCACGTCACCGCGCGCCCGGATCATCGCCATCAGCGGCACCACCCCGGACCCGCCGGCGACCAGCAGCACCGGCGGCGGCGCGGCCCGCCACACGAACCAGCCCCCGACCGGGCCGCGCACCTCGATCTGCTGCCCGGTTGCGAGCACATCATCGAGGTACGACGAGACCTCGCCGTCCTCGACGCGTTGCACGGTCAGCTCGACCTTGCCGTCCTCGCGCCACGACGACGCGATGGAGTAACTGCGCTGGGCCGAATACCCGTCCGGGGCGGTCAGCCGCACGTCGACGTGCTGACCGGGCAGGTGTCCGGGCCAGTCGGGGATGTCAAGGACCAGGGTGCGGGCGGAAGGGGTCTCCCACCGGGCCTGCGCCACGGTGGCGACCTTCCACCCTAGTCGCCCTGGTACCGCTGCTCGCGCCACGGGTCCCCGTACATGTTGTAGCCGGCCTCTTCCCAGAAGCCGGGCTCGTCCTGCTGGAGCATCTCGATGCCGTTGACCCACTTCGCGGATTTCCAGAAGTAGAGGTGCGGCACGACCAGGCGGGCGGGACCGCCGTGTTCCGGGTGCAGCGGCTCGCCGTCGAACGTGTGCGCCACCCAGGCCTTGCCGTCGAGCAGGTCGTCGAGCGGAACATTGGTGGTGTACCCGCCGTACCCATGGATCATGGTGTAGTCGGCGGTCGACTCGATGTTCTCGAACAGCGTGTCGATGGCGACCCCGCGCCACGTCGTGCCGAGCTTGGACCACTTGGTCACGCAGTGGATGTCAACCGTGAAATCCTCCTGGGGCAGAGCGTTGAACTCGTCCCAGTTCCAGCTGGTCTTCGTGCCGAGCTCATCGGTGATCGTGAACGACCACTTGTCGAGCGGGATCCGCGGCGTGGGGCCGGCCGACAACACCGGAAAATCCTGGGTGAGGTACTGCCCCGGCGGCAGGTCGGGCCGCGACGAGCGCCGCCGCCCGCCGAACCCGGTGTTGATGATGCTCATGTCCATCAGTAAACCGGATGATCATGGAGCGCGACAGGGCAACGTTCACCACACCGCGCGGACCCGCTCGGCCTCCCCGGCGGCCTGCACCCGCCCGGCCTCCGCGGCCGGCGCCCGCCGGTCCGGATTCAACGGATTGCGCCCGATCGCGGTGAGCGCAGCATCGGTGGGACTGACCACCACACTGTTCGTGAAGGCCCGCGCCTGCACCGCCGGTTTGCCACTGCGCTTCACGGAAGCCGTACTGGGCACGACCACCACCACCCGGTCGTACCCCACCGCAAGATCGACATTGGCCACCGACCGCACCCCGCCGTCCACGTAACGCCGGCCACCCACGGTCATCGGCGGCCACACCAGCGGAACGGCACAACTCGCGGCCACCGCGTCGATCAGCGAAACCCCGCTGTCCCGATCGAACACCCTGACCTCGCCGGTCTCAGCCTCCACAGCGGGAACCCTCAGCAGCGCATCCGGCCAGGCATCCCGCTTCACCCGCCCGGCGATCGCCGCCCGCCGCTCGGATTCCGGAACGGTCTTCTTCCTCAGCGCGGCCCGCCCCAGCCAGGCCCGCCCTTTTGCTCCGTCACCGGGCCAAAGAGCAGCAACCACAAAACCAGCAAGCACACGTACGCCGACAGCGGCCTTCCGATCGCCGGAGGTGTCCGCGAGCTCGTGCGCGTACAACTCCCCGACCGGCGTCCCGCTGGTCAACTGGGCGGCAACCACCGATCCGGCCGACGTCCCCACGAACAGGTCGGCGGTGGTGAGATCGATCCCCCGCTCGGCCAGCCCGTAGACCATGCCCATCGTCCAGGCGACCCCGGTGACGCCACCCCCGCCGAACACAACCGCACGCTTGTCCATGCGCCTGTCTATCTCCGGTCCCGCGACATCCCACACCTGGCCGCCCCCGGTATCCGATCGGTTCCCGAAGCTGGGCAAATCAGGTCCATCCAGACAACCTGAAGGCTACTCTGATCTCACTTTCAGTCATCCCGGCGCCTGCCACCGTGCCGCCGGACGGACTCTCACTCATCGCTCGGAAGGACCCCTTTCCATGTCGCTTCTCTCATCGAGGGCACCGCGCAGAGCCACCGCCGTGGCCGCCGCAGCGACCCTCGTGGTAGGCGCATCCCTCGCTGTCTCGGCGCAGTCGGCCAGTGCTGTCACCAACTACGGCGTCACCATCACCACGGTCAGTCCCGTCAAGGTCGGGGCGAGCCTCGGTAACCGGGTGGTGGTCATCAACGGCACGAACTTCGACGAGGACCAGATCACGGGAATCACGCTCGGCGCTGACGCGGACTGCGCGAACCTGCAGAGCTACGTGGTGACCAGCTCTACCCAGATCTCGGTGAAGACCCCGAATACTGTGGGCAACACGCCGTCCGGCACCGCTGTCGCCGGATGTATCCCCTCGCCCGGCGGCGCCGCCGAGGACGTGACGATCATCCAGACGGGCAGTGGCACGGCCACGAAGACCGCGGCTCTGACGTTTGTGCCCCCGCCGTCCATCGACGAGTTCGATGCGACGTCTGGCAGCGAAAAGTTCCCGGTCTACACCGACAACAGTTCTTCGCTGGCTGTCGCTGACCGGGTCAGGGAGCTCAGCGCGGCCGGTGCCCAGGTTATCCGGGTCAAGGCCGGCACCGACTTCGCCTTCGACGGGCGGGCGACGTCCGGGCTCAGTGGCACGCTCGGTGGCAAGCCGCTGACCACGGTCGGTTTCGTCGCAGCTGACGGATCGGCCCAGGCTGCGACTGCCGCGCCTGTTGCCAACGCGAATTTCTGGCTTGCCACGACCGGCACCGCGCTCACCGCCTCGACCACGCCGGTGCTGAGCATCACGCAGGGCACGGTGGCGCGGAACTTCGCGAGCACGGCGACCGGTCTCACGATCGTCACCACGCCGACGGTCGTCTCTCTCGACAAGACGTCCGGCAAGACCGGCGCGGCGACGACGGTCAAGATCACCGGAACGAACTTCAGCACCGTCGCGAGCGAGCTGGCTGTCACCATCTGCGGGAAGTCCGCTCCGCTCGCTTCGACCCCGGTGCCGACGGCGACGTCAATCACGGTCATCACCCCGAACGCCGCGGCTACTCCGGCCACCACGTTGGCCGACCTCAAGACAGCCATTGGCGGCACCGCTGGTGTCTGCCCGGTCGTCGTGACCCGGACGGTCAACAGTGTTTCGGCCTCTAGTGCCATCACTCCGACGAGCTTCTTCGCCTTCGTGGACCGCTGATCGTTCTGAGTAGTTCCTGACCCTTCGGAGTTCGATCGGGCGGGTGGCTTCGGCCACCCGCCCGCTTTCCTGTTCTGCTGTCAGTCGGCGAACAGGGATCTGTCTCTCGTGGCCGAACCTGGGTTCTTCAGGCATGCCATGTCGCTCGGAGAAGTAGGCCTCGTAGGCCCATCCAGGTCACGTGGTCGGGGTTCTCCTTGCCGGCGTCCGCGGTCGGGACCACGCCCCATCCGCCGACCGCGAAGGGCTTTCCGTGGCTGCGGGCGACATCGTAGAGCCAGACCGGGCCTTCCGCTTTACGGTCGTCCGGGTTGGTGGCCCGGATGCTGTCTGCCGCCCGGCGGTAACACGTGAGCCAGGTCGCGGTGTCGTCCGCTCGCCAGGACGAGGATTGCTCGTTGAATTCCCAGCCGAGGCGGGACGGTGGAGTCGGCCCGGTCGTGGGTTCGCATGAGGGTGCCGAAAGCGCGGAAGTCCTCGTCGTGGTCGCCGTTGACGACGGACAGGCCATTTCTGCCCGGCCAGGTGCCGGCCGGGCGACAAGATCGAGGCCGATGGCGTGGGGGTGGCGCCGGCTGCGGCGCCGGTGCCCGGACCTGTGTCATGCGCCGAACAGCGAGGTGTAACGGGCGGCGGACGACGGGTTCCGGGTGCAGTTCGCGGTGGTCAGATAGAGGCTGGACTGGATGTCACTGGAGTCGCAGTCCGAGAAGTACGCCTCGTAGGCGAGGAATTCCGCGTGGCCCGCGAACCACGCGTGCATCCACGTGACGAAATCCGGGTTCTCCTTGCCCGCGTCACCGGTCGGGGTCACTCCCCATTCGCCGACCGAGAACAGTTTGTCGTGGGCCCGGGCGAAATCGTAGAGCCAGGTGAGGCCTTCGGCTGCGGCGGCCGTACGGTCGAAATCGGCTTTGGTGGGTGACCAGGGGTAATGGTCGTAGTTGTCGATTCCCACGATGTCGACGTATTCGTCGCCGGGGTAACAGTTGGTGCTCACGCCGGTGCAGACGCTGCTCGCGGTGTTGTGGGCGTTGATCGTCCAATCGAGCACGACGTCGGGATTCGTCACCCGGATGTTGTCGGCCGCACGGCGGTAACAACTGATCCAGGTCGCCTGGTCGTCGGCGCGCCAGGGCGACGTCGTCTCGTTGAATTCCCAGCCCAGCCGGACAATCGAGTCGCCGCGGTCATGGGTGCGCATCAGAGTGCCGAAATTCTGCCAATCCGCGTCGTGGTCACCGTTTGCGCACGCGGCCAGGTCCGCCTCGGCGCCGATCGGGACAAGACCCTGCGAAACGACGAGTACGCCGTTGAAGGTGGCAAAATTGTCGAACGTCCAGTCGCTGCCGGCGGTCATGGTCTGCCAGTCCGTACGGTCGGTGTAGGTCTGGGCGATCGGGCAGGCCCGGCCCCGGGCGGTGCAGAAGGCTTCGACGCTCGCGGTGTCCAGGGTCGGGCTGCCGTTGACCCCGGACAGGCCGTTGGTGCCGGGCCAGGCCCCGTCGGAGCGGGTCAGCGCGATCATCCGCTGCGCCGACCGGGCCGTCGCGGTCGTGCCGGACGCCGATGCCGACGGGGTCAGCACGGCCGGCTCGTCGTCGTCGCCGGACGAGCAGCCGGTGGCCACGGCCAGTGCGGTGAGCGCGCTGAGCAGCAGCGCCTGCCGGCCGCGGTGGTGTGGTTCGGCCATCCGGTCCGTCCCTCGGGCTTTTGTCGTTGTTTGGACCAGTATGGCAGCCGGGGGCCGGACTGGGGCGCGACGCGCGAGAAATGGTGAGGCATGCCTTACCTAAAGGGCGGTAATTGTTGCCTTACCTATTCTTTGCGCAAAAACAAATGTCTTACGGCCCTACCGTGCGCTGCTCACAATAATGGTTTATCGTCGGTCAGGACATACGTCTGGAGAGAGGGAGGTCACGTCATGACTCAGATGATGGAGATGCCGCGCGTCTCGGCTTGTACGGTCAGCGGATGCGGGTACAACCACGACGGGTGTACGGCCTTCGCGATCACCATCGGTCGCGCGAACTCGGAGTGCGACACGTTCATCGACACCGCCGACAAGGGCGGCATGGGCCAGGCCGTGGCCCAGGTCGGCGCCTGTAAGCGCTCCGAGTGCGTGCACAACACGAACCTCGAGTGCCACGCGTCGGCGATCACGGTGGGTGCGGCGGCCGACGGTGCCGACTGCCTCACGTTCTCGGCGAGCTAAGTGCTTAAGTAAGGCTTGCCTAAAGCTGACAGGCCGTTGCCCGGGATCGGGTGGCGGCCTTCCGGCTTTCTGTGTCCCCTTCTTTCTGTGCCCCCTTCCGGCTTTCTGTGCCCGGCCTGCCCGTGATGTTCCGGGTTCACCATCGATTTCAGATAGTGAATGTGGATCTCCGCGGCCCTTGATCAATTTCTACGGTGTCGTACACCTGTTCTAAATTGGCCTCGTGGTGGGCGACGTGGAGCAGGTGGGCAAGGAAGCGGCGGAGCTCGCCGCGGCCCCGCTGTGCTCGCTACCGGACCACGAGATCATCGACCTGCTCCGCGCGGCGCACCACCTGGAGCAGGTTGCCGTCGTCTTGCAGTCCCGTCTGGTCCGCGAGGCCGACATCCGCAAGCTGCCCCGGACTCAGGGCGCCCGTTCCCTCGCCGCGTGGCTGCGGCATGTGTTGTTGCTGGATCCCCAGCCGGCACGACTACTCGCCGACCAGGCCTCCGCCCCACCACGCCCCGCGATCGAGCAGGCCGTCCTGGACGGCCAGGTGAACGTGCGCCAAGCCGCAGTGATCACCGCGACCGTGCAGTCCATCCCCAGCGACCTCGCCGCCCTCACCACCGCGAACCCCGGCACCCTCGGTGGCGTCAATGTCCCGAAGATCGTGCGGGACGCCGAGACCATCATGCTCGCGTACGCCGGGCAGTTCCCCGCCTACCAGCTACGCCGTATCGGTGAACGCATCCTCGCCCACGCCGCCCCGCACCTCGCCGACCAGGCCGATGAGGCCGCGTTGGCTCGGCAGGAGGCCCGTAACCACCGTCGGCGTGGCCTGACTTTCTCGTTGCCGGTGGAGGGTCTTGTCCGGGTCTCCGGTCTGCTCGGTGCCGAGGAAGCCGCGACCGTGAACGCTGCACTGCACCCGTTGTGCAAACCGGTCCCGGACGACACCCGTACCCCGGCCCAGCGCCGCGCCGACGCACTGATCAGCGTCTGTGCCCTCGCCCTGCGCACCACCGAGTTGCCCGACGACGGCGCAGAGCCCCCGCAACTCGCGGTCACCGTCGCCTATGACCCGCTCATGTGTGCCCTGGGTGCGGCCACCACCGACACCGGCGAACGCCTCTCCGCTGCGACGGCACGCAGGCTGGCCTGTGACGCTCGGATCCTGCCCATCGTCCTCGGCAGTGCTGGGCAGATCCTCGACATGGGCCGAACCAGCCGAACGGCCGGCAAGGTCTTGCGCCGGGCTCTACGCCTGCGTGATCGTGGCTGCGCTTTCCCCGGCTGTGACCGGCCGCCGCGCTGGACCGACGCACACCATGTCGATCATTGGATCGATGGAGGGCCGACCAGTCTGGACAACATGGTCCTGCTCTGTCGGCATCATCATCGGCTGATCCACCACCCGACCGCCGGTTGGACCATCCGCATCGGCTCCGAGGGTCACCCCGAGTTCGTCCCCCCGTTCACGATCGACCCGACCCAGCGACCTCGCCGCAACCTCTACCACTTGCGCATCTGACGTTTGTGCGCAGGTCCGTGGCTCTGCGCCACCATGCGTGGCTCCTTCCCGTGGGTTCACTGCGGCGTCGCGTGGCTCCATCCCGTGCGGGTTCACCTCGGCGTCCCCACCGATCCGTGCCGCGGCACCCGTGGCTGTCCGGGTCGCGTGGTCTCGGGGGGCGCAATGTCCAACGAGCGCTGAGGTCGGGGTGAGTGGGAGCCGGGGCCGTGCTCGTCCTTGTCGCCGGACTCGAGATCCGTGCGGGTCATCCACTCGCTCACGTCGGCCCCGATCGGATTCGCCCACCTACCCCGGGCACAACGCACGCGCCCCGATCCGAGCCGGCGCCCCGGACTCCGGACAACGTCATGCGGGCCGCCGGGTTCTGAGCCCAGGGGCGTCCTATGCAGCGCCTTGCCGTGGGCCGAGCGACGTTCGCCGGACGCTGGGTCAGGCCAGGTGGAAACTGTCCAAGGATCCAGATCCTGCCCGGCACCCCGCAACGCGCCGGCCATGACTACGTCCGCGCCGGCACGTCCAGCCTTATGCCGCGCGGGACCTGACCGCCGGCAAAGTCATCAGGTGGACGAGGGCAGGTCTCTGGTTGGGCGGGGGTCGGTGCGCGTTCTTGGTGGCGGCTGGCTGTGGCGGGGCGGCGGCCAAGGTTGAGGTGGACCTGACTGATGGCTCTGGGGTTGTGCTCATGGTGAGTATGAGTTAGGTTGTTCTCAGATCGAGTTTTACTCAGGGCGAGAACATTGAGGGGCTGACGTGACGGACGAGCGGGAGTTTCTGGCGGGGTATGACCCGTCTGCCTATGCGCCGGTCGCGGTGACCGTTGATGTTGTTGCGCTGACGATCCGGGCGGGGCGGCTGCATGTGCTGCTGGTCGAGCGGGGTGGGCACCCGTTCGCGGGGTGGCGGGCTCTTCCCGGGGGGTTCGTGCAGGACGAGTCGCTGGATGCGGCTGCTCGGCGGGAGCTGGCCGAGGAGACCGGGTTGCGGCCGGGGGAGGGCGCGCTGGACCGGGTTCACCTGGAGCAGCTGCGCTCTTACGGCACCCCCGGCCGTGACCCCCGGATGCGGGTCTTCTCGGTGGCCTACCTGGCGTTCGCGCCGAGTCTGCCCGATCCCCGGGCCGGGTCCGATGCTTCCGGGGCGTTCTGGGTGCCGGTCGACGAGGCCCGGGAGCTGGCCTTCGACCATGCCGAGATTCTGGCCGACGGGCTCGACCGGGCTCGGTCCAAGTTGGAGTACACGCCGCTGGCCACCGCTTTTGTCGGCACCGAGTTCACCATCGCGGAGCTGCGTTCGGTGTACGCCGCGGTGTGGGGCGAGGAACTGCACGCCGGCAATTTTCATCGCAAGGTGCTGTCCGTTCCCGGCTTTGTCGAGAGCACGGGGGAGACCGCGGCCCGGGCCGGGGAGCGGGGTGGTCCCAAACCCAAGTTGTACCGGGCCGGGGACGCACGCCTGTTGCATCCGGCTCTGCTGCGCCCGGCCAGGGAGGACGGTGTCCGATGATGTCCTTCGACGCAGCGATTGCCTCGATCGGGGGCGCCGCCGTATTCCGTGAATTGCTCACCGGGCCGCTTGCGGGTGTGGCGCCCGGGGTCGCGTACAAAACGCTTCTGAAGATTGTGCATCCGGATGTCGCACCCGCGGGTCAGGGCCCGGCCGCGACGCGGGCCACCGCCAAGCTTTCGGCGCTGTGGGCGCGCGACGGCAGTCTGACGACGCGGCGCGCGACCTACCGGCTGGGTGACCGGGTCGCCGCGGGTGACCTGGCCGACCTGCTGGCGCTCGACGACGACAAGCTGCTGAAACTGCCGCGCCTGCCCGGCGACAACGACCTGATGCGGGCCGAGGTCAGCGTGCTGACCCTGCTGTCCGACAGGGGCGACCCGCGGCATCGGGCCTACGCGCCGCGACTGATCGAGACCTTCACCCATGAGGACCGCGATGGGGTACGCCGCACCGCTGCCGTGCTGGGCCGGCTCGACGGGTTCGTGCCGCTGACCGGGCTGGAGCATCGTCTCGACCCGCGGGACGTGGCGTGGATGTGGCGCCGGCTGCTGACCGGGATCGGCTGGGCGCACCGGGCCGGGGTCGTGCACGGCGCGATCGTGCCCGAGCACGTGCTCATCCATCCGGAGGCGCACGGCCTGGTGCTCGTCGACTGGTGTTACAGCGTCGCGGTGGGCGGCACCGTCCCGGCGATCGTGTCGCGTCACAAGTCCGCCTATCCACCCGAGGTCCTGGCCAAGCAGCCGGCCACCGCCGCCACCGACATCCACATGGCGTCCGGGCTGATGCTGCGGCTGATCAAGGATCCGCCCGCCGCGTTGCGGCGCTTCGCCGCGGGCTGCCGTTTCGACGCGCCGCGCATGCGTCCCCAGGACGCGTGGCAGTTGCTCGCCGAGTTCGACGAGCTGCTGGAAGACCTGTACGGCCCCCGCCGGTTCCGCGCGTTCGCGCTGCCGGCCCTTACCTGAAGGAGAACATCATGGGAAGCGGACGCTGGTCCACCGACGTCTACTCCGCCGCCGCCAGTTACCGGGCCGCGACCGGCACGAGCGCTTTCGCCTACAGCGACAGCGGCGCCCGGTCGGCGCACCCGGCCCTCGACCCCAAGGGCGTCGGCAAGCGGGAGAGCCGCGACAGCGCCGAACACCCGCAGAGCACCCCGATCGCCGTCATGTTCGACGTGACCGGTTCGATGGGCAGCGTTCCGCGTACGTTGCAGGAGAAGTTGCCGCAACTGCTGGGCCTGCTGACCCGCAAGGGCTACGCCACCGACCCGCACATCATGTTCGGCGCGGTCGGTGACGCCACCTGTGACCGGGTTCCGCTGCAGGTCGGGCAGTTCGAGTCGGACAACCGGATGGACGAGGACCTGGCCCGCATCGTGCTGGAGGGCGGCGGCGGCGGGCAGCGCACCGAGTCGTACGAGCTGGCCATGTACTTCATGGCGCGGCACACCGACATGGACAGTGTCACCAAGCGGGGCCGGCGCGGCTACCTGTTCCTGATCGGCGACGAGATGCCGTACGGGCAGGTCAAGCCGAAGGAGGTCGCCAAGTTCCTGGGCGAGAAGCTGAAGGAGCCGATCCCGGTCGAGGCGATGGTGGCCGAACTGCAGCGCACGTTCGACGTCTACTACATCCTGCCGTCCGCGGCGAGCTACGGCGGCGACAAGGAGATCCTCGGCTACTGGCGGCGGCTGCTCGGTCAGCAGGTCATCGAGCTGGACGACCTGGACGCGGTGTGCGAGACCATCGCGCTGACCGTGGGCCTGGGCGAGGAGGCGATCGACCTGGCCGCCGGTCTCGCCGACCTGACCGACGTCGGCTCGGCGGCGGGGGCGTCGGTGAGCCGGGCCCTGGCCCCGATCGGTGCGCAGCGCGGTGCGGTGGTCCGGTCGGAGCTGGCCGTCGGCGGTGCTGCTCTCGGCGGTGCTGCTCTCGGGGGCGCTACCTCCGGGAGTGAACGGCTGTGACCAGCGAACACGTCGCCGTGGTCGACCTCGGCTACGGCGACGCCGGCAAGGGGACGGTGGTCGACGCCCTCTGCGGCGACGGCGGTGTGCGCGCGGTGTTGCGCTTCAACGGGGGAGCGCAGGCCGCCCACAACGTCGTCGCCCCGGACGGCCGGCACCACACGTTCGCGCAGTTCGGGTCGGGCACGTTCGCGGGCGTGCCCACCCACCTGACCCGGTTCGTGGTCGTCGACCCGCTGGCCCTGGCGGCCGAGGCGGCGTCGCTCGGCAACCCGTTCCACCTGCTCACGATCGACGCCGACGCGCTGCTGGTCACCCCCTGGCACCGGGCCGCCAACCAGGTGCGGGAGCGGCGGCGCGGCGGGGGACGGCACGGTTCGTGCGGCATGGGCATCGGGCAGACCATGGAGTACGCCCTGAGCAACGCCGACGCGCCCCGCGCCGCAGACGTGCGGTCGGCGGCGCTGCGGCTCAAACTGGCGGCTGTCCGGGACCGGCTGGTCGCCGCGTTCGGGCCGCTGGACGCGCCGCCGCTCGACGACGTGGTGGCCGCGTTCCGGGCGTTCGGGGCGGCGGTGTCGATCGTGGACGCCTCGTACACGGCGAAGCTGCTGCGGGAGGGCCGGTGCGTGTTCGAGGGCGCGCAGGGGGTGCTGCTGGACGAGTGGCGGGGCTGGCACCCGTACACGACGTGGTCCACGACGACGTTCGACAACGTGGCTGAGCTGTGTGACTCGTTCGAGCGGCTGGGGGTGGTGCGCACGTACACGACCCGCCACGGTGCCGGGCCGTTCGTCACCGAGGCGCCGCTGGATCTGCCCGAGGCGCACAACGGGGTGGGGCAGTGGCAGGGCGCGTTCCGGGTGGGTCACTTCGACGCGGTCGCCCACCGGTACGCGGTCGAGGTGGCCGGCGGTGTCGACGCGCTGGCCGTCACCCACCTCGACGCCCCGTCCCGGTGCCCGGCTCTGCGGATCTGCACCTCCTACGACGTGGCGGACCGTCTCGAGCCCGGCCCGTTCCGGGACCTGGCGTATCAGCGGGAGCTGACCGCCCTGGTCTCGCGCGCCGAGCCGGCCGCCCTGCACCGGCCCGCCTCGTTCGTGGACGACATCGCGGACCTGCTCGGCGCCCCGGTGCGGCTCGAGTCGTGGGGCCCGAACCGCACCGGCAAACGTTTCAGGACAGCGGTACGCGTTCCGGCTCCCGCACGATGACCCGGGTCAGGTCGCGGGTGCCGCGGACGGCCAGCGGGATCAGGCCGGCACCGAACATGATCACCGCGCTGATCGTCAGCACCCGGTCGACGCCCAGCGCCGCGGCCAGTGGCCCCGCGACCGCGTTGCCGATCGGCATGGCCAGCAGCGACGTCAGGATGTCCCATGAGGTCACCCGGGCCAGCACCCGGTGCGGGATGTGGTCCTGGATCGCGGTCTCCCACGCCACGGCGAAGAAATTCAGCCCGGCGTACCCGAGCGCCGCCCCGGCGAGGACCGCGGTCAGCGTTCCGGGCCACACGAACGCCAGGGCCCAGAACGGCATCAGCAGCACGCCGACCCAGCCGGCCCGCAGCAGCCGGACCGGTCGCCGGCGCAGGGCGACCGTCGCGCCGATGACCCCGCCCACGCCCTCGGCCGCGGCGACGAACCCGGCCGCGTGGGCCCCGCCCAGCCGCTCCACGGCGACGACCTGGGCCAGCACCAGCACCATCCCGTTCGCCACGTGGTAGACGCTCGACGCGAGGATGCCGGACAGCAGCCAGTCCCGTTCGCGGATCTCCCGCCAGCCCGCGCCGAGTTCGGTCAGCATCCCTTCGCGGGGCACCCGGACGGCCCGCGCCCGGATCAGCAGCGCGGCGACCCCGGAGGCCACGAAACTCACCGCGTTGACCCCGAACCCGGCGGTCGCCCCGAACCCGGCCACGACCAGCCCGCCCAGCGCCGGGCCGGCGACCCGGGCGCTGGTCTGCAGCAGGGCGAGCGTGGCGTTGGCCTGCTGGCGCCGGGCGGGTTCGACCAGCATCGGCTTGAGCGCGGTCATGGCCGGTTCGAAGAACGCCCCGGCCCCGGCGGAGACGGCGGCGAGCGCGCAGAGCAGCGGCATCCGGTATTCCCCGGCCGAGAACATGACCGCGATCGCGGCGGTGGCGGCGAACCGGACGGCGTCGGAGAGCACCATCACCCGCTGCGGCTGGACCCGGTCGGCCCACACGCCACCGAACAGCGTGCAGGCCAGCATGGCGAGCACCGAGCTGCCCATGACGAGCCCGAGGTCGCCGGCGCCACCGCCGGCGAGCAGGACGGCGACGGCCAGCGCCACGGTCTGGAAGCCGTTGCCGAACCAGGACAGGGACATACCGGTGGCGAGCAGCCGGAAATCGCTCATGACCGGGAACTGTAGTTCACCATCGAACTATTAAGCAATGAACTATTCGACGCTTGCTGGATCTCTGGCATGATGGGGGCATGGCGAAGGAGATCGAGGACGGCGTCGACGGCCACGTCCGCCGCTGGTCGACGCTCTGGGAGGCGAACCCGCAGGTCGCACCCGAGATCGAGGGCGCGCTCATCCGGATGAAGAACATCCTGCGGCGGGAGCGCCGAGGGGATGTCGCGGCGTTCACCGACCCCGCCTTCACCCGCGAGGACTACCACACCCTGCACGTGCTGATGATCCAGCCGTACCCGGTGGAAGCGACCCCGGCCCAGCTCGCCGAGGCGGCGAACGTGACCCGGGCGGCGATGACCGCCCGGCTCGACCGGCTCACCAGAGCAGAACTGATCACTCGCGAGGTCGAGCCGCAGGACCGCCGCCGGGTGGTCGTGCGCCCCACCGCCGCCGGCCGGGCCGCCTGGGAGAAACACATCCACGCCGGGATGGCCCGCGACTGGGAGCTGTTCGCCGCGCTCGACATCGACGAGCTCAAACAGCTCAATACCCTGCTCCGCAAGGTCAACCGCTCGTTCGAGGAATGAGAGGCACCGCCCTGGTCGAGGTCCGCGAGCTGCTCCCGCACCTGCACCTGCTCGCGTTCCCGGTCGGCCCGAAAGTGCTGTTCACCGGCGACACCATCGCCCGCGCCCCGGACGACCGGGTCATGCTCGACGTCGACCTCGCCTGTTTCGGCCACGGCGGCCCGGCTACCGGCGTGGAGGTCCGGGCTGCGCGATGATGGTCCGATGCAGCTGAGCATGATCGGTCTCGTCGCGGCCGCCGCCGACCCCACCGCCAGCGCGGCCTGGTTCACCGAGCACTTCGGATTCACCGTCGGCATCGACCTCGGGTGGTACGTGAACACCCAGCACCACGGCCACACCGACGTCAGCCTCGACTTCGTGCAACGCGACCACGAATCCTGGCCGGCGGCGACCCGCGGCAAGGACGTGGTCGGCACCCTCGTGGCGTTCGTCGTCGACGACGTGGACGCGGAACACGAACGGCTCACCGCGGCCGGCCTCGACGTCGTCCTGCCCCTGGTCACCGAGCCGTGGGGGCAGCGCCGCTTCCAGGTCGCCGCCCCGGACGGCCTGCTCGTCGAGGTCCTGCAGATGGTCACCCCCGACCCGGCCTGGCTGACCGCGAACGGCTTCACCCCGCCCGCCGGATAGGCTGCTGACCCTGCGCGGACCCTGCGCGGCTTCAAGGCGGGCCGGCGTGGGCTCAGTGCGGCTCAGTAGGCCACGGCGATCGCGTGGTGGATCGTCGCGGGATTACGGGCGGCGGTCAGGATCGCGTCGGCGAGGTCGGCCCGCGAGAGCGTCATGCCCCGGCGGACCGTACGGTCGATCTCCGTACGGTGACCCTTCCGGCCGCCGTTCGTCAACCGCGGCGGCCGCATGATCGTCCAATCCAGCCCACTCGCCCTGACCAGCGTCTCGGTGGCTGCGAAATCCTCGAACGACGCCCGCAGGAACCGCCGCAGAATCGGCTTGATCGCCCGCGTGGCCAGGTCATCGTTGGGGTCGGTAACGTGCCCGGAAGCCGTGACGACCACCAGGCGCCGAACCCCGGTGGACCGCATCGCCATGATGATCGCCTGAGCCCCGGGCGCACAGATCGGGTCATCCACCCCCGGCCGATGCCCCAGCGCCGAGACGACGACATCGGCCCCGCGAACAGCCGCCTCGATCGCCGCCGCATCAGTAGGATCGGCCTCGAAAACCTCAACCCCGCCCCCTACCCCCGCGCTGCCCGGACCCTCTGCGGTGGTGTTCCGGTCTTCTGTGGTGTCCCGGCCTTCCGTGGGTGAGTTCCGGCCGTCGGCGGTGAGGCTGCTGGCTTTTGCGGCGGCGCTGTGGCGGGTTGCGGTGATTCTCTGGCCGGCCTCGGCGGAGCGGACGACGGCGACGATGTCATCACCGGCTCGTTTTGCCTGGTCGATCAGCTGAAGGCCGGTGCCGCCGGTAGCTCCGAACAGGGCGATACGCATCGATGCTCCTCTGGTTAGTAAACGCTTACTACCTTTCCAGGATGGTGAGCGCTCACTAACCTGTCAAGGGTGGGCACCCGAGACGTCATCATCGACGCGGCCGCCGCCGTCATCCGTGACCGCGGGCTGGCCGCCGCCACCACTCGGCAGATCGCTGCTCGAGCCGGCTTTTCGGAGGCGACGCTCTACAAGCACTTCGCCGACAAGGTCGAACTGATGCTCGCGGTGCTGCAGGAGCGGTCCCCGGGCCAGGCCGACCTCGGCGCCGCCCTGGCGGACGCCGACGGCGATCTGGAGGACCGGCTCACCGCGATCGCTCAGGCCCTGATCGTCTTCTTCAGCGACAACGTCCCGATGCTGGCGTCGGTGTTCTCCGACCGGACGATCCTGCGCGGGCACACCGAGGGCCTGCGCAAACATGGCGGTGGTCCCCACCATGTCAACGAGGCTCTGATGACCTTCCTCCAGCGCGAGTCCACTGCTGGCCGGATCGCCGCGGACGCCGATCTCTATGCGGCTGCTGCACTGTTCGCCGGCGCTTGCATGCAGCACGCTTTCCTCGGTCACCTGGGGTGGGACGCCCGGCGGGATGACGGCGCTGCTGCTCGCTCTTTTGCCCGGACTCTGCTTGCGGGGTTGTCGGGGTGATCACCTTGCGGTGGGAGGTTCGTGCTGCCGCGCTGTGGTGGCGGCGGGAGGGTTGGTCAGTTCTGCGAACCCATGGCGGGCCGGCGGTGTCTCGAGCTTGAGCGGCGGACGGTTCATCGCTCCGTCAACGGCTGGGCTCACGTGGATGCGTGGTCATGCTGTCGGGCGCTTCCGTCGGTGGTCGGCCCACCATCAATACCGTTTGATTCTCTGTCCACTGTCGGTACTATCCCCACGTTTTGCTTGCAACGGGGGAGGAAGAGCTACATGCGACGGAAGTTGTCGGCCGGCGTTCTGATGGCGTTGGTGTTTCTTGTTCCGGCGGCACCGGCGATGGCCCAGGCCGAACCGCCCGTGCTCAACGAGGCCTGTCAAACGGTCGAGCGCAAGGTGTACAAGGACATCCGCGAGCTGGTGACCATCGATCTGGACACCGCCACCGATGTGCAGGTGCGGGTGCTGGCCGCCCAGATCCTGGCTGAGGCGAACGCCGAGTCGCTGCCCGTGCTGCCTCGTGCACTGCGGGAACACCTTGAAGGCCCCGCTGATGAGCTGCGGACCTTCTTCAAGGAAGACCTGCAGAAAGCTTGGGCGACGGATCTGCGGATCTCGGTGGTCCGGACGTTGACGGACGCGGGCGCCAACGTTGCGGCGGCCGCGCAGAAGGTGCTCGAAGGCCAGGGTATCGACGTCTATCTGGCTTACCTGAACGACGGCCTGTACGCAGCCCGCGCGCTCGACTGCGCGGTCCAGCCCTCGCCGTCGCAGCCCTCGCCGTCGCAGTCGGCATCGTCGCAGCCCTCGCCGTCGCAGTCCGCGTCGTCGCAGCCCACATCGACACCGAGCGTCACGCCCAGTGCCACGACTACCGCTGACGCGAGCCCTGTTTCCTCCGCCGACCCGGGTGCCGCGGGTGGCGAGGGTGGTGGACTGCCCGTGACCGGTGCCGCCGCCGGGACCGTGGCCGGCATCGGGGGCGGCCTTCTGCTCATCGGTGGTGCCGTCTACCTGATCGGACGCCGGCGCCGCTCCCGATTCGTGGCGTAGCTGAACCGACGCGCCCGGCTCGATCGTGCACCGGGCCGGGCCGGGCCGGGCCGGGACTGGTCGAGTCGGGCCGGGCAGCACAGTGGCAGCAGCGTTCCGGCCAGGGACCACGGCAGCGGCGAGGTGCTCCGCGCGCCCCATCGCGAAACCCGGCCAGGCACCCGGCGACCAGGAACGAAAGCCGGAAGCAAGCTCGCCCGCGAGGGCGGGGCCACGGTGCGGAAGCCCGTCCCGCCCAGCGCTACAGATACATGCCGGTGGAAGGCGCGGACTCCGGCACGGTGACCGGCTGGGCCCCGGTCTTCAGGGCGTACAGCTCGGCCAGCGTAGCCCCGTCCGGCCCGATGCCCTGGGACCGGCCGAGCCAGGCGGCCGCTTCCGCGTACGGGAGGCGCCCGACCTCGATGCTGGCCAGGCACCGGCCCGGCCGGACCACCGCGGGGTGCAGGGAGGCCAGGTCCTCGTTGGTGGTGATCGCGATCAGTGCGTTGCGGCCCTGGCCGAGCAGGCCGTCGGTGAGGTTGAGCAGGCGGGAGAGGGACTGGCCGGCGCTGGCCTTGGCCTCGCCGCTGATCAGTTCGTCGCAGTCCTCGAGCATGAGCAGCCGCCAGCGGGGCTCGTCGTCGTCGCCGCTGCCGAGCGCGACACTCATCAGGTAGGCCGGGTCGCCGAAGAGGCGTTCCGGGTCGAGGACGCAGTCGACCTGGCACCAGGTTCGCCACTGCTGGGCGAGGGCTCGCAGCGCGGTGGTCTTGCCGGTGCCCGGTTCGCCGTGCAACAACAGCAGGCGGCCGGCCACCGCGGTGCCGTCGAGGGCCATCAGGCGTTCGAGGGTACGGGCGACCGGCTCCGCGTAGTTGGCCCGGATCTTGTTCCAGGGGGCGGCGTCGATCTCGCGCTGGGCCCGGCGGGGGCCGTGCGGGCCGAAGTGCCAGAAGCCGATGGGGACGCTGTCCGCGGCCGGTTCGGGTTCCTCGACGGCGTTCGCGGAGGCCGACGTCAGCACGGACTCGGCGAGCTCGGCGCTGACCGCGGTCACCGTCACCCGGGCCCGGCGGCTCTGCTTCCAGCGGGTCACGTGCAGGGTCCAGCCGTCGCCGACCGAGAGCCGGCCGTGGCTGTCCTCCTCGAGCGCGTCGCGGACGAGGGTGGCGCCGTCCGTGGTCAATGCCGCGTCCGCCCGGACGTTCTCCAGGTAACTGGTGCGCCCGAACGGCTCCCGCCCGGTGACGAACGCGTCCAGCGCGAGCAGGTCGACGACGTCGATCAGCCGGTCGCCGTCATCGACGGAACCGGTCAGCGGCAGCGAGAGCGACGGGACCGCCGGCTCCACGGGACGGCTGCCGAGCCGGTCGACGGACTGATGGGGCGTACGCATTACCCCATGATCGTCGCGATCGGGGGGATGAGCATCCGGTTTTCGGCGAGGTTGATCCGAACGGGGCACACCTCAGGACACCACAGTGGCCAGCCGGGCGGCCAGTTCGGCGTTGCGCCGGGCGAAACCCTCCCAGCCCGGCGGGGGCGGTGCGGCGGGACGGGAGGTGTGGCGCTGGGTCCAGGTCCGCACCCGGCCGTCGCGGACGGTGAAGGACACGAGGACACCGTCCGCCCACCCCTGCACCGCGAAGTCACCGGCCCCGTCGCTGGTGACCCGCTGCGCGGCGGTGACCCAGGCGAGGGCGCGCGCCTCGTCCTGCACCCGTCCGGCGAGTTCGAATGCCAGCGAATCGGCTGCTCTGTCGCGTACCCGGGCAAGGGTTTCCTGGGCGGTCGCCACCGCGACCGGCTCGCGGAGCAGGACCGCCGCGACGGCCCGGGCCAGCTCGTCGCGGTCGTCCGCGGTCACTCCCCGCTGTGCGGCCATGTCACGCTCCGCGCCGGTCAGACCCTTCCTCGTGTACGCGAGAGGGTGCACCCGATGCAGCGCGCTGACCGTGAGACGGGTCCGGACGCCGCCGAGGTAGGGCCCGAAACGGGACACCCCGGTGACCTCGGGCTCGGGCACATGGGTGAGCCGGACCCCGGCGGTCGACGGGCGGGTGTCGAGCATCAGGTAGGCGGGGATCTCCTGCCCGCCGGCCGTCCTGTTCCACCGCGGCTTCGAGTGCTCCAGCAGATTGCGTTCGAGCCAGGCGGCCTCATGGACCGAGTCGCAGGCCACCGCCTCGATCCGGGCGACCCGGGGCACCATCCGCCGCAGGTGCCGCCGGTCCTTGAGCGCACCCCAGTAGGACGCGACGCGGGCCCTGAGCTCGGTCGCCCGTCCCACGTAGAGCACGCGCCCGGTCTCGTCGCGGAACCTGTACACCCCCGGCTCGGCGGGCAGCGCGGAGATCAACCGGCGGATCTGGGGTCCCATCCGGCCAGTATCCGCCGGTAGGGTTCCGGGCATGCCCTCGACCACTGTCGGCGACGTCACCCTGAGCTACGAAGAATTCGGGCGCGGCGCTCTCGTCCTGTTCCTCGCGGGCACCGGCTCCCGGGGCCGGACCTGGCGGCTGCACCAGGTCCCGGCGCTCGTCGCGGCCGGGTACCGGGTGCTCACCCTGGACAACCGCGGCGTCGGCGACAGCGGCCCGGCCCGCGCCGGCCTCACGGTGGGTGACCTCGTCGCCGACACGGCGACCATCATCGAGCGGGTCGTGGGTGGTCCCTGTCACATCGTCGGCGCCTCCATGGGGGCGTTGATCACCCAGGAGCTTGCTCTCGTACGTCCTGAGCTCGTGCGAACCGCGTCCCTGATGGCATCGCGCGCCCGCCCCGACGCTCTCTCGGTCGCCCTCGCCCAGGCCGACCGCGACCTGGCCGACGCCGGGATCGCGCTGCCGGCAACGTATTCCGCGGTCACCAGGGCGCTGCAGAACCTCTCCCCGAGCACCCTGAACGATCCGGAATCGGCCCAGGACTGGCTCGACATCCTCGAACTGTCCCCGGCGGACATCATGGACCCCGGTCAGCGGGCGCAACTGGACGTGACGCTGGACAGTGACCGCCGGGACGCGTACGCGAAAATCAGCGTGCCCACCCTGGTGCTGTCGTTCGCCGACGACCTGATCGCCCCACCGGCCCGCGGCCGTGAGCTGGCGGCGGTGATCCCCGGCGCGGTCTTCCACGAGGTCGCGGCGGCGGGCCACTACGGCTATCTGGAACAGCCCGAGGCCGTGAACGGGGCTCTGCTCGACTTCCTGAAGGGACACCTCGGATGATCGAGCGGATCCTGCCGCCCGGGGTGCACTCGGCGTGGACCGTGGCCGACGTCGCCGAGACCACACTGCTGCCGGGGGAGCGTGAGCTCATCGCCAACGCCGTACCCAAGCGGCGCAGCGAGTTCACCGCGGCCCGCTGGTGCGCCCGGCAGGCCCTCGGCAAACTCGGCCTACCCCCGGCCCCGATCCTGCGCGGCGACCGGGGCGCCCCGATCTGGCCGGCCGGCGTGGTCGGCAGCATGACCCACTGCCTCGGCTACCGAGCGGCAGCGGTCGCCCGGGTCGCCGGTGGTGAGGTCGCTGGTGGTGAGGTCTCGGGCGGTGAGGTCGCTGGCGGTGAGGTCGCTGGGGTCGGGATCGATGCTGAGGTGCACGGGGCGTTGCCGGCCGGGGTGCTGGAGGTGGTTTCGTTGCCGGAGGAGCGGGCGCACCTCGCCTCGCTGCGGGACGCGGCCCCCGAGGTGTGGTGGGAACGGTTGCTGTTCAGCGCCAAGGAATCGGTCTACAAAGTCTGGTTCCCGCAGACCGGCGAGTGGCTCGGTTTCGAGGAGGCCGCGATAACCTTCGAGCCGTCCGCCGACGTGATGACCGGGGAGTTCGCGGTGCGACTGCTGCGGGACGGGCCCTTCGGCGGGCTCCGGGGACGCTACCTGGTGGCCGGCGAGATCGTGCTGACCGCGATCACCCTGCCCGCCGGCCCCGCCCCAGCTGGCCCTGCGCCGGCTGGTCTGCTGCCTGCGTGACCCTTTGCGCGTGGCCGCCTTCGCGTGGGCCCTTCGCGCGGCCTCTCCACGTGACCCTGTTGCGGGAACTTTCTGCTCGGTGGTAGCTGCCACCCTCTGGGCGGGCGGTCGGGGCGGGGGCGCGATACGGTGTGCCGGAGAGCTTGATCAACTGGAGGTCGACCATGGGCGTTGAGTTGCCGGCACCGGTGCGGGCCTTCTTCGACGCGACGAACGCCGAGGACCGGGCCGGGTTTCTCGCGGCGTTCGCCGAGGACGGCGTGGTCGACGACTGGGGCCGGGAGTTCCAGGGGCACAAGGCTATCGGCCGCTGGAGCGACGGCGAGAACATCGGCGTCCATTCCCGGTTCGAGGTCACCCATGCTTCGCTGCAGAACGGGGCCTACGTGGTCACGGCCACGGTCAGTGGCGGTGGCTTCAACGGGCCCAGCCACTTCACGTTCCGGGTCCGCGACGGCGTGATCTCCCGGATGACCATCACGGAATGACGGCTCAGCACGCGCTGAGTTCGTTGTAGACGCGGACGGCCACGTCGGGCCGGTGCCGCATGCCGGGTGACGAGCTCACGTGGTGAGCTTGCGTGCGTAGGCCAGCAGATCTCGTCTCTCGATCGCCGCCGCCATCAGGTCGGGGAACGCGTCCGGGGTGCACGCGAACGCCGGCACACCCAGGGCCGCCAGCGCCGCGGCGTTGTCATGATCGTAGGCCGGTGCTCCCTCGTCGGACAGCGCGAGCAGCACCACGACCTGCACGCCCGCCGCGGTCATCTCGGCGACCCGGCGCAGCATCTGCTCCCGGATGCCGCCTTCGTACAGGTCGCTGATCAGGATGAAGATGCTGTCCCGGGGCCGGGTGAGGAGCCGCCTGCTGTAACCGATCGCGCGGTTGATGTCGGTGCCGCCGCCGAGCTGGGTGCCGAACAGGACCTCGACCGGGTCGCCGAGCTGGTCGGTCAGGTCGACCACCGACGTGTCGAAGACGACCAAGGAGGTCTTCAGCGACCGCATCGACGCCAGGACCGCGGCGAACACCCCGGCGAACACCACCGAGGCGGCCATCGAACCGGACTGGTCGACGCAGAGGACGACGTCACGCTGGACCGTGGTGGTCCGGCGGCCGTGGCCGATGAGCCGCTCGGGGATCACCGTGCGGTGCTCGGGCTGGTAGTGCTCGAGGTTGGCGCGGATGGTGCGGTCCCAGTCGATGTCGGCGTGCTTGGGCCGGTTGATCCGGGCCGCGCGGTTCAGGGCGCCGCTCACCGCCGTACGTGTCTGCCGGCTGATCCGGGCCTCGAGGTCGGCGACCACCTTGCGGACCACCTGGCGGGCCGCGTCCTTGGTCTTCGCCGGCATCACCCGGTTGAGGGAGAGCAGCGTGCCGACCAGGTGGACGTCCGGTTCGACCGCGTCGAGCATCTCCGGCTCGAGCATCAGCCGGGTCAGGTCGAGGCGCTCGATCGCGTCCGCCTGCATCACGCGTACGACGGTGCTGGGAAAATACTCGCGGATGTCGCCGAGCCAGCGGGCAACCTTCGGCGCCGAACTGCCCAGACCCGCCGACCGGGCGGCGCGCTTGCCCTCGGTGTCGCCGTCGCCGTCGTAGAGAGCCGACAGCGCCGCGTCCATCCGGCCGTCGCGACCGTCGGCCGGGCCCAGGGAGACCTGGGCCGGGCCGCCGAGCACGAGCCGCCACCGCCGGGCCCGTTCGCGCTTCGCCGCGACGTCTTCCCCGGTCATCGGGCCTCCCGGCCGAGCAGGGCGGTGAGCGTGGGCAGCACCCGCGCCGCGCGTTCGTGATCGAGGACCCGGACCTCGGCCTCGAGGTGGGCACCGCCGGCGATGCGCTCGCCGATCGCCCGCCGCTCACCGGTGGCGAACGCGCCGAAGGTTCGTCGCAGCAGCGGCAGGACGTCGTCGAAGGCGTCCGCCGGGATGTCGGCGAGCCACCGGTCGAGCAGGTCGAGCAGCTCCGCGTCGTGCACCAGCAGCAGGCCGCCACCGGACAGGAAACCCTCGACCCACGCGGCACCGTGCGCCGGTGGGGTGCCGGCGGTCAGCGACAGGCCGAGCCGCCGGCGCACCTCGGTCGCGTCGAGGCGGCCCGCGTCGAGCAGCAACCGGGCCAGCCGGCCGGCGAGCAGGCCGTGCAGATCGTCCCGCCCGGCGACGGCGACCAGCGTGGCCAGCCAGCGCCCACGCAGCCCACCATGATCAAGCGGCCCGTCAGTGGGCGGCCCGTCAGCGGGCGGCCCGTCAGCGGGCGGCGCGGGGGTTGGCGGCGCGTCGTCGGGTGGCGCGGGGACGGGTGGCGCGTCAGAGGGCGGTGTGTCAGAGGGCGGGGTGTTGTCGAGCAGGCTGATGGCGGAGTGCACGCCGTCGATGTGGGTGCGGAGCTCTTTGGCGGCTTCGTCGGACAGGGACCCGGCCGCGGCCGGCAGACCCGCGCAGACCCGGGCGAGCAGACTGGCGGTCACGGTTCGCAACCCGGCCACATCGGTACGGCGTACGTCGCCGTACCGCAGCGTCCGGGCCAGTGCCGGCACGGCGGCCATCAGGTGACCGAGGTCGGCGTCGAGCGCGGCCCGGGCGTCGAGGGCGGCGAGCACCGCCGGGAACGCGTCGCCCAGCTCGGCGAGCAGGCACACCTCGACCAGGGTGGTCACGTCCCCGAGTGATCCGGCGTCCCGGGCCGCCTCGGTGACTTTCGCGGTGGCCGCGGCGAGCACCGTGGTGCCGTACATGCTGCCTTCGACCAGCTGTACGGCGAAGTCGGGCAGCCAGCGCAACCGCCACTGCTCGCGGAACGTGCCGGTGCCGCGCCGCGCGGTGTCGGGCTCACCCCAGGAGACCCCGATCGCCCGCATCCGGTGCAGCAGGCGGCTGCGCGCCAGGTCGATGTCGCGCCGCAGGTCCAGATCCAGAACCTTCTCCCGCGCCTCCGGCGGCATCCGGAGGGTCTTCTGCTGGGCGGCGAGGTCCTTGGCGAGCGGCAGGGCGGGCATGTCGTCGGGTACGGCTCCGAGGCGCTCGCCGACCACCAGCCGGCGCCCGATGAGCTCGCCGCGCAGGGGCTCGCCGTCACACATGACCGCCTCGGCCGCCTCGGTGACCTCGGCCAGCCCGGCGAGCGGCCGGCCGCGCACGGTGGCGAGTGTCTCGGCCAGCCGGGTCGCCTCGATGACGTGCGCGGAAGAGGTGGGCACGCCCTCGGCCCGCAGCACCCGGGCGGCGTCGACCAGCCACCGGGGGACGACGTCGGTGCCGGTGGTGAACAGGTGGTGATACCAGCCGGGGGAGCGCACCCCGGCGCCGTAGCCGGACCAGGAGGCCAGCCGCCCGTACGTCCACGGCACCCAGGTGAAGCTGACCTTGGCCTTGCGGCGTCCTTTCAGCAGCGCGGCGTCGTCCTTGACGGCGACCTTGCGCCGCAGCGCGGGCACGTGCCAGGCCCCGCAGACCACGGCGACATCCTGATGGGTACGCCGCACCTCCCGCAGCACCGTGCGCATGAAGGCCTCGCGGACCAGATCCTCGGGGTCCTCGGCGGACGTCTCCCGGATGGCGGCCATGGCCTCGGCGATCGCCTCGAACACGGGGATCCCGCGATGCTCGACGACGTCCTCCCACCAGCGCTCGGGATCGTCGTACCCCGCGGCGGCGGCCAGCTCCCCGATCGGGTCGACCGGGCGGACCCGGTCCGGTGCGGAGGGTGCGGAGGGGGTGGCCGGGACGGAGGGTGCGGTGAGGCGGAACGCGTACGGCAGGTCGAAGAAGCGGACCGGGACGTCGTGGGCCCGGGCCCAGCGGATCGCCTGCCATTCCGGGGAGAAGACCGCGAACGGCCAGAACGCCGCCCGGCGGGGGTCGTCGGTGGCGTAGCCGAGCAGGGCGACCGGAGGCTCCAGACCGCTCGCGCCGACCCAGCGGACCAGGTCGTCGGCCTCCGGTGGGCCCTCGACGAGCAGGATGGACGGCCGGTGCCGGTCGAGCTCCTGGACCACCGCGCGGGCCGAGCCGGGGCCGTGGTGCCGGATGCCGTAGTGGTGCTCAGGCATCGCGCGCCGCTCGGTAGAAGTCGTGCCAGTCCGGGCGCTCGCGGACCACCGTCTCGAGGTATTCGCGCCAGACCACGGCGTCGGAGACCGGGTCCTTGACGACCGCGCCGACGATGCCCGCGGCCACGTCGCCGGGGCGCAGGGTGCCGTCGCCGAAGTGGGCGGCCAGGGCGAGGCCGCTGGTGAGCACCGAGATGACCTCGGCGGTGGACAGGGTGGCGGTCGGGGATTTGAGCTTGGTACGGCCGTCCTCGGTCAGGCCGCCGCGCAGCTCGCGGAAGACGGTGACGACGCGGCGGATCTCGTCGAGTGCGGCCGGCATCTCCGGCAGGTCCAGGGAACGGCCCAGCTGGGCGACCCGGCGGGCGACGATCTCGACCTCGTCGTCGGCCGAGGCCGGCATCGGCAGCACCACGGTATTGAAGCGGCGGCGCAGGGCGCTGGACAGCTCGTTGACACCCCGGTCCCGGTCGTTGGCGGTGGCGATCAGGTTGAAGCCGCGCTGGGCCTGGACCTCGGTGTTCAGCTCGGGGACCGGCAGGGTCTTCTCGGACAGAACGGTGATCAGCGCGTCCTGCACGTCGGAGGGCACCCGGGTGAGCTCCTCCAGCCGGGCGATCGTGCCGCTCCGCATGGCCCGCATGATCGGGCTGGGCGTGATCGCGGCCTCCGACGGGCCCTCGGCGAGCAGGCGGGCGTAGTTCCACCCGTAGCGGATGGCCTCCTCGGGGGTGCCGGCGGTGCCCTGCACGAGCAGCGTCGAGTCGCCGGAGATCGCGGCCGCCAGGTGTTCGGAGACCCAGGTCTTGGCGGTGCCGGGAACGCCGAGCAGCAGCAGCGCCCGATCGGTGACCAGGGTGGAGACCGCCACCTCGATGAGCCGCCGGGGCCCCACGTACTTGGGGGTGATCTTGGCACCGTCACCGAGCAGATAGGTCACCACGGCCTGCGGCGACAGCCGCCATCCCACCGGGCGCGGCCGGTCGTCGGACTCGGCGAGCAGGGCCAGCTCGTCGGCGAACTGGTCCTCGGCATGCGGGCGCAGGGCGGTCACGCGAACTCCTGTCCATGTCCAACGGTGTCGCGGGGAACGCTACCGGCGCCCTACGACAAAACCGGCTCAGGCGAACTCCTCGAGCATCTCCCGCCGGAACGTGAGGGTGCGGGCCAGCTCGGCGACCGGGCGTACCCGGGAAGGATCGGTCCCGCCCAGCTCGGCGGCGAGCCGGGTGAGGTGCGGCGAGAAGCGTGGGGGCATGGCGTGCGCGGCGGCCCGGCACAACTCGGCGAGCTGCCAGCTGTGCCGGTCGGTGCGGGCCCGGTGGGTGATGGTCTCGATCACCGCGACGGCCAGCTCGTCCGGCCACGCTCCGGGATGGACGGCGAGCAGCCGGTGGGCGAGGTGGTCCTCGCGGCGCAGGAAGTCGGCGGCGATCCGGGCCAGGTCGGCGGGCGGCAGCAGCAGATGCAGGTCCCACCGGACCGCCTCCCGCAGACCGCTGCCCTCCGGCTGGTCGCCACCTTCCCGCTGGTCGTCGTCCACCAGCCCGGCGGCCCAGGCCGGGGCGCGCTGGGCGATCGCGGCCTTGGCCCAGCCGTGCAGCAGGGGCGTCGCCCAGTCGTGGCCGCGGGCCAGCGCGACCACCCCGGCCGGATCCCGGCCGAACGCCTCGGTCCAGGTGGTGAGCGGGGTCCCGGCGATCACTTCCTCCAGCAGCCATGCCTGTACGCCGGTGCCGCGCGACGGCTGGGCGGAGATCCCGTCGCGGTGCAGTTCCGGGGTCAGCTCGGCCGGCGGGACCACGACCAGGCGCGCGCCGTCGAGGGTGACCGCGGCGTGGGCCCGGGCGGTCATGCGCTGCCCGAGGGCGCTGCCGGGGAGGCGTCGGAGCAGGTCCAGGGCGGCCTCACGGACTTCCTTGCGGCGGTCGTCGAGGGCCTCGTCGAGGAACGTGTCGTCGGCGGGGGAGAGGCCGGTGGAGAGTGCGCCGGCGAAGCGGGCGCGGTCCTCGGGTGCCTCGGTGGCCCAGGTGCTCCGGAGCAGGGCCAGCCCGGCCGCCGGGTTGGTGGCCCGGAGGCTCGCGAGCAGGCCCAGGCGTTCCCCGGGGGTGCCGGTGCCCCAGACCGCGGGGTCGCCCGGTGCCGCGGTCGCTTCGCCGAGCAGCCATTGCCAGTCGGTGCGCAGCCCGGCCAGCCAGTGGCCGCGTTCGCCGGCGACCCGGGCCAGGTCAGGGCGGATCGCGCCGTTGCGCCGGCCCAGGTCCAGCAGGGCCGGCAGCGTGTCGGGCGGCACGTGGCCACCATGGCCGGCCGCGGCGGCGAGCCACTGGCCCAGGAGCTCCTGGGCCTGCTGGGTGCCGCCGTCGGCCAGCAGCCGGCGCAGCCGTTCCCCGGCGTCGACCGGCAGCGGCCGCCCGGTCTCCGGCGGGGCGGCGACCACCGGCGCATGGCCACTGCCGAGAGTGACTCCCGCCCGTGCATAGACGAGCGCGGTCGCGGCAGCCTCCAGCAACGCGGCCCCACCACCCGGCGAAACAGGAGCCGCGCCCGCAGGAGCCGCGCCCGCAGGAGCCGCGGCAGAAGGAGGCGCGGGGGTGGAGGGAGGCGGGGTGGAGGGAGTCGGGGTGGGGGGTGAGAGGGCTTTGTACGGGCGGCGGGCGGTGCCGATCAGGGCGGCCGCCAGCAGGTCGGGGGGTAGCTCGGGGGAGTGGCCGGATCCCGCGCCCGGGGCCGGGGGTGGGGCCGGGACGAAGCGGCCGCCGGACCAGGCGGCCAGGGGGCGCAGGCCGTCGGGGGTCCATTCGCCGGCGACCGTGGCCGGGGTGCCGCCCGCCGCGGCCAGCAGCCACCATGGGGCCCGGTGGCCCGCCGCGAGGGGCAGGGCGTCGCCGCCCGGGCCGGTCAGGTGCCCGTCGGTGCTCGGGACCAGGCCGGTGATCAGGACCGGGGTGTCCGTACGCCAGGGGTCGGCGGCCAGTGTGGACGCCCAGCCGGACAGCGCCGCCGCCAGGGGTGTCGCTCCCACCGGGGCCGGGCGCAGCGGCCGGACCGGGCCGAACCGGTCCTTGATCAGGGCGCGCAGCGGGGCGGCCCCGGGATAGAAGCAGAGGTCGGCGTCGAACGCGGTGCCGGGCAGCAGGTCCGCGGCGAGGGACTGGCCGGGTGCCGCGAACGCGAGGTGCAGGGCGAAGCGGCCGGTCTGCGCGCCGAGCAGCCAGGTGCGGCGGGTGGTGAGCGTGCCGTCGTCGCTGTCGGCCTGGCCGAGGACCTGCCAGTGGTCGCGGACGGCCGGGCCGGCGAGGACGTCCTCGGTGGCGGTCGGGAAGCCGATGCGGGTACGGACCGTGGCGGCGAGGTCCGGGGCGAGGGTGTCGAGGCGGTCGTGGCCGGCGACCAGGAGCCGGAGCAGCGCCAGGTCGCCGAGGAGCCGGTCGGCCCAGTGCGGCCCGATGCCGGCGACGGTGCCGAGCCGGCGGACGGTGGCGGCGGCCCCGGGGGCCTTGGCGTCGACGAGGCGGGCGGCCATGGTGTCGTACGGCTGGGATCCGGTTCGTTCGGCGGCCGCCAGGCCCTGGTGGATCTGGTCGTCCAGCCACCGGCTGAGCTCGGTCATCCCGGCGGCGACCTGGGCCGCGCGTTTCACCGCGGTGGCCGGGTCGGCGGTGCGGGGCGCACGTGGCGCGCGGGGCGGGGCGGTGCGCCAGGCGATGACGAACGCGGGGGCGGTGGCAGACTCGTCGATCATGGGGCCGGTGGACCAGACGAGCAGCAGTCCGAGGGCGTGTTTGCAGGGGGACTTGCGGCTCGGGCAGGAACACTTGTAGGCCGGAGCGGCAAGATCGACGCAGACTTGGTACGGATCCTTGCCGCTGCCCCGGCACAGTCCCCACAGGATGCCGCCGGAGAGTCCGGTCCCGAGGATGTGCACGCCGCGCGCGCCGCTGAGCGAGCCGGCGTCCGGGGCCACGGCGGCGACCTGGGCTGGGGACCATCGTTCAACGGGCACCGGTGCACTGTAGGAGCGGGGTACGACAAGACGAGGGGGAACGGCATGAAGGTGATCGTCTTCGGCGCGACCGGCATGGTCGGTCAGGGTGCGCTGCGGGAGAGCCTGCTCGCGGACGATGTCGAGGAGGTGCTCTCGATCGGGCGGCGGCCGACCGGGCTGCGGCATCGCAAGCTCACCGAGATCAGCGTGCCCGACCTGGGCGACCTGTCCGGGATCGAGGACAGGCTGGCCGGCTACGACGCGTGTTTCTACTGCCTGGGCGTCTCGTCGGCGGGTCTCGACGAGGCCGCGTACACGAAGATCTGCTACGACCTGCCGGTGGCCGCGGCGAAGGTCCTGGCCCGGCACAACCCGGAGCTGACGTTCGTGTACGTGTCAGGAGCCGGCACGGATGTGGACGGCCGGGCCATGTGGGCGCGGGTCAAGGGCCGGACCGAGCTGGAGGTCGTCAAGACCTTCCCGAACGGGTACGCGTTCCGGCCCGGCTTCATCCAGCCCACCTTCGGCGCCCGGTCGAGCACCAGGTCGTACCGGCTCCTGTACACGCTCACCGCCCCGATCACGCCGTTGATCGTCCGCTACGTCCCGCGGTTCGCGACCACGTCCGACCGGCTCGCCCGGGCCATGCTGCGCGCCGCCCGGCTGGGCTTCCCGACCCGGATCGTGGAGAACGTGGACCTGCGCTGACGTCGCGCCGGAAGCCACCGTGCCCACCGCCACCGCACCGAACGCCAGCACCATGGCGGCGATCTGCACCGCGGTGAGGGCCTGACCGAGCGCCGCCCAGCCCAGGACGGTCGCCACAACCGGCGACAGGAGCGCGAGCAGGGAGACCTTGACGGCCGGCAGCCGGCTCAGACCCGAGAACCAGATGGTGTACGCGAGAGCGGTCGCGATCAGTGCCAGGTACCCGTACCCGATGAGGTTGCGTGGGGTGAGTGTCGCGGGCAGGCCTTCCACCGCCAGGGTGAGCGGCACGAGCGCGAGGCCACCGGCGGTGAGCTGCCAGCCGGTGGCGGCCAGGGGTGAGGCCCCCGGCCGGCCCCAGCGTCTGGTGAGCACGATCCCGAGTGCCATGGACGCCGTGCCGCCGAGACCGGCGGCGATCCCGGCCGGGTCGAGCCGGGCCCCGGCGGTGAGCACGGTCAGGGCGACCCCGGCCGCCCCGGCGATCGCGGCGAGCAGCGTGCGGCGGCTGATCCGTTCGGTGAGCAGCGCGACGGTGAGCGCGGCGACGATCAGCGGCTGGACCGCACCGAGCACGGCGGCCATCCCGCCGGGCAGCCGGTAGGCGCTGACGAACAGCAGGGCGAAGAACGCGCCGATGTTGAGCACGCCGAGCACCGCCGAGCGCCACCACCATGAGCCCCGGGGCAGCGTACGGGTGATCGCGAGCAGCAGCAGCCCGGCCGGCAGAGCGCGCAGGACCCCGCCGAGCAACGGTCGCCCCGGGGGCAGGAATTCGGTGGTCACGGCGTAGGTGGTGCCCCAGATGAGCGGTGTCAGGGCGGTGTGTGTTCCGGCTGGCCCGCGCCGCCGGCGACGCGGTGGAGAAGGCCTACGCCGGGTTCGGGATCGGCCGCCCCGAGTTCGACGTCGTGGCGACGCTGCGCCGCGCCGGTGAGCCGTTCCAGCTCTCCCCGGGGGCCCTGGCCGCGTCGATGATGCTCAGCACCGGCGGCACCACCGCGCGCCTCGACCGCCTCGAACGCGCCGGCCTGATCGAACGGTTCCCGTCGCCGACCGACCGCCGTGGGGTCCAGGTGCGGCTCACCGCGGCCGGCCGGGAGGTGGCCGACCGGGCGATGGAGGCGGGCCTCGCCGAGCAGCGCCGGCTGCTGGCCCACCTGCCGCCGGCGAAGCAGCGTCAGCTCGCCATGTTGCTCAAAGAAGCTCTGGCTGGATAGTCGCGCCGTGCCCGGGCGGCACGACCTCGGCGTCCTTCGGCGGGGGCGGCGGGGTGCCGTCACCGAACGGGCGGCCGCCCAGCTTCTCGCGGCCGTGCTCGGTGAGCCAGCCCGACAGGTCCGGTCCGAGCGGCACGATGCCGGACGGGTTGATGTCGCGGTGCACCTCGTAGTAGTGCCGCTTGATGTGCGTGAAGTCGATCGTGTCGCCGAAACCGGGGGTCTGGAACAGGTCCCGCGCGTACGCCCACAGCACCGGCATCTCGGTGAGTTTGCTGCGGTTGCATTTGAAATGCCCGTGGTAGACCGGGTCGAAGCGGGCCAGCGTGGTGAACAGCCGCACGTCCGCCTCGGTGATCGTGTCGCCGGCCAGATACCGCTGGCCCGCGAGCAGCTCCGACAGCTTGTCGAGCCGGTCGAACAGCCGGTGGTAGGCCTTCTCGTACGCGTCCTGGGAGCCCGCGAACCCGGCCCGGTAGACGCCGTTGTTGACGTCCGCGAACACGAACTTGTTGACCTTGTCGATCTCCTCCCGTTTGTCCGCCGGGTACAGCTCCGGGGCGCCGGGCCGGTGGAACTCCCGCCACTCGGACGACAGGTCGAGGGTGATCTGCGCGAAGTCGTTGGTCACCACCTGCCCGGTCGGCACGTCGACCATCGCCGGCACGGTGATCCCCTTGTCGTACTCGGGGAACCGCTTGCGGAACGCCTCCTGGAGCCGCTCGATGCCGAGCACCGGGTCCCGCTGGTCCGGATCGAGGTCGAACGTCCAGCTCCGCTCGTCGTGGGTGGGCCCGGCCACGCCCATCGACAGCACGTCCTCGAGCCCGAGCAGGCGCCGGACGATGATCGCCCGGTTGGCCCACGGGCAGGCCCGGCTCACGATCAGCCGGTACCGCCCCGGCTCGACCGGGTAGCCGTCCCGGCCGTCGGCGGTGATCCGGGTGGCGATGTAACGCTGGTCGCGGGTGAACTCGCCCGCGGTGGAGACGTAGGACATACCGTCATAGTGCCCGGATCACCGACCGGCAATCGCTCCGTGTGCCGACGTCGGCACTTTCTGGCAAGGTAGTTCGCGATGGCTGCCAAGATCAGTTCCTACCTGACGCGCTGGACCATGTACGTCCCGGTGATCGCCGTGCTGGCGCTCGCCCTGACGTGGGGCCGCGACCTGCCGCCGGTCCTGGTGGTGATCAGCGCGACCCTGCTCGCCGGCGCGGTGCTCGCCGCCGTGCACCACGCCGAGGTCGTCGCCCACCGGGTCGGCGAGCCGTTCGGCTCCCTCGTGCTGGCCGTCGCCGTCACGATCATCGAGGTGGCGCTCATCGTCACGCTGATGATCAGCGGCGGCGAGAAGACCCAGTCCCTGGCCCGGGACACCGTCTTCGCCGCGGTCATGATCACCTGCAACGGCATCCTCGGCCTGTCGCTGCTGGTGGGCGCCCTGCGACGCCGCTTCGCGGTTTTCAACCCGGAGGGTACGGGTGGAGCGCTCGCCGCCGTGGCCACCATCGCCGCCCTGAGCCTCGTGCTGCCCAGCTTCACCACGAGCCGCCCCGGCCCGCAGTTCTCACCGGCGCAGCTCGCCTTCGCGGCGGTGGCGTCCCTGGCGCTGTACCTGCTGTTCGTGCTGGTCCAGACCCGCCGGCACCGCGACTACTTCCTCCCGATCACCACGGCCGGAAAGGTGATCGACAACGAGGAGCACATGGAGCCACCGAGCAACCGGGCCACGTACGCGAGCCTGGGTCTGTTGCTCGTCGCCCTGATCGCCGTCGTCGGTCTCGCCAAGGGGGTGTCCCCGGCCATCGAGTCGGCCGTGGCCGGCGCGGGCATGCCGCAGTCGGTGGTCGGCGTGGTGATCGCGCTGCTGGTGCTGCTCCCGGAGACGATCGCCGCGGTCCGCGCGGCCGCCCGCGACCGGATCCAGACCAGCATCAACCTGTCCCTCGGCTCGGCCATGGCCAGCATCGGCCTGACCATCCCGGCCATCGCGATCGCCATGATCTGGCTCCCGGGCCCGCTGCTGCTGGGTCTCGGCGGCACCCAGATGGTCCTGCTGGCGCTGACGGTCGTGGTCGGCACCCTGACGGTGGTCCCGGGCCGGGCGAACGTCCTGCAGGCGGGCATCCACCTCAGCCTGCTCGCGGTCTTCCTGTTCCTCGCCGCCAGCCCGTAGCAGAACGAACGTTCTGTCCGCCGGGCCGCACTCCTGACGGAGAGCGGCCCGGTTCGGTGGGTCAGGGGGCTACGGCAGCGGCCTCGGCGCGGGGTGCGGCGCAGGAGCCGGGGGGCAGCTCCTGGTCCAGCGTCGAGAGCGACTGGTTGACCTCGGTCGGCGTCGCCAGCTGCTGGTAGCCGTTGCCGACGATCACGTCGACCGTGGCGCCCTTGCGTTTCGGGTTGTACTCCGGGGTGGCCTGGTTGAGGAAGAAGGCCTGGATGAGCCAGGTCGCCGAGAGGCCCTCGGGGCCGTAGCGCAGCACGGCCACGTCCTTGACGGCCTTCTTGGCCTCCTCCGGCTTCTCGGTCTTGAAACCGCGGTTGCTGAAGTGGGTGGTGACCGCCGAGCCCAGGCCGACCTGCTTGGTCCCGTTGTAGACCTTGACGGTGACCTCCTCGGTGCTCTTGGGCAGGGTCGCGTTCACCACGACCAGGCCCTTGCAACGGTCCGCGACCGGACCGCCCTGGGTGTCCTTGACGACCGCGACGATCACGACGACAAGGGCGGTGATGGTGAGCACACCGAGCACGATGAACGCTCGGACGCGCGTAAAGCTCATGGAAACACTCCGGGATGGGCCGACCGGCGCATGCCGGATGCCGCGACGCTAACAACCGTTGCCAAGTCTCGCGAATCAGGCGGACCCCCGCTCGACCAGTTCGGGTTCGTAAATGACCGAAGAGACCCGCATGCCGGGATCCTCGACGCGGGCCAGCAGCAGCCGCGCGGCCTCGGCGGCCATGTCCTCCAGGGGGTGGCGCACGGTGGTCAGCGGCGGGGTGGCCGCGGTCGCGGCGCTGCTGTCGTCGAAGCCGATCAGGGCCACGTCGGCCGGGACGTCGCGGCCGGCTTCGCGCAGCACGAGCAGGGCGCCGAGGGCCATCAGGTCGTTGGCCACGAACAGGCCGTCGAGGCCGGGCTGGTCGGCGAGCAGAACACGCATGGCCGCCGCGCCGCTGTCCTGGGTGAAGTTGCCGGCGACGACCGGGATCCACGCGTGGCCGTGCCGGGCCAGCGCGGCGCGGAAGCCGGTGACGCGGTCGTTGCTGGCCGGCACGTCGGCCGGGCCGGAGATCATGGCGATCCGGCGGCGGCCGAGCCGGATCAGGTGGCCGGCGGCGAGCGCCGCCCCGCTGTCGTTGGCGAGGTCGACGTAGTTGATCGGGATCGGCTCGGCCGGGCGGCCGATCATCACCGCGGGGACGCCGGCCTCGGTGATCATCCGGGGCAGCGGGTCGTGTCCGGGCAGCGACAGCACGACCACGCCGTCGGCCTGGCCGTGCCGCAGGTCGCCGACCAGCCGGGTGCGCTGGTCGGCGGTGCCGACGATCTGCAGGGCGAGCTGGATGCCGGCCGGGCGCAGCACGCTCATCAGCCCGCCGACGACCCGGCCGAAATAGGGGTCGGCGAAGAAACGGCCCATGAACGGGTCGTCGTCGTGGGTCTCGGAGTCGGACACGACCAGCGCGATCGTGCCGGTGCGCCGGGTGACCAGGGAGCGGGCGAGGCGGTTGGGCACGTAACCGGTCTCGGTGACCGCGGCCCAGACCATGTCGTGCAGCTGCGGGTCGACGTTGCGGATGCCGTTGACGACCCGCGAGACGGTGGCCCGGGAGACGCCGGCGACCCGGGCCACGTCCTCGAGGGTGGGTAGCCGCTCAGTCCGCATGGGTTTTTATAGCACACCTCGGAGAGCGCTCTCCAGCACAGCGCCGAAAGGCCGCCGGGTTCCGGAACTTCCCCATCATATTGACGGGTACGCAACCTGGGCGTAACACTGCGGAAAGCGCTCTCCAACTCCCCTAGGAGATCCCCATGAGTCCGAAGCTCAGACGTTTCCTGTCGCCCATCGGCGTCGCGGTGCTCGCCGGCACCGCGCTGCTGTTCGGTATCGTCCCAGCTCACGCCGCCGAATCGCTGCTCTCCCAGGGTCGCCCCGCCCTCGCCTCGTCGGTCGAGAACGGCGAGTCACCGGCGGTCGCGGCGGTCGACGGCCGCACCGAGACCCGCTGGGGCAGCCAGTGGGCCGATCCCCAGTGGCTCCGGGTCGACCTCGGATCCACCGCCGCCGTCAGCCGCGTCGTCCTGCAGTGGGAGACCGCGTACGGCAGGGCGTACAAGATCCAGACCAGCCCCGACGGCACCGCCTGGACCGACATCTTCGGCACGACCACCGGCGCGGGCGGCACCGAATCGCTCACCGTGAGCGGCTCCGGGCGCTACATCCGGATGTACGGGACGCAGCGCGGCACGACCTACGGATACTCCCTGCTCGAGTTCAAGGTGTACGGGACCCCGGGCACGACGCCACCCCCCAACGGCGACGGATACGTGTACGCGAACCCGCCCGTCACCGGTGTCGTCCCGTCCACGGCCACCCCGCCGGCCACGAACCCGCCGACCACGCACCACGAGTTCCAGGCGAACTGCTCGGTCAGCCGCTCCAACCTGCCCGACGACCCGATCGTGTTCCCGAACCTGCCGGGCGCCTCGCACTCGCACACGTTCATGGGCAACACGACCACCAACGCCGCGACGACGCTCACCAGCCTGCGGTCCGGGCAGACGTCGTGCATCACGCCCGGTGACAAGACCGGTTACTGGATGCCGACGCTGCTCAACGGCGACACCGCGGTGCAGCCGGTCGGACGGCAGGTCATCTACTACAAGAGCGGCGTGCTCGACTACCGCAGCGTGCGGCCGTCCCCGCCCGGCCTGCGCTACGTCGTCGGCAGCCCGTCCGCCACGCTGGACGAGTTCCGCAACGCCCCCGGCGCGGTCGAGGGCTGGGAGTGCGGCGACAGCGTCCGCAACTGGGACTTCCCGGCCGGCTGTGTGGCCGGCAGTCAGCTCAACATCCGGTACCAGGCGCCGAGCTGCTGGGACGGCATCCACCTGGACACCCCGGACCACAAGAGCCACATGGCGTACCCGGTGGTCGGCATCTGCCCGGCCTCGCACCCGGTCGCGGTGCCGATGATCGAGTTCAAGATGGCGTTCCCGGTCAGCGGGAACATGGCGGCGGTGCGGCTGTCCAGCGGCCGGGGTTACTCGTTCCACTACGACTTCTACAACGCCTGGGACGCCCCGACGCTCGGCGCGCTGGTGACGCACTGCGTCAACGGCGGGCTGCAGTGCGACCCGCGCGGATTCGATCAGTACAAGCCGGAACGCGGTGCCGCACTCAACGCGAACTATGAACTGCCGTAACGGAGATCACTGTTCTGCCGGGGGCCCGGACGATTTCCGGGCCCCCGGATAACAGAAAGTCAGGAGATTTCTCCGAGGCGGGCCAGATACGTTCGGCGACTGCTGATCACCTTTTCGGCGAGCGCTCTGGTCCGCGGCTCCACCCCGGCTTTGCCCTCGCTGCCGGCCAGGTTGACGCCCTGATCGAAGTGGGCTTTCAGCTTCTCCGCGACGAACGTGTCGAACTCGGCACCCTTCAGCGGGGCCGCCTCGGCGACCTGTTCGGGGGTCACCATCCCGGGCATCGGCATGCCTTTGTGCTGGTTCTCCGCGGGCAGCCCGGCCTCGGTGTGCAGCGCGCGCAGGTTGGTCAACTCGTCCTCGTGCAGCGCCTTGACCTCGGCGAACAGGGATTTCGCGGCCGGCCCGGAGCTGTTGGTGGGCGCCAGGTCGAGCAGCGGGAGCAGTTGCTCGTCCATCGCGACGGTGATCTCGATCCAGGCCAGATCGGTGCCCCCGAAGACCGCCGCGGCCGTCGCGGAGACCGGCGCCGGCGCGGGGGTGGCCGGCTCGCCCCCGCAGGCGGACACCCCGAGCAGAGAGATGAGCGCGCACCCGGTCAGAGCCAGTGAGGAATACCGATTCACACAGGGGAGTCTCGGTTGTGCCGTCGTTTGTGTCAATCGTCGATCCGTTACCGGCGTCTATTAACAATGGAGCTCCCGTGATACGAAGACTGTTGCTCGCACTCGTCCTTGCCGTCGCTTATCTGGGTGTGGTCCAGAGCGGCGCGCGGGCGGCCGATCCGTTGATCTCCCAGGGCCGGCCGGCCACGGCGTCGTCGCAGGAAGGCGCCGACGTCGCCGCCGGCAACGCGGTGGACGGCACCGCCGGCACGCGCTGGTCGAGTCAGTTCACCGACGCGCAGTGGCTCCAGGTCGATCTCGGCGCCACCTTCGCCGTCACCCAGGTCGTGCTGCAGTGGGAGGGGGCGTACGGGAAGGCGTACAAGATCCAGACCAGTGCCGACGGCAGTGCCTGGACCGACATCTACCGCACGGACACCGGCGCGGGCGGCACCGAGACGCTCAGCGTGACCGGCTCCGGGCGATATGTCCGACTGCAGGGCGTGCAGCGCGGCACCGGGTACGGCTACTCGCTGTGGGAGTTCAAGGTCTTCGGCGCGGCCACCGGGAGCACCGGCTGGACGACCGTCTGGACCGATGACTTCACCGGGCCGGCCGGTGCGGCACCGAGCGCCACGAACTGGCTGTCGCGCACCGGCACGCAGTACCCGGGCGGCGCGGCCAACTGGGGGACCGGCGAGGTGGAGACCGCGACCGCCGCCAGCGCGACCCTGGACGGCACCGGCCGGCTGGCGATCAAGGCCGTCCGGGACGGCGCCGGCGCCTGGACCTCCGGACGTCTCGAGACGCAACGTACGGACTTCGAGCCGCGTCCCGGTGAGCAGCTGAAGTTCGCCGCCGTCCTCAAGCAGCCGGACGTGGCCAACGGCCTCGGCTACTGGCCCGGGTTCCGGGCGACCGGGGCCGCGTACCGGGGCACCTACACCAACTGGCCCGGCGTCGGCGAGACCGACATCATGACCGGCGTCAACGGTCGCGGCCAGCTGTCGCAGACGCTGCACTGCGGGTCCGCGCCCGACGGGCCGTGCGCCGAGTACAACGGCCGGGCCAGCGGGTTCGCCACCTGCGCGGGGTGCCAGACCGGGTACCACGAGTACGCCCAGATCATCGACCGGACGAAGACCGACGAGGAGATCCGGTTCTCTCTGGACGGCCGGCAGACCTGGGTGGTGCGCGAATCGCAGGTGGGCGTCGCCGCGTGGCAGGCCGCCGTGCACCACGGGTTCTACCTGCGGCTCGACCTGGCGATCGGCGGGTCGCTGCCGAACGCGATCGCCGGGACCACCACGCCGGCCGCGGACACCACCTCCGGCGGCGTGCTGTCCGTCGACTCGGTGACCGTTTCGCGGGCCGCCGGCAGCACCCCCGCCGCGATGACCGACCCGCCGACCCCGGCCGGCCCGTCGGTCGCCCGGGTGACCGGGACCCAGGGGAACTGGCAACTGAGCGTGAACGGGACCGCGTACGAGATCAAGGGGTTGACCTATGGCCCGCCCCAGGCCGCGGCCGACGGCTATCTGCGGGACCTGCGGAACATGGGCGTCAACACGATCCGGATCTGGGGTGTCGACGACGCGAACACGCCCGCGCTGCTCGACCGGGCCGCGCAGCAGGGACTGAAAGTGATCGTCGGGCACTGGCTCAACCAGGGCGCCGACTACGTCAACGACACCGCGTACAAGAACGCCGTGAAGGCCGAGATCGTCGCCCGGGTGAACACGCTCAAGAGCCGGCAGGGCGTGCTGATGTGGGACGTCGGCAACGAGGTGATCCTGACCATGCAGGACCACGGGCTGTCCGCGGCCGAGGTCGAGGCGCGGCGGATCGGTTACGCGCGGTTCGTCGACGAGGTGGCCCAGGCGATCCACTCGGCCGACCCGAACCACCCGGTGACCTCGACCGACGCGTACACCGGCGCGTGGCCCTACTACCAGCGGTACGCGCCCGACCTCGACCTGCTCGCGGTCAACTCCTACGGCGCGATCGGCAAGGTGAAGCAGGACTGGATCAACGGCGGTTACACGAAGCCGTACCTCGTCACCGAGGGTGGCCCGGCCGGCGAGTGGGAGGTGCCGGCCGACGTCAACGGGGTGCCGGCCGAGCCGTCCGACCTGCAGAAACGAGCCGGGTACACGGCCAGCTGGAACGCGATCAAGGCGCATCCGGGAGTGGCGCTGGGCGCGACCGAGTTCCACTACGGACTCGAGAACGACTTCGGCGGGGTGTGGCTGAACACGTTCACCGGCGGGTGGCGGCGGCTCGGCTATCACGCGCTGAAGCAGGCGTACACCGGGCAGGCGTCGGCGAACACCCCGCCGGAGATCACCGCGATGACGGTCGGTAACCAGACGGCGGTGCCGGCCGGTGGGACGTTCACGGTGAGTACCGCGGCCACCGATCCGGACGGTGACCTGATCCGCTACAACCTGATGTTCTCCGACAAGCACATCACCGGGAACACCGCGCTGACAAACGTGGCCTACACCGAAAACAGCAACGGCGGTTTCACCGTACGGGCACCCGAGCAGCTCGGCGTCTGGAAGGTCTACGTCTACGCGTACGACGGCCAGGGCAACGTCGGCATCGAACAGCGCTCGTTCAGGGTGGTCCCACCGGTCGTCCCCGGCACGAACCTGTCCCGGGGGCGGACGGCCACCGCATCGACGTACCAGCCGACCGGCACGAACGGGCCGCAGCTCCCGGCGTACGCGGTCGACGGCGACTTCGGCACCCGGTGGGCCAGCGAATGGGTCGACACCGCGTGGCTGCAGGTGGACCTCGGCTCGGTCCAGTCGTTCAACCGCGTGCAGCTCGGGTGGGAGGCGGCGTACGCCAAGGGCTACACCGTGCAGACCTCGAACGACGGATCGTCCTGGTCCACGGTGTACACGACGACCACCGGTAACGGGGGCTTCGACGACCTGTCACTGACCGGGACCGGACGCTACGTGCGGGTGAACGCGACGGCACGGGCCACCGCGTACGGATATTCGTTGTGGGAGTTCGGGGTCTATCGCAGTTAGGTCAGGGGGCGCCGTTCTTCAGGCGGCGCCCCACTTCTCAGAAGGCGTAGGGCCAGCCGGCCGAGTCGAAGCCCAGCAGGTTGATGCCGAGCTTCGCGTCACCGGCCGCTTATCATGGCCGTCATGGGCAAGCTGATCTACCTGACGAATGTGTCGATCGACGGCTACATCGAGGACGAGAGCGGCTCCTTCAACTGGCTTCCGCCCGACGACGAGGTGTTCGCGTTCACCACCGGCATCCTGCGGACGGCGGGCACGCTGCTCTACGGGCGGCGCCTGTACCAGGCGATGGCCGTCTGGGAGACCGACGCCTCGCTGGCCGCGCGGTCCGACCTCATGGCCACGTTCGCGAGCGCCTGGCAGGCGGCGAGCAAGATCGTGTACTCCACGACCCTGTCCGAGGTGTCCACCGCCGACACCCGGATCGAACGCCGTTTCGACCCCGCGGCGGTACGCGATCTGAAGGCCGCGGCCGGCTCCGATCTCACCGTCGGCGGGGCCGGCCTCGCGGCGCAGGCGTTCCAGGCCGGGCTGGTCGACGAGTGCCGGCTGATCGTCTGGCCGGTCATCGTCGGCGGCGGCAAGCCGGGGCTGCCCACCGGCCTGCGCGCCGACCTCGACCTCCTCGACGAGCGCCGGTTCGGCAACGGCGTCGTCCACCTCCGATACGGCCTACGCGGACGATCCGCGGGCGGCGTCGCGTAGCAGGGCGAGGAACACGCCGGCCAGCGGTGTCGTGCTGGTATCGGCGGCGGTCACCGCGTGCAGAATCCTTTCCGGTACGGGCGGCAGCAGCTCGCGGTGCGTCGTGTGTGCCGCGTGTGTCAGGGCCAGCCGGGAGACCAGGGCCACGCCGATGCCGGTGCCGACCAGGGCCTGCGCGACGTCGTACGACTCGGTCTGGAAGCGGATCCGCGGGGTGAACCCGGCCGCCGCGGTGATCCGGTCGAACTGGGCCCGGGCCGCGTGCCCGGCGAGGATGGTCACCCAGGACTCGTCGCGGAGCAGGCCCAGGTCGATCCGCCGGCCGGCGCCCAGCAGCGGATGGTCGTCGGGGAGGACCACCACCATGGGGTCCCGCAGCAGATGGTGCACGACCACCGGGACCCGGCCGGCGGTCGCGGGGGCCGGGGCGGTGTCCCAGGCGGCGATGACGGCCATGTCCAGACTGCCGGCCGCGACCTCCGCGATGCCGTGCTCGGACTGGAGGTCGGCCACGGTGAGTTCCGCGTCGGGGAAACGGTGCCGCAGCGCGGTGAGGGCCGGTGGCAGCAGGTGCAGGGCGGCCGCGTGGAACGCCCCGATGCGCAGGCGCCGGGAGAGCCGGCCGAGCAGGGCGGCGAGGTCGTCGGCCGCGGCGGTGGTCGCCTGGTCGATGGTCCGGCCGTGTCCGGCGAGGATCCGGCCGGCCGGGGTCAGGGTCGCCCCGCGTGGTCCGCGGATCACCAACGGCGTCCGGGCCGCCCGTTCGGCCCGGGCCAGTTGCTGGGTGACGGCGGCGGGGGTGCGTCCCAGCAGCCCGGCTGCCCCGGCCAGGGATCCGGTGCGGTCGACGGCGCTGAGCAGCTGCAGATGGGCGGCTTCCACGGGTTAAAAATATCTAATGCTGGCATGGCAATCACGCGCTTCTCTTAACGCCCGGCCGCCGCGACGCTGGGGACATGCCGATCCATCTCACCGCTTTTGTCGTCACCACGTGGTTGCTGGCCATGCTGCCCGGCGCCGGGCAGGCCCTCGTCGTGCGCCAGACCCTGACCGGCGGCCGGGTGGCCGCGGCGGCGGCCATCGCGGGTACGGCCACCGGTCTGCTGATCTGGTCGACGGCGGCCGCGGCCGGACTGTCGGCGGTGCTGCTCGCCAACCCTGCCGCGTACCGGATGATCCGGGTGAGCGGAGGTGTCGTGCTGGTCCTGCTGGGGGTCTCGACGTGGTGGTCCCTGCGCCGGGCCGCGGTGGCGGCCGGGTCCGGTGCGGGACTGACGCGCCGGCGCGGCTATCTGGCCGGCCTGGCGACCAACCTGGGCAACCCCAAGGCGGGCGTGTTCGCGGTGTCGCTGCTGCCGCAGTTCGTGACGCCCGACGGCCCGGTGCTGCTGTCCAGCATCGGCCTGGGCGTGCTGTGGGCGGCGGTGACGTCGACCTGGTACGTGCTGTTCACCTGGCTGGTGGACCGGGGCCGCTCCTTCACCTCGCGCCCGGCTGTCCGGCGCCGGCTCCAGGCCGTCACCGGGGGAGTGCTCATCCTGCTCGGCGTGGCGGTCGCCGCTGGGATGTGAGGTCGCGGACGCCGACGGTCTCGCCGTCCTCCTGTTCGCCGGTCGGACGGAAGCCCAGCTTCAGGTAGAAGCGTTCCGGTCCGCCCGCCCGGGGATCCCAGGAAACGTACGCCCGGGTGCCGCCCCGCGAGCGGATCTCGTCGCAGACGGCCTCGACGGCGAACCGGCCGTAGCCCCGGCCCTGGGCGTCGGCGGCGATGTTCAGCCGCCAGAGCCCGGAACGCGGGTCGCCGCCGGCCGAGGGAATGTCGAAATGGGCCATCACGAAGCCGGTCAGCCGGTCGCCGTCGTAGATCAGGCGCGGCCAGGCGTGGTCGCCGAACACATAGGCCTCGGCGAGTGAGGTGACCACCGGCGCGACCAGATCACCCTGGTCGGCGCGGACGGACAGGGCGAGCGCGGCCTCGAGGTTCGCCGGGGTGACCTGCTCCAGCCGCATGTCAGGCGGCCGTGACGATGCGGCGGACGGCGGTCTCGATCGTGGCCCGGTGGGTGACGGGGTCGGCGGATCGCAGGCCGGTGCGGCTGATCTCGAGAATCAGGGCCAGCAGGGTGGCCGCCGGGATCGACGGGTCGACGACGCCGCGGCGCTGACCGTCCGCGATCGCGTCGACCTTCTCGGCGGCCGCCTTGCGGGCCACGTCGGCGGTCATGCCGAGGCCGTCGCGTTCGAGCTGGTCCCAGTGGCCCAGGCGGAGCAGCTCGGGGTGCGCGCGGTACTGCTCCCACAGCCGGGCCGCGTAGCCGGGCAGGTCGTCCGGATCGATCGGGACGTCGTTCATGGTCTGGACGACGATGGCGTCGAAGACCGCGTCGAAGAGCCGGTCCTTGTTCCCGAAGTATTTGTAGATCATCGCTTTGTTGTTGCCGGAGGCCGCCGCGATGCGGTCGACCCGGGCGCCCGCGATGCCGAACGCGGCGAACTCGGCGATTGCCGCGTCCAGGATGCGGCGGCGGGTGGCGGCGGCGTCTCCAGGCATGGCCCGAGTGTAGTAGGTAACTAGTTGGTTGCCTGATCCGCCGTCGCTCCCCTATGGTGGGCAACTAGTTGGTTACCAAGGAGGCGTTCCATGACGACAACCATTTCCGCGTACGCCGCGTTCGAGCGTGGCGGTCCCGTCCGGCCGTGGACCTACGAGCAGCGCGACGCCCGGGAACACGACGTCCGCGTCGAGGTCGCGTACTGCGGCATCTGCCACACCGACCTGCACTCGATCGGACCGTGGGGCCGGTCGTTCCCGCTGGTCCCCGGCCATGAACTGGTCGGCCGGGTCACCGAGACCGGCTCCGCCGTCACCGCCCACCGGGTGGGTGACCTGGTCGCGGTCGGCCCGGTCGTCGACTCGTGCGGACAGTGCCCGCCCTGCGTGGCCGGCCAGGAGACCATGTGCTTCACCGTCGCGACCGCCACCTACGACGCCGAGGACCGGCAGGGTGACGGTCCCACCCGGGGTGGCTTCGCCGAGCAGGTCATCGTCCACGAGCGGTTCGCCTACCGGGTGCCCGACGGACTCGACCCGGCCGCGGTGGCGCCGTTGCTCTGCGCCGGCAGCACGGTCTTCACGCCGTTGCGGCACTGGGGCGCCGGGCCCGGCAAGACGGTCGGCGTCATCGGCATCGGCGGGCTCGGGCACCTCGGCGTCAAGTTCGCCCGGGCGCTCGGTGCGCACGTGGTCGCGTTCACCACGTCCGCCGCGAAGGTCGAGGACGCGCTCGCGCTCGGTGCTCACGACGTCGTCCTCTCCAGCGACCCGGAACGGATGGCGGCCCAGGCGAACCGGTTCGACCTGCTGCTCGACACCGTGCCGGCGGTCCACCCGATGACCCCGTACATGCTGACCCTCGCGCCGGGTGGCACGCTCTGCTCGGTCGGGCTCCCCGCGTCGTTCGACGTGGCCCCGTTCGCGATGGTCGTGGGCCGCCGGTCGCTGGCCACCGGGGGTGCGGGTGGCACCGCCGAGACCCGCGAGATGCTGGACTTCAGCGCCGAGCACCGGATCACCGCGGACATCGAGATCATCGGCCCGGACGACATCAACGCCGGGCTCAAGCGCCTCGAGGCCAATGACGTGAAGTACCGCTTCGTCATCGACATGGCCCGTACACGTTCCGAACATTGAGCGGACCGGCCGGCGGGCACAATGGGGCGGTGGGTGACAAGGGACTGGTGCTGGTCGTGGAGGACGAGCGGCCGATCGCCGATCTTCTGCGGCTGTACCTGACCCGTGAGGGCTTCGGCGTGCACGTCGAGCACGACGGGGATGCCGGGCTGGCCGCCGCCCGGCGGATGCGGCCGGTGGCGTGCGTGCTCGACATCGCGTTGCCCGGGACGGACGGCACCGAGATCTGCCGGCGGCTGCGCGCCGCCGGGGACTGGACGCCGGTGGTGTTCCTGACCGCCCGTGACGACGAGGTCGACCGGATCCTCGGGCTCGAGCTCGGTGGTGACGACTACCTGACCAAGCCGTTCAGCCCGCGGGAACTCGTCGCCCGGGTGCGGGCCCTGCTGCGCCGTGCGGCCGGGCCGGGGGAGGGTGACCGGGTCAAGGCGCTCGGGCCGGTCGTGCTGGATCCCGGGCGCCGGGTGGTCACCGTCGAGGGGACCCCGCTGGCGCTGACCCCCACCGAGTTCGACCTGCTCGGGCACCTGCTGGGCCGGCCCGGACGGGTATTCACCCGGGAGGAGCTGCTGTCCGGGGTCTGGGGGTACGCGTCGCACGCGGGCACGCGTACCGTCGACGTGCACGTGGCCCAGGTCCGCGCCAAGCTCGGCGCCGCCGCCGGCCTGATCCGCACGGTCCGCGGTGTCGGTTACACCGCCGATGCCTAGGGGCGCATCTGGCGGATCACTGCGGCCTGCGACGAGGCCCAGCTTCCGCCTCGCGGCGCGGTCCGAACACGCAGGTACAACACCGGTACCTCCGTGCCCGGCCCACTTGCGACGCGAAACCTGGACCACGTCTCGGCTCGCCGTGATCCGCCGGATGCGCCCTGGGACGTACGGATGATCAGGACGTTCGCGGGGCGGGCGGTCCTCGTCACCGCGGCCACGGCGGTGGTCTCCGTGATCGTCACCGCGCTGGTGGCGCTGCCGATCGCGGTCCGCACGGCCAATACCTCGGCCCGGGCCGACCTGGTGGACAAGGCGGCGATCGCGGTCGAGCTGCTCGCCGCCGAGCGCCCCGCGGCCCGGCAGCGGATCGTGACCCGGCTGCGCGACGACGGTATCGCGGTCTACCTGATCCGGCGCGGCACCGCCGACCGGCCCGGGCTGCCGGACCGGGTGGTCCGGCAGGTCGCCGCCGGCGCGGTCGTGGACACCCGGGGCGTCGTGGACGGCCGGGCCGTGCTCATCGCGGGCAGCCCGCTCGCCGGCAACGACGCGGGGGTGGTGCTGATCCGCGACGCGGTCTCCGGCACCGCCGGCCGGGTGCTCGGCGGCGTGTGGATGGCTTTGCTCGCGGGCCTGCTCGGCGGCGTCGGCGCGGGTGCGCTGCTCGCCCGGCTGGTGTCCCGCCCGCTGAAGCAGGCGGCGCTCGCCGCGGCCCGGTTGTCGGCCGGGGACCGCTCGGTGCGGCTGGCGGTCCGCCCACCGGCCGAGGCCGCCGAGCTCGCCACCGCGCTCAACCAGCTCGGCGCGGCGCTGCAGATCAGTGAGGGCCGGGAACGCGACTTCCTGCTGTCGGTGTCGCACGAGCTGCGTACGCCGTTGAGCACCATCCGTGGATACGCCGAGGCGCTGGCCGACGGGGTGGTGCCGGGCGAGGAAGCGGCGCAGGCCGGCGCGACGATGCTGGCCGAGGCCGAACGGCTCGACCGGCTGATCGCCGACCTGTTGGTGCTCTCCCGGCTGGAGGCCGCCGACCTGCCGCTGGATGTGGTGCCGGTGGATCTCGCCGACCTGGTCGGGGCGGCCGGCGAGGCATGGGCGCCCCGGTGCGGGCCGGACGGTCCCCGGCTGAGCGTCCGGTTGCCGCGGGGCCCGGTGCTGGTGCACACCGATCCGGGGCGGATCCGGCAGGTGATCGACGGGCTGTGCGAGAACGCGCTGCGGGTCGTCCCGGCCGGTAAGCCGCTGGTGCTGGTGGTGCGGGCGGGTCCGGACGGCGGGGTCGTGGAGGTCCGCGACGGGGGTCCGGGGCTCACCGACGACGATCTGGCCGTCGCCTTCCAGCGGGGGGCACTGCAACAGCGTTATCGACATGTACGCCGTACCGGTAGCGGTCTGGGCCTGGCGCTCGCCGCCCGGCTGGTGGCCCGGCTCGGCGGGACCATCGCGGCCGGGCACGCGCCCGAGGGCGGGGCGATGTTCACGGTCACCGTTCCTTACCCGATCCGAACATGACGCTGACCGGGCCCGCGCACATCGCGCGGATGCTCGCACCATGACACGTAACCGGATGACGCTGACCCTCGTCACGCTCGGTACCGCCGGGCTGCTCACGATCACCGCCTGCGGTGCCGCCACCCCGGTGACCGCATCGGCGGCCACCGATCTCGCCACCGATCTCGCCACCGATCTCGGTGCCGAGACGTTCGCGCTGACCGCCGTGGGTCTCCAGGACGAACCGGCCCCCGAGGCGTCGGCCGTCCCCCGGCACCGGAAGCGGGCGTACCTGAGGAAGAACACCCTGCACGGGGAGATCGCGGTGCAGGGCAAGGACGGGGTCCGGACGGTCGTCGTGCAGCGCGGCACGGTCACTGCCTCGGACGCGACGACGCTGAGCGTGAAGTCCACCGACGGTTTCGCTCAGACGTGGACGCTGAGAGAAGCAGCCAAGGTACGGGGCACGCTGAAGTCCGGTGCCGAGGTGGGGGTCGCGGGCCGCAAGGACGGCGACATCGCGGTCGCCCGGCTCGTTGTGGTCCGGTAGTTGGAAACAGGCCCCGCGTTCGAACCGAACGCGGGGCCTGCCCCGCCCCCAGGAGTTGAAGACCGGGTGGATCACTGCAGGCCGGGCCTACTGGAGAATCGCGCCCATGGGCGAGAGCAGCAGCTTGCCCAGGGACTCCGCGGTCCGGTCGAGCCGCTCGCGCTCGGCGGTGACCAGCCGCAGGTCGTGGCGTACGCCCCAGAGTTTCTGGGCGTTTCGCCACGAGACGTTGCGGGTGTATTCGACGACCTCGCCCTGCCACCAGTCGTCCAGGTCGCCGTTCATCATGTCGATGAGCAGCTGCCACTTCTCCAGGAAGCCGCGCCGCAGCCCGGGGATCTGCTCGGCGAAGATGTCGTTGATCTGCAGGTAGTCGCGGTGCTGGTCGCTGTCGTCGACCGGGTCGCAGCCCTGGTGGTCGAACGTGGTGACCAGCGCGAACGGCAGGTCGTAGTTGATGTGCGCGTTGACGCCGGCGGCGGCGGACGGCAGGGGGCGGGCGTCCGGGCCGGGGATGCGGTGGAACAGCACCATCCAGGCCTTGGGGCAGCCGGCGCTCATGTCGGACCACTGCCGCAGCGCGTCGAAGTAGCGGGCGGCGAACTCGACGTCGAGGCGGGCCAGGAACGCGGGGTCGGCGAACCGGCCGGCGTACAGGCGCTCGAGCACCGACGTCGTGATCGTCAGATAGAGCCGGTTGAAGTCGGCGAGCGGGTTGCTGTCCAGCAGCGGCGGCACCCGGAGCAGGACCTCCTGCAGGTGGGTGAGCTGATCGACCACCGCCGGCACGTCGTCGGGATGGCCGGCGAGGATGTCGGCCATGTCGCGCTGCACGGGCCCCCAGACGGACGACTCGGTGATCATCGATCCCTCCCCGGATGGCGGCCCTTTTCAAGCACCGCCCGGCAACCGGAGCTGCCGGGCGGTGCTCCCCCGAACAGGATCCAGCCTTCCACCAGGGATGCAGGTGGGGATCGGTAGATCTACGTATCCTCGCGCGCCAGGTAACGAAAAGGTCACGGCGGCCGGGGTCAGGCGGCGCCCAGGTACACCCGGCTCGCCTGCACCCGGGTACGCACCTGGAGTTTGTCGAAGATATGACCCACGTGCACGCCGACCGTGCGCTCGCTGATGAACAGGGCCTGACCGATCTCGCGGTTGGTGAGCCCCTCGGCGACCGCGGCCAGCACCTCCCGCTCCCGGTCGGTGAGCGCGGCCAGGTCGTCGGTCTCCTGCGGGGCGGCACCGCTCTGCGGGGCCTCGGCGATCGTCACCCGGGCTCGGCCGGCCACCAGGAGGATCTCGGCGGCGAGCGGTTTGGCGCCCATCGCGGTCGCCGTCGCGTACGCCTCCCGGATCGCCATCGTGGCGGCCGCCTTGCGGGTGCGCCGGGCGAACGATGCCTCGGCCTGCCGCAACCGGGAGTACGCCGCGGGGTACGGCTGTTTGCGGCGGTCCCAGGTGACGGCGGCGCGCGCCCACAGGTCGGGGTCGCTGCGCTGCTCGATCCGGCTGGTCTCGGCCGCGCACAGGTCGATGTAGCCGTCGATGACCGCGCGGACCGGGGGTGCCGCGTTGCCGACGCCGCGGGCCATCCGCTCGACCGTGGTCTGCAGCCGCCGGACCACCGCCCGGTCCACCGGCACGACGCCGCCGGCCTGGGCCTCCGCCTCGGCGCGCAGCCCGTGCCAGGCGAGCACGCCGAGCAGCACCAGGTCGTCGGAGCGGGTCTCGGTCAGCCCGCGCTGCACCGCCGCACGGGCCTCGGCGTGCCGGCCCTGCCACATGGCGAGCCCGGCGCGCAGGGTCAGCATCGGCAGCACGTGCCGGGCACCGCCGCCGGCCAGGATGGTCGCGACCGCGTCGAGGTCGCGGTTGGCGGCCCGCACGTCGCCGAAACCGACCCAGAGCCGGCACCGGGCGAGCAGGATGTCGACCGCGTCGGCGCCGGACGGTCGGTGCCGCATGGCGTCGTCGAGGACGCGTTCGGCCTCGGCCCACTGCCCGACCCGGAACAGGCCGTTGGCCGCGATCGCCAGCAGCCGGGTCTGGTAGCTGCGGCCCTGGCCGATCGCGGCGAGCTTCGTGGCGCCGCGCCGGGCGACGAGCACGCCCTCCTCGATGTTGTTCAGCGGGTTGGCGAGCAGCTCGGCCAGGTGCTGGTAGGCGATACCGATCTCCTCCGGGTGCCCGGAGCGTTCGGCGATCTCGACCGCCTGCCGGATCACCGCGAGCCCGGCGTCCGGGTCCTCCCGGAACGCGAGGCTGAACCCGAGCGCGGCACTGGCCCGGACCAGGTCGGCGGTCGAGCCCTCGGAACCGCCGTCGGCCAGCTCCAGCGCCTCGCGGGCCCGGGCGCCGGCGTCGGCATACCGGCCGAGGTGCACGAGCAGCTCGGCGAGGTTCGCGGCGGCGCTGGCCTTCTCCCGGGGGGAGCATTCGTCGGCGGCGAGCGCCTTTTCATACTCGGTCTCGGCGGTCGCGGTGCGCCCGGCGGCGGCCAGGTAGCGGGCCCGGCGCAGGTGGATCTCGCACGGGCCGGGGCCGTCGGGCCGGACCGCGAGCAGCTCGAGGGTGGTGAGGGCCTGCTGGTGCTCGCCGCAGCGGTGGGCGGACTCGGCGGCGTGCCCGAGCAGCCCGGTGCGGCCCGGGTCGTCCTGCGCGGTCAGGGTCAGCGCGAGCGCCCAGTACCGGTGCGCCTCGGCGAAGCCGTACAGCTCCTCCGCGGCGTGCGCGGCGGCGATGACCGAGGGCAGCGCCCGCACCGGCTCACCGGCCTGACGCCAGTGGTGCGCGAGGCGGGCGTGGTCGGTGTCGCCGGGTGCGGCCTCGATCGTCTCGGCGTACCGGCGGTGCCGGGCGGCGTGCTCGGCGGGCAGCACCTCGTGCTCCAGGACCTCGGCGACCACCCGGTGCCGCAGCCGGTAACCGTCGGTGGCACTGGTGACGAAGCGGTGCGCCACGGCGGCGCGGACGGCCTCGAGCAGCTCGGCCTCGGGCAGCGGCAGCACCCCGGCGAGCAGCGTGTGGTCGACCGGCTCGACGCCGGCGGCGACCGCGTGCACCACGTCGTGGGCGTGCGGCGGAAGCTCGTCGACGCGGGACAGGAAGATCTCCCGCAGCGTGTCGGACAGCTCGACCCGGCCGTCGCGCAGGTCCCGGGACAGCTCCTCGGCCACGAACGGGTTGCCCCCGCTGCGCTTGTAGACCCGGTCCGCGTCCTCCGCGGCGACCCCGTTCCCGGCGATCGCGGTGACCAGCTCGGCGGTGGCGGCCCGGTCGAGCGGGGCCAGGTCCAGCACGCGTACGGACCGCAGCCGCCGCAGCTCGGCCAGCACCCGCCGCAGCGGGTGGGAGCCGTGCAGCGACTCCGAGCGGACCGCGGCCAGCACCGAGAGGTTGATCTCGCCCAGCCCGGCGAGCAGGTACAGCAGGAGCTGGCGGGTGCTGCGGTCGGCCCACTGCAGGTCGTCCAGCACCAGCAGCAGGTGCCGGCCCTGGGCCAGGGTGCGCAGTTGATGCGACACGCGTTCGAGCAGCGCGTCGGCGTCGGGGGAACCGGTGCCGGGATGGGCCCCGGCCGCCCGCAGCGCCTGCATCACCGGGTGTAACGGGGACGCGTCGCCGATGTCGAGGCAGGTGCCCCAGAGCACGGCGGCCCCGCCGGAGCGCATCGCCTCGGCGGTCTCGAGCAGCATCCGGCTCTTGCCGACGCCGCTCTCGCCGGTCACGAACACCGCGGAGGTGCCACCGGGACCGGCGGCGAGCAGGTCGGTCCGGATCGACGTCAGGATGCCGGTACGTCCGACAAGTGGCGCGTCGTCCCCCTCGCTGGCCATGCGTGGCAGCCTAGTGGGAAGCGCCGTGGTGCGTTCTCGCCGGTTCGGACTGTTCTGCTGCGTCACACATGACAGGACGCCCGGGTGGCTGTCGCAGATACGTCATTCTGCCGATCCGCTGTCCGGAGCGGGGCTGGCACCGTTCTCTTCGCCTACTGGGAAGGGAGTGGAGGACATGAGCGCAACGTCCACCGACGTACGGTGCCGGCGACAGACAGTGACGGTGCTGTTCGTCGACATCGTCGGCTTCACCGGCCTCGTCGACGAGCTCGACTGCGCCGACGTACGCGACCTGCAACGCGACTACTTCAGCACCGTCTCGGCCGTGCTGCGTGCCGAGGGCGGCATCGTGGAGAAGTTCATCGGCGACGCCGTCGTGGCGGTCTTCGGCACCTGTGGCCCGGACGCCGGGTCGCCGGCCGGGGTGCGCCGGGCCGCCGCCGCGGCCGCCCGGGCCGGGTTGCGGGTCCAGGAGGCGCTGCGGGGGCGTCTCCTGGCCGGCCGTCACCCGGTCCGGACCCGGGTCGGGCTCGCCACCGGCACCGCGATGGTCGACCTGGACGAGACCCGCGACGGCGGGTACGGCATGGTCAGCGGCAGCATCATGGCGACGGCGTCGAGGCTGCAGGCGTACGCTCCGCATGACACGGTCGTCGTGTGCGCCGCCACCCAGGCCGCCAGCGCCGACGCCGTCGCGTATCAGGAGCTGCCGCCGGTGCAGGTGCACGGCAGGAGTGCGCCGGTCGAGCTGTTCCGCGCGCTGCACCGCCTGGACGAGTCCCTGGTGAGCGCACTGGTGCTGCAGGCCTGCGGCTGACAATTCCTTCATCTGGCCCCGGCTGCGCCGATAAAGGCATCGTGGGTGCCTCGCCTTCCGTACCGGCTGAGCCGGCAGCGGCTCAGTGGGAGCTCGGCGACGTCGCCGGGCTCGAACTCCTTGCCGAGATCGGCCGGGGGACACAGGCCGTCGTCTACCGGGTCCGTCGCGAAGGTGTGGAGTACGCGCTCAAGGTGCTGCTCCAGGACGACCTCAAGGCCGAGCGGCTGCGGGAATTCCGGCGGCAGGCCGCGCTGCTCGCCGCGATCGACGAGCCCCACCTGCCCCGGGTGCACAAGGCCGGGGAGTCCGCCGGCCGGCCGTACCTCGTCATGGACCTGGTCGACGGCGAACCGCTCGCCCGGCTGCTGCTGCGGGGCCCGATCGCCGAGCGCGAGGCCATCACGATCGGTGCCGACCTGGCCGGGGCGCTGCGGGCCGCGCACGCCCGCGACCTGGTGCACCGCGACATCAAGCCGGAGAACGTGCTGGTGACGGCCGCGGGCACCGCCGCGCTGGTCGATTTCGGGCTGGCCGCCGGGGCCGCCGGTGCGCCGCTCGGCCCGGACGACGCCGTCGCCGGCACCCTCACCTACTGCGCGCCCGAGCAGGCCGGCATGCTCAACCGCCCGGTCGACGCCCGCTCCGACCTGTACGCCCTGGGTGCGGTCCTGTTCGAGTGCGTCACCGGTGCCCCGCCGTTCGCCGCGGACGACGTCGGCGAGCTGCTGCACCTGCACGCGACCGCGCCGGTGCCGGACCCGCGGGCCCTGGCACCCGGTCTCGGCGCCTCGTTCGCCGCGATCATCGTCCGGCTGCTGGCCAAGGACCCCGACGACCGGTATCAGAGCGCCGCCGGCCTGCTCGCCGACCTGCGCCGGCTCGCCACCGACCCGGCCGCGGTCTTCGCGCTCGGCGACGGGGACACCGCGCCGGTGCCGTTCCAGCCGCCGATGACCGGACGTGACGCCGAGTTCGCGACCCTGCGTGAGCGCTGGGACAAGACCGTGGCGGGCAGTGGCGGCTTCGTCGTGCTGCACGGCCCGACCGGAACCGGCAAGACCCGGCTCGCCACCGAACTCGGCGACCACGTGGCCGCCACCGGTGGTGTGGTGCTGCGCGGCGGCGGTTCGGCCAGCGACCGCCGGCCCATGGGACCGCTGCGCGCCGCCGTGGACGCGTACGTCAAGGAGTTGTTGCAGGCCCCCGGCGGGCGCGAGAGCGCCACGCGGACCCTGCGCGCCGCCGCGGGGGAGAGCGCGGCGCTGGTCACCAGCCTGTCCCCGGCGCTGGCGGAGCTCCTCGACGTGCCCCACGTCAGCGGGGACGTCGGCTTCGGTCGGCACGCCGCCGCGGTCGCCGATCTGATCGCCGGCATGGCCCGGACCGCCGGACCGGTGCTGCTGCACCTCGACGACGCCCAGTGGTACGACGAGGGCTCCGTCCGCGTGCTGGAGCAGCTCGCGGCCCGTGCCGGCGGACTGCCGCTGATGATCGTGGCGACCGCGCGGCTCGACGCGCCGTCCCCGGTCCTGACCCGGCTCACCGCCGCCGACGTCACCGAGATCACCCTGGCCCCGTTCGTCGGCGAGAACACCGCCGCGCTCATCGCCACGCTCTCCGGCGGCCTGCGCACCGACGAACGCAGCGCCGCGGCGATCGCCGCGCTCACCGACGGGAACCCGTTCGTGACCCTCGGGTACGCCCGGGCGCTGATGGACGGCGGCCTGTTCGTGCCCGACTGGGGCCGGTGGCACGTCGACCAGGAGGGCATCCGCGACCTCGAGCTGCCGTCGGACTCCGCCCAGCTCGTGCTGCGCCGGCTCGGCGGACTCGACGCCGAGGCCCGGCGGCTGCTCGCGGTGGCCGCCGTGGTCGGCACCTCGTTCGAGGCCGCCGTCGTCGCGGCGGCGGCCGGGGTCGACAGCCGTACGCTGCAGGACTCCCTTGCCGACGCGGTCCGCCAGGGCATCCTCGAGCCGGGTGAGGACGGGCACCGGTTCCTGCACGAGAGCATCCGTACCCTGCTGCTGGCCGACCACGCCGAGGACGTGGTCCGCGACCTGCACGGCCGGATCGCCGACGCGCTCGACGCCATCCCCGGGGCCGACGTGTACGCCCTGGCCCGGCACTGCGCGGCCGCCGACCCGGCCCGTGATCCGCACCGCATGCTGCGCGCGTGCACCGAGGCGGGCGCCCGCGCCCTGGACGAACACGCCCCGGACACCGCCCTGATCTACCTGGAGTACGCCCGGGACGCCGCCGAGTCCGGTGGCATCCGTCCGGGCAGCCGGTTCAAACAGCTGCTCGGTGGCGCCTACCACCAGAACGGGCGGCTCACCGAGGCGGTCGCGACGCTCACCGAGGCCCTGGACGAGACCACCGACCGCGTCGAGCGGGCCGGCATCCACCTGCTGCTCGCCCGGGTCCACGAGAGCAACTGGAGCGGGGCCGACCAGCTGGCCGCGGTCGAGCGGGGCCTCGCCGAACTGGGCCGGACGCTGCCGGAGAACCGCGCGGTGCGCGTCGCCACGACGTTCTGGCTCCTCGTCGTCGGCTGCCTGGTCCGGCTCACCGGACTGGGCTACGGCACCGCCAGGGGCGGGCGCCGCGACCTGCTGCGCCTGGAGACCACCCTGCACCACTACGGTGCCTCCGGCAGCATGCGGGAGCTGCGCCCGACCCACGCACTGCTGCACGTCATGCGCACGATCCGGCCGATCAACCGGCTCGGCCGCTCCCCGGAGCGGGCCCGGGACCTGGCCGCCGCCGGCACCGCGCTGCGCCTGCTCGGCCGGCGCCGCCTCGCCGACCGGACCACCGGCGCCGCGCTGCGCCTCGCCGCCGACCTGGGCGACCCGACGGTGACCGCACGCGCCGAGTTCCTGCACGCCATGGGCCTGTACTCGGTCGGTGCCGACGCCGGGGAACGGGTGCAGCGGGTGCTGCACGAGCGGGAACGCTTCCTCGACGCCGGCCCGGTGCTCGACTGCTACGCCACGCTCGGCTGGGACTGGCTGCTGCGCGGGGAGTGCGCACAGGCCGAGACCGCCGCGAACGCCCGCCGGCCGTGGCTCGCCGCGGTCGGGCACACCGACCACAGCACCGTGGTCGCGCTCGACGCCGGCCTGCTGGCCCTGCGCGGCCGGGCCGGCGAGGCGATCGCCGAGTTCGCCCGCGCCGGCTCCGGCCCCCGGGCGATCAACGAGACCGTCGACACCATCATCGCCCGGATGCTCTGCGCCCTGGAACGCGACGACCTGGGCGCGGCCTTCGACGACGCGGTGGCCGAGTTCGAGGGCCTGCGGCTGAGCCCGCGCCGGTTGCTCGCCGCCCACCACGGCTTCTACGTCTACCAGGCGTACGGCCGCCTGGAGCAGGCCCGCCGGGCCGCTCCCGCCGAGCAGGACCGCGCCGTGCGGGCCGCCCGGGCGGCGGTCGCCGTGCTCGGCGACGTCACCGCCCGGCCGCTGGTGGCCGTGCACCACCTCATCGCCAAGGCCGCGCTGGCACTGCTCACCGGTGCCGGCACGGAGCGGACCCTGGCGGTCCTCGCCGAGGCCGAGACCCTGCTGCGGGCGGTCGACGCCCCGCTGCCGGCGTACGAGGCCGCCCTGGTGCGGGCCCGGGCGCTGGCCGCCGCCGGGGTGAGCGGGGAAGCCGAACGTCAGGCCCGTCTCGCCGCCGGCATCGCCGAGCAGCGCGGCTGGTCGCACCGGGCCCGCCGGACCGCCGCCGAGTTCCGGATCGACGCAGGCCGGCGCAACCGGGTGCCGGTGGCCGCCGCCCGTGGCCGCGAGGGCCAGCGCTGGGCCGCGCTGGAGCAGCTCAGCAACGCCGCGTCGCGGGTGATCGACCCCGAGCGGCTCACCCGGGTCGCGCTCGACGAGACCGTCCGGCTGCTCGGCGCCGAACGCGCCCTGCTGTTCCTCGTGGATCCGGCGAAGGGCCGGCTCACGCCGTACGTGGGGCGCGACGCCTCCGGCAGCGACCTGGCCGAACTGACCGGGTACAGCACCACGGTGGTGAACAAGGTCCGGCAGACCCGCGAGCCGCTGGTGGTCACCGGCACCGAGGAGGGCGAGGCCCTGGGCGCCGCCAGCGTCGTACAGTTCGGCCTGCGCAGCATGCTCGTCGCCCCGCTGGAGCTGGACGACCGGCTGCTGGGCATCGTCTACCTCGACAGCCGGGTCGCCAAGGGCGTCTTCACCGTCGAGGACGTGGACGTGCTGACCGCCATCACGCACCACATCGCCGTCGGCCTGGAGACCGCCCGCGCCGCCCAGCTCGAGGTCGCGGTCGCCGCCGCCAACCGCCAGCGCGACCTGGCCGAGACGCTGCGCCGCGCGATGGCCCGGCTCACCGGCACGCTCGACCCCGAACTGGTGCTGCGCCGGCTGCTGCTGACCGCGCGCCAGACCCCCGGCGGGGAACGCGGCTGGCTGCTGCTCGGCACCGCCGAGTCCGAGGAGATCACCGTCCTGGGTGGCTCCGCGGGCCCGTCGAGCATCGCCCTCGCCGAGCACCCCGACCTGCGCAAGCTGTTCGAGAACCGGCAGGCCGACCTCACCGCCGGGGTGCCGGCCTGGGCCGCCGCGCTGGGCGACTACACCGGGGCCAGCTGGCTGACCGTCACGCTCGACGACCGCGAGGGCATGGTCGGCGTGCTGGTCCTCGCGTCCGAGCAGGAGGGCATCTACACCGCCGCCGAGCTGGGCGTCGCCGCCGCCCTCGTCGGCCAGGGCATGGTCGCCTACGACAACGCCCGGCTGTTCAGCCGGATCAACGAGCTGGCCACCACCGACAGCCTCACCGGGGTGGCCAACCGCCGGCGGTTCTTCGAGCTGGCCGAGCGCTCGGTGATCGCCGCCCAGGACGCGCGCCGCCCGATCACCGCGCTGATGATCGACATCGACCACTTCAAGCGCATCAACGACTCGTACGGGCATCAGACCGGCGACGACGTCATCAAGGAGGTCGTGGCCCGGGTGCTGGCCTGCGTACCCTCCGACGGCCTGGTCGCCCGCTACGGCGGCGAGGAGTTCGCGGTGCTGCTGCCGGGCATCGCCGACGACGGCCAGGCCCTGGCCGAGAAGGTCCGCGCGGCGGTGGACGGCTCGCCGGTGGAGACCCGCACCGGCAACATCCCGGTCACGATCAGTGTCGGACTGTCCCGGTTGCGACCCGCCGACAAGAATCCCGACGCGCTCCTGGGCCGGGCCGACGCGGGCCTTTACGCTGCCAAACAGGCCGGTCGCAACCGTGTCATGGCTCACGACGAGTGATCAACGGCGTCCTGCGCGCTGAATCTGTCGTACTTGCCCGGTAGGCTCGCCGCGTCGTTGACGGCTGTGACTGCTCGGGAGTAGTACCTAGTGACTGCGCAACAAGAGATCCTCTACGGGGCCGATGACCTCACTCATCTCGAGGGTCTCGACGCGGTGCGCAAGCGTCCCGGCATGTACATCGGTTCCACCGACAGCCGCGGCGTCAACCATCTCGCGAACGAGATCATCGACAACGCGACCGACGAGGGCGTCGCCGGACACGCCGAGAACGTGGCGGTCTGCCTGCACGCCGACGGCTCGGTGCAGGTCGACGACGACGGGCGGGGCATCCCCACCGACATCAACGCCAAGTCCGGGCTCTCCGGCGTCGAGCTGGTGCTCACCCGGCTGCACGCCGGCGGCAAGTTCGGCGGCTCCGGCTACAAGACCTCCGGCGGTCTGCACGGCGTCGGCGCCTCCGCGGTCAACGCTCTGTCGCTGCGCTACGACGTGACGGTCAAGCGCGAGGGCAAGGTCCACGAGATCTCGTTCCAGCGCGGCGTCCCCGGCGTGTTCGACGGCCCGGGCCCGACCGCGAAGTTCACCCCCGAGCCCGGCCTGCGGGTGGCCCGGCGGATGAAACGCGGCGAGCGCTCCGGCACGTCGACGCGCTACTGGTACGACGCCCGTTACTTCGAGACCGGTGCGAAGCTCGACACCGACGTGGTCCGGGCCAAGCTGCGCAACACCGCGTTCCTGGTCCCCGGCGTGGCGTACACCCTGGCCGACCTCACCGGCGAGGAACCGGTCGAGGAGACGTTCGTCTTCCCGCACGGCCTCGCCGACATGGTGGAGTTCCTGACCCCGGCGAGCGACAAGCCGGTCTCCGGCATGCTGATGGTCACCGGCGAGGGCAAGTACAAGGAGAACGCCGCCGACGCCAACGGCGTGATGCAGTCCAACGTCGAGCGGATCGCCGAGGTCGAGATCGCGTTTCGCTGGGGCACCGGCTACGAGCGCACGGTCGAGTGCTTCACCAACACGATCCGCAACTCGCACGGCGGCACCCACCGCAAGGGCTTCGAGCGGGCCATGGTCCGCGCGCTCAGCGACGCCGTGCGCAACGCCCGCGGCCTGCTCAAGCCCAAGGAGGACGCGCCGCTGCTCGACGACTACCTCGAAGGCCTCACCGCGGTCATCCACGTCCGGGTCCCCGAGCCGCAGTTCACCTCGCAGACCAAGGACGAGCTCTCCACCGCGGGCATCACCCGGGTGCTGCAGGGCCTGGTCGAGCAGCACCTCAAGCAGTGGATCGACGACCGCAGGACCAAGGCCGAGGCGCGTACGGTCCTGCAGAAGGTGGTCGACGCCGCGCGGGTGCGGCTGACGCAGAAGCAGCAGAAGGACGCCGCCCGGCGCAAGACCGCGCTCGAGGGCGCGTCCATGCCGCCCAAGCTGGTCGACTGCCGCTCCACCGGCATCGGCCGCAGCGAGATCTACATCGTCGAGGGTGACAGCGCGCTCGGCACCGCCCGGATGGCCCGCAGCTCCGAGTATCAGGCGCTGCTGCCGATCCGCGGCAAGATCCTCAACGTGCAGAAGGCCAGCCTGCAGCAGGTCCTCGACAACGCCGAGTGCTCGGCCATCGTCCAGGTCCTCGGCGCCGGCTCCGGCCGCACGTTCGACCTCAGCACCATGCGCTACGGCCGCGTCATGATCATGGCCGACGCCGACGTGGACGGCTCGCACATCCGCACGCTGCTGATCACGCTCTTCGCCAAGTACATGCGCCCGGTGATCGAGTCCGGCCGGCTGTTCGCGGCCATGCCCCCGCTGCACAAGGTGAGCACCAAGGGCCGCTCCGGCGAGACCATCTACACCTACACGCAGCAGGAGATGGAAACCCAGGTCAACCGCTTCGAGAAGGCCGGCAAGTCGGTCAACAAGCCGGTCCCGCGGTTCAAGGGCCTCGGCGAGATGGACGCGGACGAGTTGTGGGACACCACGATGAACCCCTCGACGCGTACGGTGCGCCGCATCACCCTCGACGACGCCGAGCGCGCCGAGGCCACATTGGAGCTGCTGATGGGGGAGCGGGTCGAGCCGCGCAAGAACTGGCTCATCGAGGCCGCCGGCCGCATCGACCAGGACACGATCGACGCCTGAGGAACGGGTCTACACACATGGCACGCCGCAAGAACGAACAGACCCGGGTCGACCTGTCGGCTTTCGACCAGGCCGGCGCCCGGGTCATCGACAATCCCCTCACCACCGAGGTGGAGGACTCCTACCTGGAGTACGCCTACTCGGTCATCCACTCCCGGGCCCTCCCGGACGCCCGCGACGGCCTCAAGCCGGTGCACCGCCGCATCCTGTTCTCGATGCAGGAGCAGGGCCACCGCCCCGACCGGCCGTACGTGAAGTCCGCCCGCGTCGTCGGTGACGTCATGGGCCGCTACCACCCGCACGGCGACACGGCGATCTACGACGCGATGGTCCGCCTCGCGCAGGACTTCTCGCTCAACGCGCCGCTGATCGACGGCCACGGCAACTTCGGCTCCCCGGACGACGGCCCGGCCGCGAGTCGTTACACCGAGTCGCGGATGTCGCGCGAGGCAATGCTGCTGGTCGGCGAGCTCGGCGAGGGCACGGTCGACTTCCGGCCCAACTACGACGGCTCCGAGCAGGAACCCACCGTCCTGCCCGCCGCGTTCCCCAACCTGCTGGTCAACGGCACGTCGGGCATCGCCGTCGGCATGGCCACCAACATGATCCCGCACAACCTCGGCGAGGTCGTCGCGGCGGCGCGGCACCTGATCACCGAGCCGGAGGCCGACCTCGACGCGCTCATGCGCTTCGTGCCGGGCCCCGACCTGCCGACCGGCGGGCAGCTGCTCGGCCTCGACGAGGTGCGCCGCGCCTACGAGACCGGCCGCGGCGTGGTGCGCATGCGGGCCCGCGCGCAGACCGGCCTGCTCGAGGGCGGCCGGGGCCGGCAGGCCATCACGATCGTCGAGCTGCCCTACGGCATCGGCACCGAGAAGATCATCGAGGCCATCACCGAAGAGGTGAAGGGCAAGCTGTACGTCTCCGGTCCGAAGAAGGGTCAGCGCCAGCCCGCCCGCCTGCAGGGCATCGCCGACGTCAAGGACCTCACCGACCGCGAGCACGGCATCCGCCTCGTCGTGGAGTGCAAGGTCGGCGTCAACCCGCAGGCCCTGCTCGCCGACCTCTACCGGCTCACCCCGATGGAGACCTCGTTCGGCATCAACAACCTGGTGCTCGTCGACGGGCAGCCCCGTACCCTTGGGCTCAAGGCCCTGCTCGAGGTCTTCCTTGCGCACCGCTACGAGGTCGTCACCCGCCGCACCCTGCACCGGCGCACCAAGCGCGAGGACCGCCTGCACCTCGTCGACGGCCTGCTGATCGCGCTCATCGACATCGACCGGGTCGTCGCGATCATCCGGGGCAGCGACGACGCGGCCGCCGCCAAGGCCGCGCTGATGAGCGAGTTCGGGCTCAGCGACATCCAGGCGACGTACATCCTGGACACCCCGCTGCGCCGGCTCACCCGCTTCGACCGCATCGAGCTCGAGACCGAGCAGGAGCGGCTCAACAGCGAGATCGCCGAGCTCAGCCGGATCCTCGACAACGAGGACGTCCTCAAGCAGGTCGTCTCCGACGAGCTCGCCGAGGTCGTCTCCGAGTTCGGCCAGGCCCGCCGCACCACGCTCATCGACGGTGACCTCAAGGAGGTCCTCGCGGCCTCCGTCCCGGCCGGCCCGCTCGAGGTCGCCGACGACCCCTGCCAGGTCATCCTGTCCGCCACCGGCCTCATCGCCCGCACCGCCGCGGAGAGCGAGGAAGCCGCCGAGGGCCGCCGCCGCAGCGGCCGCGTCAAGCACGACGCGGTCCGGTCGGTCGTGCACTCCACGGCCCGCGGCAAGGTGCTGCTGGTGACCAACCGGGGCCGCGCGTTCAAGACCGACGTGCTGCCCCTGCCGGTCCTGCCCGAACAGATCGGCACGGTCTCGGTCCGCGGTGGCATGTCCGCCTCCGAGCTCATCCCGCTCGACAAGGGCGAACGCGTCATCGGCCTCGCGCCGCTGACCTCGGACGGCTCCCCGGGCCTGGCCCTGGGCACCAAGCAGGGCGTCGTCAAGGTCTGCGCGCCCGAGTGGCCGGTCCGGGCCGACGAGTTCGAGGTCATCACGCTCAAGGACGGCGACGAGGTCCTGCAGGCCACCTGGCTCAAGGACGGCGGCGAGGCGTTCGTGTTCGTGACCTCGGACGCGTCCCTGCTGCGCTTCCCGGCCAAACTCGTGCGCCCCCAGGGCCTCAAGGGCGGCGGCATGGCCGGCATCAACGTCACCGCCGACGCCCACGTCCTCTCGTTCAACGTCGTCGACCCCCGCGACACCGAACACGGCGAGGCCATGGTGGTCACCTCGACCGGCACCCAGGTCAAGGTGAGCCCGTTCGCGTCCTACCCGGCCAAGGGCCGGGCCACCGGCGGCGTGCGGGTGCAGCGCTTCCTCAAGGGAGAGACCGCCCTCACCCTCGCCTGGGTCGGCCCTCGCCCGGTGGCCGCCAGCACCACCGGCGACCCGATCGAACTCCCCGAGCCCGACGCCCGCCGCGACGGTTCCGGCGAGCTGGTCGCCATGGGCCCGCAGCTGATCGGCCACCTCATCGAGCGCGCCTGACCGTGACCTCTTTCATCCGCAACATCGCGTTCGACTGCGCCGACCCGTACGCCCTCGCGGTCTTCTGGGCCGGCGTGGTCGGCCACCCCGTCCACCCGGACGCCAGGCCGGGTGACGAGGAGGCGGTCATCGAGCCACCGGACGGCCCCCGCCTGTACTTCCAGGCGGTGGCCGAGGAGAAGGCCGGCAAGAACCGGGTGCACGTCTGCCTCCGGTCCAACGACCAGGGCCGCGACCACGAGATCGACCGGCTGCTCGCCCTGGGGGCCACCATGCAGGCCGATCACCGTACGCCGGACGGTGCCGGCTGGGTCGTCCTGCTGGATCCGGCCGGCAACGAATTTTGCGTGACCGGCCGATAGTCGAGGCCGTACGATCGGGGCAGCTCCGCATCCTGGGCCCGCCGCGCGGAAGCCGCGGGGTTCGACTCCCTCACGCTGCTCGACCGGCTCGCCTACGCCAACCCTGAACCCCTGATCGCATTGCCGGTGCCGGCCGGGCACACCAGCCGGATCCGGCTGCAGACGTCGGTGCTGCTCGGGCCGCTGCGGGCAACCGCCCTGCCGGCGAAACAGGTCGCGACCCTGGACCGGATGTCCGGCGCCCGCCTCACCCTCGGCATCGGCGTCGGAGGCCGCGCCGACGACCACGAGATCGCCGGCACCCCGATCACCTCCCGGGCCGCCTCCTCGACCACCAGCTAGCCACCCCGCGCGCAACCTGGGCCGATGCCACCACCTCCGGGTTGCCGGGGGTGGGGCCCGGACGGTCGTCCCGGCCGGGGAGCGCCGCTCACCGACCCGGCGGAGATCGCCGGCACCGTCGCCGCCTACCGCGATCTCGGTGCTGACGAGCTGGTCCTCTACTGCTACGGCGATGATCCCGCGCAGGTGGAGGCGCTGGCCGACCTCATCCGCTGAGCACGGACCCGAGGGTCCTATTCTCGACGTCATGGGCGATGAGCACGGATTTTCCTCGGCAGACCTCCCACTCTATTTCGAGTGGCGCGGTTCGACTCAGGGCTCGAGCCGTCCCCTGCTGCTCCTGCACGGTGGCGGCTCGACCATCGAATCCAATTGGGGCCGGCTGATTTCCGCCCTGGAGAAGTCACGGCGCATGCTGGCCGTCGAGCTGCAGGGCCATGGACGTACCGGCCCGGGCGAGCACGCCGCCTCGTTCGAGGGATCGGCCGACGGGGTCGCGGCGCTGCTGGCGGAACTCGCCGTCGGGCCGGTCGATGTGCTCGGGTTCAGCAACGGCGGTCAGGTGGCCATGCAGCTGGCCATCCGGCATCCGGCGGCGGTCCACCGACTCGTTGTCGCCTCCGCGCCGTTCCGTCGTGACGGCATGGTCGACGGTTTCTGGGCGGGATTGGCGGCGGCGACGTACGCCGATCTCCCGCAGCCCTATCGCGAGGCGGACCTCGCGGTGAGCGGCGACCCCGGACACGCGGAAACCATGTTTAATCTGGACCGGGAACTCATGCTCACCGGTTTCACCGACTGGCCCGAGGACCTGGTCGCCTCGATCACCGCGCCGACGCTTGTCGTGGCGGCGGACCAGGACGTGATTCGCCGGGAACACACGACGCTTCTCGCGTCTCTCATTCCGGACGCCCGCCTGCTGATCGTGCCCGGAAACCACGGCGACTATCTGGGTGAGCTGGGCGCTTCGACGGAGGATTTCGGCCCGCTCCGACGGACGATGCCCTTCATCGTCGACTTCCTGGATCGTCCCGCCACCGGGTCACCAGGTGGGCCGCAGCCGGCCGGGGGTGGACAGGCCGGCCAGGTCTGATCGCAGGGCAGCCAGTCTTTGCGGGCCGAGGCGGGCGGCCCATGGTGCGAGGACCTCGGCCGCCGCGTCCTCGGCCGCCCGGGTGCAGGCTGTGCCCTTGGGGGTCAGCCTGATCAGTTTGGCGCGGGCGTCGTCCGGGTGGGGGTGGCGTTCGACGTAGCCCTTGCGGACCAGGTCGTCGACCATCTGGCTGGCCGCCTGCTTGCTCACGTCCAGGTGTTCGGCGAGCTGGACGACGGTGGCGCCGGTGCCGGACAGCCGGGCGAAGGCAAAACCGTGGGCCGGGCGTACGTCGGTGAAGCCCCGGGCCCGGACCCCCGCGTCGATGCCGTCCACCAGGGCTCTTGCCGCGCTGAGGAGCAGGACCGGCACGTCGAGCAGATTGTCGTTCACGGGAAGGAGTTTGACACACCGGTCAAGTTACTTGACTATGTGGTCAAGCGGGTTGACTGGTTTGAGGGGGAGTCGTGGAGACACATCGGTTGCACGGGGCGACGTTTCATTCGTACGTCTCACCGTCGGGGGGTAGCCGTGAGTTGTGCGCCTGGCGTCTGGAGGTCGAGGCCGGGGTGGCCGGTGTGCCGCACCGGGTCAGCAAGGAAGAGGTGTTGCTCGGGCTGACCGGTGAGCTGACCGCGACCATCGACGGCCGGGCGGAGCGGCTGCGGGCCGGGGACGTGGTGCTGGTGCCGGCGGGGTCGACGTTCGGCATCGACAACTCGTCCGGTGGGCCGGCGAGCGCGTGGGTCACGACCAGTGTCGGCTTGACGGCCACATTGGACAGCGGCGAGGCGATCAGTCCGCCCTGGGTCCGGTGAACGGGGGGATGCCCGGCCGTCTGGTGAGAGACGACCGGGCATCCGGGGCGGGGTGAAGGTCCGGTTACTTGGAGGGCTCCGGGATGTCACAGGTGATCTTGGGGTTGACGCCGAGCCAGTTGAGCGGGCCGGCCACCACCGTGACGATCACCGTGCCGGCCTCGGCGCAACTCGCGTCGCCGTCGTCCTTGAAGTAACCGCGCTCGAACGCGGCTACCGCGCCGAGCACGAGCCAAAGGATGACGATGACTCCGCCTATCGATCCTGCGCGCATCGGGGGGCTCCTAAGCGAGGGGTGAACTGCTGAGCAAGGGTGGTGAACTGCACCGCAAGTACCCCGTACGCGTCGATCTCTAAACGGGGTTTCGTACCGCCCGCAGGGTGTACGTGTGCGGCAGGCGGTTCGGACGGTCGGTGAGCCGCCACTCGTCGTACGGAGGCACCTTGGTCATCTTGCCGGGGAGCGCTTCCCAGGGTGCGGAGTCGTGTTCGGTCAGCCCGGCGATCGTCATGCCGGCGTCGAGCAGTGCGGTCACGATCTCGCCCATGCCGTGGTTCCACGAGTGGGTGACCTTGTTGACGAACTGGTGTTCCGTCTCCACGTACGTGCCGCCCTGCTCCCAGACGAGCGGGTCCTTGTGCTCGAAGTAGTCGAAGTCGAGGACCAGCAGATCGTCCTCGCGCTCGTCGTCCACGGCCCACAGCATCGGGTGGCCCTCGCGGATGAACAGGCGCCCGCCCGGCTTCAGCAGCGTCGCCACGACCTGCGCCCACCGCCGGATGTCGGGCAGCCAGCCGATCGCGCCGATGCCGGTGAACACGAGGTCGAAGCTGCCGGGCTCGAGGACGTCCGGAGCCCCGTACAGATCCGATTCGACGAAGTCGATGTCGGCGCCGGCGAGGGTGGCGAGGCGGCGGGCCTCGGTCAGGGACGCGGCGGAGAAGTCGAGACCGGTCATCGTCGCGCCGAGACGGGACAGCGACACGGTGTCCGTACCGATATGGCATTGCAGGTGGACGCCGCGCAGGCCACGGATGTCGCCCAGCAGCGGGCGATCGAACGTCACCACGTCGCTGAGGTGCTCGGGGTCGGCCGCGAAAGCGGCGAAGTTGTACTCCGCCGACGCGGCATGGGCCGGCGCACGCTCGTCCCAGTTGGCCCGGTTGACGTCCAGATAGTCGCTCACGGCGAGACCGTAACCCATGGACGTGGGCCCCTGCCGCTCAGTTAACTCGCGATAGCGTTCAATGAGCGGGTCGGAACATGATCGAGAGGCTGGTGCGGGTTGGAGACGAGGCGTACGACGGTGCGGGACGTGCGCCGCGCGAACCGGGCCAGCCTGCTGACCGATCTCTTCCACGGCGGCCGGCAGAGCCGCCAGCAGCTGGGCGACACGACCGCGCTGAGCCAGGCCAGCGTGAGCAACCTGGTCGGCGAGATGATCGACGAGGGCCTCGTCGAGGAGGCCGGGCTGGTCGGATCGGACGGCGGCCGGCCGCGCGCGCTGCTGCGGGTCGCGCCCGGCTACGGCTATGTCGCCGGTGCCGACGTCGGTGAGACCCGGGTGACGGTCGAGCTCTACGACCTGGCGATGTCCCGGGTCGGCTACGCGCGCTACCCCCAGGACGGCTCGTCGTCGGCGACGGCCCGGCTGGTCGAAGGGCTGGCCGCGGTGGTCGCCGAGGCCGGTGTCGCGAGCTCCGAGGTGCTCGGCTTCGGCGTGGGCGTGCCGGGCGTCGTGAGTCCCGACGGGACGGTCCATTCCCAGACCACGGGCTGGGAGGGCGTCGAGCTCGGCGCGGCCCTGCGCGCCGCGACGGCGGTGCCGGTGCACGTGGAGAACGGCGCGAAAGCGGTGGGTCAGGCCGAGATGTGGTTCGGCGCCGGCCGCGGAGCTCGCGACGCGGTGGTCGTCATGATCGGCACCGGTGTCGGCGCCGCCCTGGTGATGGACGGCCGAGGCCACCGGGCGGCCGCGAACAACGCCGGCGAGTGGGGCCACACCACGATCGTCTACGACGGCGACGAGTGCCGGTGCGGCGCGCGCGGTTGCCTCGAGGCCTACATCGGTGCGGGCACGGTGATCGCCCGCCTGGCCGCGGCCACCGGTCAGGAACCCGCTCCGGACCTGATCGGGCGGGTGCTCAGCGGTGACGGCCCGCTCGACCCCGCCGCGGCCGAGGTCATCGAGCGGACGATCGGCTACCTCGGCGCCGGGATCGCCAACCTGATCAACCTGTTCTCCCCCGAGCGCATCGTGCTGGGCGGCCCGGCGGGCTTGGCGATGGGAGAGCGCTTTCTTCCCGACATTCGTCACGCAGCCCAACAAAACGCCCTGCGCTTTCCCTACTCCCGGGCCCGCATCGACCTCTGCCAACTCGGCCCGGACACCGTCGCCATGGGCGCGGCCACCCTCCCGATCGCCCGCCTGCTCGCGGAAGGCGGCCTGCCGGCGGCAAACGGCCCGGCCCCGCTCTCCCGGGCCGCCCACCGAAGGTCCCTGAGCCGCAACCGACCGTGAGTCGCCGCCAACCGTGAGCCGCCACCGACCGTGAGTCGCCACCGGGCGGTGGGCCGGGAGCGGGCGGCGGGCCGGGAGCGGGCGGGGGCAGTGGCCGGCCCTGAGGTGGAACCGTTCTGAGGCGCGACCGGCTCCGGGCGGGGACGTGCGAACCGGCGGCCCGGGAATCCGTTGTCCCTCTTGACGGGCCGGGTCGCGGCCCGCGGGGGAGGGCCACCATGTTCCGCCGGAATGTCGGCATCGGCGTACTCGGCCATGTCGTGCTTGTCGTACTGGTCGGCGGCGGGTTGTTCCTGGCCGCCCGCTTCGGGGGCGAGGGCGCTGCCACGGCGGCGGCCCTGAGTTTCCTGCCCGCTCTGCTCGCGCTGGGCGCGGCCTATCTGGTGGTGCTGCTGGTCATCGTGGCGGTCCCGGCTGCCCGGGCCCGGGTGGGATCCGGCCCGGGCCTGCTGCTGGGCTGGCTCACCGGTGCCCTGCTCGTGGCGGTGGGCTTCGCGGCGCTCGTGACCTCGCTCTGACCGGGGGTACGGGTTGTCGCACCCCGTACCCCCGGCCGGAACGTCAGCGGGTGATCATGTCCCGGAACCAGAGGGCGGACTGCTTGGGCGTGCGCTTCTGGGTCTTGTAGTCGACGTGCACGATGCCGAACCGCTTCGCATAACCCTCGGCCCACTCGAAGTTGTCCATGAGGGACCAGGCGAAGTAGCCGCGGATGTCCGCACCCTGGTCGCGGGCCGCCAGCACCGCCGCGATGTGCTCGCTCAGATACGCCGTACGGTCGTCGTCGGTCACGAAGCCGGTCTCGTCGATGACGGTGTCGTCGAAGGCCGCGCCGTTCTCGGTGATGACCAGTGGCAGACCCGGGTAGTCGCGGTGCAGCCGGAGCAGGAGCCGGGTGAAGCGGTCCGGTGTGATCGGCCAGCCCATGGCCGTGCGCGGGCCGGCCGGTTTCACGTCGCGGACGACCGGGTGCCCGGCGGCGTCGAGCAGGGCACCGTGTTCGTCGGTGCCGCTGAAGTCCTGGCCGAAATAGAAGTTGACGCCCAGCACCTCGAACGGGGTCGAGATGATCGCGAGGTCGCCGTCCTGGACCGGGAACGCGGTGCCCCTCGCCGCCAGGTCGTCGACCATGTCCCGGGGGTACGTGCCCTTGCGCAGCGGGTCGAGGTAGATGCGCAGCCCCATGCCGTCGGCCCGGCGCGCCGCTTCCCGGTCGGCTTCCGAGTCGGTGGCCGGGTCGGCCGTACCCATGTTGAGGGTGATGCCGAACGAGTGATCGGGCGTCGCCGCGGCCTTCATCCGCTGGGTGGCGAGGCCGTGGCCGAGCAGCAGGTGGTGCACCGCCGCGATGGACGCGTCGTGGTCCTGGCGGCCGGGTGCGTGCACGCCCACGTGGTATCCGAGCCAGGCCGAGCACCAGGGTTCGTTGAGCGTGGTCCAGTTGGTGACCCGGTCGCTGAGCTTGTCGAACACCAGCATCGCGTAGTCGGCGAAGCGGTAGGCGGTGTCCCGGTTGGGCCAGCCGCCCGCGTCCTCGAGCTCCTGCGGCAGGTCCCAGTGGTACAGCGTGACCCACGGGTCGATGCCGGAGGCCAGCAGCTCGTCGGTCAGCCGGTCGTAGAACGCGAGGCCGGCCGGGTTGACCGGGCCGGTGCCGCCGGGCTGGACCCGGGGCCAGGCCACCGAGAAACGGTACGTGTCCACGCCAAGGCTCTTGATCAGCGCCACGTCCTCGGGCATCCGGTGGTAGTGGTCGCACGCGACGTCACCGTTGTCGCCGCCGGCCACCGCGCCGGGCACCTGGCAGAACGTGTCCCAGATGGACGGTGTGCGGCCGTCCTCGGCCACCGCGCCCTCGATCTGGTAGGACGAGGTGGCGACACCCCATTTGAACGGCTTCACGAGACGGGCTCCTTCGCGGGGTGCAGCCAGCAGGCCACGGTACGGACGGATCCGTCGGCGGTGCCGGGGTGGCCGAGCACCGGGACCGAGTCCGCGCAGGGGTCGAACGCCTTGGGGCAGCGGGGGTGGAACGAGCAGCCGCTCGGCATGCCCTTGAGGTCGGGCGGGGAGCCGGGGATGCCGGTCAGCTCGCGCCGGGGACCGCGCAGGGCCGGGAAGGACCCGAGCAGGCCCGCGCTGTACGGGTGCAGCGAGTCCCTGTAGAGCGTCGCCGCCTGGGCCTCCTCGACGATCCGGCCGCCGTACATGATGGCGATCCGGTTGGAGAACTCCACCAGCAGCGACAGGTCATGGGTGATGAAGATGACCGAGAAGCCTAGGCGTTCGCGCAGCTGGATGAGCTGGCCGAGGATCTGCCGCTGCATGACCACGTCGAGCGCGGTGGTCGGCTCGTCCATGATGACCACCTGCGGCTGCAGGATCAGGGCCATGCCGATCATGACGCGCTGGCGCATGCCGCCGGAGAGCTGGTGCGGGTACGCGTCCATCCGATCGGCCGCGATCCCGACGAGCTTGAGCATCTCGCGGGCCCGGGCGTTGCGGCTGTGCGCCGACATCGACGGTTCGTGCGCGGCCAGGACATCGGTCAACTGCGTCGAGATCTTGTGTACGGGGTTGAGCGAGTTCATCGCCCCCTGGAACACGATCGCGGTCTCGGCCCAGCGGAAGTCGCGCAGCCCCTTGTCGGACAGGCCGAGCACGTCGTACGCGTCGCCCTTCTCGGGGTGGTAGATCACCTCGCCGCCGGTGATCACGCCCGGGGGAGCGAGCAGCCGGGTCAGCCCGTAGGCCAGCGTCGACTTGCCGGATCCGGACTCGCCGGCCAGGCCGAGCACCTCGCCGCGGTGCAGCGTCAGGTTGACGTCGCGGACCGCCCGTACGGCCTGGTCACCGAGGCCGTAGTCGACGTTCAGGTTCTTGATCTCGAGGACGGGCTCGCCGCTCACTTGGTCGCCTCCTTGTGCTCCGAGGGAGCGCGGTTCACCGGGGTCGCCGCGGCCGTGGTCACCGCGGCCATCGGGCGGGCGTGGGACGCGGCCGCCGGGGCGCTGCTCAGTACCGGCGTGAAACCGACCCGCATGCGTACCGTGCGGCCCGAAGCGGTCTTGATCTTGGTTTTGCCGGCACTGCGCAGCCGCGGGCTGACGAACTCGTCGATGCCGAAGTTGATCAGTGACAGCGCGGTACCGAGGATCGCGATCGCGAGACCGGCCGGCACGAACCACCACCACGCGCCCTGGGCGAGCGCCTGCTGGCTCTGCGCCCAGAACAGGATCGTGCCCCAGTTCCAGCCGGTGTCCGAGCCGATGCCGATGAACGCCAGCGTGATCTCCGAGGTCACCGCGAAGATGACCGTGCCCACGAAACCGGACGCGATGATCGCGGTGAGGTTCGGCAGGATCTCGAACAGCACGATCCGCCAGGTGCTCTCGCCGTTCGCCCGGGACGCCTCGATGTAGTCGCGGCGCCGCAACGACAGGGTCTGCGCCCGCAGCACCCGGGCGTTCCAGGCCCACGACGTGAAACCGATGATCAGCGCGACCAGCACCGCACCGCCGGAGGGGGCGGCCGCGGTCACGATGATGACCAGCGGCAGCGCCGGGATGACCAGGAAGACGTTGGACAGCGCCGACAGGCTCTCGTCCCAGCCGCCGCCGATGTAACCGGCGGTGACCCCGATCAGGATCGACAGGATGGTGGCCATCGCGCCGGCGGCGAGGCCGACGACCATGACGGTACGGGTGCCGTCCAGCAGCTGGCTCAGCACGTCCTGCCCGAGGTGGGTGGTCCCGAGCCAGTGCGCCGCGGACGGTCCCTGCACGAGTTCCGGTCCGCGCGCGTCCGGGGCGTAGGGCGCGACCCACGGCCCGATGATCGCGAACAGGAGGTAGATGCCGAGGATGACGACGCCGGTCAGCGCCTTGCCGTTGGACACGAAGCGGAACCGTCGCCGCTTCGCCCTGCCCGGCGTCGCGTCGGGCTGCGCCATCGCACCCTGACCGGGAATGACCTGCTCGACACTCGAGGTGGGAATGGTCATCGGTTCAGCCCTCCTTGCGGGTACGCGGGTCGAGCAGCAGGTACGCGATGTCCGCGATCAGGTTCGCCACCAGCACCGAGATGGTGATGACGAGGAAGATGCCCTGCATGAGCGGATAGTCCTTGGCGGTGACCGCGCGGAAGAGCAAAAAGCCCAGCCCCGGGTACGAGAAGACGATCTCCACCAGCAGCGTGCCGCCGACGATGAAGCCCAGCGACAGCGCGAACCCGGATACGTTGGGCAGCAGCGCGTTACGGGCCGCGTAACTCAGCGCCACCCGCCGGTCGGACAGGCCCTTGGCGTGCGCGACCGTGATGTAGTCCTCCGCCGCGACGGTCACCATCATGTTGCGCATGCTCAGGATCCAGCCGCTCACCGACGAGATCAGGATCGTCAGGGCCGGCAACAGGCTGTGCTGGATCGCGTCCGGGATGAAGTACTGGTCGAACGCCGGCACGAGGCCGGGGGAGTAGCCGCCACCGGACGGGAAGAAGCTGTTCGGGCCGGCCAGCAGGAAGATCGCGAGCAGGCCCAGCCAGAAGTACGGCACCGACGACAGGAACGTGGTGGCCGGCAGCAGCCCGTCGATCCACGAGCCGCGCCGCCACCCAGCGAGCACGCCCAGGCTGGTGCCGAGGAAGAAGCTGACCACGGTGGTGATGCCGACCAGCAGCAGCGTCCAGGGCAGCGCGTCGCCGATGACCTCGGAGACCGGTGACGGGAACGCGGTGAACGACAGGCCCAGGTCGCCGCGGAACAACTGCTGCCAGTAGTCGACGTACTGCTCCCACACCGACGCGTTCTTGTCGAGGCCGAACAGGACGTACAGCGAGTCCAGGGCGTCCGTACTCATCTGGCCCTGGAACCGCGACAACAGCGAGCGGACCGGGTCGCCGGGGATCATCCGGGGGATGAAGAAATTGAGGGTGATCGCGGCCCACGCGGTGAACAGGTAGAACGCGATCCGTTGCAGCAGGTACTTCATCGGGTCGCCTCCACGGGCTCCGTGCCGGCGGTCTCCGTGTCGTAGAGCCAGCAGGCCGCCCAGTGGCCGGGCTTGTCACCGATCTCCAGACGTACCGGCAGGTCGGTCGTGCAGCGCTCCATCGCGACCGGGCAACGGGGGTGGAACCGGCACCCCGAGGGCGGGCGGATCAGGCTCGGCGGTTCGCCGTCGCCGCGGTCCGCGCTGTCACCGAGCATGTTCGCGATCCGGTCCGGATCAGGAGCGGAATCGATCAACAGCCGGGTGTACGGGTGAGCCGGCGACTGGGTGACCGTCTCGCTGTCGCCACCCTCGACCATCCGGCCGGCGTACATCACCAGCGTCTCGTCGGCGAAGTAGCGCGCCGACGCGATGTCGTGGGTGATGTACAGGATCGCCAGGTTGAGGCGTTCCTTGAGGTCCCGCAGCAGGTTCAGCACCCCGAGCCGGATCGACACGTCCAGCATGGACACCGGCTCGTCGGCCAGCAGCGCCTCGGGGTTCGCGCCCAGCGCCCGGGCGATCGCGACGCGCTGGCGCTGGCCGCCGGAGAGCTCGTGCGGGAACTTGTCGAGGTACCGCTCCGGGGGCGTCAGGCTGACCCGGTTGAGCAGGTCGGTCAGCGCCTGCTCGAGCTCCGCGGCCGTACTCCCGGCGTTGTCGTGGATCTTCAGCGACCGGGTCAGGTGGTACCGGATGGTGTGCACCGGGTTCAGCGACGCGAACGGGTCCTGGAAGATCATCTGGACCCGGCGGGCGTACGCCCGGAACTCGCGGCCGCCCTTGACCTTCGTCGGCTCGCCGTGCAGCGCGATCTCGCCGGCGGTCCGGGGGTACAGCTGCGCGAGCAGGCGCGCGACGGTCGACTTGCCGGAGCCGGACTCGCCGACCAGGGCGACGACCTGGCCGCGGCGCAACGTGAGGTCGACGTCGTCGACGGCGTGCACCGCGTCATGATCACGGCGCAGCAGATCGCGCAACTTCCGGCGTACGGGGAAGTGCTTGGTCAGGCCCTTCGCCTCCAGCACCACCTCTTGGGTGAGCGTCATGCCCTTTGTCCTTCTCAAGGGGGAACCGCCCCCGGGGAGCAGACCCCGGGGGCGGTGCGGCGGATCAGGAGTTGGCGGGCTTGAGGTGCAGGATCACGTCGAGCGCGTTGGCTTGCGTGGGCTGACCGGCCCCGTACGGGTTGGTGTCGTCGGGCCAGCCGACCCAGTTCTTGGTGCTGTACGCCATGCCGACGTTGTCCGCGCCGACCGGGATCATCGGGACCTGCTCGACGAAGATCTTCTGGATCGTGGCGAGCGCGGCACCGCGGGCCGTGTCGTCGTTGGCGTTCGCGTAGTCCTGCAGCGCCTTGGTCGCCTCAGGGCTGTCGAAGCGGCCGAAGTTGCCGGCCGGGGAGGCCGTACCGATCGGCTGCAGGTTCGTGCCGTCCATGATCGTCTGGTAGATGTCGTAGGGCGTCGAGCCACCGTTGGTCCAGCGGAACGTGGCGTCGAACTTGCCCTCCTCCACGTTGCGGGTCCAGGCGTCCTGGTTGGCCTTGTCGATGGTGGCCACGATGCCGATGTCGGCCAGGTTGCTCTTCACGATCTCGAGCGAGGTCTGGTAGTCCGACCAGCCGCTGGGGTCGGTCAGCGTCAGCGTGACCGGCTTGCCGCTCGGGTCGTTGAGCGTGGTGCCGTTCAGTTTGTAACCGGCCGACTCGAGCAGCGCCTTGGCGGCGGGCACGTCGACGCTGAGGTTCTTGCCCTGGTACGGCGCGCTGACGAACGCGTCGCCGGCCGGCGACGGCAGCCCGGTCACGTTGGTGACCTGCGGGTGGAAGTACCCGGCCTCGGCCTGGTTGAAGACGTCGTCACGGTTGACGACCATGTTCATCGCCTGGCGCAGCTTCGGGTCGTTGAACGGGGCCTTCGTGGTGTTGATGTACAGGCCGTGGATACCGAGGACGGCCGGGGCCCAGACCTTGTAGTGCGCCGGGTCCTTGTCGATGAAGACCGTCTTGTAGTTCGGGATGAACACGAAGGCCCACTCGTTGGAGCCGTCGGCCAGCGCGGTGGTCTGCGCGTTGTTGTCGGTGTACGACGTGTAACGCAGCTCCTTGACCGCCGGGAGCTCCTGCCAGTAACCCGACTCCTTCACGCTGAGCGTGATGGTCTGCGGGGTGAACGACTTCAGCTTGTACGGGCCGGAGCCGACCGGGTCCTTGATGGTGTCCTTCGTCGGGTCCGCGATCGACTCCCACGTGTGCTTCGGGACGATCGGGGTCTGGCCGAGGAACTTGTCCTTCTTGACGAACGCCGAGCTGGTGAACGTCACGGTCACCACGTTGCCCGCCGCGGTGATGTCGCCGAACGGCACGGCGAGGGTGTTGAACGCCTCGTACTTCTTCAGCAGGCCCAGGGTGAAGGCGACGTCGTCACCGGTGACCTTCTGGCCGTCGGTCCACGTGGCGTCGTCGCGCACCGTGATGGTGGCCTTCTTGTAGTCCGGGGTCCACTCCACCTTGGTGGCCAGCCACGGCTTCGACTCCTCGGCCGGCTTGACCGGGTTCCACATGAGCAGCGGCTCGTACAGCGCCCAGCGGTAGCCCAGCGAGTTCGCCGCCGAGGTGGACAACAACGGGTTGTGGTTCTCGGCCTGCGGGCCGTTCGGCATGCCCACGGTCAGGAAGTTCGTGCCACCGGCGGCGTTCTTGTTGCCGGCGTTCGGCGAGTCACCACAGGCGGCGAGCCCGCCCGAGGCGAGGACGCCCGCGAGGGCGACCGCGAACAATTTCCTTCTCTGCATCTCTGGATCTCCTCAGGGTATGGCGTGAAACGGGGTGAGAGGGGTGCCCGAGGAATGGGCGGGTAACGGCCTGGCGCCGGGCGCCAGGTCGTAGGTCTGCGATGTGGGGGTGTTACGAGCCGGTCGAGGCGCGGATCGTGAAAGTCGACGGGATGACGGTCGGACGGTTGGGCAGCGGTGAGCCCTCGAAATGGGCGAGCAGCGTGCGCGCCGCGGCCTCGCCCATCTCACGCAGCGGCTGGTGCACTGTGGTCAGTGGCGGCTGGGTGTGCGCCGCCATGGGGATGTCGTCGAAGCCGACGATCGCCACGTCCTGCGGGATGCGCCGGCCGCTGTCGAGCACGGCCTGCATCGCGCCGGTCGCGGAGAGGTCGTTGTGCGCGAAGATCGCGTCGAACTCCAGCCCCGTGTCGATCGCCTTGCGCACCGATTCGAACCCGCAGGCGATGGTGAAGTCGCCGGGCAGCACGTGGTCGGCCGGGATCGGGTGCCCGGCGTCGGCGAACTCCGCGGCGAAGCCGTCCAGCCGCTGCACCGTGCAACCGAAACGTTGCGGGCCGGCGATGACGAGCGGCCTGGTGCGCCCGATCCCCAGCAGGTGCCGCGCGGCCGAACCGGCGCCGGTGTGGTTGGTGGTGCCCACGCTCGGGATCTGCACGGGCTGGACGTCCCGGTCGTCGATCAGCACCACCGGCAGGCCCCGGGCGTGCAGGCCGGCGATGTAGTCGAGGGTGCCCTCGGGCTCGATGACCAGCAGCCCGTCGAAACTCTTGGCGGAGACCTGCGCGCCGAACTGGCGCATGGACTCCTCGCCGCGGTTGCAGGTGAACAGCAGCAGGCCGTACCGCTCGGTCTCCAGCACGTCGACCGCGCCCTGCAGCACGTCACCGATCCACGGCCAGGTCAGCGACGGGACCAGCATGCCGACCACCCGGGTCCGGCCGCGGGCCAGCCCGACGGCACGCGAGCTGGGCACATAGCCGAGCTCGTCGATGACCGCGCGGACCCGGGCGGCGGTGGACTCGTCCAGCTCACCCTTGCCGTTGAGGACCCGGGACACGGTGGTCTTGCTGACCTTGGCCCGGGCCGCGACGTCGGCGATGGTGATGGGCACGTGTCCTCCGGGTTGTATCCGCCCGGTAACGAGGTAGTTTCGGAACCGGTTTCGGGAGCGGTTCCGGCAGTAAACTCCCGTGAGCCCGGTCACGTCAACGCGTCGACATCTTTATTTAGGTTTCATGTCGATAAAGCGCTCGTTTCCACGTGGTCCACCAGCGCGGGCAGGATCCGGCCCAGGGCGGCATCGACGACAAGGTCCGCGTACGGCTCCCCGCGGGTCACGCCCTGGTTCACGATCGCGATCCGGATCCCGTCCTTCGCCGCCCGCAACACGAACCGCCGGCCCGACATCACCGTCAGCGAAGAACCCAGCACCAGCAACGTGGTCGCGGCCGCCACCAGCTCGAAGCTGCGGCTCACCCGTTCCGGCGGCACCGTCTCCCCGAAGTAGACGACGTCCGGTTTGAGCATCCCGCCGCAGGCCGCACAATCCACCACGGTGAAGCCGTCCAGCGCGGTGTCGTCGAGCTCCACGTCACCGTCAGGATTCACCGCGTTCACGGCATTCTCCGCGGTGGTGGCGAAACCCGGATTGGCGGCATCGAGCCGGTCCTCCAGCTCGCCCCGCCCGGAAACCACCCCGCAGCCCAGACACACGACCCGGCTCAGATTGCCGTGCAGCTCCACCACCCCGTGAGCGCCGCCGGCCTGATGCAGCCCGTCCACGTTCTGCGTGATGATGCCGTCGAGGCGGCCCAGCGTCTGCAACCGGGCGACGGCCCGGTGCCCGTCGTTCGGCCGCGCGTCCCCGATCCGGCGCCAGCCAAGATGACTGCGCGCCCAATACCGCCGGCGGGCCAGCGGATCCCGGGTAAAAGCCTGATACGTCATCGGGGTGGCCCGCCGAGCCACCCCGGAAGGCCCCCGATAATCCGGAATGCCGGACTCGGTCGACAACCCGGCCCCACTCAACACCACCACGCCACCATCGGCGACCCACCCGGCCAGCTCAACCGCACCCTCGACCTGATCCACCCACCCATATTCCCCCGCCCGCCGTCCCCCGGCCCCACGACCCGGCCCCGCCCCATGGCCCGGCCCCGCCACCTGGCCCTCACCCCGCACTTCCGACCGTGCCTGCGCTTCGAGGCCGTGCCACCCGGCCGTCGGTTGTCTCCCGGCCGTGCCGCCCGGTCCTCGGCTCTGCGTCTCCGCCATGCCGCGCCGCCCTTTCCGGGCCCCGCTACGCCGCCTCGGCCGTGTCTTGCCGGCCATGCCGCGATGCCTTTGGCCGTCGTTTTCGGGCCGTCCCCGGGCCTCTTTCCTCGGCCGGGTCACCCGGCGGAGTGGGACGAAGCCCTCAGTCGATGCGATCTGTGCATGGACCTGCGGATCACGGTAGATTGGGCAGGTGGCTGCCGTCGCGCGCGTGATCCCCGGTGCGTGGATCTCCCGTGCCCGGACCGCCCGCGCCTCGACTTCCCGGGCCTTTACTTCTCGGGCCCTGACTTCTCGGGCCCTGACTTCTCGGGCCCTGACCTCTCGGGCCTGGACCTCTGGGGCTTCGGCCTCCCGCGCCGGCATCTGCGGTTCCGGTGCCTGGGACGCCCGCCGACTGCTGCGGTTCCTGGCCGGGATGGTGCTGATCGCGCTCGCGTTCGCGATGCCCGCGCTGAGTTCCCCGCCCGAGGCCCCCGAGCCCGCGATCGTGGTCACCACCGTCGACGCGCCGATGAGCCCGGGTCTCTCCGGTCGGATCGTGGTGCCCGACCGCCCCGCCGCCGACGGCCTGGCCACCTCGTTGCTCGAGACCCCGGCCGGGTCACCCGCGGCCGGGACGCCCCTGGTGATCGGTTCCGCCCCGCTCCCGCTCTCCGGCTCCGCCCATCATGGCGACCGTGCCGAGCGGGCTCCGCCGCAGATCTGACCTGCCGTTCGCTTCTGCTCGTTGGTGACGCTGAGTGCGTGCCACGCGAGCACACTCCGTTACTTCGAGCTGCACCCCACGTACGAGAGAAGCCGGTGTCACCGTGGAAACCGCTGCCCTCATCTGGATGACCTGCCTGCTCGCGATCGCGACCGCGACGCTGATCTTCGCCATGCCCCGCCGGTTCTCCGGCGGTCCCAGGGCCGTGCCGCGCGAGGCCGCCGACCGTTACGCCGGGCAGGCCGCGGAGGCCGCCGACCGCGCCGCCGACCGTGCCGCCGAGGTCGCGCGCCGGCGCCGGGCCGCGTGGGAGCGGGCCCAGGACGAGGTCGACGCCGCGTGGGAGGCGTTCGACGCCGCCGACCGCGATGCCCGGCGCTGTGCCGCCGCGGCGGTGTTCCCGATCTTCAAGCAGCGCCGCACCCGGGCCGAGATCGCCGACCGGGAGCGGTTCCTGCACACCCGGGCCCTCACCGCCTGCCGCGAGCGGGAGCTGTCGATGGAACAGCTCAATGAGGTGCTCGCGCACCGGGGTGGCTGGAATGCCCGCAAGCACCCGGTCGCGCAGGAGACCGCGTTGCGCGCCGCGGTCCGCGAGCACCGCCTCGCCGGCTACCAGGCTGCTACGGAGCGTGAGCGGATCGCCTGGCGGGACGCCGAGCTGGCCGCCGCCGAGTTGCGGGAGCTTCGCACCGAGGCGCTCGCCGCCACGATCCGGATGGGCCGTGACGTCCGTTCCCTGCGACTGTCCCCGCAGGTCACGCGGCAGAGTGTGCCGGAGCCCGCGCCCCGCGCCGCGCCCGCCCGCCTGGCCGTGCACTGAGGACCCGGGCCGTTGCGGAGCGGTACTCAGGTGGGCCAGGTACCGTCACAGAGGCGTTGACGAGCAACGGCAGGAGGCCGACGTGTCAGTGACCCCGGCGGGCCGCCCGCCCGCCGTGCGGCTGCATCGCGCCGCGCGTATCGAGGATGCCGTGCACGAGGTCATCGAGCGGAGGCTGCGCCAGCGCGGCTGGCAGCCGGTGATCACCGCGTACACGGGATATGGCTCCCCGGGCTGGGCCCGGGTGATGGGACGGGTGGTGCTCACCCGTCGCAACGAGGTGAACAAACGGCTCGAGAAAGTGCGGGGCTGGCGCAGCTTCACGTCCTCGCCGGTGCACAACGCACCGGTGCAGATCCAGATCGGAGACCAGGTCCATGAGGTACGCACCGACCGCAGCGGTTACGTCGACGCGCGCGTCAAGGGCGACCTGACGCCGGGCTGGGCCACCGTGCGCCTGAGCACCGTGGGCGCGGCGTCCGTCGAGGCGCCGATCCGGGTGGTCGACCCGGACACGAAGTTCGGCGTGATCAGCGACATCGACGACACGGTCATGGTGACCGCGCTGCCCCGCCCGCTGCTGGCCGCGTGGAACACGTTCGTGCTGGACGAACACGCGCGCATCGCGGTGCCGGGCATGGCGGTGCTCTACGAACGGCTGGTCGCCGCCAACCCCGGCTCACCGGTCTTCTACCTGTCGACCGGTGCGTGGAACGTGGCACCGACGCTGACCCGCTTCCTGTCCCGGCACCTGTACCCGGCCGGCCCGCTGCTGCTCACCGACTGGGGCCCGACCCCGGACCGCTGGTTCCGCAGCGGCCAGGAGCACAAACGCAACACGCTGGCCCGGCTCTCCAGCGAGTTCCCGCACATCCGCTGGCTGCTCATCGGCGACGACGGGCAGCACGACCAGGAGATCTACTCCGCGTTCGCGCACGACCACCCGGAGAACGTGGCCGCCATCGCGATCCGGCGCCTGTCACCCACCCAGGCGGTGCTGGCCGGCGCCATCCCGGGCCCGTCCGGCAACCCGGAAGCCGTGGGCTCGGGTGGCAAGACGTGGTTCTCCGCCCCGGACGGCGCCGGACTATGGTCTTTGCTGCGGGACACCGATGTCGTCTGAACCCCACATGTCCGTGGCTCAGTCGTCGTCGGCCATCACGCCGTCCGTGCTCTTCTCCGACTCCGTGACCCGTTTGTGCAGCCGCGCCCGGATCTCCTCCGGCGTGTATGCCCGTCGCTGCCGCTCCTGCCGGGCCAGCACCACTCCCGTGGCTGCGACGCCTGCCAGTCCGGCCAATCCCGCTATTTTCCACCAACGCATCTGCTGAGGATAGACAAGTGGTTGCCGACATCAGTCTCGAAGACGCCATCGACCTGACCCGTACGGGCGACATCTGGATCTTCCGGGGCCGCTCAGGCCCGGACCGTGCCATCCAGAGCCTGACCAACAGCCCGGTCAACCACGTCGGCATGTCGATCGTGGTCGAGGACATGCCACCGCTCATGTGGCACGCCGAGCTGGGCCGTTCGCTGCCCGACATGTGGTCCGGCACGTTCCAGCGGGGCGTCCAGCTCCATGACCTCCGCGACGCGGTGACGGTCTGGGCCCACCGTTACGGACAGCGAGGCTGGCTCCGGCAGCTCGAACAGCCGGTGACCAAGGACATGGAGGACAAAGCCCTCAGGACGGTCGCCCGCCTCGACGGCACCCCGTTCCCCTCCAGCACCCAGCTCGCCTGGCGCTGGGCCCGGGGCCGGGTCCCCCAGGTCCGCCTTCCGTGGCAGCACGCGCCGGAGGTCACCGGGGATCTCGAGACGGCTTACTGCGCCGAGGTGGTCGCGGTGACGTACGAAGCCATGGGTCTGCTGCCTCGTGGCCGCAACGCCGGGTGGTACGACCCGGGCCGGTTCTGGAGCGGTGACGATCTCGAACTCTGCGACGGGTACCGGCTCGCTCCGGAGTTGGCGGTCCATACCCCCTGAGCCGCCCTACGACTCGCCGGCCACCGTGACGGAGCCGGTCCGGGTCCGTGGCGGCCTCGGGGGGCGTTCCTGGTGCAGGGCGACGCCGGCGACAACCAGCACCACGCCGATGATGCCCACGCCGGAGGCCTCGGCCAGCGCGACCGGGTCGGTGAAGGCGGGCACAGCCTGTCCGATGCCGATCGGCAGGGCGATGACGGCGGCGATCAGCATCGACAGTGCGAGACCGTCGATGCCGGCGACCTCACGGCTGCGCGCGACGCGGTGACCGAGCACGATGTACAGGGTGAACAGGCCGGCGTTGGCGACGGCGAACGTGATGCCGAGCGGTTCGGCGACCAGGCGTACGTCGGTGAGCAGGTACACCCCGCCGGCCGCGGCGACCAGTGCGGCGATGGTGCGGCTGGTCCGGGCGGCGAGCGCGGCCAGCACGATGACCGGCAGGAATTCGATCGCGGCGACGGTGCCCAGCGGCAGCCGGTCGATGGCCAGATAGAATATGCTGTTCATCACCGCCAGCACCGCGGCCCAGCCGGTGAGCAGCAACCGGGTGGGCCGGTCCAGGCGACGCCACAGCCGCCACGGTCGCCGCCACATCGCGAACACCAGCGCGGCGGTGGCGATGCGCAACCACGCGACCCCGAGCACGTCGATGCGGGCGAACAGCAGCACCGCCAGCGCCGGCCCAAGATAGTGGAACACCGCACTGACCATGAAGTACGCGTGCGGCGGTACCCGTTGTCTTGTCATGGCTCTATTCTCGAAAGATAAACGTCACGAGGCCAGGCGCGATCGAAGGTTCGGGGACGTCAATATGTCTTTCCAGGAAAGCGAAAGCCGTTTTGGCTTTCCCCCGCGAAAAGATCTGCTCGACGACACCAATGTACGGTTGCTCGACGCGCTGAGCGCCGACCCGCGCGCCACGGCGGCGGAGCTGGCCCGCCAGGTCGGCATGTCCGCGCCCGCCGTCCGGGAACGGATCGCCCGGCTCGAACAGGCCGGGGTCATCCGCGGCTACCGGCTCGACATCGACCCCGCCGCCCTCGGCCTCCCCGTCGCCGCCTGGGTGCGTATCCGGCCCGGTCCGGGCCAGCTGCCCAGGATCGCCGAACTCGCCGCCCGGACCCCGCAGGTCAGCGAGTGCCACCGGATCTCCGGCGAGGACTGCTTCCTGCTCAAGGTCCACGTTGCCGCCATCGAGGACCTCGAAGCGGTGCTCGACCGGTTCCTGATCCACGGCCAGACCCACAGCTCGTTCGTCGTGGCCACGCCGGTGGCGCCCCGGCTCCCCGCAGTCGGTCGCTGACGAAAATACAGCGACCGGCGTCGATGTTTGCCCCCATGGCGCAAGCGAAGTTCACTACGGTGGATGCCATGGTTCAAACGTTGACGAGGCGTCTTGTCGTCGGTCTCATCGCGGTCCTGATCGACCTGCAAGCCGAGTCGCAGCGCAGGAGCAGCGACAGCGTGACGTGCGACGGCGAGAAGATGAGTCCCGGAGACGTCTGCATGGCGTTCGGGAAGGGCGCCGCGGGCCGGGGTGGCACCTATGAGGAGATGAAGGCGAAGCAGGTTGCCGCCGTTCAGCCGGACAAGCTCCGTACGGATGACCTGATCTGGCGTTTCGTGGCGATCGTGCCGCTGTTGATCTCGGCGGCGCTGTTCATCTCGGTGATCGCCATGTTCATCGCCGTGGCGCGGGCCCCGGCGGGACGGCGGTCGCTGGCGGCGGCGAACGGGTGGGACTACGTGCGCAAGCATCCGACCCTCGCCGGGGAAGCCGGGCTGTTCAAGCCCTACCTGGCCAGCCAGATCGCCGCGACCGACGTGGTGACCGGCGAGCGCAGGGGCTATCAGTTCCTGATCTTCACGTACCGGGACATGGACAAGTCGGAGCAGGCCGCGTTCCGGGTGACGCTGCCGATCGGCCTGCCGTTCATGTGGGTCAACGGTTCGTCCGAGTTCCCGTTCTCCTCGGACACCGACCGCGGCGTGCAGGCGTGGCTCGCCCAGAAACTGGGGATCGTGCCGGTGAAGAACGGCGCCTCGCCGATGCGATTCTGGGCGCAGGACAACAGGCTGGTGCGCGTCGTCAGCGTGCAGTCCCGGCCGGGCAAGATAGCGGACCAACTCGACGCCACCGTGAACCTGGCCGAGCGCCTCATGAAGGCCGCGAGGGAAACCGTGGCGGAAGCCGAGGCCCGCAAAGCCTAGGGCGACCCAAAGCCCTGACCATTCCGAGTGGATACCGCACTAGGCGCCGGGGCGGATGAACGGCCGGTCCCGGGCGGGTACGTCCGCCTTCGGGCGGGCCGCCCGAAGGCACACGTCGAGAACGTCGTCAGCCGGCGCGAGGTAGATACCACTCGCCCACGCGGCATTGGCCTCGATCACCGCCCAGCGTCCATCGACCGTGCCGATGTCGATGACGATCGCGCTGGGCAAGGTGTGGGCCTGAGCGTCCAGGAGATCCGCGGCGAACGCGAGTGCGTCCGCACCCGCCGTCGCCAGATCCAGCCGGCCCTCGGACGCATACTGCCCGGACGCGTGCACGGCACCATCGAGGACGAACAGCCGCACCTCCGTGCCGAAGTCGACGATGTCACTGACCAGGACCTCGGTGCCGGGATCGAACGCGTCGGAGCCCGGCAACCGCGACCCGTCGGTATAGACCATCGCCCGGACGCTCTTGTCGTTCGGCGACTTGACGAACGCCGGCCGCCGGAGCTGCTGTGCCTCACCCAGGGTGACCAACTGAACATCTCGGCCGACGAACACTCGGGGCAGCTCGGCCAGCCACCCCCGAGGCGCTTCTAGCTCGGCGATCCCCAGCGTCGGACCGACAGCGTCAGCGAACTCCGGCCCGCAATGCAGATGATCGCCCCGAAGCCCGTCCGGCACCTCGAACGTAGGCAGCTGCACGGTGTCCAACCCGCGTCGCCGGGCGGCGTCCCGGACCTTCTCCGCAGAAGTAGTGAGCCGGGGCGGCAGGATCAAGTTCACCGAAGCAGGATCCCCCGCGCCCGCAGAACGCACAACGGCCCGGACCGATGGCCCGGGCCGTACGTGAGAAAGGAAGGTCAGCGACCCCGACGCCCACCAGCGCGCGTCCCGGCCGAGAACGCCGCAGCGCCGCCGCCACCGGACTGGGTGGTGTGCACCGGCGTCGACCCGGTGCCGGAAGCCCGGCGCGGGCCACCGCGACCGCTCTGGCCGGAGGCCTGGCCGCCACTGCCGCCACGCGAGCTCTGGGAGGTGCGGGCACCGCCACCCTGGGAGGTGCGGGCACCGCCACCCTGGGAGGTACGGCCTCCGCCCTGGGAGCGTCCGCCCTGCTGGCCGCCGGTCGAGCCCGACTCGTGCCCCGCCGACGCGGTGCGCCCGGCACCCGCGGGACGACGTCCACGGCGAGCCCGGCCGCCACCGCCACCGGCGTTGCCTCCGGCGGCGTCCTCGTCGCGGGAGGCCGCGCTGCGGGTGGCCGAGTCCTGGGCCGCGCCGGCTGCCATGGCCGCGTCGAACGTGGCCGGGTTGGTGTAGGTGCGCTCGCCCGGCGCCAGCTCCGCGAGCAGGGCGTCACCCGGGCGGGTACGGGTGGTGGTCGGCTTGATGCCGGCCTTGCGGGTGAGGTCGCGCACGTCGGTCTGCTGGTCGTCGGTCATCAGGGTGATGACCGTGCCCTGGGCGCCGGCCCGGGCGGTGCGGCCCGAGCGGTGCAGGTAGGCCTTGTGCTCGACCGGCGGGTCGGCGTGGATGACCAGGGCGACGTCGTCGACGTGGATGCCGCGGGCCGCGATGTCGGTGGCGACCAGGGTGGCCGCGCTGCCGTCGGAGAACGCCGACAGGTTGCGGTTGCGGGCGTTCTGGGCGAGGTTGCCGTGCAGCTCGACCGCGGGGACGCCGGCCTGGATGAGCTGACGGGTCAGGGTCTTGGCGCGGCGCTTGGTGCGGGTGAACACGACCGTGCGGCCGGGGGCCGCGACGAGGTCGACGAGGACCGGGAAGCGGTCGTCGTGGCGCACGTGCAGCACGTGGTGCGACATCTGGATCGGGGCTTCGGCGGCCGAGTCGACGTGGTGCGTGACCGGGTTGTGCATGAAGCGCTTGACCAGGATGTCGACGCCGCCGTCGAGGGTCGCGGAGAACAGCATCCGCTGGCCGGTGCGGGGGGTGCCGTCCATGATCCGCCGGACGACCGGCAGGAAGCCGAGGTCGGCCATGTGGTCGGCCTCGTCGAGCACGGTGATCTCGACCGAGTCGAGGTTGGCGTAGCCGTTGCGCAGGTGGTCGTCGAGCCGGCCGGGGCAGGCGACGAGGATGTCGACGCCGTTCTTGAGGCCGCGGATCTGCGGGTTGGCGCCGACACCGCCGAAGACGGTGAGGGTGTTCAGGCCGAGTTCCTTCGCCAGCGGGGCGATGGCCGCCTCGATCTGGGTGGCGAGCTCGCGGGTGGGCGCCATGATCAGCGCGCGCGGGCGGCCCGGGCGGCGCTGGGTGCCGGAGGCGGCGAGGCGGGCGACGACCGGGAGGGCGAACGCGTACGTCTTGCCGGAGCCGGTGCGGCCGCGGCCGAGCACGTCACGACCGGCGAGCGAGTCCGGAAGGGTCGCTTCCTGGATCGGGAAGGCGCTGGTGATGCCGAGGCCGGCCAGGACCGAGTCGAGCTTTGCGGGTACACCGAGGTCGGTGAACGAGGTCATCAGGTGGGGACTCCATAAGTCTTTAGGGGTCGCGTTCCTCCCGGCGCGGACTGCGCGTGAGTCGCTGCTCGTGGTGGCCGACCCGAAGGGCGAGATCAAGTGTACGCGGCCACGTACCGCAACCCGGCTGCACCCGAACGTGACCCGTACTGCACTCAGGAAGCCGGACCGTTTCTCCTCAGCGCCGGAAACTCCCCCCGAACCCGGCTGGTACCCGAGGAGAACCTCCATGAGTGGTGTTGTCGAGACCGACCGCCGTCGTGACGACGTCGTCCGGGCGCACATGCCTCTCGTCGGTCACCTGGTGCGCGAGATGCTCGCCCGGGTGCCCGCCCACGTGAACCGTGACGACCTGTTGTCGGCCGGCTACGCGGCCCTGGTCGCGGCGGCCCGTGGATTCGACGACTCCCGGGGCGTGCCGTTCGCGCGGTTCGCCGCTGCCCGCGTACGCGGAGCCCTGCTTGATGAATTGCGTGGTCTTGACTGGGCCAGCCGGTCGGTGCGCCAGCGGGCCCGCAGGACCGACTCCGCCCGGCAGGAGCTGACCGCCGAGCTGGGGCGGACCCCGACGATCGCCGAGGTCGCGCTGCGGCTCGGGTGTTCGGTCGAGGACATCGAGTCGGCGGACGACGATGTGCAGCGCGCGGTGGTCTTCAGCCTGCAGGGTTTCGCGACGGCCGGCGCCGACGACATGGTCACCGAGCCCAGCGCGGGCCCGGAGGAGATGTTGATCCGCCGGGAGCGGATGGGTTACCTGCGGCACGCGGTCGACGTGCTCCCGGACCGGCTCAAGGCCGTCATCACGGGTTACTTCTTCGACGAGCGCCCGATGGCGGCCATCGCGGCGGAGCTGGGCGTGACCGAGTCCCGGGTGTCGCAGCTGCGCGCCGAGGCGTTGTCGCTGCTCAAGGACGGCCTGAACACGCACCTCGAGCCGTCGATGACGACCGAGTCCAAAGAGGGCTGCGTGGCCCGCCGCCGGGCTGCCTACTACGACCAGATCGGCACGTACGGTACGTTGCGCGACCGTCTCGCGGTGACCAACGTGGACGGCTTGCCGGTGCCGGTGGCAGCCTGACATCGTTCGGGCCATCGGGTCGCCCTGGGTATCGGGTTGCCGGGGGTATCGGTCGCCGTGGGTAACATTCGTGGGCTAATCTTTGCGTTTCTACAGAAACGCAAAAAGCGACCACACAGGGTCGCCAACGAAGCGAATGATACCACATCAAGGAGTGGTTTTGTCAAGCTCCGCCAACGGTACGGAAACCATGCGGAACGACGACACCAGAGGTGGCAGCGACCTCGGGGCCGAGCAGGCCTACCTGACGACGCTCTACGGCCGCCTCGACCTGCTGCGTGAGCAGGCCGCCGAGCGGTTGAACGCGATCCTGCTCGAGGCCGGCGGCACCCCGCAGGGCCGCTCGCAGCGCGAGGCCACCCGAGGCCACTGGGCCGAACAGGTCGCGCAGATGAACTCGGTGGAGAACGGCCTGTGCTTCGGCCGGCTCGACTTCGCCGCGGACAACCCGCGCTACGTCGGCCGGCTCGGGCTGTTCGCCGAGGACCGTGAACAGGACCCGTTGCTGGTCGACTGGCGGGCCCCCGCGGCCCGGCCGTTCTACCTGGCCACCGCCGTGTCACCCGAGGGCGTGACCCGGCGCCGGCACCTGCGCACCAAGGGCCGGGTGCTGACCGGCATCGACGACGAGGTGCTCGACCTCGCCGTCGGCTCCGCGAACGGGCGCGAGGACGTCACCGGCGAGGCCGCGCTGCTCTCGGCGCTCACCGCCGGCCGGACCGGCCGCATGCGCGACATCGTCGAGACGATCCAGTCCGAGCAGGACGAGGTCATCCGGGCCGGGTTGTCCGGGGTGATGGTGGTCCAGGGCGGTCCCGGCACCGGCAAGACCGCCGTGGCCCTGCACCGCGCGGCCTACCTGCTCTACACCTACCGCGCCCAGCTCACCCGGCAGGGCGTGCTGATCCTCGGCCCCAACGCGACGTTCCTGCGCTACATCTCGCAGGTGCTCCCGTCGCTGGCCGAGACCGGGGTGCTGCTGGCCACCGTCGGCGACATGTTCCCCGGGGTCACCGCCCGGGCCGCCGAGGCCCCCGCGGCCGCCGCGCTCAAGGGCCGGCTCGGCATGCTCGACGTGCTCGAGAACGCGGTCGCCGACCGGCAGGAGGTCCCCGGGGACTTCGTCGAGGTCGACCACGACGGCTACCCGCTGCGCATCGAACGGGGCGTGTGCGAGGACGCCCGGGCCGTCGCGCGCCGCTCCGGCCGCCCGCACAACGTGGCCCGGCAGATCTTCGTCACCGAGGCCATCCACGCGCTGTCGCTGCAGATCGCCGAGCGGATCGGCGCCGACCCGCTCGGTGGCGACAACCTGCTCGAGGCCGCCGACCTCGCGGAGACCCGCCGGGAGCTGCGCGAGGACCTCGACGTCCAGCAGGCGCTGTTCGACCTCTGGCCGGTGCTGACCCCCCGGCAGGTGCTGCGGGACCTGCTCAGCGACGACGACCGGATGGAGTCGGCCGGGATCGTCGAGGCGGACCGGGCATTGCTGCTGCGCGCCTACGAGGCCCGGTGGACCCCGGCCGACGTGCCGCTGCTCGACGAACTCGCCGAGCTGCTCGGCGTCGACGACACGCTGAAGGCGCGGGCCGTCGCCCAGGAGCGGCGCGAGGCGGTCGAGTACGTGGAGGGTGTGCTCGAGATCGTCCAGGGTTCCCGGTCGGCCGACTTCGAGGACGACGTCGAGGAGGAGATCCTCTCCGCGATCGACGTCGTGGACGCCGGTGCGTTCGTCGAGCGCCACGAGGTGCTCGACACGCGTACGGCCGCCGAGCGTGCCGCCGCGGACCGCAACTGGGTCTTCGGGCACGTGATCGTCGACGAGGCCCAGGAGCTGTCGCCGATGGCCTGGCGGCTGCTGATGCGGCGCTGCCCGAGCCGGTCGATGACGGTGGTCGGCGACGTGGCGCAGACCGGCGACCTGGCCGGCACCACTACGTGGGACCAGGTCTTCGAGCCCTACGTCGCGCAGCGCTGGCGGCTGGCCGAGCTGACCGTCAACTACCGCACGCCGGCCGAGGTCATGGCGGTCGCCGCGGACGTCCTGGCCGCCGTCGACCCGTCGCTGCAGCCGCCGCGCTCGGTGCGGGAGGCCGGCGTCGCGCCATGGGCCCGCCGGGTGCGGCCCGCCGAGCTCACCGAGGAACTGATCGCCACGGTACGCACTGAGGCCGCGGAAGTCGCCGAAGGCCGGGTCGGCGTGCTGGTTCCCGACGCGCTGGAGCAGTCGCTCGGCGACGCGCTGACCGCGGCGGTCCCGGGCGCGGCCGTGGGGGAGCAGCCCGACCTGCTCAACCACATCGTGCTGATGACGGTGAAGCAGGCGAAGGGCCTGGAGTTCGACAGCGTGCTCGTGGTGCAGCCCGACGAGATCATCGCCGAGAGCCCCCGCGGGCTCAGCGACCTCTACGTCGCGGTGACCAGGGCCACCCGGCGGCTCGGTGTCCTGCACACCGCCGAGTTGCCGAAGGAGCTCGGCTCGCTCGCTTAGAGCAGAACGGGGCCGGCGCATGTCGCGCCGGCCCCGCACCTGTGGTCCGTACCCGTCAGGCCGCACCGTGCGCGAGGGTCGTGTGACCGTGGGCGTTCGTCAGAGCGAGACGGGAGTGCAGGTTGGTGTTGCCCGCGATCTGCGAGTAGTAGCTGGCCCGGCGGCGGGCGACGATGCTGGACGGGTTCTCCGGGATCGGGGCCATGTGCGGGTCGAGGTGGGTGTTCAGGCCGTCCTTGAGCAGCGCGAGCGCCTCACCGCGCAGCTGCGAGACCCGCGACTCGGTGACGCCCAGGTCGGCGGCGATGTCCGCCATCGGGCGCTCCTTGAGGAAGTACTCCGTGATGACGAGCTGCAGGCGCTCCGGCAGCGAGCCGATCGCGTGGTGCAGGTAACCGATCTGCTCACGGCGGATCAGCATGTCCTCCGGACCCGGGGCGGCCTCGGTGACCAGGTCGTCGGCGCTGCTCGTGGTGAAACCCTGCAGCGACAGCACGGTGGCGCGCTGCACGTCGTTGTCCGTCTGGTTCAGGTCGGTCGTGGTGGTGCCGAGCGCCTGCGCCAGCTCCTCGTTCGTCGGCGTGCGGCCGAGCTGCGTGGCCAGCTGCTGGCGGGTCGTCTCGGTGGTACGCGCCTTGGTCCGCACCGAGCGGGTGGCCCAGTCGAGCGAGCGCAGCTCGTCGAGGATCGCGCCGCGGATCCGGGTCGTCGCGAAGCGGTGGAACGGGATGCCGCGGTTCGGGTCCCAGCCGCGGGCGGCGGTGACCAGCGCGTGCAGGCCGGCGCTGGTGAGGTCGTCGCGGTGGATGTGGTTGGGGATGCGGGTGAGCATGTCGCGCACCAGGTGACCGACGAGCGGCATGTGCTTGCGGATCATCTCTTCCTGCTCCGCGGCGGACAGGGCCGGCACGAGCACGGCGGTCGCGGTGTCGGCGGTGAGGTCGGCAGCGGTCGTCATGGTGCTGGTCATGTGATTCCCCCGGTATCTGGTCGGCGGCCCGCGGCTTCGGGCTACCGGCTGACAGGGAGAAACTTTGCGTGACGCTGGGTACGCCTTCTGGTCGCTCTCAGTTGCGGACCGGTTGCCCTTATTTCCGGATGAGGTCCCAGACGAAGCGGTCCGGGGCGAACGCCTCGGCATACCGCACCCGGGCCTGCGCCCCGAAATGCCGGGCCGTCGCGGTGGACAGCTCCGGATCACCACAGACCTCGAGCTTGTTCTGCAGGTACGCGGACACGTCGACATACAGCGCGGGATCGAACCGCAGCGTCGACTCGCCGGCGTAGTGCAGCACCCGGCTGCTGTGCCGCGCCGCGGCGACCGTGGCCTCCGCGGCCGCCCGGCGCTGCTCGTTCGCATCCTCGGGGGCATGCACGTACACGACGTCGGCGTCGACCCCGGTCAGCACGTTCTCGATCGCGGCGGTCGCCGGCGGGCGCCCGACCCCCGACCGCCGCTCCAGCGCACCCCGGTCCCGCTTGCGCCGATCCGGGGCATGCCGGCGCTCGGACGCCTCCGGCCCCCACAGCAGCAGGCAGTCCAGCGCCTTCGCGGCCGCCTCGGTCCGCTTCGTGGACTCGTGGTCCGGACCCTCGCAGCACAGCACCAGCATCGTGACGAAATCCCCGGCGGCCCGGTGCGCGGCCAGCGTGCCCCCGCACCCGAACTCCAGATCACCCGGGTGCGCCCCGACGGCGAGGACGCTGCGGGGGGTCACAGCGAACGCCGCGGGACGAGGCGGTGGCTGATGACTCGACGCATGACGGGTACCTCCGCGGCTCCTCAGGCGCCACCCGGGGGTGGGGCGGCGCTGAGTGTCCATCGGTAGCCGGGGGCCGGGCTTGAGGGTTGTTGCACCGCTGAGGCACGGTTGTCACCATGGATCTCAGTGACACCGGGACGACCGTCACCGTCATCGCCGCCATCGCGATGGTGACCGGCGTGCTCGGCGTGATCATCCCGCTCCTGCCCGGGCTGCTCCTCTGCTGGGCGGCGGTCCTGTTCTGGGCCCTGCTGGGCGACGCCGGCAACGGTCGCTGGGTGGTCCTCGCCCTGGCCACGGTGCTGGCCCTGGCCGGCACCCTGATCAAATACCTCTGGCCCGGCAAGCGCCTCAAGAACACCGGCGTCCCGACCATGTCCCTGCTGGCGGGCGGCACCCTCGGCGTGATCGGCTTCTTCGTCGTACCCCTGGTCGGCCTCGTCCTGGGCTTTGTCCTCGGCCTCTTCCTCGCCGAACGGGTCCGCCTCGGTCCGGGGGCGGCCTGGCCGTCCACCCGGCAGGCGCTCGGAGCTGTCGGTCTGTCTCTGCTTGTCGAGCTGACCGCCGCGTTGGGCGTCGCGGTCATCTGGATCTTCGGGCTGGCGTTCGCCTAGGACTCGGTGGGCGGGGTCCGGTCACCCCGCCCTCGCGAGCTCACCGACGCGCGACTCGGCGGTAGCGGTGTCCTCGGCCGGCTGCACGGAGCTTCCCGTCTTGCGGGGGGAGCTGACGGCGGTGATGGTGATCTCCGCATTCGTGACGGTCATTGTCTGCCCCTTCATTCTCCGCGAGGATGCCGTTTGGCCGACGCCCGGGTTTCGCCGGGGCGGGCGGATCGCGAAGGTGTCCTACGCCTGTTCTCGGTCACCCCGGCCTCCGCCCGTCCCAGGGTGACCGACCCCACCCACCAACCGTCAGTAGAAAGCGTCCGCCTGCCGCCGGGCAGCCCGCCGCCGGAGCCGCCGCCGGCGCTGGGTGAGCAGCAACAGCAGCGGGGTGGCCGCAAGCACCACCGCGACAGCCGCGGCCATGGCGATGGAGAGGCCCTTGCCGGAAGAGGACGCGGGCTGAGCCGCGGCAGGCGCCACCGGGGAACCGGCCGAGCTGGGAGCCGCCGGAGCGGCGCTCTCGCCCGCTGACGTGGCGGTGGGGTCCTGGGCGTCCGGGTCGACGAGCTTGCCGACGGAAGCGTCCGCGGGCAGGGAGAAGCCCCAGTCCAGCAATGCCGAGCCCTGCTGATAGCCGCGCAGGGGGTTGTTCTCCGCGCCGAGAAGGGTCGCGACGAGGCGGCGTTTTCCTCGCTGGGCGGCTCCGACGTAACTGTGGCGGGCCAGCTGGGTGAAGCCGGTCTTGCCGCCGAGGGCCCCGTCGTAGTTGAAGATCAGCTTGTTCTCGTTCTGGATCTGGAAGCCGCCCTTCTTCAGCTGTTTCTGGGCGGGGATCTGGGTGTTCTTCGTCAGCGCGTACTTGCGGAAGTCCGCGTTGGCGAAGCAGTCGCGGGCGATCAGCGCCAGGTCGTACGCGCTGGTGAACTGGCCGGGACCGTCCAGGCCGGACGGGGTCACGGCGTGGGTCTGGTAGGCGCCCAGGCGTTTGGCCTCGGCGTTCATGGCCGCGAGGGTGCCTTTGACGCCTTCGTCTCCGCCGCCGAGCCGGGCCAGGGCGTTCGCCGCCTCGTTGCCGGACTGCAGCAGCAGGCCGAGCCAGAGCGTGGCGATGGTGTACTTGCCGCCCTTGAGGAGGCCGACCGCCGAGCTGCCGGGTTCGATGTCGAGGTCGTCCTCGGTGACGGTGATCGTCTTCTTGGGGTCGAGTTTGTCCATGACGGTCGCGACGAGCAGGAGTTTCTGCACGCTGGCCGGGGTGCCGTAGACGTGCGGGCCGCAGCCGCCGAGGACTTCGCCGGTGTCGAGGTCGGCGACCAGCCAGCTGGTGGCGGTGAGTTCCGGCGGTTGCTTCGCGCCCTGCGGGATGACGAGACCGCTGGTGGCCATGCTGTCGCCGCCGACCGCGCGCAGGACGGGGTCGTCCTTGGGCGGGGTGGGTCGCGCCGGCCGGCCCGCCGGCGGCTTCACGTCGGGCTTCGGGCACGGTACGTCCGCCTTGGCCGCCGCCGCGCCGAGCTGACCGGGCACGGGGGTGGCGCCCGAGGCGGGGACGGGCCCGGCGAGGACACCCGCGCCGAGGGTGAGGGCTGCGGCGGCGGCGAGGACGCGGCGCCGGGTCGAGGGTGTGGTGTAACGAGGTGTCACGGCCAGACGGCTCCTGCTGTCAGGCGGCGCTCGAGCAGGTGCGCCAGGGGGATGGTTTCGCCGTCGCCGCCGCCCGCGCCGACCACCAGCCGGGGGGTGCTGGGGGAGACGGTCGCGCCGGTGAGGCGGGCCCGCAGCGACGAGGGCACGGTCAGGACGTAGTAGCCGCCGTCCGCACCGACAGCGACGGAACGGTTGGACTTGAGGTACCAGCCCCGCAGAGGGGTGCGGAACGTGGACCGGCCGTCGAAGGAGACCGCACGCAGGGGGTGCGGCGCGAGGCCGTTCCCGGCGGCCCGCCGCACGAAGCCCCGGAGCAGCGCACCGGCCTTCTCCGCCTCGGCGGCCCGGTCCGCGGCGAGGGCCGCCGCGTGCCCGTCGACAGCCTGCCGCCGCTGCTCGTGCCAGGTGGCACGGTCGTTGTCGGCGTCCATGGCGACGACCCTAACGGCATCCGGCGGGCACCGCCCACCCGGGTTTTGCGCCGGTGGTTGTGGACCGGGTCGTCCGGTGCCCGCCGATTCACAGCAATAGTGCCGCGCAATTAGTGGCCGTGCTCCTCGTTAATTGCCCGGGCTCGGCGATATTCTGTGAAATCCGGCAGAACTGTTGCGCATACCGTGCTTCGCAGTCCAGACTGATCGCGTTCTTCGGATTCTTCTCAGGAGTCGTTATGGCGCGGCAGGTAATCACCACCCTCATCGACGACCTCGATGGAAAGCCAGCCGATCGCACGGTCGAGTTCAGCCTCGACGGCACGGCATACACCATCGACCTTTCCGAGGCCAATGCCGGCAAGTTGCGCAAGGCCCTGGATCCGTACATCAACGCGGGCACCCGAATCGGCCGGGCCGGTGCGGGACGCGTGTCGGGGCGGCCTGCTCCGGTACGCACGGCCGGCAGCCGGGACGAGAACAGGCTGATTCGGGAGTGGGCGGCCGAGCACGGTCACCAGATCTCCGAGCGCGGCCGTATCCCGCAGAGTGTGAGCAGCGCCTACCGGGCTGCCCACGGCCACTGATCGAACGCACCATCCACGCGTCACCGCGGCCGGTCGGGTCTCCCGACCGGCCGCACTCATGACCAGCGCGGATCGGCTCCGCCGGTGACCAATGGCGGGTGAAAAGGCCCGGGAAAGCGGTGGCGGAAAAGCCGTGCCCTATGTCTGCTTGGGTACGGCGGGCCGCCCCGGCCGGGGCAACGGCGCCGGTGCCCCGCGCCGCGGCGGGGTGGGGCGGAACGGCGGCCGGGACCGCGGCCGGGACCGGCCGACCGTTCCGCATCGCGGGCGGTGAATGCCTGCGGATCGACCCACGGGTACTACGCGAAAAGGCTAGGACTCACGCGGGATACGCATAGCTTGTTGTCGCTGAGTGGTGGAAAGATTGCGGTGAGTCGCGGAACGCGGTTCAGGAATCGCGGAGGGCGGGCAGCCGCCCGGCGACGGTTTCCAGCACCTTCTCGTCACCGGCGTACCAGCTCGACGACCGGGGCCAGTGCGTCAGGACGTCGGTGAAACCGAGCTCGCCGGCCCGGCCCACCGCGTCCTCGAACGCCTGCGGGCTGCTCAGCGAGTAGACCGGGGACGAGTCCAGGTTGAGGTAGCGGTCCACCCCGGTGCGCACGGCCCGCTCGACCGCCTGGCCGAACCGCTCGCTCGCCTCGGCCACCGAACGCCACCAGGCGGCCTCGTCGTCCACGGCCTGGGCGCCGGTGGTCACCCAGCCGTCGCCGTGCCGGGCCGCGAGGCGCAGTGAACGGGGGCCGTTGGCCGCGACGATCAGCGGCGGACGGGGCTGCTGGACCGGCCCGGGCAGGGTGCGGGCGTCGACGCAGCGGTAGTACTTGCCGTCGTACGAGATGTGGTCCTGGGTGAGCAGTTGATCGAAGAGCTCGAGGAACTCGGCGAAACGGTCCACCCGCCGGCCGGGGGTCAGCGGGATGTCACCGAAGACGTCGGTGTCGAACCCGGTGCCGCCGGCGCCGACGCCGAGCATCAGCCGGCCCCGCGAGATGTCGTCGAGGGCGTGCGCCTCCCGGGCGAAGTGCACCGGGTTGCGGAAGTTCGGCGACGCGACGAACGTGCCCAGGCGCAGCGTGCTGGTGACCATGGCGGCCGCGGTCAGCGTCGGGACGGCGTCGAACCACGGGCCGTCGACCAGGTCACGCCAGCCCAGGTGGTCGTAGGTCCAGGCGTGGTCGAAGCCGTACTCCTCGGCGAGGCGCCAGCGGCGTCCGGCCTCGGACCAGCGTTCGTCGGGAAGGATCACGATGCCGATGCGCACCGGGGGACGGTACCCCACGGCGTACCCCTCAGGCTGTCCGCAGTCCTTTGCTGTCGCCCGTGGGGTGGGCCTCGGTGGCCGCGTCGAACGCGGTGAGGGCACGGACCAGCTCCACCCGCCGGGCCGGGGGCATCCGTTCCAGCACCTCCGCGAACGCCTCCCGGCGGCGTTCGCGCAGCTCGTCCAGCAGCCGGTCGGCGGCGGCCGTGGGCAGCAGACGGACCTCGCGGCGGTCCCGGGGGTCGGGCACCCGGCGCAGCAGCCCGGTCGCCTCCAGCCGGTCGCACAGCCGGCTCGCCGACGACGGGACCACGTCCAGGGTCTCCGCCAGCCGGCTCATGTTGACGTGCTCGTTACGCGAGATGATGGTGAGAACCCGCAGTTGAGCGGGGGGTACTGCGGGGGACTGGGCCAGCCGGGCGTTCTCGAGGACGCCCAGCAACGACTCCACCGTCGACTCGACAGCCGCGGCGACGTCCGTGACGCGCTCCATGCCGGTCCTCTGTGTGCAGGGACGTGTGCCGTGCAGCCCGTACCCGTTCGCCGGGGTTTTGAAGCGTCATCGCCGCCAATCGAGGCAGACGGTGACAGCGTCGTCGTCGGGGTCCGAACCCGCGTGATACTCCCGGAGGCCGCGCATCACCGTACCCACTGCCTCCGTGGCGGGCTGCAGCCGCGTCCGGCGCAGTGCGCTCAGCAGGGCGGATTCACCGTACGGGACGCGCCCGGCCGGGGTGGCCGCGTGTACGCCGTCGCTGACGATCAGCAGCCGGTCGGCGGGTTCGAGGGTGAACCGCTGGGTCTCGTAACGGGTCTCGCCGAACATCCCCAGCGGCAGCTGCTGCTCCAGGGTGACCGGCAGGATCTCGCGTTCCCGGGCGATCATCGCGCGCGGGGACCCGGCGTCGACCGCCTCGACCCGGCCGCCGACGAGGTCAACCTCGAGCAGCAGGGTGGCGGCGTGCGCGGCTCCGCCGTAGCGGGCGTACACGGCGTCGGAGGCGAGTTCGGCCTGCTCGACGATGTTGGCACCGGAGCGGCGGGCGTTGCGCATGGCGTTGACCGCGACGGTGCTGAGCAGCGCCGCGTCGAGGCCGTCACCGTGCCCGTTGAGCACCGTGATGGTCAGCCGGTCGCCGGAGAGCTCCCAGTCGAAATGGTCGCCGAGCACCGCGTACGCGGGTTCGAGCTGACCGGCGACCAGGAAGCGGTCGTCCCCGAGCGACCGGCCGGGGAGGAGCTCCCATTGCAGCTCGGCGGCCATGGTGAGGCGCTGGCGCCGGGCGACCTGCCGGTAGCGGTCGGTGACCCCGTCGGCGGCCCGCAGTGTCATCGCGAGCTCGTCGGCGACGGCGGAGAGCTGCTCGGTGAGCCCGGCGCCGGAGGGCAGCGAGGTCTCCACGATCAGCACGCCGAGGCGTTCGCCCCAGACGTTGAGCGGGAGGTACACCCGGTTGAGGTCGGGGCTGATGTCGACGACCGGGCGCTGACTGCCGAAGCAGCGCTGGGCCAGGGTGGCGCCGAACCGGGCGTCGGGGTCGATGAGGGGCCAGAGGCTGGTGAGGGTGAGATCGCCGAGCAGCACCTCGACCCGGCCGGCGGCGTGCTGCCGGCGCAGGTGCTCGGTCACCACCTCGGGCAGGCGGTCGGGCGGTGCCGCGCGCAGCAACGCTCCCACAGGTGTCGGACGGTCGGACAATGCTGCCCTCTCTTCACGGGTGAGCACGACAATATTTGCCGTAGAGCAAAGATAATAGGGGGGACGGATGCCATCGCCGCGCGGGGCCCGCGCGGTATCCGATCGAGCTGGAACAGGCCCTAACGGGCGGCGGCGAATGCCTTCTCGAAGTGGATCAGGCTGCCGCGGCGCGGGGTCGACTGCATCCGTACGTTCTCGCTGAGCGCCTTGATCAGGAAAAGCCCACGACCGTGCTCGCCGTCGGTGGACGGGTCTTCCACGGCAGTGGCATCGAAGCCCGCACCGTTGTCGGAGACGTCGATCGCGCAGCGGTCCTCGGCGACGTCGAGCCGGATCACGATGCTGTTCGCCCCGGTGGCGTGCCGCACGACGTTGGCGCACGCCTCGGTCAGCGCGAGCTCCAGGTCGTCGCCGGCATCCCGGTCGACCTTGAAGACGGCCAGGGCGCAACGGAGCAGCCGGCGGACCGCGGGAACGCTGTCCACCTCACGCGGCAGGCTCAGATCGAGTGACACATGCATGCTGCGCTGACCTCCTCCGTCTATGACAACGGAGTGCCCGCCCAGGACGACGGCTAACCCCGCGTGTGCCCCGGATCGCGTCACCGGCCCGCGAAACAATCGCCCGAACTTCCTGTTATCGCAGGCCGTTGGGGCCGTCTCCCTTCCTGTGGTCGGCAAAACCGCTGCCGCGAGCGATGATCGATGCTCCACGGAGAGGGTCTTCACCAAGATGGCGTTTCAACCGGACACCGCGACGGTGGTCGCCGCCCGGGCCGGCGACCCGGCCGCGATCGACCGCCTCGTCGGCGGGTACCTCCCGCTCGTCTACACGATCGTCGGCCGGGCCCTCGACGGGCACGCCGATGTCGACGACGTCGTGCAGGACACCATGCTGCGGGTGCTGCGCAACCTCGGCGACCTGCGCGACCCCGAGGCGTTCCGCTCCTGGCTGGTGGCGATCACGGTGCGTCAGGTCCGCGAGCGGTACCGCGTGCGCCGGGGCACCCCCGACGCGCTGCTCCCCGACGACCTGCGCGATCCCGGTGCCGACTTCACCGACCTGGCCATCACCCGCCTCGAACTGGCCGGGCAGCGCCGGGAGACCGCCGAGGCGACCCGCTGGCTCGACGAGGACAACCGTGAGCTGCTGTCGCTGTGGTGGCTGGAGGCGTCCGGCGAGCTCACCCGGGACGAGATCGTCGACGCCATCGAGGTGACCCGCCAGCACGCCGCGGTCCGGATCCAGCGGATGAAGGGCCAGCTCGAGACCGCCCGGGTGGTCGTACGGGCGCTCGACGCGAACCCGCCCTGCCCGGAGCTCGCCGCGCTCACCGCCGACTGGGACCGCCGGCCCGGCCCGCTGTGGCGCAAGCGCATCGCCCGGCACAGCCGGGACTGCCGCCGGTGCTCCCCGGCCTGGTCCGGCCTCGTCGCCGCAGAACGCCTGCTGGCCGGCATGGCCCTCGTCCCGCTGCCGCACTCGCTGAGCACCGGCGTCGCGGGATTCGGTGCCGGTGCCGGAGCCGGCGGCGCGCACTCCGCTCAGGTGGCGGCACACGCGGCCGGTGGGTCGGGCAAGGCGCTCGCGACCAAGATCGCCATCAAGGGCACGGTGGGCATCGGCCGCCGGGTCGCGACCGCGGTGCTCGCGACCAGCGCCGTCGCCGGCGGCGGGGCCGCGGCGGTCGTCTACACCCACGACGACAAGCCGGTGGCCAACGCGGCCGTGGTCACCACCACGACCTCGCCCACCCCGCGGCTGTCCCTGCCGGTGCCGGCCACCCCGTCCCTGTCACCGTCCGCCTCGCCTTCTCCGTCCCCCTCGAAGAGCAAGGCCAAGCCGTCGAAGTCGGCGACCACGAGCGCGGCGGTGGTGCCGCCCACCGCGACGTCGGTCAAGAAGGGCGTCGGGACATGGCAGTTCGACGGCATCAAGGGCGCGCTCGACGACGTCGGCGCCGGTTGGTACTACAACTGGTCACCCGACAACGACACGATGCCGGCGCCCACCGACGTCGAGTTCGTACCCATGATCTGGGGCAAGGCGAACGTCACCGACGCGACATTCACCAAGGTCAAGAAGGAGGGCGACGTCCTGCTCGGCTTCAACGAGCCGGACCTGGCCGGCCAGGCCGAGATGAGCGTCGAGGACGCGCTCGCCGCGTGGCCGGAACTCGAGGACACCGGCATGCGGCTCGGCAGCCCGGCGGTCGCCTACGGCGGCGACACCGACGGCGGCTGGCTCGACCGGTTCATGGACGGCGTCAAGGCCAAGGGACTGCGCGTCGACTTCATCACCCTGCACTGGTACGGCTCCGACTTCAGCGACGCCGCGGTCAACCAGTTCCTGGGGTACGTGGACGCGGTGCACAAGAAGTACGACCTGCCCATCTGGGTCACCGAGTACGGCCTGATGAACTTCACCGGCAGCCCCAGATACCCGACGGGAGCCCAGGAGGCCGCGTTCATCAAGGGCACCACCAAGGGCATGGAATCCCGGTCGTACGTCGAGCGCTACGCCTGGTTCGGACTCCCGGCGATCGGCGACAGCGTGGACTTCGGTCTCTACAAGGACGCGCGAACCCCCACCGAAGCGGGGAAGGCCTACAAAGCAGCCGGGTAGGGTCGATCCATGATTCGGTTCGGCTACAAGGCTTCCGCGGAGCAGTTCGCCCCGCGCGAACTGCTCCGTTACGGCATCGACGCGGAGCAGCACGGATTCGACTCCGTGTTCGTCAGTGACCACCTCCAGCCGTGGCGCCACGACGGCGGCCACGCCCCCGCCGCCCTGCCCTGGCTGGGCGCGCTCGCCGCCGGCACCGAACGGGTGCTGATCGGCACGAGCGTGCTCACCCCCACGTTCCGCTACCACCCGGCGGTGGTGGCGCAGGCGTTCGCCACCCTCGGTTGCCTCGCCCCCGGCCGGGTCATCCTCGGCGTCGGCTCGGGCGAGTCGCTCAACGAGGTGCCGCTCGGTCTGACCTGGCCGGACGGCAAGGAGCGCTTCGCCCGCCTCAAGGAAGCGGTCCAGCTGATCAGGCAGCTCTGGACCGAGGACCGGGTGACGTTCGAAGGCACCTTCTACCGCACCGAGATGGCGACCATCTACGACAAGCCGGAACAGCAGGTGCCCATCTACATCGGCGCCTCCGGCCCGGCCGCGACCCGCCTCGCCGGCCGGGTCGCCGACGGTTTCATCACCACCAGCGGCAAGGGCAGCGCGCTGTACACCGACACGCTGCTGCCGGCCGTCCGGGAGGGCGCCGAGAAGGCCGGCCGTACGGTCGACGACCTCGACCTGATGATCGAGGTCAAGGTCTCCTTCGACACCGACCTCGAGCGGGCCCGCCAGGACACCCAGTATTGGGGAGCCCTGGCGCTCTCGTCCGACGAGAAGACCGGCGTCGAGGACCCGATCGAGATGCAGCGCCTCGCGGACGCGCTGCCGATCGAGCGCACGGTCAGCCGCTGGATCGTCTCCGCCGACCCCGAGGAGCACGTGGCCAAGGTGGCGGAATACCTCGACATGGGCTTCAAGCACCTCGTCTTCCACGCTCCCGGCCCGGACCAGGAACGTTTCCTGCGCGTCTACGGCGAGGAGATCCTGCCCCGGCTCCGGGAGCGAGCCACGAGCTGAGGCCTCACGAGCTGGCCCGCCACTGCGGCCGGTCGTCGTCCCGGCTGTCGCGGCCCTCGCCCTGAATGACCCGCAGGTCGGCCCGGCGGCGGGACCGCGGTGGCGGGGCGACGGCATGCCGCCCGGAAGACTCCTCGCCGGCCGGGGTGAACGTCTCGAACTCCGGCACCTCGAACCCCTCGCCGCCCCGGCTCTCGCCCGACCGGCCCCCGTCCGACCGGCCCTCGCCGGCCCGGCCCGGGACAGGTACCGCCGATGTCGGCCGGCCTGATGAGGGCGGCGCCGACCAGGGGCGTTCCGGCCACGCCGCCGCCTGACCCGGGACCGCCGGCGCGGACCTGCGCCGGCCCGACGCCGGCGCGCCTGAGACAGGTTGCCCGAACGACGGCGCGCCCGAAATGGGTTGCCCGAACGCGGGCGCGCCCGAGATCTGGCGGCTGGACGACGGCGCTCCCGACACCGGGCGGCCGAAGGACGGGGCGCCGGAAGTCGGGCGGCCGAAGGACGGGGCGCCGGAAGTCGGGCGGCCGAAGGACGGGGCTCCGGAAATCGGGCGGCCCAGGGACGGTGGGGCTGAGCGGGGGCGGAGGATCTGGCTGTCCGGGAGGGCGGGCTGGCGGATGACCGTCCGGCGGGGGGCCCGGCTCCAGCGGAGGGCGTATTCGGTGGTCACCGTGCGCAGGGCGCGCAGGACCGCGGGCATCGTGCGGCGGGGGCGATCGCCGTGGATGCGGGGGTAGCCGACCGTGGCCACCTCGACGACGCGCAGGCCCCGGGTCGCCATGCGGACCGTGATGAGGGTTTCGACCTCCGGGCCGTCGCCCCAGGCGGGGCGGCCGCGCTTGAGGCCGGGGATCAGCGGGGCCGGCAGGTCGAGGACCGGCAGCAGTTCGCGCCAGTAGGCGTTGTAGCCGCAGCTCAGGTCCGTGAAGCGGGTCCGGAACAGCATGTTGACCACGTGGCTCAGCGTGCTGTGACCGAGGCGTTCGGCGGGCAGGGCGTCGCGGTGGTCGCCGCCGTAGCGGAAGCGGGACCCGTGGGCGGCCTCGGCGCCGGAGAGCAGGGCGTCGACGAAGCGGGGGATCTCGCCGGGGTCGGCGGTGCCGTCGGCGTTGAGGGTGACCACGATGTCGCTGGTCGCGGCCGCGAAACCGCAGGCCAGGGCATTGCCTTTGCCGACGCGGGTCTGGCGCACCACGATCGCGTCGGGGCGGACCTCGCGGGCGACCGCGACGGTGTCGTCGTCCGATCGGCCGTCCACCACGATGACCTCGTCGACCGGGGGGAGGTTCTCGAGGACGAGGGGGAGGTTGTGCTCCTCGTTGAGGGCGGGGATGACAACGGTCACGGTGGGTGACCAGTTGGCGTGCGACGGGGGTGGTCGTCGCGACGAGGGAGGCATGGCGGTGGCTCCTCGGCGGCGGGGTTGTTTCGGGGGCGGGTCACAACTTACCAAGCAACTACGGTCGGTCTACAGCGCGGCCACGTTGTGGTTAACCGGTTCAGGCGTGGTCACGATCCACTACGGACGGTTAATAGGGTCATCCGGCCCAGTCAACCGCAGTAGGGTTTCGGGTGAATCATCCTTGGAGAGGACTTTTCCGTGAAACTTGGTCTGCACATCGCTGATTTCACGTGGCCCGACGGTTCGGCGGGGCTCGGTCCCCGGCTCGCCGACATCGTGACCGCCGCGGACGAGGCCGGTTTCGACCGGATCAGCGTCATGGACCATCTCTGGCAGATCTTCGGCACGCCCGAGGCCGAGATGCTGGAGGCCTACACCGCGCTCGGCTTCATCGCGGCGCACACGAAACGGGTCAAACTGCTCACGCTGGTGACCGGCGTGACGTACCGGGATCCCGGTCTGCTGGCGAAAGCGGTCACCACCCTGGACGTACTCTCCGGCGGGCGCGCGATGCTGGGCATCGGTGCGGCCTGGAACGAGGACGAGTCGAAGGGCCTGGGCCTGTTCTTCCCGCCCACCGCCGAGCGGTTCGAGCGCCTGGAGGAGACGCTGCAGATCTGCCTGCGGATGTTCCACGGCGACGAGGCGCCGTGGGAGGGCAAGCACTACCAGCTGGGCCGGCTGCTCAACCGGCCGCTGCCGCTGTCGAAGCCGCACCCGCCGATCCTCATCGGTGGCGGCGGCGAGAAGAAGACGCTGCGCTTCGTCGCGAAGTACGGCGACGCGTGCAACCTGTTCGACGGCCCGGAGGCCGCGCGCAAGCTCGACGTGCTGCGCGAGCACTGCGCCAACGAGGGCCGCGACTACGACGCCATCGAGAAGACCGCGACCATGTCGTCGCTCGACCCGGGGGAGAAGGGCGAGAAGGTCGACGAGATCATCGCCAACCTCACCCGGCTCGGTGGGCTCGGTTTCACCGCGGTGCTGGGGATGATTCCGGGGATCGCCGACCTGAACAGGATCGAGATCCTGCGCACCGAGGTCATCCCGGCGGTCGAGGCGCTGTGAGCATCGAGGCCATCGTTTTCGACCTGGACGGCGTCATCATCGACACCGAGGAGGTCTGGGAGGAGGTCCGGCGCGGCTACGTCGCCGAGCACGGTAAGCAATTCCTCCCCGACACCCAGACCCGGATGATGGGCATGAGTACGGGTGAATGGTCCACCCACCTGAGCGCGGAGGTGGGCGTGCCCCGCAGCCCCGAGCAGGTCGCCGCGGACGTGCTGGGCCGGATGGCCGAGCGCTACCGGGCGGACCTGCCGCTCATCCCGGGCTCGGTGGACGCGGTGCGCCGGCTCGCCGAGGTGTATCCGCTCGCCCTGGCCAGCTCGTCGGCCCGGATCCTCATCGACCAGGTCCTGGAGACGGCCGGGCTGACCGGCGCGTTCCGCACGACCCTGTCCACCGAGGAGGTGCCGCGCGGCAAGCCGGCGCCGGATGTGTACCTCGCGGCGACCGAGCGCCTCGGGTTCGACCCGAAGGTCTGCGCGGCGGTCGAGGATTCCAGCAACGGCCTGCGCTCGGCCGGGGCGGCGGGTCTCGCGGTCATCGCCGTGCCGCACGGCGTCTACCCACCCGCGGCGGACGCGCTGGCGCTGGCCGAGCTCGTCATCACCAGCCTGGACGAGCTCACCCCCGAGGCGGTCGGGAAACTGCGCTGAGCGAATGCCCGGCCCGGACGGGAACGCCCGGCGCGGAGCTGGTCAGGGAGCGCAGCTGAGGGCGGCGGCGGCCCAGTCGGCGTGGTCGAAGTTCTTGCCGTCGCCGCCGTCGGTGGCCCGCAGGGTCAGGATCTCCACCCCGGTGACGTCGGCGGTCAGGGCGTAGGGCGGATCGGCGCTGCGGCGGACTCCCGAGGCGGCCAGCGGGGCCCCGTCGCCGAGCACCTGGAAGTCGGCCGAGCCGGCGGACGTCACCTCGTCGTCGATGCCGACCTGGGCCGAGAAACCGGTGCAGGCGCCCCCGAGCCAGACGGTCACCTCGCCGGGCGCGTGCATGCCGATCCCCTTGGCGTACCCCGTGCCGCGGATGGTGAGCGGGGCGCCGTCACCGGCGGCCGCCTCGCCGTTGGACCGGTCGCGTTCGACCGGGCCGTACCCGTTGCTCTCGGTGAGGAACGGCAGGTCGCTGACCGCCGGGGTCCCGGCCGGGTCCGGGGGTGTCACCAGCGTGCGGGCCGCCTGTTCGACGTGCACGACGTGCCGGCCCGGCCGGTCGGGGTATCCCGTGTCGCCGGCGAACGTGAACTCGGCGGCCACCGGCAGCTCGGCCGGGCCCGGGGTCACGTCCGGGCCGGGGGTGAACGTCCAGGTGCCGCTCAGCGAGTCGCCCGCCCGCAGCGCCGGGGCGGTCACCGCGGGTCCGGTCACGGACCATCCGGACGGCGGCCGGGGCGCCAGGCGTACACCTCGCAGGGGCCCGCCGGCCGGCAGCGTGAAGACGGCCTTGACGGTCCGCGGGGACGGGGTGGACAGGGCGAGGGTGGTCGCGGGGACCTGGCGGACGGGCTCGTCGCAGGTCGCGGCGCCGGTGTACGGGCACAGCACCGTGACGAAACCACCGTTGGCCGCGACCGGCACGTCCACGGTGTCGCCCGGCCGCACGATCCGGCTCGAGCGGACCAGGCCGTGGTCGCCGTCGCCGAGCGTCTCGGCCAGGTAGCGGCCGGCGGCGGGGGAGGTGAAGGTGACCGTGTGGGCGGGCAGTGCCGAGATCCCGCCGATGTACCACCGGTCGCCGTGCCGCCGGGCGATCACCGTCTCCTCGCCGGGAGCGCCGCCGAGCAACCGTGACTCGTCCCAGGTGACCGGCAGCCGGCTGAGCGTACGCAACGCCTCGGGGTGGGTCTCGTAGGTCTCGGGCTTGTCGGCGAGGTGGGTCCATCCGGACTCGTAGACCAGCGCGAGCGCCACCTCGTGCGCGTCGGTGGTGTCCCGGTCGGTGACCGCCCACGTCACCGGGGTGTAGTCCATGCCGCCGGCGACGTTGCGGGTGAACGGGAAGATCGTGTTGGTCGCGGCGCGGGTCCGGAACTGTTCGGCGCCGCGGACCGCCTCCAGGGTCATCACGTGCGGCCAGGTGCGTTGTACGCCGCGCGGGACGGTGGCGCCGTGGAAGTTCACCATGAGGTGCTGCTCGGCGGTGGCGGCCAGCACGGCGTCGTACCACCGGAATCTCGCCTGGCTGTCCGAGTCCATGAAGTCGATTTTCACGCCCGCGACGCCCCACTCGCGGAACAGCGGCAGCCGGGTGGCCCGTTCCTGCTCGGTGTCGAGGTCGGTCCAGTGCATCCAGAGCAGCACCTCGACACCGCGGGCGCGGGCGTACCGGACGACCTCCGGCACCCAGGCCGCGTTCCACCCCTCGTCGATCAGGACGAACGGCCAGCCGTTGCGGGCGGCGAAGTCGATGTACTGCCGCTGGCGGACCGGGTCGGCCGGGCTGCTGTGCTCCGACAGCCAGGACCAGGCGACCGTGCCGGGGCGGATCCAGGAGGTGTCGCTCAGCCGCGACGCGGGGGCGAGGTCGTCGACCAGGGTCGAGGTGGTCACGGTGGCGAGGTCGCCGACGATCGCCACCCGCCAGGGAGTGCCGAGCGGTCCGGTGGCGGCGATCATCGCCTCGGCCAGTGTCATCCGGTACGAACCGGAGCCCGCGTCGTGGCTGAGCCGGCCCCCGGAGTACCGGCCGTCCACGTCGGACTCGGTGAGCAGCGCGTAGTTCGTCCCGACCCGGAACAGCGAGGGGAAGCCGTAGTCACCGGCCGGCGCGGCTCCGGCGGTGGTGCGTACCCGGGCTTCCTCGTAGTTCGGGGTGTACGGCAACAGCCACGCGGGCGCCCCGGCGGGCAGCGCCCACGAGGACGTCTCGCCGGTGACCGTGCCGCCGTCCGGGAGCACGTAGCGGTACGCGGCGCCCTCGGCGGAGACCCGGACGACGACGTCGATCCGCGCGCCGCCGGTGCCGGTGAACGAGAACGCCGACTCGGTCAGCCGGACGTCGCGCCGCAGCCGGCTGCCGGTGGTGCGGGTGTAGCTCTCGCGCAGCGTGCGGTCCGCCCGGCCGGCGAAGCTCAGGCCGGTGCCGAGGTCGCCGGTGGTCGTGGTGATGCCGATCGGTGCGGGCGCGAGCACCGTCGCGCCCGCCCGGTCGACCCCGAAGCTGAGCCGTCCCGCGTCGTCGAGGCCGAGCCGGGCGGTGACCGCCCCGCCCGGCCCGGTGACGTCCCAGCCTGTCTCGTCGACAACCGCGAGAGGGCTCGCCGCGAGTACCACACTCAGCACAGTGGAGATCAGCCGCATAGTTCCCCACTGTTACACGGACATCAACAGTTGTCGATCAGGGGCGCTCCCGTTCCGGGCGGGCGCCGCCGGTCAGGCCGTTGCGGGTGGTCGGGGCGGAGGCCGACGGGTTCAGCGTCGCGATGCGGTTCAGCGGCAGGGTCAGCGTGCTGCGGGCCAGGTCGACCTCGACCGTCGCGCCGGTGTTCGGGGCCACGGTGTACCGCGAGTCGCTCTGGGTCAGCACCAGGCCCAGCGTGTGGCCGGCCGGGATCGTCATGTCGTAGGCGTTGACCGGCACGGTGATCGAGTACCAGCGGCCGGGCTCCAGCGGGGTGGTGCGCTTGAGCGAGACGTGGTGCGCGGCGTCCTGCCAGCCCCGGGTCAGCACGGCGTGGTCGGTGGTGGCCACCCGTTCCACGACGTCGCGGTAACAAGCGTCGTCGGCCACGGTCGATTCGCCGTAACAGGACTCGGTGGCCAGCGTCTGGACACCTTCACCCTGGCTGTACTGGACCCGGGTGGCCGTACCGTAGTCGACGAGTTTCGCGGTGAGCTGGGTCGTCGGGCGGTCGACCCGGACCCGCAGCTTGACCGACGCGGCGCCGGAGATGCGCACCGGTGCGGTCAGCGGGCCGTACTGAAAAGCCAGCCGGCCGTCGACCGGGGTGCCGGGGTTCGCGACCGCCGCGGCCTCGGAAAGACCCTTGTCGGTGTACGAAGCGGTGCCCGTCCCCAGCCGCGCCGTCACCGGCCGGGTCCCGGGCAGCGGCCAGTCCCGGGCGTCGGTGTACACGCCCGGCGCGGTCTCGACGGTCGCGCGCGGTTCGCGGTCGATGCCGTTGTGCAGCCCCTGCAGCCAGCGGTCGAACCACTCGTGCAGGGTGTCCACCCACTCGTCACGACGCACGTCGAACGGGTCGACGTGGCCGGTCTGGTGCAGCCAGATCTTGCGCGGCACGCCCGCGTCGGCGAGCTCGTCCCACCACTTCGAGAATTGCGGGGTGGCGACGTTGAGGTCGTTGACGCCGTGCACAACGAACACGCTGGCGCGGACCTTGGACGCCGACGGGCGGTAGTCGCGCGCACGCCAGTAACTGTTGTAGTCGCCGGTGTCCTCGGCGCTGTCCCCGGCGAGCGACGACGTCACCGCGGCGCACTCGGCGATCCGGTCACTGACGTAGCCCTGCAGGTAGTTGGGGTAGTTCCGGGTGCGCAGGGTGCCGTTGTAGCGCATGTAGTCGTACCAGCTGGAGATCGCGGCGATGGGGACGATGGTCTCCAGCCCCTTGACGCCGGTCGCGGCGACACCGTTGGCGACCGAGCCGTCCCAGGACTTGCCGATCATGCCGACCTTGCCGGTGGTCCACGCCTTCGCGGTCACCCGGGTGCCGTCGGCCGCGAAGCCGGGCGCGCGGCCGTTGAGCCAGTCGATCGCGGCCTTGGCGCCGGACACCTCGTAGCGGCCGCCGACGTCCGCGCAGCCGGTGGAGCGACCGGTGCCGGAGAGGTCCACGGCGGCGAACGCGTACCCGCGGGGCACGAAGTAGTTGTCGTAGAACAGCGGTGCCTTGCTGATGACACCGTTCTCGTCGTACTCCTTGAGCTCGCTCTCGTTGCCGCGTCCGCAGCAGGCGTAGTAGGGCGAGGCGTCCATGATGACCGGGACCTTGACGCCGGGCCCGGTGCGCGGGCGGACCAGGTCGACCGCGACGCGGTCCAGGACGCCGTCCTCGTCGGCGTCGTCGGGGGTCTGCACCCAGACGCTCTCGCGGACGGCGTCGGCGTAGTCGTAGGTGGCGACGGTCTCGCCGCCACGGACGTAGGGCCTTTTGTCGGAAGCCGCATGGGCGGGTGCGGGTGCGATCAGCACCGCCACCAGGGGGACCAGCAGGAGTCGAAGCATAGAAGCCATTCGATCGCAGATGGTGATCCCGGATGTGCGGGCGGGCTCAGTTTTTACGAAGTTGAAACCGGGTATGCCGCGCGCGACTGCATCCCAGGAGGTGCCCATGGGCATTATCGCGGCTGAGGGACCCGGGCTCCGGCTCGATCTCGACGTCTTCGACTACCTGATCCTCGTGATCTATTTCGCGACGGTGCTGGGGGTCGGATTCGCCGCTCGAAGAGCGATCAGCACCAGCTCCGACTTCTTCCTCTCCGGGAGATCGATGCCGGCCTGGGTGACCGGCATCGCGTTCGTCTCGGCGAACCTCGGCGCGCTCGAGATCATCGGCATGGCCGCCAACGGCGCCCAGTACGGCCTGATGACCCTGCACTACTACTGGATCGGCGCCGTCCCGGCGATGGTCTTCCTCGGCATCGTGATGATGCCGTTCTACTACGGTTCCAAGGTCCGTAGCGTCCCGGAATTCCTGCGGCTGCGCTTCAACCGGCCGACCCACCTGCTCAACGCGGTGATCTTCGCGGTCGCCCAGGTGCTCATTGCCGGCGTCAACCTGTACGCCCTCGCGCTGATCCTCGACGCGCTGCTGAACTGGCCGCTCTGGCTCTCGATCGTGGTCGGCGCCGCGATCGTGCTGGCCTACATCGGCATCGGCGGGCTGTCCTCGGCGATCTACAACGAGGTGCTGCAGTTCTTCGTGATCCTCGCGGGGCTGCTGCCGCTGACCATCGTCGGCCTGGTCAAGGTCGGCGGCATCGACGGGCTGTTCGCCAAGGTCCGCGACAGCGATCTGGGCGACGCGGCGCTGCACACGTGGCAGGGCACGGCGAACTCCGGCAACCCGCTCGGCGCGAACTGGATCGGCATCGTGTTCGGCCTCGGCTTCGTGCTCTCGTTCGGGTACTGGACCACGAACTTCGCCGAGGTCCAGCGGGCGCTCTCGGCCAAGGACATGAGCGCGGCGCGGCGTACCCCGATCATCGGTGCCTTCCCGAAGCTGCTGATCCCGGCCGTCACCGTCATTCCCGGCCTGATCGCCATCGTGACCGTGCGCGGCCTCGGGTCGAACTCCGGCGACCTCTCCTACAACAACTCGATCCCGCTGCTGATGCGCGACCTGCTGCCCAACGGCGTGCTCGGGGTCGCGGTGACCGGTCTGGTGGCCTCGTTCATGGCCGGCATGGCGGCGAACGTCAGCGGTTTCAACACGGTCTTCACGTACGACATCTGGCAGAGCTACATCGCCAAAGGCCGTTCCGACGAGTACTACCTCAAGGCCGGCCGGCTCGCCACGGTCGCCGGCATCGTGATCAGCATCGGCACCGCGTTCATCGCGGCCGGTTACGACAACATCATGAACTACATCCAGGCGCTGTTCTCCCTGATCAACGCCCCGTTGTTCGCGACGTTCATCGTCGGCATGTTCTGGAAGCGGATGACCGCGTGGGCCGGCTTCTGGTCGCTGCTGCTCGGCACGCTCTCCTCGCTCACGCTGTACCTGCTCTACCTGGGCGACGTCGTCACGTTCAACTCCGACCTGGAGGAGAGCTTCTGGGGCGCCGGCCTGGCGTTCACCACCGCGGTCGTGTTCGCGGTCGTGGTCACGCTGTTCACCCGGCCCAAGCCGGAGAACGACCTGCGCGGGCTGGTGTACGGCCTGGCCGGCACCACCGCGTCGGGTGACGTGATCCTGGCCGGCGACAAGGTCTGGTGGCGCAACCCCGCACTGCTCGGCGGCATCGCCGTCGTCCTGGCGTTCCTGCTCTACATCCCGGTCTGGTGAGGTGCTGATCATGTCTGATGAGATCAACGGGCAAGAGGACCTGAAGAAGGCCTCGGCCGCCGCGAAACTGTTCGACGTGCGCCGGGTGATCGGCGGGCTGTTCGTGGTGTACGGCGTGATCGTCACGCTGATCGGGGTCTTCGACTCGCCGGCCGAGGTCGACAAGGCCTCCGGGGTGCGGATCAACCTCTGGATGGGCCTGGGCATGCTCGCGCTCGGCCTGCTGTTCCTCGCCTGGCTCTGGTGGCGCCCGGTGAAGGTGGTGCCGTCCGAGGACGTTTGATGGAGACGCCGGTGCGGGTCGGGTGCAGCTCGGTTGCACAGCCCCCGCATACCTTCCAGTGAGGGGCCTGTGCTTCCGATACTCAGGGCATGGAACCCCTCGCCTCAGTAAGCCTCGCCACGGGAGCGTCGACCCGCTCCCCTGGCTGGCAGATGCAGCTTCGTGTTGACTATGTCGTCAACAAGGTCATGCAGACGCATCGCGGCCAGTCCGAGGCCGACGTTGCGCAGGCCATCAACGATCAACTCCGCAGCGTAGGTGTGGTGCCCAACGGGCGCCAGATCGCGCAGTACGCCGCGGCGATCAGTCAGTTGCCGCAGCTACCGCCGAACAACCGAGACTGAACCATAACGCCAGCTTTCCGCCCGCAGCCGTCAGCGGGCGGTGAGTCGGTGCTTGACAGGGTCTCTTCATGGCCGGGAAGGTCCATTCAGGATCTTTCCAGCCATGGAGGCCCAACACCATGACATCAGCCCGCTGGGCAACAGCCTGCGCGCTCTCGTTAGTGACCGCGGCCGCCGCGGTCCTCCCGGGGATCACGCCGGCCGCTGCGGCCCCGACTGACGACACGCTCGGCGTGTACGTCGGCACCCTCGACCGCGCGCAGTTCGAAAAGCTGCGCGCTGCCGGTGTCGACGCCGACGAGACCGCGTACTCCGCGGCCGCGGACGGCAAACTCACCGTGGAGACCATTCTCAGCCCGGGTCAGGCCGCGTCGCTGGTCGACGACGGCCTGCCGCTGACCATCAAGGGCGCCTCGGCCCGTGCGCGGGCCAAGGCCGCCGCCGCACCGACCGTGTTCCGGCCCTACAACACCCCCGGTGGCCTGCGCGAGGAGCTGGTGGCGACCGCCGCCGCGAACCCGCGGATCGCCAAGATCGAGACGCTCGGCAAGTCCGTACGCGGCGTGCCGATCCAGGGCATCAAGCTGACCGCCGACGCCCGCAAGGTCCCGGACGGGCGCCGCCCCGCGGTGCTGTACATGGGGGCCCAGCACGCCCGTGAGTGGATCACCCCGGAGATGACCCGGCGGCTGATGCACCACTTCATCGACGGGTACGGCAAGGACCCCCGGATCACCAAGTTGATCAACACCACCGAGCTGTGGTTCGTGCCGGTCGCCAACGTCGACGGCTACGACTTCACGTTCACCGACGGGCACCGCCAGTGGCGCAAGAACCTGCGCGACAACAACGGCGACGGCCAGATCACCACCGGCGACGGCGTGGACATCAACCGCAACTTCGCCGAGAAGTGGGGTTACGACAACGAGGGTTCGTCGCCCGACCCGGCCAGCGAGACCTTCCGCGGCACCGGCCCGAACTCCGAGCCGGAGACCAAGGCGTTCGACGCGCTGTTCAAGCGGGTCGGTTTCGAGTTCCTGATCAACTACCATTCGGCCGCGCAGCTGCTGCTGTACGGCATCGGGTGGCAGGTCGACACGCCCAGCCCGGACGACGAGATCTCCGTCGCGCTGGCCGGCGACGACGCGCACCCGGCCGTACCCGGTTACGACCCGGACCTGTCGGCCGAGCTGTACCCGACCAACGGCGAGACCGACGGCCAGGCCCAGCACCGGTACGGCACGATCGCGTTCACGCCGGAGATGAGCACCTGTGCCACCGCCTCGAACGTCGACCCCGCCGACGCGTGGAACGAGGGCGACTGCGAGAGCATCTTCACGTTCCCGGACGACGAGAAGCTGATCCAGGGCGAGTTCGCCAAGAACATCCCGTTCGCGCTCTCGGTCGCGGAGTCGGCGAAGAACCCGGCCAACCCGGTGTCCTCGGTCGGCCGGACCACCCCCGACCTCAAGGCCGACCCGTTCGCGTTCTCGTACGGCAAGGACCAGCCGGTGGCGGTCACCGCCAAGCGCAGCCTCGGTACGGTCACGCTGCACTACTCGATCAACGGTGGCCGGGCGAAGACCACGCGCACCAGGGAGTGGAAGGGCGGTGAGCGCTACGGCGACGGCATGGACAAGTACTTCGCCGAACTGCGGGGCACCGTCAAGGCCCGCGCCGGTGACAAGGTGAAGGTCTGGTTCACGGCCCGCAAGGCCACCTCCGTGCCGTTCACGTACACCGTCGACAAGAAGATCGGCGGGGACGTGCTGGTACTCGCCGCCGAGGACGTCACCGGCATCTCGCCGGTCGCCACCGACGGTGCGACCAGCGCCCGCTACGCCGACGAGTACGTGGCGTCGCTGCGCAAGGCCGGCAAGAAGGCGGACGCCTACGACCTCGACACCCACGGTGGCAAGGCGCCGCACCCGCTGGGTGTGCTGTCGCACTACAAGGCCGTCGTCTGGGAGACCGGCGACGACGTGATCCCGCGCACCGTGGGCCAGCCCGGCGGCACCACGACCCGCGCCGCCGCGCAGACCCAGATCGCGGTCCGCGACTACCTCAACGAGGGCGGCAAGCTGATCCACTCCGGCAAGTACGCGGGGTACGCCGAGGCGGCCGGCAGCTACGCCTACCAGCCGGAAGGCCCGGGGGAGTGCACCAGCCCCTCGAGCCCGCTGTGCATCCCGCTGTCGAACGACTTCCAGCAGTACTGGCTGGGCGCGTTCTCGTACATCGACAACGGCGGCACCTCGCCCGAGGGCACGACGTACCCGGTGACCGGCTCCGCGGGCCGGTTCACCGGATACACGGGTACGCCGGGAGCGGGTCACACCGCGTCGCTGCTCACCACCTCCAGCATCCTGCCGGCGGACGAGTTCCCGCAGTTCGCCAGCTCGGGCCCGCTGGACTGGCAGCTGCCCGGGGCGCAGCCGTACGACCCGTACGAGGGGGACTGGTATCTCTGGAGCGGGCAGGCCGACGCCTCGTACAAGCGGCTGACCCGGACCGTTGATCTGAGCGCGGCGCAGAGCGGCCGGCTGACGTTCCGGACCTCGGTCGACACCGAGCAGGACTGGGACTACATGTTCGTCGAGGCGCACGAGGTGGGCACCGACAACTGGACCACCCTGCCCGACGCCAACGGGCTGACCAGCACCGACACCGGGGCGAGCTGCCCGGAGGGGATCGCCGGTCTGCACCCGTTCGTCGCCCACTACCAGAGCGCCGACTGCGCGCCGACCGGCACGACCGGCACGTGGAACGCGGTCTCCGGCAACAGCGGCGGCTGGAAGGAGTTCGACGCCGACCTGTCCGGGTACGCGGGCAAGCAGGTGGAGGTCTCCATCACCTACATGTCGGACTGGGGCACCCAGGGCATCGGCGTCTTCCTGGACGATGTCCGGGTCGAGGTCAACGGCACGGTCACCGCGCAGACCGGGTTCGAGACCGATCTCGGCGGCTGGACCGTGGCCGCCCCGCCGGCCGGCACCGGTGTCGCCGCCAACACGTGGGAGCGCAGCCAGCTGGCGCTCGACTTCGGCGCCGGGGTCACCACGGCCGACACCCTGTACCTCGGGTTCGGCCTGGAGACGCTGAGCACGACCCAGCGGGACGACCTGATCCGCCGGGCCCTGAAACACCTGAAGGTGTGACGCTTCGGCGCTGAATCCGCCAATCGGCAGTCCGCGCCGCGCGCTTCGTCTAGACATGAGGCGCGCGGCGCGGCTGCCGTGCAGGCTGGAGACAGAACGCAGTGCTCGCAATCCTCCGGCCGGTCCTGGCCGCCCTGCTCGCCCTTCCCGCCGCGGTGCCCGGCCCGGCCTCCGCCGGGCCGTCGCTCTCGTGGAAGCCCTGCAAGGAGGACCGCACGGCGCAGTGCGCCACCCTCAAAGTGCCGGTGGACTGGGCGAACCCGTACGGCCCGGCCGCGAGCGTCGCCCTGGCCCGCCGCCCGGCCACCGACCCGGGATCCCGGATCGGCACGCTGGTGGTGAACCCCGGCGGACCCGGTGGCTCCGGCGTCGACTTCGCGCTCGACGGCACGTACTTCTTCAGCGCCGCGCTGCGCCGCCGCTTCGACATCGTCGGCTTCGACCCGCGCGGGGTCAGCCGCAGTACCCCGGTGGTCTGCTCGGCGACGTTGCTCGCCGCCGGGCCGCCGCCGCTGATCTCCGCCGCCCGGGGGTACGCCGCGAACGTCTCCTACAACCGCAGGCTCGCGGCGGACTGCGCGCGGCGCACCGGCCCGGTCTACGGCCACCTCGACACGCTGAGCGTGGTCCAGGACATGGACGCGATCCGGGCCGCCCTCGGCGAGCGGACGATCAGCTTCTACGGCGCGTCCTACGGCACCCTGCTGGGGGAGCAGTACGCGGAACGGTTCCCGGAGCGGGTCCGGGCGCTCGTGCTGGACAGCGTGATGGACCACAGCGTCAGCACGCGCTCGTTCCTGGACGCCGAGACGGCCGCGTCGCAGGACTCGTTCGACGAGTTCGTGGCCTGGTGCGACCGCAGCACCGAGTGCGCGCTGCACGGCCGCGACGTCCGCGCGATCTGGACGTCCCTGCTGGCCCGGGCCCGCCGGGGCACGCTGCGGGACCCGTTCGAGCCGGGCTACCGGCCGCGCACCCTCGACCTGCTCGGGGTCGCCTTCAGCTCCTTCTACGACCCGCAGTGGCACGCGCTGGCGCTCTACATCAAGGAGGCCGCGAGCGCGGCGAAGGGCCGGCGGGCCGGTGCCCCGGTCACCGAGATCCAGAACCCGTTCCCGGCCATCTTCTGCGACGACTGGGCGGTGCCGCTGAGCTGGACCAGCCTGCGGCTCCGGCTCGGCGCGCTGGCCCGGGCGCATCCGCAGATGACGGTCTCGCCGCTCGGGCTCACCTCGGTGGTCAGCTGCCTGGGCACCCCGGTGGTCCCGGACAACCGGCAGCGGCGGCTCTCCCCGGCGCGGACCGGTCCGGTCCTGCTGATCAACTCCCGGCACGACCCGGCGACCCCGCACGTGTGGGCGCGGGCGGTGGCCCGCCAGCTCGGCCCGGCGGCGAGCCTGGTCACGTACGAGGGCTGGGGTCACACCGTCTACGGCCGCAGCAAGTGCGTGAACGGGGTGGTCGACACGTACCTGCTGACGGTCCGGCCCCCGGCGGCCGGGACGTCCTGCCCCGGGGTGCAACCGCGGCCGGCCGGCGTCGGGCGGCGGGCACCCGGCAGGGCGTACCGTTAGCGGCAGTGACTCGTCGCGCGCCCCGGGCATCGATCGATCCCGACACCGGTAAATCCTGGCTCCGGCGTGCGTTGCCGCTGGTCAAAGCGCATCGAGCACTGTTGATCACGTCGCTGGCGCTGTCCTTCGCCGGGCTGGTCGTGCAGGTACAGATCCCCAACCTGCTGCGCATCGGCATCGACCGGGCCGTCGTCGAGCGCACCGCGCAGCTGTCCACCTATGTCTGGTGGATCGCCGGCCTGGCCCTGCTGCAGGGCGTGATCAACTACCTGGCCCGGCTCTACCTGCTGCGGACGGCCTACGAGATCGAGTACGACCTGCGGACCATCGTCTACGCCCACCTGGTCCGGATGCCGTTCGGGTTCTTCGACCGGGTCCAGTCCGGCGAGCTGATGTCGCGGTCCAGCTCCGACATCCGCGCGGTGCAGATGTATCTCGCGTTCGGCCCGTCGATCCTCGTGCAGTGCCTCATCGCGGTGGTCGCGTTCGGGTTGATGCTCTCCATCGACGTGCCGCTGGCGATCGTCGCGATGGCCACCATGCCGGTCATCGGCTTCCTCGGCGTCGGCATGCGCAAGGCGGTCTTCCCGGTCTCGTGGCTGATCCAGTCCCGGCTGGCCCACCTCGCCACCGTCGTCGACGAGAACATCCAGGGCGTCCGGATCGTCAAGGCGTTCGCCGCCGAGGGCCGCCAGCTGCGCACGCTCGGCGAGGCGGCGGACCGGATCCGCTGGGCCTACCTGCAGGACGCCCGGATCCGCAGCCGCTGGACGCCGGTGCTGGACAACCTGCCCCGCCTCGGCCTGGCACTCGTGCTGCTGGTCGGCGGCATCATGGTGATCCGCGGCGGCACCACGGTCGGCACGATCGTCGCGTTCAACTCCTACGTGCTGATGCTGCAGCCACCGTTCCGGCTGCTCGGCATGATGATCATGCTGGGCCAGCGGGCGTCGGCGTCGGCCCGGCGCATCTACGAGATCCTGGACACGCCCAGCGACGTCGTGGACCGGCCCGCCCCGATCGAGGCCGGGTTGCGGGGCGAGGTGGCGTTCGAGGGCGTCCGGTTCGCGTACCCCAACGGGACCGTCGCCCTCGACGGCCTGGACCTGCGGCTGCGGCCGGGGGAGACGGTGGCGGTGGTCGGCGCGACCGGCAGCGGCAAGTCCACACTGGGCCGGCTGCTCGCCCGGTTCTACGACGTCACCGGCGGGCGGATCGCCATCGACGGTCACGACGTACGCGATCTGCGGTTGTCGTCGCTGCGCGAGCAGGTCGGCATCGTGCCCGACGAACCGTTCCTGTTCTCCCTGTCGATCCACGACAACATCGCCTACGGCCGTCCGGCCGCGACCCGCGACGAGGTGGTGGACGCGGCCCTGGCGGCCGGCGCCGACGGGTTCGTGCGCGAGCTCCCGCAGGGGTACGACACGGTGGTCGGCGAACGCGGCTACACGCTCTCGGGCGGTCAGCGGCAGCGCGTAGCGATCGCCCGGGCGTTGCTGGTGAACCCGCCGATCCTGGTGCTCGACGACGCGACCAGCGCCATCGACGTCACCGTGGAGCAGCGCATCCACCACGCGCTGAGCGCCCGGATGACCGGCCGGACCACGCTGATCGTCGCGCACCGCCTCTCCACCATCGGACTGGCCGAACGCGTGGTCCTGCTGGCCGGTGGCCGGGTGATCGCCGACGGCACCCACGCGTCGCTGCTGGCCACCGAGCCCCGCTACGCCGCGGTCCTCGCCACGGTGGCTGTCCCGTGAGCATGTTCGGCGGCGGGTTCGGCGGCTTCAACGCCGGTGGGCGGCCCTCGGTCTCCCGTGCCGGCATGCCGTTCGCCGGGATCCCCGCCGAGCTGGCCGAGGGGGTCGCCCGGCTGGAGAGCGCGGAACCCGACCACGGCGACCCCGGCGTGACGTTCGACCCGGTGGCCGACCGCGGCGGCCCGGTGTCCGTGCGGCGGCTGCTCGCCGGGCGCCCGCGCCTGCTGCTCGCCGCGGTGCTCGCGGTGCTGGTCGAGACGTTGCTGCTGCAGGCCGGCCCGTTCCTGGTGCAGATCGGCATCGACCACGGCATCGTCGCGCGCGACCTGCCGGTGCTGATCGGCACGACCGTCGCGTTCGTGGTCGCCGTGCTGCTCACCGGCGTGGCCACCGGCGCCCGGATGCGCCAGAGCGGCCGGCTCGCCGCGTCGGCCACCCGGGACCTGCGGATCCGGGTCTTCGCACACCTGCAACGGATGTCGCTGGACTACTACACCCGCGAGAAGGCCGGCGTCACCATGACCCGGATGACCTCCGACGTGGAGGCGCTGCAGAGCCTGATCGGCGACGGCTTCGCCCAGTTCGGCATCCAGGCGCTCACCATGGTCCTGGTCACCGCGGTGCTGTTCCACTACCACGCCGGGCTGGCCGTCATCACGCTGCTGCTGGTCGTGCCCCCGCTCGCGATCCTGTCGCTGTGGTTCCGCCGGGCCGCCGACCGCGGCTACGCCCGGCAGCGCGACGCGATCGCCGCCCTGTTCGCCGACCTGTCCGAGAGCCTCAACGGGGTCCGGGTCGTCACCGCCCACAACCGCCAGGAACGCAACATCGTCGCGCACCGCGAGGTGGTCGGCGCGTATCGCGACGCCAACGACGTCACCGGCCGGATCAACGCGATCTACGGCCCCGGTTCCTCGGTGATCGGCCTGCTCGGCATGGCGGCGCTGCTGCTGATCGGCGGCCGGATGGTGCTGCGCGGCTCGATCACCATCGGCGAGCTGACCGCGTTCGTGCTGTACCTCAACGCGTTCTTCGCCCCGGTGCAGCAGCTCGTCCAGCTCTACACGCAGTACCAGCAGGCCCGGGCCGCGGTCGGCAAGCTCAACGGCCTGCTCGGCACCGGGCCGTCGGTGGTCCCGGGCGCCGCCGCGACGGAGCTCCCGCCGGTCCGCGGCGAGATCGTCTTCGACGACGTGAGCTTCGGATATCTCCCGGACCGCCCGGTGCTGGAGCACGTGCGCCTGCGGATCGCGCCCGGCGAGACGGTGGCCTGCGTCGGGCCGACCGGGGCGGGCAAGTCCACCATCGCCAAACTCGTGACCCGGCTGTACGACCCGGTCGCCGGGCGGATCCTCATCGACGGCCACGACCTGCGCGACGTGACCCTGGCCTCGCTGCGCCGCCAGATCGGCGTGGTCCCGCAGGAACCGTTCCTGTTCGCCGGCACGCTGCGCGACAACATCGCGTTCGCCCGCCCGGACGCCACCGACGCCGAGATCGGGGCCGCGGTGGACGCGGTCGGGCTGCGCGACCTCGTGGAACGCTCCCCGGAGGGCCTGCTCACCCCGCTGCACGAGCGCGGCCAGTCGGTGTCGTCGGGGGAGCGGCAGCTGCTCGCGCTCGCCCGGGCGTTTCTCGCCGAGCCCCGGGTGGTCGTGCTCGACGAGGCCACCTCCAGCCTGGACCTGCGCAGCGAGCTGCGGGTCGAGGCGGCGCTCGACCGGCTGCTCGACGGGCGCACCGCGATCCTGGTCGCACACCGGCTCTCCACCGCGATGCGCGCCGACCGGATCATCGTGGTCGACGACCACGGCATCGTCGAGAGCGGCTCACACACAGAACTGCTCGCGGCGGCCGGACGTTACGCCGGGATGTATGAAACCTGGGCGTCCGGCGCGTCCCCGGTTGTGCCGGACCCGCCGGGCCGGTAGGCAGAGGTTATGAGATTCACGCTCGCGCTCACTACGACCGCTACGCTCACTCTCGGTTTCATAGCAGTTCCGGCCGCGGCCCAGGCGCACACCGATCCGCACACCGCGACCGGGTACGGCGGTGCCGTCTCCACAGTCGACGCCACCGCGACCGCCGTCGGGCTGGACGTGCTGCGCCGCGGCGGCAACGCGGTCGACGCCGCCGTCGCCACGGCCGCCGCGCTCGGTGTCACCGAGCCGTTCTCCGCCGGCATCGGTGGCGGCGGCTTCTTCGTCTACTACGACGCCAAGCGCGGGACGGTCAGCACGATCGACGGCCGCGAGTCCGGGCCGGCCACGATGACCGAGAACATCTTCGTGGATCCGGCCGACGGGTTGCCGTACGACTTCCAGGAGGCCCGGGTCAGCGGCCTGTCCGTGGGCACCCCGGGCACGCTCGCCACCTGGGAGGCGGCGGCGAACAAGTGGGGCACCCGGTCGCTGGGCAGCCTGCTGCAGCCGGCCGCGAAGGTCGCCGACAAGGGCTTCCCGGTCGACGCCACGTTCCGCCAGCAGGTCGCCGACAACGCGGCGGCGTTCGGCCAGTTCGACGCGACACGCGAGCTGTACCTGCCCGGTGACGCGCCGCCCGCGGTCGGCACCACGCAGCGCAACCCCGACCTCGCCGACACCTACCGGCTCATCGCCAAGCGCGGCACCGGCGTCTTCTACAAGGGACAGGTCGGCGCCGACATCGTGCGCACCGTCCAGCACCCGCCGGTCTCCGCCGACCCGGCCGGCACCTGGGCCTACCCGATCCGGCCCGGCGGTCTCACCCGCTCGGACCTCGCCAACTACCAGGTCCGGTTCCCCGCCCCGACGAAGTCCGGCTACCGCGGCCTGACCGTCTACGGCATGGCCACCCCGTCCAGCGGCGGCACCACGGTCGGCGAAGCGCTCAACATCCTCGAGAAGACCGACCTCAAGAAGGCGACCACGACCCAGGCACTGCACCAGTACGCCGAGTCGACCGCCCTCTCCTTCGCGGACCGCAACCGGTACGTGGGCGCGTACACCTCGCCGGGGGTGGTGAAGAAGCTCCTGAGTGACCGCTGGGCGACCCAGCGCGCGTGCCAGATCGACCCGGCCCACGCGCTGACCAAGCCGGTCCCGCCGGGCGACATCACCGCGGCCGGCTGCACCCCGGCCCCGGTCGGCGGCAAGGTCGAGGAGGGTCAGAGCACCACCAACCTCACGGTCACCGACCGCTGGGGCAACATCGTCGAATACACCCTGACCATCGAGCAGACCGGCGGCAGCGGCATGGTCGTGCCCGGCCGGGGCTTCCTGCTCAACAACGAACTGACCGACTTCAACTTCGCGGGTACGCAGGGCACCGCCCCCGACCCGAACCTCCCGGGCCCGAACAAGCGCCCCCGCAGCTCGATGTCCCCGACGATCGTCATCAAGGACGGCAAGCCGTTCCTGGCCCTGGGCTCCCCGGGCGGGGCGACCATCATCACGACGGTCCTGCAGATCCTCATCAACCGCATCGATCTCGGCATGACCCTGCCGCAGGCGATGGCGGCCCCCCGGGGCTCCCAGCGCAACAGCGCCGGCATCCAGGCCGAACCCGCGTTCCACCAGCTGTACGGCCCGGGCCTCACCGCCCTCGGCCACACGTTCGGCCCGGACGTGGCCGAACTGGGCGCGGCCACCGCCATCGAGTTCACCCGCCACGGAGGCCTGATCGCCACCGCCGAACCGGTCCGCCGGGGTGGTGGTTCAGCCGCGGTGCTCAAGCGCTGAGTCGCGATCGGTGGCCATCGCCTCGGGGCGGTGGCCACCTCTCTGCGCCCTGAACCCGCGTTTGCGTTCTTGATCAGCCCCGGGCCGTGCCGCAGGATGGATCACTCGATCCACTGCCGGTGCACGTGCATGCACACGTGCAACTGCATTTGCATCGTAGTGAACCGCAGGGGCAAAATTTCGGCGTGACCATGCAGAAGCATCAATCCCGTGGGGCGCGAGCGTCATGCTGCACCGCGGATCACCATCGGGCCGCCGCCCGTACGGTCTGGGTGGTGCTCGCCCTCGGGGTCGCGCTGATGGCCCTGTCCCTCGGTTCGGCCCTGCTCGGGCAACCGGCGGTGGCGGTCCTCGCCGGCACCGGAGCTGTCGGTGTGACGCGGGAGCTGATCCGGCGCCTGCCCCCGGCCGAGGGCAGGCGCTGATCACCCGTGCCTACCGTCATGTCGTCGGGGCCGGAGTCGACCGGCCGTCCCGAGGTCGCCCGTGCGTTGCTGGGCGGCCGGCTGCGAGCCCTGCGGGAGACCCAGGGGATCAGCCGGGGTGCGGCCGGCCGGTACATCGGCTGCTCGGATCCCAAGATCAGCCGGATCGAGCTCGGCGCGACCACCGTCAAGGAGAGCGATCTGTCCCGGTTGCTCGACCTGTACCGGGTCGACCGGCCCGCTCAGCGACTCGCTCTCCTGCGCCTCGCCGGCCTGCTCAACGCACCGCAGTGGTGGCACGACGATCGCGACGTGCTGCCCGGCTGGCTCTGCTCCTACCTGGTGCTGGAGGAGTTCGCCGAGCACATCCGCACCTACGAGACCCGGTTCGTGCCCGGTCTGCTGCAGACACCCGCGTACGCCGAGGCGGTCATCCGGTTGCATCACCACGACGAACGCGAGGTCCGGCGCCGGGTCGACGTGCGACGGAGACGGCAGCACCGGATCCTGCGGCGGACGCGGGAGAGCCTGTGGGCGGTGATCGACGAAGCCGCCCTCACCATGCAGATAGCGAGCCCGGCGGTCATGCGGGAGCAGATCGACTTCCTGATCCGCGCGACCACCCACAAGAGCGTCTCGGTGCAGGTGCTGCCGACCGGGCTCGCCGCGGCCGCCACCGGCGGGATGTCGTTCTCGATGCTCCGGCTGCCGATCGAGAAGCTGACCGACGTCATCTACCTCGAGCAGATCAACAGCGCGATCTTCCTCGACGACCCGTACGACTGCGATCCCTACATGGCCGGCTGGCAACTGCTCATGGGTGCGGCCCGCAAGCCGGCGGAGACCCTGCCGTTCCTGCGGCGGGCACGCGATGCGCTGAGATAGCCCGGCTGTTCAGAGCGCGACGGCGATGGTCAGGGCTCCGGCGGTGATGAGGACGGCGGCCCAGAGGCGGTCGACGGTGAACCAGGACCGGCGCCGGATCCGGACGCCGACGCCTTCGTAGGCCACGACGGCGCAGGTGGCCATCACCGCGAGCATGGCCACGGTGTGGACGCCGGCGGCCAGCAGGCCGGTGAGTGCTCCGGCCGCCGCGTCGCCGCCGGGGGCCGGTCCGCTCGCCGTCACGCCGGCCAGGTGGCCGGTGTGCGGGGTGGTGACCGCCGGGCCGGACAGCAGGACCGGCAGGAGCATCAGGCCGGCGCCGTGGGCCGAGGACATGAGGAAGGACCACCCGGCGAGCTGGGCCGCGGACATGCGCATGTCCGCCCAGCGGAAGTGGCGGGCCGACAGCAGCTGCCACAGGCCGGAGGCCACCAGGATCGCCCCGCCGCCGATGGCGACCACGGTGCCGGCCACCACCGAGCTGGTCGCGGACACCACCGCGGCCACGATGGCGACGGAGGCCAGGTGGCCGGCGGCTATCGGGGGCAGGGTGGCCAGGGCCCGCGTACGGCTGCTGTCCTGCATGCCCCGGGCGACCGCGAAGAGCCAGCCCATCGCCGGGTTGAGGCCGTGGAAGGCGCCCAGCGCGGCGAGCGTGGCGAGCTGGCCGATCGTCACGGGAGGTAGCGTTCGTCCGGGGCCATGCCGTCAGTGTCGGTGCTGATGTCGATCTTGACTATCCCCGGACCGGCCCGTCAGCGGGCGTCGAGGGGCAGTTTGACCAGCACCGTCGTGCCCGGGCCGTCGTGTTCGACCAGCTGCACGCTGCCGTGGTGGCGCTGGACCACGGCCCGGCTCAGGGTCAGGCCGAGCCCGCTGCCGGGGATGGCCCGGTCCCGGGCGCGGCTGGTCCGGTACAGGCCGGTGAACATCTTCTCGCGCTCCTCCGGCGAGACCCCGATCCCGGTGTCCGACACCGAGAGCTCCGCCGCCCGGCCGGAGACCCGCAGGGTGACGGTGACGTGGCCGCCGTCCGGGCTGTACTTGACCGCGTTGCCGAGCAGGTTGTCCAGCACCTGCCGCAGCCGCTTGCCGTCGCCGGGCAGCACCAGCTCCGCCGGCAGGTCGGTGTCGATCGTGATCGGCTCACCGGAGACCGCTTCCCGGGTACGGTCGACCGCCTCCCGGACCACCTCCGCCAGGTCCATCGGCATCAGGTGGACGTTGGCGTGCCCGGTGTCGAGCGCCGACAGCTCCAGCAGCTCGCCGATGATGTGCCGCAGCTGGGTGGTGTTGCGTTCGATCACCTCGAGCATCGCCGGCCCGTCCGCGGCGAGCGTCTCCGCGTCGGCCTCGCGCAGCAGCTCGGTGTACGCCCCGATCGAGGTCAGCGGCGTCCGCAGCTCGTGCCCGATCAGCGCCAGGTACTCGTTCTTGGTCCGGACCAGCTGCCGCTGCAGGTCCTCGACGACGTCGCGCTCCACGAACTGCCCGATGTGCGCGGCGATGCCGGACATCAGCGCGAGGAGTTCGTCGTCCGGGCTCTCGGCGCTGCCGGAGAACACGTTCAGGACCCCGAAAGCTTCCAGCCCATGGCGTACGGGGATGGCGAGCGCGGCGTGCAACTGCGACTCGGCGGCGGTCTCGGGGGAGATGAGGCTCTGCGGATTCTCGACGTCACGGATCCACAGCGGTTTGCCCGCCTGCCAGGCGCGCCCGGCCAGCCCGACGCCGTACGGGAGCTCGGCCGGCACCTCGATGTCGGAATCCCACGCCGGCGTGCTCCACTGGGCCACCGACCGGATGACCCCGGCATCGTCGTCGACCAGCCACAACTCGGCGTGCGTCCAGCCCAGCGTGCGGACGATCGCCTCCAGCACCCGGGGGCCCGCCGCCTCGATCCCGGGGGCGTCCGCCAGCGCCGTGATCACGCTCAGCTCGCACGTCCGGAACCGTTCGGCCCGCTTACGCCGGGTGACGTCCTGCACGGCCTGGACCGCACCGACCGTACGCCCGCCGGGCCCGATGATCGGCTGTGCGTCGATGACGTAGTAGCGGGTCGGGCGTCCCCGGCCCTGCAGGACCAGCTCCTCGCCGCGCAACCGTTCGCCGCGCAGGGCCCGGAAGAGCGCGGTGTCCTCGGCGTTGATCGGGTCGCCCTCGCCGTCGGTGAGCCCGGCGACGGTGGCGTCCTCGTCCAGCGACCGGGGCAGCCGGGTGTCGCCCCACAGCTTCTGCATCCGGGAGTTGACCAGCACGATCCGCCCGTCCGCGTCGCAGGCGGTGACCCCGTCGTGCAGGCTGTCGAGCACCGCGTCGAGGAACCGGCGCTGCCGGTCGATCTCGTACCGGGAGAGTTGTTCGGTGATGAGCATCGTCCCGACCTGCGCGGCCTCGGCGACGGCGGAGATCTCGCCGGTGCTCCACCGCCGCGGGTCGGCGTCCACGGCGCAGCACATGCCCAGGATCGCGCCGGTCTCGTCGCGGATGGGCTGCCCCAGGTACGCCCCGGGCCGGCGGCGCACCCCGGCCCGCATGAGCTCCCGCACCCGCTCGTCGGTGCCCAGGTCGCCGATGACCAGGGGGAGACCGCTGGTGACGACCAGGCCGGGGATGGTGCCGGCGATCGGTATCTCGGCGATCTGTTCCCGGGGCGTCTCCAGCCCGTAGCTGCCGTAGAGCTTCAGGTGGTCGCCCTCGACGACGTGCACCATCCCGCACGGGGCCCGCGCGGACCGGGCGATGAGCGCGGCCAGGTGATCGGCGGCCCCACTGGCCAGCACAGTCGTGGTGCTTCCCGGTCCGGCGCTCGGGGTCGGTTCGACGCCGGCCCGGGGGTCAAGATCCATTCGCGGCATGCTCCGGCCTCCACCGACAGCATACGGGCACGAAAGCGATAAAACCGGCGAATCTCCTCAGTGGCGCCGGTACACCAGGTCGAAAATCTGCCGCCCGTCGCGTACCCCACGCTGCTCGAACTTCGTCACCGGCCGGCGCTCCGGCCGCGGTGCGAACCCGTCGTACACGTTGACCAGCCCGGCGTCCCCGTCCAGGGTCTCCGCCATCGCGTGGGCGTAGTCCGCCCAATCGGTCGCACAGTGCAGGGTGCCGCCCACCCGCAGCCGCTCCCGCAGCAGCGCGACATGCGAGGGCTGGATCAGTCGCCGCTTGTGGTGCCGGGCCTTCGGCCACGGGTCCGGGAAGAACGAATGCACCGCGTCCAGGCTCCCCGGGGCGAGCCGCCGGACCAGCTCCATCGCGTCACCGTGCGCGACCCGCAGGTTCGTGAGCCCGCGCGCACCGGCCAGGGCCAGCAGGTTCGCGATCCCCGGCGTGTGCACCTCGACCCCGAGATAATTCCGCTCCAGGTCACCGGCGGCCATCACCGCGGTCGTCTCACCCATCCCGAAACCGATCTCGAGTACGGTCGGCGCGTCCCGCCCGAACAGCTCCGCCAGATCGAGCGGCGTCCGGTCCCCGTCCTCGATCGTGATCCCCATGACCGGCCACAGCTCGGCGAACGCGTCGGCGTGCCGGTTGCCCATCCGCCCCCGCCGGGGATGAAACGTCCGCACGGGCCGGCCGGCCGTCAACTCACTCATGGGGCCCCACGATACCGAGGTGCCTCAGGCCTTCCTCGGACGCTGCACGTCGGGCTGCGAACCCGGGTGGAAAGCGACCCGGGCACCGGTGTTCACATTCAGGACCATCACCCACGAACTCTTCCGGTACGTACTGGTGGTCACCGCCCGGGCGCCGTCGATGTAGGCCAGCTCCCGGTCCTGGGCGGCCCCGACATCCCGCTTCGCCCCCGTCGAGGTGGTGTACTCCACGACGTGCAGCGGCTTGTCCTCCGCGGTGGTCTCGCCCCGCTGGTAGGCGGTCCAGGCCAGCTTCGAGCCGTCACCGCTCCAGCTGGGCACCACGGCAAACCCGGAATTCTGCACCCCGCCACCCCCGTACGCGGCAAGGATCTTCTCCCTGCCCTCCTTCACGGACCCCAGGGTCAGGCACGCATCGTAGGTCGACTCGCAGTCCCCGCCCCGGAAAGCCATCATGCTCCCGTCCGGCGACCAGGCCACCGCGTCGTCGTACCGCAGCCGCTCACTGACCGACCCGGTCGCGGCGGCCTTCGCGGCGGGCTCGGCCGGGAGTTCCTCACCCTTGCAGGAGCTGGGAAAAAGCACCTCTGGCACGGCGTTCACCGCGGTCGCCGAGATCTTGTACACCCCCGGCCCACCGGAACACGACAACGAGGCGAAAGCGATGCTCTGCCCGTCGGGCGCCCACGAGGGCCCGGACGCGGCCCGGGTGCTGACCCGCCGCTTCCCGCTCCCGTCGGCCTTCATGGTCCACAACTGCCCGTTCCGGAGCAGCGCGATCAGCTTGCCGTCCGGCGACCACCGGGGCCGCGACCAGCCACTCCCGGTGGTCACTTTGCGCTCTGCGGGGCCCTTGCTGACAAAAACATCCCCACCCCGCACATACGCGACCAGGCCGGCCATCCCCGGAGCCGCAGCCGCCGGGGCCACCCCCACCACCCCGATCCCGGCAATCCCCGCCGCCACCACAGCAATCCGCCCAGCAACCCGCATCTCCAACGCCCCCCGACGTCGTACCCCCGCTGTCAACGCAGACATCGTCGCAACCAGCCCGCACCTAAGAAGTTCCCACTCCGAAACCCAAACAAATCCGGACCGTTAGTACGATCCGCCCTCCCCTAACCCACCCATCCGCCGTCGCCGGCCCAGAATCGCCCGGCCCAGAATCGCCATTACCGGCCCGGGGCTGTCTGCCCGGGGCTGCTTGCGCTGCGTCGCTTGCCTGGGTTGGTCGCTCTGGGCGGCTTGCTGGGCGTGGCGTGGGTGGTCGCCCTGGGTTGGTCGCTCTGGGCGGCTTGCCCGGTGTGGCGCGGGTGGCCGCCCGAGTTTGGCCCGGCATGGGTTGGCCTGCCTCGGTGTGTCTGCGCCAGGTAGCCGCCCTGGAAGTGTCCGCGACTGGTCGAGCCGCCTGATCCGGTCGGGCTGGGTGGGTGAGTCGGCACGACCTGCCAGGTGACGCGCGCTCATGGACCGGTGCACGCAGCCCCCCAGCTCGGTGCCGGCCGCGCTCGAGGCGCGGCAGCTGGACCCGGGCTTGGCCTGCCCGTGCCGGGCCGCCCGTGCCGGGCCGCCCGTGCCGGGCCGCCCGTGCCAGGCCGCCCGTGCCAGGCCGCCCGTGCCAGGCCGCCCGTGCCAGCCGCCCTGGGTGGGCCTCCCCGGGCCAGCTGCCCAGGCCAGGCCGCCCCGGGCCAGCTGCCCTGGGTGGGTTGTCGTCCCGCGTGGGCCCGCGCCGGGTGGCGCGGGCTCCTGGCGGGTGTGTCAGGCGGCTGGGGTGCCCCACATGCTGGTGAAGGCTGCTGCCTCGCCGGCCAGCCAGCGTTCGATGTCGGCTGTTTTGGCGGCTGGGTCGAGGCGGTGGATCTGGGCTCGGCGCAGGTCGATGAGGACCGGCTCGGCGTTGGGGAGGATCTGGTCCATGTGGCGGGACATGAGGTGGAGGGTGGCGGTTACCACCTCGGGGGTGGGGGGCTGCTCGTCGAAGTGGAGGCGGATGGCTTCGCGGTGGTTGTCGGCGTACCGCAGGCCGAAGTGGGGGTTGACCTTGACCGCCAGGGGGCCGACCGGGGCGATGGCTTCGCGGGTCTGGGCGAGGCTGACGTCCTGGGGGTCGCCCAGGGAGTGCAGGTAGGCGAGGGCGCCGGTGCTGACCGCTTCGTAGAGCGGCTTCCATCGGGGCTTCACGAGGTCGGTCACCCCGGTGAGGTAGCTGCCGCCGGTGCGGAACGCGATGTCCGCCTTGAGGGCCTTGACGAGTTGGCCGTGCGGGTTGAAGCCGCTGCGGCGCTCGCGCTGGCGGCGCAGACCACCCACGAAGGTGGCCTTGGCGGGGCCGGTGCGGGCAACGTAGCGGGTGAAGCCCAGCATGGTCGCGTAGGGCGGGATGGTGGGCGTCGTTGTAGACATAACGGGCGTCGTCACGTTGATCTCCCCGCAGCTCAGAAGCTGTTTTCGTACACACATACTAATCGACGGGTACGACAATTCCCAACCTGGTCGGGGGCCGGCGGGATGTCGGTTCTCCGCGAATCAGGCGAGTGTCCGGGTGGATCTGCGAGCGCTCGGCCGGGCCGGTTCCAGTCCGGCCAGGGTGCGCGGGAAGGGTCGGTGCGCGGGAAAGGTCGGTGCGCGGGAAGGGTCGGGGCGCGGGAAGGGTCGGTGCGCTGACCGGGATCAGGCCGGCGTCCGGAACGGGGCGAGGGTGGCGCGGATCAGTTCGGCCGCGCCCCAGTCCTGGTCGAACTGGGCCAGCACGGCGAGGTGCTGTCGCAGCTGGATGATCGGCATCCGGGCCGGCCAGTCGCGGTCGAGGGCGGTCAGCTCCGCGTAGACGGCGAAGAAGCGATCCGCCTCCCGTGGGGGTGACGTGGTCCATACGTGGGCGAGGTCGATCTCGGCCCACGTATAGGACACCGCCGGGTCGATCACCGCGGGCCGCCCGTCGGCGTCGGCCAGCAGGTTCTGGGCCCACAGGTCGCCGTGTGTCAGGCAGGCCGGACGCTCCGGCAGCAGTTCGGGCAACCGATGACACAGCTGTTCCAGGGCGGCCCGGTCGCCGGCGTCGAGGGCGGCCTCGACCCGGGGCTCGCCGAGCCAGCGGAGCAGCCGGTGTTCCGCGAAGAACGCGAAGCCGTCGTCGTCCCAGGTGTTGATCTGCCGTCGGCGGCCCAGCCAGTTGTCCCGGTGCCAGCCGAAGCGGGGGTGGATCGTGCTCAGGTGCAGGCGGGCGAGTGCGTGGGCGAACTGTTCCCAGTAGACCTCGGTGCGGGGCCGTGGCCGCAGTGCGGACAGCACGAGCAGCTGCCGGTTGGCGAGGATCACGTCGGGTGTCGTCATGTCGCCGAGCTCGCGCAGGCTGGCCAGTCCCTCAGCCTCCGCGGCGAACACGTCGTCGCCCGGTGGGTCGGCGAACGCTTTGACGAACACCGGAGGTGCGTCCCTGCGGATCGCCATGCCCGCGAGCGCCGCGAGTCCACCTGACGCCGGCTCCACTGTGACGACGTCGCGCATCCCGGCCCGGTGCAGGCCGTCGAGCAGGAACTCCGCCGAGCGTGTCATGAGCCGATCGTAGAATCACCGTCATGGTTGAGCTCTCCGCGGAGCTGGTCCGAGATCTGCTGCGTGATCAGCATCCTGACCTGGCCGGTCTGCCGGTCCGGCTGGGGGCCCGGGGCTGGGACAATCAGTTGTGGCGACTCGGCGACGATCTCGCGGTCCGGCTGCCCTGGGCTACCTCACACGCCGATGACCTCCTGCGTAAGGAGTACGCGTGGGTGCCCACGCTGGCCCCGCACCTGCCGCTTCCGGTTCCCGTTCCGCTGCGGATCGGTGAGCCCTCCGAGAGGTTCGCCCGGCCATGGCTCGTCACCACGTGGGTCCCGGGTGCGCCGGCCGACCGGGAGCCCGTCGGGGAAGCGGCCGGGGCCGAGTCGCTGGCCGCCTTCCTGACGGCTCTGCACCGGCCCGCCCCGCCTGGCGCGCCCGCGGGGCGGGACCGTGGTGGTCCGCTGACCGGGGCGGCGGAGGGGTTCGAAAGGATGCTCGCCGACGCCGCCGGGCGGGGACTGGTGCATGACACGGAGGCCGTCCGGGCGGTGTGGCAGGACGCGGTCGCGGCACCCGCATGGGCGGGCCCGGCCATGTGGATCCACGCCGACCTGCATCCGGCCAACGTCCTCACCGCGGACGGCTCGCTCTGTGGGGTGATCGACTTCGGGGATCTCTGTGCCGGTGACCCGGCGTGTGACCTCGCCGCTGCCTGGATCCTGCTGCCGGACGGTGCTCTCGACCGCTTCCACGCGGCCTACCGGCCCTCGCCGGATCCCGCGATGCTGCGCCGGGCCCGGGGCTGGGCGCTGGGGCGCGCCCTCACCTGCGTGCTGATCGGTGCCGACGACGGGCCGGGCGGCAAACCCACCTGGGGTCCGCCGGGGCTGGCCTCGCTGCGGCGTCTTACCGGGTCGGCAGGTACGTGAGCAGGGCGTTGACGGCGGCCCGGCCGGCTCGGTTGGCGCCGACCGTGGACTGCGACGGGCCGAAGCCGACGAGGTGGACGCGGGGGTCGGCGGTGACCTGGGTGCCGGTCATCCGGATGCCGCCGGCCTCGTTGCGCAGGTGCAGCGGGTCGAGGTGGGACAGCGCCGCTCTGAAGCCGGTCGCCCAGAGGATGGCGTCGACGGCGGTGAACGAGCCGTCCGCCTCGCGTACCCCGGTGGGTTCGATGGCGGTGAACATCGGGCGGCGGTCGAGGGCGCCGCGGTCCCGGGCGGCCAGCGCGTAGGGCGTCCAGATCAGGCCGGTGTACGAGACGACGCTCCCGGTCGGGCGGCCCGCCTCGACGTCCGCGGTGACCTTCTCGATGGTCTGCCGGCCGGCCACCTCGGGTTCGAACGCGCCGTGGAAGACCGGTTCGCGCCGGGTGTACCAGAACGTGGTCGCGACCTGGGAGATCTCGTCGAGGAGCTGGACCGCGGAGATCCCGCCACCGACGACGGCGACCCGCAGGCCGGCGAGGCGCCCGGCCGACACGTACTCGTGGGTGTGCAGCTGGATGCCGGTGAACGTCTCCTGCCCCGGGTAATGGGGCCGGACCGGGTTGGTCCAGGTGCCGGTGGCGTTGATGATCGCCCGGGTGGTCCACTGCCCGTGGTCGGTGTCGACGATGAGGGTGCCGTCCGGGGCCGGGCGGACCTCGGAGACGTGCACCGGGCGCAGGATGGGCAGCCCGGCGTGCTGTTCGTAGGCCGAGAAGTAGCGCGGCACCGCGGTGCGGCTGGGCTCGCCGGGGTCGAGCGGCGGCTTGGGGAAGCCGGGCAGGTCGAAGATGCCGTTCACGGTCGCCATCCGCAGCGATTCCCAGCGCTCGCGCCAGGCCCCGCCCGGTGCCGGGGCCGCGTCGAGCACGACGAAGGACGTGATGCCCCGTCGTTTCAGGTGGTAGGCCGCGGAGAGCCCGGACTGGCCGCCGCCGATGACCACTACCGACACCGTCCGCACGCTGTCGATCTTACCCGTGCTCCAGGTCACAGTTGACGTAGCTGGCTAATCGCATTAGCTTTTAGCTAACGTAATTAGCCAAACGCATGGAGGCAGTCATGACCGAGTTCCTTTCCGTCGACGGTGGCCGGATCGCCTACGAGGTGACCGGTGAGGGCCCGCTCGTCGTGCTCGCCCACGGGATGGGTGACTCCCGCGACGCCTACCGCTTCGTCGCCCCGCGACTGGTGGCCGCCGGCTACCGGGTGGCCGCGACCGACCTGCGTGGCTCCGGCGATTCCGACATGACATTCACCGGCTACACCCGTACGGATATCGCGGGTGACCTGATCGCCCTGGTCCGCCACCTGGGCGGGCCGGCCGTGCTGGTCGGCCACTCGATCTCCGGCGGTGCCGTGACCATCGCCGCGGCCACCGCTCCCGAGCTGGTCAGCGCGATCGTGGAGCTGGCCCCGTTCACCCGCAAGCAGGCGGTCAACCTGGGTGACCTGCGCATCAAGCGGGTCCGGCAGGGGATGACCCGGCTGCTCGGCGCCGCGATGCTCGGCAGCGCCAGGCAGTGGCTCTCCTACCTCGACGTCTCGTATCCGGGTGTCCGGCCGGCCGACTGGACCGCGCAGCTGGCCCGGATCGAGGCGAAGCTCAACGAGCCCGGCCGGATGAAGGTGCTGCAGAAGATGGGGCAGTCCACCCCGGCCGACGCCGGTGCGCACCTCGGCGGGGTGCGCTGCCCGGCGCTGATCGTCGAGGGCACGCTCGACCCGGACTGGGCCGACCCGCGGGCCGAGGGTGCGGCTATCGTGGCCGCGATGCCGGCCGGCGTGGCCGACCTGGTGCTCGTCGAGGGCGCCGGGCACTACCCGCACACCCAGTTCCCCGATGAGGTTGTGACGCTCATGCTCCCGTTCCTCGCCGCGGCCGTCCGTGCCTAGGGCCGGGCTCGACCGGGCGACGGTGATCGCCGCGGCCGCCGAGATCGCCGACGAGCGGGGTCTCAGCCAGCTGACGATGGGCCTGGTCGCCGAGCGGCTCGGCGTGCGCGCCCCCTCGCTGTACAAGCACGTGGCAGGGCTCGCGGAGCTGCAGAACGGCATCGGCGTGCTGGCGACCGCCCAGCTCGGTGACGCGCTGCGCGACGCCATGCAGGGCTATGCCGGGCGGGACGCGCTGGCCGCCGCCGCCCGGGCCATGCGGGCCTACCTGACCGGGCATCCGGGACGGTACGCGGCCACGGTCGGCGCGGCCGCCGGCACGGAACTGGAGGCGGCCGGCGCCCGGGTGATCGAGTCGCTGGCCGCGGTGCTGCGCGGTTACCAGGTCGACCCGGCCGACCAGATCCACGCGCTGCGGACGATCCGCAGCGTGCTGCACGGGTTCGCCACCCTGCAGAGCTCGCACGGTTTCCAGTGGGACACCGACACCGACGAGAGCTTCGAGTGGCTGATCGACTTCCTCGACCGGGGACTGCGCAAACCCTGATCAACCAGCGACGGTACGGGTGAGCACGACGATTTTCAGCTCGGCCTCACCATCGGTCAGGACGTCGCAGTCCACCTCGATCGGCCCGTGCGCCGGATGTTCCACGACCTTGTGGTCCTCCCGGTGCGTGCCCACCGCGCCGGAGGCCCACAGCTCGGCGAACCGCGCATTGCCGTCGGTCAGCGTCCGGATCAGGGTGGTCAGGCGAGGGTCGTCCGGGAAGCGCCCGGTGGCCCGGCGCAGGTCCGACACGACGGCGAGCTCGGTCATGTCGCGGGCCTGCGTGCGCACCGGCCAGTGCGCCAGGGTGGGGGCGGCGCCGTCGACCGGGAAGCTGTCCCGGGCGAAGTTGCGCAGCTCCGGTGGGGTCGGCGACGGGTCGCCCAGCAGCGTCGACCAGGCGTCGTTCCACCAGATCAGCTGGTAGTCGGCGGCGAAGACCGCGACGGCCGAGTCACCGAGGCCCCGCAGCACCCGGTGCACGCCGGGGGTGATGTGGTCGGAGATCGCGGTGCCGGCCGGCGGGGCGAGCCGGGCCAGCAGGTACAGATGATCGCGTTCGGCGGTGCTGAGCCGCAGCGCCCGGGCGAGCGCCGCCAGCACCTGGGCCGACGGGGTGGCGAACCGGCCCTGTTCCAGGCGCACGACGTAGTCGACGGAGATGCCGCTGAGCTCGGCGAGCTCCTCCCGGCGCAGCCCCTTGGCCCGGCGGGCGCTCCCCGGGGCGGCGGGCGGCAGGCGGTCGCGCCAGGCGCGGAGGGTGGAACCCAGCTCGGTCATGGTAGGAAAATCCTTCCCTGGCTGACCGCACTCACCCGGCACATGATGGTCGCATGACCATCACCTTCATCACCGGAGCCAACAAAGGCCTAGGTTACGAGACCGCCCGCCGGCTCGTCGCGCAAGGGCACACCGTGCTGCTCGGTGCCCGTGACGAGAAGGCCGGCACCGCGGCGGCCGGGGAGCTCGGCGCCCGCTTCGTCGCGATCGACGTCACCGACGACGCCTCGGTCGCGGCCGCCGCCGCGGACGTCGAGCGCCACGAGGGTGCCATCGACGTGCTGATCAACAACGCCGGCGTGCACGGCCCGGCCGGCGACCCGAGCGCCCTGACCGGCGCCGACGTCCTCGGCGTGCTCGACGTCAACGTGGCCGGCGTGGTGCGGACCACCACGGCGTTCCTCCCGCTGCTGCGGCGCTCGGCCGACCCGGTGATCGTCAACGTCAGCAGTGCGATGGGTTCCCTGGAGGCCACGCACGACCCGGCCCGGCCCGAGTCGCACTACCTCGCACCGGTCTACACGGCCTCCAAGGCGGCCCTGACCATGCTGACGACCCAGTACGCGAAGGCGCTGACAGACATCCGGATCAACGCGGCCGACCCCGGATACACGGCGACCGACCTCAACGGCAACAGCGGCCCGCAGACCGTCACCGAGGGCACCGATGCCGTCGTCGGCCTCGCCACCGAGGGCCCGGGCCACGGCTCCGGCCGCTTCGTCGACCGCGACGGCGAGATCACGTGGCCCTGACCGTACGGGAGGGTTGATTCAGAACTGCAGTGCCTGGGCCATCCGGGCCTGCTCCTCGAGCACCTCGTTCATCCGGGCCTGCACGGCGTCCATCTGACCGATCGTGTCGCTGGTCGTGAGGATGCCGGCGGAGACCGTACGCGCGCTGCTCTGGATGCCGGTGATCTGTTCGGAGACCTTCTGGGTCGCCTCCGCGGTCTCCCGGGCCAGGTCCTTGACCTCGCCGGCGACCACCGCGAAGCCGCGGCCGACCTCGCCGGCCCGGGCCGCCTCGATCGTCGCGTTCAGGGCGAGCAGGTTGGTCTGGTCGGCGATCGAGGAAATGATCTTGATGACGTCACCGATCGCGGTCGACGCCTGGCCGAGCGCCTCGACCTCCTGGGTCATGTCCGACGCGCGGGCGACCGCGTCCTGGGCGACCCGGGTCGCGTCGTCGCTGGCCGAGCGCAACCGGGAGATGGTGTCCATCAGCGCGCGGGAATTCTCGGTCGAGGTCTCGTTGCCGCGGACGATGTCGAGGCGCTGGGAGACGAGTTGCTGCACGTTGCGCAGGGCCGAGGCGCGCGAATCCGAGAGCTCGATGTACGCGGTGGTGAAGAAGTCCATCGTGCCGATGATCCGGCCGTGGCTCAGGATCGGGAAGCAGACCCCGGAGCGGACCCCCGCGCGCTGGGCCGCGGGGGCTCGTACGCAGTCGGTCAGCTCGCCGATGTCCCGGACGAAGACGAGGTCCTTGGCCCGCCACGCCCGCCCCGACAGGCCCACGCCCTCGGCGAACGTGGCGGCCAGGGTGACCTTGCGGAACTCGTCGCCGGCCGAACCCGACTCGACCTTGAACTTCAGCATGTTGTCGCTGTCGTCGATCTCCCAGTACGACCCGTACGCCCAGCCGAACGCGGTGCGCACCGCGTCCAGGGCGATCCGCAGCGTCGCATGGGAGTCGGAGGCGTCGCCGAGCGCGGTGACCACGTTCGTCACGGCGAGCCGGTCGTCGGCGACCTGGCGCAGCTCGGCGGCGGCGAGCGCGGTGAACCGGGCCTGCTCGGCGATGCGGGCGATGGACGCCCACTTCTCGCTGCGCGGCCCGTCGATGTACAGCGGCTCCGCGGAGAAGTACTCCAGCACCGCGATGATCTTGTTGTCGCGCAGCACCGGGGTGACCACGGCGGCGTGCATGCCCTGGCGCGCGGCGGCCTGGCAGCGCAGGCAGTCCTCGCAGCGGGTCATGTCGTCGACGTACACCGACTGCTTGGTGCGCACCGCGCGGCCGACCAGCCCGACATCGGCCGGCACCGGCTTGCCGTTGATGATCGTCTGCATCTCGCGGACCAGCGTGCCGGTCTCGTAGGTGACCGTCATCTGGCCGGTCCCGGTCGGCAACCAGACTGCACCGTAGCTGAAGTTGTGCGAGCCCACGGTGCTGTCGACGGTGATCTGCCAGGCCGCCGCCTCGTCCTGCGCGTTGCCCAGGTCGACGATCAGCTTCTCGAGGCTCTCGACATCGCGAGGAATCGCGCGAGCCGCCTCGTTCTTGCTCTCCGACGACCGCGATCGGAATGAGACCACCACGAACTCCTGTCACTCGTCACCCGTACGGGTCCCCTCATCATCGGACAGCGGGGATGTCCGACGCGGCGGAATGCCGGAAACCTGGGGTTGATCGTCGCCCGGGCCTCAAGGGGCGCGGCGCGGAACCGATTGGTCCCGCATGGAGAGCCGCATGCTGCGCGACACCCTGGTGGTCCTGCTCGTCACCGTTCTCGGGCTCCTCACCGGGGCGCACCCGAGTGCTGCCGCGGCCACGGCGGACGTGCCCATGCCCCAGGACGGCGCGGCGGCCGACGGTACGCCCGGAGCTCCCGAATACGACCCCTGGGACGAAGACGCCGCGATCGAGGAGAGCAACCCGCACGTCGGTGGCTACATCGCCAACACCGAGCGGTACGTGGCGACCCCCGGGACCGCGCACACCGACGGGTTGCCGGCGAGCGTCGACCTGCGGCCGTACGCGCCGGCCGTCGGGGACCAGGGTTCGATCGGGCAGTGCGTGGCCTGGACGATCTCGCGCAACCTCATGGGCTACTTCGCGAACCGGTCCGGAGCGGTCGACTCGCCGTACGCGCCGCTGTTCCTGTACATGCGCAACGTCGTCGCCGGCGGCGCGCCGAGCCGGGGCCTGAACCCGGACAACGTGCTCGCCAACCTCAAGGCCAACGGCGTCGACAGCCAGGACGACTACTTCCAGGGCACCAGCAACTACAAGGTGGCCCCGACCCCGGCGCAGATCGCCAACGCCGGCAACTACAAGATCCCCGGCTGGACCCGGCTGTGGAGCGGCACCAACCAGGGCGACAACGCGCAGACCGTCATCGAGCAGGCGCTCGCGAACAACACCCCGGTCGCGATCGGCTTCTCGGTCTACCAGGACTTCATGGACCTCGGCCCGCACAGCCTGTACTCGACCACCAGCGGCACCAGCCTCGGCGGCCACATGGTCACCGCGTTCGGCTACGACAGCGAGGGCGTCTACCTGCGCAATCAGTGGGGGACCGGCTGGGGCAACAACGGCGACGCCAAGGTCTCGTGGAGCTTCATCGAGACGGTGGTCTCCGGCGCGTACACCATCTCCGGCGTCTCCGCCCCGGGCTCGTCGGTCGCGGTGACCCCGCAGGTCACCGCGCTGTCGACCAGCAAGGGCGCGGCCGGCACCGCGGTCACCGTCACCGGCGCCGGCCTGGCCCGGGCCACCGGGGTCCAGTTCGGCGGCACCACGGCCACGTTCTCCAAAAACACCGCCAACGGGGTGACCCGGCTGCTGGCCACGGCCCCCGCCCGCAGCGGCGGTCAGGTCGACATCACGGTCACCAACCCGGCCGGCACCAGCGACACCAGCGGCACCGCCGACGACTTCACCCTCACCCAGCCCGCCCCCACGCTGACCGTGATCTCACCGAGCACCACCAGCCAGAGCGGCGGTGCGAGCATCACGCTGTCCGGCACCAACCTCACCGGCGCCACCGCGGTCAAGGTCGGCACCGACACGGTCGCGCCGGAGTCGGTGACCGCCACCGCCGTCACCTTCACCGCCCCGGCGCACAACCCCGGCAACGTCCCGGTCTCGGTCACCACCGGCGGCGGCACCAGCGCCAACCGCTACCTCACGTACGTCGCGGGCAGCGTCCCCACGCTGTCCCGGCTGTCCCCGGTGAACGGCGCCTCGACCAGGACCATCACGGTGATCGTCACCGGCACGAACCTCAGCAACATCCGCTCGGTGAAGCTGGGCTCGACGACGCTGAGCTACACGGTCGTCAGTTCCACGTCGCTCAAGGCGTTCGTCAAAGCCCGTACCGTCGGGAAGGCTCTGCTGGTCGTGACCACCGCGGCCGGCGTCAGCAACTCGCTGCAGTACGAGGCGGTGAAGCCCGCGAAGCCGGTCATCGCCACGCTGAGCCCGGCGACCGGCCTGACCACCACGTCGACCGCGGTGACCGTCAACGGCACCGGCTTCACCTCGGCGACCCGCCTGTCGATCGGCGGCCGGGCGATGTCCTTCACCCGGGTGTCGGACACCCAGCTGCGCTTCACGGCACCGGCCCGGCGCGCCGGCAAGGTCCTGGTCGTCGTGGTCGGGCCGGGCGGCACCAGCGCCGGCAAGGCCTTCACGTACGCCACGAGCGTCGCGCCGCAGCTCACGTCGCTGAGCCGGGCGATCGGCAGCACGACGAAGATGACCACGACGACGGTCAACGGGCGGTACCTGAGCAAGGTCACGCTCGTCACCGCGGCCGGCAAGCGGGCCAGCTTCAAGCGGGTCAGCGACACCCGCCTGACCCTGACCCTGGTACGGCACGCGGCCGGCAAGGTCGCCATCGTGGCGTCCTCGTCCGGCCGCAGGAGCGGTCCGCTCTACTTCACGTACGTCAAGTAACCGCTATTCGCTGTCACGCGCCTGCTCGGCCAGGAACCGCTCGAGCTCGGCACCGAGCTCGTCCGCGCTGGGCAGGTTGGGGCCCTGGTCGGCGAGCAGGTTGCCCTCGCGGCCGCGCAGGAAAGCGTCGTACTGTGCCTCGAGCGAGGTGACCAGCCGGCCGGCCTGCTCGTCGTCGGCGACCTGCTTGTCGACCTCCTCGCGGACCTCGCCGGCGGCCTCGTGCAGGGCCGCGGTCGGCAGCACCAGGCCGGTCGTGTTCGCCACCGACTCGATGAGCAGCTCGGCGGCGGCCGGGTACGTGGTCTGCGCCAGGTAGTGCGGCACGTGCGCGGCATAGCCCATGGCGTCGTGGCCGGACTGGCCGAGGCGGTACTCCAGCAGGTTGCCGACGCTGGCCGGGACCTGCACCCGCTGCAGCCACGACTCGTGCTCGCCGAGCAGGCGCTGCTCGGTGGCGTGCGCGGTGACGCTGACCGGGCGGGTGTGCGGCACTGCCATCGGGATCGCGTTGAGCCCGACGCTCAGCGACACCCCGAACCGGTCGATGAGCCCGCGGACGGCCTTGATGAACCGCTCCCACTGCAGGTCCGGCTCCGGCCCGGCGAGCAGCAGGAACCGCGTGCCGGTGAGGTCCTTGACCAGATGCAGGGCGAGGCTGGGCTCCTCGTAGCTCTCCCAGTGGTCCTCGACGAACACCATCGCGGGGCGCCGGGACCGGTAGTCCATGAGCTGGTCGACGTCGAAGGTCGCGATGACCTGATTCTCGAAATGCTCCAGCAGATGTTCGCGGGAGAGCTGGATCGCACTCCCCGCGTCGACGAACCCCGTGAGTGCCTGGACGAGCACCACACCGTCCAGCTCAGGCAGGTCGTCGGCCAACTCGTAGAGCCCGTGTGGGTCGAGCACGCTGCGGACCTCCTCAAGACAACGCCCGTACGCCGGGCATTGTCGTTGCAACAACCGGCCGCCCGGGTTCATTCCGTACGGTCATTCAGACGCGGAATTGTGCCACGAGAGACTGTAGTTCGTCGGCCAGGCGGGACAGTTCCGTGGCTGTCCGCCGGGACTCGGCGACCCCCTGGTTGGTGCTTTGCGCGGCCTCGGCCACGTCGGTGATGGTCCGGGCGATCTCGGTGGAACCGCTCGCCGCCTCCGCGACGCTGCGGCCGATCTCACTGGTCGTCGCGGTCTGCTCCTCGACCGCCGACGCGATCGTGTCCGAGTACGCGTTGATCCGCTCGATGACCTCGGCGATCTGCGCGATGGCCTCGACCGCGGCATCGGTGTCGGTCTGGATGGCCTGGATCCGGGTGGAGATCTCCTCGGTGGCCTTCGCGGTCTCCTGCGCCAGGTCCTTGACCTCGCTGGCGACCACCGCGAAGCCCTTGCCGGACTCGCCCGCGCGGGCGGCCTCGATGGTGGCGTTGAGCGCGAGCAGGTTGGTCTGCTCGGCGATCGAGGTGATCACCTTGACGATGTTGCCGACCTCCGCGGAGGAGACCCCCAGCTTGGCGACCGTGGTGTTCGCCGACTGGGCCACCTCGACCGCACCGCGGGCGACCCCGGCGGCGTCGGCGGCGCTGGAGGCGATCTCGCGGATCGACGCGGTCATCTCCTCACTGGCCGCGGCGACCGTGTCGACGTTGCTGCTCACCGTGCCGGCCGCGGCCGAGACCAGGTCGGCGCGGGAACTGGTCTGCTCGGCGTCGTTGGCGATCCGGTCGCTGACCTTGCTCATCTCCTGAGCGGAACCGGCCAGCGTGGTGCTGCTGCCGGTGATCCGGGAGATGGTGCCGCGCAGCGTGGCGGTGGCCCGGTCGAGCTGGGCGCCCATCCGGCCGATCTCGTCGCGCGACCGCAGGCCGGCGTTGCGGGTCAGGTCGCCCTCGGCGATGCCGTCGATCACCTCGGAGACCACCCGCAACCGGCTGACGATGCCGCGGGCGATGGCCAGACCGAGGGCCGTGGCCAGCACCAGGCCCACGACCAGCACCACGATCACGATGGTCCGGGCGCTGCGGTAGGTCGCCCCGGACGCGGCCAGCCCCTTCTGCGCCTCGGTGGTCTCCTGCTCGGTGAGCTGCGACAGGTTGTACTTGAGCCGGGTCATGGCCGGCACCACCTGCTTGTCGCGCGCGTCGCCGATCGCGTCCTGATCGCCGGTGTCGGACGTCTTCAGGTAGGCGTCGCGGGCGATCTTGTACTTGTTCCACAGCTCGATCGTCTGATCCATCAGCCCGGCGTTGACGGTGGTCGAGCGGTAGGCGGCGTTGTCCTGCTCGATCGTGGCGTCGAGCGCCTTGATCTGGGCGAGGATCCCGGGGGTGGGCGTCTGCCCGTAGGACAGACCCAGCGCGTGCATCGAACCGACGTCGGAGGTGATGCTGCCGAGCTGGTTCGACGAGACGAAGCTGTTTTTGTAGAGGCTCACCACGGCGTTGTTTAGGGTCCCCATCCTCAGCACTGCCACCACGCCCACCGCGGCCGCCACGAACGTCAGCGTCGCCACGATGATGAGGATCTTGGTGTTCAGCGACCGGTTCTCGATCCAGTGGGCGACCGGGTTACGGAGCACGGAAGGCATTTGTTCACTATCGGGCGTCGGCGTCACGGCCGTGGGCACAATGGGTGAAGCACCGTGTGACGAGGTGGCAGCACAAAGTTTCCGCTGCCCGGAACGTGCGTGCACGTGCAGATGCAAGGCACAATGAGATCAGGTTCCCTTCGTCCCCCGGAGCGATCGTGAACGATTCAGCCGTGCCCCCTTCCCCCTCAGCGCCGCCGCCCTCCTCGGTTCCGCCCCTCGACGACCCTGGCCCGCCCGGATCCCTCTGGACCCGGATGAAAGCCGACCCGCAGTACGCACCGGAACACCTCGCGCTCGAAGCCGTCCGCCGCCTCGGCCCGGAAGCCCGGCACTGGGCCGAGCAGTCCCGTCTCGATCAGCCCGGCGTCACCCCCGAGGACCTCGCCCAGCAGGCCATGCGCCGCTTCACCCACTACGCCCGGCTGTCCGGGGCCGTCTCCGGTGCCACCGGCCTGCCCGGCGCCGTCGTCGACGTCGGGGTCCTCGCCTGGACCCAGTCGCGCATGGTGCTGCACATCGCCGCCGCCTACGGCATCGACCCGGCCGACCCGGAACGCGCAACCGACCTGCTGGTCCTGCAGAAGGTGCACAAGTTCGCCCAGACCGCCCGGCTCGCCCTCGGTGTCGCCGCGGGCCGCGAACGCGCCAGCCGCCTGTTCGCGGACACCACATCCCGCCCGATCAGCGGCGTCATGGTCAAACTGAGCGTCAAACTCGCGCAGATGGCCGGCGTACGCGCCGCGAAACGCATGGCCGCCAAGGTCATCCCGGGCGCCGCGGTGATCCTCGGATCCTGGGTCAACTCGGCGGCAACCAAAGATCTGGCAACCCGCACCCGGAGCTTGTACGCCACGGCCTAATCTCCCCCCACCGCCGGACGATGGGTCCCGAGTAACCAACGGGATCCACGACGGCGGGAGGCACATGGTGAAGCACCGCGCACGCTGGCTGCTGCTCCTGGCACCCCTGCTGCTGACCGGCTGCAGCATGCTCACGGGCTCCTCCTCGTCCACCGGTGCCGGCTCGGCCGGTGCCACGGCCGGGACCAACCCCACCAACCCGTGGCAGATCTACGCCCAGGGCAGCCCCACGCCGAGCCCGACCACGACCAGCGGCATCCCGCCGTACCCGCTGCCCACCGCGACGGGCTTCCTCCCCCTCACCGGCGGCGGCGCCCGGGTCACCCCGACCCCCACCTGCGGTCTCGACACTGTGCACTTCTCCCGCATCAACGCGCTCACCGTCGCCCCGGGCACCACGTCCGCGACCGCGAGCTGGTACAACGCGGGCGGCTACAACCTCGTCGAATACCGCCTCACCGCGATCAGCCAGGACCTCAGGCCCGGCCCTCAGCGCGACGTCGGCTGGGTCACCGTCAAACCCGCCACAACCTGCGGCGCCATGACCGCGACCATCACCGGCCTGGACCGCACCACCGGCTACGTCTTCTCCCTCGACGCGGTGGTCACCCGGCGCAGCGGCGACGGCACCCACGCGGGCACGGTCTACCGCTCCGGCGTGGTCCGGACCAAATAGTCGGACAACGCGGCCCGCGGCCGGTAACCCCGCTCCCACGCCCGGCCCAGGTCGAGCACCATGCCGTCGGTGAGCTGATCCACGGCATACCGGCTCAGCACCGGCGAGACGGAAGCAAGGCCCCGGACCAAACGAACCGGAACATGCCTGACGGGTACGCCGAGAGCCCGCCCCAGCACGTCGTCACGCCGATAGGGTTCGGCGTCGGCGATGTTGTAGGCGCCACCCGGCCAGCCCACCGCGGTCAGACAGGCCGAAGCCAGGTTCTCCACCGCGGTCAGGCTCATCGCCACATCAGGCCCGGGCAGCCACGCCGTCCCACCCCGCACCACCCGCCGCAGCCGGGGCAGCAGATGCCGGTCCCCGTCGCCGTACACAGCCCGGGGCCGCACCACCACCGCCCCGGCGTCGAGCGCGAGCCGCTCGCCCGCGGCCTTGGTCCGCCCATAGGCATTCCGCTGCGCGCCGACCGGGTGATCCTCCCGGACCGCGCCGTCGTAAGGCCCGGGCCGATAGACGCTGGCACTGCTGACCCACACCACCGGAACACCCCCGGCTGCTTTCAGGAGCCGCGCAGTGCCACCGACATTGACCGCACGGTATGCGGCCTCGACGACCCGGCCCGCCCGAGGATCCCCCACAGCCGCGGCCAGATGAACCACCGCGTCGGCCCCCGCAACCACCGGCACATCCCGCCCGGCATCCCACGGCACATGCGTCCCCACCGGCCCAGGCCGCCGCCCGAGACAGACCACCTCATGCCCAGCAGCGGCGGCCAGCCGGGCCACAGCCGCCCCACAGAACCCCGAAGCCCCGGTAACCACCACCCTCACCAGCCCACCCCACTCACCCTCGTCACCGCGCCGGCCTTCGTCACCGCGCCGGCCTTCGTCACCGCGCCGGCCTTCGTCACCGCGCCGGCCTTCGTCACCGCGCCGGCCTTCGTCACCGCGCCGGCCTTCGTCACC
>NZ_JBITDZ010000010.1:368141-393808 GCF_044454705.1 Actinoplanes sp. NPDC051494
CGCACCGCGCCGGCCTTTGTCACCGCGCCGGCCTTTGTCACCCCGCTCACCCAGCGCGCTCGTCCCGTCGTCCCGCACCCCTGTCCATCCCGACCCGCTCGGTCTCACGCCTTCGCTTCACCTACCCTGCACCCAGCCCCAGGGGCCGGTTCAACCCCGTTTGCTTCGGCCCTCGTGCGCCGCCTCAATTGGTCCGGTCTCGATTCGCCCTGCGTGGCGTGCCCGGCCTGCCCGACCGAACGGCTGTCGTGCCCGGCCTACCTGCTGTTTTGTCCGCTTTGATCGCCCGCCTGGACCACCAGGCTGCGCCACGAGGGCAGGGCGGCATGGCGGTCCGCCCGGGCCCGGACCACGACAGGCTGGTGGACCGCGAGCGCCCGCAGGAAATCCCCGAGCTGGGTACGAGCCAGCCTCGCCCCCGGACAGGCGTGCGGCCCGGCACCGAAGACCAGCTGGGCGATCCGCGCGGGCATCGGATGCTCCGGGTCAGGATCGAGATGATGCGCGTCGAGGGCATGCCGGGCCACCAGCAGCATCCGGTCACCGGCCCGAACCGGGCACCCACCCGGCAGCACCGCCCCGGCGGCGGCGACCCGGGGCAGCAGGGGAGTCGGCGCGGTGACCCGGAAAAGCTCGTCGACCAGCGCTGGGCTGTCCGCGTACCCCCAGAGCTCGGCATCAGCAGCCCAGGCAGCAGCCCGAGGCAGCGCCGCGACCGTAGTACTGATGGCTGCCACCGCCAACATGGCAGCCAGCCCAGCCCCAGCCTCACCTGCACCCGCCTGCTCTGCACCCGCCTGCTCTGCACCCGCCTGCTCTGCACCCGTCTGCTCTGCACCGGCCCGATTTGCGCTGGCCCGATTTGAGCCGGCCTGTTCTGCATACGCGTGCGTGGCACCCGCCTGCTCTATGCGCGCCTTTTCTGCGTTGTCCTCGTCCGCCTCGGCCTGTGCTGCCTCGGCCTGTGCTGCCTCGGCCTGTGCTGCCTCGGCCTGTGCCGTGCCGGTCTTCTCCGTGCCGGGCTTTTCTGCGCCGGTCTTCTCCGTGCTGGTGTTCTCCGGCCTGGCCTCGTCCGCGCGGACGTTCTCCGCGCGGGGGCTCTCGGCGTCGGCGTTCTCCTCGTGGTCACCTTCTGCGGAGGGCGTTACCAGGGCAGACAGGTGGGCTGCGGCTCTCTCGGCCCGGCGGGTGGTGCCCGGGAGGTGGAGTCCGGGCAGGTGGGCCCGGGCAGCGGTGTCGGCGGCCCGGCGTGCCGCCGTCGCCAGGGTGAGGGGGTCGGTGGCGAGGTTGAGCAGGGCCGCAGCGGTGGCGCCGGCCGCCTCGGCCGCAATCGGGACGAGGTCGACCGGGTGACCATGGGCCAGTGGGCTGAGCCGCTCGGCGAAAACACGCTGCCAGATCGGGCGGAGGCGGGCCACCCCGGCCGCTCCGAACGTTTCCGCGGCGGTTCGGCGGGAGCGGCGGTGGGCTTCGCCGTGCTGGTCGAAGAGCAGGTCGCCGTCGGTCAGGCGGCCGGCGGCCCCGCCGGTGGTGCCGGCGGCGGTACGGTCCAGCGGAACCCGGGTCAGGGCGGCGACGAACGCCGCCCGGTCGTGGATCAGCAGGGTGCCACCCAGCCTGGTAACCGGGCGGCGCCGGGTCGCGGTGAGCAGGGCGAACAGCATCGGATGGCCGGCCAGGTAGACCCGGCGGTCGCGGGTACGGGCATTCAACGGACGTGGACCTTTCCGGGGCCGGGCGTGTATCGGCGGTTCCAGGACCACAACAGGGTCCGCCACGGTCCCCAGGCCCGGAGCCGGCGCAAGCTTGCCTCGACCACCAAGTTCTCCGTACGCCGTACACGGTCACTGTGCTCACGGGCACGATTGAGCAACGTGACGTCCTCCGAACCGGCGCTGAGGTCCTCACGGGGCGTGCCCCCGCAGCGTGTGTAGAGGTCCGCGGTGATGCCCATGTTGTGCCCGTGGATCAGCACGAACGGCGCCCGCGCGGTCGGCGACCGGTGCAGTCGTCTGCCCGCGAGGGCAGCCAGCCGGACCGCCGCAGGGTACAGATAGCGTTGCGCCCAGGTCGGGTTCTCGTCCCGGCGGGGCACACTCCGGCCGCAGACCATTTCGGCCCGGTCGAGCAGCGCCCGGCCGGTCGCGACCCAGTCCCGGGCGGGGAGACAGTCGGCATCGGTACGCAGGAGCTTCGTCGCGCCCAGCGAGATCGCATACCGGAACCCGGTGTCCGCTGCCGTGCCCGCACCGGGCTCGGGTTCGCGCAAGACCACGACCTCGACCCGGCCGGTGCAGGAAGCGAGACCAGAAGGAGAGACGGACAAGTCGGCGAAAGCCGGGGCGATGAGAGAAGGAGCAGCGGGCCGGGGGTGGGAATGCGGTGCGGCAGGAGCAGCGCGCAGCGTGGGGGATTCGGGTGCGATAGGAGAGGCGGCCCAGGTGGGCGAAGCGGTCGTGGCCGGAGCACTGCGCCTGAGGGAAGGAACGGGTGTGATGGGGATAGCGGGCTGGGTTGGCGAAATGGGCTCGGCCGGGGGATGGGGGCTCGTGGGGAACGGGTAGCCGGCTGCGATCGTGGCTGTGGTGTCGGTGGAGGCGTTGTCCACGATGACCAGGGTGAAGTCCTGGTCGGACTGGGCGGCCAGGGCGTGGAGCAGGCCGGGGAGCAACCGGGCCTCGTTGTGGGCGGGCACCACCACCGCCAGGTCCCTCACGCGCGGGGTGCCGAGCGTGCGGCCAAGCGGGCGGCCAGGAGGGCAGCCGCTGGGCGGTCGGGTTTGCGCGAGCGGCCGGCCAGTGGGATCCGGCCGAACACCAGTGCGTCCGGCCGGGCCGTGCCCATACGGTGCAAAGGTTCGCGCAGAGCTGCCCTGAGGGTCCGCGGGTCGGTGCCCTCGGCCGGTTGCACGAGGGCGACCACGCGTTCGTCGCCGTCGGTCGCCGGGATGCCCACGATGAGCGCCAGCTCGACGCCGGGGACGTGCAGCGATGGTTCGTACAGTCCGGGGTAGATGTTCTCGGCGTCGCGCAGGATCATGTCCTTGACGCGCCCGCCGAGGACCAAGCTGTTGCCCTCGAGGCGTCCGATGTCGCCGGTGGCGATCCATTCACGCGGGTCCTCGCCAAGATAACGGTCCGCGGCGTTCGGGCCGGCGAGCAGCACCTGGCCGTTGTCGTCGATCCGGGCCCGGATGCCCGGGAGCAGGCCGCCCACGTGGTCGCCGGCGCCCTCGAACGCGGCCTTGTCGTCCGCCTCGGTGACGGCGGCCGGGAAGACCTCGGTCAGCGCGTACACGCCGTAGGCCCGGTCCGCGCCCGCCGCCCGGACCCGGGCCAGCAACGCCGCGCTGACCGGCGCCGATCCGCTGTAGACCCGGCCGGTGAACCGGGCGCCGGCGGTGAGCGCGGCGCGCAGCTGCGGGGGTGTCAGATAGGTGGCCTGCGGGGTGAGCGCGGCCAGCTGCCGGGCCAGTGCGGCCGGGTGCCGGGCGGGCAGCGCGACGGGTGCCTGAGCGGCCAGCGAGGGCACGAGGACGAAGAACGTGCCGCCGAGGACCGGGCGGTCCGGTCGCGGCCGGACCAGATCGTGGACGGTACGCATGCCCGCGCTGACGCTTGCTCTCGTGTGCACGACCGCACGGGGCCGGCTGGTGGTCCCCGAGGTGAACACGATGACCGCGTCGCCGTCCCCGTCGTACCCGCGCGGCCGGGGTCCGTTGCCCGGGGCGAGGCCGGGGGCCGTACCGGGCAGCCGCCGGCCGATCGTGCGGGCCGGTGCGAGGGCGGACAGGTCGGGCAGTTCCAGCCGGGCGCGGCGGGCAAGTGGGGCTGCCCATCCGGCGACCGCCTGGGCAGCCGCGTCGGCCAGGATCAGGCGTGGCCGGGCAAGTCGCAACCGGGCCAGCAGGACGTCCGGGCCGGCCGACGGGTCCAGCACGGCGATACGCAGTCCCAGGTGGTACGCCGCGAGCAGCACGGCCAGCGAGCGCGGTCCGGGGCGGACGGCCAAGCCCACCGTGTCGCCGGCGACGAGCCCTTCGGCGTGCAGGGCGACGGCGTACCCGTCGAGGAGGGTGGCCAGCTCACCCCGGCTCACGACCGTCCGAGGGCGCAGGCCGAACAGGGACCGGCCGAACAGGGACCGGCCGAGCGCGGGCTGGTCGAGCGCGGGCTGGTCGGGCGCGGGCTGGTTGGGCGCGGGCTGGTTGGGCGCGGGCTGGTCGAGCTCGGGCCGGTCGGGCGCGGGCCGGCTGAACGCGGCCCGGATCGATGCGGGACCGATGGCCGGGGGGCCGATGATCGCCGGGCGGGGGTCGCCGGGACGGAGGCCGTCGATCAGTTCGCCGATCATCGGGGATCCGCGGTGAGGTCGCCGCTGCCCTGATCGAGGTACCACTTCGCCGCGCCGATGATGCCGTAGGCCGAGAGCCTGCGGGTGGAGTTCTCCACGACCATGGTGCGGCTGTGACGGATCGCGGGGGTGGTGCGGCGTACCCGGTTGAGGAAGATCCGGTCGGTGGGGGAAGGGCGCCGGGGCATGCCGCCGCAGGCCTCGTAGAGGGCAGCCGTGATGGCCATGTTGTTGCCCGCGTGCATCCGGTAGGGCGCCAGGAACTCCTTCGAGCGGTGCGCGGGGCGGATCCGGCCGAACCCGGCGGCGAGCGCCACGAGGGCACGGAACAGTGCCCGCCCGGCCAGGCCGTGTTCGTCGCGACGGGCGGTGATCCGCCCGCACAGCAGCCCCGCGCCGCCGGTCAGGCCTGCGCCGCTGGTCAGGCCTGCGCCGCTGGTCAGGCCTGCGCCGCTGGTCAGGCCTGCGCCGCTGGTCAGGCCCGCGCCGCTGGTCAGGCCCGCGCCGCTGGTCAGGCCTGCGCCGCCGGTCAGGCCGGCCCGGGCGGCCGCGAGCCAGCCGGGACGGGGCAGGCAGTCCGCGTCCGTACGGGCGAGCAACGTCGCACCGCGCCCGATCGCGTACCGGAATCCGGTGTCCACGGCGCAGCCGACGCCCTTCTCGGGTTCGGCCAGGACGTGCACCGGGAAGGGCGCGGTGAAGCCTCGCACGATCTCCGCGGTGCCGTCGGTCGAACCGTTGTCCACGACGAGCAGTTCGAAGCCGGTGTCCGTCTGGGCCGCGAGCGCGTCGAGCGTCGCCCGGATCCGCGCCGCCTCGTTGTACGCCGGCACGATCACCCACAGCTCGGTCATGACACCTCCCAGACCATCGTCATGAGGCTGACGCCGCCGCCGAGGCCGACCATGAGGACGCGGTCGCCGGTGCTCAGGCTCGGGCGGACCCGGTCGAGCTGGACGCCGAGGGTGGCGCTGGCGATGTTGCCGAGTTCGGGCACGGTCAGCACGAGTTTGTCCTCGGGCACCCCGGCAACCTCCACGAACCGTCTCAGATAGGGCATCGTCACCTGGTGCACCAGCACGGCGGCGTAGTCGTCCCAGCCCAGGCCGGTGCGGTGGGCGACCCGTTCCAGCAGGCCCGGCCCGATCTTCTCGAACACGTCGCGCAGGACGGTGCCGTCACCGGTGAAGTAGGTGTGTTCGTCGCCGCGCGGGTGCCGGGAGCCGCCGCCGAAGATGCCGCCGACCGGCCAGTGCCGCGAATGGGTCTCGCTGTCGACGTCGAGGATGCCCCCGGCGGCGACCGGTTCGACGAGGACCGCGGCGCCGGCGTCGCCGAACGTGTAGCCGGCGAGGGACTGCCGGGCCTGGACCATCCCGTCGAGCCTGGGCCGCATGGCCCGGGTCGGGGTCTCCCCGGTGACCACGAGCGCCCGGCGGGCCCGGCCGGCGATGATCATGGCTCGGGCCAGGTCGATGCCGTTGAGGAAGCTGTTGCAGGCGTTGGTGACGTCGAGGGCGTGCGCCCGGCTGCCCAGCGCCGCCTGCACGACGTGGGCGGTGGCCGGTTCGACCATGTCCCGGGTCGCCGAGGCGAACAGCAGCAGGTCGAGGTCGAGCGGGTCGAGGCCGGTGTCGTCGAGGACCCGGCGGGCGGCGGTGAGCGCCAGGTCGGAGGCGTATTCGTCGTCGGCGGCGACGCGGCGGCGCTCGATGCCGGTGGCGCGGACCATCATGCCGTCCGGGAACGGCAGGCCGCTCGCGTGCGCCACCCGTCGCTGGAGGTCGGCGGTGGTCACCTCGTAGGCGGGCAGGGCGCCGGCCACCGCGGTGATGCCCACCCTGGGAACGATCTGCGTCATGGCGGACAGCTTTCAGGACCGCCGCGGGCACGGCGAGAGTATGGGTACCTAATCAAGGGTGGGTAGCGCCACAAGCCGTGGCGCCCAGGATTCTCTAAGCTCTGCGGCATGGAAAGCATCGTCGAGACGGTCGTGCTCGTCGCGATCTCCGTGCTCGGCGCGGCCCTCGCCCGTCGGCTCGGCTTCATCGCCCCTCTGGTGCTGCTGATCGCGGGCCTCGGGCTGTCGTACGTGCCGGGTCTGCCCGAGGTCCACGTCGAGCCGGAGCTCGTGCTGGTCGGCATCCTCCCCCCGCTGTTGTACGTCGCCGCGCTGCAGACCAACCTGGTCGCGTTCCGCAAGGCGCTGCGGCCCATCCTGCTGCTCGCGGTCGGGCTGGTGCTGCTCACGTCGTTCGTCGTCGGGTTCGTCGTGCACGCTCTGCTGCCCGCCGTGCCGCTCGCGGCCTGCGTGGCGCTGGGGGCGGTGGTGGCGCCGCCCGACGCGGTGTCGGCGACCGCGATCGCCCGCAGTATCGGCCTGCCCCGCCGGGTGGTGACCATCCTCGAGGGCGAGAGCCTGCTCAACGACGCGACCGCGCTGGTCACCGTGCGGATCGCGGTCAGCGCGCTGCTCGGCACGGCGGTCGGCTTCTGGGAGATCAGCAAGGAGGTCGCGCTGAAGGCCGGTGGCGGCGTGCTGCTCGGCCTGCTGTTCGCGCTCGGTGCCGCGTGGCTGCACCGCAAGATCACCGACCCGTTGCTGGACGACGCGGTCGCGCTGCTGACCCCGTTCGTCGTGGTGATCATCGCGGAGGAGCTGCACTCCTCCAGCGTCGTCGCCGTGGTGATCGCCGGGCTCTACCTGGGGCACCGCATCCCGTACCTGCTCTCGGCGACGTCCCGGCTGCAGATGGACGCGGTCTGGAAACTGATCAACTTCCTGCTCGAAGGTGTCGTGTTCCTGCTGGTCGGCCTGCAGCTGCGGGAGCTGATCGAGAACATCGAGACCGACATGGCCACCACCGTACGGGTGACACTCGTGGTCTTCCTGGTGCTGGTCGTGATCCGGTTCGTCTGGATGTACCCGGCGACCTACCTGGCCCGGCTGATCCCCGGGATCCGGGCCCGGGAGGAGCGGCCGCCGATCACGGTGCCCACGGTCCTCGCCTGGGCCGGGATGCGCGGCGTGGTGACGCTCGCCGCGGCGCTGACCCTGCCGCCCAACGACACGTTCGACACCGGCGACTACCCGCGTGAGCTGTTCGTCTTCGTCGCGTTCGCGATCATCGTGCTGACCCTGCTGATCCAGGGCACGACACTGCCGATGCTGTCGCGGCGCCTCGGCGTGCGCGAGGACACCAGCACCGAGGACGCCCTCGCCGAGGCCAACATCCAGCACGCGGCCAGCCGGGCCGCCCGGGACCGCCTCGAGGCCCACGCCGACGGCGCGCCGGACTCGGTCGTCGAACGGCTGCGGGCGCTGACCGACAGCCGCTCCAACAACGCGTGGGAGCGGCTGGGCAATCAGCAGCTCGAGACCCCGTCCGCCGCGTACGGCCGGCTGCGGCGGGAGATGATTACCGCCGAGCGGCACGTCTTCAAGATCGCCCGCAACGAGGGGCGCATCTCCGAGGAGGTGCTCAACCGCGCCCAGCGCGAGCTCGACCTGGAAGAGTCCCAGCTGATCCGGAGCGACGAGTGACCTGCCTGCACCTCAAGGAAGCGACCGAGCCGACCCCCCTGGCACCGTATGAAGGCGGCTGCCCCGAATGCGTGCACGACGGCTATCAGGACTGGGTGCACCTGCGCATCTGTATGGACTGTGGCTATGTCGGCTGTTGTGACTCGTCACCGCGGCAGCACATGTCCCGGCATTACGACGGGTCGAGTCACCCGGTGATGCGCTCGTACGAACCGAGCGAGAACTGGAAGTGGTGTTTCGTGGACGAGATGCTCGGGGCCTGACATGCGGGTCCTCGTCGTGGGGGCCGGGGCGACCGGCGGGTATTTCGGTGGTCGCCTGGCCGGGGCCGGCCGCGACGTGACGTTCCTGGTCCGGCCCGCCCGCGCGGCGAGACTCGCCGAGCGGGGGCTGCGCATCACCGGCCCGTCCGGGGAGAGCCGGACCGACGTCCGTACGGTCACCGCCGGCACCCTCGACTCCCCGTACGACCTGGTCCTGCTCTCGGTGAAGAGCTACGGGCTGGATCAGGCGATCGCCGACATCACCCCGGCGGTCGGGGCGCGGACCGTGATCGTCCCGTTGCTCAACGGCATGCGCCATGTCGACACGCTGCTCGCGGCGTTCGGCCCGGAGCGCGTCTGGGGTGGCATCTGCATGATCAACTCGACTCTCACCGAAGAGGGCGACATCTCGCAGATGACCGCGATGGCCCGCCTCGTGCACGGCCCGTTCGGCGACGCGCCCGACGACCGGCTCGACGCGGTCACGGCGGCGCTGTCGGGCGCGGGTTTCGAGTCCCGCGCGTCCGGCGACATCGTGCAGGAGATGTGGGAGAAGTGGGCCTTCCTCTCCGGCATCGGCGTCGCGACGACCCTGGCTGGAGGCACGATCGGCGACATCACGGCGGTGCCCGGCGGTCTCGCGTACGCCTCCGCGGTCGCCGGGGAGGCCCTGGCCATCGCCACGGCGGCGGGTCACCGGCCCCGGGATTCCTGGGAGAAGCTCCTCCGCGACTCGATCACCGCCCTGGGTGTCCCGGCCACCTCGTCGATGTATCGCGACATGACCGCGGGTGCCCCGGTCGAGGCGGAGGCCATCGTCGGCGACATGGTCGCCCACGCCGAGCGCCTGGGTGTCCCCGCGCCCCTGTTCAACGCGGCCCGGGTGAGGCTGGCGATCTACTCGGCGCGCCGGTGACCGGGTCCACGCACGTCGCCGAGATCGGCGGGCTCAGGCTCGCCTACCGCAGCGCGGGAGATCCCGGCGATCCGCCGATGGTGCTGCTGCACGGTCTCGGCGACGACGAACGCGACTGGCTCCCGGTGCTGCCGGGTCTGGCTTCCCGGCACCGGGTGTACGCCCTCGACCTGCGCGGGCATGGTCGCAGCGGGCACCCCGGCGACTACTCCTTCGAGCTGATGGCCGGCGACGTGCTCGGTTTCCTCGACGCGTCCGGGATCGACCGCTGCGTGCTGGTCGGCCACTCGATGGGTGGCGTCGTGGCGATCCTGCTGGCCGGGGCCCACCCGCACCGGGTCACCGCTCTGGTGCTGGAGGACGTGACAGCACCCCGCCCGGGTGCGCTGTCGCGGCCCCCGCTGGACCGGCCGGCGGAACCGACCCCGTTCGACTTCGCCGCGGTCACCGCGATCCGGGCCCAGATCACCGACCCCGACCCGGCGTGGTGGGACCGGCTGGCCACGCTGAGCACCCCGACCCTGATCGTGGGTGGCGCGAACAGCACGATCCCGCAGCACCTGCTGTCCGAGACGGTCGAGCGCATGCCGGACGCCCGGCTGGTCAGCCTCGAAGCCGGTCACCACGTCCATGCGGACCGGCCGGCTGAGTTCCTCGCCGCGGTGCGAGGCTTTCTCGCCGGCCGGGACGGTGCCGCACCAGCACCGATACCGACAGGGTGACGGCGGCGCCGAGCAGGAATCCCGCCACGACGTCGCGCGGGTAGTGCACACCGACGAACACCCGGGAGAACGCGGCCAGCACCCCGAGTGGCAGCGCGAGCAGTCCCAGGTTCCGGGAGAGCAGCAGGACCGCCACGACCAGGGCCCCGGCGATCGTGGAGTGGTTGCTGGGAAAAGACCAGTCACCGGTCGCCGGGCACTCGTGGGCGATGATCCGCAGCTCAGGGAAGATCCGGCACGGGCGTTCGGCGTCCACCCAGGTCTTCACCCACTCGCTGAGGCCGTACGCGAGGAGCACGCCGGCCAGCCCGGTCAGAGCTGGTGCGGTGCGGCGGGTGAGCGCCCAGGCGAGTGCCCACAGGGCGACGAGGACAAGCAGCCCGAGCTCGGTGTAATGGCTCATGAACGCCTGGACGGGGCCGGGGGTGTGCCCGGCGAACTCGACAACGTCACGGTAAGAGTCCATCTCGTCACGTTATGCGAGGGCGGCGTCAGAGCCAGGCTTTCGCCACCGCCCCGGCGACCGCGGCGGCCTGGGCGATGCCCGCGGCGAGGGCGTCGGCGCGGCGGCCGGGGTCGAGGATGTTGGTGCCCATCGCGGCGCGGGCGGTGTCGTCCGGGGCGATCAGCGCGCTGCGGGCCGGGGCCAGGGCGTTCAGCTCGGTGGCCGGGGGTGTGCGGAACATGCCGCTGCTGGGTGCGAGCACCACGACCGCCTCGGCGCCGGTGGCCAGGTCGGTGTTGGTGACCGAGCGGAGGCCGCCGTCCATGTACCGGTCGTCGCCGACCCGGACCGGGGGGAAGACGCCGGGCAGGGCGCAGCTCGCGGCCACGGCGGCGGGCAGTGCGACGTCCGCGCCGGCGTCCCAGGCGGTGAGCTCGCCGGTGGTGGTGCTGACCGCGGTGACGACCAGGCGGGGCGTCCGGGGCCAGGTGTGCGCCGGCAGCTGGGCCGCGAACCGGGCCACGTGCGGGGCGTCGTCGCCGAGGGCGGCCGACCGGGCGAGGGCGCCGATGGCGGCGCGGAGCTGGGCGGGGGTGCGGGTGCGGTCGGTGAGGATGGCGAAGCCCTGGGCCATCAGGCCCGGGTCGACGCGGGGGGACAGCTCGATCTTGATGGCCGACGCCGCCGCGATGGCCTCGTCCAGGTCGGTGCCGGTCGCCAGCAGGGCGCCGACGTACGCGCCGGCCGAGGTGCCGATGATCAGGTCGGCCGAGCCGAGGTCGGTGCCGAGGCGGCGCAGCCCGGCGATCAGGCCCAGCTCCCAGGCGATGCCGGTGATCCCGCCGCCACCGAGCACCAGTGCTCTCAAGCGGAGATCCGCGGGGTGACGGGTGCGGTGAGGGTGGCCTCGGCCAGGATCAGCTGGGCCTCGCGGGCGTCCCAGGCGGTGTGCCGGGCCGCCGCCGCGTAGACCTTGTGGGTCTTGGCCGCGACGGCCGTCCAGGTGAAGTCCTCGCGGACCCGGCGGCGCCCGGCCCGGGCCAGGGTGCGGGCGACATCGCGGTCGGCGAGGACCGAGGTCACCGCGTCGGCCAGCGCGTACGGGTTCCCGGGCTCGAACGTCACGCCGGTGACGCCGTCCTCGATGATCTCGGCGAGCCCGCCGGTGGACGCGGCCACGACCGGGGCACCCGCGACCGCCGCTTCCAGGGCGATCATGCCGAACGGTTCGTACGTGCTCGGGACCACGTGGCAGTCGGACGCGCCGAGCAGTGCCGCGAGCTCGTCCTCCGGGAGGAATCCCGCGAACGTCACGGCCGGGGAGGCGGCGGCCTCGAGCTCGGCCCGGTCTGGACCGTCGCCGGCGATCACGACGCGCAGCCCCGGGTGGGCCTTCTCGAGGTGGGGGAGTGCGGCGAGCAGGTGCTGGACGCCCTTCTCGGCGACCAGCCGGCCGGCGACGGTGAGCAGCGGGCCCGTCCCGGCGTAACGCTGCCGGGCGGCGGCGATCGCGGGCGGCCGGGCGTACCAGCGGACGAGGTCGGCGCCGTTGCGGATGACCTCGACCTTCGCCCCGGACACGCCGAACGCGGAGCGGATCTCGCGCCGCATGTGGTCGGAGCAGACGATCAGCCGGTCGGCCTCGGTGGCGAGCCAGCGTTCGATGTCGTCGATCGTGTGGTGCGGGGCGCCCGGGCTGCGGCCGGCCTCGGTGGAGTGCATGGTGGCGACCAGGGGGACGTCGAGGTGCTCGCGCAGCGTCATCGCCGAATGGGCGACGAGCCAGTCGTGGGCGTGCACCACGTCGTAGCGCCCGTTGCGGGCGGCGCGCAGGGCGGCCCGGGTCAGGCTGTGGTTGAACGCGGTGGTCCAGCCGACCAGGTCGGTGTGTTCCGGCGGGTCCTCCGGCGCGCGGACGACGTGCACGCCCTCGGCGAATTCCTCGCGCGGCGCGCCCGGCACGTGCCGGGTCACCACGGTCACCTCGTGGCCGTCGGCGACGAGCGACGTGGCCAGCGCGTGCGCGTGGCGTCCCGGTCCGTCCACGAGCAACGGCGGGTATTCCCAGCTCAACATCAAGATCCGGTCCATGAAACCCCATTCCCCCGCGGTCTCTTTGCTCTATTTGGATCCCGCTAAACCCGGTGGGATACGTGACAGTTCCCACATGAATACGCAGAGAAAGCGAAAGGTATCGGGCGGTAACCGGACCGTCGCGGAGACGCCCGCCGTCCCATCGGTGAGAATGACCGCTGACGCGGTCGCACAGGATTAGCCCGGAGCGCGGTGGGGAACACGTCTGCCCGCCCGTGGCGAAAGGCCCTCGCGACCGCGGGCACCGGTCGGTCGAGGGTGGGAGCAATCAGATGCAGGTGTGGCCGGGTCACCGGTATCCCCTGGGCGCGACGTACGACGGCACGGGCACCAACTTCGCGATCTTCTCGGAGATCGCGGAGGCTGTGGAGCTCTGCCTGTTCGACGCGTCCGGCAACGAGCGCAAGGTCCAGCTCCACGAGCAGGACGCGTTCGTCTGGCACGCATACCTGCCCGGGGTGGAACCCGGTCAGCGGTACGGCTACCGCGTCTACGGGCCCTACGACCCGTCGCGGGGGCTGCGGTGCAACCCGCACAAACTGCTGCTCGACCCGTACGCGCGGGCGGTCGACTCGGACATCGACTGGCACCCGTCGCTGTACGCGTACGACATGGACAACCCCGACGAGATGTCGGACCTGGACTCGGCGCAGTACATGGCGAAGGGCGTGGTGGTCAACCCGTACTTCGACTGGGGCAACGACCGCCGGCCGGACATCCCGTACCACCACTCTGTGATCTACGAGACGCACGTCAAGGGCCTGACCGAGCGGCACCCCGACGTGCCCGAGGACATGCGCGGGACGTACGCGGCGATCGGGCACCCCGCGGTCATCGAGCACCTGGCCAAGCTGGGCGTGACCGCGGTCGAGCTGATGCCGGTGCACCAGTTCGTCCATGACAACCGCCTCTCCGACCTCGGTCTGCGCAACTACTGGGGTTACAACACGCTCGGCTTCTTCGCGCCGTACCACGGCTATTCCGCGATGGGTTCCCTGGGCCAGCAGACCCAGGAGTTCCGCGGGATGGTCAAGGCGCTGCACGCGGCCGGCATGGAAGTCATTCTGGACGTCGTCTACAACCACACCGCCGAGGGCAACCATCTCGGGCCGACGATGAGCCTCAAGGGCATCGACAACCGGACCTATTACCGGCTCGTGGATGACCAACCCAACTTCTACATGGACTACACGGGTACGGGTAACAGCCTCAACGTGCGCAGTCCGCAGAGCCTCCAGCTGATCATGGACTCCCTGCGTTACTGGGTCACCGAGATGCACGTGGACGGCTTCCGGTTCGACCTCGCCTCCACCCTGGCCCGGGAGTTCTACGACGTGGACCGGCTGTCGACGTTCTTCGAGGTCGTCCAGCAGGACCCGGTGGTGGGTCAGGTCAAGCTGATCGCCGAGCCCTGGGACGTCGGCCCGGGCGGTTACCAGGTCGGCAACTTCCCGCCCAACTGGACGGAGTGGAACGGCAAGTACCGCGACACCGTACGCGACTTCTGGCGCGGGGAGCCCGCGACGCTGGCCGAGTTCGCCAGCCGGATCACCGGCTCGGCCGACCTGTACCAGGACGACGGCCGCAAACCGTTCCACTCGATCAACTTCGTCACCGCGCACGACGGGTTCACGCTCAACGACCTCGTCTCGTACAACGACAAGCACAACGACGCCAACGGCGAGGAGAACCGGGACGGCGAGAGCCACAACCGCTCCTGGAACAGCGGCGTCGAGGGCCCGACCGACGACCGCGGCGTGCTCGCGCTGCGGGCCAAGCAGCGGCGCAACTACCTGGCCACGCTGATGCTCAGCCAGGGCGTGCCGATGATCTCGCACGGCGACGAGCTGGGCCGCACCCAGCAGGGCAACAACAACGCGTACTGCCAGGACAACGAGATCAGCTGGATCGACTGGGGCAACGCCGACGAGCGGCTGCTCGAGTTCACCCGCAAGCTGACCGCGTTCCGCCACCGCCACCAGGTGTTCCAGCGCCGGCGCTTCTTCACCGGCCTGCCGGTCACCGCCCGCGGTGGCGGCGACCCGCTGCCCGACCTGGAGTGGTTCACCCCGGACGGCCGGCAGATGGCCGGCGACGACTGGGGCAACGACTTCGGCCGCGCGGTCGCGCTGTTCGTCAACGGCGAGGGCATCCGCGAGCGCGGTCAATACGGTCAGCGCCACGTCGACAGCTCGTTCCTGCTGTTCTTCAACGCCCACGACGCGCCGATCGAGTTCTCCACGCCCCCCATGGAGTACGGCGAGAAGTGGGAGAAGGTCATCGAGACCGCCGAACCGTCGCCGGACAGCCCGAACGTGGTGGAGGCCGGTTCCACCATCCTCGTGCCCGACCGCTCGATCATCGTGTTGGACAGGACGGTCTAATGCCCCCTTCTGGTACCTACCGCGTCCAGATCCGCCCCGACTTCCCCCTCAAGTCCACCGCCGAGATCGTCGACTACCTGGCCGATCTCGGGGTGAGTCACCTGTACACCTCGCCGCTGCTCACCGCCGCCCCCGGCTCCGAGCACGGCTACGACGTCGTCGACTTCACCCGGGTCAGCCCGGCGATCGGCGGCGAGGAGGGCCGGTTGGCCCTCAAGGCGGCGCTGGACGCGGCCGGGCTGGGCATGGTGGTCGACGTCGTGCCCAACCACGCCGGGGTCGGCGTGCCGGCCGCGAACCCGACCTGGTGGGACGTTCTCAGGAACGGGGAGTCGTCGCGGTACGCGAGCTTCTACGACATCGACTGGGCGCAGGGCCGGATCCTGATCCCGGTGCTGGCCGACGAGCCGGACGCGCTCGACCAGCTCACGGTCGTGGACGGCGAGCTGCACTACTTCGACAAGCGCTACCCGATCGCGGACGGCACCGGCGACGGTTCCGCGCGGGAGGTCCATGACCGGCAGCACTACGAGCTGGTCAACTGGAAACGCGGCGACTCCGAGCTCACGTACCGCCGCTTCTTCTCGATCATCGATCTGGCCGGTCTGCGCGTCGAGGATCCCGAGGTTTTCGAGGCCACCCACCGCGAGATCCTGCGGTGGTACTCCGAGGGTGCCGTGCAGGGTCTGCGCGTCGACCACCCGGACGGCCTGCGCGACCCGGGTGAGTACCTGCGACGGCTGAAGGAAGCCGCCCCGGACGCCTGGATCGTGGTCGAGAAGATCCTCGAACCGGGGGAGGAGATGCCGGACTGGCCGGTCGCCGGCTCCACCGGGTACGACGCGCTCGCCGAGGTCGGTGGCGTGTTCATCGACCCCACCACCGAGCGGTTCTTCGACACCCTCGACCACCACCTGACCGGCGGCGAGACCAGCTGGCAGAACCTCGTGCACGACTGCAAGCACCACGTCGCCACGACGGAACTCGCGGCCGAGCTGGCGCGGCTGTGCCGGCTCGTACCCGAGATCGAGGCCGCGCCGAAGGCCCTGGCCGAGCTTGCCGCCTGTTTCCCGGTCTACCGGTCCTACCTGCCGTTCGGGTCCCGGCACCTGGCGAAGGCCCGGGCCGAGGCCGGCCGCCGGCGCCCCGGGCTGATCCCGGTCCTGGACCAGCTCACCGCCCGGCTGCGCCGTCCCGACGACGAGCTGGCGATCCGCTTCCAGCAGTACACCGGCGCGGTCATGGCCAAGGGGGTCGAGGACACCGCGTTCTACCGCTGGACCCGGTTCACCGCCCGCAACGAGGTCGGCAACGACCCGGCCGAGTTCGGCGTCGCGCCCGACGCGTTCCATGACGCCTGCGACGACCGTCAGCGGCGCTGGCCGGCCGGCATGACGTCGCTCTCCACCCACGACACCAAGCGCAGCGAGGACGTCCGGGCCCGGCTGGCGGTGCTGGCCGAGGTGCCCGGGGACTGGACCGAGGTGGTCCGCCGCTGGGTCCGGGTGGACCCGCTGCCCGATCCGGCCCTCGCCCACCTGATCTGGCAGGCCGCGGTCGGTGCCTGGCCGATCGAGCGCGAGCGGCTGCAGGCGTACGCGCTGAAGGCCGCCCGGGAAGGCGGCGTCGGCACCACCTGGACCCAGCAGAACGAGGGTTTCGAGACCGCGCTGCGGCGGATGGTCGACCGGATCTACGACGAGCCCGCGCTGACCGCGGAGGTGGCCGGGTTCGCCGCGTCGATCACCGGTCCCGGCCGGTCCAACTCGCTGGGCCAGAAGCTCGTGCAGCTGACCATGCCCGGCGTGCCCGACGTGTACCAGGGCTCCGAGCTCTGGGACCTGTCGCTGGTCGACCCGGACAACCGGCGCCCGGTCGATTTCGGTGAGCGCCGCGAGCTGCTCGCCCGCATCGACGACGGGTGGCAGCCGCCGGTCGACGACAGCGGCGCGGCGAAACTGCTGGTCACCAGCCGTACCCTGCGGCTGCGCCGGCAGCGCCCGGAGCTGTTCGCCGGTTACCGTCCGGTGTTCGCGGAGGGCCGGGTCGCCGAGCACGCCCTCGCGTACGACCGGGGCGGCGTGGTCGCGGTGGCCACCCGGTTGCCGGTCGGATTGTCACGCCACGGCGGCTGGCACGACACCACGCTGTCACTCGACGGTCATACCTGGACGGAAGTCTTCACGAACACCAGTTACGGCGGCAACCGCCTGGCCGTGGCCGATCTGCTGCACACGTACCCCGTCGCCTTGCTGGTGAAAGAGTAGACATGGCTTTCTTCGAGGTCTGGGTTCCCGAGAAGACCGTCACCCTGCGTATCGGTGGAGCTGATCGCGAGATGGAGCGCGGCGACGACGGCTGGTGGCGCCTCGACGTGCCCGAGGCCGGCGCCGGCGCCGACTACGCGTACGTATTGACCGATCACGATGTGCCGCTTCCGGATCCGCGGTCGAGATGGCAGCCTGAGGGGGTGCACGGCCCCAGCCGGGTGTACGACCATGCGGCGTTCCCGTGGTCGGACGGATCGTGGACCGGACGACAGCTGCCGGGTTCCGTCCTCTACGAGCTGCACGTCGGCACCTTCACCCCGGAAGGTACGTTCGACGCGGCCGTCGAACGCCTCGATCACCTCGTCGAGCTCGGTGTCGACCTGGTGGAGCTGCTGCCGGTCAACGCGTTCAACGGCGAGTACAACTGGGGCTACGACGGCGTCTGCTGGTTCGCGCCGCACGAGGCGTACGGCGGCCCGGACGGCCTGAAGCGCTTCGTCGACGCGGCCCACGCCAAGGGCCTCGGCGTGGTGCTGGACGTGGTCTACAACCACTTCGGCCCGTCCGGCGCGTATGCCCCGATGTTCGCGCCCTACCTCAGTTTCGCCGGTGCCAACCCGTGGGGCGCCTCGATCAACCTCGACGGCCCCCACTCCGACGAGGTCCGCCGCTACATCACCGACAGCGTGCTGTCCTGGCTGCGCGACTACCACGTGGACGGCCTGCGCCTCGACGCGGTGCACGCCCTGGTCGACCACGGCGCGGTGACGCTGCTCGAGCAGCTGGCCGTCGAGGTGGAGAGCCTGTCGACGCACGTCGGCCGCCCGCTGTCGCTGATCGCCGAGTCCGACCTGAACGACCCGAGACTGATCACCCCGCGGGAGGCCGGCGGCTCCGGCCTGCAGGCCCAGTGGGACGACGACGTGCACCACGCGCTGCACACGCTGCTCACCGGCGAACGGCAGGGCTACTACGGCGACTTCGGGTCGCTCGACTGCCTGGAGACGGTGCTCACCGGCGCGTTCTTCCACGCGAACACCTGGTCGAGCTTCCGCCGCCGCCACCACGGCCGGCCGGTCGACCGGGCCCGGGTGCCGGGTCACCGCTTCGTCGCGTACCTGCAGAACCACGACCAGATCGGCAACCGCGCGATCGGCGACCGGATCTCCGCGACCCTGTCGCCGAGCCTGCTCAAGGTCGGCGCGACGCTGCTGTTCACCGCACCGTTCACGCCGATGCTGTTCATGGGCGAGGAGTGGGCGGCGAGCAGCCCCTGGCAGTTCTTCACCAGCCACCCCGAGCCCGAGCTCGCCGACGCGGTCCGCAACGGCCGGCGCCGGGAGTTCGGCTCGCACGGCTGGGCCGAGGCGGAGGTCCCCGACCCGCAGGACCCGGCCACGTTCGAGCGCTCCAAGCTGGACTGGTCCGAACCCGGCAAGCCGGGCCACGCGGAGATCCTCGACCTGCACAAACGGCTGATCGCCCTGCGCCGCGAGCACGCCGACCTCTCCGACCCCCGCCTGGACCAGGTCGAGGTCTGGCACGGCGACCAGTATGTGGTCATGCGCCGCGGCCGCTGCGTCGTGGCCGCCAACCTCGCCCCGATCCCCCAGGCGGTCAGCCTGCGCACCGTCCCGACCCGGGTGCTGCTGGCCACCGAGCCGGGCGTGGTGCTGCAGCGGGACCGGGTGGAACTCCCTCCCGAAACCGCCGTGGTGGTCTACGCGAGGTAGCGCTCAGCGGTGGGTCGCGGTGCGCGTCACGGCTCCCGGGTTCCGGGCCGCCGGCCGCGCGCCGCGCCATCGGTGCCCGGCCCGGTAGGCGAGGGCCCGGAGGCCGTGCACGGTCCCGGTCGGATGCAGGTCGGCCGGGACGTTGCGGATCGGGTCGAACGCCAGGTCGGCGTCGGCCGCGGCGGACAGCGCCGCCCCGAAGCGCACCTGCCCGAACGACGCTCCGGCGCCGGCGGAGAGCACCAGTCGTGCGCCGTCGTGCTCGGCCGCGGCGACGACCGAGGCGAGGGTACGGCCCAGAGCCGCGCCGCCCGTCGCACTGAGATACAGCTTGCGGCCGGTCCCGGTGCGGTAGGGCGTGATCGTGCCGTAGTGCGTGGCGAACGTACGCCGCAACACCGGCAGGTGTCGCGTCCACCGGCCCTGCCCGGCGGTGGAGAGCAGCAGGTCGAACCGGTGCCCGACCACCGGGCCGTGCACCCGCACCGCCACGCCGAGCACGTCCGGCCGGCCCGGCGGGGTCCCGGCGCCCTTGGAGATCCGCACGGTCACCGGGTGCCGCGCCGGGCGGTCGATCAGGGCCGCGCCGGTCGGCTCGGGCAGGCCCCAGATCTCCAGGTCACCGGTGAAGGAGCGGCCGTCCGGGTGCAGCACCCGCCGGTGCCGTGCGCGGGCGATCCGGACCCCCGCGGCCACCAGCACCGCGACTGTGACACCTGTCCCGACTCTCATGGGGCGCGGTTACCCGAAGTTGTCGCACTCATGCGCCACGATGGTCGGCATGTGGGGGAAGCGGCGGGGACACCGTAACAAGAAGAAGAAAAAGGACAAGTGGTACGAGAACTGGGGCTGCGACTCCTGTAGTGACTACGGTGTCTGCGACATCTGTGATCTGCCCTTCTGCAATTTCAATTCGCTGAGCGCCACGCTGCTGCTCGTGTCCCGCCTGGGTCCGCGGCGCAGCACCACCGACCGGGTCGTGACCACTGCCATCCGGGGTTACCGCAAGGTGTCGCCGCGGCTGCCCATGCGCTGCCGGTACACGCCGACCTGCAGTGCCTACGGGCTGGAAGCCGTCCGTCGGTACGGCACGCGCGACGGGCTCCGGCTCACCGCCGCCCGGCTGGTGCGGTGCCGGCCGGGCGTGCCCTACGGGACCGCCGACCCGGTCCCGTGACATTTCTCCGGCAGACTTACCGCTTCGATACGGGACGGGGGCACGGTGTCGACCATGGACGATGACGAGCGGGCCACGGCCGGTGCGGGCTCTCGGCCCGATCCGGGGCCGGGGGTAACCCCGAGGCAGGGTTCGGCCCCGCAAACGCCTCCTGGGCCGCCACAGGGCCCCGGGAGGCGCCCGCCGGTGGCGGTGCGCAAGGTGATCGTGCGCCGCCCACCACGGCAGCGCACGGTGCTGCGCCACACCGCCGGCACCGCCCGGGTCCGGCGTGGCGAGCGGGCGCTGCTGGGGCTGCGGCGCACGTTCACCCGTCCGGAGGAAACCGTGCGCACGTGGGGGGCGCCGCTCGCACCGTGGCGGCTCGCCGCGATCGGGGCCGCCCTGGTGCTGGTGCTCGGGTTCGGGTGGGTGCGGCTGTTCCACGTGGGGCCGCCGTCCATAGAGGATCTGCGCCGGACGGCCGGGGTGGACGAGTGGCAGACCCTGCAGATCGCGGTCAAGGACGACCAGCCCGGGATCGGTTACCTCGACCCCAGACTCGGCTGGACCGGGTTCGACGTCGACATCGCGTACATGATCGCCGAGGACCTCGGGTTCCTCCGCGACGAGGTGGAGTTCTACGGCATCGAGAGCGAGGACCGCTCCCGGATGGAGGCCACCGATCTCGACCACAACCCGAAACCGGTCAAGATGGTGATCGCGAGCTACAGCATCAACGACGCCCGCGAGGCGATGCCGAACGTGATGTTCTCCAAGTCGTACCTGCACACCGAGCAGTCGGTGATCACCCTGCACGGGCACGCCCCGGTGGCCAGCCTCAAGGAGTTCCAGGGCCAGCGGATCTGCAGCCTGACCGCGTCCACGAGCGCCATCGCGGCCGGCATCTCGGGCGCGATCATCGTGCCGCGCAACCGGGTCGGGGAATGCTTCGAACTGCTCGACCGCAAGGAGGTCGTCGCGGTCACCACCGACGCCGCGATCCTCGGCGGGTACAAATACCGGCATCCGGACCAGTACGACCACTGGGATCTCGGCGACGACGCGACCGAGGCGTGGGGGGTGAGCGTGGGAGCCAACGAGGCGCTGCGTGACCTGGTGAACGTCACGCTGTACCGCTCGTACGCCGACCCCAAGGACACCCGCTGGGAAGAGGCTTATCAGCGCAACATCGCGCCCGAGCTGGCCGCGCAGCGCAACGTCGGGCCGGGGCTCGCCGACAAACCGCTCACCCCGCTGGCCCGGCCGCAGCAGCCGTTCATCGACCGGCCCGAGGTCCGCGAGCTGCCCTGGGAGGACCGGACGCCGTGACCAGCGTGGAGATCGTCGACCGCCGCCCGCGCCTGCGCCGGGCCCAGCTCAACTGGCTGTTCACCGCGCTGCCCGCGTTCCCGCTGGTGCTGCTCGTGCTCCGGCTGTGGTACCTGAGCCGGCAGGACCTGCCCACGATGCTGCTGCTCGTGCAGTACATCAGCCCGCTCGGCATGATCAGCGCGATGATCATCACGCTGATCTGGGCGGTGCCGGCGGTGGTGCTCGTACTGCGTACCCTCGGCGGCATCCTGCTGATCAGCTCGCCGGACCAGAACGAGGCCGCACGGCGGTCACTGCTCGCGCTCACCGCCCTGCGGATGCCGGACTGGGTCGTGGTGCTGGCGGCCGGTCTCGCCGGCTTCACCTGGCAGATGCGGATGCTGCCGACGCTGCTGATGCTCGTCGTCGCGATCCTCGGCCTGACCGCCGTGCAGCGTTTCCCGGGCGAGCGCCGGATGCTGCTCGTCACCACGCTGGTGATCCCGATCGTGCTCGGGCTCGTCGTGCTGCTCTGGGTGTGGCCCGGCATCCGCGCCGCCCTGGGCGCCGGCGAGGTCGGCACGGCGGTGCTGCTGTTCGTGCCCCCGCTGCTGGGCTGGTTGCTGACCGGCCCGGTGCCGCCACGGGCCGCCCGGGTGGCGACGCACTGGCCGGCGGTGGCCGCCACGATCGTCGCGCCGATCGTCGTCGGCGCGGTTTTCCTGCAGGCTCCGGTGCTGCCCAACAGCGCCGTCGAGGTCGACGACGGCACGCTGCCGGTGCGGGTGGTCCGCGGGCAGATGATCACCGTCGACGACACCGCGACCACCGTCCTGCAGCGCGGCGGCGAGGTCGTGTTCCTGCCCAACGGCTGGGTGCGGTCCAAGACCCTCTGCCCCGAGCCGGTCCGCCCGGTGCACAGCCGCATCACCGTACGCGGATGGGCGGTCGATCAGTCCGCCCTCGAATGGGTCGCACCCACCCGCCCGGTCACCGGGGACGTCGATCCCCGGTGCCTCGGGCGCCCACTGTAAGGGGAGTTACCCGGATGAGTATCCTTTTTGCGCAGGTGACGGGCGTTTGTCGCGGCGCGCCGCCGACCACGTGCAGACAGGGTGGAGCCGACCTGGCAGGCTGCACGCCATGACCTTGCACCTGCGGTGGGCGGCCGTCACCGATAGAGGCCACGTGCGGAGCAGTAACCAGGACTGTCACTATGCGGGTGACCGGTTGCTGGTCGTGGCCGACGGTATGGGAGGAATGGCCGCCGGAGATGTCGCGAGCCGCATCGCCGTCGAGGCCATGGCGTCGCTCGACGTGCCGATCGAGAACGAACAGCAGATGGACGCTCTGCACAAGGCCCTCGAGGTCGCGAACGGACGGATAGCCGATACCGTGGCGGGCGATGCCGCCTTGCAGGGTATGGGCACCACCCTCACCGCCGTGATCTTCTCCGGGGACCGGGCCGCCCTCGCCCACGTCGGCGACAGCCGTGCCTACCTGCTGCGCGACGGCCGGCTCAACCAGCTGACCAAGGACGACACGTACGTCCAGATGCTCGTCGACCAGGGCCTGATCCGGCCCGAGGAGGCGGGCAGCCACCCGCGCCGCGCGGTCGTCACGCAGGCGTTGCAGGGTGAGCCGGTGAGCCCGTCGTACGTCCTCGTCGAACCGGAGGAGGGCGACCGCTGGCTGCTGTGCAGCGACGGCCTCACCGGGCCGGTGCCGGCCGAGCGCATCGAGTCCGAGCTGCTGGAGCCCAACGACCCGCAGAGCTGCGCCGAGCGTCTGATCGACCTCGCGCTGCAGGGCGGCGGCCCGGACAACATCACGGTGATCGTCGCCGATCTGACCCTGCGCGACTGACCCGGCGCGACGGACCGCTGTGCGGGTGACCGGCGCACACCGCTTGCGGGCGGCGCGGGCTGCGGTACCTTACTCCGGTCGTGACGGTGGCCGGCTACAGCCGGCCACCGGACGGCACTCGTGTTCGACCGGGTGTTGCGGGTGGTGATGACGACGGGACGGCTGTCCGAACGGACCCCCGTGACGGTGACGCTCGCCGTCGTCCTCACGGCCGTCGTCACCGCGGTCGGTGGGTACGCGGTCCCGGCCGGCGCGGGACAGCGGCTCTACGACGACGCGGCCCAGTTCGCCGCCGGGGTGCTCGCCGCGTTCGCGTGCTTCGCGGCCGCCCGGGAACACACCGCGCTGCGGGCCCGCTGGCGGATCCTGCTGGGTGCCGGGCTGACCGCCTGGGCGCTGGCCCGGCTCTGGTGGGTGGTCCGCGACGTGCTGGAACCCGGCCGGGCCACCGCGGCCGGCATCGCCGACGTCGGGTTCCTGACCCTGCCGCTGTTCGCGTTCCTGACCCTGCTGACCATGTCGGCGTCGCTGCCCCGCGCGGCCCGCTCGTCGGTGCCCCGCGACCGCGGCCTGCTGGTCATCGACAGCTTCCTGATCACCGGCTCCCTGGTCGCGCTGGCCTGGTCCGCGCTGCCCGGCCGGATCTTCGCCGAGGTGGGCCACCACCCATGGGCCACCGGCGTGGCCATGGCGTACCCGGTCGTCGACCTCGTCCTGATCGTCATGCTGCTGCTCATGCTCGTGATGCGCCCGATGTGGGGACCCGGGCGGGTGACACTGTGGCTGATGGTCGCCGGCCTGCTCGCGCTCGGCTGCTCCGACACGGTGCGCCTGCTCAACCTCAGCACCGGCGTGCCCACCCCGATCGAGGCCGCCGGATACCTGCTCGGCCCGGCCCTGCTCGCGATCGCGGCCATGTCGCACCCGGCCACCGGGGAACCGGTCGCGGTGCAGGAGCCCGAGGCCGACTGGCTGCACCTGCTGCTGCCGTACGTGCCGGTGGTCGCCACCGGAGTCGTGATCGCGGTGCGGACCGGGACCGGGGGGCAGCTCACGTCGTACGAGGCGTATCTGGGCTGGCTCGGTCTCGGTCTGGTCGTGGCCCGGCAGATGTTCACCATCGTCGACAACAGCGTCCTGCTCGCCCGGGTGTCGGAGGGTCAGGAACGCCTGCACCACCAGGCCTATCACGATCCGCTGACCGGGCTCGCCAATCGGGCGTTGTTCCGGGAACGCCTGGTCCTCGCGCTCGACGCGTACCGTCATCGGGGTTCGCCGGTCGCGCTGGTCTTCGCCGACCTCGACGACTTCAAGCTCATCAACGACAGCTTCGGGCACGCCATGGGCGACCGGCTGCTGCGCGCCATCGGTGACCGCCTGCGCGCGGCGGCCGGCGGCGAGGACCTGGTGGCCCGCCTCGGCGGCGACGAGTTCGCGGTGCTGCTGGAGAAGCGCGCCGGCGACGCCGACCCGATCGCCGAGGAGATCCTCGCGGACCTGCGCGAACCGTTCGTCATCGACGGGCACACCGTCGGCATCAGCGCCAGCCTCGGCCTGGTCCGCCCCGATCCCGGCGACCAGGACCTCTCCGCCGACATCCTGCTGCGCCGCGCCGACGCCGCGATGTACGCCAGCAAGCGCCGCGGCAAGAACGCGCTGGTCCGCTACACCGGCAACGCGGACGGCGGCCCCAACGCCGACCTGCCGCACCTGCTCATGCGCGCGCTGGAGAACTCCCCGGCCGACTACGGTTTCGCGGCTTTCTACCAGCCGATCGTCAGCTTCACCGACGGCAGCGTGGTCGCGGTCGAGGCGCTGGCCCGCTGGACCGACCCGATCGCCGGCCCGGTCGACCCGGACGTGTTCGTGACGGTCGCCGAACGCACCGGCCTGGTCGCCGCGATCGACGACTTCGTCCTGGACCGCTCCTGCGCGGACGCCGCGGCCCTGGCCGTCGCCTACGGCCGCCCGGTCGACGTGCACGTCAACGTCTCCGCGGCCCGCCTCGGCCAGCACGGCCTCGCCGAGGGTGTCCTGGCCGCACTGGCCCGCCACGGCGTCCCGGCGTCGCGCCTCGTCGTCGAGATCACCGAGACCAAGCGCATCCCGGACCTGCCCCGAGCGGTCGAGGTCGCGGAGACGTTGCGCCGCAACGGGATCCGCATCGCCCTCGACGATTTCGGCAGCGGCTACAACGCGTTGGCCCAGCTGCACTCGCTGCCGGTCGACATCGTCAAACTGGACTCGACACTGACCGATGTGGACGTCTCCCCGGAACGGGCGGGGGCGCTGTGCCGCTCGGTCGTGCGCATCTGCGGCGACCTGGGCATCGCGGTGGTGGCCGAGGGCATCGAGACCCCGGAACGAGCCCAGGCCCTCGCCGAGATGGGCTGCGACCTGGGCCAGGGCTACCTCTTCGGCCAGCCCGGCCCGGTCCACCGCCTGGCCGCGACCACCCCTGCGATCCCCACCCAGCTCGGCCCGGCCTCCACCGCCCACCTGGCCTCCTAGGTGTGATGTCCCCAGACGTTGGTCGAGGGGTTGTGACCACTCGATCTGAGGATCTTGGATCGATCTGGTGAACAGATGAAGGCCTCCAACGCTGCA
>NZ_JBITDZ010000011.1:0-211279 GCF_044454705.1 Actinoplanes sp. NPDC051494
CCGGCGGCGAGTTTGCCGATTTTGGCGGCGTCGATGTCGAAGCCCAGCACGTCGTACCCGAGTTCGGCGAAGCAGATGGCGTAGGTCGCGCCGAGATAGCCCGTACCCAGGAACGCCAACCGCGGCCGCGACGCCCCGGAAGGCACCTCGACCTGGGTGAACGCGGGGACGGACGGCGTTGTCGGGTACGGGATGGTCACTCTGTGAACTCCAGTCAGACGAGACACTCACGATCGCACGGCGTCGCATGATCAGTTTGACCGCCGCTCGGGGCGAGGATAGTGCGAGTACCCTACGCGTCGGTAACATAGGTTTTTTGCGGCCAGGAGGGCGACGCCATGTCCGAGTTCGACGTGTACCAGCTGCCGGAGGACCACGAGACGATCCGGGCGGCGGTCCGCGAGGTCTGCGACGCCCGGGTGGCGCCCAACGCGGCCGAGGCGGACGAGAACAGCGAGTTCCCCAAGGCCTCGTACGACGCGCTGCGTGCCTCCGACTTCCACGCCCCGCACATCCCGGCCGAATACGGCGGTGCCGGAGCCGACGCGCTCGCCACCGCCATCGTCATCGAAGAGGTCGCCCGGGCCTGCGCCAGCTCCTCACTGATCCCCGCGGTGAACAAGCTCGGCACGATGCCGCTCATCCTGGCCGGCTCGGCGTCGCTCAAGGAGCGGTACCTCACCCCGGTCGCGGCCGGCGAGGCCATGTTCTCCTACTGCCTGTCCGAGCCCGAGGCCGGCAGCGACGCGGTGTCCATGACCACCCGGGCGGTCCGCGACGGCGACTTCTGGGTGCTCAACGGCGTCAAGCGCTGGATCACCAACGCCGGCGTCTCGGAGTACTACACCGTCTTCGCGGTGACCGACCCGACTGCCCGGTCCCGCGGCATCTCGGCCTTCGTGGTCGAAAAATCCGACGAGGGCGTCACGTTCGGCGCCCCGGAGAAGAAACTCGGCATCAAGGGCAGCCCGACCCGCGAGGTCTACTTCGACAACGTCCGCATCCCGGCCGACCGCATGATCGGAGACGAGGGAACGGGTTTCGCCACCGCGATGAAGACCCTCGACCACACCCGCGTGACGATCGCGGCCCAGGCGGTGGGCATCGCCCAGGGAGCCCTCGACTTCGCCAAGGGCTATGTCCAGGAACGCAAGCAGTTCGGCAAGCCGGTCTCCGACTTCCAGGGCATCCAGTTCATGCTGGCCGACATGGGCATGAAACTCGAGGCGGCCCGGCAGCTGACCTACGTGGCGGCCGGCAAGAGCGAACGAGGCGACGCCGACCTCACCTATTTCGGAGCGGCGGCGAAATGTTTCGCCTCCGACGCGGCCATGGAGATCACCACCGACGCGGTCCAGCTCCTCGGCGGTTACGGTTACACCCGCGACTACCCGGTCGAGCGCATGATGCGAGACGCCAAGATCACCCAGATCTACGAAGGCACCAACCAGGTCCAGCGCATCGTGATGGCCCGCCAGCTTCTGAAGAGCTGAAAAAGCGCATTCTTGCAGATCAGGGCGGGGCAGGCCGTAAGCGGTCGCCCCGTTTTGCTGTCTACGGATGATGGCGTGGGAGATGCGCGCTCTTCGCAATTGTGCTGCGGCCTAAGGCATGTCGACATCGTTGTCATCGTAGCTTCTGGCTTGTAAACCTTGTAGCAGCTTTGCAGGTCCTTGACATGATCGGTCACTACGAGGAGCAAGACTTTATTGATCCTGGGCTCGAACCCGGCCGGTGAGGGTGACGCGTGAGCGCTTCCGTGCCTGGCACGCCGAGCTTGAATCGGTGCGGAGCTGAATTGGGCAGCTCGATCCGGCTGACCGGCTGGGTGGCGTAGACCGAGCTGTCGATGTCGCAACCCCGGTCACGTGCGCTGCCGCCTCGACCGCCTTGAGCAGGGCCGTCGACCGGCTGCGCTGACCAGCCGGTCGACTGCTGCCTCGCGATGTACGGAATGCCGGTAGCCGGTGTCAATCGGTGTTATCCAAGTTCATCAGTCTCGGTGAAGTGATCTGCAACACGTGCCATTGATCGGTGTGGATCATATTCCGCAGAGTATTTTTCGGCAATGGCAGATGGTAAAGACGTTCGTTTCGGAAAGATGTCCAGCCGACAGGTTGGTATGTATGTGATCGAAGCTGCTTTGGGGCGGGTCGGCGGATGTATGGCTACGCTGGCACGACTGACTGGACACTCTTCCGAATCGATATCACGTTATCGCAGGGGTGAAGTGCAGGCGAAACGTGAATTCTTTCTCGATCTCTTCGACAAGGTTTCTGGATTTGGGATCGATTTCGTCCAGGTCGCAGCACCGCTCGGGTTCAGATGGGTAGGATCACGCGATCCTAAAAGATTTAGGAGATTTAGCTACTTCTTTGCTGCGATTCGAATACGGGAGGGGGACAAGCGTGATCTCTGTGCTGCAAAGATTGGAGTTTCTGAATCCTGCGTTCGTGACATCGAACATGGTTTTATTCCAGAGCGCAGAGTGCTTGCCAATTTTGTAAGACAGTACCTCGCGTCAAGCTTGGACGTGGCCACGCTGAAGGCGGAATTCCCGGTACTTGATCCGTCTGACGTCGAACTCGATCTGCGTGAACGGGTTTTGCAACTGCAGAGCATGGGTCGCGACACTCCCGGCCGTGAAGCATTGGAGCACGAGCTTGCCAGGGAGTTGTTGCGAATGGCAAAACCAATGGCGTGGAAGGCAGGGCTCGTGTTTGGTGGGAGATGCGATGCCGCCGAAGTTTGCGGTGAGGCTGTTTTTCATGTGATGCGAAAATTTGAAAGTCGGCGAGGTCTGCTTCTTCCCTACCTTAGGAAGGTGGTCGGATCTCTGATCAGGCAGTTAAGTAGAATTGATTTACAGACAGGCGCCTCGGAGATGCTTCGTAAATACGGTTTCCGCTACAAGTCTGCTTGGCAAGAGTTGGCCCAGGACCTAGGGCGCGATCCTACCGAGCGGGAAATTATTAATTACTATGGCCTCTCGGAAATTCCTGTGATCGAGGTTTCGTGGGCTCTGCGAGCGGGCTATGCAGACTTCGTTGAAGACCTTGATCGGGTTCACGGTAATCTCTCTGTCGTCCTTCATCCGTACGACGAGTTGGACCGTTTCGAGGGGAATAAATCAGTCGAACTTGTCAGGCGTCTCCCCAGGGCTCAGCAGGAACTACTTCTGATGCGCTTTATCGATGAAGTGTCAGTAGCTGGAATATCGGGAAAGATTGGAAGGCCTGAAGATGAAGTAGCACTCAAGTTGCGCTGGGCTATAGCTCAGCTGGGTGGGTGACCTTGAACTCCACGGCAGGCGGGGCGGGCTGACATCTTTGCGTCCGGTGGGTGAGTTCGTCCACAATGCAGGGGCGTGGTCCGGTGTGCGAGAGGGGCGGCCTGTGCTGGAGATCCTGGCGGACGAGGCGCAGAAGGCTCTGCAGCTGGCCACCGAGGAGACCACTGTGCGAGAGGGGCGGCCTGTGCTGGAGATCCTGGCGGACGAGGCGCAGAAGGCTCTGCAGCTGGCCACCGAGGAGACCACGAAGGTGGTGGTCCCGGCCGCGGTCGGTGCGGCGTTCGCGGGGGCCAGGAATCTGCGGCAGGTGATCACCGCTGGGGTCCGGGTGCTGCCGCGCGATCCCGTGGCCCGGACCGCGAAGATCGTCAAGCTCGCCGAGACCGACCCGGAATTCCGGGCCCGGTTGTACGCCGCGGTGGCGGAGCTGCGCGGCCGGGGCACCGAGGTGGCCGTTCCGCCGGCGCCGGACGGGTTCACGGATCGCCACGATGTGCTGCCGGTGCTGGGTGCGCCGGGTATCCGTACGGTGACCGGGCTTTCGGGGTGGGGTAAGACCTACGTGGTGAAGCAGGTCCGGCACGACCGGGCCGAGGAGTACGCCGACGGTAACGCGTACGTCGATTGCGACGCGTTTCGCAGTGATGGTGCCCTGCGGTACGCGGAGGTCTTCGGCGAGGTGCTGCGCCAGGTCGGCGTCGAGGTGGCGGACACCGGTGACGCGGCACTGTCGGCGCAGTACGAACGGGCGCTGTTGCACGGCCGGTTCCTGCTGGTCTTCGACAATGTCGACGGTGCCGCCGAGGCGCGTGCCCTGGCCCGGGACTGGCCGTTGAGTCTGGTGCTGCTGACCGCCCGGGAAGCGCTGGGTGAGCTGGTCGCGTGGTGTCCCACACCCCCGGTCCGGCTGGGTGGCCTGGACCGGGCCGGCGGACGTGAGCTGCTGGAATCGTACGCCGGGACGAGCCTGCCGGCCGCTGAGCCGCAGGCCACCGAGCAGCTCCTCGACCTCTGCGATTACGTCCCTGATTTCCTGCGCCGGGCCGGCGGCACCCTGAACCTGCGCCGCGGTGACTTCAAGCCGGTGGCGAGGCTGGTCGCGGAGCTGCGTGACGGCGATGACCCGCAAGGTTTCGACGGCATCCTGACGAGTCTGGGCCTGCACAGCCTGCCGGACGCCGTTCGCGCTGATCTCGCGTCGCTGAGCGTCCACCCGGGTGCCGACTTCACCCGGGACAGCGCGACCGCGTTGCTCGGGCGGCCGGCCGGTTCCACGATCGACACCCTGCTGAGCGCCGGTCTGGCGGTGGCCGGCTCCGGCGGTCGTCTCCGTCTGTTGCGGCTGGTCCGGCAACGGGTCACGCCGGCACCGGGCGAGGCTGAGGCTGCGCTGCGCCGGTTGCTCGCCGTGACGGTCGAGCTGGCGACCGCCGCTGACCACACCCTGGAGGGCGACCGGCTGCGACCGGCGGTGATACCCGCCGACCTGCGGTGGCGGCTCTCTCATCTCACGGCCGTCGAGTATCTCGACCTGCACACCGCGCTGATCGTCGACCTCGTGCAGCTCGCCCATCACCGGGAGCTGCACCAGGATGCGATCCGGTTGTGCGGCTCCCTGGAGGTCGTCCTCACGTACCTCGGTCGTCATCATCTGATCGCGACAGCAATCGGCTGGGGCATCAGGAGTGCGGAGGTGGCCGGTGACGCCCTTGCCGCCGCGCGGTTGTACGCCACCCGGGCGCGGATCGAGACCGACCTGGGACTGTTCGGCGAGGCCGAGGCCAGTCTGGACACCGCCGGGACGCATGCGGGGACCATCGACAACCCCCGTCTGGCCTCCTCACTGCTGGAGTTCCGGGCCCGGCTCGCACGTGAGCGGGTCCGCCGCGCCGTCGATGACGGTGCCGTCGTGCCATCGGACGCTTTCATGGAGGCGGCCGGGCTGATCGAGCGGTGTCTGGAGATCGACCGGGCCCACGACCTGTCCCGGGCGCGGGGGATCCACGCCCGGGAACTCGCCACGCTGCTGCTGCGTGCGAAGCGGCCCGACGAGGCGATGGTGCTGTTCGAGGAGGCGGCCCGCCACACCGACGCGGGCCGGCCACGGAACCTGTCGCGGATCCATCTGGGCCGGGCGCGGGTCTTCGACCTGTGGGAACGATGGGCGGACGTCGATCGGGAGGTCGCCGTCGCGCGGGCGCTCATCGCGGACAGCGGCGCCACCGTGTACGACATCGAGCTCGACGACTTCGTCGCGGAGACCGCCTGGCACCGCGGCGACGTCGAGACCGCCCGCGCCGGCTGGGACCGGCTGGCCGAACGGTTCTACACCATGGCCCACCCGCGGTACGACCGATACCGGGACCGGCTCAACCAGCTTCCACCACCACGTCGATGACCCGATCGCCGAGCCGCAACCTGTCGCGGCCCGGCACGGTGCCGTCGCGGTGGAGCCGGACGTACGCCCATGACGCCAGCACCCGTACGTCGATCCCGGGCCGGCCCCGCACCAGCAGCTCGGCGGACCGGGTGGTGATCCGGCAGGCGTCCGGTCCGTGCCCGGCCGCGATGATGTCGGCCCGGGGCCATTGCCGCAGCAACTCGGCGGCACCCTCCGCGTCCACCGTGCCGGAGCACAGGATGCCGGCGGCGGCGACCTGATCGAGCCGGGCCCGGTCCACATCGGCCACCAGGTGCCGGTAGTCGAGCCCGGGCCGGGTCTCGTTCCCACCGAGGCCCGGGTAGCGCACGATGGTGATGCCGGTGTCCGAGGCCTCGGCGCCGACGATCATCGTCGTGGCGGGGAGCGGTTCGCGGGCCGGCACCGGAACCGCCGGGAATTCCGCGACGTCGGCCGGTTCGTCGAGGCGCATCAGCTCGTACAACAGGGATCGCAGTCGTTGGGCCGTGCGTTCCGGCTCGTCGACCGCGTACGAGATGATCTCGTCGTAGCGTCCTCGGACATGGCCGGTCATCGTCGCGTCGATCTGCTCGCGGAGCTCGGAGCGGCGGTCCAGTCGTGGCGCCCGCTGACCCAGCAGCTGTGCCGCCGAACCCGGCACCGTGGTGGCGCTGTCATACGGGGCCAGCAGCACCGGCTTGTCCAGCGCCGCCGCGTACAGTCCGAGGGACCCGGCATCGGACACCACGCACGAGGCACCGAGCAGGGCGGCCTGCCATCCCCGCACCGGCGGCACGATGCGCAGCCCGTATTCCGCGGCCCGTGACCACCAGGCCCGTACCTGCCAGGGCCCGTGTGCCCAGATGCCCGGATGCAGCACCGCCACCAGGCGATACTCATCGGCCGGCAGCTCGGCGAGGAGCTGCTCCGGCAGGTCCGGCCAACCGCCCAGCAGCGAGTCGGGACCCCACGTCGACGCCAGCACCACGAGAGCGCGCCCGGCGGCGTCGTACGCCGTCCGGTAGGCCGAGGCCCGATGCCGGTTCGCCATCATCCGGCCCAGCGCGGGGTCGCCGACCACCCGGCCACGCCGGCCCGCCGCGGGGTGGACCTCAGCCAGTCGCCGGACCTGGTCCGGGTGTGACAACGCGTAGACGGTCGTCGTGTCGCCGGCGAGATCGCGCACCCGGGCCGGGGTCAGGCCGGACACGGTCGAGGTTCCCGGGTAGAACTTCTGGTGCCCGACGCCGTGGGGCAGCAGCACCAGCGGGGCGTCGATGCGACTCAGGTCGTCGTTCTCGCTCGCGGCCAGGGCAAGGTCGAACCTGGTGCTGATGGCGTCCGCCCACGGCATGACCACGGCATCCAGCGACTGCAGCACCGATCGCATCCCGCCGGCGAGGATCGCGGCGTTCGACTCGTCGACGGTGAACACCACCTGGATCCGCCGGTCCACCGCGATCAGCGCAACGACGTCCAGCAGCCGCGTCAATGTCGTGGTCGTCCGCACCACCAGGAGCACCCGGCGCCGCGGTTGAATCGTCTGCCACTCCGAGCTCAAGCCGGTCACGCGACCGGCTCCCGGCTCCCGGCTCCCGGCTCCCGGCTCCCGGCTCCCCACCCAACGGGTGGCTGTGGTCTGGGGTTACGGGCTGCACGGCTGAACCGTACTTCGCATGGTCCGGCATTCAGGCAGCCGGGGGCGGCGGTCAGAAGAGGCCGGGAAGGTCTCCTCTCACCAGGTGGTGAGCAACAGATGGTTGAGCAGTAACGCGGTCGTGGCCTGGACGATGAGCCAGCCCCGTCGCGACGGGGCCGGGAGCAGCGCCGCGCCGGCGGTGAGCCAGACCGCGAAGGGCAGCCAGATCCGTTCCACCTCGGCCTTGCTGAGGCCGGACACGTCGGCGGCGGCGATCGCGATCAATGCCGCGCCGGGCAGCACCACCACGGGGCCGAGAGCGGCGAGCACGGCCGGGATCGACGTGCCACCAGTGGGACGGATCAGGGCGGGAACGGCCCGGGTGAGGGCGCGGCGGGCGACGACCACGGCGGCCGGGCCCGCGCAGGCGGTGGCCAGGGCAAGGTTCGCCCACACCCAGTATCCGTACGGGCGGTCGGTGGCAATGCCCTGGTAGTAGCGCTGGACGACGAGGTGGTAGCCGTCCAGCCACCAGAAGCCGGCCAGCGTGAACGCGGTGACGACCGTGCCACCCGCGATCGTCGCGGCGATGAGCGCGGTCCGGTGGCGCGGCCGGGCCAGGAACACCACGGCGAGCACGGGTACGGCGATCAGCGTCAGGCCGTACGAGAGGTAGAGGGTGAAGGTCAGCAGCAGTCCAGCGACGATCGCCGGGCCGGGACGGCGGCGGGTCACGCCGACGGCGAGCAGGGCCAGGCCGCAGGCGGCGACGCCGGCGAACAGGCCGTCGGCGGACACCCCGATCCAGACCGCGCCGGGAAACAGCACCAGGAACGGTACGGCGGCCCGCGCGGCCGTCTCGTCGCCCAGCGCCCGGATCGTCACCGGCACCGCGACCGCGATCAGGGCGCCGGCCGCGACACAGAACAGGGCGGCCCAGGCGCCGCCGCCGAGGCCGATCCGGTCCAGGGCGATGAAGACCAGGAACGCGCCGGGCGGATGGCCGGAGACGTGGGTGGTCCACGAGTCCGGCTGGAAGTCGAGGATCCGCGCGGTGAATCCGCGCAGCATCGCCGGGACGTCGGTGACGCCGCCGACCTCGCTGAGGTATTCGTGGCGGGTGGTGAGCCGGCCGGCGATGCCGCGCTGCCAGCCGTCGATCAGTGCCAGGGAGAGGATCCAGGCGACCGCGGCGGCGTACCCGGCGGTCAGCAGCGCACGCCAGCGCAGCGTCGCCGCGACCTGGGGACCGCGCCAGATCACGAGCGCGGCGACGGCGATCGCGAGGGGGGTGCCGGGGCCGGCGTGCGGCAGCCAGGCGCCGGTGAACGGCGCGGACGTGGCGTGCACCGGCCGTCCGGCCAGATAGAGCAGGCCCCCCGTCACGGCGGCGAGGGCGATCAGCCCGACCGCGGACCCGGCGGTCCATAGATCGGCCCGCCGGGTGCCGGCCTGAGCTGTCACCGGGGGTTGGCTCGTCATCCGCGCAGGGTGGCGTGGGCGAAGCCGGTCATGCCGGTGGCCAGGTCGGTCGTGGCGCGGAAGCCCAGCTCGGCGGCGGCCCGGGCGGGGGAGGCGACGATGTGGCGCACGTCGCCGAGCCGGAACTCGCCGGTGACGACCGGGTCGGGGCCGCCGAGCGCCGAGGACAACGCCGTCGCCATCTCACCCACGGTGGCGGGCCGGCCCGAGGCGATGTTGTACGCCCGGAAGCCGTCCCGTGGCGTCGTCAGCGCGGCCACGTTCGCGTCCGCCACGTCACCGACGTGGACGAAGTCGCGGCGCTGGCCGCCGTCCTCGAACACGCGTGGTGCGCGGCCCGCCTCGAGCGCGGACCGGAAGATCGCCGCGACCCCGGAGTACGGCGTGTCACGGGGCATGCCGGGCCCGTACACGTTGTGGTAGCGCAGGGCGGCCACCGTGGCGCCGGTCTGCCGGGCCCATGCCGCGGCGAGGTGCTCCTGGGCGAGTTTGGTGGCGGCGTACACGCTGCGCGGGTCCAGCGGCGCGTCCTCGTCCACCTCGGTGGCGGCCAGCGGCAGACCGCAGGCGGGGCAGGACGGTTCGTACCGGCCGGCGGCGAGGTCGGCGACACCGCGGGCGGCCGGGCGGACCGGGCCGTGGGCCGCACAGGTGTAGGCGCCCTCGCCGTAGACCACCATGGAACTGGCCAGCACCAGGCGCGGCACGGCGGCGCGGGCCATCGCGGCGAGCAGCACGGCGGTTCCCAGGTCGTTGTTGGCGACGTAGTCCGGCAGGTCGTCGAGGTCGACGCCCATGCCGACCATGGCGGCCTGATGCACCACCACGTCGACCCCGTGCAGCGCGGAGGTGATCGCGTCCCGGTCGCGGAGGTCCGCCCGCAGTACTGGTACACCATGGACGGTGCCGGGCGGCGGGGACGCATGCGCGGCCGGATGCCCGGAGTCGATGATGCGCACCCGGTGCCCGGCGGCGAGCAGGGCGGAGGTGACGTGGCTGCCGATGAAGCCGGCGCCGCCGGTCACGAGGACATGGGTCATACGCCCGACCGTAGGGGCGCAGACGCATCCGCGGTGCACGGAGTCCGGGCATGTCACAGGTTCGTAAGGAGCTTGCGGGCCGTAAGGATCCGGTAATCCCGGACCGGGTTCCCGGGCCCTCGATCACGGCTAATTTCCGTTCATGACTGATGTGGTGCTGCCCTGCCTGAACGAGGCACCGGCCCTGGAATGGCTGCTGCCCCGGATCCCGGACGGCTATCGGGCGGTCGTCGCGGACAACGGCTCCACCGACGGATCGGCCGAGGTGGCCCGTCGACTCGGTGCCGGCGTCGTCAGCGTCCCGCAACCCGGGTACGGCGCCGCCGTGCACGCCGGGCTCGTGGCCGCCGATCCGGCCGACGGGGTGGTGTGCGTGATGGACGCGGACGGCTCGTTCGACCCGGCCGAGCTGCCGCGGGTCGCCGATCCGGTCCGGGCCGGCACCGTACGGCTGATGGTCGGCCGCCGCCGCCCGGTGACCCGCCGGGCATGGCCGCCGCACGCCCGGCTCGCCAACGCGTACCTGTCGCGCCGGCTGCGGCGTACGACCGGCCTGCCGGTGCACGACATCGGCCCGATGCGCGCGTTCCGCCGTGACGACCTGCTCGCCCTCGACCTGCGGGACCGCCGCTTCGGCTATCCGCTGGAGCTGATGATCGCCGCGGCCCGGGCCGGCTGGAGCGTGGCCGAGGTCGACGTGGCCTATCACCCGCGGTCGGCCGGAACCCGGTCCAAGGTGACCGGTACGGTGCGCGGCACGGCCCGGGCGATCCGCGACATGAGCGCGGTGCTCGCCCGGTGAACGCCCGGCTGCTGGTCCTGGCGAAGACCCCGGTGCCGGGACGCGTGAAGACCCGGCTCTGCCCGCCCTGCACCCCGGCACAGGCGGCCGCGGTCGCCGCCGCCGCGCTGGCCGACACTCTCGACGCGGTCACCGCGGCCCGTGCCACCGCCCGGGTCCTGGTCGTGGACGGTGACCATCCGGAGCCGCCCGGCTGGACGCGCACCCCGCAACGTGGCGGCATGCTCGGCGAGCGGCTCGCCGATGCCTTCACCCGTCCCCTGAGTCTGCTGATCGGCATGGACACCCCGCAGGTCACCGCCACTCTGCTCGACGCGGCCACCCGGCGACTCGGCACATCCGGGGTCGACGCGGTCCTGGGGCTCGCCGAGGACGGCGGTTGGTGGGCGCTCGGACTCCGCGACCCGGCCGATGCGCGGGTGCTGCGGGACATCGAGACGTCTACTGCGGACACCGGTGCCAAGACTCTCGCGGCACTGACCGCCCGCGGGCTGACTGTCTCGATGCTGCCGGTGCTGCGCGACGTCGACACGGCCGCGGACGCGCACGCGGTGGCCGCACTCTGCGCGCCCGGCAGCCGGTTCGCGTCCACCGTGACCCGGGTGGTCCGTCGTGAGGTGCCGGCATGACCCTGGCGATGAGTCACCCGGACGTCTTCGACGCGGTCCTGGGCCGCGCCGGCGCGGGACTGCCGGTGTCGCTGACCATCCGCGACGACCTCGGTGGCGAGCACGCGATCGACGCGGCGGCGTGGTGCCGGGCCCAGCTGCCCGGCGACCGGGGACTGCTCGCCCGGTGCACCGGGCCCACCCTCGACATCGGCTGCGGTCCGGGCCGGCTCACCAGCGCCCTGACCCGGATCGGCCGGCCCGCGCTCGGCATCGACGTCAGTGCGTCGGCCGTACGCCTCGCGCGTGCCCGCGGTGCCTCGGCGCTGCGCCGTGACGTGTTCGCACCGCTGCCCGGGCACGGCCGCTGGCGGCATCTGCTGCTCGCCGACGGCAACATCGGCATCGGCGGCGACCCCCGCCGGCTGCTGCACCGCTGCCGTGACCTGCTGGCGGCCGACGGCCGGGCGCACGTCGAGCTGGCACCGCCCGGCACCCGCAGCTGGGCCGGCGACGCCCGGATCCGCGACGGTGCCGACGACCCGGGCACCCCGCTGAGCTGGGCCGTGCTGGCCGCCGGCGATCTGGCGCCGGTGGCCGGTGCCGCCGGGTTGCGGGTCCTCGACGAATGGACGGAGGCGGGCCGATGGTTCGCGACCCTGAGCCCGGCGTGAGGCACCGACGGCTGGTCTCCCTTGCCCGCCGCGGGCCGGTGCGCCCGGGTGCGTTCGATTCCCCGTTGCGGTCTCCCCGCCTGACCAGCGTGCTGGGCCTGGGCCTGGCGGTGGCGTTCACGATCTGTTTCGTGACCGGGCTGCTCAGCCACTTCATCCAGCACCCGCCGGCCTGGTTCTGGTGGCCGTCGCGCCCGGTCGGGCTCTACCGGTTCACCCAGGGCCTGCACGTCGTGACGGGGCTTGCGTGCGTGCCGCTGCTGGGCGCGAAGCTCTGGTCGGTGTACCCGCGACTGTTCGGCTGGCCGCCCGCCCGCGACCCCGCCCACGCGATCGAACGCCTCAGCATCGCCGCACTCGTGGCCGCGTCGCTGTTCCAGATCGTCAGCGGCATCCTCAACATCTCCCGCTGGTACACGCCGATGCCGTTCTTCTTCACCGCCGGGCACTACTGGTCGGCGTGGCTGGCGGTCGGCGCGCTGCTGGCCCACATCGGCGTCAAGCTCCCGATCGTGCGCCGGGCGCTGACCCGCCCCATCCCGGATCGCACCGGGCCGGGGGCGCTGAGCCGCCGCGGCCTGTTCGGTGCGGTCGGTGCCGCGGCCGGGGTCATCACGCTCGCCACGGCCGGGCAGACCGTCGCGCCGCTGTCGCGGATCTCGGTGCTGGCACCCCGGCGTCCGGGCACCGGGCCGCAACAGGTGCCGGTGAACAAGACCGCCGGTGGGGCCGGCGTGCGGGAGACGGCGCTGTCCCCGTCGTACCGGATGACTGTCGTGGGTCCGGCCCGGACGGTGAGTCTCACCCTGGCCGAGCTGACCGCGATGCCGCAGCACACGGTGATCCTGCCGATCAGCTGCGTCGAGGGCTGGAGCGCCACCGGGACCTGGACCGGCGTCCGGCTGCGCGATCTCGCCGAGCTGGCCGGAGTGGATCCGGACGACGCGCTGGCCTACGTTGAATCCCTGGAAGTACGCGGCCGGTACCGGACCTCGACCGTGCCGCCCCCGCACGTCCGTGACGCGTTCACCCTGATCGCGTTGCGGCTCGGCGGGGAACCGCTGCATCCCGACCACGGCTACCCGGCGCGCCTGATCGCGCCGAACCGTCCCGGGGTCCTGCAGACCAAGTGGGTCACCCGGATCACGATCCGGAGCGGGTCGTGACAACCGCGCGGCGCGTGCTGATCGTCATGGGCACGCTTGTCATGGGGTACGCGGTGACGGGCGCCCTGACGGACCACGACGTGAAATTCGGTGTGCTGCTGTTCCTCGCCGGGGTGCTGGTCCTGCACGACGGCGTGCTGCTGCCGGTGATGATCGGCCTCGGCGTGCTGGTGGGCCGCTTCCTGCCCGCCCGACTGCACGGTCCCGTCCGCGCCGCCCTGGTGGTGAACGTGTCCGTGCTGCTGGTCGGGCTGCCGCTGGCTCTCGGCTACGGCCGGGTCGCCGACAACCCCTCCGTGCTGCCCCGGCACTACGGCTGGGGCCTGGCCGGCATTCTCGCGGTGACCTGGCTGGTCACCGCGATCGTGATCCTGGTCCGGCGCCGGGCCGGGTCGCTCACACCGCGTGCTGAGCCGCCGGCCCGGCGGCGGGGATCCGCAGGATGAAACGGCAGCCGCGGTCGATGTTGTGGGCCTCGACCCGGCCGCCGTGCGCCTCGACCAGTCCACGCACGATCGCCAGGCCGAGCCCGCCACCGGTCGCGGCCGGCGCCGGGTCGGCGGGGCCGGCCGGGGTCCGGGCCCGTTCGCCGCGGAACGCCACGTCGAACACCCGCGGCAGATCGGCCTCGGGGATCCCGCCGCAGGTGTCGGAGACCGCCAGCCAGACCTCGTGCCGGTCGTGTCCGGCGGTGATCTGCACGGTGCCGTCCGGCGGTGTGTAGCGCACCGAGTTCACCAGCAGGTTCGTCACGGCCCGGGCCAGCTCGGGTTCGCTCGCGGCGACGGTCGGCCAGCCGGACTCGGCGGCCACCAGCCGGATCCGGCGGCTCGTGGCCAGCGGCGCGATGGTGGTGAGGGCATCCGAGACGATGTCGGCGAGCGGAACGCTGGTCGGCACGAGCCGCAGCGCACCGGCGTTGATCCGCGACAGCTCGAAGAGGTCGTCGACCAGCCGGCTCATCCGGTCGGCCTCGATACCGATCCGGCGGTGGTACTCGGCGACCGAACCCGGATCGTGGACGACCCCGTCCTCCAGGGCCTCCGCCATCGCGCGCAGCCCGGACAGCGGTGTGCGCAGGTCGTGCGACACCCAGGCGACCAGTTCCCGCCGGCCCGCCTCGGCCTTGCGTTCCTGCTCGCGGGCCTGCGCGGCCCAGACCGCCGAGTCGGCCAGGCGGCGGCCGAAGCCGAGACCTACCGCGAGGCTGACCAGCGCCGACGCGCCGACGGTGAGCAGCACCACCTGCAGGTCGTGCGCGGACAGGAACATGGCCTGGGCGACGGCGACGACGCCGGTCACCACCGCGGTCACCGTCACCGTGAGCAGCACCGCGATGTGCACCAGGATCGAGTGGCGGCCCAGCCTCCGCAGGGCCAGCGCCCCCGTGCCGGCGACGACCGCACCGGACATCAGCGCGTACAGCCCGATGAGCATCATGTCTTTCATGCGGCGGGCTCGTAGCTGTAACCGACGCCCCACACCGTGAGGATGCGCCGGGGCTGCGCCGGATCCTGCTCGATCTTCTCGCGGAGCCGCCGGACGTGCACCGTCACGGTCGACTGGTCGCCGAACCGCCAGCCCCAGACCTTCTCCAGCAGATCCGTCCGGGACCAGGCCTGAGCCGGGTGCCGCAGCAGGAACACGAGCAGGTCGAACTCGCGCACGGTCAGGGCCAGCGGCATGCCGTCCAGGTGCGCGATCCGGCGTCCGGTGTCGGCGCTGAGCCCGGCGTCGTGCAGCACCACCGGTTCCAGCCCGGGCGCGGCCGGAGCGCTCCGGCGCAGCACCGAGCGGATCCGCAGCACCAGCTCCCGGGGCGAGAACGGCTTGGTCACGTAGTCGTCGGCCCCGACCTCCAGTCCCAGGACCCGGTCGGCCTCCTCACCGAGCGCGGTGAGCATCACGACCGGCAGGTCCGGCCACTGCCGGCGCAGTCGCCGGCACACCTCGAGGCCGTCGATGCCCGGCATCATCAGATCGAGGACGACGAGGTCGGGCGGGGCGGACTCCGCCGCCGCGAGCGCGCCGGCGCCGTCGGCGGCCAGCCGGACCTGATGGCCGTCCTGTTCCAGGTAACGCCGGACGACGTCGCTGACGGTCGGGTCGTCGTCGACCACGAGCACTCGGTAGGGCATCAGCCGACGCTACCCGCCGGCTAGCCGCACAAGGTCTTTCGAAAGCCTTACGGATACCGCTTCGCGTGCTTCCCGGGCGCCGCACCGACCTAGTCTGGCGCTGATTCCGGCCGAGCGAGGGGTACTCCTGATGACCGCAGCACGATCGACGACGGAACCGGCCCCGATCGGGGTGATCGGCGGGACCGGCCTGTACGAACTGCTGTCGGACGCCACCGGGACCAAGGTGCGGACCCCGTACGGCGATCCGGCGGACGTGCTGATGATCGGCACGGTCGGCGACCGGCGGGTGGCGTTCCTGCCCCGGCACGGCCGTGATCACGCCCTGGCCCCGCACCGGATCAACTACCGGGCGAACCTGTGGGCGTTGCGCTCGGTCGGCGTACGCCAGATCATCGCCCCCTGCGCGGTCGGTTCGCTGCGCCGCGATCTGCCACCCGGCTCGTTCGTGCTCCCCGATCAGGTCGTGGACCGTACGAGCGGCCGGGCGGGCACGTACTTCGACGAGACGGTCGAGCACGTGTCGTTCGCGGATCCGTACTGCGCTTCCGGCCGGTCCGCGGCTCTCTCAGCGGCGAGGGATCTCGCGATCGAGTGCGTCGACGGCGGCACCATGGTCGTCATCGAGGGTCCGCGCTTCTCCACCCGCGCCGAGTCGCGATCGTTCGCCGCGGCCGGGTGGTCGCTGGTGAACATGACCGGGATGCCGGAGGCCGTGCTGGCCCGCGAGCTGGGCCTGTGTTACACCCCGTTGGCCCTGGTCACCGACGTCGACGCCGGGGTTGACGCGGGGGAGGGCGTCACCCAGGAAGAGGTGTACGCGGTTTTCGCGCGCAACGTCGAGCGACTACGCGGTCTCGTCCTCGACACCGTGACCCGGCTGCCGCTGTCCCGCGAGTGTGAGTGCGTCCACGGCGAGAAGGCCGCCGACCGGCTGTTCGCCGGGGCGCGTCACGGCTTGCGGGCGACGCCGCAGTAGACCGCGATCCCGGCCGGTGCGGGGCCGGGGGCGGGGCGCCAGAGCGGGGTCGGGACGACGCCCGGCTCGATCAGGTCGAGGCCGTCGAAGAACGCGGTGATCTGCTCGACGGTGCGCAGGTGGTAGTGCGTGCCGTCGCTGCGGGCCGTCTCGGCCGCGATGGTGTTGCCCGGCGTGGGGATGCTGTCGTTGACGACCAGGTAACTGCCCGACGGCAGTGCGTCGACGATCGTCCGCACGACCTGGGCCGGCTGGTCGGCGTCCGACAGGTGGCCCAGGATGCCGATCATCATGACGGCGATCGGCTGGGAGAAGTCGAGCGTGTCGGCCGCGGCCTTCAGGATCCTGGCCGGGTCCTGGGCGTCGGCGTCGAGGTAGCTGGTCGCCCCCGCGGGGTCGCTGGTCAGCAACGCCCGCGCGTGGGTCAGGACCACAGGATCGTTGTCGACGTAGACGACGCGGGACTCCGGTGCGATCCGCTGGGCAACCTCGTGGGTGTTGTCCGCGGTGGGCAGACCCGTACCGATGTCGATGAACTGCCGGACGCCGGCCTCGGCGGCCAGGAAGCCGGTCGCCCGGGTGAGGAAGGCGCGTCCGGCCCGGGCGAATTCCCGGATCTCCGGAAGCTGGTCGGTCAGCGCGTCGGCGGCCTTGCGGTCGGCGGCGAAGTTGTCCTTGCCGCCGAGCAGGTAGTTCCAGACCCGGGCGCTGTTCGGCTGGGTGGCGTTCAGCCGTGCTCGCAGGTCGGAGTCGGATCTGCTGGTCATCGATGTGCCTTCCTGCCCGACAGGGTCGCCGCGGTGTCACCTTACGGCAGAGATCGATTGTGGACCCCTTGTCACGGTGTCGCCGGGGACGCCGATCGGAACCCGGGCGGCATGGACGCGTAATTGTCGAGCACCTCGAGAATGCCCGCGTGCTGCCAGATCCGGTTCCGGCGCAGACCGGTGCGTTCCACGAGGACCTGGCGATCGGTCAGGAGCTCGAGGGTGCGCTGTGCCGTGACGTCGTTCATGGCCAACTCGGACGTCAGGTACCTGGCGTTGATGACGGGCTGGCCCACCAATCGGGGGAGCACTCCCCACGCGGCCGCATGGGGTCGGACGCCGGACAATTTGTCGCGGGCGTCCGTCAGCTGTGCGGCGAGATCATCGACCAGGACGCGGCCGGAAGCCGCGGCGAAACGCGACGCGTCGGCAAAGCGATGCACGATCGGTCCGGCGTTGCCTTCCCTAAAGGCGGTGAGGGCATCGAAGTAGGTTTTGGTATCGGTCAGCAAACCCGCCGAGATCGGCACCGTGACGTGCTCGACCAGTCGCTTGCTCCGCAGCATGGCCTGGGCGAGGGCGCGTCCGGTGCGGCCGTTGCCGTCGACGAAGGGATGGATCGTCTCGAACTGCGCATGTGCCACCGCGACCTGGACCAGCACCGGCAGATCGTCGCGATCGGCGAACTCGACGATGTCCTGGATGGCCTCCGGCACGCGTTCGTATCGCGGAGCGACGACGTCGGCCCCGATCGGCCCGGCGTTGTCCCGGCCGATCCAGACGGCTTCTTGCCGGAATTGCCCGGCGTGCTGCTCGAAGCCTTCCTGGTGGCGCATCAGTTCGCGGTGCATTGTCAATATCGACTGCGTTTCGACCCGATCGTAGAGTTTCAGGGCGGCTTCCATGGCCCGGACATTGCCGACGACGGTATGAGCGTTCGGTTTGTCGCTCTGGCCGATCTCGGCGAGGGCTAGCTGTCGCGCGCTGGTGGTGAGGTTCTCGATTTGTGAACTGGACGAGCTCTCAGTTCGCAGCAGGATTGCTGACATCGGGCCGAGTGCTGGGCTTCCGGAACCAAGGGTTCGCTCCGCATGGAGATCGAAGTCCACCAGCGCGCGGGCACCGTCCTCGATATCGGTGGCCACGGCAGCCGACAGGTGTGGTTGCCAGCCGGCCAGCGGTGCTGTGACGATCGACTGGTACGTACCCCGTTGGCGGCGCATCTCTGCTCGGGAGTAATAGCCGTGGTCGGCCGGTGCCCATGTCTGGGTCTCGTATGTTGCACCCGGAACGGCGATCGAGTGCGGGGCGGCGGGATCTTCTGTAACCACAGACCTCCCCTTACTAACACTTCTGGCAAGAAGTGTTAGTAAGGAAGCGCCTTAGTTGCGGTTTCCGGGGTTCGGGGTACGGGGAAGCGGGTCGTGCTGGCCCGGGTGACCAGGGTTGTGGCCAGCTCGATGTGCGGGGATTCGAGAGGGTCGTTGTCGACCAGGCGCAGCAGGGTGCGGGCCGCGGCCAGGCCCATCTCGTGCAGGGGGTAACGGACCGTGGTCAGGGCGGGGGCCAGCCAGCGGGCGAAGGGCAGGTCCCCGAAGCCGGTGATGCTGAGGTCGTGCGGGATCGTGCGGCCGGTTCGGCGGCCCGCCTCGTAGGCGCCGGCGGCCTGGTGGTCGTCCGCGGCGAAGATGGCCGTCGGCGGGGTGGGCAGCGACAGCAGTGTCAGGGCCGCGGCCAGGCCGTCCTCGTGGTGGGCGCGGGCCGGAATCACCAGGTCCGGGTCGGCGGGCAGGCCGGCCGCGTCCAGGGCCGCGTGGTATCCGGCGGTGCGGGCCCGGGCGCACGGGTGGTGGCGGGGGCCGGTGATGAGACCGATGCGGTGGTGGCCGAGGGCGACGAGGTGTTCGGTCGCGGTGTAGCCGCCGGTGAAGTCGGTGGCGCCGATCGACGGGGCGGCCGGGCTGACGGCGCCGACCAGGACGAACGGGATGCTGCGCCGTTCCAGGTCGGCGCGCTGGTGCTCGCCCAGCGCGGACAGGGCGAGGATCGCGCCCTCGGAGCCGCGGGGGAGCAGGGTGCCGGTGCCCTCGCGGGTGGAGACGATCAGGCCGAGACCGGATTCGCCGGCGACCAGTCCGACGCCGGAGAGGACCGCCAGGCCCCAGGCGCTGTCCGGTTCGTCGAGGACCAGGTCGATCAGGGCGGTGCGGCGGGGGGTACGCCGGGGCGCGGGGGTGCGCCGGTAACCGCGCCGGGCCAGGAGCTGTTCGATCCGCAGCCGGGTCGGTACGGCGACGTCCGGGTGCCCGTTGAGGACCTTGGAGACGGTCGAGACGGCCACGTTCGCCTCCCGGGCTATTTCTGCCAGGGTTGTCCTGCCGGTTGTCGTCATGGTCCCGGTTTCGAGAAGGAGCGAAAGTTTAGGGCCCGGCTGACTGCGGTTTTCGACGGCTGGGACGCCCCGAAAACAGCCCCCCGTTCCAGCCGGGCCCCTTCCCCGCCGACTCTGCGGCAGCGGGCGCGCGTGCGGGCCAAGTCCGAACGAACCCGAACGCCGCAACGGGTAGGGTCGATCGTTACGAAACGTTTCGATCTCCAGGGAGGTAGCGGTGACGCCGCCCGATCCCGGCCGGGAGACCACCCTCGACGGCCTCGCCGCTTGCCTGCGGGAGCTGAAGCAGTGGGCCGGCAACCCGTCGTACGAGACGATCACCGGCCGGGTCAACGCCGCGCGGGCGGCCACGGATCAGGTGGGCAAGACGACCGTCGTGGACTGTTTCCGGGCGGGCCGGCGGCGGATGGACGGCGAGCTCGTGGCCGCCGTGGTGACGTCGCTGCATCCCGACGACGGTTACGTGTTTCAGTGGCGGCAGGCGCTGCGGGTGGCCGGCGGGGAGATCCGGGCCGCCGCCCAGGTACGGGTCCGGGGCGAGCTGCCACCGGACCTGCCGGGCTTCACCGGGCGGGAGGCCGAGCTCGCCCGGATCGGGCAGGCGGTGAGCGGCGACGGCACCGCCGTCATCTCGGCGCTCGAGGGCATGGCGGGAGTGGGAAAGACGCAGCTCGCCATCCACGTCGGACACGCGCTCGCCGCCGAGCGGGCCTTCGACCGGGTGCTGTTCGTCAACCTGCGCGGGTTCCACCCCGATCCGGCTCAGCCGCCCGCCGATCCGGCCGCCGTACTGGACGGATTCCTGCGGCTGCTCGGCGTCTCGGGGCACCAGGTGCCGTACCCGCTGGGGGAGCGGGTGGCCGCCTACCGGGACCGGCTCGCCGGGCTGCGCGTGCTGGTCGTGCTGGACAACGCGGCCGACGAGGAGCAGGTCCGGCCACTGCTGCCGGGCACCCCGGGTTGCGTCACGCTGGTCACCAGCCGGCGCGGTCTCGCCGGTCTGGACGCCGCCGCGCATTTCGACGTGGACGTGTTCACCCCGGCGGAATCCCTGCGGTTCCTGGCGTCGGCGATGCCCGGGATCCCGGCCGGCGAGGACCTCGGCGCGGCGGAGCGGATCGCGGCGCGCTGCGGCCACCTGCCGCTGGCCCTGGCACTGATCGCCGGGCACCTGCGCGCGAGACCGGGCTGGAGCCTGACCGACCATGCCGACCGGCTGGACGAGTTGCACCGGGACCGGCGGCTGGACTCCGGGGTGGAACTCGCGCTCGACGTGTCGTACCGAAATCTGCCGGCCGGTGAGCGTGAGCTGCTCCGTCTGCTGGCGCAGCATCCCGGCCAGGACGCCGATGTGCTGGTGGCCGCCGCGCTGAGCGGGACCGGCCCGGACCTGGCGGGGGAGCGGCTGGGCAAGCTTGTCGGCGACCATCTGGTGCAACCGGCCGGGCCCGGCCGGTACGCCCTGCACGACCTGGTCCGGTCGTTCGCGGTGGCGCGGGCCGCGGACGAGGACCGGCGCGCCGGACGCCGGGCGGCGCTGACCCGGATGCTCGACTTCTATCTGGCCGCCTCGGTCGAGGCGATGAACCGGCTGGATCCCGCCGACGCGGCCCGCCGGCCGAAAATCGGTTCGTCGGCCCTCACACTGCCCGGTCCCGGCGAACCGATCGTCTGGCTCGACGCGGAGCGCGCCAACCTGGTCGCGATGGTGACGTTCGCCGCGGAGCAGGGCTGGCCCGGGCATTCCGTGGATCTCGCCGCGACGCTGTTCCGGTACTTCCTCGGCGGCCACCACCTCGACGCGCTGACCGTGCACGGCCGGGCCGCCGAGGCCGCCGAGCGCTCCGGTGACCCGGGCGGGCAGGCCGGCGCGCTGGCCAACATGTCCACCGCGGAGGTGTTCCTGGGCCGGCACGAGTCCGCGCTCGCCCACCTCGAACAGGCCCGGAAGATCTTCCGCCGGTCCGGTGACGGGCCCGGGCAGGCCCGCACGCTCAACAACCTGGGCGTTGTCGAAACACGGCTCGGGCACTACGCGGCCGCGGCGCGGCACCTGGCGGAGTCGATGGAGCTGCACGAACGGTCCGCCGACGAGGCCGGGCAGGCGCGGGCGCTGACGAACCTCGCCAACCTGGAGTCACGGCTGGGCCGCGACGAGGACGCGCTCCCGCACTACGCGGCCGCGCTGCGCCTGCACCAGTCGCTCGGCGACCGCAACGGCGAGGCTGTGCTGCTGAGCAACCTGGGCGGAGCCGAGGTCAAGCTGGGCCGCTTCGACGACGCCGAGCGGCACCTGACCCGGGCGCTGGAGCTCGACCGGGAGCTGCGCAACGCCGCGTACGAAGCCTCCACCCTGGACTTCTTCGGCACCCTGTACGTCGGCCGGGGCGACGCCGAGCGGGCCGCCGGATACCACCGCGAGGCAATGGCCCTGTTCACGAAGCTCGGCGACCGGCACGGCGAGTCCTGCGCGCACAACGGGCTGGGCGAGGCCGCCCGGGTCGCCGGCCGCGCGGCCGAGGCGGCCGTCGAGCACGACGCCGCATGGCTGATCGCGGTCGATCCCGACATCGCCGACATCGAGCAGCAGGCCCGGGCGCAGAGCGGCCTGGCCGAGGCGCACCGGATGCTCGGCGACCTGCCGGAATCCGAGCGTCACGAAGCTCTGGCGCGCGAGTTGTGGGCCGGCCTACTCGGGGAACAGCAGTAGCTCCACGTGCGGGATCTCGTCGTGGCAGACCTCGGTGAGCGCCTTGTACCACTCCTGCACCTGGCCCCGGTCGGTGAGCCGGGTGGGCGGTTCCGGGCGCAGCCGGGACGGCAGGATCCCGGCGAGGAACGTCAGGCGGTCGGCGGCCTGGGTCAGCGCGGCGATCTGCCGGCGTTTCGCCCACTTCTCGAACGACGGGTGGAACAGGGTGTCCGGGCCGGAGGGTGGGTCGGCGAGCAGTTCCGTGACCACCCGCTCGTACCAGTAACTGTCCGGCTCGACCTCGCGGGCGCGGGCGGCCGCCGCCTCGGCGAGCACGGTCAGGCAGGCCCGCAACTGCCAGCGTTCGATGGGCTTCTCGGGCCGGTGCCGCCAGATCAGGGCCGCCGCGACGAAACCGAGCACCGCCGGGGTGGCGAGGATCCCGGGGCCGCCGCAGATCCCGCACAGGTCGGTGCCGGGCAGGTTGAGCCGCCACACCGGCCACGTCGGGGCCTCGTCCGGCGCCAGCGCGAGACTCTGCAGGACCCGGCAGTTCGGCGCGTGCAACCGGCGGCCCGAGGTCTCGCCGTAGCTGACCCGCAGCCAGCCCGGCCCGGCGAACACCGTCGGCGTCAGCACCGGGGTGTCCGGCAGGTCGAGCCGGTCGCCGTGGATCTCGAAGGAATCCGCGCAGGCGGCCGCGAAGTCGGCGGTCGACTCCCACAGCTCGTCGGAGAGCCGGGCCGCGAGCCGCCCGTCGCCGGCCGCCCACCTCAGGGCCGCGTCCAGCGTCGACGCGACCGGGCCCAGCACCGCGCCCACCGAGCCCTGCGGCAGTTCCTCGCTGGTGTGTTCGGTGACGGCGAGCAGGTCGTGGGCCAGACCGACCGGCATGCCCTTGAGCAGGCGCAGTGCGGCGTCCGGCCAGCCTCGCAGGTCGTCCATCGAGCCGACCGGCCAGGAGTCGTGGCCGCGGTCGTAGGCCGGGGGGAGCGGCCGGGCCTGCGCGGACGCGGGCACGTCCCACGGCGAGACGATGTTCTGGCTGCCGACCTCGATCAGGGCCCCGGTCCCGACGACCTCGACGCGCAGGCGGCCGGCGGCAAGTTTCTCCCGGACCAGCACGCGGGTGGGCGGGGAGGGCTCGCGGTTCGGCAGCCGGACGCGATGCGCGTACTCGCTGCCGACCTGGATCTCCGCCAACCGCATGCGCCGAATGATGCCTGCTCAGCGCGCCCGCGGCAAACCTGACCGGTCAGATCCGGATCGTGGCGTCCGGCGACTCGGCCGGCTTGATCACCTGGGTCCGGTCCCCCTCGGCCGAGGAGATCACCGTGGTCTCGTCGGCCGAGGGTGAGATGCGGGGCGGGGACGAGATGACCGTCGTGCGCTCGGCGGCCATCGGTGTGCCGGCCACCTTCGCCGCGCCGCGGGCCCGGCCGATCGTGCCGATGAACACCACCTGCGGCGGCTCGTAGGCCGCCCAGCGCCGGGCACTGAGGGCGATGCTGATCAGCGGCACCGCGAGCAGGAGCACCAGGCCGTACCCCGGGGTGCTGAGGTTGAAGCCGCCCTTGGCGAATTCCGCGGGCCAGAGCCCGGCATAGGAATCCGGCGCCATCCGCGCCCACAGGCCGATGCCGAAGAACGCCAGACCGACCAGGAGCGGCCCGGCCGGGGAGATCGGCGCGAACAGCATGATCGTGTACGCGGCGCCGGCGAGCAGCAGCAACGCGAGCCCACCGAGCTCCTCGGGACCCCCGTTGTCCAGGGCGCGGCCGGTGAGATCCGGATCGAAGCCGACCCCCAGCAGGATCCACGTCACGGGGGCGAGCACGAGTGCGTACAGAATCGATCGAAGATGCCTCACGTCCGGAACCGTAGCCAAGAGCGGCAACCCGAACAGCCGTTAAGGTGTCGATATGACGACGGGCACAGTGTTGTGGTCGCCTCCGGCCGACGTCCTCGAGACGTCGCGGATGGGCCGTTTCCTGACATGGGTACGCGACGAGCGCGGCGTCGACGTCCGTGACTACCCGGGCCTGTGGGAGTGGTCGGTCACCGATCTCGCCGGCTTCTGGGGCGCGGTGTGGGACCACTTCGACGTCATCGCCCACGACCCGCCGTCCGGGGTGCTCGACGAGGTCACGATGCCCGGAGCCCGCTGGTTCCCGGGCGCGGCGCTCAACTACGCCGAGAACGTGCTGCGGATGCCGGGGCTGGCCGACGACGACGTGGTCGTGCACGCGTACTCCCAGACCCGGGAGCCGGTCACGCTCACCGCCCGTCAGCTGCGCGATCAGGTGCGGAGGGCAGCCGCCGGGCTGAGGCGTCTCGGGGTCGGCCCGGGGGACCGGGTCGCGGCCTACGCGCCCAACATCCCGGAGACGTTCGTGCTGTTCCTGGCGACGGCCGGCCTCGGCGCGGTCTTCTCGTCGTGCGCGCCGGAGTTCGGCTCCCGCAGCGTGATCGACCGGTGGTCGCAGATCGGTCCGAAAGTCCTGGTCGCGGTCGACGGCTACCGCTACGGCACCAAGGAGATCGACCGCCGCGCCGAGGTCGCGGAGATCCACGCCGCCCTCCCCAGCGTCGAGAGTCTCATCACGATCCCCTACCTGGGCCAGGACGGGAACTGGGACACCCTCGACGGCCCGGATCCGCTGACCTTCGCCGCGGTGCCGTTCGACCATCCGCTGTATGTGCTCTATTCCTCCGGCACCACCGGGCTGCCGAAACCGATCGTGCACGGCCACGGCGGCATCCTGCTCGAGCACCTCAAGATGCTCGCCCTGCACCACGACCTCGGCCCTGGCGACCGCTTCCTCTGGTTCACCACGACCGGCTGGATGATGTGGAACTTCCTGGTCTCCGGCCCGGCGGTGGGTGCGGCGATCGTGCTCTACGACGGCAACCCCGGCCACCCCGACCTGGGCGCGCTCTGGCGGCTCGCCGCCGACGCCGGGGTCACCTATTTCGGTACGTCCGCGCCGTTCATCCTCGCGAGCCGCAAGGCCGGCGTGCAGCCGCCACCGAACGTGATCCGCGGCGTCGGCTCGACCGGCGCGCCCCTGCCGCCGGAGGGCTACCGCTGGATCTACGACGTGCTCGGCCCGAAACCGCAACTGCAGTCGCTGTCCGGCGGCACGGACGTCTGCACCGGTTTTGTCGGCGGCACCCCGCTGCTGCCGGTGATCGAGGGCGTCATCTCCTGCCGGGCCCTCGGCGCCCGCGTCGAGGCCTACGACCCGCGGGGCGAACCGGTGCACGGCCGGCTCGGCGAGCTGGTGATCACCGCACCGATGCCCAGCATGCCGGTCGGTTTCTGGAACGACCCGGACGGGCAGCGCTACTTCGCGTCCTATTTCGACGTCTTCCCGGGCGTGTGGCGGCACGGCGACTGGATCACCATCGGCGACGACGGCACCTGCGTCATCACCGGCCGTTCCGACGCCACCCTCAACCGCGGCGGCGTGCGCCTGGGCACCGCCGAGTTCTATTCCGTCGTCGAGGGCCTGCCCGGGATCGCCGACTCGCTCGTCGTGCATCTCGACGACCGTGACCAGCTCCTGCTGTTCGTGGTGCCCGCCGAGGGGCACACCCTCGACGACGAGCTGCGCGGGCGGATCGGTGCCACGCTGCGTGCGGCGCTGTCACCCCGGCACGTCCCCGACAAGATCTTTCCGGTACGGGCGGTGCCGCGCACGCTGTCCGGCAAGAAACTCGAAGTGCCGGTCAAGAGAATCCTGACGGGTACGCCACCAGGGGAAGCCGTGGCGCTCGGAGCTCTGTCCAACCCGGAGTCCCTCCGCGCGTTCGAGAGTGTCATACCCGCTCTTTAGAGTCCCGGGGCGTGACAGTCGTTCAGGCGTACCGATATCTCGGGTCCTCTGACCTGGGTCCCGCCGGGCTGGCGCTGCAGACCAGCGGCGGCCCGGCGGAGAACCCGCGCTTCTTCACCGGTTTCCTGACCACCCCGCAGGCGGCGGCGACCGGGCTGCTGGCCGTCGCCGAGGTGGCCCGCACCCGGTATTTCCAGCCGGCCCGGCGGGCGAGCCTGGACCCGGTGGTGACCGCGGACGCCGGGCGCCTGCGGTTCGAGTCGTTCTCCGGTTGCTGCGGTGTCCACGCCCGGCTCGACGTCCTCCCCGCCGGCCTGGACGGTGCCATCGTCACCCAGGGCACGACCAATGTGGACATCAACGAGCCCCTGCGCCGATCCCTGTCCCGGGTCGCCGGCCTCGACCCCCTGCACCTGTCGGTCGGCCCCGCCGACCTGACCGTGTCCACCATGGACGCGACCGTCGTCGAGCGGAAAGTGCCCCTGCCGCAGCGCTGGCTGCGCGGCTTCGCCGAGGTCCAGACGCTGTCGGCGGCGTTCGAGCAGCGTGCCTCGGTGCCGGTGGATTTCCTGCGCCGCCTCCCCACCGGCATCCTCTGGGCGATTCCCGCAGGTCGCGGGCTGCGCCTGACCTCCCGCCCGATGCCGGGAGCGATCTGCGTCCCCGGCGGCACCCGCCTGGCGGCCCTGCGAGGACTGCTCCGCTTCGCCACCACCCTGAACGTCTACGGCCCGCCGGTCTCGGCCACCTCGGGCCCGGTGCCCAGCACCTGGGAGCTGACCACCCCCACGCTGCGCCTGTCGCTGACCTTGAGCCCGGAGCCCAACCGGGGCTTCTCCGGCGAGGGAGCAAACCTGACCGCCCTGACCGCCCTGACCGCCCTGACCGCCCTGGCCACCGGGGACCCTGCCCGACCCGGGGCGACCGGGCAGGTCGGCTACGACGTCTCCGAGCGCGCCTACTTCCAGCGGGTCCTGCCCTACGACGCGACCCGGGCCGACCGTGACAACCCCCGGCTGGCCGGCGCCCGTGCCCTGCTCGCCGCGGGCGCGGTCACCGTCGACCCGGACGGCACCGCGGCCACCGTCCACAGCGGCGACGAGACCTACCGGGTACGCATCCCCGCCTACTCCTGCTCCTGCCCCTGGTATGCCCGGCACCGCGGCGGCCGCGGCCCCTGCAAACACGCCCTCGCCGTCCGGATGGAGCGCCACCCGTGACCATCATCGACCTGATCGCCGCCGGCGAGGTGCTTCCACTGCTCGCCGCCGTCCGCGACCTCGACGAGGACGCCCGCCGCGAAGCCGGAGCCGGCCTGCTGCCGCTCATGCGGGAGTCACCGTTCCGCTCGTGGTCGGACCACCGGTCCGCCGCGCTGGCGGTCGCGGCGGTCGCGCTGCTGCCCTCCGCGGCCAGGGCCACCCAGGTCCTCGGCCGGCGCTGGGTCACCCTGGACGAGTGGGCCGCCGACCCGGTGCGCGCCGCCGCCCGGGATCGCGGCGTCGACTGGCTCACCGACCTCGCCTACCGGCTGGACAAACCGCAGGAGAAAAGCGCTTCGGGGAGCCAATGGGGTTTCATCGCCGCCCTGCTGCGCGCCGGGTCGGCCACCCCACCGACCGGTGACAGTTTCGTGGTCGGCTGGATCGAGAGCCTCGCCTCGCCGCAGCTCCCCGCGCAGCGCGACATCCCGGTGCTGGACCGCCTGCGCACCGACCCGTTCCTCCCGGTGCTGCTGCCCCGGGTCTTCGAGGTCGACGGCCTGGGCAACCGCATGCTCTTCAAGGACCGCCCCGCCTGGGAACCGAACGCCTTCCCCCGCGCCCTCACCCAGCTCGCGGCCGAGGGCGTGCTCGACCGCGGCACCCTGCTGGACGACACCCTGAACCGGTTGCACCGAGCCGACCAACCCGGCGCGTCGCGGGCCTTCCTGATCCTGCACGACGGCCTCGCCCCCACCCCGGCCGAGATCACCGCCCGGACCCACGACTACCTCCACCTGCTGACCGACGCCCCGTCCACCGCGGCGACCATGGCCCAGAAGTCCCTGCGCACCATCGACCTGGACCTGTCGTCCCTGCTGGCGGCGGCGCGGGTGGTGCTGGAGCGCCCGGAGAAGACACTGGTCAAGAGCCAGCTGATCTGGCTGGGCACGGTCGCCCGCACCGACCGCGCCGCGGCCGCGGCGATCGCCGCGGTGGTCGCGGTCGGCCGCACCCACCCGGCCGTCGAGGTCCGCGACCGTGCGGAGGCCCTGGCCACCAAGCTCGGCCCACCCACTCTTTCCCCGTCCGGGCCGGACCTGGCGCGAGGCGACCACCTCCCGCCGCCGGCCGGGCCCGCTCCCGCGGCACCGCCGGTATCCGATGTGGACGAGCTGGTCGAGGAGGTGGCGGCGCTGCTCCGCGACCGCACCGACGGACCGCTCGAACGCGTGCTCGACGGCGTCGTGCGGCTCGCCGCCATCGACCGCGCCGGGCTGAGCCGGGCCATGGCCCCGATGCTGAAACGCCTGGAGGACACCTGGTTGCTGGGGGCGAACCACGGGAACGTCCGGTGCCTCTGCGAACCGATCAGCGCGGTGGTGCGCGTCGCCGCCGACCCGGCCCGGGCCACCCGGGCCGCCTGGCTCGCCAAGCTCGCCGCCGACCTGCGGTCCCGGCATCCGGAGCACCCACTCAACGGCAACCTGCCCGCGCCGCACCGCCTGCTCCGGCTGCGCATCCTGGAGGTGGCCGCCCTCCTCGGCTCCGACATCCCGCCGAAGGACGCCGCCCTGCTCGGCTACCAGATCCCGCCCGAGGCCGCCGTCCTGCCCGGGGCCGCCGTCCTGCCCGGGGCCGCCGTCCTGCCCGGGGCCGGCTTTCTGCCCGAGGCCCGGGTTTCGGCTGGCGGCGCCGCTGGGGCGGTCGGGGGATACCGCGGTTTGCTGGCCGCCCCCACCTCCGTGAGCGGTGCGCTGGATCCGGCTGTCCTTTTCGCTCGGGTGGCGGCCTTCGGTGACCGGACGCCGTGGCGCTGGGACATGACCCAGGCGCTGCTGCGTATCCCACCCGGCCCGGATGAGGCCCTCGCCGCGAAGGCCGCCGCGCTCGGCACCCCCGCCGGTGCTGCGCTCGCCGCCCGGCTGCGTGGTCCTGGCCTGCCCGACCCGGTGCTGAGCGTTCAGATCGTCGATCGCCCACCGCCCCGGTTCACCGAGTTCTGGGCGGATCAACCCTGGCACCGACGGCAGTGGGAAGCCCTGCCGGCGCACCGGCTGCTGGTCGCCTCGGCACCGCCCGTGTCCGCCGACCCGGAGGCCTCGGCCCTGCTCACGATCACCCCGGGCACTGTGGAGACCTGGTACGACGGCTGGACCCGGTACTGGCCGGCGGTCCTGCCGCACCATCGGGGCGTGGTCGCCGCGGCGGTGCTGCCCCAGGTGGCGGCCGGTGCGGACACCGACCGCAAGGACGCCGCGATCGTGCTGCCACTGCTCGCGGAATGCGCGGGCGACGGCGGCACCGCCCTGTCGGCGGCCCTCGCCTACGGTCTGGGCGCCCGGCACGTCACCGACCGGGTGGCCGCCCTGGACGCCTTCCTCGACCTGGCTGCCCGAGGGGCCCTCGACGCTCCCGAGGTGGGGGCGCACGTCGCGCGGCTGGCCGGGCTGGAGGTTCTCAAGCTCAGCCGGGTCGCCGCGACCCTGCGCGACGCGGCCGTCGCGGGTGCGCCGCTGACCGTCTGGCGGTTGCTGGCCGCGGCCCTGTCCGTGCTGGTCCAGGCGCCGCAGTCGGCCCGCGGCACCCCGGATCTGCTGACCCTGGCGGCCGAGGCCGCTGCATCCACCGGCGTGCCGCTGCCGGTGGACGGCCTGGCCGAGCTGGCATCCCGGCCGGGCTCGACCCGGCTGGTGGTCGAGGCCCGCCGACTGAGCCGGGCGCTCAGGTCAGCGTCAGCGTGACCTGCTCCGAGTCGACCCGTTTGGCCAGCGCGGATGGGTCGAGGCCGGCGCAGAGCACGATGCTCGCCTGCGCGTACAACGGGGCCAGCAGCCAGTCGAGCGGGTCGGGGTGGGCGGTGGCGTCGATCAGGACCCGGCTGCCCGCGGTGATGCCGAGCTCCCGGGCGCGCGCTCCGGCCGTACCCGAGATGTCGGCGTGGGTGATCCCGCCCAGGGCGAGGTCGTCCGGGGTGACGGGTTGCGGGGCGACAAAACGGTCGCCGAAGCCGCGTACCTCGATCGTGTATTCCACGTAGCCCGGCGGCAGCTCGCGCAGCGGCATCGCGAGCGGGAGCAGCCCGGTCGCGTAACGATCGCCGGCCGGCCAGCCGGCGGCGTCGGGCACCCCGCCCGGCCAGGTGAACAGCACGTCCACCGGGGTGGGCGTCGCGGTCGGTGCGGCGGCGAGGCCGGCCGACCAGGCGCCCAGCAGGATCGCCGCGGTCTGCCAGTGCGGCGGCAGCAGCACGGCCGCGGTGTCGCCGGGGCCGAGCCCGGCGCCGTCGGTGAGCAGGTTGGCCGTTTTCGACACCCAGTTGTCCATCGTCGCGCCGGACAGCTCGGTGCGATCGCCGGTGGCGTCGTCATACCAGGTCAGCAGGGGGACGGTCGGGTCGCGGCGTACCGCCGCCTGCAGGGCGGCCGGGATGGTCTCGTTCATCACGATCGACGATAGCCGCACGACGGAGAGTGAACATCGGTGAGGTAACCGCGACGCTGACGTAACGGGGAGGTGACGGGGGCGTCGCGGTCGACACGGGATGCATCGAGCGGCGTACCCTTGGCCGTGGTCTGGCCCACAGCTGTGAGGAGTTGCACGTGACCGCCGGTCGTCCGCCCCGTGTCCTCGTCGACGCCACGAGTGTTCCCGCCGATCGAGGCGGTGTGGGCCGTTACGTCGACGGGTTGCTCGGCGCCCTCGGCGAGCTCGACCCCGACCGCCTGAACCTCGCCGTGGTGGCGCAGCGTTCAGATGCGGAGCGTTACTCCAGGATGCTCACCGGTGCCGAGGTCATCGCCGGTCCGTCCGCGGTCGCCCACCGGCCCGCCCGGCTGGCCTGGGAACAGACCGGGCTGCCGCTGCTGGCCCAGCAGGTCGGCGCCAAGGTGCTGCACTCGCCGTTCTACACGTGCCCGTTGCGGGCGGGTTGCCCGGTCACCGTCACCGTGCACGACGCGACCTTCTTCACCGAGCCGGAGCATTACGACAACACCAAGCGCACGTTCTTCCGCAGCGCGATCAAGACCTCGCTGCGCCGGGCCGCGCGGGTGATCGTGCCCAGCAAGGCCACCCGGGACGAGCTGATCCGGCTCCTCGACGCCGACCCGACCCACATCGACGTGGCCTACCACGGGGTCGACCAGACCGCGTTCCACGCGCCCAGCGATGAGGAGAAGGCCCGGGTCCGGGCCCGGCTGGGGCTGGGCAACTCCGGCTACGTCGCGTTCCTCGGTGCCAAGGAGCCCCGCAAGAACGTGCCCAACCTGATCCGGGGCTGGGCCCGCGCGGTGGCCGACTGGCCGCACCCGCCGGCCCTGGTCGTCGCCGGTGGTCAGGGCCACGACGACGAGATCGACCGGGCCGTCGCCGAGGTGCCGTCGCACCTGCGGCTGCTGCGTCCGGGCTACCTGCGGTACACCGACCTGCCCGGCTTCCTGGGCGGCGCGCTGGTGGCCTGCTACCCGTCGTTCGGCGAGGGCTTCGGCCTGCCGATCCTAGAGGCGATGGCGTGCGCCACACCGGTGCTGACCACGCCCCGGCTGTCGCTGCCCGAGGTCGGTGGCGACGCTGTCGCGTACACGACCGAGGACCCGGACCGGATCGCCACCGACCTCGCCGACCTGCTGCACGACGAGCCGCGCCGGCTGACCCTGGCCAAAGCCGGCTTCGACCGGGCCAAGGAGTTCACCTGGTCCTCCAGCGCGGAGGTGCATGTCGCCACGTGGAACCGCGTTTCTGCCTGAGGTTCGCTACACTCCGTGCGCATGAGTGAGAACCAGGGTGGGCTCTACGCCGTCATCCCCGCCGGCGGCAGTGGTACTCGTCTATGGCCGCTGTCCCGGGCTGGTCACCCGAAGTTTCTGCACCCGCTGACCGGGACGGACGCGTCGCTGTTGCAGGCGACGGTCGACCGGCTCCTGCCCATGACGGACGCGGCGCAGATCTACGTCGTCACCGGCGTCTCGCACGCCGCCGCGGTGTCCCGTCAGCTGACCGCCGTGCCGGAGGAGAACATCCTCGTCGAGCCGTCGCCGCGGGATTCCTGCGCGGCGATCGCGCTCGCCGCGGCGGTCATCGCCCGCCGCGACCCGGAAGCGATCATGGGCTCGTTCGCGGCCGACCACCTCATCGCCGACGGCGACCGGTTCATCGAGGTCATCCGCCAGGCCATGGCCGGCGCCCGCGAAGGCCTGCTGATGACCCTCGGCATCACCCCGACCCGCCCGGAGACCGGCTACGGCTACGTGCAGTGCGGCAGCGTGGTCGGCGAGGGCCCGGTGCTCGCGGTGGAGGAGTTCAAGGAGAAGCCGTCGTACGAGGTGGCCGAGGGCTACGTCAACTCGGGCAACTACCTGTGGAACGCCGGCATGTTCGTCTGGCGGGTCGACGTCTTCCTCAACGAACTCGCCCGCCAGCAGCCGCAACTGCACTCCGGTATCTCCCGGATCGCGCAGGACTGGGATTCCCCGGCCCGGGAGGACGTGATCGGCGAGATCTGGCCGACCCTGCCGCGGATCTCCGTCGACTACGCGGTGATGGAGGGCGCGGCCGCGGCCGGCCGGGTCGGCACCGTCCCCGGCGACTTCGGCTGGAACGACGTCGGCGACTTCCACACCCTCGGCGAGGTCCTCGCGGCCGACGCCGCCGGCAACGTCGTGGTCGGCAACGACCCGGAGGCCAGCGCCGGGGTCATGCTGCGCGAGTCCGAGAACCTCGTGGTGGTGCCGACCTCCGGCCGGCTCGTCGCCGCGCTGGGCGTCCGCGACCTGATCATCGTCGACACCCCGGACGCCGTGCTGGTCGTCCCGCGCGACCGGGCCCAGGAAGTCAAATCCCTGGTCGACGAGCTCAAAGCGACCGGCAAGGTCAGTTACATCTAAAGTCTCGCGAACGCCGGGGCGAACTGCTGGACCACACCGCTCGCCAGCGGGGACGGCAGTTCGCCGGCCGCGAACCACGCCAGGGCGGACGACTCGTCGCTGATCTGCTCGACCGCACCGGCCGGGCAGACCGCGAGGAACCGGACGTCGTAGTGCCAGGACTCCCCGGCCGGCTCACCGTCGGCCGGGGCACAGCGCACCGCGTGCACGTCGACGTCGATCGGATCCGGGTCGAGCCGCAAGCCGGTGATCCCGGACTCCTCGGTCGCCTCCCGCAACGCGGCCGCCGCCAGGGTGCCGTCGCCGGGCTCGCAGTGGCCGCCGACCTGCATCCACAGACCGAGCCGGCCGTGCAGGCAGAGCAGCACCCGCCGGTCCTCGCCGACGATCAGCGTGCTGGCCGTGACGTGCCCGGCCCGATGCGCCCGGGTCATCGAAACCGGTCCGGCGGACATCAGGTCGAGCGTACGGTGCCGTGCCAGCTCCGCCACGTCCGATGGGGCCCGCCAGCCGGTCAACGTGGTGACCGCGTTCTCGAACAGGCTCATGCGGCGGCTCCGGAAACAGCGATCGTCGCGCCCGCCTCGTCATAGGCGACCACGGAGGCCAGCCCTTCGGCCGCGAGCGCGGCCCGCAGCCGATGCACGTCGGCGCCGAACCGCATCAGGCCCGCCGGTGACGCGTCCGGCGCGGTGCACCGCAAGGTCTGCGGCGACTGTACGTGCACAGCACCGTCGAGCTTCGCCACCGCGATCGCCCGCTCCACCGCCTCGGCCGGCGCGGGAACGTCGGTCGTGACGTCCCGCAGCGTGGCGGCCGCCGTGAGCCCCGAGGCCCGCGCCTCGGCGGTGCCCAGCGAGAACATGTCGCTGCCCGCGTCGCGCAGCAGCACCGCGGCACCCGGACCGTCGTCCTGCAGACCCGCACCGGGATAACCCCGCACGACCGCGACCGGCACCTGGTCGCACTTGCCCTTGACCAGCTCGCCGGCGGCGGCCAGCTCGTCGATGACCGCCATCTCGGTGAGCTGCAACTCGTTGCCGTACGGATCGATCTCGCCGCGATGGTCCCGGACCGGGGAGATGCCCGCCGCACCCAGCGCGACATCGGTCAGCCCGTTGCGCCATGCCCGGCCCATGGTGTCCGACACGATGACGCCGACCCGCACCCCGCGCGCCGCGAGATCCGCCCGCAGCCGGCGCGCCGACGCGTCCGGCGAGACCGGGAGCAGCACCAGATGGGTCTTGTCGACATTGGACGCGTCGATGCCCGCGGCGGCCATCACGAACCCGTGGTGCGTCTGGACGATCGAGGTCTGACCACGCCGCGCCACCACCCGCCGGGTCTCCGCCGCCAGCACCCGGGCCCGGGCCTCGTCGCGCTCCGGCCCGTCCGCCGGGACCTCGACCAGGCGGCCCTCCGCCTTCGACACGATCTTGCTGGTCACCACCAGCACGTCACCGTCATGCAGCCACGGCGCGTTACGGGTGATCAGCTCGGCCAGGTCGTCCCCGGCCGTCACGTCACCGATGCCCCGCACCGGCAGGATCTCCACGCCGTCCATCACGCCACCCCCGCAAGATCCAACGCCGAAGCGACCATCGAGGACGTCGCCTCCTCGTCCTTCATCCACAACGGCACGGCTTTCACCCGTACCCCCGGGATTTCGGTCTTGTCGTCGGTCTCGTCCACGAGCCAGCCGTCCAGCAGCCCGCCGTCGGCCCGGGCGCCATAGAGGCCACCGACACCCGCCGCGCTCACCTCGACACCCACCGTCGCCAGGCAGCGGTCGGCCATGCCCCGAACCGGCGAGCCGTCGATGATGGGCGAAACCCCGATCACCGGCGCCGGGCCGTTCGCCACGGCCGCACGCAACTCGGGTACGGCCAGGATGGGCGCGATCGACACCACCGGGTTACTGGGAGCGAGCAGCACCACGTCAGCGGCGGCGATGGCGTCGAGCACCCCGGCGGCCGGTTTCGCGGTCTCAGCCCCGACGAAGACGAACCGGTGCGTCGGCACGTTCCCGCGGTAACGCACCCACCACTCCTGGAAGTGGATCGCCTTGCGCTCACCCTCGACATCGACGACGACGTGCGTCTCCAGCCGGTCGTCGGTGGCCGGGACCATCGTGACGCCCGGCTGCCAGCGCTCACACAGGGCGGCGGTGACCTGGGAGAGCGGATAGCCCGCGGACAGCATCGTGGTGCGCACCAGATGCGTCGCGGTGTCCTTGTCACCCAGCCCGAACCAGGTCGGCTCGGCGCCGTACTTCGCGAGCTGTTCCTTCACCACCCACGTCTCACCGACCCGCCCCCAGCCGCGGTCAGGATCCGCGGCCCCACCCAGCGTGTACATCACACTGTCCAGATCCGGGCAGATCTGGAGGCCGTGCATCCGAACATCGTCACCGACATTCACCACCGCCGTGACGTCAGCACCGATTCGTCGCGCAAGGGCGCGCACACCCACCAGGAACCGGGCGCCGCCGATCCCCCCGGTCAGGACCACGATCCGCATCCGACCATCCTTGCGCACCCGGCGCCGGATCGCGGCCCGTGGGTGCCGGGTGTGACGTGAGTATCGGGACTAGGCTGGGCGCGCCTGCCCCGAGTCCCCGAATCCAGGAGAGCCGCTGTGACCAGTACGCCGCCGCAGCCCGGCGGGTCCCGACCGGACCAGCCCAGCTCAGCCCCGCCCAGCCCGTCCGTGGCGGCTGGCCCGTCCGTGGCGGCCGGCCCTGCTTCTGTGGCCGGGCTCATCCGGCCGCTGCGGGACCTGGCGGTGTACGCACTGATCGGCGCACCCGCCATCTGGCTCTTCGTGGCGATCATCCGGCTCGTCCCGTCCGGGATCGGCCTGGACTTCCTCACCCGGGCCCAGCAAAGCTTCTACAGCTACATCAACCTCGAAACAATCCTGATGCCGCTGGCGGCGGTCCTCCTGGCCCACCTGGTCGAACCCCGCCACCCGCAGGTCCGCCTGGTGACCATCGTCGCCCTCGCGGAATATGCGGTGGCCGCGTTCTTCAGCGTGGTCTTCGGTTTCCTCATCGCCATCGTCAAACTCGCCAGCTTCAGCATCCGGGTAGCGTTCGAAGAACTCCTGGTCCGAGCCGCTTGGCTCGCGGTCTTCGCGCTGGCGGCCTACGCGGTCTTCCTGATCTGGCGAAAGCACTACTTCACCCCCCGGCCCGCCAAGCCCCAGCCGGCCCCGGGCCAGTACCCCGGCGCCCAGCAGTGGGGCCAGCAGCCCCCGTCCCCCTGGGGCCAGCCCACCCCCGGCCAGCCGGGTTACGGTCAGCCCGGTCCCGGTCAGCCCGGTCCCGGTCAGCCCGGCTTCGGTCAGCCCACCTCCGGACAGCCGGGTTACGGCCAGCCCACTTTCGGTCAGCCCGGTCCTGGTCAGCCCGGTCCTGGTCAGCCCGGCTCCGGCCAGTCCGAGTTCGGTCAGCCTGGATACGGTCAGCCTGGATACGGTCAACCTGGTCCCGGTCAACCTGGTCCCGGTCAACCTGGTCCCGGTCAGCCTGGTCCCGGTCAGCCTGGGTACGGTCAGTCCGGGTTCGGCCAGCCTGGATACGGACATCCCACCTCGGGCCAGCCGGCCTTCGGTCAGCCCACCTCGGGCCAGCCGGGCTATGGGCAACCTCAGTCCGGTGGTCAACCCGGGTGGGTGCAGCTGCAGCCGGGCCAGGCGACCCCCTACGACCAGCCTGCCTACGGTCAGCAGCAGTACGGCCAGCCTCCCCTCGGCCAAAGCCAGCCGGGCCAATTCTCCCCGGGCCAGTCCTTCCCGGGCCAGTCCTTCCCCGGCCAGTCCTTCCCCGGCCAGCCGGCGCCGGGACAGTCCTCGGCGGGGAGCGCTTCCTCGGGCCAGTCGCAGTCCGATCAGGGCGGCCATGGCGAGCCCTCCGCGGACTGGGACCAGACGCCTTCCTGGGGCGGACCCACCTCTCAGCAGCCCACCGTGACCCGCTCACCCGGCGCGAGCCCGAACGCCCCGACCGCACCGGCCTCAACTCCACCGGCCTCAACTCCGCCGGCCTCAACCCCGTCGGCCTCAACCCCGTCGGCCCAGGCCCCGTCGACCGCAGCCCCGTCGACCGCAGCCCCGTCGACCGCAGCCCCGTCGACCGCAGCCCCGTCGACCGCAGCCCCGTCGACCGCAGCCCCGTCGACCGCAGGCACGCCGACCACCTCAACCCCGCCGGCATCGCCCGCGCCGGGTTCGGATTGGTCGGCGTCAGGTCAGCCGGGATCGGGTCAGCCGGGATCGGATCGGTCATTCTCTGACCAGCCGATCCTGGAGCAGCCCACATCGGGTCAGCCGGCTCCGGCCAGCACCCCGCCGGGGCCGTTCGCCCCGTCACCGGGCCATCCCTACGCCACCGCGGAGCCCACCGAGGTCATCTCGGCCCGCGACCCCTCGGACGAGCGTACCCAGATCGTTCGCGAGGACCCACCCCGTAACTGACAACTTTCCGACGACCCCGGTGGCGACGCGCGAGCGTACGTTGCCGGGGCCGTTTTTGTTCTTTCCGCCAGTGATTTTGCCGTGTTTGAGAGCACTGTCGACTCGAGCGCAGACGATCTGATTCCGGCCTAGGCTGCACGGGTGGCAGCCGTGGATTCACCGCCGACCGAAGCCAGTATTCGCCGTGCGCTCAAGCGTGCCGCCGAGGGAAAGGCGATCGACGCCGAGGAAGCCGGCGCGCTCTTGGCCGCCGACGGGCCTCACCTGGACGAGCTGCTCGCGATCGCGGGCGGGGTCCGTGACGCGGGCCTGCGTGAGGCTGGGCGGCCGGGCGTCGTCACGTACTCGAAGAAGGTCTTCATCCCGTTGACCCGGCTGTGTCGCGACCGCTGTCACTACTGCACGTTCGCGACGGTGCCGCACCGCCTGCCCGCCGCGTTCCTGGAGCGCGACGAGGTTCTCGCCATCGCCCGTGAGGGTGCGGCGCAGGGCTGCAAAGAGGCCCTTTTCACGCTCGGCGACCGCCCCGAGGAGCGCTGGCCGGCGGCCCGGCAGTGGCTCGACGAGCGGGGCTACGACTCCACCCTCGACTATGTACGGGCCTGCGCGATCGCGGTGCTCGAGGAGACCGGCCTGCTGCCGCACCTGAACCCGGGTGTCATGGGCTGGGCCGACCTGCAGCGGTTGAAGCCGGTCGCACCGAGCATGGGCATGATGCTGGAGACCACCGCGACCCGGCTGTGGTCCGAGCCGGGCCAGCCGCACTATGCGTCGCCCGACAAGGAGCCCGCGGTCCGACTGCGGGTGCTCGCCGACGCGGGCCGGGTCGGGGTCCCGTTCACGACCGGCATCCTGATCGGCATCGGCGAGACCCGGGCCGAGCGGGCGGACGCCATCTTCGCGATGCGCCGCAGCTCCCGTGAGTACGGCCACATCCAGGAGATCATCGTCCAGAATTTCCGGGCCAAGCCGGACACGGCGATGCGTGGCATGCCCGACGCCGAGCTGCGTGAACTGGCGGCGACCGTGGCGGTCACCCGGGTCATCATGGGACCCCGCGCCCGGGTCCAGGCCCCGCCCAACCTCATCGACTCCGAGTACGGTTTGTTGCTGCGCGCGGGCATCGACGACTGGGGTGGCGTGTCGCCGGTCACCCCCGACCACGTCAACCCCGAGCGTCCCTGGCCGCAGATCGAGCAGCTGCGGGAGATGTCGGCCGCGGCCGGTTTCGAGCTCCGCGAACGCCTCACGATCTATCCCGAGTACGTCCGCCGCGGCACCGAGGGCTGGCTCGACCCCCGCCTCGCCGCGCACGTCGCCGCCCTGTCCGAGCCGTCCGGCCTGGCCCGCGAGGATGCTGTTCCGACCGGCCTGCCCTGGCAGGAGCCCGACGACGCCTACTCGACCGGCCGCACCGACCTGCACGCGACCATCGACACCGAGGGCCGTACCGGCGACCGGCGCAGCGACTTCGACTCGGTCTACGGCGACTGGGACGAGGTGGCCGCCCACATCACCACCGACTCCTCGGTGCATCTGGAGAAGGACGTCCTCGCCGGCCTGCGCCTCGCGTCCGGCGACCCCGCGAAACTCCTGCTCCCCGAGCACGAGGAGCAGGCCATGGCACTGTTCAACGCGGACGGCCCGGCCCTCGACGAACTCGCCCGCATTGCCGATGGCCTGCGCAAACAGGTCAACGGCGACGACATCACCTACGTCGTCAACCGCAACATCAACTTCTCCAACGTCTGCTACGTCGGCTGCCGCTTCTGCGCCTTCGCGCAACGCGAGAAGGACGCCGACGCCTACCGTCTCTCCGTCGACCAGGTCGCGGACCGCGCGGAGGAAGCTTGGCGCGACGGTGCCACCGAGGTCTGCATGCAGGGTGGCATCGACCCCAAAATGCCCATCACCGCGTACGCGGACCTGGTGCGGGCCATCAAAAAACGGGTCCCGGACATGCACGTCCACGCGTACTCACCCATGGAGATCGTCACCGGCGCGGCCAAAGCCGGTGTCTCCGTCCGGGACTGGCTCACCGAGCTGCACGAGGCCGGCCTCGACACGATCCCCGGCACAGCCGCCGAGATCCTCGACGACGATGTCCGCTGGGTCCTGACCAAGGGCAAACTCCCGGCCTCCGCCTGGATCGACGTGGTCACGACGGCTCACCAGGTAGGAATCCGCTCAAGTTCCACCATGATGTACGGCCACGTCGACCATCCCCGGCAATGGCTGAACCACTTCCGCGTCCTGGCCGGCATCCAGGACCGGACCGGAGGCTTCACCGAGTTCGTCGGTCTCCCGTTCATCCACACCAACGCGCCCATCTACCTGGCCGGCATCGCCCGCCCCGGCCCCACCTGGCGCGAGAACAGGGTGGTCCACGCGATGGCCCGGGTCCTGCTGCACGGCAGAATCGACAACATCCAATGCTCGTGGGTCAAACTGGGCGACGAGGGCACCATCGCCATGCTCGACGCGGGTTGTAACGATCTGGGCGGAACCCTCATGGAGGAGACCATCTCCCGCATGGCCGGCTCCGAGAACGGCTCCGCCCGTACGGTCGCCGAGCTGAAGGAACTGGCCGCCCGCGCAGGCCGTCCCGCGGCGGAACGAACAACAACCTACGGCCGCCGTTAGCCCACTCCAGGCAGAACCACCGCCACCCCGCGTCGCCCGGCCAAGTCGGCCCGGCCCGGCCCGGCCCGGCCCGGCTCGGCTCGGGCCGGACCACCTGCCTGCCCGGCTCGGCCTGGTTTGGCCGCCCGGCCCGCTGTACCGACTTGATTCAGGGATGCCTCGACTTGGACCGAGCCCCCCGCGCTACCCGCTGGCCTGCGGATATCAGTCGGCTGCTTCCTCGGTGGACCAGCCTTACCGCTGCGCCTGCGGCGTCGAGGTCCGCACGTGCCGGTTCGCGAGGGCCGGACAGATCCGCGCTGCTCGGATGGCGGTGGACGATGGTTTCGCCGCCCACGCCATCCCTGCCCCAGCCGCCCCGTAACGTCCGGCGTGCTCTGCAGCTGTTGGCCGACCACTGCCCCCGGGCAACTGCGACCGGTCAGATGCGCTGTCGCCCGCATGCCGCCGGGCGTACGGGGGATTTGGCTGGGGTTTCGCGCGATGGTCCCGTACGCGTGCTGGAAAGTGTCGTTGATCGGTCTGTTGGGGTGTTCCTTACCACGGGTGGTCCGGAACAAGGTGGTGGCTAGATCACAAATTGGGGTAATTTGGACGCGACGCGCCGACTCAGCGTTACCTTGCGACCGCTGAAAGAGATAGGGCTGGAACGGGACCGTGAGGTGACGACGGCGCCGCGCGGAAACGGGCCTATTTATCAGGTTCGGCTTGACGACGCACGTCTTACACGCGTGTAATTTCGGTGGGGTTGTGGGATTGGGGCGTCGCGAACCGCTCCATTTCCGCAAGAAACACGCCGCGTGCGTGGGGGGTCAGCGCTGGCATCGCTGCCGGCGCGGAAAAGGAGGCACGCCGATGGAAGCGCAGGTAGAAGGGGTCGACCTGCTCGGGGACGCGCCCGAGTGGCAGGAACGTGCGCTCTGTTCGCAGACTGATCCGGAGGCATTCTTCCCGGAAAAAGGCGGTTCGACGCGCGAGGCGAAGCGAATCTGTGGCCGCTGCGACGTCAAGGCGGAATGCCTTGAGTATGCACTCGGTCACGATGAGCGATTTGGTATCTGGGGCGGGCTCTCCGAGCGGGAGCGCCGGAAGCTCAAGCGCCGGGTCGCTTGACCTGGCGGCTCTCGTAACGAGGCCGGGGGGCACGTGACGAGAGCTGAACAGGTAGGGGCGGGCTGTCACCCCGGGGGTGGGGTTACGAGAGCTCGTCCGGGTCGACCCCGAGCAGGTTGGCGACCTGTTCGATGATCACGTCGTGGACGAGGTCGGCGAGGTCTTCCCGGTCCATAGCGCGGAATTCCAGCGGTCGGCGATAGAGCACGATCCGCGGCGGGAGTTCCTGGCGCCCGGGGCGGCCCGGCAGCAGGCGGGCCAGCGGCACCTCGCCGTCCTCGAGCACGTCGGAGTCGTAGACGTTCAGGTCCGGCGGGACGTCCTCGACGGCGAACTCGACGCCGGCCAGTTCCTTGGCGTATCGGCGTTCGAGGCTTTCGACCGTGTCCAGGACAAGGTCGTCGAAGATCTCCGCCTTGGTACGGGCGAGCGGCACGGTGGCGGGCACGAGCCGGCCACGAAGCCCGCGCCCGTGCCGATCGCGGCGTGCGGGGCGACCGGGTCCCGCGGCGCGCGCGGCCCGGCCCGGGTCTGCACCGGCCCGGTTCGTTTCGGAGCCGGCCCGGTTCGTTTCTGAGCTGACTCGACCCGGCTCTGAGCCGGGTCGGCGGCGGTCGGGACTGGTAGTCACGCCGCCAGCCTAGCCCGCGAACGGCGTCGGCCGTGGTCAGGCTGTGTCGGGCGCGTTGCGGGAATGGGAATTTCGTCCCATTGGGACGGCGTGTCGGAGCACCATGTCAAAATCGTGATGCATGGTGGATCGGCGTGTCGCGACGGCATCCGCGCGCTTAGAGATAACGTGCCGCCGTGAGGTCCCCACGGCGCTGCTCCCGTAACGGCTGTCCCCGACAGGCGGTCGCCACCCTGACCTACGTCTACAACGACTCGACGGCGGTGGTCGGCCCCCTCGCCGCCTTCGCCGAGCCGCACACGTACGACCTCTGCGAGCCGCACGCCCGCAGCCTCACCGCCCCCCGAGGCTGGGAACTGGTTCGCCACGACGGTGATTTCGCCCCGCCGCCGCCGACCACGGACGACCTGGTCGCGCTCGCCGACGCCGTCCGTGAGGCGGGCCGCCCGGCCCCGCCGCCCCGCCCGGAGGAGCACGACAACCTCCCGGGTCACCAGACCGGCCGCCGCGGGCACCTGCGCGTCATCCCGCCGTCCCACTGACCCGGTCATCGCAGGGCGATCAGTTCGAAGCGCTCTTTCAACCAGGGCAGCAGCGTCTTGTACGCGGTGATGGTCCCAGGCTGCCCGAAGTCATGTGACAGCACGATCGAGCCGGCGCCGGTCTGCTGCTTCACCGTCTTGATCACGCGGGCTACGTGGGCGTCGCCGGACTCGCCGGCCGGGTGTTCCCAGTCGCGGGTGTCGACCTGCCAGTAGATCGAGGTCATCCCCAGCTCGGTGGCCGCCTCGACGAAGGCCGGGGTGAAGTTCCCACCGGGCGCGCGCATGAACGTGATCTCGGCGTCCGGAACCGCGGCGTGGATCGCCTCGTTGGTCTTCTCCAGGTCGGTACGGATCGTGTCGGGGCTCTCCTTGCCAAGCGTCAGACTGTGGTTCCACGTGTGGTTGCAGAGCGTGTGACCCTCCTCCGCGATCCGCCGGACCAGGTCGGGATGGGCCGCGGCCTGCTGACCGACGAGGCAGAACGTGCCCTTAACCCCTTCCTCGGCCAGCAGGTCCAGGAGCTTCGGCGTCTGCACCGGGTCGGGGCCGTCGTCGAAGGTCAGCGCCACGCCCGCTTCCCCGGTCTTCATCAAGCTGTTCGCCGGCCCGCCGTGGTGAGCGGAAGCCGGGTGCGAGGTCGCCGCTTCCGACGGCGAGCTTTCCGGATCGGGTGCCGTCTCCTCCTCGGAAAGGGAGGAGGCGTCCTCGGAAGCGGAGGGCGTGCTTCCGGAGGAGGGCGATGTGTCATCCGAAGGCGAGTCCGGCCCCGGCTGCTCCGCGGACGACCCATCCGTGGACGACCCATCCGCGGACGACCCGTCGGTGGTGGGCCCCTCGCTGGTAGGACCGTCGGAGGTGGACCCGTCGGTCGAGCTGTCGGCGGGCTCCTCGGCGTCTCGGCCGGCGTCTCGGTCGGCGGCCCGGTCGGCGGACGCGGACGACGGCGCCACCCAGGTGGGCCGGCTCTCCGACGCCCACGCCGTGCCGCAGCCGGCGAGCCCGGCCAGCGCGAGGCCGGTCACCATCACCTTGAGGTTGCGCATCTCCACATCTCCGTCCGCGAAAGCAGCACTAAGGACGGAATGAAATATGGTCGCCACCGGCGCATAAAAGATCGTGCGCACCGAGGGGTGGCACACATGGGGGAGAGCTACCTCAGATTTCCACCCCCGTGAGCACCATGACCCGGGGCTCGGTGTAGTCGTCCATCGCGCTCGCCACGCCCTCGCGCCCGACACCGCTGCCCTTCGAGCCGCCGTACGGCATCTGGTCAGCGCGGTAGCTGGGCACGTCACCGACGATCACGCCACCGACGTCGAGCCGACGGTGGGCCGCGAACGCGGTCTGGATGTCGTGGGTGAAGATCCCGGCCTGCAGGCCGTACGCGGAGTCGTTGATCGCGGCGAAGCCGGCCTCGTCGGAGGCCACCGGCGAGACGACCAGGACCGGCCCGAACACCTCCTCCGTCATCACCTTGGCATCCGCCGGGACGTCCGTCAGGACGGTCGGGGGATAGGTCGCGCCCGCACGCTTGCCACCGGTCAGCACGGTGGCGCCACCCGCCACCGCCTCGTCGACCCAGACCTCGACGCGTTTCGCCGCGTCCTCGCTGATCATCGGGCCGACCTCGACCGTGGGGTCGGTGGGGTCGCCGGTCTTCAGGGCCTCGACCGCGGTGATGAGGCGGGGGAGCAGGTCCAGTGCCTCATGCACGAACACCCGCTGCACCGCGATACAGCTCTGGCCCGCCTGGTAGTTGGCGAACGTCGCGATGCGTTGCGCCGCCCAGTCGAGATCCTTGTCGCTGCCGTAGTCGGCGCAGAGCAGGACCGCCGCGTTGCCGCCGAGCTCCAGCGTCACGTGCTTCTCGGGGGCCGCGCGGCGGATCTGCGCCCCGACCGGCCCGGAGCCCGTGAACGACACGATCGGTAGTCGCGGGTCGGCGACCAGAGCGGCGGCACGGTCGTTGGGGATGGGCAGCACCGAGAACATGCCCGCCGGCAGGTCGGTCTCGGCGAGGATCGAGCCCAGCAACAATGCGGTCAGCGGGGTGGCCGGGGCCGGCTTGAGCACGATCGGCGCCCCGACCGCGATCGCCGGGGCGACCTTGTGGGCGACGAGGTTGAGCGGGAAGTTGAACGGCGAGATGCCCAGGACCGGGCCCCGTGGCACTCGCTTGACCAGGGCGATCCGTCCGGTGCCGCCGGCGTCGGTGTCGAGGCGCTGCACCCCGCCGGCGAACCGCCGGGCCTCCTCGGCCGCCCAGCGGAACACCGAGACGGCGCGGTCCACCTCGATCAGCGCCCACTTGAGCGGCTTGCCGTTCTCCGCGGTGATCAGCTCGCCGATCTCCTGACGACGCTCGGCGAGGCGTCTCGAGACATGGTCGAGGGCCGCCGCGCGGACGTGCGCGGGCAGGGCCGCCGCCTCGTCCGCCACCGCTGCCGCCGCCGCGACCGCCGCCTCGACCTGGTCGTCCTTGGCCCAACTGGTGTGCCCGACGACCCGGCCGTCATAGGGATGGGTGACCGTCACCTCTTCGTCGCCGTGCGCCGGCGCGCCTGCCACATAAAAGTCCACGCGGCAAGCCTATGCCGGTCGGAGCCCGGTGACCCGGCTCGTCGGAGGGCCTGTGGATAACCCGGGTCGACCGCTCGAGCCGCCTGTGGACAACTCCGGGCCCGGCTCCGGGCCGCCGGTAGAACAAAGGAGCGGCTGTTGTGGCCGGCGGTGACGTGGGTCACGATAAAGATGACTGGAGGTACGGCATGCCCAATCCCTGGCTCGCCCTCGATCTCGGTGCCGATCCCGCGGAACGGATCAGTGAGGTCGGCCGTGCCCACGAGCAGTTCCTGACCTCCTGGCCGACCCAGACGGGCGGAAAAGAGGAGCAGCGCGGGCCCCGGGCCGGCCTCCGGTCGGTGGTCGCCGAATCGTGGCGGCGGTCGGCCGGAGCGTCCGTCAGCCCGGACAGTACGGCGCCGATCGACCTGAGCGACGGCGACCTGGAGGCCTACCGGGCGGCACATCCGCTGGCCCGGGTGCTGCCCATCTTCCGGGACCTGCTGGGTGGGCTCGCTGAGGACGGCACCCATCTGATGGCGGTCTGCGATGCCCATGGCCGGCTGTTGTGGGTCGAGGGACATACCGGGGTGCTGCGGGGCGCGGAGTCGATGAATTTCGTGCCGGGAGCCCGCTGGGACGAGGCGCATGCGGGGACGAACGCGCCGGGGACCGCCCTGGCCGTCGACCACTGCGTGCAGATCTTCGCGACCGAGCATTTCACCCGGGGTGTGCAGCGATGGACGTGCGCCGCGGCGCCGATCCACGACCCGGTGACCGGGCGGCTGCTCGGCGCGGTCGACCTGACCGGCGGTGACCATCTTGCCCATCCGCACAGCCTGGCGCTGGTGCGGGCCACGGCGCTCGCGGCGGAGGCCTTCCTGATGCGGAGCACCCCGGCGACCGCGACCCTGTCCGTGCTCGGGCGGGAGGACGCGCTGCTGACGATCGGCGGGAAGCAGATCCGGCTGAGCCCTCGCCACTCGGAGCTTCTCTGTCTGCTGTTGGTGCATCCCGATGGGCGCAGCGGCGAGCAACTGACCGTCGATCTCTACACCGACGACCTCAACCCGGTGACCGTACGCGCTGAGTTGTCGCGGCTGCGCCGGATCCTCGGACCGGAGCTCCTGGATTCCCGGCCCTACCGGGTGCGCGGTGACCTGGCGGCGGATTTCCTGACCGTGACCCGGCTGCTGGACAAGGGGCTGGTCGGTGAGGCACTCGCGGCCTATGCCGGTCCGTTGCTGCCGTCCTCGGACGCGCCCGGGGTGATCCGGCTGCGGGGTCTGCTCGACTCCCGGCTGCGCGCCGCGGTCCTCGCGGCCGGCCGTGGCGACCTGATCAGGAGCTGGCTCGCCACCTCGTGGGGCGCGGAGGACCTGCAGATGTGGGAGGCCTATGCCGCCTGCCTGTCACCAGGTGCGCCGGCCCGGCTCCAGGCCGCGGAACGAATCACCCAGCTCGCCGTCGAGTACGGGCTTGCAACGTCCGTGCAACGTCCCCGTAACTAGCGTCGCCCCTGAGCATGGGAAGGGGAGCAAGCCATGACTGTCTACAAGGCGCCCGGCACCGAGGGTTCGATCGTCAGTTACGAGAGCCGCTACGACCACTGGATCGGCGGCGAGTATGTGCCTCCGGTCAAGGGCCAGTACTTCGACAACCCGTCCCCGGTGACCGGGCAGACCTTCTGTGAGATCGCCCGGGGCACCGCCGACGACGTCGAGCGGGCACTGGACGCGGCGCACGGCGCCGCGCCGGCCTGGGCACGCACCTCGGTCGCCGACCGCGCGAACATCCTGAACAGGATCGCCGACCGGATGGAGGCGAATCTCGAAGCGCTGGCGGTCGCCGAGACCTGGGAGAACGGCAAGCCGGTCCGGGAGACCCTGGCCGCCGATCTGCCGCTGGCGGTCGACCACTTCCGCTACTTCGCCGGTGCTCTGCGGGCCCAGGAGGGCACGCTCGGCGAGATCGACGACGACACCGTCGCCTACCACTTCCACGAGCCGCTGGGCGTGGTCGCGCAGATCATCCCGTGGAACTTCCCGATCCTCATGGCGGTCTGGAAGCTGGCTCCCGCCCTGGCGGCCGGCAACGCGGTGGTGCTGAAGCCCGCCGAGCAGACCCCGGCGTCGATCCACTACCTGATCTCGATCATCGGTGACCTGCTGCCGCCGGGCGTGCTCAACATCGTCAACGGCTTCGGTGTCGAGGCGGGCAAGCCGCTCGCGTCGTCGAAGCGGGTGGCCAAGGTCGCCTTCACCGGGGAGACCACCACCGGTCGCCTGATCATGCAGTACGCCTCCGAGAACATCATCCCGGTGACGCTGGAGCTCGGGGGCAAGAGCCCGAACCTCTTCTTCGACGACGTGAGCCGCGCCGACGACGACTTCATGGACAAGGCGCTCGAGGGCTTCGCGATGTTCGCGCTCAACCAGGGTGAGGTCTGCACCTGCCCGTCGCGCGCGCTGATCCAGCGTGGGCACTACTCGGACTTCCTGGCCGCGGGCGTCAAACGCGTGGAGAACATGAAGCAGGGCAATCCCCTGGACACCGACACCCAGGTCGGCGCGCAGGCGTCCAACGACCAGCTCGAGAAGATCCTGTCCTACATCGATATCGGTAAGCAGGAGGGTGCGAAGGTCCTCATCGGTGGCGCCCGGACGGAACTCGGCGGCGACCTGGCGGGTGGCTACTACGTGCAGCCGACCGTCTTCGAGGGGTCCAACTCGATGCGGATCTTCCAGGAGGAGATCTTCGGCCCGGTCGTCTCGGTGACGTCCTTCTCCGACTTCGCGGACGCCATCAAGACCGCCAACGACACGCTGTACGGCCTGGGCGCGGGAGTCTGGACCCGGGACGTCAACCAGGCGTATCGGGCCGGCCGCGAGATCAAGGCCGGCCGGGTGTGGACCAACTGCTACCACCAGTATCCGGCGCACGCGGCGTTCGGCGGCTACAAGCAGTCGGGCATCGGCCGGGAGAACCACAAGATGATGCTCGATCACTACCAGCAGACGAAGAACCTGCTGGTCAGTTACTCGCCGAAGGCGATGGGCTTCTTCTGATGAGTGCCCGGGTCGAGGTGACGCCCGCGGCGGCCGAGGTACTCCGGTCGCTGCGGGGCCGGCACGGGCCGTTGATGTTCCACCAGTCCGGTGGATGTTGCGACGGCAGCGCTCCGATGTGCTACCCGGATGGGGAGTTCCGCACCGGATCCAGCGACATCCTGCTGGAGGAGCTGCACATCGACGGGGTCGAGGAGCCCGTCCAGTTCTGGATGAGCGTCGCGCAGTATGAAACCTGGAAGCACACACATCTGACGGTCGATGTGGTGCCGGGCCGGGGCAGTGGTTTCAGCCTGGAAGCCCCCGACGGGGTGCGCTTCCTGATCAGGAGCCGGCTGATGTCCGCCCCACCGCGAAGCGGAAGTGATTGATGAACCGGTAACCCCCGCCCTCCTCCCGGAACGCCGTGGCGGCGGCGATCACCTCGGGAGCGAGGGCGGGATCCTCGCCCAGCAGGATCCCGCGCACCAGCGCGTCGTCGCCGGCCACCAGCCACGGCACCGCGACCAGCCCGGCCGCGACCACCACGAGCCCGCCATCCGTCAGCAGCTCCTCAAGCCCACCGGCAGCCCGCAGATCACCATCCGCCCCACCGTCGGTCGGGAGGGCGTCGGTCGGGAGGGCGTCGGGTGGGAGGGCGTCGAGTGGGGGGTCGTCACGCAGCACGCGGTCCAGGGCGTCCAGGTCGTTGAGGGACCGCTCGGCCCAGTTGGCCACCGCGATGTGTCCACCCGGCCTCGTCACCCGGGCCATCTCGGCCAGGCCGTCGTCGATGTCCTCGGCGAACTGCAGCGAGTTGAACGCTGTGACCAGGTCGAAGGTACTGTCCGGCCAGGGCAGCGACGACGCTCCGGCCTCCCGGACCTCGTCCGCGCGGGGCCGGGCGAGGGCGAGCATCCCGGGTGCGGGGTCGGCGCCGGACGTCAAGAGCCCGTGTTTCCCCGCGTACGCGAGGAAGTCGCCGCTGCCGCACCCCACGTCGAGCACGCGTGTCCCGGGCCCGGCGCCGCTCGCGGCGAGGACGGCATGCCAGGCCGGCTCGCCGAAACCGCCCCAGGCCGCGGCCCAGTCGGCGGCGACCTCGGACCAATGATCTTCACTCACCTGGTCACCTTGCCACGGCGGGTAGGGGAGCCCACCGTACGGATTGCGATTAAAGGGCAAATATCAGACAAAAAGCCCCTCGCATTTCGATATCCATGGATTCACGTTGGCCGATCGGGTAACGTCTAGCGGCCATTTGGGGCAATCGATGAACTGTGGCGAGGGTGCGCGCCGTAGGACGCGTCGGACATCCGAGTAATAAGGAGCACCGCCATGCGTTCCCCCGCTCGTACCGCAGTCCTCGCCGGCGCCGCAGTGGCCGTCGTCGGGGCGCTGACCGCAGTGACCTTCCAGGCTTCCGCCGCCGAGCAGGCGCGACCCCGGCCCACCGCCAGCCCCACGGCCACCGCCAGCCCCACCCCGGCCGCCTCCACCGTCCCGGGGATCAACCCGCCGGCCGGACTGCGCAAGATCGGCGTCTACAAGGTCGCGTCCGGCACCCAGACCTACACCTGCGCCGCCGGCTCGTTCGCCGGTGCGTCGGTGCCCGAGGCCAAGCTGGTCGGCACCGGTGGCTGGCTGCACCACTTCAAGGGCCCGAGCTGGCAGTCCACGCGCGACCAGTCGCTGGTCACCGCGACCAAGGTCGGCGAGAAGGCCAAGGCCGGCACCATCGCTGAGCTGCTGCTGCAGGTGAACAGCCACAGCGGCCCGGCCACCGGCGTGCTCGCGAAGGCGGCCTACATCCAGCGGCTCGGCACGTCGGGTGGCGTGGCTCCGGCCGGCACCTGCACCGACGGTGCCACCAAGGCTGTGCCCTACGGTGCCACGTACGTCTTCTGGGGCTGATCAACTGGGAGCGGCCCGCTGTGCACAGAGTGACAGCGGGCCGTAACAACACCGAGACGGTGGTGCCATCCAGTTGCCACGTGGTGGCTACCAGCGCTCCGTTAGTCTCGGCAGGACAGTAAATCGCCCAAGGAGTGTGCGTTGACTGACCTGTCCCAGCTCGTGAAGGCGTACGACGTACGGGGCATCGTGCCCGAGCAGCTCGATGAGACCGTTGCCCGTGCCCTGGGTACGGCTTTCGTGGAGATGTTGCGGGAGTCCGGCGACGACGCCGACAAGATCGTCATCGCTCACGACATGCGCGAGACCGGCCCGAGCCTGGCCGCCGCTTTCGCCGCCGGTGCCAACTCGGCCGGCTCGTCGGTGGTGCACATCGGTCTGGCCTCCACCGACCAGCTCTACTACGCGTCCGGGGTGCTCGGCCTGCCCGGTGCCATGTTCACCGCCAGCCACAACCCGGCCCAGTACAACGGCATCAAGCTGTGCCGCGCCGGCGCCCGGCCGGTCGGGCAGGACAGTGGCCTCATCACCGTCCGTATCCGGGCCGAGGAGCTGCTCTCCGACCTGGGTGCGGTCGGTGAGGTGCCCGAGGCCGTCGAGCACGTCGACCTGCTCGCCGGGTATGCGGAGCACCTGCGCTCGCTCGTCGACCTCTCCGGCATCCGGCCGCTCAAGGTGGTCGTGGACGCCGGCAACGGCATGGGTGGCCACACCGTCCCCGCCGTGCTCGGTGACCAGCTGCTGGCGGCACTGCCGCTGGAGATCGTGCCGATGTACTTCGAGCTGGACGGTTCGTTCCCGAATCACGAGGCGAACCCGCTCGACCCCGCCAACCTGGTGGACCTGCAGGCCGCGGTCCGTGAGCACGGCGCCGACCTGGGGCTCGCGTTCGACGGCGACGCCGACCGCTGCTTCGTGGTGGACGAGAACGGCGACCCGGTGTCCCCGTCCGCGATCACCGCGCTGGTGGCCAAGCGGGAGCTGGCCAAGGCGCCCGGTGCCACGGTCATCCACAACCTGATCACCTCCGCGGCCGTACCGGAGATCATCAAGGAGAACGGCGGGGTCCCGGTGCGCAGCCGGGTCGGTCACTCCTTCATCAAGGCCGAGATGGCCCGTACGAACGCCATCTTCGGCGGTGAGCACTCGGCGCACTACTACTTCCGCGATTTCTGGTTCGCCGACACCGGCATGCTCGCCGCGATGCACGTGCTGGCCGAGTTCGGCAGCCAGGACGAGCCGCTGTCCGAGTTCGCCGCCGAGTTCGAGCGGTACGCCGCCTCCGGTGAGATCAATAGCACGGTTGCGAACGCGAAGGCGACGATCGAGAAGGTACGCGCGGCGTTCCCGGACGCGGTCGTCGACACCCTGGACGGCCTGACGTTCCAGCTCAACGACGGCTCCTGGTTCAACCTGCGCGCTTCCAACACCGAGCCGCTGCTGCGCCTGAACGTCGAAGCGGCGAAGCCGGACCGGATGGCTGCGCTGCGGGACGAAGTGCTGGCCATCGTGCGCGGTTAGGATCACCTGGTCCATAGGTAATCCCCGCGTCACGAAGGAGCCGTTCGGTGGCCCTCGACCCGCAGTTGCTGGAGATTCTGGCCTGCCCGGACACGCACCACGCGCCGCTCGGGTACGACGCGGCCGCGAAGACCCTGACCTGCACCGAGTGCGGCAGGGTCTTCGAGGTGCGTGACGACATCCCGGTGCTCCTGCTGGATGAGGCCGGGCCCGCCGCAGGTTCCGGCGCGCAGAGTGAGGTGTCCTGACATGGCCAGCCCCAGGGAGAGCGGCGCCGGTCTGACCGGCCGCCGGGTCGCCGACGAGTCCTTGCTCGCCGACGAGAAGGCAGTGCTGGCGAACGACCCGGGTGGCATGCTCCGCGCCACCGCGTCCGCCGGTGCCCAGGTGCGTGAGTCGGCGGCGCTGGCCGCCGAGGCCAACCTGACCCTGCTGGCCGACGAGGGCCGCCCCCGGGCGGTCGTCGTCGCCGGCATCGGCACCGCCGGCCTGACCGGCAACATCCTGGCCACGGTCGCCGGGCCCCGCTGCCCGGTCCCGGTCATCGGGCACCGCAGCGCGGGTGTGCCGGGCTGGGTCGGCGCCGCGGACGTGGTCATCGCGGTCTCCGCCTCCGGGCGCAGTCCCGAGGCGCTGGCCGCCGCCGACGCCGCCGCCCGCCGGGGTGCCCGGCTGGTCGCGATCGGCAATCCCGACTCCGAGCTCCAGGCCATGGCCGAGCGGGCCCGGGCGCCGTTCATCCCGGTGCCCCGCCGCGCCCCGGCCCGGGCCAGCCTGTGGGGCCTGGCCGTGCCGGTGCTGCTGGCCGCCCGTGCCCTCGGCCTGGTCAAGGTGAACGAGGCCGACTTCGCCGAGACCGCCGCCCGCCTCGACGCGGACGCCGAGCGCTGCCGCCCGGGTGCGGAGAATTTCGTCAACCCGGCGAAGGCCCTGGCGCTCGACCTGGCCGGCTCGGTGCCGGTCATCTGGGGTTCGTCCCCGCTGGCCACGGTCGCCGCCCGGCGCTTCGCGGACACGCTGGCCGCCAACGCGCGGTATCCGGTGATGGCCGGCGCGCTCGGCGAGGCCGGTCGTGGCCGGGTCGGGCTGCTCGACGGCCCGTTCGGCGGGCTCGCCGAGTCGACCCGGGACATCTTCGCCGACCCGGACGACGAGGAGGCCACCACCCGGCTGCGGCTCGTCGTGTTCCGCGACGGCGGTCTCAACCCGGAGGACGAGGCGGACGAACCGGTCGCCGTCGAGGAGCGCCGGGCGGAGGCGGTCCAGGTGCTCGCCGAGCGCCGTGGCGTGCGCTGTGACGTGCTCACCGCGGAGGGCGGATCGGCGCTGGAGCGGCTGGCGTCGCTCACGGCGGTGCCCGACTTCGCCTCGATCTATCTCGCTCTGGCGCACGGCCTCGACCCCGTGGCCGTACCCGCGATCAACGAAATGAAGGAACTGAGCAACCCCATGCCGGAGAACAGGCCGTGAGTGCTGGCGGCGGCAACAAAGCGATCATCGCGGCGCTGGGGGCGAACCTCGGCATCGCGCTCACCAAGTTCCTGGCCTGGCTGCTGACCGGGTCCTCGTCGATGCTCGCCGAGGCGATCCACTCGGTCGCCGACTCCGGCAACCAGGCCCTGCTGCTGCTCGGCGGCAACAGATCCAAGCGCAAGGCCACCCCCGAACACCCCTTCGGGTACGGACGGGAGCGCTACATCTACGCGTTCATCGTCTCGATCGTGTTGTTCAGCGTCGGTGGTCTCTTCGCGATCTACGAGGGCTACCACAAGGTCCAGCACCGGGAGGGCATCCACGAGTGGCAGTGGGTGCCGGTGGTGGTGCTCGGCATCGCCATCTGCCTGGAGGGTTACTCCTTCCGGACGGCGATCAAGGAGTCCAACCACACCCGTGGCAAGCAGTCCTGGGTCAACTTCGTGCGCCGCGCCAAGGCCCCCGAGCTGCCCGTGGTGCTGCTCGAGGACGCCGGCGCCCTGGTCGGCCTCGTACTGGCGATGTTCGGCGTGGTCCTGACCCTGATCACCGGCAACGGTGTCTGGGACGGCATCGGCACGCTCGCCATCGGCGCGCTGCTGGTCATGATCGCGATCATCCTGGCGATCGAGACCAAGAGCCTGCTGCTCGGCGAGGGCGCCAACCCCGAGGACGTCGTCAAGCTGGAGAAAGCGATCACCGCCGGCCCCGGCGTGGAGCGCATCATCCACATGAAGACGCTCTACCTCGGCCCCGAGGAGCTCCTGGTCGCGGCGAAGATCGCGGTCCCGCGCACGGAGAGCGCCGAGGAGGTGGCCCGGCACATCAACGAGACCGAGGTACGCATCCGCGAGGCGCTGCCCATCGCCCGGGTCATCTACCTCGAACCGGACATCTACCACCCGCAGAAGGACCAGCCGACCGCGTCGCAGGACGCCGTCACCGCACACTGAGATGGGGAGGGTGGCCGAGGTGGCTGCTGTTTTTCCGCTGACCGGCGTCATCCGGCCCTACGCCTGGGGATCGCGCACCTCGATCGCCGGGCTGCAGGGCCGGCCGGCGCCGACCGGCACGCCGGAAGCGGAACTCTGGCTGGGCGCCCACCCGGGCGACCCGGCCACGGTCACCGCGGCGGACGGCCCGATCAGCCTCGCGACGCTGATCGAGGACGATCCCGAGGCCCAGCTCGGTGCGGAAACGGTCAAGGAATTCGGCGTACGGCTCCCGTACCTCATGAAGATCCTCGCCGCCGAGACCCCCCTCTCCCTGCAGGCGCACCCGGACGCCGACTATGCCAAGAAGGCCTTCGCGGCCCAGGAGGCGGACCCGGACGCCCCCCGGAACTACACGGACGCCTTCCACAAGCCGGAGATGCTGGTAGCCCTCACGCCGTTCGAGGCGCTGTGCGGCTTCCGCGCCCCGGACGAGGCGGCGAAAGCCCTCGAAGCGTTCGGCATCGACCGCCTGACCCCGGTCGTCACCGCTCTCCGCAAGGGCGTCGAGGGCCTGCGTGAAGCTGTCCACACGCTGCTGACCTGGCCCGCGGACGACCGCGCGGCGCTGCTGGCCGAGGTCGTGGCCGCGGGCACGTCACCGTTGGCGACCAGCCTGGCCGCCCACTACCCGGGAGACCCGGGAGCTCTGGTCGCGCTCCTGCTCAATCACGTACGCCTGCAGCCCGGCGAAGCCATCTGGATGCCGGCCGGAAACCTGCACGCCTACCTGTCCGGCACCGGCGTCGAAATCATGGCGGCCAGCGACAACGTCCTCCGCGGCGGCCTGACCCCCAAACGCGTCGACGTGGACGAACTCCTGCGCGTCCTCCGCTTCGAAACCCTCGACGACCCCATCCTCCCGGCCACCCCCGTGTCCCCGGGTGTCCAGACCTGGCAGGTCCCGGCCCGCGAGTTCGCTCTCTACCGCCTGGACCTGGGCCCGGCCACACCGCCGCTGAGCCTGCCCCCGCAGGGCCCTCGCATCGTCCTGGGCACCCAGGGAGACGTCTACGTGGCGGAGGCGGTGGACGGCACCCCGGTGGAGCTCACCCCCGGAACAGCGGCCTACATCCCCGCGTCGACCGGCCCGGCGACCGCAGCAGGCCTGGGCCAGCTCTTCGTGGCCGCGGTGGCTCCCTGACCACCCACCCGCAGCCCTCCCCGGCAGCCGGGACCGTCTGACCGGCCCACCGCGCCCGGGTGGCACCAGTCGGCCGTCACGTCGGTGAGGGCTGAGGACGATCACGCCCAGCCATCCCGGTAGCGCCGGGCCGGCGCCATTCGCGGAACCGCAACCACAACAGCTCGCCGCACCCCGACCGTCACCGCGACGACGCCTCCCGGTGATCGCGCCCGCAAGGACAGCTCGGGGTGATCGCGCACTGCAGGGGCATCTCCGCGTGTTACTCACCGCTCGTCTGGCCGCGATGATCCCTGCTGTGGTGACGCCTCGCGGTGATTACCCGCCGCGGCGACAGCTTGCAGCGGCGCCTGCTGGAACGAGGGTGTGCGCTGACTGCCTGCTGTGGGTGCCGGCGCGCGGTGATTGCGGGTGGCGGGGTGGGTGGAAGCGGGATCGTTCGTGAGGTGCCAGAAGGTACTTAATACGAAATTTCCGGATTTGCTTGACATGAGGGTTGCGGAGTGTGAATCTATAAACACGCAGCGTCAATGGTGATCGGGGGGTCCCACGACGCGCGCGGTACCAAACCGGGGGGATGAACGGGGCGGCGGGTCTTTGACCTGTCGCCTCGTTCGCTGTCCGGGGTCGCCCACGCTCGCGAGGGTGGTTCGCTGAGTGTGTGGTGAGCGCCCGGGTGGCGCGCTGCGGACGACGTACCCGAGGAACGGGGTTCGGCTCGGACATGGAAAAGCGAACCGGTGGTTGCCGCCGCCGGTCCGCTTTCCGGTTCCGCGCGCCGCCCCCGCAGGCGATGCGCAGGGTGCAGTGCCTCCCGCCCGGCGACCTGCACCAAGTCGTCCTTCTCATCCCATTAGCACATGGTCACGGCCGATCTGCAAGTGCAGATAGTGGTCTGCAAGTTGCAGCCGGCGGCCGGTACGGTGGGGTTCGTGGCTGGACCGACGTCGATGGCTGCCCGGCGGGAGCTCGCGGATGAGCTCCGGCGGATGCGTGGGGGCCGGCGGGGTGCGGCGGTGGCCGGCCTGCTGGGGTGGTCCGAGTCGAAGTTGAGCCGGATCGAGACGGCCCGGACCGGGATCAGTGACGCCGATCTTGAGCGCCTGCTGCAGGTGCTGGGGGCTCCGCGGGTCGAGCTGGTGCGGTTGCGGGATCTGGCGCGGCGGGGGCGGGTGCGGGTCTGGTGGGCGCCCTACCGGTCGTCGGTGGCTGAGCCGTACGACGAGTATGTCGCTTTTGAGGCCGAGGCCGTGTCGATGTGTGAATGGGAAGCGCAGCTTGTTCCCGGTCTTCTGCAGACCGATGAGTATGCGCATGCCGTCATCGGGGCCGGTGCCGACAATCGTGATCCGGAGATTCTGCAGCGGCGGACCGCGTTGCGTATGGCCCGGCAGAGTGTGCTGACCAGGGAGCCCGCGCCGGAATTGTGCGTGGTGCTCGACGAGTCCGTTCTGCGGCGTGAGGTCGGTGGTCGTGCGGTGCTTCGCCGGCAGCTCCAGCGGTTGTACGACGCGAGTGGGCGCCCCGGGGTCGACCTTCGTGTCATGCCTTTCTCGGCGGGGTCGCACGCGGCTCTCACCGAGGCTTTTGTCATTTTCGAGTTCGAGGATCGGCCCCCTGTGGTGCACAGCGAGGATCTGATCGGCGGTCAGTTGCGCACCAAGGATGCCGAGGTCCGGGTGTATCGGGCCGCTTTCGAGGATCTGCGGCGGCGGTCTCTGCCGGTCGGCGAGACGCGGAGTCTGATCGCCCGATCAGGCGAACGACTCGGTTGACGGCCGCTGTCGTGCGTCAAGTGGCGTTAAGTCAGCGAGTATTCATTCGCTGAAAGGTATGACATTGCAGAACAATGCGTTGGCATGGAAGAAAAGCACCCGAAGTGGTGCCGCCGGACACTGCGTGGAGGTCGCTGCCGCGTCGTCGACGGTCTTTGTCCGCGACTCCAAGGATGTGTCGGGACCGGTGCTGGATTTCGACCAGGAGGGATGGTCGGCGTTTCTTGCCGGGGTCCGCGCGGGTGAGTTCGATCTGAGCTGAAGGGGCGCGGGCGGCTCCGGCCGCCCGTGTCGTGCAGCACGATTCAAAATCGCAGCTTGACGACTCGCGCTTCGTCGTGACTATGGTGTGCCAAGCCTTACTTAGGTAAACCTAACTGACGGAGTGCCATGCTCGCGACCTACCTCATCGGACTCCGTGAGGGGCTGGAGGCCACCCTGGTGGTCAGCATCCTGGTCGCGTTCCTCGTCAAATCGGAGCGCAAGGACCGGTTGCCCCAGGTCGGGGCTGGGGTCGCCCTGGCCGTCGCGCTCTCGGTCTTCTTCGGATGGCTGCTCAGCTACACCGAGACGACCCTTCTGCAACGGTACGAGCAGCGCGAACTCTTCGAAGCGGTCACCTCGGTGCTGGCCGTCGGCTTCGTAACCTGGATGATTTTCTGGATGCGCCGCGCCGCCCGGTCCATCGCCGGTGACCTGCGCGGCAAACTGCGGGACGCGCTGGCCGTGGGGTCGATCGCGGTGGGCGTGATGGCGTTCCTGGCGGTCGTCCGCGAGGGCCTCGAGACGTCGCTGATCTTCTACTCCGCCGTGCAGGGCGCGTCGTCGAACACCAGGCCGTTGCTGGCCCTGATCGGCGGCATCGGCTCGGCCGTCGTCATCGGATGGCTGATGTACGCGACCGCGGTGCGGATCAACCTGGGGACGTTCTTCACCTGGACCGGGGCCGTGCTGGTCCTGGTCGCGGCCGGGATCCTGAAGTACGGGGTGCACGACTTCCAGGAGTCCGGCGTGCTCCCGGGTCTCAACAACCTGGCGTACGACATCAGCGCCGTGCTCGATCCCAGCGCCTGGTACACCGCGCTGCTCACCGGCATGTTCAACATCACCCCCACGGCATCGGTGCTCGAGACCCTCGCGTGGCTCGCGTACGGGCTCCCCGTACTCGCGATCTTTCTCTGGCCCGTGCGATCCCATCAGGAGAACCATGCGTAATTCCCGGCTCGTCACCCTCGCCGCCGTCGGTCTGCTCGGCGGCTCGCTCGCCGCGTGCGGCGACTCCTCCGACTCCTCCTCGGACGCCGCCGGCGGACCCATCGTGGTCAAGGCCTCCGACACGGCCTGCGAGGTGGCCTCTGCCTCGGCCGGGGCCGGCACCAGCGTCTTCACCGTGACCAACGGCGGCAACAAGGTCACCGAGTTCTACGTGTACGCCGCGGGCGACCGGATCATGGGTGAGGTCGAGAACATCGCTCCCGGGCTCTCCCGTGAGCTGCACGTCGAGCTGCCCGCCGGCTCCTACGAGACGGCGTGCAAGCCCGGCATGATCGGCAAGGGCATCCGCTCGGCGTTCACCGTCTCGGGTTCGGCGGCCCCGCTGACCGCCGACGCCAAGCTGGCCGACGCGACCGCCAGCTACTCGCGCTACGTCAAGAGCCAGACCGAGGCGCTGTTGCCGAAGACCGAGGAGTTCGTGACCGCGGTCAAGGCCGGCGAGGTCGACAAGGCCAAGGCCCTGTTCCCGATCACCCGTACGTACTGGGAGCGCATCGAGCCGGTCGCGGAGATCTTCGGCGACCTCGACCCGAGGATCGACGGTCGTGAGGAGGTCATCGAGGAGGGCATGGAGTTCACCGGCTTCCACCGCCTCGAGAAGGACCTCTGGGCCACCACTCCGGACCTCGGTAAGGACGGTCCGATCGCCGACCAGCTGCTGGTCGACGTGAAGGAGATCGTGGTCAAGGCGAACGCCGAGACGCTCTCTCCGCTGCAGCTCGCCAACGGCGCCAAGGGCCTGCTCGACGAGGTCGCCACCGGCAAGATCACCGGCGAGGAGGACCGTTACTCGCACACCGACCTGTGGGACTTCAACGCCAACGTCGAGGGTTCCAAGGCCGCCATCGCGGCGCTGCGCCCGGTCCTCGAGGAGCGCGATGCTGCCCTGATCACGACGCTCGACACCGAGTTCGCCAACGTCGACACCGTGCTCACGAAGTACCGCGACGGTGACGGCTGGAAGCTGCACAACCAGCTCACCCCGGCCGACCTGAAGGGTCTCTCGGACGCGATCAACGCGCTCGCCGAGCCGATCTCCAAGGTCGCCGCGGTGGTCTCGCAGAAGTAGTCCCGATGTCCACTGCTGGTTACTCGCGCCGGCGGGCCATCGCGCTCGCCGGCGCCGGCACGGTCGGGGTCGCCGCCATCGGGGCCGCCGGGGTGCGGTCCTTCACACCACCGCCCGGCAACGCGGTCGCCTTCGCCGGTGAGCATCAGGCCGGCATCGTCACCCCGGCGCAGGACCGGCTGCACTTCGTGGCGTTCGACGTCATCACCAAGGACCGGAACCGCCTCGTCCAGCTGCTGAAGGACTGGACCGCGGCCGCCACCCGGATGGCGTCGGGGCGCGACGCGGGGGAGATCGGGGCGGTCAACGGGGTGCCCGAGGCGCCGCCGGACGACACCGGTGAGGCGCTCGGCCTGCCGCCGGCCAACCTGACCATCACGGTCGGTTTCGGCGCGACGCTGTTCCGCGACGCCGACGGCCGCGACCGGTTCGGGATCGCCGACCGGCTCCCGCCCGCCCTCGACGACCTGCCGCACTTCCCGGGCGACGTGCTCGACGCCGCGCTGGGCGGCGGCGACCTCTGCGTCCAGGCCTGTGCCGACGATCCGCAGGTCGCCGTGCACGCGATCCGCAACCTGGCGCGGATCGGCATGGGCACGGTCAGCGTGCGCTGGTCGCAGCTGGGCTTCGGGCGCACGTCGTCCACGTCCACGGCCCAGGCGACACCCCGCAACCTCTTCGGATTCAAGGACGGTACGGCCAACCTGAAGCTCGAGGAGGCCGCGCTGCTCGAACAACACCTGTGGGTGCAGCCCGGTGACGGGCCGGACTGGATGACCGGCGGGGCGTACCTGGTGACCCGGAAGATCCGGATGATCATCGAGACCTGGGACCGCTCGTCGCTGTCGGAGCAGGAGACGATCGTCGGCCGGCACAAGGGCACCGGCGCTCCGCTCGGCATGGCCGGGGAGTTCGACGAGCCCGATCCACGGGTGCTGCCCGAGGGCTCGCACGTCCGGCTCGCCCACCCCGACCTGAACGGTGGGGCCCGGCTGCTGCGCCGCGGCTACAACTTCGTCGACGGCTCGGACGGGCTCGGGCGCCTCGACGCGGGACTGTTCTTCATCGCGTACCAACGGGACCCGCGTAAGCAGTTCGTACCGGTTCAGCTGAGCTTGTCCCGTCATGACGAGATGAACGAATACCTCAAGCCGGTCTCTCTTGCCCTTTTCGCCTGTCCCCCCGGGGTCGGCGGAGCGGAGGATTTCTGGGGCCGGGCGCTGTTCTCGTGAGCCTGGTTTTTCCACCGTGACGAGTCTTGATCGACAGCCGGTCACACGGCCCGGAAGGGGACAGTGCAATATTGGATCGCATGAGAGCCCGTGTACTCGTCGTCGACGACGACCCCGCGCTGGCGGAGATGCTCGGCATCGTCCTGCGCAGCGAGGGCTTCCTGCCCTCCTTCGTGGCCGACGGTGAACGAGCCCTCGCCGCGTTCCGGGAGAGCAGGCCCGACATCGTCCTGCTCGACCTCATGCTGCCCGGCATGAGCGGCATCGACGTCGCCCGGGCCATCCGCACCGAGTCGGGCATCCCGATCGTCATGCTCACCGCCAAGAGCGACACCGTCGACGTGGTCCTGGGTCTCGAGTCCGGGGCCGACGACTACGTGGTCAAGCCGTTCAAGCCCAAGGAGCTCGTGGCGCGCATGCGTGCCCGCCTGCGCCGTGGTGAGGACGCCGCGCCGGAGATGCTCACCATCGGGCCGCCCGGCAACCAGATCACCATCGACGTGCCCGCGCACACCGTCTCGCGCGACGGCGAGGAGGTGAAGCTGACGCCGCTGGAGTTCGACCTGCTGGTCGCGCTCGCCCGCAAGCCGCGTCAGGTCTTCACCCGCGAGGTGCTGCTCGAGCAGGTCTGGGGTTACCGGCACGCCGCCGACACCCGGCTGGTCAACGTGCACGTCCAGCGACTCCGGGCGAAGATCGAACCCGATCCGGAGCGGCCGGAGATCATCCTGACCGTGCGCGGCGTGGGCTACAAGGCCGGCACCGGGTGAGCTGTCCACAGGCCTGCTGAGCGGGGCCCGCGGACGGGTTAACCTTGGCCCCGATGCGAGCTCCAGCCTGGTTACCGATGCCCGTCCGCCGCACCCTCAGAGCGGTGCGGCGGCACTGGCGTGTCGTCGTGCGCCGGGGCAGGCGGCTCTCCGCCCCGGTGCGGCGCAGCTGGCGGCGCTCGCTGCACCTGCGGGTCGTCACGCTCACCCTGGTCGCGTCCAGCCTGCTGGTCGGCGGTTTCGGCTGGTTCATCGCCGACCGCAGCACCAACATCCTGCTCGACCGGGCCCGCGACGAGGTCGGCTCGCAGACCGCGGCCAAGGTCGAGTACGCCCGGCAGCAGCTCACCGTGCACCGGCAGGTGCGCGACCCGAAGCTCCCGGTGACGCTCAACAACACGATCACCCGGCTGTCCGCGGGTGACTCCGCGGAGAGCGGCGGCGCGATCCTCACCATCCGCGCCGACAACTTCCCCGACCTCAAGCCGGTCAGCTCGAAGGACGACACCGGGACGCTGATCACCCGGGAGATGCGCCACGAGGTCTCCGCCGACGCCCAGCTCGCCCAGCAGATCCGCACCACCGAGGTCGGCGGCGAACAGGTGAAATACCTGGTCTGGGGCTCGCCGGTGCCGACCTCGTTCGGTCACCTCGAGCTCTACTACATGGTCCCGCTGACCACCGAGGACCGCGCCGCCAACCAGATCCGTACCACGGTCCTGGTCACCGGTCTGGCGCTGGTCATCCTGCTGAGCATGGTGGCCGGCCTGGTCACCCGCATGGTGGTGACGCCGGTCCGGGTCGCGGCCCGCACCGCCCAGCGGCTCTCCGCCGGCCTGCTCGACCAGCGGATGAAGGTCGACGGCGAGGACGACCTCGCGCTGCTCGCCGCGTCGTTCAACCAGATGGCGGCCAACCTGCAGCGCCAGATCGTGCGCCTGGAGGAGATGTCCCGCCTCCAGCGGCGGTTCACCTCCGACGTGTCCCACGAGCTGCGCACCCCGCTCACGACCGTACGCATGGCCGCCGACCTCATCTTCTCCGAGCGTGACGAGTTCGACCCGGCCGTGGCGCGCAGCGCCGAGCTGCTGCAGGCCGAGCTGGACCGCTTCGAGAGCCTGCTCACCGACCTGCTGGAGATCAGCCGCTTCGACGCCGGTTTCGCGGCCCTCGACTCCGAGCACTCCGACCTGGTGCCGATCGTGCAACGGGTCGCCGAGCGTCTCGAGAGCCTGGCCGAGCGGGTCGGCATCACCATCGAGCTGCGGCTGCCCGACACCCCGGTCATCGCCGAGGTCGACCCGCGCCGGGTCGAGCGGATCCTGCGCAACCTGGTCGGCAACGCGGTCGAGCACGGCGAGGGCCGCCCGGTCGAGGTCACCCTGGCCACCGACGACGCCGCGGTCGCCGTCACCGTGCGCGACCACGGCGTGGGACTGAAACCGGGCGAGGAGCGCCTGGTCTTCAACCGCTTCTGGCGCGCCGACCCGTCACGGGCCCGGCAGACCGGCGGCACCGGCCTGGGCCTGTCGATCTCCGTCGAGGACGCCCGGCTGCATGGCGGCTGGCTCGAGGCCTGGGGTGAGCCCGGCGGTGGCTCGCAGTTCCGGCTGACCGTGCCGGTCCGGGCCGGCGACCGGCTCGTCGCGGCCCCGCTGCCACTGATCCCGCGCGACCGGGCGGTGGACGCACCCGTACCCGCTCCCTCACTCGCACGTGAGCCGGCCGCCGGTCCTGCTTCCACCACCGTTCCTGCTTCCACCACCGGGCCGGGCGCGCCGGCCGGGGACGACGAACCCGCGGAGGTGGGTCGATGAATCGCGGAGTTCTTGTCGTCGTGCTTTCCGGAGCGCTGGTGCTCGCCGGCTGCGGCATCCCGGACAACACCGACGTCGCCAAGGTCGGCTCCGCCTCCGGCCCGGCCGTGGGCATGGCCTCGGGCACCGACGCCGAGAACATCAGGCCCACCCGGGAACAGGCCGACGACCGTACCGAGCTGGCCAAGTCCTATCTCTCCGCGGCCGCGGCCAGCGACCCCGACGCCTCGCTCAAGCAGGTGCAGAGCTTCCTCTCACCGTCGGCCGCCACCACGTTCAAGGCCCCGTCCGACATCAAGATCATTCACACGGTCGACGAGCCGCTGGTCAACCCGGGCAGCGACGAGGTGCTGATCCAGGCGCTGACGGTCGGGCTGCTCAAGCACAACGGGACGATCGAGCCGTCGCCGGAGACCGGCGTGGTCACCTACACGCTCACGGTCTCCGGGATCACCGGCAAGACCGGCCTGTTCGTCACCAAGGCGCCCCAGGTCCTGCTGCTCACCGACGACGCGCTCGACACCTACTACGACCCGCACACGATCTACTTCTGGAACCCCGAACACACCGCGCTGGTCCCCGACGTGCGCTACCTGTCCGACGACGTGCCCCGCGAACAGGCCCCCCAGGAGATCATCAAGTGGATGATCGAAGGCCCCGCGGCGTGGCTCACCGGAGCGGTCGAGCCCCTGCCCGAGGGAGCGGCCCTGATCGGCAACGTCCCCGCCGAGAGCGAGGGCAAGCTGCGCATCAACCTGAGCGACACCTCGGTCGAGCCACCGGACGACCCGAACGCGCTCGACCGGCTACGGCGCCAGCTGATGTGGTCGCTGCGAACCTTCCTGCCCCGGGTGCTCGAGCTCAAGATCGGCAACCAGAGCCAGACCGACTACGACGGCAACGACTACCTCACCAGCAACGCGGCCTACCGGATGGCCGAGTCCCCCGAACGCTTCGTCATCTACGCCGGGCAGGTCAAACGGGTGACCGGCTCACCCGGCGCCGCCGACCCCATCCCGGTGATCCGGCCCGAGGCCAACCACGACGTCACCGCCGCCGCGTTCGCCCGCAGCTTCAGCGACCGGCGCTACGCCGCCCTGGTGACCTCGGCCAAGGGCGTCACGTCGCTGCAGGTCGGCAGCGTGGCCATGGGCGAGCGCGCCGATCTGCGCCGGGTGGCGCTACCCAGCGGCCCGGCCGGCCAGCCGGTCTGGGCCCTGACCTCCGACGACGCCCAGACCGGAGCCCTCGGTCTGATCACCGTCGGCGGCCGCCTCTACAGCTTCTCCGCCGACGGCGCCCCCCTGCGCGAGGTCGTCTGGCCCGGCCCACCCGGCGCGATCACCGCCGCGGCGGTAGCCCCCGACGGCCGCCGGGTGGCCCTGGTCGCCGGCGGCAAACTCTTCGTGGCGGCCATGACAGCCGACGGCGACGGCACCGAGCTGTCCACCCCGCGCCGCGTCGAGACAGAACGCCTCCGAGACGTCACCGCCGTGGACTGGGGCACCGAAACCTCCCTCGTGGTGGCCGGCACGCTGCGCGTCCGCGAACGCGTGGCGATCATCCAGACCGGCATCGACGGCGCCTACTCCTCCGAGGTCCTGGCCGACATCGGCACCGACCACGTCTCCTACCTCGCGACCTACCCGGTCAGCCCCTACTCCGGCAAGGGCGGCCCGGACGTCATGCAGTACATGGCCAAAGGAGCAGCCTTCGACATCCTGTCCGGAGCGGTCCGCATCGGCGTCGCCGACCTGGCCGAACCAGTGGAGAACCCAGCCCCCAAGGTCGTCCCGGTAGCCCCCTTCTACCTGCGCTGACCCGGCCCCGGAAGCTGGTCCGGGCCGATCGGCGGCAAGGGCCGGCCGGGATCGTGGTCGATTCGCGGTCGCGGGAGGCATGGGACCAGGGAAGCCACCGACAGGCTTCGCCATCACGGCCGCCGTGTCCGACGCCGCACGGCCCCATCGGCGGGGCGTCACCGTCACGGCCTGCCCGCGGGCGAGACCCCGCCGTGCGGTTCCGTCTCGCCGAGGCCTCACGGGCCGGTCCCTGCCGCCAGGGCCTTGTGGGTACGTCCCGGCCGGCCGAGGCCCTGCGGGTATGCCCCGCCCGAGGCCCTGCTGGTGTGCCCCGCCCGAGGCCCTGCGGGTATGTCCCGCCCGAGGCCCTGCGGGTATGTCCCGCCCGAGGCCCTGCGGGTGTGCCCCGCCCGAGGCCCTGCGGGTGTGCCCCGCCCGAGGCCTCGCGGGTAGGTCTTGGCCGGCCGGGACCTTGCCGCATCCTGGCCGGGCGGTAAGCCGTGGTCCGGCTTGTCCCCGAAGCCTTCTCGGCGTGCGGTCCGCCTTGTCGTCGGGATAACGCCGGCGCCGGGTCTGGTGGGCGTGCGGCCTTGTCGGCGGGGTTTGCCGTCTCGTCAACGGGCTGCCGGCTCGCTCTGCCGCGTCGGCACGGGCTGCTGCTCCGGAACGTGGGCACCAGTTGTCGGTGGCTGTTCGTCGCGAGGATTGGGTTCAGGGGCGGGAGGGGACTGCGGCCGGCCCTGGTGGTGGGAGCTGGAGCGGGCCGCGTGGGCGTCGAACAGGCCGAGAAATGGTGGCGGGCCGGGTTCGGCCGGAGAGATGTTTGGGCCAGTGGCCTCGTCTGGGCGTGGTCCGGATGGCGTGGTCCGGGCGGCGTGGTCCGGGCGGCGTGTTCTGGGTTGGTGGGAAGCGGTGGGATGGGAAGCGGTGGGACGGGAGTGGGTGGGTGAGGGGTCTTGGGGCGGATCTGGTTGATCTTGTTCTGCCGGGGGTTTGTGCCGGCTGCGGGGCTGAGCGGGTCCGATTGCGCTTCGGGGCCTGTGCCGCCTGCGTGACGGTGCTGGAGGGGCTGCTCCCGTATCCGACCAGTCCCTCGCCGCCTCCGCCGGGCATGCCGCCCTGTGTTGCCGTGGGGGCCTATGCGGGGGCGTTGCGGGGAGCGCTGCTCGCGTACAAGGAGAAGGGCCGGCATCGGTTGGCCCGGCCGTTGGGGGCTCTTCTCGCGGCGGCCGTGGCCGATGCTGCCGTTCGCGCGGGTGGTGGTCCGGGCGTGCCGGTGTGGTTGGTGCCGGTGCCTTCGACCGCGGGGGCCGTGCGGGAGCGGGGTGGGGATCATATGGCCCGGCTGGCCGGCGCCGCGGCTCGGCGGTTGGGGCGGGTGGGGTGGCGGGTGGCCGTCGGTCAGCCGCTCCGGGCGATGCCTCGGGTCGACTCCGCGTTACTTGATGTGCGCGGACGGGCGATCGCGGCTGAGAATTCCCTGCGAATCCGACATACCCGGATCCTGATTCCACGGCGGCGGCCGATGATCGGAGGCACGCTGATAGTGGTCGACGACAGCGTTACCACCGGGGCCACTCTGGCCGCGGTGACGAGTCGGCTCCGGGAGGTGGACATGCAGGTCAATGGTGCCGCGGTGCTGGCGGCCACCAGGCTTCGCGGGGTCCGCCGGGACCGGGTGGGCCGGGGTGCCGCGTCGAGGGTGCCAGGGTCGGAAGTCCCGCTATCGGGTTCCCCAACGAGGGGTGACGGGCAGGCCTCGGCAGGTTAGCGTTCTGGTGACGAGGGTAAGGCGCGATGCCTTACCCGCCACCCGGAGCCGAGGTCGATCGACCCGCCGCACCGGAGAGGAGCGTCCTCGTAAGCCGATTCGGTCACGTACATGGGTTTGCTTCGTTATCCCATACGTCACCGACAACCAGCACACCGCGATCAAGTGCAACGTTGGGGGAGGTCACGAGTGGACATTGTCGTCAAGGGCCGCAACGTAGAGGTTCCTGCTCACTACCGGGAACACGTCGCCGACAAGCTGGCAAAAGTCGAGCGGTATGACCAGAAACTCATCCGGGTCGACGTGGAGTTGTTCCACGAGCGCAACCCGCGACAGTCGGACAACTGCCAGCGTGTGGAGATCACCGTGATGACCCGCGGGCCGGTGATCCGGGCCGAGGCCTGTGCCAAGGATTTCTACGCCGCACTGGATGTCGCCTTCAACAAACTCGACGGACGCCTGCGCCGCGCCGCCGACCGCCGCCGCGTGCATCGCGGCCGGCACGCCCCGGTCTCCGTGGCCGCCGCCACCGCCGGGCTCCCGACCGACCTGCCGGACGTCACGCCGCCGGACGTGGACCCGTCCCTGGCCGCGGACCCGCAGGAACACGACGACAACCAGCCGTGGCGGATCGTGCGCGAGAAGGAACACCCCGCGGATCCGATGACCGTCGACGACGCCCTGTTCCAGATGGAGCTCGTCGGTCACGACTTCTATCTCTTCCATGACAAGGAAAGCGGCCGGCCCAGCGTCGTCTACCGGCGTCACGGCTACGACTACGGCATCCTCAGCCTGGAACTGACGGGCTGACCGGCCGCCCGGCTCGGCGGGTCACCCCGCCGAGCCGTTCACCCCGCTCAGCCCTTCACCCCGCTCAGCTGGGCCAGGGTGTCCTCGGCGATGAGGGCGTACTGAAGGTCGTCACTGCGGCGGCCATCCGGGCCGGGCAGGCGCGAGCGCATGTACGCCTCGCGCTGGAAACCGGCCTTCTCCAGCACCCGCTGCGATCCCAGGTTCGTCGGCAGCACCCCAGCGATGAGGCGGGCGATCCCCGTCTCAGCGAACGCCCAGAGTGCGATCAGCTGCGCCGCGCGGGTGGGAAACCCTCGCCCGCGCCACGCCGGCAGCATGCTGTACCCGATCATGGCCTGGGCGAGGGGCGGTTCCAGGTAATAGAGCCCGATCTCGCCGGCCGGCGTCCCGGTGGCGGCGTCCAGGATGACCATGTCCGCGCGTTCGCCGGCCAGCCAGTGCGCCTGGGACCGGTCGCAGCGCAACTCCATCTCCCGGCGGCTCTTCGGGACCGGCGGGACACTGGTCGCCACCACATCCGGCTGGTTGTTCAGGTCGGCGTGGAAGTCCAGGTGCTCCGGCAGCAGCGGCCGCAGGGTCACCACACCGTCGGAGAGTTCGCCGCCGGGCAGGTCCGGGAGCAGCCGTTCGACCGGCTCGGGCGGGTCGTCGGCCAGGCGGGTGAAGACCACCAGGTCGTCCCGGCCGCCGTCGCGGTCGGGCAGCGCCGAGCGGCGTACCCCTTCGCGGGTGAAGCCGGCGGCCAGCGCCACCCGTTGGCTGATCGTGTTCTCCCAGTGGGTGAGCAGCTCGACGCGGGCGAATCCGGCCTCGACGGCGTGCCCGGTCAGCGCGCGCACCGCCGCGGTGGCCACCCCACGCCCGCGGGCATGCGGGGCGGTCCAGTAACCGATCTCGGCCTGGCCGCGTTCCGGGGCTACCCGGTCGATCCCGGCGCCGCCCAGCAGCCGGTCGGTCACCGGGTCGGCGACCGCCCAGAACCCGCCGCCGGCGGCGAACATCCGCGGCACGACGTCCTCGACGTAGTCCTCGGCGTGCCCGCGGGTGAACGGGATGGGCAGCGGCGGCAGGAAGCGCCGAAGATCCCAGTCGTTGTAGGCCACCAGCAGGTCGTCGACGTCGCCCTTGGTCAGGCCGCGCAGCCGTACGCCGTCACCCGTGATCGTGGGCACCTTCACGTGACCTCATCTCTCAGCAGGGACGCCATCCAGAAGTCCCGCCGTTTCCCGTTGATCACCAGAGCTTGCCGCACCAGGCCTTCGGTCGTGTAGCCCGCGCGCTGGGCGACCACCCCGGAGATGTCGTTGCCGTTCTCCCATCGGATCTGCAGGCGCTCCAGACCGAGGCCCTCGAAGGCCCAGCGGCTCAGGGCCCGGACCGCGCTCACCGCGTACCCGTGCCCTCGTGCCCTGGGGGAGACCAGATAACCCAGCTCGCCCACCGCGGGGTCGTCGAGGATCCGGACGTCGGCCGACCCGGCCCAGGTGTCCGAGTCGTCGGCGATCGCGAAGACCGCTTCGCGGCCCGAGGTCCACCGGTCCACCACTTTGACGTCGACATAGTGCCGGGCGTGTTCCTCGGTGTAGGGCTGCGGGGCGCCGAACCAACGGATCACCTCGGGGTCCCGGAACGCGGTGACGACCTCCGGGATGTCCCGCTCCTGCGTTTTACGGAGCGTGACCGGCCCGGCGTCGAGTGCGGGCTGGGCGGAGAAAAAGGCACGGGCTGTCATCCGTACGGGATGAGCCACGTCCGTGCCCGCGGCCGTGAGTTTTCCGGGGGTCAGTGCCATGAGCCATCTGTCCGGGCCAGGCAGGGTGCCGATCATCGTGAAGCCGAGCCGTAGTGCCGTCAGGCGCGAGGGGTGGTTGCCGGCCGCGGCCCGCCAGTCGATCCGGGTCAGCCCCTCGTCGAAGGCTCGCCGCAGCAGGGCGCGGGCGGCCCGTTCGGTTACTCTGCGTCCACGCGCCGCGGCTGCCGACCAGTAACCGAGGGACGCCGTCCCGGCCTTCTCGTCGAGCTGGTGGAGCGCTAGACCGCCCGCCAGGCCGGCCCGGTCGAAGATGCCGAGGTGCAGCGCCGAGCCGGTCCCGGTGGCCTTCGCGATGAAACGGTCGGCGTCCTCGCGCCGGAACGGCCACGGCAGGGTCTGCTCCCATCGGTGCAGCACGGGGTCCTGACACGCCCGGAACATCGCTTCGGCGTCATCGGGCTGCCACGGACGTAGATGAAGTTCGTCAACATGGATATCGGGCACGCGCACGCGGTCATCCTGCCGGTTTCACTTTTTCTCGCAATGCGCTTTGAGCGAACGCGGTGCCGGTATTCATGTGTTTTGCGAGGTTGACCCGAGGCTCGGGTCACAGGTACCCAGAGAAGGCGCCTACGATGGTTCGGCAGACCGTCTAGGGGAGCGTTGACCCGTGTCGATTTTGGAAAAAGTCCTCCGCGCAGGCGAAGGCCGCATGGTGCGTCGCCTCAAGGCGATCGCCGATGCGGTCAACTCGATCGAGGATGAGTACACCGACCTCACCGACGACGAGTTGCGGGAGTGGACCGAGCAGTTCAAACAGCGGTACGCCGATGGTGAGTCACTCGACGACATGATGGTCGAGGCGTTCGCGGTCGCCCGGGAGGGCGCTCGTCGCACGCTCGGGCAGCGTGCGTACGACGTCCAGCTCATGGGCGGCGCCGCGCTTCACTTCGGCAACATCCCCGAGATGAAGACCGGTGAGGGCAAGACCCTGACCGGTGTGTTCCCCGCCTACCTGAACGCCCTCAGCGGCGATGGCGTGCACATCATCACGGTCAACGACTACCTCGCCCAGCGCGACGCCGAGTGGGTCGGGCGGGTGCACACGTTCCTCGGCCTGACCGTGGGCGTGATCCTGCCCAACCGGCCGGCCGCCGAGCACCGTGCGGCGTACGCGTGCGACATCACGTACGGCACCAACAACGAGTTCGGGTTCGACTACCTGCGCGACAACATGGCGTGGGCGGCGACCGAGCTGGTCCAGCGCGGCCACAACTTCTGCATCGTCGACGAGGTGGACTCGATCCTCATCGACGAGGCGCGCACGCCGCTGATCATCTCCGGTCCCGGCGAGCACTCCCAGCGCTGGTACGGCGAGTTCTCCGCCATCGTCGCCCGGCTCCAGAAGGGCACCGACGGCGAGGGCGACTACGAGGTCGACGTGGCCAAGCGCACGGTCGCCATCACCGAGCGCGGCGTCGGCCGGGTCGAGGACCGGCTCGGCATCGACAACCTGTACGAGTCGGTGAACACGCCGCTGGTGGGCTACCTGAACAACGCCATCAAGGCCAAGGAGCTCTACCGCAAGGACAAGGACTACATCGTCGACGACAACGGTGAAGTCCTCATCGTCGACGAGTTCACCGGCCGCATCCTGCACGGGCGCCGCTACAACGAGGGCATGCACCAGGCCATCGAGGCGAAGGAGGGCGTGGAGGTCAAGCAGGAGAACCAGACCCTGGCGACCATCACGCTGCAGAACTACTTCCGCCTGTACAACAAGCTCGGCGGCATGACGGGTACCGCGCAGACCGAGGCCGGCGAGTTCAACCAGGTCTACAAGGTCGGCGTGGTCAGCATCCCGACCCACCGCCCGATGATCCGCGTGGACCACCCGGACGTCATCTACAAGACCGAGAAGGCCAAGTTCAACGCGGTCATCGAGGACATCGCCGAGCGGCACGCCACCGGCCAGCCGGTGCTCGTCGGCACGGTCTCGGTCGAGAACTCCGAGATCCTCTCCACCCTCCTGCGCCGTCGCGGCATCCCGCACAGCGTGCTGAACGCCAAGTTCCACGCCCAGGAGGCGACGATCATCGCCCAGGCCGGGCGCAAGGGCGGGGTCACGGTGGCCACCAACATGGCCGGTCGTGGCACCGACATCCTGCTCGGTGGCAACCCCGAGTTCCTCGCCGCGTCCGAGCTGCACCAGCGCGGCCTGGACCCGGTCGAGAGCCCGGAGGAGTACGCGAAGGCCCTCGAAGAGGTCATGCCGGCCGTCAAGGAGGCCTGCGAGGCCGAGGCCGCCGAGGTCATCGGCGCCGGCGGGCTGTACGTCCTGGGCACCGAGCGCCACGACTCCCGCCGCATCGACAACCAGCTCCGCGGCCGCTCCGGCCGGCAGGGCGACCCGGGCGAGTCCCGGTTCTACCTGTCGCTGCAGGACGACCTGATGAAGCGGTTCCGCGCCGGTGCCGTCGAGGCGGTCATGGACCGCTTCAACATCCCGGAGGACGTCCCCATCGAGTCGAAGATGGTGACCCGCCAGATCCGCAGCGCCCAGACCCAGATCGAGGCCCAGAACGCCGAGATCCGCAAGAACGTCCTCAAGTACGACGAGGTGCTCAACAAGCAGCGCCAGGTCATCTACGCCGAACGCAAGCGCGTGCTCGACGGCGAGGACATGCACGAGCAGGCCCAGCACATGATCGACGACGTGACCACCGACTACGTCACGGCCGCGACCTCCGACGGCTACGCGGAGGAATGGGACCTCGAGCAGCTCTGGACCAACCTCCGGCGCCTGTTCCCGGTGAGCGTCACCATCGACGACATCGAGGAGGAAGCCGGCGGCGAGCGCAGCGGCCTCGACCACGACTTCCTCCTGAACCGCCTCAAGCAGGACGCCCAGGCGGCCTACCAGGCCCGCGAGGACGAGCTCGGCGTGGAGGCGGTCCGCGAACTCGAGCGTCAGGTCCTGCTCGCGGTGATCGACCGCAAGTGGCGCGAGCACCTGTACGAGATGGACTACCTGCAGGAAGGCATCAGCCTGCGGGCGTACGCGCAGCGCGACCCGGTGGTCGAGTACCAGCGCGAGGGCTTCGACATGTTCAACCAGATGATGGAGGGCATCAAGGAAGAAGCGGTCGGTTTCCTCTTCAACCTCGAGGTCCAGGTCGAGGAGACCCCCACGGTCACCCTCGACCCCTCCCAGGCGGTCGCCATGCCGAAGGCCAACGAGCCCGAGCACCAGCACGTCGAGGTCCGCGCCAAGGGCCTCGGCGAGGGTCGCCGCCCGCAGAACCTCCAGTACACCGCGCCGACCATCGACGGCGAGGCCGGAGCGGGTGCCCCCCAGATCCTTCAGCCCGAGCAGAACGCCCCGGCCCTGGGCCTCGGCGCCGGCCCGGCCCCGGTGATCCCGGCCAGCCCGGCCCACACCGGAGCCCACCGCACCACCAGCCGCACCTCCGGCCAGGCGGAAGCCTCCAACGGCCCGTCCCGCAACGCCCCGTGCTACTGCGGTTCCGGCAAGAAGTACAAGCGCTGCCACGGAGCCCCCGGCGCCGTCTGACCCGCCCGACCGACACCGAACCGCCCCTCCCGGCCACCCGCCGCGAGGGGCGGTTCGTTTTCCCTGCCCAACCCCGCGCGGGATGAGGCCCAGGACGGCCGCCGCCTCTACTGCTCACCGGACGCCCCGGGGGTGAGTCGTGGTCGTGGATCAGAGCAGATGCAGCGTGACGGCCAGCCAGCGGTTACCGTGACATTCCAGCCGGAACGGCAGAGCCCACGTCTTGTCCGGCGTGGCCAGCACCGCCGCGGCCTCGATGACACCCGGCCGGGGCTCGCAGAAACTCATCGCGACCATCACCGCGGGCGGCGGAACGCGAAGACGGGAAGCCTGCGGAGAATCACGCCGCGTCCGGGCCAGCTTCTGAGCGGCGGCCAGCGCCTGCGAGACCAGCAGGGCGGCGTCGCGGGGCTGAGCCAGCTTCCGGAGGTGCGCCGCGGGCCGGAACCCGTTCAGAACCTCGATGCAAGGATTCAGAAACCGCCGGACGGCGAACTCGGCCTCGGAATGACGGTCCTGCCGCGGACCCCGCACGGTCCGCACCCTGGTCGCGGTTCGACCCGCATGCGCCGTACGGGATCTTGAGGCCGCCGAGCCGGTGCGAAGCCCAGAATCTGAGCTGGCGGCGCTCCCCGGCCCGGCCACCGTCGGAGGGCTTCCCACCCGGCATCCTGCCGCCGTGTCCACCCCGGCCCGGGGGACAGTCGTCGTTCGGGCCGGGGTCGTCGTCGTCCGCGGGTCGGCTGTCCGCGGGCCGGCTGTCTGTGGGCTGGCTGTCTGTGGGCCGGCTGTCCGCGGGCTGGCTGTCTGTGGGCTGGCTGTTTGTGGGTTCGGCATTGTGGCCGGGCTTGCCGGCTTCCGCTGGTCAATTGTGGCCAGGCGAGATGGGTGGGCTGTCCGGTTGGGCGCGCCGGCTTCCCGCTGCCGCAATCGGTCGGGGCCATGCTGGTCGGGCTGGTCATGGTGGCCGTGGTGGCCATGCTGGTCGGGCTGGTCATGGTGGCCGTGGTGGCCGGGCTGACCGTGGTGGCCGGGCTGGTCGTGGTGGCCGGGCTGGTCGTGGTGGCCGGGCTGACCGTGGTGGCCGGGCTGGTCGTGGTGGCCGGGCTGACCGTGGTGGCCGGGCCGGCCGGGCTGGCCGTGGTTGGCAGGGTCGCTGGGCTGGCTGTGCTGGGCGGGCTGGCCGTGGTGGCTCGCGTCGGGCCGGTTCAGCGGATGGGTGGCGAGGGCCCGGGGCGCCCAGTCTGGTGGGAAATCGTCGATAGCCGACTGCCGGCCGTCGTCGTAGGGCGGGTCGCTGTGGAGCACACGCCGGAGCCTGATCGCCGGTTGCGGATCCTGCTCTGTCAGCTCAACTGTCGACACGCTGCACCCCGATCCTTCGGTTTACCTACGTTTGCCTACGACAAGGAGTCTCCTGATCAGATTGCACTCGGTCAATGCCACCTTCCGAGCCTGTGGATAACTCGGTGGATAACTTTTCACGGTGGTCATCGGGCGGCCCGGGAAGACGAAACAACCCGGTCGAGGTGCGGCAGCAATCGGCCGGTGGGGAGTGGCAGGTGGTGTGTGGCCAGGTCAAACCGGGTGGCCGGGATGGTCACGGTGCCGGGTCACGTGAGCCAAGGCGTGGGCTGAAGCCGGGCGGGCCGGGGACACAGGTCAGAGCGTGCAGCCGGTGACGGGCTGATCAGCGTGGGCTGAGTCGGTGGGCCGGGCAGGGTTGACCGGCAACGTAGGCCGGGCATGGGGTGGGCCGGGCATGGGGTGGGCCGGGCACTGGGTGGGCCGGGCACTGGGTGGGCCGGGCACTGGGTGGGCCGCAGAATGCAGGCCGGGTGGGGCCGGCCAGGGTGGGTGCGCGTGCGGGTGCGCAGGCCAGGCTACGGGGGCGCCGGACGAGATGGTCCGGGATGCGTAAGCCGAGACGGCCGGGAGGTGCAGGGCCGGGAGGTGCAGGCCAGGGTGGGTTGGGCGGGCTGGCTGTCAGAGGGGGTTTTCGGGATGGGGGCGGCCTTCGACGAGGGGGTTCTCCTCGACCCAGGCTGCCGTCTCCGTGTACTTCTGTTTGATGTAATCCTCGAGTTTGGCTCGCTCGACCCGCCATTGGCCCCGCCCGCCGATCTTGATGGCGGGGAGGTCTCCGCTTCGGACCAGGTGGTAGACCTGGGAGTCGGAGACGTTGAGTTCGGCTGCCACGTCGGACAGCAGCAGGAATCGGGGCTCCATGATCCTCCGTCCGGGCCGGGAGTCTTCAGTTTGCCATTGTTTGCCTACGGGAGCTCGGGCGCCAGGGACCTTCCGGTCAGCGGACTGGAGTAGACCACGCTCGTCGTCACCGCGCCCAGGCCCGCTAGCCGGCCGGTGACCTCCTCCAGGTGACGCATGGAGCGGGTCAGCACCTTGAGGATGAAGCAGTCCTCGCCGGTCACGTGGTGGGCCTCGATGACCTCGGGCGTGGTGTCCAGCAGGGCGTGGAACGGCTTGTAGTTGCCGGTCGGGTATTTGAGGCGGACGAACGCCATGACGGTCAGGCCGACGCGGTCCGGGTCGATGGTGGCCCGGTAGCCGGCGATCACCCCGGTCTCTTCCAGGCGGCGGACTCTTTCGGTTACCGCGCTCGGGGACATGGAAACCGCGCGGGCCAGGTCGGCGAAGCTGGCTCGGCCGTCGCGCTGGAGTTCGGAGAGGAGTTGCCAGTCGGTGCGGTCGAGCGCGGGATCCACGGTCATTGCCGCAAGTTACCGTGATTTTGGCGGCTCAGGTACCCGTACACCATGGTTGTGGTCTGTCTGGCTCTGAAGCTGGCACCTAGCGTTGTGGGCATGAGAACAGCTGTGGAGATTTTTGCGGAGCGCCTGGCCACCCAGACCGATGTCGCCGATGTGCAGGCCTCGGCGCCGGGGAGTTTTGTCCTGGTCGATTCGCGGTCGCGGGAGGCATGGGACCAGGGGCACATCCCGGGCGCCGTCCACCTTCCGACGGCGGAGATCGCGACCCGGGCCGCCGAGGTGGTCGATCCGGGCGTGCCTGTTGTCACCTACTGCTGGGGTCCGGGTTGCAATGGTGCGACCAAGGCCGCGCTGGCTTTCGCCGAGCTCGGGTATTCCGTCCGGGAGATGATCGGCGGCGTGGAGTACTGGGAGCGGGAAGGCTTCGAGCTGGCGAAGGGCTCGGCGACTACCGTGGTGGGTTGCGGTTGTTGACGAGATAGGGGAGACAGTGGCGATCACCGAGCGGGTCCGGGTCTATGTGCCGGCGACTGTGCCGTTGCTGGCCGTGCTCAAGGAGTCCGGGCAGCTGGGTGACGGGCCGGTCTACGCGCATGCCGTCACACCCGCGTTGCGGGAGTGGTATGCGGAGGGCGACGAGGAAGAGCTCGAGTATGTGGCGTTCACCCGGGCCGCGCAGGCCGCCCTGCAGTTGCTGCGGCACGACCCCAAGGCACCGCGGCGCCGGGTGGTGCTGTCCGCCGATGTGATGGCGTCCGCCCTGGTGCGGGAGCCGGCCGAGCTGGGGTCCAGCGATGTCACGCTGGCGCAGCCGATCACGGTGAAGCACCTGGCCGCGATCCACGTGGACAGTGCCGGCGCGGAGGAGTCCGTCACGGCCGCCGTGGAGGTCGTGGAGCAGGCGCTGGCCGGGGACGAGGATGCTCAGTTCACGGTCGACAGTGCCGAGGACCACGAGCTCGAGTGGTACGCGCCGGACGAGGTCGACCAGCTGATCTGAGCCGTCAGTCGGCCCGGGCCGCCTGCTCGATCTCGTCCGGGTCCTCCTGCCGCTTCGGGGGGACCAGGGCGCGTTGTGGCCGGCGGACCGGGGCGGGATCCTCGTCGGCCGGCGTGCCGAGGGTGCGGCCGAACGCGACCATCGCGGTGAACGCGCCCACGAACAGCACCATCAGGGCGTTGTTGAGGCGGGTGGTGCTCAGCATCTGCTGGATGCTGGTGTCGAGCACGCTGACCCGGCCGGCGAGGTCCAGCACGCGGGCGCCGGCCGTACGCGTCAGCACCTCGCCGATCACGAGCAGCAGGCCCGGCCCACCGCCCGCGAGGGCGTAGAACGGCCAGCGCAGCACCGTGCCGTCGCGTTTCACGGCGCGGCGCAGCAGGCGGAACGTGATGAGCCCGGCGACCAGGCCGCCGAGCAGGCCCTGCGCGTAGCCCCAGTAGGCGGCCGCGTCGGCCTGGGACGCCGCGCTCTCGCCGGCGCCGAACACCGGGAGCAGGTCGTCCTGCAGGAACGCCAGCACCACGCCGACGAGGAACACGGCGATCGCGGCCCAGCAGACGGCGGCGATGACGCGGGCCTGCTGGAAGCCGGCGAGCGCGCCGCCGATCGTCGCGGCGGCGGCCACCGTGCCACCGACCACGGCGTAGATCCAGCCGTCGGTGTTGATGGTGATGATGGAGACGGCGCCGAGGCCGCCGATGATCAGGCCGACACCGGTGGTGATGACGAACCGGACGGTCGTGCTGACGGCGCGGCCGGCGCCGGTGACCAGGGTGAGCACGGCCAGCGCGGCGGCGGCACCGGCGACGAGCATGGCGGAGACCGCGCCGGGCATCGCGTACGCCGTGGAGGTCACCTCGATCTCGGCGTCGGCCTGGCTGGTGATCGAGTATCGGGACGACCAGAGCATCCCGGCCGCCCACAGAAGGCCCACCGAGGCCAGGATGATGCCTCTCGGTTTCCTCATGGGCCACAGGATAACGCGCCTGGTGAGGGCACTTCCTGGTGGGAGAATGCCGGGATGGGCGCCCAGCTTCGCGATGCGCCTGTGGGGAGCGACATCGAGCGCTACCGGACGTACCCGAGGCTGGTGGAGCCTACGAGGACGGTTGCTTCGAGGACGCGGTGGTTCAGGCGGAGCCGGCCGCGCCCTGTGCGCTCACCGGCTCCATCGTCGCCACCGACATCCTGGCGGTATCCCCATATGGGCTGATTGTCCCTAAAGTCGTTTGTTCAGAAAATTGGGACCGTGATTCTGCGGAGTTTGACGCGGTTCCGGACTTCGAGCGCCGTCTGACCGATTTCGCGCTCCATTCTACCCGCCGGGAGTCATCCTCAACGGCAAAACGCCCGGTCACGACCCTCGTGGTCGGACTGTCTGTGCGGGACAGTCGTATGTGGAGACGCAAATTGGACGGATCGGGCGAAATCCTGGACGCCGCAGCGACAAAGTGGCAGCTTAGAAGGCATGCCCGACTCTCAAATCAACCCTACGGCTGCCGCTCTGCTCGGTCTGCTCCACGACGGGCCGATGACCGGCGGACAGCTGATGGCGGCTGCCGAACGCCGTCTCGGGCCTTACTGGTCGATGACGCGGAGCCAGGTCTACCGCGAACTTCCGGTCCTGGCCGAACTGGGATACGTCCGACTCGGCAAGCCCGGACCACGGTCCAGCCAGCCCTACGCCATCACCGCCTCCGGCAAGCGCGCTTTCAGCAAGTGGCTCGCCGAGGCTCCCGGCCGGGATGCGATCCGCAACCCGATCGCGTTGCGGGTCGCCTTCGGCGAGCAGCACGCGGGTGGCCAGCTGAAGACGCTCTACACCGGGGCCAACGAGTATCACTCGGAGGCTCTGGCCATGGCGCGTGAGCAGGCCAAGGAGGCCAAGAAGGCCGGCGATCAGTACGGTGCCGCGGCGCTGGAGTTCGCGGTGGCCTATCACAAGGCGGCCCTGACCTGGCTCAAGGCCGCACCGGCGGAGTGATGAAGTGCCGCCCGGCCGCACAGGTGGCCGGGCGGCGTATTCTCGATAGTTGTGAGTGCACCCGACTTTCCTGACCAGCTCAAGGCCCTCGACGCCACCCTCCGCAACATCGAGAACGTCCTCGACCTCGACAAGCTGCGCCGGGAGCGTGCGGACCTCGAGGAGCAGGCCTCCGCTCCCGACCTCTGGGACGACCAGGCCCGCGCCCAGGACGTCAATTCCAAGCTTTCGTACGTCGCCGGGGACATCAGCCGGATGGAGAAGCTGCGCAGCCGGCTCGACGACGCCGGCCTGCTTCTCGAGATGGCCGAGGCCGAGGGCGACGCCGACTCGGTCGCCGAGGTGGGCAACGAGCTCGTCAGCCTCCACAAGGCGATCGAGGAGATGGAGGTTCGCACCCTCCTCTCCGGGGAGTACGACGCCCGTGAGGCGGTCGTCGCGATCCGGGCCGGCGCGGGTGGCGTGGACGCCGCCGACTTCGCCGAGCAGCTCCTGCGGATGTATCTGCGGTGGGCTGAGCGCCACGACTACCCCACCGAGGTCTACGACACCTCGTACGCCGAGGAAGCCGGTCTCAAGTCCGCCACGTTCGCTGTGAAGGTGCCCTACGCGTTCGGCACGCTCAGCGTCGAGTCCGGCACCCACCGCCTCGTCCGGATCAGCCCGTTCGACAACCAGGGACGCCGGCAGACGAGCTTCGCCAGCGTCGAGGTGATGCCGGTGGTGGCGGCCATGGACCATATCGACATCCCCGAGAACGAGCTCCGGACGGACGTCTACCGTTCGTCGGGTCCTGGTGGACAGAGCGTTAACACCACGGACTCCGCGGTGCGTCTCACGCACATCCCGACCGGCATCGTGGTGACGTGTCAGAACGAGAAATCGCAGCTTCAGAACAAGGCCTCGGCCATGCGCGTGCTGCAGGCCCGGCTGCTCGAACGCAGGCGCCAGGAGCAGGAGGCCAAGATGGCCGGCCTCAAGCAGGACACCACCGGATCCTGGGGCGATCAGATGCGTTCGTACGTGCTGCACCCGTACCAAATGGTCAAGGATCTGCGCACTGAGCAGGAAACGGGCAACCCGCCGTCGGTTTTCGACGGCCACATCGACGACTTCATCGCGGCCGGCATCCGCTGGCGGAAACAGAATCAGATCGCCGACGCCGCCTCGGCGTGACGGTCCGAACACGCGGGCGACACGCCGTCTGAACGAAGAGTCAGACGGCGCTCACCGCGAGTGTGGGAATAGGCCGATGGTGTGCAAAAGACGGTGACCGCCGGGGTTGGCAGTTCCGTTACACCGCGTAGACTCTCCACCCGTGATTCAGCTCGAGAACGTGACGAAGACGTATCCAAAGGCGTCGCGGCCGTCGTTGGACGACGTCAGCGTCGGTATCGACAAGGGCGAGTTCGTCTTCTTCATCGGTCCCTCCGGGTCCGGCAAGTCGACGATCATCAAGCTGCTCCTGCACGAGGTCGGCCCGACCAGGGGCAAGGTCGTGGTGAACGCCAAGGACGTCACCACGCTGCGCTCGTGGAAGGTGCCGCACTTCCGCCGGTCGATCGGCTGCGTCTTCCAGGACTTCCGCCTCCTGCCCAACCGCACCGCGTACGAGAACGTGGCGTTCGCGCTCGAGGTCATCGGCAAGACCAAGGCCGTGGCCCGCCGGGTCGTCCCCGAGGTCCTCGAACTGGTCGGCCTGGGTGGCAAGGAGCACCGCTACCCGCACGAGCTCTCCGGTGGTGAGCAGCAGCGTGTCGCCGTGGCCCGGGCGTTCGTGAACCGGCCGCTGATCCTGCTGGCCGACGAGCCCACCGGCAACCTGGACCCCGACACGTCCATCGAGATCATGCGACTGCTGGACCGGATCAACCGGACCGGCACGACGGTCGTGATGGTCACGCACGACTCCAACATCGTCAACCAGATGCGCCGCCGGGTCATCGAGATCGAGAGCGGACGTATTGTCCGCGACCAGGCCCGCGGCGTCTACGGCTGAGTCCGGGCCCCGCGCCCTCCCCCTGCTGAACCTGATCGAAGTACGCGGAGTCCCGGAAGGAACCCCCGATGCAACGCGCCAAGTACATCCTCAACGAGGTGCTGGTCGGCCTCTGGCGGAACGTCACGATGACGGTCGCCATGATCATCACTCTGTCGGTGTCGCTCACCATGCTCGGCGCCAGCGTGCTGATGTATATGCAGGTCGACCAGATGAAGACCTACTACTACGGTGAGATCGAGGTCTCGATCTTCCTGCGGGAGGACGTCACCGAGGCGCAGCGTGCTTCGATCGAGCAGTCGATCGCCGAGAACCCGCTGGTGGAGTCGAAGTCCTACGAGAGCCGTGAGGACGCCTTCAAGAAGTTCCAGCTCCTCTGGGAGGACTCGCCCGACTTCGTGAAGTCGGTCGGCCCGGACAGCCTGCCCGAGTCGTTCCGGGTCAAGCTGAAGAATCCGGAGGAGTATCAGGCCTTCGCCGATCAGATCAAGGATCAGCAGGGCATCCAGGACATCGTCGACCAGCGCGAGCTGCTCGAGAAGGTGTTCGACATCTTCAACGCGATCCAGGTGCTCGCGCTGGTGGTGGCCGGCTTCATGGCACTGGCGGCGCTGTTGCTGGTCGGTAACACCATTCAGGTGGCCGCCTACAGCAAGCGCCGCGAGGTCGCGGTCATGAAACTGGTCGGCGCGTCCAACTGGTTCATCCAGGCGCCGTTCGTGCTCGAGGCGGTGGTCGCCGGCCTGATCGGCGCGATCCTGGGCTTCGTGTTCATCTTCGTCGGCAAGCTGACGCTGCTCGACGGGCGGCTGGCGGCACTGACGAACGTGCTCACGCCGATCCCCGACGGGAACGTGTGGCTGATGCTGCCACTGCTCGCCGGTGTCGGAGCCCTGGTCAGCGCCGTCACGGCGTGGATCACGCTCCGGTTCTACCTCAAGGTCTAAAGCTCGACAGAACGATCGCCGCGCATCCGTACGACGGATGCGCGGCGATTGTACTTCTGGGCGATTTAACCGGATAGTCACGAAGAGTCGGAGTACGGTGACTCTTCGTGGGGTCCCAACACCGACGACGCAGCCGGGCACGTGCCGCGCTGGCTGTCTGTCTCAGCGTGCTCTGCCTCGCCGCACCGGCCCTGGCCGCGCCCGGCGGCGCCTGGGCCGATCCGGCCGACGACGCGAAGAAGGCCAGTCGTGCCGCGGACCGGGCCGAGGCGATCCTCGAGGACGCCACCGTGACGGCCCGCAACGCCGCGCGCCGCCTGGAGGCCGCCACAGCCGCTCTGCCCGCCGCGCAGGACAAGGTCGCCACCTCCCGGGGGGTCGTGGCCGCCGCGTCCGCACAGGCCGCCGCAGCCCGCCACAAGGCCGACGTCGCCCAGGCCGCGTACGCCATCACCGCGTCGAGTTTCGACGTCGCCCAGGGCCACGTCGACAAGGCCCGGGAACGGGTGGACGAGATCGCCGCCGCCACGTACATGGGTGGCAACTTCGCGGCCATCAACGTCCTCGTCGGAGCGCGCGGGCCCCAGGACGCCATGGACCGGCTCAGCCTCGTCGGGCAGGTCATGGAGAAGCAGCAGGACGGCATCGACGAGCTGATGATCTCGCGCCGGGCCGCGCGTACCGAACAGGACCGGGCCGGACTCGCCAAGCGGGCCGCCGACGACGCCGAGCGGGAGGCCAGCGGCAAGCTGGCCGCCGCGCGAGCCGCCCAGGCGGCCGCGGTGCAGGCCCGGGCGGCGGTGATCGAACTCGCGCAGAGCCGCAAGGATGCGCTGCGGGTGGCCCGGTCCCAGCGCGCCGCCGTCCTCGCGAAATACGAGCAGGCCAAGGCGGAGGAGACCCGGATCCAGAACGCGCTGCGCGGCTGGGACGACCGGAACGGCACCACCACCGGCACGTACGACGGTGGCACGCTCCTGATGCCGGTGCACGGCTGGAAGAGCAGCGACTTCGGCTCCCGGTACGACCCGTATTACCACGTCTGGCAGCTGCACGCGGGCACCGACTTCGCGGCACCCAACGGGGCACCCATCCGCGCGGCGGCCGACGGCGAGGTCATCCGGGCCGGATGGAGCGACGGCTACGGCAACTACACCTGCCTGTACCACGGCCGGGACATGACCAGTTGCTACGCGCACCAGTCCCGGATCCTGGTGTCCGTGGGCGAGTACGTCCGCCGCGGCGAGGTCATCGGCCGGGTCGGCGCGACCGGCGCCTCGACGGGTTACCACCTGCACTTCGAGATCCGTCTGGGCGGCAAGCCGACGAGTCCGCTGCCATATCTGCCGAGCTGTCTGTGCTGACCCGGCGCTAGGATTGACGGGTCCATCCGGACCCTTCTTTCTTGCTTGGGAGCTGAACATGCCGCGCGAACAGGGGCGCAAGGTCGTGTCCTCGAACCGGAAGGCGCGGCACGACTACACGATCCTCGGCACCTACGAGGCGGGGATGCAGCTCACCGGCACCGAGGTGAAATCGCTGCGGGCCGGCCGGGCGTCGCTCACCGACGCGTTCGGCCACGAGAACAACGGCGAGATCTTCCTGCACGGGATGCACATCCCCGAGTACACCCAGGGCACGTGGACCAACCACGAGCCGCGCCGCACCCGCAAACTCCTCCTGCACCGCGAGGAGATCGCCAAGATGATGGGCAAGCTCCGCGACGACGGCGTCACCCTCGTCCCGCTGCAGGTCTACTTCGAGAACGGGTACGCGAAGGTCGAGATCGGCGTGGCCAAGGGCAAGAAGTCCTACGACAAGCGTCAGGACCTCGCCACCAGGGACGCCAACAAAGAGATCAACAAGGCCATGGGCCGCCGTAGCAAAGGCATGGAATGACGGGTAACCTCCCCGCGGCCCAGTAAAACGCCGCGAAGGGACCGTCGTTGCCCGGCAAGCACTCCGTCCGTGTACTTCGCCTGCCCCGATACTCGTTCCACACCGTGGCCGCGACCCTGCTCGTGCTGCTCGTCGGCTGGGTCGCGGTCCGAGCGGTAGGCCCCGGTCACGCAGCCTCACCCCAGCTCGTCGTGCCGTCGACCGGGACGAGCGTGGTGCCGGCCGCGGTGGTCGAGCTCTCAGCACCCCCGCCGGCCTCGCCCGCGGCCTCGGCATCACTGACGATCTCCACGTCCGCGTCGCCGTCACCCTCCTCATCCCGTACGCCGTCCGCGTCGCCGTCCGTGACCACCCCCACGCCGTCGCAGCCGGTGTCGTCCCCGGCGCCGTCCCCATCGCTGTCGCCGTCCCGCCCGTCGTCCCCGGCGCCGTCCTCCGCCGCGCCCGCGGTCCTGGCCGCCCGCTACACCACGAGCGCATCCTGGGAAACCGGCTTCATCGGTACGGTCTCCGTGACCAACACCGGCACCGCGGAAGCGTCCTGGAGCGTGGATGTGACGTACCCCGCAGACGCCGGCGTGCGCATCACCAGCACCTGGAACGCCCAGCTCACGGGCGCGACCTTCAGCGGTGGCACCCTCGCCCCGGGAGCCACCGCGACCTTCGGATTTTCAGCGAACAAGCAGGTCAGAGCCCGGGTGGCTCCGTCCGGCTGCAGCATCGCCGGAACACCCTGCAAGATCGGCTGAATACCGGAATGAAGTCTGGGGCGAGACAGGTTAGGCTTGGGGTGGCCGCCACGCGTGGTGGCCCTACAAGGGGGTGACTGGTTTCGACTTCGTAAGTGGAGACAGGGGAAGCGAGCCGAGGAAGCCGACGTCGTCTCGAGAATCGGTCGTCGGAAATTTATAAGCGCCAATTCTAAGCGCTCTGAGTTCGTTCTCGCCGCCTGAGCGAGTAACGACTCTGTCGGACTAGGCACACCTTCGGCCTAGACCCCGGCATCAGCTAGAAGGTTGGCCAACCGGTCCCGGTCGCGGGGACCGCACGGCGAGATTAATCAGCGACTGGGCCCGTCACACCATCTTGCTCACGTGAACGGTGGGGCCGAGAAAGGCACAGTGAGCTGCGCTCGGAGAAGCCCTGACAAAGCAACGAAGGACCCGGGTTCGATTCCCGGCACCTCCACGAGTCGTCCTGGCGGCCCTATGCTCGCAGAAAGCGCGAGCGTGGGGCCGCCTCGTTATGTCTGCTACCGGGGGCCGAGCCCCCGGACGCCCCCACGGTGCGGTGGGCTCGCCTGCGGCATCGGGCGTTGGGGTGGGCTCGCCTGCGGCATCGGGCGTTAGGGGTGGGCTCGCCTGCGGCATCGGGCGTTACGGGGGCTCGCCTGCGGCATCGGGTGTTACGGGGGCTCGCCTACGGCATCGGGGGCTGCTCGTAGGTCCGGCGCTGGCCGTGCCGCCACGCGCTCCGCTGGTCGCCACGCCGCCGCCGCGGCCGTGCTGCCGCGTCGGCCGTGCCGCTGGCCACCACGCCGTTGTGCCGGTTGTGTCACCGCGCTGCCGTGCCGGTCGTGCCACCGGCCGCCGCCAGCGGCTGCTGTGCCGGCCAACGGCGGAGACATGGCTGCGCTGCCGCGCCATCACGCCGTCGGCCGCGCCGCCATGCCTCTGCCGTTGGCTGTGCGGCTGCCGTGCCACCGTGCCGGGCATGCCGCCTGCTACTGCGTCGCCATGCCATCGCGTGGCCGCCGTGCCTGCCATACCGTCCGCGACCGTGTCTCTGTGCCAGCCGCGTCGCCGCGCCATCGCGTGGCTGCCGCGCCGCCGCGTGGGCGGCCGGCGTGCTGCCGCCGTCGGCCGTGCCTTCATTGTGTTGGGCGCCTGCGCCACCGGGCTGATACGTCGTCGGCTGCGCTGCGTTGCGGTGCCGCTGTGCTGCTGCCGGTGGCTGTGCGGATGCCGGGCGTTGGGTCGCTGGTTGGGGTGGTGGGGGTGGTTGCTCAGGGTGGTTTTTTGTTTGCTCTGTGTTGGTGGAAACGTATTGCCGGGTGTTGATGTGCGTGCCATGATCCGGGCGCTCCGCGTCTCATGTGGAGCCTCGGACGGGGAGTGTGCATGGCGATCAGGCGGTACACGTACGTGCTGCGCGTGGGTTTGGTTGTTGGTCTCGGGCTTGCCGGTCTGGTGGGTGTCGGCGGGCCCGCGCGGGCGGCCGGGGATGTCCGGCCGGCGTCGGGGGACGGGGCGGCGGCTGGTGTCGCCGATGAGGATCTGAGTCCTCGGCGGGTCAACGTCGGGCGGGGCGCGAGGCCTTCGGTGGCGCCGCGGCAGCAAGGCTTGGGTGCCGGGTGCGGCGGGGGAGTCGCTGAGTTCGGCGAGATCTACAGCTGCTCGTCCCTGACCGGGGACCGGCAGGATGTTTTCACGGTGACTACCGGCGTGGACGGGGACGTGCTCTACGGGGCTGTCACCGAGACCGCCAACAATGATGAGACCGACAGTGTCAGTGCGGCCGTGTACGACACCGCCGGGAACTATCTCTGCTACTACGGGTCGTATCCGGGTGGCTGTGAGCTCGGCTCCGCCGGGACGTACACCGTCGTGGTCGCGCTGGCGTACAGCTCGGGTGACATGGCGTACACGTTGTCGGTGCAGTCGCAGCGGACGCCGTCGGGTTGCCGGACGCTCGGGGACGGGTTCTTCTCGTTCTCGTCGGCGGGTCATGCCGGTGAGCTGGCCCGGGGGGCGGCGGGGGACTGCTACACGTTCGACCAGCCGGTCGGCAGTGTGCTGCAGATGTTCGCTCCGGGTGCGTCGGACAGCGGCGATGTGCGGGGGCAGATCCTGGATGCCGACTACCAGCCGGTCTGCCCGGTTCAGGATGCCTATGCCTGCACCCTGAGCACGCCGGGGCCGTACCACCTGATGGTGTTCGAGCTGTACAGCAACCCGGTCACGTATACGCTCCGGATGGCGCGGATCTCCCACTCGACGGGGTGTGGCGCTGTCGGCACCGGCACTCTCGACAGCGGGAACGCCGTCGGTTGCCATCAGCTCCATGCGTCTTCCGCCGGTGGGGTCGTGGTCCGGATCCACAACGACCAGTCGATCTGGTGGCGGCTCTACGACGAGGCGGGTCAGGAGATCTGCGACAAGTACGCGAGCCTGCGTGCCTGTCAGCTCCCGGCCGCCGGCGACTACACGATCGTGACGAGCAACCAGGACTGGGAGCCGGTCACGTACCAGATCGCGGTGGCCTCGCTCACCGGCTCCGCCGGGTGCACCACCACGGCGTCGTTGCGCTGGGATCAGGCGGCTGAGCTGCTGCACCAGACGTCCCCGGTGCAGACGAACTGCCAGGAGTTCTCCGGTGCGGCCGGGCAGCGGGTCGTCGTGTACGCGGCGCCGACCCGGTACAACGACGTCTACCCGATGGTGGTGAACGGTGCGGGTGAGGTGCTCTGCGCCGGTTACAGCGAGGAGACCGGGTGCCTGCTGCCGGACGATGGCACGTACCGGGTGGTCTCGTACCTGGAGCAGTGGGATGCGGAGAGCGCCGACGAGACGTACAAGGTGCAGATCCGCAGTCTCAGCACGCCGCAGGGGTGTCCGGTGGTGCAGCCGGGCGGGTTCAACGAGCCGCCCGCCGGGGCCTACGCGCCGGTCCGCTGCCGGACCCTGCGGATCCCCGGGCCGGGCAGCTATCAGATCCGGGCGTTCGACGACGAGAACTACCGGATGGGTGCCTCGGTGTTCGACAGCACCGGGCACCGGCTCTGCGACGACTCCGCGAACTGCGCGTTCCCGGCGGCCGGTGACTACACGCTGGTGCTGTCCGCCCAGGTCACGAGCAGGGTCATCGACAACGACTTCTCGTACGTCGTGAGCCTGTTGCCGCCGCGGCCCTCCGGGTGCCCGCCGTTGGCGCAGGAGCTGTACCGCGGCGTGTTCACCGACCCGGGACAGGTCCTCTGTGTCCAGCTGCCGCAGTCGACCGGGCAGCGCGTCGTCGAGCTCGTCCCGGCCGGCACCGGGTACCCGCTCACGAAGGTCTACGACTCGACCGGTCAGTACCTCTGCGATTCCTCGTACGAGTTGTGGCAGACCAGCTGCCTGCTGACCGGGACCGCGCCGTACGTCGCCGTCGTCTCGCAGCAGGAGGGCGTGGCTCCCGGACCGGTCGCGGCCCGCTTCCTGCGGGTCGACGGCCCGCCGTCGTGCCCGGTGTTCGACGGTTCGGCGCTGACCACCGGCGGGGACGACTTCTCGGTCTGCCGTGCCGTCCCCGCCGATGCGCATGCCGCCAGGGAGACGTTCACCTGGAAGCGCACCGCGGGTACGGGCGGCGCCTACCTGTCGATCTTCGACGCGAACGGTGTCCGCCGCTGCGGTCCGACCGGCACGTTCCCCGAGCGTACGGTGACGTGCGTGCTCCCGGCCGGCGCGCTCACGGTCGTGCTGAACGCCTCCGAGGCCGGCGCGACCTTCGACCTGACCCGCCAGTCCTAGCCGCACCCGGGGGTGGCCGGTACGCCGGGCCACCCCCGGGTCACCGAATGGTCGATGTCTTATGTGGAGGAAAAGGGCGTACAAAACCGAACAATGTTTATCCGTTACCCGAATGACAACCTGAACGAGTATTCATTGTCATCCGAGGGCTTTATGATCCGGCGGATCACCTTGCTTCGGAGGAAAGAATCTCGATGCGTCGATACTTGCCCGCTGGGCGGACTGTGGGCGTAACAGCCCTGGTCACTGCCCTGGGTCTCAGTTTTGCCGGTCCCGCGGCAGCCGCGGACGACCCGGTCTCCCCTTTCATCAGTGAGATCCATTACGACAACGTCGGCACCGACAGCGGCGAGGCCATCGAGGTTCAGGCTCCGGTCGGCTTCGATCTGGCCGGCTGGAAGGTCGTTCTCTACAACGGCGCCAACAACGCGGCGTACGACACGAAGACACTCAGCGCGGTGGTTCCGGCCGCCGGCGTCGTCGTGCAGACGTACCCGGCCGACGGTGTCCAGAACGGCTCGCCGGACGGCGTGGCGCTGGTCCGGCCCGACGGCACGGTGGCGGAGTTCCTCAGCTACGAGGGCACGCTGCTGACCAGTGTCGACATCGGTGTGGCCGAGAGCAACGCGACCCCGGTCGGGTACTCGCTGCAGAAGATCGACGGGACCTGGCGCGAGGCCGCCCCGAACAGCTTCGGCGCGCTGAACGGTGGTACCACACCGCCGCCCACCGATCCGGAGGAGCCGTCCACCGGCTGCGTCGCGACGGTCACCCACACGATCGCGCAGGTGCAGGGTGACGGCCCGGCGACTCCGGTGGCCGGCACCAAGGTCACCGTCGAGGGTGTCGTCACCGCTGACCACCGCACCGGTGGCTACAACGGGGTCTACATCCAGACCGCGGGCAGTGGCGGTAGCCGTACGGTCGCCGCGGGCACCGCCTCCGACGGCATCTTCGTGTACGGGTCCGCGGCGAACCAGCCGTCCGTCGCGATCGGTGACCTGGTGCGGGTCACCGCCACCGCGAGCGAGTTCAACGCGTTCACCGAGCTGACCATCGCGGCGAAGACCGACGTGCAGGTCTGCTCGCACGACGCCACGCTGCCCACCCCGGTCGCGCTGACGCTGCCGCTCGACGACGCGGCCCGTGAGTCGGTCGAGTCGATGCTGGTCGCGCCGGCCGGTGCGTACACCGTCTCCGATGTCTACAACACGAACCGGTACGGCGAGATCGTGCTGGCGGCCGGTGCGAAGCCCGCGCTGATCCCGACCGACGTGGCCCGCCCCGGTTCCGAGGGTGCCGCGAAGGTGAAGGCCGGCAACAAGCTCGGCCGGATCCTGCTCGACGACGGCCGCACCACGAACCTGTCGACCGGCAACATCGCCCCGCCGTACCTGGCCAAGGACGAGCCGCTGCGCGTCGGTGACACGGTCGCCGCGTTCGGGCCCACGGTGCTGGCGTACGGGTTCGACGAGTGGCGCCTGCAGCCGACCACCCCGGTCGACGCGACCACCTCGCCCGCGAACCGGACCACGTTCACGGACACCAACGCCCGTACCTCGGCACCGGTCGACGTCGGCGGCGACGTCCGGGTCGCGAGCTTCAACGTGCTGAACTACTTCGTCCACTTCGGTGGCGACGCCCGGGGCGCCACGACCGCGGCCGCCCTGGCGAAGCAGCAGACGAAGATCGTCTCGGCGATCACCGCGCTGGACGCCGACGTGGTCGCGCTCATGGAGATCGAGAACTCGGTCCGCTTCGAGGCGAACGACCCCCAGCTGGCACTCAAGACCCTGGTCGGCGCGCTGAACGCGAAGGACGGCGCGGGCACGTGGGACTACGTGCGCTCGCCGGCCGAGCTGCCGGGCGCCACCGAGCAGGACTTCATCACCACCGCGATCATCTTCAAGCCGGCCGCGGTCACCCCGAAGGGCGCGTCCCGCTCGGTCAGTGACGAGACGGTGTGGGCCAACGCCCGGGAGCCGATCGCGCAGACGTTCACCGCCGGGACGATCGACTTCACCGTCGTCGCCAACCACCTCAAGTCGAAGAGCGCCTCGGTGGCCCCGACCGGCGACAACGTCGACACCGGTGACGGGCAGGGCGCCTACAACGGCGACCGGACCCGGCAGGCGGCCGCGCTCGCGGCGTTCGTCGACCGCGTGCAGACCGACAGCGGCACGGACAAGACGATCCTGCTGGGCGACTTCAACGCGTACACCCAGGAAGATCCGCTCGAGGTCCTTTACGACAAGGGCTACACCGACCTGCACAGCACGTTCGCGCCCGGGAAGAACTCCTACGTCTTCGGCGGCGAGTCGGGCTCCCTCGACCACGCGTTCGCGACGCCGAAGCTGGCCGAGCGGGTCACCGGGGTCGACATCTGGAACATCAACTCCGTCGAGTCCTTCGCGTACGAGTACGACGGCTACGCGCCGTTCTACGACGACGGTCCCTACCGGGCGAGCGACCACGACCCGGTCGTCATCGGCCTGAACACCAAGGCGGCCGGCCCGGTCGACCTGCAGCTGCTGAGCATCAACGACTTCCACGGCCGGCTCGAGTCGCCGACCACCGGCGTCGGCGGTGCCGCCCAGCTCGTCGGCATGGTCAACCAGCTGCGCGCGCAGAACCCGAACACCGCGTGGGTGTCGGCCGGCGACAACATCGGCGCGTCCACGTTCATCTCCGCGATCGACGGTGACAACCCGACCATCGACGCGCTGAACGCCGGTGGCCTGAACGTCGCCGCGGTCGGCAACCACGAGTTCGACAAGGGCCTCGCCGACCTGCTCGGTCGCGTCGAGGACCGGGCCGACTTCCCGTACCTCGCGGCGAACGTCTACAAGGACGGACAGCGCGTCCTGCCCGGTTACACCGTGCAGACCGTGGGCGGCGTCAAGGTGGGCTACATCGGCGTCGTCACCGAGCAGACCGCGTCGCTGGTCAGCCCGGACGGCATCGCCGGGGTCGAGTTCCGCGACCCGATCGCCGAGACGAACACGCTCGCCACGCAGCTCTCCGACGGCGACGAGGCCAACGGTGAGGCCGACGTGCTGGTGCTGCTCGCCCACGAGGGCGCGGCTGCCGAGCACATCGGTTCGGCCGCCGACCTGGTCGCCGACCCGGTCTTCGGGGACTTCACCCGGGTCAGCGCCGACATCGACGCGATCCTCAGCGGTCACACCCACCAGCCGTACGCGTTCGAGGTGCCGGTCCCCGGCACCGACCGGACCCGTCCGGTGATCCAGGCCGAGGACTACGGCGTCAAGCTCGGCCGGGCGACGCTCACGTTCGACCCGGCGACCGGGTCGGTCACCGCGTCCACCGCCGAGCTGCTCGACGTCACCGGATACACCCCGGACCCCGAGGTCGCCGCGATCGTGGCGAAGGCCAAGGAGACCGCGACCGAGCTCGGCAAGCAGCCGCTCGGCACGATCACCGGGGACATCAAGCGCGGGGTCACCGCGGCCGGTGGCGAGGACCGCGGCGTCGAGTCGGTCATGGGCAACTTCATCGCCGACGTCCAGCTCGACCAGACCAGCGCGGCGGGGCGTGGCGGCGCGCAGATCGCCTTCATGAACCCCGGTGGTCTGCGGGCCGACCTCAAGTACGGCACCGACGGCACGATCACGTACGCGGACGCGTTCGCGGTGCAGCCGTTCGCCAACGACGTGGTCACCCAGACGCTCACCGGCGCCCAGATCAAGCAGGTGCTCGAGGAGCAGTGGCAGCCGGCCGGTGCTTCCCGGCCGGTGCTTCATCTCGGCTCGTCGAAGGGGCTCGTCTACTCCTACGACCTCAGCAAGCCGCGCGGCGAGAAGATCATCGCCTCCTCGTTGAAGCTCAACGGGACGGTGCTGAACCCGGCCGGTACGTACCGGGTCACGTCGAACTCGTTCCTCGCCGCGGGTGGCGACAACTTCACCACCCTGGGCACCGGGACGAACCGGGTCACCACCGGTGACAACGACCTCACGATGCTGGTCAACTACTTCGCCGCGTACTCGCCGATCACCGCCGACCCGGCGCCCCGGTCCCGCGAGGGTGTCCTCGACACCACCGCGCCGACCGGGACGTTCCGGCTGAGCACGGCCCTGCTCTGGCCGGGCCAGTCGGTGCGGCTCGACCAGCTCGCCCTGGCGGACGACACGAGCGCGGCCGCGGCCGTCACCCGGGTCGTCACGTGGGGTGACGGCACCGCGCCGGAGACCCTCGCGGCCGGTACGACCACCGCGACCCACAAGTACGCCAAGGCGGGCCGCTTCCAGGTCTCGGTCGCGCTCACCGACGAGGCGGGCAACACCGCGCAGGCCGGGTTCTCCACGTTCTCCGTCGTCGCGGTGACGGCTCAGAACGGAAGATTCACCCTGGACCGTACGGCGATCTGGGCCACCCAGTCCGTCAAGCTCAGCCTCACGCGGGTCAGTGGCGCCACCAAGGTCACGATCGCGTGGGGTGACGGCACGACCTCGACCGTCGCGCCCAGCACCACCTCGGTGACGCACAAGTACACCCGGGCGGGCACGTTCGCGGTCAAGGTCACCCCGGTCAACGCGGCCGGAACGGGCACGACGGTCACCGCCGGCTCGGTCAAGGTCGTGACGGACGTCTTCCGCCCGGCCGTGGCCCTGTCCGCACCGGGTCACCCCGAGCGGGTGACGTCGTGGAAGAGCGTCGGCGGCGTCGCGTTCGACCTCGGTTCCGGGGTTGCCCGGGTCCAGGTCAAGCTCGTCGAGCAGCGGTCCGGCAAGTGGTACTACTACACCGGCACGTCGTGGGTGAAGGCCTCTTCCTACGAGAACGCCCGGGCCAGGGCCAAGGTCATCAGCGTGGTCCCGAACGCCAAGGGCCGCTGGAGCCTGGGGATCAAGGGTGTCACCAAGGGCACCCTGAAGATCGCCTACTCGGCGACGGACAAGGTCGGTAAGTCCTCGTCCGTCAAGAACTACAGCGTGAAGATCACCAAGTAACACCCCGCACGCGAAAGGGCCCTCACCAGCGATGGTGAGGGCCTTTCGCGTACGTGTACCGCTTCCGGGTGATCTGTTCACGCCGGTCCATGCGACGTGATGGACTCGGGCGGACGTCGACCGTGCGGCGTGGACCCCTCGCGCTGCGTACCCGGGTGGCCGCTCGTTCCCGCGCAGACCTTATCGGTGGCCGGAACCGCAAGCTAATGTCCATTCATGGCGCGAAAGCGAGGCTGTTGTGTTCAGTGAAGAGCAGCGCATCGGAGGTCGGTCCGTGGAGTCGATGACCGGGCAGCTGCTGGTCGCGACACCGACCCTGAAGGACCCGAACTTCGACCGTACGGTCGTGCTGCTCGTGGCCCACGAGACCGGGGGTGCCCTCGGCGTGGTGCTGAACCGCGCCACCGAGGTCCCCGTCGCCGAGGTCCTCGGCGGCTGGGGCGAGCTGGCCGGCGACCCCGCGGTCCTCTTCGAGGGGGGCCCGGTCCAGCCCGAGTCGGCGATCTGCCTCGCCCGCACCCGCCCCGAGGTCAAGAAACGCCTCTCCGGCTTCCACCAGGTCGCCGGAGCCCTCGGCACGGTCGACCTGTCCGCCGACCCGGACCGCCTCCGCGACAGCGTGACCGGCATCCGCGTCTTCGCGGGCTACTCCGGCTGGTCCCCGGGCCAGCTCGAGGACGAGATCGCCGGCGGCTCCTGGTTCGTCTTCGACGCCCTGCCCGGCGACCCGTTCGTGCACCGCCCGGACGACCTCTGGGCCATGGTCCTGCGCCGCCAGGGCGACATCCTGGCCGCCGTCGCCCACTTCCCGCCGGACGTCTCGCTGAACTGAGGACCCCCTGCGATCGCCTCCCCAGAGGTGTGTACTATTTCTTCCTGTGCCCGGGTAACCGGGAACAAGCAAGGGGCTGTGGCGCAGCTGGTAGCGCACCACACTGGCAGTGTGGGGGTCAGGGGTTCGAGTCCCCTCAGCTCCACCCTTGCGGAAACGCCCGGACTTCGGTCCGGGCGTTTTTTGCGTTGTCCGTCCTGCCTCCCGGCTTCTGTTCATTATTTGCTCTTGTTCAAATAAGTTGAACAGCATGAAAAGCCGAACGGGGGGCGGGCCTGGCTCGCAGTGGATCCCGCGGTCAGCGCGGGAACACTTGCGCGAGTTCGGCATCGCCGTGAAGGAGGGTGCGTCCCCGCCGGATTTGGACAGCGGAGGGGACGCGGTTGTCACGCTGTCCCGAGGTGGCAACGTCGCTGCCTGCACGGTACGGATGATGGCGTCGATGACGCTGACCGCGCTGACCCGGATCAAGCCGGCGGAGTCCGGCCCGCTGCTGGTGATCGGTGACCGCATCGACCGTCGCAGCGCCGATGCGTTCCGTGCGGCGAACATCCAGTTCCTTGATGCGCGGGGAAACGCGTTCATCGCTTTCGGCGACGTGTTCATCGACGTCAGGGGACGTACCGGGTCCGGTGCTCGACTGCCGGCGTACCCGTCCGCAAGCGAGGCCCGGCCCTCGGCCAACCTCTTCAGTCGCGGCCGTGCGCAGGTCATCATGGCGCTCCTCGCCTGGCCGGAACTGGTCGGTGGCCGGCGCCGGGAGATCGCACGGGCGTCCGGGACCTCGTTGGGCCAGGCGCACAACGTTCTGACCCACCTCGAGGACGCCGGGTTTCTGCTGTCTACCTCGGCCGAAATGACCAAATTCGACGAGTTGCTGGCCTGGTGGACCGCGGCCTACCCGACCGGCCTCGGCCCACGTCTGGAACTCGCTCGATTTCATGGAGACCCGCGCCGGCCACTGCAGAGCGACGGCCCCGTCCGTCTCAGTGGGGAGACGGCTGCGGGAGTCGGCATCGTGCATCCGGCGACGGTGACCATCTACCTCGACTCGGTGGACCAGAAGCTGCCCGTCGTCAACCGCTGGAGTACGGACCCGGACCGCGTTCGCAATGTGTTCGTCCGTCGGAAGTTCTGGACGTCGCCACGTCCGGATGAGGAAGACCCCGAGGTGCCAGTACAGAATGGCCCCTGGCCGATGGTCTACGCCGACCTGATGGCCACCGGTGACGCGCGTCTTGCCGAGGTGGCCGGGACATGGAGGGCCAGTCGTGCCGGACCCCGCCCGGGCTGATCCGGCTCATGCCGTTCGGTTCGTTCGGGGCTGATCACTAAGCTGCCTCGGTGACTGATATCGATCTTGGTGTTTCTCCGGTGGCTGAACCGCGTCGGCGGCGTTGGTGGTGGCCGGCCGTGGCCGCCGTGCTGGTCGTCGCGGTGGGTGTGGTGGGGGTTCTGCTCGTGGTGCTGCGGGGCGGCGAGGACAGCCGGACCGTGCGCCTGGAGGTCTCCTCCCCGGGCGGCGGAGAGCTGAAGATGCTCATGTACGGGACGGACATTTCCGGGGCGACGGTCCTCGGCGATTCCCGGGACCTGGTCGAAGCGGGGGTCATGGACGGCTGGCTCGGCGAGGAGAGCGTGGCGCTGCCCTGGTCGCAGGAGATCACCGTCGAGCCGGACGCCCGCAAAATCATCTTGAGCGGGATAGCGGCCGCACCCGGCACCGGAGACTTCCGGTGCCGGGTGCTGGTCGGCGGCAAGGTCGTCGAGGAGGAGACCTTCAACCTCGGCATCGACTGTTCCGTGCCGGTGGCCCGGGTCCTGCCCGACTGACGTCAGGGCGTCAGCGCGCCGCGGAGGCCTTCGGTGGCGTTGTCGAGCAGGGGGCGGCCGTGGCCGAGGCCGGCGATCCTCGGCCGGAGCGCGACGAGCCGGGTCAGTGCCCGGCGGGCCCGGTGACCGTCGACGTTGAACGGTCCCGGGGTGGGCCGGCCGCCGGGGCAGCTGATCGAGATGTCACCCGTCAGCACCGTCGCTTGCTGGCGCTGGTGGGCAGCCACCACAGCTCATCGGCGATCAGCGGGATCCCGCTCATGATCGGGGCGCGAGCGTGATGTCGGGCAGGGCCTGGTCGGTCCTGGCCACGTGTCCGAGCCGGCCGGTCAGTTTGCGGAAGGGGCCCATGCTGCCGATCTTCGCGCCGATTCGCTGGGCTCGGACGCCGGCGCGGGAGTTCGGATAGAACAGGTTCGGGGTGCCGGGCGGGAGCTGCTGCGCGGCCGTGACCAGTGGCCTCATCCACTCCTCGTACCGTTTCAGGGCGTCCTCGGGGCCGGACTTCGACAGGTATGCCGCGAGGACGTAGCCGCCGACCATCGCGAGGGAGGTGCCGCCGCCGCCGAGCGGGGTGACGCACCAGGCGGCGTCGCCGGTGACGCAGACCCGGCCCCTGGTCCAGGTGGGCATGGTGATCTGGGTGAGGTAGTCCATGTAGACGTCCTCGGAGGTGGCGAAACCGTCGACGACGCGCCGGGTCTGCCAGCCGGCGCCGGCGAAGGTGGACCGCAGTGCCTCGCGGGCCTGGTCGATGGTCAGCTCGGCAAGGTTCCGGCCGCGGTCGCGGTCGGTGAACGCCAGGGTGGCGCGGGTCGTGCCCTTGTTGTCGGGGCGCAGCGTGACCTGGCGTCCTCCGGTGGTGGTGTACCAGCGCCACCACCGGTCGTCGTCCGGCGTCCGGGCGATGGTGCCGTAGGCCATGTTCAGGCCGAGCTCCCGGCGCCCGACCTCGGCGCCGAACACCGCGTCGCGGGTCCGGGAGCGGACGCCCTCGGCGATGACGAGCAGGTCGAACCGCTCGGCCGGGCCGGAGCTGAGGCGCACCTCCACCTGCTGGTCGCGGTCCGTCACGCGGTCGATGGAGTCCCCGTACCGGACGTCGACGTGCGGGGGCAGGTGGTCGAGGATCACCCGGGCCAGGTCGCCGCGCAGGATCTCCAGCTCGGCGGTGGGGCCGTCGGCCTCCTCGACCGGGAACGCGGCGACGACCCTGCCGTTGTCGTCGATGATCGAGGTGCCCTCCTCGGTGGTGCTCTGCCGGCGCACCTCGTCCGTCAGGCCCATCCGGTCGAGGACGTCGCGCGCGGCGCCGCGGATGTCGATGTTCTGGCCGCCGTCCCGGAAGCCGGCGAAGCGTTCGAGGACCGTGCAGTCCCAGCCCGCTCGGCCGAGCCAGTAGGCGGTGCTGAGGCCCGCGATGCTCGCTCCGGAGACGAGGGCACGGGGTCGGGGTGCGGTCACGGCGGTCCCATCAGAAGGCTTGAAAATCAAATGATTACATAATCAAGCTACTCCATGGGTTGGTAGGTTGTCCATCAACGGGAGGGGACACCATGAGCGGCGGCACCGACGCGGAAGCTGCGGGTGTGGACGAGGCCATGGGCGCCCTGCAGTCCTGGGGACGGGCTTTCGGGGAGTTCGGCCGGCAGTTCGGCTCGCAGGCCGGGATGCACGTCACCGACTCCGACGCGCTGATCCAGATCATCAGCGCGGAGGACCGGGGCGCGTTGCTGACGCCGTCGGAGCTCAGCCGCCGGATCGGCCTGACCACCGGTGCCACCTCGTCGCTGCTCAACCGGCTGGAGGAGGCGGGGCACATCGAGCGGATCCGGGAACGTACGGACCGCCGCGTGGTGAAGCTCCGATCGACCCCGGAGGTCCATCGGCGCGTCGACGAGTTCTTCGCCGACCTCGGCACCGACCTCGAGGCCGGCATGGCGCACTATCCGCCGCAGCTCCTGCTGCAGTTCGCCGGGATGGTCTCGGAGCTGACCGCGATCATGGACCGCCACCTGGCACTGCGACTGGTCAAGCGCTGAGCAGGCGGCGCAGCCAGGCGACCCGGGCGGCCCGGGCGTCACGGGACAGTGCCGCCTCCGGCGCCGCGCGGTCGAAGCCGTGGAAGCCACCCGGCCAGACGTGCAGCTCCGCCACGCCGCCCGCCTGCCAGATCCCGGTCGCGTACGCGATGTCCTCGTCCCGGAACGTCTCCGCCGAGCCGACGTCGATGAAGGCCGGCGGCAGGCCCGACAGGTCGGTGGCGCGGGCCGGAGCGGCGTACGGCGAAACCTCCGCCCCACCCCGCGCCGAGCCCAGCAGAGCCGTCCAGCCGGTCTCGTTGGAGGCGCTGTCCCAGGTGTCGACGCCGGTCATCTGGCGGGCCGAGAAGGAGTCGTTACGGTCGTCGAGCATCGGGCAGAGCAGGAGCTGACCCTTGAGCGCCGGGCCACCGCGATCCCGGGCGAGCAGGGCGAGCGCCGCGGTCAGGCCGCCGCCCGCGCTGCCCCCGGTCACGATCAGCTCGGCCGGGTCGAAGCCCAGTTCAGGCGCGTGCTCGGCGGTCCACACCAGACCGGCGTAGCAGTCCTCGACCGGGGTGGGGTGCGGGTGCTCCGGGGCGAGCCGGTAGTCGACCGAGACCACGACCAGGCCGAACTCCTCCGCCCAGTCGAGCAACTCGGGCACCCCGGAACGGTTGTTGCCGAGGACCATGCCGCCGCCGTGCGAGTGGTAGAGGCCGGCCACCGGCTCGGTGAACGTGGGCCGCAGGATCAGCAGGGAGACACCGGACGGGATCCGGCGTTCCTCGAGCGTGAACCTGCCGTCCCGGACCAGCTCGGCGTCGGTCGGCCGGAACCGGGCGGACTCCGTACGGGCAAGCGGGATCGCCTCAGCGGTGAGACTTTCTCCGCGCCCACCGGCGACAGTGAGGGCGGCAGCGAGCGCGGCGTCGAACGGCGGGGTCTTCATGGCCTGGAAACTACCCTGGGCGGACGACAGATTTCACCCTTCAGGCTGACCCCACCGACGGTCACTCGTCGAAGAGCTCGCTCTCGGCCCGGGCGCGGTAGTCGGCGTAGATCTGGCGGTATCGGGCGGTCGCGCCGGCCGTGTCGCCCCGGTCGAGGAGGTCGAGGATCTCGTCGTGGCCGTCGATCCAGATCTGGAACAGGGTCTCGCTCATCGCGAGTATGCGGTTGGTGCGGGCGACCGCCAGGTCCACCATCGACTGCAGCTCGCGGTTGCCGCTGGCCAGGATGACGATGGTGCTGAAGTCGGCGCCCGCCGCGGCGGCGGCCAGGACGTTGCCGGTGCGCAGGCCCTCGACGAATTCTTTCTGCCGCTGGCGCATCAGGTCGATGTGGGTTCCGGTCAGGTTCTCGACGCCCCATTCGAAGCCGGCGCAGGCGAGCACGCTCATGACGTCGATCAGCTCGAGGGCGTTCTTCTGGGTGACCTTGGTGACGTGCCGGGTGCGGTTGGGCGCGATGTCGATCAGGCCCTCGACCGAGAGCTGGGCGATCGCCTCGCGCACCGGTGTGATGCTCACTCCGAGGCGGGCGGCCAGCTCAGCGTCCTTGATCAGGGTGCCGGGCGGGAGCTCGCCGGTGACGATCTCGTTGCGGAGCTGGCGCACCACGGCGGCCGTGCGGGTCGGCGGGACCGTGTAGGACATACCGGCAGCCTACTCACAGTCACCATCTTGCGGTCACCAGTACCCTCGGACGCGTGCCCGACGCCGTGCCGTTGATCGACCTCGACGATCGTTCCTTGCCTGATCCCGTCCGGCGAGGACGGCCACCACTGCGGCCGTGGCTGGTGGTGGGGGTGCTGGTCGCCGCCATGGTCACCCTCGGTGCGGCGGCGCCGCCGCCGCCGGGGATGCGGGAGGTGCTCACCATCAGCGGCGCGCCCGTGACCGGGTTCGTGGTGGGCGTGGATGCTCTCTACACCACCACGTTCTCCTCGAAGACCGGCAAGACCGAGGTCAACCGGTACGCCCTGGGTGGCGGCGGTGCGGGGTGGACGGCCGGGATCACCGAGTTCGCGAGCAACCTGCGGCTCGATCCCACCGGTGGCATCCTGATGGCCCGGGACAATTCGGGCGAGCGGCTGGCTTTCCTGGACGCCGCCGACGGCACGGTCCTGTGGCGTCACCTGGCGCCGGAGGCGGGAGCGGTCCTCATGACCGCCGGTGGCGTGCTGCTGCCCCCGGGGGCCGACGGGGCGCTGGTCTACGCCGACATCCGCACCGGGACGCCGATCTGGCGCCGGGTGGTCGGCGCGGAGGTGGACGTCCGCTCCGATGAGGAGGCGGACCGGGTGGTGGTGACCGGCCTCGACGGGCGGGTGACGGTTCTGCGGCTCACCGACGGGTCGGTGCTGGGTCAGGGCGATCTGGGGGTGACCCGTGCATCGGACACGTTCGACGTGCTGGTCGATGTCACCGGGGACCGGCTGATCGTGTCGGACGAGAAGGCCCGGACCCGGACCGCCTACCGGCTGCCGGGGGTGACCAGGGACTGGCAGGTCCGGGACACCTCGTTCAGCTATGCGCAGCTCTGCGGCACGGTCTACTGCCTGTCCCCCGCCACCGACGGGGTGCAGGGGGTGTCCGGTGTCGACCCGGCCGACGGCTCGGAGCTCTGGAGCCTTCCCGGGTGGGACTACGTGCGGATGTTGGCCGACGGCCGGACGACGGTGCTGGCCGGCCGCGAGATCCCGGTGATCGCCGAGATCGACCCGCGGGACGGGTCGGTGCTGCGGGAGAGGACCACGGGTGCGTTGATCGGCGAGGTGACGATGCATCCCGACGCCGAGGCCCTGGGCCGGACCTGGGTGCTGATCGCGGACCGGCACGGCACCGGGCGCCGTGCCCTGGGGCCGTTCGCCATCGGGGCCTACCAGACCTGCGGGATGATCGCTCCGTATCTCGCCTGCCAGTTGACGACCGGACCGCTCACCGTCTGGCGCCTGCCCGGCGAGTGACGCCAGGGGGTCCGTACCGATGATCGATCTTGATCTGGTGCCGGACCGCGGTCCCGCCCGGAGGGACCCGCGGTGGGTGATCGCGGTTGCCGTGCTGATCGCGGTGACGCTCTCGCTCGCCGGCTCGGCGTCGTCCGCGCCGGCGCTGGTGCCGGTGCTGACCGTCGGCGGCCTGCCCTCGGCGGTGTTCGAGCTGGCGCCGGACGCGCTCTACACGGCGGCCTACGGCTCGGGGACGACGATCAGATCGGAGGTACGCCGGCACGGGCTGGACGGCTCCGGCACGCTCTGGACGACCCCGGTTCCCCAGCTGGTGCAGACCATGACCCTGGATCCGGGCAGCGGGGTGCTGATGACCCGGTCCGGCTCCGATCCGCGGCTGACCTTCCTCGACGTCACCGGCGGCGGGGTGCTGTGGCACGTGGAGACGCCCGGTGTGGTGCCGCTCGAGCTCGCCGCCGGCGGCGTGCTCCTGCGGGTGGATGCCGTCCTCGAACTCGTCGGCGCGCGCACCGGGACGCGGATCTGGAGCCGGCTGATCGACCCGGGCGCGGACGTGCACACCGACGCAGCCGCGGGATGGATCCTGGTGACCGGACCCGGTGGGCGGGCGACGACCCTGCGGTTCGCCGACGGGTCCGTGGCGGGTCAGGCCGATCTTGGCGTACGCCCGGAATCCGCCACCGTCTCCGTGGCCGGCTGCGGCCCGGTCCGTTGCGTCGCCGGCGCAGCCGACCTGCGCACCGACGCCCGCGACAAGGGCCGGGTGTGGGTCCGGGTCAAGGGCCACACCGTCGGCTCGGTGGTGACCGGGCCGACCTACGGCTGCCAGGTGAGCGGCCGCTATCTGGCCTGCCCGACCGGGGGCAGGCCCCGGTGTCTGGCGCCTGCCCCCGCGGTGAGCGGTTACTTCTCGCGGGTGTTGGTGAGCACGTTCGGCTTGTTGAAGTTGGCCGGAGCGTTCCACTTCTGCAGGTCGTCGGCGGTGCACGCGGCCACCTTCACCTTGGCGGTGCCGTCGGAGTGGGTGTCCTTGACGGTCAGCGACAGGTCGGTCGGCGTCAGGCAGTAGCCGTACGCGTCGACGATGCGGTAGCTGGTGGCGTAGTCGCCCGTGTCGCCGTACACGATCCATTGCAGGTTCTTGGTCAGGTTCTTGTCCGGCACCGCGGGGCGGACCGTGCACGACGACATGGTCACGTAGCCCGATGTGTTCCCCGGGGAGCGCAGGCAGTAGCCGGGGTTGCCGCTGCCGTACGTGCGGATCCGTTCCTGCTTGTTGACACCGTCGGTCAGGGTGGTCGCCGACGCCGGGAGGTCCCACTGCTGGTTCCAGGAGACCTGGCCGTCCGGCTGCTGCTTGCAGAACCAGACGATCATGTAAGAGGACGTCGGGACGTGGTTGGTGACGTCGAGGCAGCGGCTGAACTGCTTGAAGTTGACGAGCTGCCGGGTGTCCGCCGACGCCATGCCGGCCCCGACCGCGGTCTCCGACCGGAAGATGTTCTTGTTCGCGGTGGCGGTGCAGGTGTTCAGCCAGAGCCGGCCGGGCGCGCCGGCGGTCTCGACGTTGATGCAGAAGTTGTCCAGGTTCACGCCGTCGGTGGTGCCCTGGAACACCGAGTTGTTGTTCAGGCTCCATTGCTGGCGGGCGACGCGGCCGAGACAGTTCTTGAAGACGAAGTAGCCCTTGTTCGCGTGCGGTGTCGGCGCTTCCAGGCAGAGACCCGCCGGGGCGTCGCCGCTCTGCGAGTTGCCCAGCCGGATGTTGAGGTCCTTCGTGTAGGTGAACCGCTGCTGGGCGCTGCCGCCGTCCTCGCAGAGCTGCACGGTCACCGGGCCGTCGATCGCGGGCGTGTCGCCGCCGTCCACGCAGAGCTGGTTGACGGTGGGGGAGGACAGCTTGATCGCGCCGCCCTCGATGTTCGCGTTGTTGGTCTTGAACGTGTAGGTCGCCTCGATCGTGCGGCTGGCCTTGCCGGTCGAGTCGGTGCCGGTCGAGGACAGCGTCGCCGTCGTCGGGACGTCCACCGGCGGGCACGACAGCTTCACCGCGGTGGTGCTGGTGAGGTCGTCGGGCAGGCCCCAGTAGTCGATGGCGACGCTGTACTTCTGCTGCCCGGTGTCCAGGCCCAGGTTCGCGACCCCGGTCATCAGGCAGGGCGGCAGCGCGGTCAGGCTGCCGACCAGCGACGTCACGCCGTCCGTGGTGACCAGCGAGCCGGCCGAGCGGATCTGGGCGAGCGCCGCGTCGATGCCGGCCTGGGCGACGTCGAGCGCCGAGGTGCGCGCGACGACCGTACGGGTGGCGCCGATCGTGTTGACCACGACCGGGACGAGCGCCGCGGTGATCGACATGGCGACCAGGCTGACCAGCATCGCCATCGCCATCGAGCCCTCGTCGCCGCGGCGGGTGAACGGGTTCCTCATGTCGTCGGCCTCCCTTCGCTGCAGGCGTTCGTGACGGTGGTGGACGTGGTCGTGCTGGAGATGGCGGCCGCCGAGTTGAGGGCGGTGAACGTGGTGTCGATGGTGGCGTCCCCGTCGCCGACCTGGGTGGTCAGCCGGATCCGGAGCCGCTGGTACACGCTCCTGAAGTCACCGCCCACGATCCCGGTGCTGGGGACCACGCTCGGGTTGGCGTACGGCTTGTCGCCGGCGGCCTGGAGCTCGAAGAACGGGTCCACGCCGGTGGTGAGGATCTGCGACGCGACGGTCTGCCCCTTCGTCGCGGGCGTCGGTGGCGAGCCCTTGGTCCAGGTGTAGAGCTGCAGGACGCCCTGGCCGCCGGTGGACTTCTCCCCGGTGACGGTGGCGAGCCGCAGCTGGTAGCACTTGTCCGGGAGCCCGGTCACCACCGGTCCGGCGAACTCCACGTACCAGGTGGTGCCGACCAGGCCCGGGGTCGCGATCCAGGAGGCGTAGCGCAGTTCGCGGTCGAAGCGCTGGAACGCCTTGCCGAGTTCGGTCTGCGCGGTGCTCAGCGCGTCCGTCGCGTTGACCGTCTTGTAGACCTGCAGGATGGCGCCGGTGACGATGATCATGAGGACGCTCATGACCCCCATCGTCACCATGATCTCGGCCAGGGACATGCCGTCGTCGTCCGAGCGGTTGAGCCGGTCGGCGATGCGCTTGCGGATCATCAGGCCACGCTCCAGGTGAACATCAGGTTCGCTTGCGTCGTCCCGGTGCTCTTCACGACGAAGGTCACCACGTAGGTGCCCGGCACGGTCGGGGTGCCGCTGACGACTCCGGCCGTGCTCATCGTCAGGCCGGTCGGCAGGTTGGTCGCCGTCCACTTGTACGACGCCGGGGTGGCGCCCAGGGCCGTGGCGGTGACCGGGGTGATGGGGCTGTTGACGCTGCTGCTCTGGTCGGGGGTCGACGGGCTGGGCGAGGTCACCCGCAGGTCGGTCGTCCCGCTCGGGTTCACGGTGCAGACCACGGTCATCGTGGCCGCGCCGCCGGCCGCGTCGGTGACGGTGACGGTGGTGATGTACCGGGTGCCGTGCGTGATGACGCCGGTGACCTTGCCGGTGGCCGCGTCCATCGTCGCGCCGTCCGGCAGACCGGTCGCCTTCCACGTGTATGGGGTGACACCGCCGTACGCGTACGGCGTGAACGTGCCGATGTTGGTGCCGTTCGTCATGCTCTGCGCCGGCACGTTGTACAGCTGCACCGGGGAGAGGACCCGCCACGAGAACGACACGGTCGACTTGCGCGCGTAGACGTCGGTCACGGTGATGGTGGTCGTCGCCGTCCTGACGGTCGTCGGCGTGCCGGTGATGAGGCCGGTCGCCGCGTCGATGACCAGGCCGGCGGGCAGGTTCGTGGCGGTCCACACCATCGGTGCGGTGCCGCCGGTGATCGCCGGCTGCAGGGAGAGCAGGGTGCCGGTCCGGCTCGTCTGGTCGCCGGGCGTGGTCAGCACCGGGGGCGGCGGCTGCACGATCGTCCAGGTGAACGACTTGGTGTCGGAGAGCTTGTCCCGGCCGGCCACCTTGATGGTCACCTTGTACGTACCGGCGGTGGTCGGGGTGCCGGTGAACTTGCCCCCGTCAGCCGAGAAGGTCACGCCGGGCGGCAGGTTGGTCGCCGTCCACGTCAGCGGCAGCTTGCCGCCGGTGGACAGGACCTGGAGGTTCACCGGGGTGCCGGTGTAGCTGGTCAGCGGCAGCGGCGCGACGATCGTCGGCGGCGCGGTCTTGATGTCGAAGACCGGGTCGTTGCTGTTGCTGATGAGCGTGGAGGTGATGAACCGGCAGGTCTTGTCGGTGCAGGTGTTACCGGTCCAGCTCACCACGGCGACGACCTGGAAGAACGGCACCGTGTACAGAGCGGCCTTCGCGGTGGTGTCGCGGTTCTCGCATCCGCCCAGCACGGTCAGCGCCGCGGTCGCCTTGCTCTGCCAGCACTTGCCGACGTACCACTCCTGCTTGTACGACACGCCGTTGGAGCTGGTGACCAGCGGTACGGTCGGCAGCGGCGCGTTCTGGCCCTCGGTCGAGGTGTTCGCCAGCATCGGGTCGGCGGCGACCTCCATGTGGTCGTAGTACGCCTTCACGTCGGCCGGCGCCGCGTTCTTCTGCCGGGTGGCCTCCGCGAGCCCGCGGCCGGACAGCAGCGACGCCGGGTCGAGCGCCCGGGCCCGTTCGAGGGCGTCCGTGGCGACCTGGATGCCGACCTGGTCGGTGCGCTGCTGGTTGCTCTCGGTGAGCGACTTCACCATGAACGGCGCGGCCGCGGCCATCACCGTGCCGATGACGGCCATCGAGACGAGGACCTCGATCAGGGTGAAGCCCTCGTCGTCACCGCGCCGGCGCCACAAACGCACGGGCGGCCCGGCCCCTACAGCTCGATCGGTCGGCATACCAGCTCATTCCTCATGACGGCACGGTTCTCGCGAATGCTGACCGTCTTATCGATCAGCCGGGCCGGAAGTTGAGGAAATGCCGATGATCAAGCTGGCTGGGGATCAGTCCGTGGTGACGGCCGGGGCGTTCGCGGCGGCGGGCGGGGCCACGAACGCGTTGAGCTGCAGCACGACGCTGAGCTCCTGGTCGGTCTCGCCGGCGGCCCAGCTCGCGGTCTCGATCAGCACCGCGCGCTTCTGGCCGCCGCCCTGGAGCTGTTCGAGGAACTCGTTGAGCTCCTCGGGGCTGCCGGTGACGGTGAGCTGGATCGGGAGCTGCTTGACGCCGGTGGCGGCGGTGCCGGCCGGGGCGCCCACGGTGATGCCACCCACGGAGACCCCGATGTCGGTGCCGGCCGCCTGCAGCTGCCGCAGGAACGCCGGCACGCCGGAATCGGAGGGCAGGGCGTCCTGGTACGTCGCGAGCGTCGCCTTCAGCTTCTTCAGGTTCGCCTTGTCCTTCTTCAGGCCGACGATCCGGGAGCGGATCGTCGAGGCCTGCGACCGGGCGTCGTCGGTCTGTGCCCGCAGGCCGTCGGCCTCGGCGTACTGGGGGCTGATGAGCAGGAAGTACGCGATCACGGACATCACCGCGATGGCGATCACCCCACCGAGCATCCAGAGCCGGTCAGCGTGGCGCGCACCCATCATTTGCCCCCTTGCGACGTGCACTTCGTGCCGAAACGGCCGCAGAGCGCGTTCTCGGTGAAGTCGACGTTGAGGCTGAACGTCACCGTCTTCTCCTCGGTCGTGCTCACCGTGGTCACGTACGGGTTGGCGAGCACGGTCTGCTTCCCCAGGTCGTCCACGTACGCGGCGACGGCCTCCTTGTCCGGGCCCTCCCCGGTCACCACGAGCGTGCCGACGACGGCCGAGGTGCTGGTGCTCGGCAGCGACGTCGCGGGGTCGGCGGCGGCGTTCGTGCCCACCCCGCTGAGCGTGCCGCTGACGGACTCGAGCGTCAGGTCGGAGTCGTCGGCCGTACCGGTCAGGATGGTGTAGAGCGAGGCCCAGTCCAGGTCGCTCTTCATCACGACCTTGAGCTGCTTCAGGATGGTGTCGGTGTCGGTCTTGACGTCCACGACGTCCTTGAAGTCACGCTGGTTGCGCTGCAGGTCGGTCACCTCGGTGGTGGCCACCGTGAGCTCGTTGTCGGCGGCGGCGGAGTCCTGGTGGGCGAGGAAGAACCAGCCCCCCAGCAGACAGGCGACCACCACGACCACGACGATCACCCAGGTACGGGTCCGCTTCGCCCGCCGCGCGAAGGTGATCTCCTCGGGCATCAGGCTGGCCGCGATGTGCAGCAGCCGGGTGGTGCGCTGCGGGGAGATCTCCGGGTCCACCGGCATCAGGCTGGTCGCCATCAGGCTGCCGCTCCGAGGGTCAGGCCGATCGACACCGCGGCGGAGGGTACGAAGCTGTCGAAGCCCCGCTCACGGGCCTTGCGGGTGTCGCGCAGCCGGCCGGCGCTGTCGGCGTACATCACGGCGACGCCGAGCTCCTTCTGGACGTGCTCCGCGAGCCCGGGCATGAGCGCGCTGCCACCGCAGAGCGAGACCCGGGTGACCTGCTTCTGCCGCTCGCCCGAGGCAAGGTACGTGAAGGAGCTGCGCAGTTCGTTGACCAGTGGCCGGATCGCGTCGCTCGCGGCGCCGGCGCTGTCCGGCGTACCGTCGCCGTGCAGGCCGAACCGGCACTTGAGGGCCTCCGCCTCGGGTGCGGTGATGCCCAGCCGGGTCGCGATGCTCTCGGTGATCTCGTGCCCGCCGCGCGGCACGGTGCGCACGATCAGCGGCTCCCCGTCGGCGTGCACCACCACGCTGGTGACCTCGGCGCCGATGTCCACGATCGCCTCGACCTGGGCGTCCAGCCGGGAGGCGGCGCGCAGCAGGGCGAACGACGCCAGGTCGACGTCGACGACGTGCAGCCCGGCCCGTTCGACGGCCTGCACCAGTTCCATGACCGCGTCCTTCGGCATGGCGATCAGCAGGCCGCGCACGGTCGGGTTGGTGCCCGGGTCCTCGAGCGGCCGGAAGTCCAGCAGGGAGCGCTCGACCGCGAGCGGCAGCATGTCGCGGACCTGGAACGGCAGCGAGCGGCGCATCTCCTTGGGGGGCAGGTTGGACACCGACATCTCGCGGACCACCAGCTGCGGGTTGGTGACGCCGAGCTTGACCTGCTTGGTGCCGAACTTGCAGGCGGCCCAGAGCTGCTTGAGCGCCGACGTCACGGCCACCGGGTCGGCGAGGACCCCGCCCTGGATGGTGCCGGGCGGCAGCGGGACCTGACCGAAGTTGCTCAGGTTGTACTCGTCCTTCGCGCGGCGTACCTCGACGGCGCGAATGGACGACGAGCCGATGTCCAGCCCGATCGGGTTGACGCCAGCCATCGGTTCTCCTTGCTTCTGCGGGTGCGGGGGTCAGGCGGTGGGGACGAGCAGCGACGAGTACCACCCGGCGATGGGGGCCGCGGCGAAGACCGCCACGAACGCGCCGGCGAGCATGTAGGGGCCGAACGGGATCCGGCTCTTGCGCCGGGCCACCCGCAGGGCGAGCAGGATCGCGGCGACGACGCCGCCGAGCAGGAACGCGGAGAACAGGCCGACGGCGACCCAGCTCCAGCCGAGCCAGCCGAGATAGAGCCCGAGCAGCGGGGCGAGCTTGACGTCACCGCCGCCCATGCCGAAGAACCCCACGACGTAGAAGAAGATCCACACCACGCCGGCCGCGATCAGCGCCCGGGCCGCGGTGTCCCATCCGTTCCCGGCGATCATCGCCGGGACCAGCAGGAGCAGGGCGACGCTGTACGACGGCAGCACGATCTGGTCCGGGAGCCGGTACACGTCCAGGTCGATGGCGGCGAGGGCGATCGAGATCGCGGCGAGGTACAGGAAGGCGGGGAGTTCCCAGGACCAGCCGAACCGGGCCGCCACGGCGACGAACAGCGCCGCGGTGCCCGCCTCGACGAGGGGGTACCGGGCGCTGATGGGGGCCGCGCAGTCGGCGCACCGGCCGCGCAGCATCAGCCAGCCGAGGACCGGGACGTTGTGCCGGTGGCGCACCTCGTTGCCGCAGTGCGGGCAGTGCGACCCGGGCCGGACGAGGGACTCGCCGCGCGGCACCCGGTGGATCACGACGTTCAGGAACGAACCGACCGCGAGCCCGAGCAGGCCGACGACGCCGAGCAGCAGTGGCTCTGGCATCTCGTACCCTCCTGAGGTCTCGCGGACAGTAGTGTTCCGGTGGTGCCGGTCGGGGCCGGCACCACCGGAGGACGAAGCTGGGCTCAGGCCTTCGTGCCGACGCAGGTCGAGGTGGTGAACGCCGTGTACACGGCACCGGTCACCGAGCCGCCGACCGAGCTGTCGTACAGGTACCACTTCTTGTCGGTGCCGCCCCCGTTGTGGGCACAGATCTTGTAGCTGCCGGCGGCGGCCGAGGAGACCAGCGACATCTCGGTCTTGTCCGAGAGCGTGATCTGCTGGTTGCCGATCTTCAGCGACGCGGATCCGGTCTTCTGGTCGTCGAAGCCGGCCGGGTACTGGTTGCCGTTGTCCGTGTAGTACTGCTCGACGGCGCTGATGGCGCCACGGACGTCGGACTGGGCCGACTTGTCGGCCGCACCCTGGCGGTAGTTCAGGTATACCGGGACGGCGATCGCGACCAGCACGCCGATGATGACCACGACCACGAGGAGCTCGATGAGGGTGAAGCCCTCGTCGTCCTTCTTGGCTCGCATCCGGGTGATGATGTCCTGCATTGGGGGTGCCTCCGTTGGGCGTCAGGTGTGAAGCGGGGATGGGGTTGTCCGGGCTCGGGTGCCCGACGTCGACCGGAGACCGGCCGGGTATTGCTTCCAGGGCGTCAGCTGCTCTGGATGTTCTGGTAGATGGTGAACATCGGGAGGTACAGACAGATCACCATCCCGCCGACCACGGTTCCCATGACGAGCACCATGATCGGTTCGATCGAGGCGGTGAGGGACTCGGCGGCGGCGTCGACTTCCCTGTCGTAAAAATCGGCAACCTTGTCGAGCATCTGACTGATCTGACCGCTTTCTTCGCCGACTTCGATCATCTGCGTGACCATCTCGGGGAAGATCTTGTGCAGGCGCATGGCCGAGGACATGGGCTGGCCGTCGCGGACCGCGGACTGCACGTCGCGCATCGCGATGTTGATGACCTCGTTGCCGGTGGTCTCGCCGACCACGGCGAGTGCCTGCATCACTGGCACACCGACGTTGAGCAGCAGGCCGAGGTTGCGCGAGAACCGGGCCATGGCGAGCTTCTGCAGCAGCGGCCCGAAGACCGGCATCCGTAGCTTGATCCTGTCGACCGTGAGCCGGAAGTCCTCGCTGGTGCGGAGCTGGCGTTTGTAGAGCACCGAGGTGGTGATCCCGATGCCCAGCACCAGCGGCCCCAGCCAGCCCATGTTGTGGCTGGTGTCGACCAGGAACTGGGTGATGCCCGGCAGCTCGCCGCCGAGATTCTTGAACATGTCCTCGAAGATCGGGACGATGAAGATCAGGACGCCGGCGATCATCACGAACGTGAAGCCGAGCACGATCGCGGGATAGGTGAGCGCGCCCTTGATCTTGCCGCGGAGCGCGGTGTCCTTCTCCAGGCTGTCCGCGATCTGCTCGAGAGCGCTGTCGATCATACCGCCGGCCTCGCCGGCCCGGACCATGGCGACCATGAGCCGGGGGAAGACCCGGTCGTGCTTGGCCATGGCGGCCGAGAGCGAGATACCGCCCGAGACATCGGTCCTGACCTCGCCGACCGCCTTCTTCAGCGAGGTCGCCGATGTCTGCTCCTCCAGGATCGACAGCGACCGCAGCAGCGACATGCCCGACGCGGTCATCGTGGCGAACTGGCGGGCGAATACCGCGAGATCCTTGAGCTTGGTGCGGTTGCCCAGGCCGGGGATCTTCAGGTCCCGGTTGAGGCCCTGACCGGCCTCGAACATCTCCAGCGGCACCTCGCCGCGCTGGCGCAGCATGTGCGTCGCCGCGGTCTCGTTCGCCGCCTCGACCGTGCCCTTCGTCTTGCGGCCGGTCGAGTCGATGCTGTTGTAGTGGAACGTCTTGGTAGCCGGCATGTCAGACCCGTCCGATCAGGCGCTTGAGCTCTTCGGCGGAGTGGCAGATCTCGGTGGCGGCCTGCATGGAGACGATGCCCTCACGGACCCGCTCGGCCAGGTGCTGATCGAAGGAGAGCATCCCGTCGTTGCCACCGGCCTGCATGAACGACGGGATCTGGTGCGACTTGCCCTCGCGGATCAGGCTGCGGATGGCCGGCGTCGCGGTGAGGATCTCGCAGACCACCGTGCGGCCCTTGCCGTCGGCGCGCGGCGCGAGCGCCTGCGTGACGACACCCTGGAGACTCGCCGCCAACTGCGCGCGGATCTGCAGCTGCTGGTGCGGCGGGAAGATGTCGATGACCCGGTCGATGGTCTGGGTCGCGCTCTGCGTGTGCAGGGTCGCCAGCACCAGGTGGCCGGTCTCCGCGGCGGTCAGCGCCGTCGAGGTCGTCTCGAGGTCGCGCAGCTCGCCGACCAGGATGATGTCCGGGTCCTGGCGCAGCGCGTGCTTGAGCGCCTGGGCGAACGTCTCGGTGTCCGAGCCGACCTCGCGCTGGTTCACCACGCTGCGCTTGTGCGGGTGCAGGAACTCGATCGGGTCCTCGATCGTGATGATGTGCGCCGCGCGGCTGCGGTTGGCCAGGTCCAGCACCGAGGCCAGCGTCGTGGTCTTGCCGGAACCGGTCGGGCCGGTCACCAGCACCAGGCCGCGGGGCAGGTGCGCGAAGCGGGCCACCGAGTCCGGCATGCCCAGCTCGTCCAGCGGCTTGATCTTGTGCGGGATGGCCCGGAAGACCGCACCGCACGAGTTGCGCTGCACGTACAGGTTGCCGCGGAACCGGGAGACGCCGACGATGCTGTGCGCGAAGTCCATCTCCTGCTCGTGCTGGAACGTCTCCCACTGGGCCTGGGAGACGGCCGCGCGGGCCAGCAGGGCGGTGTCGGAGGCGTTGAGCTTGCCGTACCCGGGGATGGCGCGCAGTCCGCCGTCGACCCGGATCATCGGCGGGGAGCCGACAGTCAGGTGCAGGTCGGACCCGCGGGCCTCGACCAGCGTGACGAGCATCTGGTCGAGCACGGCCAGGTCACCCGCGCCCGGCTGGGCCGGAGCCGCCTGGTGAGGCATTTCCTGTTCAAGGGTGTACATGAGCGGCACCGGCAATCTCGTGGTTCCTTCTGACGCCCCCCTCATTCGGCATGGTCCCGGGTGGGTTTAGGACCTCTGACACTCAGATGGCCACGCGGGAGACCTCACGGATCGAGGTGAGCCCGCCGGAGGCCTTCGCGAGGCCGTCCGCGCGCAGGTCGTACATGCCCTGGGCGACGGCCACGTCGCGGATCTCGTTGGACGACGCCCGGCGGATGGTCAGCGACTCGATCTCCGGGGAGATGGGCATGACCTCGTGCAGCGCGATCCGGCCGCGGTATCCGGTGTTGGCGCAGTTGCGGCAGCCGATCGGGCGGAACAGCGACTCCGGGATCTTGAGGTCCTGGTACGGCCAGTGCGCGGCCTGCAACTCCTCCTCGGTCGGCACGTACGCCTCCTTGCACCAGTCGCAGAGCCGCCGGGCCAGCCGCTGGGCCAGCACGCAGTCCAGCGACGAGCCGACGAGGAACGGTTCGATGCCCATCTCGGTGAGCCGGGTGACCGCGCCCGGCGCGTCGTTGGTGTGCAGCGTCGACAGCACGAGGTGACCGGTCAGCGACGCCTCGACGGCGATCTGCGCGGTGTTGCCGTCCCGGATCTCACCGATCAGCACCACATCGGGGTCGGAGCGCAGGATCGCCGGGAGCACCGCCGCGAACGTCAGGCCGGCCTTCGCGTTGACCTGCACCTGGTTGACGCCGCGCAGCCGGTACTCGACCGGGTCCTCCACCGTGATCACGTTGATCTCCGGCTTGCTGATGCGGCCCAGGGTCGCGTACAGGGTGGTGGATTTGCCGGAACCGGTGGGACCGGTGACCAGGACCATCCCGTGCGGTTTGCTGAACGAGCCCGCGAAGCGGTCGAGGTTGTGCTGGGTGAAGCCCAGCTTGGTCATCTCCAGGTCGATGCCGCCGGTGTCCAGGACCCGCAGGACGATCTTCTCGCCCCACACGGTCGGCAGCGTGGCGGTCCGCAGGTCGACCGTCCGGTCCCGGATCATGGCGGTGATCCGGCCGTTCTGCGGCACCCGCTTCTCGGTGATGTCGACGCCCGACATGATCTTCAGGCGCGAGGTCAGCGCCGCCATGACGCCCCGGGGCACGGTGTCGAGCTCGTGCAGCACGCCGTCGATGCGGTACCGCACCCGCATGTCGTCCTCGGTGGGCTCCAGGTGCAGGTCGGAGGCGCGGTTCTGGACGGCCTGCTCGATCAGGTTGTTGACGTAGCGCACGATCGGCGCGTCATCGGCGGCGTTGGCCTGCGCCGCCATCGCCGAGTCCTCGAGCGAGGTGTCGACGATGTCGCCGAGGTCGCTGCTCTCACGCTGCAGGCGCTCGATGATCCGGCGCACCTCGCTGCGGGCCACCACGACCGGGCGCACGGTCATGCCGGTCGACGCCCGGACGTCGTCGAGCGCCACGACGTCACCCGGGTCGGTCACGCCGACGACGAGCTCCCCGTCGTTGATCGCGAGACCGAGCACCCGGTGCCGCAGCACGACCGGCAGCGGGATGCGCTTGAGGGCGACCGGGTCGGGGCTGTACCCGACCAGGTCGAGCGTGTTGATGCCGAACGCGGCCGCGGCCGCCGAGGTCAGCTGCTCCTCGGTGACGACCTGGTCGTTGATCAGGACCGCCCGTACCGACCGGCCGCTGCGCTGTGCCTCATCGGCGGCGGCGTCCACCGCCACCGGGTCGACGCCGATCTGTTTCAGGGCGTCGAGCAGCGGGCGGAAGGTCTGGTCCATGACATCCTTACGAAACAGTACGTTCGGGGTACGCCTGTCCCATCGGACACTTCTGGCCGGATCTGAGGCCCTGGGCTCACTCTGGTAACTTCCGCGCCGCGTACGCAGTGCGCGGCGGACGGGGGAGCTGAACCATGAACGTGTCGCAACTGAGGGAACTGTTCGGCTGGCGGTCGCCGGCGCGGCCGATCGACTGGGCCGCCCTGGGCCGGCCGCTGCCCACCGCGTTCCGGGAGCTGGCCGAGAATTTCCCGCCCGGCGAGTTCCAGACGTTCTTCAAGCTGCTGCACCCCGCGCACTTCGCCGGGCCGCGGGAGTTCCACGACGAGGTCGCGGGATACCGGGCCATCGTCGAGGACTGGGCCCCCGGTGACCTGGCCGCCGGCCTGCTGCCGTGGGGGACGATCGGGTTCGACGCGGTGCTGTGCTGGCACACCGACGACGACGACCCGGACTCGTGGCCGATCGTCATCGTCACCAGCGACCCGTCGGAGTGGGAGACCTTCGCCCTGTCGACGACGGACTTCGTCGCGGCGCTGGTCACCGACCCGCCGGTGATCACCGAATGGGCCCACATCGCCGAGGCCGTCCAGCCGCCGGCCTTCGCGCCGTACGGGGTCGAGCCGCCCGAGTCGTACTGGACCGCCGGCCTCGACATCGGGGTCCTGGAGCGGGACGTGGACGCGCTCGCCCGGGTCGTCGGGGGATCACCGCTCCCCGGGTTCGACGAGAATGCGCTCTTCTCCCGGGCCGGACAGACCCTGCCCGGCGACTACTGCGCCATCCTGGCGCTGTTGGGGCCGATCCGGGTGGGCCCGGCGCGGCTGCTCGGTCCGGATGACCACTTCACGGAGCGCCAGAGCCTCACGCGGCGGGTGAAGGCGGAGCGGGCGGCCGGTGGCGGCCCGCTCGGCCCGGTGTACCCGGAGGACACCGGGCTGATCGTGTGGGGGCGGCTGGACGACGGCGGATACCTCTGCTGGGCGCAGAACATCGATCACCGGTCGAGGATGTGGCCGGTGGTGGTGCTGAGCGCGGACCTGCGCCACCACGTGACCCACGCGATGTCCACGTCGCGGTTCCTGCTGCGGCTGGCGGAGGGTCAGGACCTCCTGAACGTACGCCGGTAGGCGCTGGGAGCCACCCCGACGGCCTGCTGGAAGTGCTGGCGCAGGGCGGTCGCGCTGCCCAGGCCGGCTCGCCGGGCGACCAGGTCGATGCTGAGGTCGGTCGACTCGAGCAGCAGGCGGGCGTGCGCGACGCGTTGCTGGAGCAGCCATTTCTGCGGGCTGAGGCCGGTCTCGTCGCGGAACCGGCGGGTGAACGTGCGCACGCTCATCCGGGCGTGCCGGGCCATCTCGTCCAGGCTGACCGGGTCGGCGAGCCGGTCCAGGGCCCAGGCCCGGGTCACCTCGGTGCCACTGCCCTGCGCGTCGGGGACCGGGCGCTCGATGAACTGGGCCTGGCCGCCGTCCCGGAACGGCGGCACCACGCAGCGCCGGGCCGCGCCGTTCGCGATCGCGCTGCCGTGGTCCTGGCGGATGACGTGCAGGCAGAGGTCGATCCCGGCGCCCACCCCGGCCGAGGTCAGCACGTCGCCGTCGTCGACGAAGAGCACGTCGAAGTCCCAGTCGACGCTCGGATACAGGCGGCGCAACTCGGGTGCCCACGCCCAGTGGCTCGCCGCCTTGCGGCCGTCGAGCAGGCCGGTGGCCGCCAGTACGGACGCACCGGTGCAGATCGACATGATCCGGGCACCGCGGTCGTGCGCCGTCCGGATCGCGCCGGCCACGTCGTCCCCGATCGTGCCGTCGGTCAGCGCCGAGCTGTAGTTGCCGGGCACGATGACCGTGCCGGCGGTGTCGAGCGCGCCGAGGCCGGCGTCGGGAAGGATCCGGAAACCGCCGCGCGAGGCCCGGACCGGCTCGCCGCCGACGCTGCAGGTCGTGACCGTGTACAGCGGCTCGTCCGCGGCGTTCCGGGCGGCGCCGAGCACCTGGGGTGCAACACCGAGGTCGAAACTGACGATCGGATCGAGGGCAAGGACCGCGACGGAATGCGTCATGGCCTGATTCTTGCGCATGATGGCCATCCGGCCACTCGTCCGCCCGGTCCGGATTTCGCAGAATGATCGGGTGACTACACGACGTCTCCATCCGGCCTGGCTCGTCGCCGCCGTCGCCTTCGTCGCGCTGATCGGCGCGGCCGGCTTCCGCGCGACGCCGTCGGTGATGCTGCAGCCGCTGCACGACGAGTTCGGCTGGTCGCTCGGCACGATCTCGGCCGCGGTCTCGGTCAACCTCCTGCTGTACGGCCTGACCGCCCCGTTCGCCGCCGCGCTCATGGAGAAGTTCGGCATGCGCCGGGTGGTCGCCGCGGCCCTGCTGCTCGTCTCGGTCGGTAGCGGCCTGACGGTGTTCATGCGGTCCAGCTGGCAGCTCATCCTGCTCTGGGGCGGGCTGGTCGGCCTCGGCACCGGCTCGATGGCCCTGGGCTTCGTGGCGATCGTGGCCAGCCGCTGGTTCGTGCACCGCCGGGGTCTGGTCACCGGCGTGCTCACCGCGGGCGGCGCCACCGGTCAGCTGATCTTCCTGCCGCTGCTGGCCCGGCTCACCGGCGCCGAGGGCTGGCGCACCGCCGCCCTGGTCGTCGCGTCGGCCGCCCTCGCGGTGGTCCCGCTGGTCTGGTGGCGCCTGCGCGACCGCCCGTCCGACCTGGGCGTGACCGCCTACGGCGCCGGCCCGGACGACGTCGCGTCCCTGCCCGCCACCGCCCTGTCCGCCACCGCCCTGGCCGGCTCACCGCCGCCCGCCACCGCCCTGGCCGGCTCACCGCCGCCCGCCACCGCCCTGGCCGGCTCACCGCCGTCCGCCGCGCCCGTGTCCGCCGCGCCGGGCGGTGCTGCTCGCAATGCGCTGAGTTCGCTCGCGCGGGCTGCCAGGACGAGGCCGTTCTGGCTGCTGGCGGGCGGTTTCGCGATCTGCGGAGCGACCACCAACGGGCTGGTCGGCACGCACTTCATCCCGGCCGCGCACGATCACGGCATGGCCCCGACGACGGCGGCGAGCCTGCTCGCCCTGATCGGCCTGTTCGACATCGCCGGCACCATCGCCTCGGGCTGGCTCACCGACCGGGTCGACAGCCGGCTGCTGCTCGGCGGCTATTACCTGCTGCGCGGCCTGTCGCTGCTGGTGCTGCCGTCGCTGTTCGCCGCGACCGCCCACCCGAGCATGGTCATCTTCATTCTTTTCTACGGCCTCGACTGGGTGGCCACGGTGCCGCCGACGGTCGCGCTCTGCCGAGAGTATTTCGGCACGAGCGGTGCGGTCGTCTTCGGCTGGGTCTTCGCCTCGCACCAGATCGGCGCGGCCGCCGCGGCGAGCGCGGCCGGCCTGGTCCGCGACCGGCTCGGCGACTACGACTGGGCCTGGTACGGCGCCGGCGCGCTCGCCCTGCTGGCCTCGCTGCTGTCGCTGATGCTGCTCGCCGGTCGCCGCCTGAACCGGGAGGGCCCGGGTGGCCCGGGTATCGGCCTGGCGTTCCCGGCCGCGGCGGCGCCCGCCGCACCGGCATCCTGAGCGGTATCACACAGTCGGTATGTATTGATTGGCATCTATTGATGGCACGGTGAGGACAACCCGTTCCCCACAAGGGAGGTCCACCGATGGTGCTCAAGAGATTGTCCGCCGTGCTGCTGGCCATGCTGACCATGGCCGGGCTCCAGGTCGCCGCCGCCGGTCCCGCGGCCGCGGCGCCCCGGATCCTGTACTACGACGCCAGTCAGGCCCAGGAGTTCGTCGCGGCGGTCAACCAGGGCGCGCAGATCTGGAACAGCCGGGTGACCAACGTCCGGCTCCAGCCGGTCCCGGCCGGGCGCACCCCCAACATCCGGGTGTACGCGGACAACGGCTGGCCGCGAACCTACTCCAGCTCGCTGGGCAACGGCTACTGGTACATGGGCCGCGAAGCGGTCAACGACGGCTACTACGTCCCCCGGATCGCCGCCCACGAATTCGGCCACATCCTCGGCCTCCCCGACCGCCGCACCGGCCTGTGCGCGGACCTGATGTCCGGCAGCAGCGCCCCGGTCTCCTGCAAGAACCCCAACCCCAACGCCACCGAGATCGCCTCGGTCAACCGCCTCTTCGCCACCTCCGCCGCGCTCCCCGCCCGGGAGTTCGCCTTCGCGGGGTGACCACGCACGCAGAATGAAGGGCTCGGCCGGCTGCTCTGGCGCGTCAGCGCCTCGGCCGGCCGGGCCCGGCCCCGGTGGGAACTGCGGTCCGCACCCACCACCCAGGTACGACCTATTCTTTGATCTCCACGACCTCGAGCAGGCCACTCAGGACGAGGATCTGGTGGACGCCCCGGCTGGGGTGGGCGAGCTGGAACGTGATGCCCTCGTCGCGGGCGCGCTGGAAGCCGAAGATGATGGCTCCGAGGCCGGTCGAGTCGATGAAGGACAGATCGGTCAGGTCGACCACGACCGTGCGGGGGTGGCTCTCCAGGGCTTCGACCAGGGCGATACGCACCTGGTCCACGTTGAGCACGTCGACCTCGCCCTTGAGGGCGACGGTGGTCACGTCGGCGTCGCGGTCGAGACTCGTCACGGGTTCGTCGGTCACGAAGCGCCTTCCGTTGGGACAAACTTCCGCAGTGGCGATAATTCCACGTACGGTAATCGGCAGCATGAGAGTAGCCGGGCTTGTCAGTGGCGGGTCAGTAGTGGGGAGGAGCGGCGTGCCGATCCGTGGTGGTCTGCCGTCGCGCAACGCGCGGTTCGTCGGGCGGGAAGATCTTCTTGCCCGGATGCGTGGTCTGCTCGGCAACGGTCCGGTGGTGCTGCTGCCCTCCGCCGACCATCAACTCGGTGGCACCGGACGTACCCAGCTGGCCGTGGAATATGCCTACCGCTACGCGGACACCTACGACCTGGTGTGGTGGATCCCGGCGGAGCAGACGGCCGGCATGCGGGCCGCGCTGGTGGGGCTCGCCCAGGAGCTGAGGCTCCCCGAGGCGCGTGACATCAACCGCACCCTCGGCGCGGTGCGGGACGCCCTGAGCCGGGGGGAGCCGTTCCGGAACTGGCTGGTCGTGTTCGAGAACGCCAACCGGCCCGAGGACATCAAGCCCTACCTGCCCAGCGGTGCCGGGCACGTGCTGGTCACCTCCCGCAATCCGCGGTGGACCTCGGAGGTCGCGCAGGCGATGCCGGTCCCGGTTTTCGACCGTACGGACGCCGTGGACTTCCTGCGCCGCCGGTCGCCGGAGCTCGCGGTGGCCGACGGGGAGCGGCTCGCCGAGCGCCTGGACGACGTGCCGATGGCGCTGGACCAGGCCGCCGCGGTGCGGTCCGCGGCCGGCTGGAGCGTCGGGGAGTATCTGCGGCGCTACGACGAACGGGAAGCCCAGCTGGCGTTCCCCACCCCGATCCGGGTCGCGTGGGGGCTGGCCGCCGACGCGCTCGCCGAGAAGTCGCCCGCCGCGTTCGAGTTGCTGCGGCTCAGCGCGTTCCTGGCCAGTGCGCCGGTGTCGTGGGAGCTGTTCTGGGCCGCGCGCGGGCTGGCCGCGCCGGAGCTGGCCCGGACGCTGCGCATCGAGCGCCGGCTCAAGGCCGCGATCCGGCTGATCGGCCGGTACGGTCTGGCCGACCTGGACCCGCCCGGCGCCGGCCTGGTCGTGCACCCGCTGGTCCGGGGCATGGTCGGTCAGCAGCTCAGCTCCGAGCAGCACGCCGTCATGCTGCGCACGGTGCGGTCCATGCTCGCCGCCGCGGATCCCGGCGACCCGGACAACCCGCTGCACTGGCCGCGCTATGCCGCCATCGTGCCGCACCTGGTTCACTCCGATGTGCTCGGCGGCGACGCCGAGGAGGTCCGGCAGCTGGTCATCAACTGCGTCCGGTTCCTGTACGCCCGGGGTGACTACGACTCCAGCCGTGATCTCGCCGGGCAGGCGGTGGCCCGGTGGAAGGACAGCCTCGGCGAGACCGACGAGCAGACCCTGCTGGTCTCGTTCCACCTGGCGAACGCGTTGCGTGCGGTGGGGCGCACGGCGGATGCCCGGGCACTGAACGCGCAGACCCTGCGCTCGCAGCGTGACGTGCTCGGCGGCGACGACGAGACGACCCTGGCCACGGCGAACAGCGTCGGGGCCGACCTGCGCATGCAGGGCCACTTCGGGCAGGCCCGGCAGCTCGACTCGGACAACCTGGTGCGTTACCGCCGGTTGTTCGGGGAGGCTTTCCCGACCGCGCTGCGCTGCGCCAACAACCTCGCTGCCGACCTGCGCCTGCTCGGTGACTTCCGGGGTGCCCGGGCGCTCGACGAGCAGGTCCTGCGGCAGCGGCAGCTGGCGTTCGTGGAGGGCCATCCGGAGACGTTGTCGTCGCGGGCCGGCCTGGCGTACGACCTGTTCGGCCTCGGTGACTATGCCGGTGCCTCGGCGTTGCTGGCCGGTACCGGCCACGTCGACGATCTCGGTGCGGATCATCCGATGGCGCTGTGGGCGGGGCGTTTCGCGGCCATGGCGGCCCGGCGCGCGGGCCGGCCCGAGGCGCGGGAGCAGGCCGCGGCCAACGTCGAGCTGTATCGCCAGAAGTTCGGTGAGCTGAGTGTCGACACGCTCGCCGCGATGATCAGCCTGGCCAACTGCGCCCGGGACGCCGGTGACCTGGACGAGGCCCACCGGCTGCTGGAGCGGGCGGTGGCGAGGTACCACGCGGTCCTCGGCGACGAGCACCCGTTCACCCTGGCCGCGGCGGCCGGCCTGGCCGGTGTCGTGCGGGCCACCGGACGGTTCCCGGAGGCCCGGACAATCGACGCCGAGGCGCTGGGTGGCCTGCGGCGCAGCGTCGGCGCGGACCACCCGTTCACGCTGAGCTGCGCCAACGGTTTCGCGGCCGACCTGATCGCGACCGGTGAGGCCCAGCCGGCCCGGGAGATCGCGCTCGACACCCTGAACCGTTCCCGCAGCCTGCGCGGCGCCGACCACCCGGACACCCTGGCCTGCGCGTTCAACCTGGCGCTGGACACCGGCGACGACTCCTCGGCCGAGGCCGCGATCGAGGGTCTGCAGAAGGTGTACGGCGACGGCCATCCGACCCCGGCCCGGGCGCTGGCCGGTCAGCGCCTCGAGACCGAGATCGAGCTTCCGCCGCTGTAGGGTGTTTTTGTGGCGAATTACGGTGTGGTGCGAGATTCCCTGCGGGGTGGGGACGCGGTGGTGGTGCCCAACCCGCTGCCGTTGACGTACGTGGTCACGGCCCGGGAGCCGCACGTCGTGAACCTGGCCAAGGGGCGCCCGGCGGACCAGCCGGTGGCGCTGTGGGCGCACCACCCCGGCACTCTCGACGCGCTCGGTCAGGTGCTCGATCTGGATGGTGACGGCTTCGGGCTGGGCCGCCGCCTGCTGATGGAGGAGCTGGTGACACTGCTGGTGCCGGTCCGGGCGGGCGCGGTGCCGGACTGGCTGGCCCCCGCCCACCGCGACGGCTGGGCACTGCTGTTCGGAGCGCGCTGGGAGCCGGTGCGCCCGGTCCTCGACGAGCATCCGGTGCTGTATGTCAGCAGTGCCAACCGCACCGGTCAGCCGCCCGCGTCCACGCTCACCGAGGCGCTGACGATCGGGGCACCGGTGCTGACCCTGCCCGAGCCCCCGGCGCAGGGCCCGCGACAGGCGACGACCACGCTGCGGCTGCACTCCGACGGCCGGCTCGCATTGCACCGGCCCGGCGCCCAGGACATGACTAGCTGGACAGCGCTGACTGGCGGTGCAGCAGGTCGGTGAGGTCGCCGGCCGGCATCGGGCGGGCGAAGTGGTAGCCCTGCGCCTGGGCGCAGTCCAGCTCCCGCAGCCGGGAGGCCTGCTCCGCGTCCTCGACACCCTCGGCGACCGGGGCCAGGTTGAACGTACGCGCGATCTGCAGCACCGCCTCGGCGACCGAGGCGCCGGCGGATCCCTGCATGGCCGCGACGAACGACCGGTCGATCTTCACCACGTCGACCGGGAGCGCGCCGAGGTGGCTCAGCGAGGAGAAGCCGGTGCCGAAATCGTCGAGGGCGATGCGGACGCCGAGGCCCTTGAGCGCGCCGAGGATCCGGGCCGACTCGACCAGGTCGACGAGCGCGACCGACTCGGTCAGCTCCAGCACCAGCAGCTGCGGCGGCAGGCCGGTGCGTTCCAGCACCGAGCGGACCTCGTCGATCAGGTGCGGGTTGCCGAGCTGGCTGGCCGACAGGTTGACGTTGAGCTCGAAGCCCGGCTCCTGCAGCTGCCAGACCGCGGCCTGGCGGCAGGCTTCCTCCAGCACCCAGCCGCCCAGCCGGGGCAGCAGGCCCAGCTGCTCGGCCATGTCCAGGAACGCCGCCGGCGGCAGCAGGCCCCGCTCGGGGTGGTTCCAGCGGATCAGCGCCTCGACGCCGACCGTGCGTTCCCCGTCGAGGTCCACGATGGGCTGGTAGTGCACCTGGAACTCGCCGTCGTCCAGGGCGCGGCGCAGGTCCGCCTCCTCGCGCCGGCGGGACTCGGCCTCGGCGAACTGGGCGGGGTCGAAGCGCCGGGCGACGCCCCTGCCGTCGGCCTTGGCCTGGTACAGAGCGAGGTCCGCCTCGCGCATGATGTCGTCCAGCAGGGTGCCGCTGCCCCGGGTGATGGCCAGGCCGGCGCTGGCCTGGATGCTCAGCACCGCCTCGCCGACGACCAGCGGCTGGGCCAGGTCGCGCAGGATCCGGTTGGCCACGGTGTCGGCGATCTGGTCGTCGACCAGGCGCGGCAGCAGCACCACGAACTCGTCGCCGCCGAGGCGGGACACGGTGTCGTTGGAGCGTACGTTCGCGTTGAGGCGTTCGGCGGCGGTGCGCAGCAGCTGGTCGCCGGTGGCGTGGCCGTAGGTGTCGTTGACCTCCTTGAACCCGTCCAGATCGAAGACGATCACGGCGGTCATGGTGTCGTCGGCATCGGCCAGGGCGTCCGTGGCGTGCTCGATGAAAAGCTTGCGGTTGCCCAGCTCGGTGAGCGGGTCGCGGTAGGCCTGCCGGGCCAGCTGGGCGCGCTGGCGGGTCAGGTCCCGGACCAGATCCTCGTTGGTACGCGCGCCGAGCAGCTGGCGGACCAGGATGATGCCCGCGACGGCGATGGTCAGCCCGGTCAGCTCGGTGCCCAGGGAACCGTCCCGGCCGAACCAGTAACCGGTCATGATCACGGCGACCGCGGCCGGCAGGTAGCCGAAGACCGGCCGGTGGGCGGCGGCGAAGAGCACCCCGAGGCCGGTGACCAGTACGGCGGCGATCCCGAGGACCAGCCCGCCGGTCCCGGCCCCGTCGAGGACGCCGGGCCAGGCCAGCACCACGAGGGACGTGAAGATCATGGCGACGTCGACGCACCGGCGCACCCGGTCCATAGCTTTACCACTGCGGCTCATGCGGTGCCCTCCTTAGGCCTGCCCTCATGGCCCTCACGGGTGCGGCCGTCGGAGGTGGCGGCCGGCCTGTGTGGCTCGGTGTCACCTCCGACGGGGGCCACGATCGGCCCTCGCCCCGCGGATCTTAGGAAAGCCACTCCAAGATCTTGATCGGGTCGGCCTCGGCGGGCACCGCGGCGGCGACCTCGGGTGGGACGTCGAGACCGCTGGTCAGGACCAGGGCGGGCCAGTCCGGCTGCCCTTTCCGGTACGCGGTGAGCGCGGTGACGAGATCCCCTCGGACATACGCGAGGTCGGCCTCGGAGCCGGTGAGCGGCAGCCCGCGGACGAACCGGTGCGCGAGGTCGAGCCGGGCGCTCGCCTCCAGTGCCCGGCGGGGCGCCGCCCGCAGCTCGGACCGGACCGGCGGTGGTGCCTCGCCCAGCGCCCAGGCCCGGCCCAGCGCCGCGACCCCGGCCGGGCCGATCTGCCGGTTACGCAGCCGCCAGCGCAGGTGGTGATCCCGGTTGGCGCCCTCGGCCAGGCGCAGCACCCGGGGGTCGACCGGCTCGCCGAGCCAGGGCCGCACCTCGTCCAGCAGCGCCCCGACGAACCGGGAACCGGCCGGTGAGAGGTTGTCCAGCCCCTCGGCGGCCGCGGCGACGGCGGCCCGCCACCGGGCGAACTCGAACTGCGCGAGCAGGCCCCCGGCGCGGTGCGCCCGCCAGAACCGGGTCACCGTGAGGTACGCGTAGGCGCCGTGCAGGATCCCCGAGGCGGGGCGCGGGTCGTCACGCCAGGGGGAGTAGCCCAGCGTCGCGGGGGACCCGAGCAGGTCGAACAAATACTGGACCGCGTTGAGGATGCTGTGCTGCGCCTCGTGCAGCAGCCCGACGGCGAGCGCGGTGGCGTCGGCGGGCTCGGACATCGCCACCGCCCCGTACGCGTCGGCCGAACTGGCACTGATGCCCCGGGCCGCCGGGTCGCTCTCGACGGGCACGATGCACTCCAGCACCGCCGCGACCACCCGGGCATCCTCGGGGACCAGGGTGACCAGCAGCCGCCACGCTTCCCCGAACACCGCCCGCCACCGCCGCAGCGCGGCATCGTCCAGCCGCGGTGCGGGCACCAGCCCCAGCCGGGCCCGCAGCGGATCACTGTCCTCGAGCCGCACGGCGATGCCCAGCCCGTCATGGCTCGCGCGAAGCACCCGGTCGTCGTCCTCGGGGTCCGCCGGCTTCTCGGGCGGGCCGGCCTGCCGGGGGCGGGGGATGCGAGCGGCCGCGGCGAGGTCGCCGAGGTGGGCGAGGCCGGCCTCGGTGGGGGCGGTTCCGGCCCGGAGGGCGGTCAGGCAGCCCACCGCCCAGACCCCGAACAGCGGCCGGGAGATCACCTTCCGCACCCGGGTGGGGTCGGCGGCCTCGGCCGCGGCGAGGGCGGCGAGGTGCGGGTCGTCCGGCGCGGCGTGGGCGATCTCGCGGAGCAGCAGGAGATGGCGGCTGAGCTGGGAGCGGCGCAGCTCGGCGATGGTCTCCGGCGTGGGCCGGCCCGCGCCCAGCGAGGCCAGGGACGTGTCGGTCAGCAGATGGGGGCGGGCCCGGGCGAGGGCGGTCCGGCCCATTGTCAGAGCGCCGAGTTGAAGCCGGCGATAGGCTCGCCGGGATGGGCCAGATCATCGGCGAGGCGGCGCAGGCAGTGTGCCAGGACGGTGTCACCGTCCGGGTCCGGTGCCGCGGCGGTCAGCTCGGTGAGCGACAGCGCCGAGACGTCGATCATCGCCGACCGCCACTCCGGCGTGGCACCCGTGGCACCCGCTGCCCGATCCAAGCCAGCCCGATCCAAGCTAGCCCGATCCAAGCCAGCCCCGTCCAAGCCAGCCCCGTCCAAGCTCGCCCCGTCCAAGCCCGCAGCCCCGCTCACGCCCGCCCACCTTCGTCGGTGCTACTTGCTTGCTAGCAACGATCAATGTATTGCCGCCACATTACGGCGGTCGCCGGGTCGGGTGATGTCCGGGCGTGTCCCAGGGTGGGGTCGCCGTCCCCGCGTGGGCGTGATCTCATAGGACGCCAGGTACCGAAAAGTCGGCAACGGAGGACAAACTGTGCAGGGGCGAGACGGGCAAACGGGAGAGCAGGTGCACGACCACCCGGAAGAACCGGAGGAAGCGGCCGGCACCGAGGCGGCCCGGTCCGAGTCGGTCCGGTCCGAGTCGCCGGTCATGCCGGCACCGCCGTCTCCCGCGTTCCAGAGCGTGCCGACCCTGCCGCAGCAGGCACCCGGCGTCGGCTTCGAGAGCGGGCGCGACAGCCGTGCCCGCTGAGGACTCCCGGCCCCGGCTGCCCCGGCGCGGTCCCGCCCCGGCGGTCGACGCGATGGACAACGCCGAGCTGGCCCGGATGATCGAGTCGGAGCACCCGTACCGGGGCAAGGCGCTGTTCGAGCTGTCCGACCGGATCGCGCACGACGACGACGCGGCGACCAAGGTGGCGATGCTGAGCCGGCTCAGCTCGCTGCGCAAGGCGCGGCTCTTCGACCGGGTCTCACTGGCCTGGTCGGCGATCATCGCGCTGCTGGCGGCCGAGACGCCGCACTCCCGGGCCTGTGCCTACGAGGCGTTCGGGGCGCTGGAGCTCGAGGAACGCAAGGACATGCTGGATTACCTCGAGGTGGAAGTCATCGAGGACGCCCATCCGAGGATCGGCTGACCGGCACGGGCCGATGACCCGCGCCGGTACCTCGGCGACCGGGGATCAGGCTTCGATCTTCACGTCTTTCCAGAAGGCGACCCGGTCGCGAACTGCTTTCGCGTCGGGCTTCGGCTCGGGGTAGTACCAGACGGCGTCCGTGCTGGTGTGTCCGTTGGCTTCGAGCGTGTAGTAGGACGCCTTGCCCTTCCATACGCAGACGCTGTGCGTCTCCGAGGGGCGCAGCACATCCTCACGCACGGACGAGCGAGGGAAATACATGTTCCCCTCGATAACCACGGTGTCGTCGCTCTCAGCGATGATCTCGTCGTTCCAGATGGCCTTCGGCATACTCCCGAAAGTAGCGCGCCAAAAGCAGTCAGTCCGATATGCGGGGCTTTTTCGCCTCCCGTGGGTGAAACGTGGTGCGTCATCCACCCATTGCCTGTCCGGTGTACGAAGATCTAAGGTCGATCCGCCCACGACACCCCCACGGAAGCGGCCGCCGATGAGCACTCTCCGGACCCTGCCCGGCATTCGGGAACAGGCCCGCCACGCGCTGGTCCTGCTCGGTGCCCCCGCGACGCAACGAACGGTCGTGGAGGTGCACACCGCGCTGTTCGACGGCGACCTCTCCGTGCCGGCCCTCGCGGCGGTGCTCCGCGAGGAGGAACGCCAGTACGACCCGGACGCGCTCACCGCGTACCGGATCTGCCCGGCCCTGCACCACGACCTGTCGGCGGCCCGCGGCCTGGTGACCCTCGGTGGCTGGCCGGTGGCCCGCCGGCTGGCCTCGCCGCTGCAGGCGCGCCGCGACGCGCTGGCCGCGGTGGTCCGGATCGCCGAGTTCGTGGTCATCCGGGCGAGTGCCGGCGCGACCGCCCTCGATCTGCTGCGCCGGCTGGCCGACACCGTCCCCGGCGGGCCCGAGGCGTTCCTCGTGCACGACCCGCGCGCGCTGGCCGACGCGGCCCGGACCGCCCTCGCCGAGCTGGCCCCCGCACCCGCCCCGGAGGCGGCCGTCGCCCGCTGGGAACGCCTCGACGAGCGGCAGCGGCTGTTCGGCATCCTCAGCCTGCCCCACCAGCGGGGCCGCGCGTGACCGACCCCGTCCTGGACCGCCTGCGCGGTGACACGCCGGCCAAGCGGCACAACGCCCGGACCATCGCGGCGCTCACCGCCAACCCGGGATGCTCGCGCCGGGCCGTGCTCGACGCCGCCGGCGTGGACAAGCCGCGACTCGCCCAGCAGATCGGCTTCCCGATGGGCTTCGGGCAGTCCCGGTTCGCGCTGGCCCGCGGCAACGGCTTCGAGGCGATGCTCAAGGCCGACGGGTGCGACCTGCTGCTGTCGGTGCTGCGCGAGGTCCTCGACCTGGACACCACCGACGTCGGGTACGACGACCTCGGCGCGGACGACGACGCCACGCTCGGGGCCCGGCACAAGCGGACCCGCGGGCTGCTCGCGGCCGCTGCCGGGGCCGCCCTGGTCGACCACCCGCTGCTCACGCTCGACGTGGCCGGCCGGCCGGTGTTCCTGGAACCGGACCTGATCGCGTTCCAGGTCGAGGGCCGGCTGCACGTGGTCGAGATCAAATCCTTCGCGATCGTGGACGGCCAGGCCGACTCGGCCAAGGTCTCGGCCGCCGCGGTCCAGGCCGCGGTGTACGTGCTGGCGCTGCGCCGGCTGCTCACCGAGCTCGGCCACGACCCGGCACTGGTCAGCCACGACGTGGTGCTGGTCTGCCCGAAGGACTTCTCGCTCACCCCGGCCGCGGTGGTGATCGACGTGCGCAAGCAGCTCGCGACGCTGACCCGCCAGCTCACCCGGCTGGCCTCGGTGTCGGACCTCGCCGCCGCCCTGCCGCCGGGGATCAGCTTCGACACGTCGCTGCCGCCCGCCACCCTGGCCGCCTCGCTGCACGAGGTCGAGGCCCGCTACGCGCCCGAATGCCTGTCCGCCTGCGAGATGGCCGTCTTCTGCCGGCACGAGGCGGCCGGCAGCACCGCGGCGCTCGGCCGGCCGGTCCGGGACGCGCTCGGCGGGGTGGAGACCGTCGCCGAGGCGCTCGAACTGGCCGCCGGCACCCGCACCCCGACCCCGGAACAGGCCGAGGCGGCGGCATTGCTGCAGGCCGCTGCCCGGTTGCGCGCCGAGATCCGATGAGTACGCTCACCGCGCTCGCCCGGGCGCAGGCGTTCGCCGAGGGCCGGGCCCAGCCGCTCGCCACCGTGCGCCACGTGCACCTGCACGAGCGGCCGATGGTGCTGATCCCGTACGCGATGGCGGGTGAGGCCAACGCACCGCTGGCCGCGATGGCCGGCACCGACCGGGACAACCCGGTCCTGCTGGTCGTGGCGCAGCCGCGCAACCGGGACCACCGGTTCCGGTTCGCCGCGGACCTCGCCGAGCTGATCGTGGAGTACGTCGGCTCGTTCACCGGGACCACCGAGGCGGTCGCCGTCGACCGCGGCCGGGACGTGCGGTACCGCTTCACCGACGCACCCCAGCTGTGGGTGCCCAACCCGGGCGGCGTCGACTTCCTGCGCCTGTTCGGCCGGTCGACCCGGTTCCGCAGCACCGAAGGGGAGTACGCGGTGCCCGCGGCGGTGCCGTTGCTCGGGCGGTGGCTGACGTTCTTCGCCAACTCCGCCGAGGTTCCCGGGTCGGCACTGCTGCTCAACGGCGTACAAACGCTGTCGTCACATTGGGCGACCGGGCAGAGCAGTGCCGAGGACGCGCAGCTCGCGGCCCTGATGGGGTGGCTCGATCCGCCGCGCGGGTCGACGGTCTTCGAGGCCGCGGCGGCGGCCGAGGACCCGGCGCTGACACCCCCGGCGGGCCCGGCGACCGACCCGGCGTTCGACAACCACGTGCTCGCGCCGCTGCTCTCGGTCGCCGACCCGGACGTGCCCGAGCTGACCCGGGTGCTGCGCGGCCAGCTGCGGCCCACCTGGGATCTGATGTGGCGGGCCCTCGACCTGCTCCGGAACCTGCCCGTGGGCAGCCGTGTCGCGGGGCGCTGGGACGGCGACCGGGACGCCTACTCCGCGTTCGTGCAGAACCTGGAGGAGGGCGGCCCGCCGCAGCCCCGTCGCGACGGCGCGGTCGCCGCGGCCGCCCGGCTGAGCCGCCTCGAGAACGCCGCCACCCGGTACGCCGTCCAGCGCGCGTTCGACGACCCGCTGGTCATGGCCGAGCACCGGCTGGCCGGGACGGCGTTCGAAGCCGTGGTGACGCTGGCCAAGGCGGACCGGATCGACGACACCGGCAAACGACCGGTGCTCCGCCCCCGGATCATGGTGGTCACCGCCGAACCGGTCCGGGTCGAGGCCGGGGCGGCGCTGACCTCCCCGGCGCGGCCCAGCCAGAAGGCCAAGGTCATCTCGGTGACCGCGCTGGACGAGACCAAGACCGAGGTGCTGCTGGAACTCTCCGGTGGCATGGGCCGCAAAATGGTCGCCGAGCCGGGCAGCGTCCCCGAGGTGGGGGAGCGGCTGCTGCTGACCACGCTCAGCGAGGCCTACCGTCCCGGCGGTGCGTTCCCCGACCCCGACCAGACCCCGTGGACCCATGGCGGCCCGCCGGTGCCCCCGTCGATCAGCGAACCCTGATCAGTAGCAGTGCGGTGTCGTCGGCCCGCCGCACGGCCGTGCCGACGAGCAGGTTGCACAGCTCCTCACCGGGCAGGTCCGCGTTGTCCCGCAGGCACTGCTCGATGCGGGCGATCCCCTCGTCGAGGATGTGCACCGGATCCTCGACCAGCCCGTCGGTGTACAGCAGCAATGTCGACCCGGGCAGGATGCTGCGGCGGTGGGTGGCCCGGTCCAGTTTCGGCGAGAGCCCGAGCAGCTGCTCCGGCTTCTCCCACCACACCTCGACCGTCCCGTCCGGGCCGAGCAGCACCGGCGGTGGGTGCCCCGCATTCGAGTACGAGACCTCGTAACCGTGCTGCGAACGGCGCACCCGGGCCAGGACGGCCGTCGCGGCGGTGCGCACCCGCAGCCCGTGCACCGCGCGGTCCAGCTGCGACATGAGACGCCCGGGTTCGTCGTCCCGGCCGTACGCGTCCCCGCGCACCAGGTTGCGCAGCTGCCCCATGGCGGCGGCGGCCTCGATGTCGTGCCCGGAGACATCGCCGACGGCGAGCATCACACTGCCGTCCGGCTGCGCGAACGCGTCGTACCAGTCACCCCCGACCGCGGCGCCGTCCTGCGCGGGCAGATACCGGGCGTGCAACTCCAGCCCCGGGATGTCCGGCAACTCGGTGAGCAGGCTCTGCTGCAGCACCTCGGCGACATGGCGCTGCTGGCGATACAGCCGGTTGTTGTCGATCGACAACCCGGCCCGCCGCGCGATGTCCATCGCGGTCCGCTCGTCGGCCTCGGCGAACTCGGCCCGCTCCGGCCCGTTCACCAGCGTGATGGACCCGAGCATCTCCCGGCTCACCGGCGCGGTCACCGGAACGACGACGAACGACGCGTACCCGAGCCGGGCGGCGATCCCCGCCAGCTCCGGATCGGTGGTCCGGGCGAGCATCGCCTCGGGCGTCTCCCCGACCCGCCGCACCGGCTGCCCGGACCGCTGCACGCTCAGCACCTCGGACCCGGAACCCAGCGACGACACCATCAACTCGGCGAACCGCTCGACATCGGCCTTCGCGGCGACGTCGCGGTGGGCGGCGGCCACATGCCGCACCCCGCCCCGCGGATCGACCAGCGTGACCAGGCACCAATCGGCCAGCCGCGGCACGACACCGGCGGCGAGCAGCCGCATCCCCTCGTCCACGTCCATCGTCCGGGCGAACGCCTCGGTGAGCTCGGCGAGCATCGCCAGTTGGGCATGAGCGGTCTCGGCATGCCGCCGGGCCTCGTCGGCGACCTCCCGGGCGATTCGTAACCGCAGCTCGGACGCGCACGCCTCGGCGAGGTCGGTCAGGACCGCCAGCTCATCCTTGGTCCAGGCCCGGGGCTTGGTGTCGATCGCGCACAGCGACCCCAGGGTGCGTCCCTCGGCGTCGTTGAGCGGAATCCCCGCATACGCGACGACGCCGATGTCCGGGATGGCCAGGTTGTCGCGCACCTGCGCGTAGATCCGGGCATCCGGGAAGACCTTGGCGACCCCCTCGTTCACCACATGCTGGCAGAACGAGTGGCTCAGCGGCGTCTCCCGGGCGGCGGCCCACGGATCAGGCAGCCCGACCTGCCCCGGAAAGAACTGCCGAAGATCATCGACCAGTGAGACCAGGGCGACGGGTACGCCGAGCATCCGCTGCACCAACGAGGCGAAGCGGTCGAAAGCCGCGTCCGGAGCCGGCCCGGCGGAAACCTGCCGAAGCGACCGCAGTCGCGCAGGATCGGAGAGCACCGTCCGCGGCCGGCCGCCATCGCCTGCTGCTGCGGCTTCTGCACTGCTGACCTCGGCCATGCTCCCTCCCCGCGTAGCCCCGAACGGTCGATCAGCCACGCTACCCGCCACAACCCCCAGTCATGCCTCACCACACGACACGGATCCGTATCGCGCCTGCCCACACCCGCCCGCTGCCCCGCCCTGACGCGGGCTTCCCGGCCCAGGGCTTCCCGGGCCAGCGCTTCCCGGTCAGGGCTTCCTGGGTCAGGGCTTCCTGGGTCAGGGCTTCCCCGGTCAGGGCGCGGGGGTCTCCGCCGTGGTCACCCGGGCGTTGCGGGCCAGCGGCGCCCAGCGTTCGGCCCAGCGCTTGCGGACCACCTCGAAAGCCGTGTCGTCCAGGCCGTACGTGGAGATCGTGACCTCCAGCCGCCCCGCGCCGCGGCTGTCCAGCGTCTCCCGCCCGCCGGCGACGATGAGGTGCCCGTCGTCGTCGACCAGCCAGACCGTCCGGTCGCCGTCGCGGGTGATGTCGCCGCACATGGCGTTCAGCACCTGCGGCCAGGTGCCGGCCCCGGTCAGGTAGATGGTCCGGCGTGCCCCCCGCGGCCGCTCGACCAGGAGGAACCGCAGTTGGCGCAGGAAGGTCCGCCAGCCCTCCTCCACCGCGTCGTACCGCTCCGGATCCGCGTCGGACCCGTCCCGCACGGCCCGCACCCGTGTGCTGCTGTCATCCCCGGTCACCTCCAGATAGGACCCGTCGGCCCACCCCATCCGCTCAGGCGCGAGGAACGTCGCCTCGCTGACAAAAATGTGCTGGATCTCGGCGTCCAACCCGTCGTAGTCCCACCCGAACCATTGCCGCAGCACCGCGGGCTGCGTAACGGCATCCCACACCTCGTCGCGGCCGACGGGCAGGCTCATCTCGACGTGATAAGACTTCGGCGTCTCTCGATCGGTCACGCCCCTATCCTGACGGTAACTCAAGGACTACGCCACGCGATCTTGCCCTCTTTCTTCACGTGTCGTGCGTGCTTCTCGGGGTCTCCGCCTGAAGCCCCCGGATCGGGTGGAAGTGTTCGCACGTATAGCTTCCGGCGTTCAGGCCCGAGCGGATCGTGCGCGCTGTCTCCACCCGGCCGAGCCCCGCCCAGGCGGCGGCCGCGGTCAATTCCCGGGTCGCCGTCGCGTGGTCCAGCACGCCGGCGCCGACCAGCCGTCCCAGGGCGAACGCGGCCCTGTTCAACGTGTCGTTCCGGGTGCCGATCGGTGCGTGCGCGACCCGCTCGACCTCGGCTCCGAGGGCGACCGCGGCATAGCGTTCGGGGTGAGCGATGTGGCGGCCGGGCCGACGGTCGCCGTCCCGGTGGGGTGGCCCGGGCCCCGCGATCAGGCCTTCCAGCGTCGAGGTCACGGTCGGCAACCCCGCATCGGGCCGCACCACCCAGCGATAGCGGGCTCCGCTCGCATGCCGTGACGGGGGTGCGAGCACGTATCCGCCGGTGCCACGCCAGTCGACTCCGGGGAGCAGGGCGACGCGGTTGCCGTGCCCGAGGGGTGCGAACCAGAAATGCCAGCCGCCACCGCCGGTACGGACCTGAGGCCCCGAAGGCGGCACGCCGCCCAGGACATGACGCAGACCGTGCCATCCGCCGAGGGAGTCGACGTCGGCGACATCCATCACGACACCGGTGCGGAGCCCGACGTTCGCGTCGGGCCAGCGTGTCCACCACGCCGTGATCCGGTGCGGGTCGGTGCTCGCCTCGGTCAGCCCGTGCCGCAGCCGGGGGTGCTTGCCGGCCCGGTCGCAGCTGCGCCCGCACGAACATGACCCGCCGGGAGCGGGCGTGTGCACGGGCAGGACCGGGATCCCGTGCCGTGCGTACGCGAGTGCTGCCTGGACCTTCATTCGAACAAGTGTGCCATTTGAGGTGGCGGTGTGGGAGTGGCTTGGTGTGCGCGATGAGCGCGCGGTCGAACGTGGTGGATCCGGTCGTCTTGCGTGTCATTCGATCACCCACTTCTTCCCTGCTCGGCCGGCCTGCGATGTCGTCGACGGGGGCCAGCGTACGAGGCTCCGGGCGGACCGCCGGCCGGTTGTCCACAGGGCGCCGGAGCGGTCGGGCGGGGTTGTCCACAGGGGGCAGCGGGTGCTTGGTGATCCCGCTTATGCTGCCTTCGCATCCGGCCGGCGGGACCGTGCCGGCATCGATCGAGGAGTGGGTCGCAGTGACGAATGAGCCGCATGACGTCCCAGCGCCCTCCGCCGCGACACCGACCGGGAGCGCCGGGCCGGTGCGGCCGATGGATGAGTCGAATGCGTTGCCGGGCACCACTTCGGGCCGCGCTCACGGGGAGCCGGCGGGCGGCGGTGTGAACGTGGCGCCGGGCGACAACGTGGCGGGCCGGGGTGCGGATCCCGCTCGCGACGATGTCATGGACCCGGCCCTGGGCAACCCGGCGGATCTGGATCCGGGCCACCCGCCGTATGCGCCGCCGGGCCGTCAGGCGTTGACAACCTGGGCCCCGGCGAGCACCGCCGGCCTGGGCAATACGACGGGCCTGGGCAATACGACGGGCCTGGGCAATACGACGGGCCTGGGCAGTGCGACGGGCCTGGGCAGTGCGACGGGCCTGGGCAGTGCGACGGGCCTGGGCGGCGGGGTGGGTCTGGGCGGTGCCGCGGGCCCGGGGAGTCCGGCGGGTCCGGGTGGTGTGGCTGGTCTGGAGACCGTCGTGTCGGGGGACGGGCGGCGGGGCAGGCCGGTGCGGGTCGGCCGGGGGCTGTCGAAGGGGCTGGTCATCAGCTACTTCGCGGGCGGGCTGACGTTGCTGCTCCTGGGCACGGTCACGGTCTTCTACCTGGTGGTCCGGTCCCTCGGTCCGGACACCCCCGAGGACACGACGATCAGCGTCTCGCGGGGGAACGGGGCGTCGTCGTCGGTGGGGCCGTCGGTGAAGCCTTCGGTGAGACCTGAGGTGACCAGGGCTTCCGCTACGCCCGAGGAGGTCGAGCCGTCCGATCCGGGGCGGGCGCGGTTCGGTCCGCAGCGGCTCGCGAACGGCAAGCCGTTTCTGATGACCGGTGAGAACAACTCGAAATTCGAGGTCACCGTCATCGCCGGGAAGTTCCACAAGGGTGCTTGCGACATCTACTCGGTCAAGCCTGAGGAGGGTGGCTACCTGCCGGTCACGCTCAAGGTGAAGGTGCTGGAGGGCGAGCCGGAGATCAGTGAGTTCGCGTTCCGCTACGAGAAGGCGGACGGGTCGTGGCTGCCCTCGGTCGGTGGCAGTGGGTGCGAGACCAGCAGCAGCTACGGCGGCTTCCTGCGGCGGTTGTCGGCCGGGCGGACGTATTCGTCGTCGGTGGTCTTCGACGTGCCGGCCAGGAAGGGGGAGATCGTCTTCGTCTATCCGCTGCTGGACGTGGTCGCAGCGTGGAAGATCGGCTGACGCGGGCCCGGCCGCCGGCGAGGACTGCGCGGGTGGCCAGAGCGCGCGGGTGGCCAGGGCGCGCGGGTGGCCAGGGCGGGCGGGTGGCCAGGGCGGGCGGGTGGCCAGCGCTGCGCGGGTGGTCAGGCTGCGTGGGTGGTCAGGCTGCGTGGGTGGTCAGGGTGTGCAGGACGTGGGCGATGTGGTGCGACGTGCCCCAGGCGATCCAGCCGGCCGGGCTGCCGCCGCCCATGGCGCTCCTGGCCCGGCGGGCGATCTCCGCGTCGCCCCAGGAGAAGCGGGCTCCCTCGGACGGCCACTGGGGGGACGTGACGATGGCTCGGCACAGGTCGTGGCAGCGGTCGTCGCTGCGTGCCCCGCGGCGTGACCATCGGTAGATCCACCAGTCCGCGTCCGCCGTGTAGCGCAGGGTCGGCAGTTGACGGTGGTGGACACCGTCACGCCGTACCGGAGAGGTCACTCCGTAGTCGGCGTAGCCGACGCCCGGGGCACTCAGCCGCGACCACACCTGGGCGTCGAGCCGGCCGACCGGGACCGGTTCGTCGGTCGGCAGGTCGTCCAAGTTGGGTGGCATCGCCCCCGCCGCGATCGTGACCGACCGCCAGGGCTGGGTCCCGGCCCAGCGCAGCACGTGCCGGGCCCGTTCCTCGAAGCGGTCCGCGTGCGCCGCGCACGCGGTCTCGGCCAGGTCGATCAGCAGGTCGACGCGCTCGGGTTCGAGGCCGGAACCCGCGAGCAGCCGCCCGGTCGTCCCGGTCGCCTCGGCCGCGTTGCGGACGTCGAGGTGCGGCTGGAGCCGCAGCATGGCCCGCTTCAGGTGCATGCGTGCGGCCAGCCCGTGCTCGGCCAGGCGACGGCCGCTGTCTCCCGCTCGCAGTACCGGCAGCATGGGTACGCCGATGGCGGCCAGTTCCTCGGCGAGGTCGAGTGGCGGGGAAGCGAGCGGGTCGGCGGGGTCCGCGATGGCGGCGAGGTCGACGCCGAGGGCGCCGGTGCGGGGTGGGATCTGCTTGATGAGCTGCGGTAACCGGTCGTGTGGTCCCAGTTCGACGATGGGCATGACCCGGCGTGCGGCAACCGCGTCCAGGTGGTGCAGGGCGGTGAGCTCGCCCCGCCGTGGACGCAGAATCGGCCGGTACGTGCCGTCGTCCACGGCCTCGGCCGCCATGAATACGGGCATTCACTCAAGGTAGCTGCAGATCGCCGAGAGTGGACAATACGTGCGCGTTTACTCACTCTTGGTGAAGACGTTTTTGTCGGAGGTACGGGTTACGGTGATCGGCGTGACGGTGACAACCCCCCTGGAAACGCCGGGTACCGAGGCGAAGCGGATCGTCGACGCCGTGCTCGAGGATCTCGCGACGTCGGCGCATCGCGGCATCGTGGTCGACTCGCCGCCCGGTGCCGGCAAGAGCACGCTCGTCGTGCGGGCCGCCGGGGTGCTCGCCGCCTCGGGGGGTCCGCTGATGATCGTGGCGCAGACCAACGAGCAGGTCGACGACCTGATCGAGCGGCTCGCGACAGCCTCGCCCGAGCTGGGGATCGGCCGGCTCTCCGCCGTGGACTACGCGGCCTCCGAGCGGGTGCGGGCGCACCCCGCCTGCCGGGTCGGCGCCAAGGTGGCCGACCTCGGGGGTGCGAAGGTCACCATCGGCACGGCCGCGAAATGGGCCACGGTCACCGAGGGCACCTGGTCCTGGGCGATCATCGACGAGGCCTACCAGATGCGCTCCGACGCCCTGCTGCGCGTGGCGCCGCGGTTCGAGCGGGCGCTGTTCGTGGGCGACCCGGGGCAGCTCGATCCGTTCTCGACGGTCGAGGTCGACCGGTGGACCGGCCTGTCCTGGGATCCGATGCAGAGCGCCGTCGCCGTCCTGCTCCGGCACAATCCGGAGCTACCCGTCCATCGGCTGCCGGTCTCCTGGCGCCTGCCGGCGTCTGCGGCCCCGGTGGTCGCGAAGGCTTTCTACCCGTTCACCGGCTTCCGGTCCGGCACCGGTCCGGCCGACCGTCAGCTCTCTTTCGGGGTGCCGTCCGCGTCGCCGATCGACGACGTGCTGGACGTCGCGGCCGCGACCGGCTGGGGCCTGCGCGAGTTGCCGGCCCGCTTCACCGTGCGCACCGACGCCGAGGCCGCCGCGGCGTGCGCGCTGCTCGCCACCCGGGCGCTGGCCCGGGACGGCACCAGTCACTCCGAGGCGGGCACCCGGCCGTTGACCGCCGACCGGATCGCGATCGGGGCCGCCCACCGCGACCAGGTGGCGGCCATCCGTTCGTTCCTGCCGCCGGAGGCCCGGGACATCACCGTCGACACCGCCAACCGGCTGCAGGGCCGGGAGTACGACCTGACCGTGGTCCTGCACCCGCTCTCGGGCCGGCGCGACGCCACCGCGTTCCACCTGGAGTCGGGGCGGCTGTGCGTGCTGACCTCCCGCCACCGGCACGCCTGCGTGGTGGTGGCCCGGGCGGGGATCGCCGAGCTGCTCGACGCGCACCCGTCCACCGAGCCGATCCACCTGGGGGTGCCGGTGAAGTTCCCGGACGGCTGGGAGGCCAATCAGGCGATGCTTGCCCACCTCGCGACCCGCTGAGCTAGCTGATGAGCGCCTCGGTGGCCTGCCACAGATTCCTGGCGACGGCCGGGTCCTGGCCGGCCCGGCTGGGCCTGCGGACCAGCGGGTATCCCGTGAAGCTGAACAGGCCGTCCGGGCCGACGTACGCGTTGCCGGGGACGTCCTGGGTGGCCGCGTACAGCAGTGGCAGCGCCCCGCGTTCGGCGTCCTGGACCAGGAACGGGAGCCGGTTGACGAAGCCCAGCGGCGAGTGCGAGACCAGGCCGGTCCGCGCGACGCCGGGGTGCGCGACGACCGAGCGGACGTGGCTGCCCGCGGCGGTCAGGCGGCGCTGCAGTTCCAGCGAGAACAGGACGACGGCGAGCTTGGAGGACTCGTAGACGGCCAGCCCGTTGTACGTACGGGTCCGCCAGTCGAGGTCGTCGAGGGCCAGTTTGCCGAAGCGGTGCAGCTGACTGGACACCGTCACCACGCGGTCGGTGATCCGGGGCAGCAGCAGGTTGGTCAGCAGGAACGGTCCGAAGTAGTTCGTGGCGGTCTGCAGGTCCAGGCCCTGTGCGGTGCGGGCCGCCGGGATGTCCATGACCCCGGCGTTGTTGATGAGGATGTCGAGGTCGCCGGGGAACGTGCGGGCGAATTCCCGTACCGAATCCAGGTCCGAGACGTCCAGGTGCCGGATCTCGAAGTCGCCCCGCATGCCGCTCACCGCCCGGCGGGCCTTGCCGGCGTCGCGGACGGCCAGCACGACGTGGGCGCCGGCGCGGCCGAGTTCGCGGGTGGTCACCAGCCCGATGCCGGCACCGGCCCCGGTGATCACCACCGTCTTCCCGGTCAGGTTCGGCAGTTGGTCCGCGGTCCAAGGGGCCATGAGATCCTCCAGAGGTGGGTGTCCCCCCAGTAGAAACGCCTTCCGCGGGCGGATGAAGGACCTGCTCAGCCGCTGAATGACAGGGCGTGGCTAACGGCCGTCGCGTGGCGGACGATGGGGAGATGGTGGATACGACACTGGACCGCGACGGACTGGCCGCCTTCCTACGCGGTCGCCGCGAGGCCCTGCAGCCCGAGGATGTCGGGTTGCGCCGTGGTGCCCGCCGCCGCACGAACGGGCTGCGCCGCGAGGAGGTCTCCGAGCTGTGCGGCATGTCGGCCGATTACCTGGCCCGGCTGGAGCGGGGCAGCGGATCCCAGCCGTCGCAGCAGATGGCCGCGGCGATCGCCCGGGGCCTGCGCCTGACCTCGGACGAACGGGATCACCTGTTCCTGCTGTGCGGGCACCGCCGGCAACCGCGGCAGGTGCGTGACGCGCACATCAGCCCCGGTCTGCTGCGGGTCATGGACCGGTTGCAGGACACCCCGGCCCAGATCATCGGCCCGGTCGGCGAGACGTTGCAGCAGACGCCGCCCGCCGTGGCGCTGCTCGGCGACGAGACGCGGTACACCGGTCCGGCGCGCAGCGCGCTCCATCGCTGGTTCACCGATCCGACCGCCCGCGACCGATACCTGCCCGAGGACCATCACCTGCACAGCCGCGTCTACACCGCCATCATGCGGGCCGGTGTGACCGCGCAGGGCCCTGATTCGCCGGCTGCCGCCGTCGTGGCCGGGCTGCGGGACAACGCGGAGTTCGCCGAGTTGTGGGGCCGGCAGGAGGTGGGCCTGCGGTGGAGCGGCGCCAAGCGTTTCGTGCACCCCGAGGTGGGGCGGATCGATCTGTTCTGCCAGACGTTGCTCGACCCGGACCAGGGGCAGTCGCTGCTCATCTTCACCGCCACCCCCGGCACCGAGAGTCACGAGAAACTCGCGCTGCTCACCGTGCTCGGCGCCGACACGTTCGCCGGTTCCTGACACCGTCGCGTCCGGGGTCTACGGTTGCACCATGTCCGATGAGACGGGTATCGATGCGGCGGGCTTCGACGTGGCCGGTCTCGACGCCGCCGAACGCCGCGTCGACGAGTGGGAAGCCGACTTCGTCCAGCGGACGGCCCGGCGGGCGGCGACCCTGGTGACGGCTCGCAACGACGACGGTTCCATCGCGGTGACCATGAGCGCCTCCGGCAAGCTGCTGGAGCTGCACCTGGCGGAATCGACGCGGCTCCAGCCCGCGGCCGAGACCGCCCGCGAGATCCTGGCAATCCTCAACGACGCCCAGACCACCGTCGCGGCCCGGACCGGATCCGCGATCCTGGGGGTCTCGGCCCCGTCATTCTGTCCCTGACCGCCAGCGGTCCCGGTGCAGGGCCGCGGCGAGGGGCCGCCGGGTCCGCCAGCCGTGTCGTTCCAGGTCCGGGGTCTGTTCGAGGTGGGTCACCGGGCCGAGGCAGAGCCAGGCCACCGGCCTGATCCCGGCGGGGACGCCGAGCAGCTCACCGAGGAATTCCTCGCGGTAGAAAGACACCCAGCCGACACCGAGGCCCTCCGCCGTCGCCGCCAGCCAGAGGTTCTGGATGGCGAGGCAGACCGAATAGAGGCCGGCGTCCGCGATGGCGTGCCGGCCGAGGACCGCGGGGCTGCCCCGGCCGGGGTCGTAGGTGACCGCCACCGAGAGCGTGGATTCCAGGATGCCGTCGATCTTGATGCGGGCGAAGCGTTCGGCGGCCGCGGGGTCGAGAGTGGCGTCGAACGCCTTTCGTTCCTGCTGGACGTGCCGGTGGAAGTCGTTCTTCACCGTCTCGTCGCTGATCAGGACGAAGTCCCAGGGTTGGGTGAGCCCGACGCTCGGGGCGGCGTGGGCGGCGGCCAGGATCCGGTTCAGGGTCTCGGCGGGGATGGCGGCACCGGTGAATTGGGCGCGGACGTCGCGGCGGCGGTGGATCGCTTCGTACAGGTCGGTGATCATCTGCAGGCTCCCGCCGCGCTCGACAGCCGAAAGGCCAGACTCTAACTCACCGTGGATGTTCTCGGTCCGGTCACCATCTCGAAATATGGATGCGTTTCACTGTCAATTAGAGGACTGATTCGCGAGCTGGCATGCAACTTGCAGGAGCGGTTCGCCCTGCAAGTTGCATGTTCGCGAGTCCCCGGACCTGCTGCTCCAACGTCGCCGCGCCGGTTTGACCGTCCTGCCGGTTTTCATTCATGGACGATTCTGAGATCCCAGGAGAAGTCTCTTCCTGTCGATCTCCGGAGGTGCCACTCTTCTAGCCAGACGTAGCGCCAGCGACACGGACGGTGGTGGTCTTGAATGCGTCCCGACGTTCTGGTCGGTCCTAGCGACTGGGTGGTCGAGCAGTTCGGTGACAAGGTAGCCGCTGAACTCTGGACCCGGGTGCCGGAAGCTCTGAGCACAGCGATCGAGCGCGAAGTCACGACCCATCCCTGTATGACGCAGACCGCCGAGCGGGTGCTGGCCAATCCCCGGTGGCCGCTGCCGTACGAAGAACTCGTGCTGTTCCTGGGCACCCTGCCCGGCGCCGAGATCGTCAGCGTGCCGCGGTCCATCTATCAGCTCGTGGTCATCAACGGCCACGTCGTGGTGCCCTGGTGCTACGGCCAGTCCGCGCGTGACTCGATGCGCGACGCGCCGGTCGGCCGGTCGTTCGGCCGCCTCGCCCGGGAGCTGCTGGGCCGGTTCGGTCCGCCGTGGCGGCGCTCGCAGGTGGAGGCGCCGCTGCCGCTCGACGCGGTGGACGAGCGCGAGGTCTCCAAGATCTGCTCGGCGATCGCCCGGATGGACCCGGTCCCCGAGGTTGTCATCGCCGGGTACGCGGGCGCACCCCACCTGGGTCTGCTCCGCGCGTGCCTCGGTGAGGTCAAGTCCACCGACAACGGTGCTCTCAACTGGAGTCACCTCGACGACCTGCCGCTGCCGCCCCCGGTCATCCCACGGCCCCGGCGCCTCCAGTTCCCGTAGGAAACACAGCCCTAACGCGGCGGGAATAGGGTCTCCCTCTGGGAGGTGCCGATGCCCAATCCCCGCGTACGGTCGGTGCTGCTGTCCCGCCTGGGCACCAGGCCCCAGGCCGGTTCACAGGGCAGTTCGCAGAGCGAGATCCTGGCCGAGCTGCGCCGCTGCATCCTCGACGGGGACGTGCCGCCGGGCTCGGCGATCCCCGTCGACGGGGTCGCGGCGACGTTCGGGGTGAGCCGGATCCCCGTACGCGAAGCCCTGATGACGTTGATCGGTGAAGGTCTTGTCGATCACCGGGCGCGCACCGGCTATCGGGTGGCCAAGATGACGCCCGGCGAGTTCGGCGAGATCTACCTGGTCCGGGAGGCGCTGGAGACCGCCGCGATGCGGGTCGCCATCGGGCTGGCCGGCGAGAGCGACGACGCCGAGGCCCGATCCGCGTACGCCGCGCTCGGCCGGGCCGTGATCGCCGGTGACGGCCGCGCGCACCATCGGGAGAGCCGCCGTTTCCACCTGGCGCTGATCCGGCCTTGCGAAATGCATCGTCTGCTGCACATGCTCAGCACCGCGTGGAACATGACCGAGCCGTTGCAGCCGATGTCCCATATGGACGCCACCGAACGGGAGCTGTTGCACCGCGACCACGACGGCATGCTCGCTGCTTTCCTCGCCCGCGACACCGAGGCGCTCATCGAGGTGTGCGAGGCGCACCATCGTCGGTTGCAGCGCTACATCGCCCGGCTGCCGCACGACCTGGGCCTGTTCCACGAAGACCACGAGGGTTAGATATATCCCTCCGCATACACGCCGGTAACAGCGCGTTCCTAGGTTGAGCTGCATCGAAGCCGCTCGACCTCCAGGAGTGGGCATGACCACCAGCAACGACATCGTCGAAGCCGCCGGAATGCCGGTCGGTGCCGGACTCATCAAACCCGGATACGATCCCCGCCTCACGAACGAGGACCTCGCTCCGCTCAAGAAGCAGTCGTGGGGCTCGTACAACATCTTAGCGTTCTGGATGTCGGACGTGCACAGCGTCGGCGGGTACGTCACCGCGGGCAGCCTGTTCGCCCTCGGCCTGTCCAGCTGGCAGGTGCTCGTCTCGCTGCTCGCCGGCATCTCGATCGTCTACTTCTTCTGCAACCTGGTCGCCAAGCCGAGTCAGGCCACCGGCGTGCCGTACCCGGTCATCTGCCGCACCGTGTTCGGGGTGCTCGGCGCGAACGTGCCGGCCATCATCCGGGGCGCGATCGCCGTCGCGTGGTACGGCATCCAGACCTACCTCGCCAGCGCCGCGCTCGACGTCGTGGTGCTCAAACTGTTCCCGTCGCTGCTGCCCTACGCGGACGTGAACCAGTACGGCTTCCTCGGACTCCCGCTGCTGGGCTGGTGTTCGTACGCGGTGCTGTGGGTGCTGCAGGCCGCGGTGTTCTGGACCGGCATGGAGACGATCCGCCGGTTCATCGACTTCTGTGGACCCGCGGTCTACGTCGTGATGATCGCGCTGTCCGGATACCTCATCTACAAGGCCGGCTGGGGCAACATCAACCTCAGCCTCGGCGAGGTGAAGTACACCGGCTTCGACGCGGTGCCGGTCATGCTGGGCGCGATCGCGCTGGTGGTGTCGTACTTCTCCGGTCCGATGCTCAACTTCGGTGACTTCTCCCGGTACGGGAAGTCGTTCACGGCGGTGAAGACCGGCAACCTGCTCGGCCTGCCGGTCAACTTCCTGTTCTTCTCGATCCTGGTGGTCGTCACGTCGTCGCTGACCATCCCGGTGTTCGGCGAGCTGATCACCGACCCGGTCACCACCGTGGCCCGGATCGACAGCACGTTCGCGATCGTGCTCGGCGCGCTGACGTTCACCATCGCCACCATCGGCATCAACATCGTCGCCAACTTCATCTCCCCGGCGTTCGACTTCTCCAACGTCAGCCCGCAACGGATCAGCTGGCGGGCCGGCGGCATGATCGCCGCGGTCGGATCGGTGCTGATCACCCCGTGGAACCTGTACAACAACCCGGACGTCATCCATTACACGCTGGAGACGCTCGGTGCCTTCATCGGACCGCTGTTCGGTGTCCTCATCGCGGACTACTACCTGGTCAAGAAGCAGCACGTGGTGATCGACGACCTGTTCACCATGAAGCCGGAAGGCGCCTACTTCTACCGCAAGGGCTACAACCCGCCGGCGATCATCGCCACCGCGATCGGTGCGGTCGTCGCGATGGTGCCGGTGCTCTGGAGCGGCGGACCGGGCATGCACACCACGGCCCAGTACAGCTGGTTCATCGGGATGGGGCTCGGCTTCGTGAGCTACCTGGCCCTCGTCCGGAAATGATGCTCGTACGGGTCATCAACCCCAACACCACCGCGGCGATGACCAGGTCGATCGAGGACAGTGCCCGGGCCGTCGCCGGTCCGGGCACGCATGTCGAGGCGGTCAACCCGGCGATGGGACCGGCGTCGATCGAGAGCCATTACGACGAGGCGCTCAGTGTCCCCGGCATCCTCACGGAGGTCGCGCGGGGCGAGAACGAGGGCGTGGACGCGTACGTGATCGCCTGTTTCGGTGATCCGGGCCTGGACGCGGCCCGGGAGCTCGCCCACGGCCCGGTGGTCGGCATCGCCGAGGCCGCGATGCACGCGGCGGGGCTGCTCGGTCGCGGTTTCAGCGTGGTCACCACCCTGGACCGTACGAAGGGCCGGGCCTGGGAGCTCGCCCACCGGTACGGAGCGCCGTGCCGAGGGGTGTACGCGTGCGACATCCCCGTTCTCGACCTCGACAAGGACCCGTCGGTGCTGGACCGCGTCGTCACGCTCGCCGAGTCCGCGCTGCGTGCCGACGACTCGGACGTCCTCGTGCTGGGTTGCGCGGGCATGGCCGATCTGGCGGCCCGGGCCTCGGCCCGGCTCGGCGTCCCGGTGGTGGACGGGGTGGCGGCCGCGACCCTGTTCGCGCAGTCCCTGGTCACCATGGGTCTGCGGACCTCGACCCGGACCGAGTACGCCCGGCCGCCGGTAAAGAACTACACAGGACTGCTCCGTCCGTGGAAGATCGACCGGTGACGACTCTGGAAACCGAACGCCTGTCCCTGCGTCAGTGGCGCGACGACGATCTCGACGCGCTGGCCGCGATGAACGCGGACCCCGAGGTGATGCGCTACATCCTCGACGGCGCGGTCCGCGACCGGGAGCAGAGCACCGCGGCGCTGCGCAAGTTCGTCGGGGACTGGGCGGCACAGGGGTTCGGCCTGTTCGCCATCGAGGTCCGGGCCACCGGGAGGCTGGCCGGCTGGGCCGGTCTCACGGTCCCCGCCTTCCTCCCGGAGGTCATGCCCGCGGTAGAGATCGGCTGGCGCCTGAACAGGGAATCCTGGGGCCACGGCTACGCGACCGAGGCGGCCGCCGAAGCGCTGCGGTTCGGCTTCGAGGAGCGCGGCCTGGACCGGATCATCAGCATCCGCCACACCGGGAACAAGCGGTCGGCCCGGGTCATGGAGAAACTGGGCCTGACCTACGAATCCACCACGGTGGTCCCGGTGTACGACCAGCCGGTCGCCATCCACGCGATCTCCCGTCCGGCGCGCTGATGAGCTGGTACGTGGTGACCGGCGGCGGCCGCGGCGTCGGCCGGGCGATCGTGGAGCGGCTCGTCGCCGACGGTGGCAACGTGGCGGTCATCGAGGTGGCGCAGGCGGCCCTGAGCTGGGTCGACGCGCATCCGGCGGGGGAGCGGATCGTGCCGGTCATCGGGGACGCCGGCGATCCCGCGGTGGCCGCCCGGGCCGCCGCCGTGGGGGAGCCGCTCGCCGGCTGGGTCAACAACGCGGCGGTGTTCCAGGACGCCTGGCTGCACGAGGACCCGGCGGCGGTGCTGACGCTGATCAACCGCAACCTCGCCCCGGTGGTCGCCGGGTGCGCGGCGGCGCTCGGCGCGGGCTGCCCCGCGATCGTGAACGTGTCGTCGCACCAGGCCCAACGGCCCGTTCGCGGGGCGCTGCCGTATGCCACGGCGAAGGCGGCCGTCGAGGGCCTGACCCGCGCGCTGGCCGTGGACTACGGCCCCCGCGGCGTACGGGTGAACGCCGTGGCCCTGGGTTCGATCGCCACGGAACGCTCGGACGCCTATCTGGAGAGTCTCGGCACCGCCGGGGCGGATCATTTCGCCCGTGAGATCGCCCTGCTGCAACCGCTCGGGCGGCTCGGGCAGCCGGGTGAGGTCGCCGATGCCGTCGCGTTCCTGCTGTCCGCGGCGTCGAGCTTCATCAACGGCGCGGTGATCCCGGTCGACGGGGGCCGAGCCGCCCAGGGGCGCGACCCCGAGGAGGCGTGATCGTCCCGGGGCGGGACCGGACGGGTTAACCTCCGAACCATGTCAGAGCCGCAGCGGGAGTCACCCACCGTCATCCGGGACCGGGCTGTCGCCGTCGCTGACTACCTGCTGGCAGTGCGTGCTCACATGGAGCGTCCGGCCCGCCTGGTGCCGGGTGACGCGCACTGGCTCGGCGGCCTTCCCGCGCACCCGGACTGCCAGGTGGGTCCCGGCGAGGAGGGTGCCACGTGGCTGCGCGTCGGCCTGCCGGAGCTGCCCGGTTCGCCGCCGTTCCCGGCCGGGCTGCGCCGCCGGCTCAACGAGCTCGACCATCCCGGGGACGAGCCCGGCGCGGAGGACGGCGACGGGTTCGAGGCGTGGCGGGACGAGGTGTGGCGCCCGTGGGTCGCGGTCAGCCGGGCCGCCGAGCAGACGCGTACCCTGCACCGTCAGCTCTTCGACCGGATGCACCAGGTCGACATGACCGCGGCCACCACCGAGCTGGTCTGGGGCCACGGCATCCTCGAGACCGTCGTCGACGGCGAGCGGGTGCGCTATCCGCTGGTCGCCACGCCGGTCGTCATCGAGTATCAACCCGACCGCTCGCTGATCACCGTGTCGCCGCAGGGGCCGAGCCGGTTGCAGACCGACGCCCTCGCCGGCCTGGACGAGCGTTACCTCGGCCAGCTGCTCGGCCTCGCCGGTCCGGCCGGGACGCTCGAGACCGATCTGTGGAACGACCTCGAACGCCGCGAACTGTTCGAACGGGCGCTCGGCCGCCTCGGTCACGACCGGGTCGTGGTCGCGGACGGCACCGGCGTCTCAGGTACGCACATCGTGGACACCGGGGTGCTTTTCACCCGGCCCAGGCAGCGGCTCCTGCGCGGCTTCCTCGAGGGCCTGCGCGACCGGCTGCTCGCCGGGGATCTGTCGAGCATCGGTGCGCTGTCCGCGATCGTCGCGCACGAGCCGAGCCGGCTGCGGATGCCGGACGACCGGCCCGAGGACTGGCAACGGGTCGGGGAACGCCTGCTCATGCCGTTGCCCACCAACGAGGCGCAGGAGTCGATCTCGCGCCGGCTCGCCCAGCACCGCAACGTCGCCGTCCAAGGGCCGCCCGGCACCGGCAAGACCCACACCATCCGCAACCTGATCTGCCACCTGATGGCGAACGGCAAGCGGGTGCTGGTCGTCGCGCAGAAGGAGGACCCGCTGCGGGTGCTGCGGGACGGCCTGCCCGAGGAGGTCCAGGCGCTGTGCCTGGCGGTACTCGGGCGCACCACCGATCAGCTGGTCCAGCTGCAGCTCGCCGCGCGGGAGCTGTCCGACCGGGCCGCGACGCTGGACCAGGCCGCCGAGGCGCGGCGGGTCGAGCGGATCACCGGCCGGCTGGAGGAGGCGGAGCGGGACCTGGCTCGCGCGCTGGGCGGGCTGCGGTCGATCGCGGCGGACGAGGCCGCCACGTACGCGATCGACGACGCCCCGCTCTCGCCCGCCGAGGTGGGCGCCTGGCTGCGGGAACACGGCGCCGCCCACGGCGGGATCCCGGACCCGGTCACACCCGGTGACGAGCCGCCGCTGAGCGCCGTGGAGTTCACCCGGCTGCTGGAGCTGGCCGCCCGGCTGTCGCCGGCGGATCGCGCCGCCGCGGTCCGGGAGCTGCCCGACCTCGCGGTCCTGCCGGACGCGGCCCAGGCCAAACAGGACCGGGCCGATCGGGCCGCGGCCGCCGAGCGGGTGTCACGCCTGGCGGTGGCCGGGGTCGACCCTGATCCGGTACGCGACCTGGGCCCCGAAACCGTCACCGCGCTGCTGGACAGCCTGCGGGACGCGGTCGCGTGGCTGCGACGGCGCGAGGGCACGTGGACCGACCGGCTGGGCCGGCTGCTCGCCGACCCGCACTGGGCAGCGGTCTGGACCGACCATGTCGCCGCCACCGAACGGCTGCAGTCGGCGCTCGCGGACCTGACCCGGGACCTGGCCGGTCACCGCATCGTGGTGCCGCCGGCGCTGGCCGGGGAGCCGAAACGCATGCTGGCGTCGCTGGCCGAGCTGCGGGCCCGGTTCGCGGCCGGCAGGGGCGTCCACCGGCTGCTCCAGGCGGCGCTGTTCAGGCTCGCCGACGAGGTGCGCGTGGACGACGAGCCGCTGCGCGCGGTGGCCGACGTCGACCTCGCCGTGGCCTGGGTGCGCCGGGGCCAGGCCCAGCGCCGGCTGGGTGAGCACTGGACGGAGTGGATCCAGCGGCTCGGGATCCCGGCGCGGGACGGTGACCCGCAGGTGTGGGCCGGCGGCCTGCTCGCCGAGGCGGCCCAGTCGCTGGCCTGGGACGCCCGGCAGTGGCCTGTCCTCTCCGCCCGGCTGTCCGCGCTCGTGCCGCAGGAGGACCTCGACCTCGACGCCACCCGGCTCGCGCAGGTCGCGGCGCTGCTGGACGACGCGCCCGTGGTCTTCGAGCTGGACCGGCTGGACGCCGCCGACCGGGCGGTGGCGGACGGCCTGGCACCGTGGCCCCGGCTCGCCGCCGCCTGGCGTGGGCTGGACGGCTGGGACGAGTCGCTGGCCGAGACCGGGCGGCTGCTCGCCCTGCGGTCCGAGGTGACCGATTTCCTGGAGCTGCGGGACCGGTTGGCCGCGGTCGCGCCGATCTGGGCCGGTCAGGTGGACGCCGGCCGGGTTCCCGCGGTCTCCGGTGCCGCGTGCCTGAGCGCGTGGCGGTGGCGACAGGCCCAGACATGGTTCGACCAGGTGGTCGGCAGCGTCGACCCGGCGGTGCTCAACCGGCGCGTCGAGCTGGGGCGCGACCGGATCCGCCGGCTGACCGCCGATCTCGTGGTGGCGTCGGCGTGGCTGGAGGTCTCCCGGGCCCTGGACGACCGGCGGCGGGCCGCGCTCGCGGACTGGACCACCGCCCTGCGCAAGATCGGCAAGGGCACCGGGCGCAGCGCCGCCGCCTGGCAGGTGCACGCCCAGCGGGCGATGGCGTCGGCGGTCGAGGCCGTACCCGTCTGGGTCATGTCGGTGGACCGGGCGATCGAGCAGTTCGCCGGCGGCGCGCACTTCGACGTGGTGATCGTCGACGAGGCGTCCCAGGCCGACCTCTTCGCGCTGCCCGTGCTGTCGCTGGCCGACCGGGCCGTGGTGGTCGGCGACGACCAGCAGATCGGGCCGCAGCTCGGTTTCGTCGGCCCGGTCACCGGTCTGATCCAGAGCCACCTGGGCGACGTGCCGTCGGCCGAGCACTTCGACCCGGAATCCTCGCTGTACGACCACGCGGTGCGCCGCTCGCCCGAACGCATCCTGCTCACCGAGCATTTCCGCTGCGTGCCGCAGATCATCGAGTTCTCGTCGCGGCACTATTACGACGGCAGGATCCAGCCGTTGCGGGCCGACCGGTCCGCCCTCGAACCGGTGCGCACCCAGCACATCCCCGACGGTGTGCGCACGCCGCTGGCCCCGTTCGGTGACGTCAACGTGCCCGAGGCGGACGCGCTCGCCGACCGGGTCGCGCGGATCGTGGCCGACCCGGCCTGCACGGGGAAGACGCTCGGCGTGATCAGCCTGCTGAGCACCAGCGGACAGGCCGGATACCTGCTCGCCAAGCTCCGCGAGACGATCGGCGAGGACGAGATGGAGGCCCGTCGCCTGCGCGTCGGCGACGCCTACACGTTCCAGGGCGACGAACGCGACATCGTGCTGGTGTCCATGGTGGTCGCGGACCGCGACGGGCGGCTCGCCGCGTTCACCAAGCGCGACTACCACCGGCGGGTCAACGTGGCGGCCTCCCGGGCCCGGGACCAGCTCTGGCTCTTCCATTCGGTACGGGCGTCGTCGCTCAACGCCGACGACGCCCGCGGCCTGCTGCTCACGTACGCCCAGAACCTCGGCATCGCGAAGGCTCCGGTGGACCGGAAACCGGAGAACGACTTCGAGCACGAGGTGCTGCGCAGACTGACCGGGCGCGGTTACCGGCCGACCCCGCAGTTCCGGATCGGTGGCTACCGCATCGACTTCGTGCTCAACGCCCCGGACGGGCGCCGGTTGGCGATCGAGTGCGACGGGGACGCGTACCAGGGCCCGGAGCAGTGGGAAACCGACATGCGCCGGCAGGCGGTCCTGGAGCGGGTGGGCAATTGCGTCTTCGTCCGGATCCGGGGCAGCATCTTCGCCCGCGAGCCGGAGGCGGCGCTACGCCCGCTGTGGCACCGTCTCGACGAACTCGGCATCACCCCGGAGGCACCACGCTGACCTGCCCGGCGACCGCCACCACCTGCTCCCGGCTCCGCCCTCGGTGCACACCGTGGACCTGGCGATGCTTCGTGCCGAGCGGCGCCGGATCCTGGCCACGGATGCGCCGATCCCGTCTCGGATGGCGGTTGGTGATCAGATCATCGAGATGACGACTTTGCCTCTGGTGGTGCCTTTGGCGATGTGCTCGAGGGCTTGCGGGGTGGCGGCGAAGGGGAAGACGCGGTCGACGACCGGGCGGATGGTGCCGTTCTCCACGAGGGCGGTGATCTCGCTGAGTTGTTCGCCGCTGGCCCGCATGAACAGGAACGAGTAGCCGACTCCGCGCTGGGCGGCTTTGCGTCTGGTCTGCAGGCTGAGCAGGCGGGTGGCGATCTTGAGGACGGGGTTTCCGTCGATCTCGCGGGCGAAGTCGGGGTCGGGGGGCCCGGCGATGCCGATGACCTTGCCGCCGGGTCTGAGGATGCTCATCGATTTCGCGACGCTGGCCGGGCCCTGGCTGTCCAGGACGACGTCGTAGCCCTCGAGCTGGGTGGTGAAGTCCTGGGTGCGGTAGTCGATGACGAGGTCGGCGCCCAGGTCTTCGAGGAAGTCGGCGTTGGCGGCGCTCGCGGTGGTGGCGACGGTGGCGCCGAGGTGTTTGGCGAGTTGGATGGCGATGGTGCCGACCCCGCCGGAGCCGGCGTGGATGAGGACTTTCTGGCCGGGTCGCAGGTTCGCGCGTTCGACCAGGGCCTGCCAGGCGGTCAGGGCGACCAGGGGCAGCGAGGCCGCCTCGGTCATGGTGAGGTTGGCGGGTTTGAGGGCGAGGTCGTTCTGGTGCACGGTGAGGTACTCGGCGAAGGTGCCGATCCGGTCCTTGTCGGGGCGGGCGTAGACCTCGTCGCCGGGCTGGAACGCGGTGACGCCGGTGCCGACGCTGACGACGACGCCGGCCAGGTCGTTGCCCAGGATCAGCGGCAGGCGGTAGGGAAGGATGAGCTTGAACTCCCCTGCCGCGATCTTGGTGTCGAGCTGGTTGACGCCGGCGGCGTGAATGCGGACCAGGACCTCCCCGGCCGCGACGGCGGGTTCGGGTAGTTCAGCGAGCCGGACGCCCTGTGCACTGTTGTACCGGTCGATGACGTAGGCCTTCATGGTGTTCTCCGGGTGGTGAGGACGCCGGTGACGGGCGCGACACGGGCTGACCGGGTCAATTGTATTATGGTCGTAATCCTAAAAGGCCGGAACATGACATGTAGCACCCGTCGGGTAAGGGGGGGTCGTGGCGCGCTACGGCAAGGAGCACAAGGATGAGACGCGGCGGCGCATAGTGCAGAGTGCTGGGCGCCGGTTGAAGAAGGGCGGCCTGGACGGTTCGGGCGTTACCGCGCTGATGGCCGATGCCGGGCTGACCAACGGCGCCTTCTACGCGCACTTCGCGTCCAAGGACGATCTGGTAGCCGCGACCGTGACCGACCAGCTCCAGCAGCAGCGGGAACTGCTGCAACAGCTCGCGGACGATCCGGACGGGTTCACCCGGTTCGTGCACGGATACCTGTCACCCGGGCACCGCGACGACGCCGAGGGTGGGTGCCCGTCCGGAGCGCTGCTGGATGAAGTGGCCCGCAGCTCACCGGCGATCCGTCAGGCCTACAGCGCGGGCATCCTCGGTGTGGCCGACGACCTGGCGGCCCTGATGGCGCCGGGCGCCCCCGCTGCCGGGCGGCGCAGGGCCCTGGGGTGCATCGCGATCCTCGTCGGGTCCCTGCAGCTGGCCCGCGCGATCGACGACCCGCAGGAGTCCGCGGCCGTGCTCGCCGAGGGCGCGCGGTCCATCTCGGTGCTGCTCGCCGCCCCGGAGGGCTGATCCCGCCCGGGGTGCCGGATCACGCCTGACCAGGTGTGTGCGCTCCGGCACCCTTGCGCCCTATTTAAAGTACGATCCTCATATTACTGAGGGTGATGTCGGGTCACCTGCCACCTCCCTCCTCCTCTCTGTGGCAGCCGTACACCCTTGGCAGATTCGAACTGACACACCGGCTCGCGCTGGCACCGATGACCCGCAGCCGCGCGAACGCCGACGGCACCCCGTCAGAGCTAGCGGCGCACTACTACGGCCAGCGCGCCTCCCTTGGCCTGGTGATCACGGAGGGCACCCAGCCGTCCGCGGACGGCCAGGGATACCTGAACACCCCGGGCATCTACACCCCGGAGCAGGTCGCCGCCTGGAAGCCGGTCGCCGACGCGGTGCACGACAACGGCGGGTACCTGTTCATCCAGCTGATGCACGTGGGCCGGATGGCACACCCGGACAACACGCCGCATCACCATCAGCCGGTGGCACCGTCCGCGATCGCGGACGGCCAGGACATGCTCACTCCGGCCAAAGCTATCGCCGCAGGTGCCGACGGGGTGGAGATTCACGCGGCCAACGGATACCTGCTGCACCAGTTCCTGTCCCCGAACGCCAACCAGCGCACCGACGAATACGGCGGATCGGTGCAGAACCGGGCCCGGTTCGTCATCGAGGTCGCCCGGGCCGTCGCGCAGGAGATCGGCGCCGACCGCACCGGTATCCGCATCTCCCCGGCGTTCCCCCTCGGCGGACTCGACGAGGGCGACACCGAAGCGGTCCGCGCCCAGTACCGGTACCTCGTCGGGGAACTGGCCGACCTGGGCCTGGCCTACCTCCACGTCCACCACCTCGGCGACGACGAACTCCTGCGCTCGCTGCGCGATGCCTGGCCGACCGCCGTGCTCGTGGTCCGCTACGGCCGCGATCGCGAACAGATCGCAGCCGACATCGACGCCGGCCTGGCCGACATCGCCCCGCTCGGCCGATACGCGCTGGCGAACCCCGACATCGTCGAGCGGTTGCGCACCGGCGCCGCCCTCAACGAGATGGACCCGGTCACCCTCTACGGCGGCGGCACGGCCGGCTACACCGACTATCCGACCCTCACCCCAGCCTGACCCACCACACGAGCAGGGAAACATCCTGACCTCACTCAACGGCGCCGTCGTCCTCATCACCGCAACCGGCTGCGCGACCTGGCCACGCTCGGCATCTACGTCCGGCTCGGCGAGGAGCCCGCTGCCCGGGATGGGGTTCACGCGGGCCTGGCGCCGGCCTCCGGCTCGATCCGGGCCTTGATGCCGGAGTGCTCGACCAGCAGGTTGAGCAGGGCCGGACCGTCGAGCAGTTCCACCGGGCGGCCGGTCACCTCGTCGTGGGCGGCGGGCTCGAAACCGTCGGTGGCGACCAGGATGCCCTTGGTCGCCCCGGCGGCGGTGACCGCGTCGGCCAGCGACATGGCCGTGCCGGCGTCGACGACCCGGCCGCGTACGGCGTGGATGACGACCGGGCCACCGAAGACCGGGCGGGGGTCGCCGGCCAGCCAGCGGCCGTCCTGAGCCGTGCCCATCGACAGGCCCATGGTGCAGAACAGGTCGGCGATCGTCTGTTCCCAGTCGGCCACCGACATAGTGGTGAGGTTGGGGCGCTCGTCGATGTCGGCGAGGACGTTGAACTCCTGGGTGAAGTCGTTGTCCGCCTCGCGGTCGAACTCCAGCACCGGGGTGACGCCGTCGAGCTGGTCCGGGGTGCCGGAGAGGTCGCCCTGCAGGTGCCGGAGGCAGGCGACCGGGTCGACCCGGCGCAGTTTGATGGCCGCGAACGTGTCCCGGGCGGTGTGCAGCGAGACCAGGCACGGGCGGACGAACTGCCCGGTGCGCCGGTCGATGGTGTCCACGATGCCGTTGAACAGGACCTTGCCCACCAGGCCACCGCGGTCCGCCTCGATGATCTCGTGCACGGTGCGCAGCGCCACCATCGCGATGATCTCGGTGTACCGGCTGCGGATCTCGTTCTCGTCGCGGGGCACGGCGAGCAGGTCGTCGCGGACCCGGTCGTAGCGGTACTCCTTGACGACCGGGACGACCTCGGCCGGGGGGAGGTGGTACTCGACCAGGAGGTGCTGCTGTTTCGGCAGGTAGGCGAGCCGGAAGTGCTGGGGGAAATCGTCGGGGTACACGGAGTTGCCGAGCACCATCGCGAAGTACTCGACCACCGACGCCGGGTCGGCCGCGGCCACCGCCTCGGCGAACCGGTCCACCTCCGCGTTGTACGCGAGCAGCTTCTCTTCGTGCCGCTTCTGCTGCTCCTTGTACCGCAGTTCGCGCGCGGCGAGCTGGCGTTCGCGCCGCTGCTCGCTCTCCGCCCACTGGGCCCTGGCCTGGTCGAAGGCGCGCCGGGCGGCGGCCACCTGCTGCTGGTGCAGGCGCTCGCCGCCGAGGATCTTGCCGACGCCGCGGGGCTCCGGCGGCGCGTAGCTCGGCCAGGAGGGCTCCGGGGCCGGCCGGCCGAGCGGGCCGGGGTCGAACCGTGGCGCCTCGATCGGCTTCTTGAACCGGTCGAGGTCGATGTGGTCGTCGACGTCGAGGGTGGAGAGCAGCAGCGTGTCGAGGTCCGACAGTCGGGCCCGCACGTCAGCGTTCGCGGCGGCGGCATCGGCGGTGCGCGCCTCCGCGTACAACCGGCGGTGTTCGCGCTGCCGTTCGGCGTCGGACGCGGCCTGCTGAGCCGCGGCGATCGCCAGGTCGGCGTTGCGCCGGATCAGCTGTCGTTGCTGGGTGGCGGCGGTGCGGGCCCGCTGCTCGGCGGCGGTCCGCGTCGCCTGTGCCCGCTGCACGTCCCGAATGATGCCCATGCGTCGCCCTCGCTGACGTCTGTCTTGTCCTGGCCCCCGTGCCCAAACCGACACCATATCCACCGCTTCGCGATCACGGCGCGGGGAGGGCGGGGCCGGGCCGCATCGGCCATTGTTGCTCATGGTTCCACTGTCACCACTCGCAGTAACTGTCTGTCATGGATCTCTGCGTGACGGACCGCTTTCGCAGCGCAGGGAATCGGTCATCCGATCGGTTGAAATCGTGCTCTGATCGGCGGAGAACAGCCTGTTCTTTGTGTTCCGGGCCGAGGTGCGAAAACATTGGGGTCGTACGCCCCCTGTTACATCGACCGGTGACAGGTCGTAATAGGGCGGGAGGATCGTTCACTCGGGAGGGGAGGTGGTGGCCGCGTATGACAGCTCCGGACGAGCGTTTCCCGCGTCCGCGCGCGTTGCGGAACCGCCTTGCCCGCCGGCCCCGGCTGACGCCCAACGCGGCGCCGAAACCGGCACACCTGCCCGAGGCGCGGACGCCCGTGGACGATGAGGTCTGGTTCCTCTACATGGCCGACGGTGACCGGGTGGTCTGGTCCGACGGCCTCGCCGTGCTGCTCGGGATGCCCGGGTCGGACCTCGGCCGGCCCGGTGGCGTCGAGTTCACCCGCGCGCTGCTGACCCGGCACGTGCACCGCGACGACCAGGCCAAGGCGCTCGGCTCGATCACCCGGGCCTGGACCACCCGCGAATCCGTCCGGACCACGGTGCGGCTCCTGCGCGCCGACGGCGGCTGGTTCGACGTCGACTGCCGCCTCGAGCCCATCGCCGGGCACGACGGCGTGGTCAGCGGCATCCGTGGCGCGCTGCGCGACGTCTCGGTCCGGGAACGCGCCCGTCGCGAGGTCGCCCGGCTCACCCGCCGCGGCGAGACCGTGCAGGCCTCCATCATCGATCCCGACCCCGCCACCGGCCTGCTCACCCGGGCCCGTTTCGCGGACGAGATCGACCGGGCCCAGCGCCGCGGCGGGGGAGCGGTCCTGGTCGTACGCGTCGAGCCGGACCGGACCGGCGCGACCCGCCAGGACGACGAAGCCGAGCTCCTGCACCGGGCCGCCCGCGTGCTCGAAGGCCTCGCCCAGCCCGACAACCTGCTCGGCCGGGCCGGCCCGAACGAGATCTCCGTCCTGCTTCCCGGCGCGTCCTGGGCCATGGCCCGCCGCCAGGCCGACCTGTTCGTCGAGGCGCTGCGCACCCAGCCGTTCGTCCTGCCCGACAGGTGGGTGCACGCCCGGGTGTGGGCCGGGCTGGTCCGGTTCCGCCCGGACGGCGAGGCGAGCAGCCACGACCTGCTGATCGACGCCGAGCACGCCTGGCGCCAGGCCCGTGAAGCCGGCCGGCCGGTCGTGCTGGTGCCCGACCCGGTCCCGGCCAAGGACCGCCAGGGCTCCTACCGTGACCGGGTCGCGGCCGCGCTGGGCACCGACCGGTTCACGCTGTTCGCCCAGCCGATCCTCGAGCTGCAGACCAACCGGGTGCTGCGCCACGAGCTGCTGCTGCGCGTGCTCGACGAGAACGGCACGCCGCAGTCGCCGATCCAGGTCCTCGACACCGCCGAACGCCTCGACGCGGTCTACGACATCGACCTCTGGGTGGTCGAGCACGCGCTCGCGCTCGCGGCCTCGCTGCCCACCAACGCGTTCCAGATCAACCTCTCCGGGCGCACGGTCGGCGATCCGCGCCTGACCGCGGAGGTCGAGGCGCTCTTCGACCGGTACAAGGTAAACGCCGAGCAGCTGACGTTCGAGATCACCGAGACCGCCCTCATCAGCAACCTCAGCGAGGCCCGGCACTTCGCCGACCGGATCCGGGACCTCGGCTGCCAGCTCGCGCTGGACGACTTCGGCTCGGGGTACGCCTCGTTCCGCTACCTGCGGATCTTCCCCATCGATCTGGTCAAGATCGACGGGGAGTACGTCAGCAACCTCGTCAACAGCGCTCAGGACCAGGTCCTGGTGCAGGCGCTGGTCCAGGTCTGCCAGGCGTACGGCATCCACACCGTCGCCGAGTACGTCCAGGACGAGCCGACCCTGCGGATGCTGCGCGAGTTCGGCGTCGACTTCGTCCAGGGCTACCTGATCGGCCGGCCGGAGCCGGTGTCGACTCTCGGAGCGGGAACCCGGTTACGGTCGTCCTGACTGTGGGTATGCGATCGGTATGGAGCACTTCACGATCGCCACAGTCGCCGAGAAGAATCCGGACTTCCGTCAGGTCCTCTGGACCGGCAAGCACACTCAGCTCGTGGTCATGACGATCCCGCCGGGTGGCGAGATCGGCGAGGAGGTCCACGAGGTGGACCAGATCCTCACGTTCGTCAGCGGGGTCGGTGAGGCGAAGGTGAGCGGTCAGACCCGCAAGGTCGCCCAGGGTGACCTCGTCGTGGTGCCGGCCGGGCACAAGCACAACTTCACCAACGACGGCCCGAACCCGCTGGTCCTGTACACCGTCTACGGCCCGCCCGAGCACGCGCCGGGTGCCGTCCACAAGACGAAGGAGCAGGCGGACGCCGCCGAGGAAGCCGGCAAGGACGAGCCGCCGCAGAGCTGAAGCGCCGTGCCGGGGTGAGAAGTCCGCACAAAGTCGGACGACGCCCCGGCCCCGCCCTTCATCTCCGGGCCGGTGGTAACTAACCTGCTGCCATGGACGAGCCGCGGTGGTTGACCGACGAGCAGCAACAGGCCTGGCGCAAGTTCGTCGAAGTGCTCGTCAAGATTCCGGCCGCCCTGGAGGGCCAGCTCCAGCGCGACGCCGGGCTGACCCACATGGGCTACCTCGTGCTGACGACGCTCTCCGAGCGTGACGACCGGCGGCTGCCGATGAGCCGGCTCGCCAAACGGGCCAGCGCGTCGCTGTCCCGGTTGTCCCATGTGGTCGCGCGGCTCGAGGCCCAGGGCTGGGTCCGCCGTGAACGCGACCCGGAGGACGGCCGCGTCCAGATCGCGGTGCTGACCGACGAGGGTTTCGCCAAGGTCGTCGAGTCCGCCCCCGGCCACGCCGCGTCGGTCCAGCACCTCGTCTTCGACCGCCTGACCCCGGCCCAGGTCCGCCAGCTCACCAAGGTCTGCGAATCCCTGCTGGAGAACCCGGCCGAGCGGTTCTAGAACCGGCCTCCGCCGCCGCGCCGGCCGCCACCCCCGCCGCTGCCACCGGTGCGCCGGCCGCGGGAGCCGCTGCCACCGAAACCGCCGCCGGACCACCCGCCGCCCCCGCCGTGGCCCCGCCCCGGGGAACCCCCGCCGGACAGGATCCCGCCCAGCACCGCCCCCGCGAACGACCCCGCGTCGAAGCCGCCGCCACCCCAGCTCTGAACATCGGTGTGCGCGGACCGGCTCGCCGCGGCGGCCAGGCTCCGAGCCTGCTGGGCGTGGGCCAGCGCGGCCGCCGGGTCCGACTCCGCGAGGCTCTCGGCCAGGCCGAGGAAGCGCTGCGCCTCGGACAGCGACGCCCGGGCATTGGCGTCCACCACGCCGCGCCGGGTGGAGATGAAGGTGGTCGCCGCGCCGATCTCGGCCCGGGCCACCGGCAGGGCCTGGGCCAGCAGCGCCCGGTTGTGCGCGGCCCGTTCCGCGGTGTCCTGCGCCTGTTCGAGCGCCCGGTCCAGCGCGGCGTCGGCGGCCTGCAGCACGGCGACCGAGTGCACCGGATCCGGCTTGTCGACCGCCAGCTGAGCGCGCACCTCCGTGACGGCTGTCTCGGCCCGCGCGACGACAGCGGCGAGTTCCGCCCCGCCGAGACTGCGCCCGGTGGCGATCTCCGACTCCAGCTCCGCGATCAGCGCGTCGGCCGTGGTGCGCGCGCCGGCCAGGTCGGTGGCCGCCTGGTGCACCCCCGCCACCAACTGTTCGGCCTGCGACACCGCCTGCTCCGCCGCCCGGACCGCCAGCGCGGCCTCGGCCCGCTCGGGCAGTGCGGCCCGGGTCTTCTCCAGCGCTGACACGGTGAACTGGAGGCGCTCGCGAGCCTGGTCCAGGTTCCCGGCGACGGCGGTGACGGTCTGCCCCGCGTACCCATCGGTCAGATCGTGCAGAACCGCGGCCGCGGCCGGCAGGCTCGCCTCGGCCGCGGCCCGGCGGGTCTCCACCTCGGCGGCCACCTCCTCGGCACGGCCTTCCAGGTCCCGCAGGCGGTCGAAAGCCTCGGACTCCGCGTCGAGGCGTTCGTCGGCGGCCGTGCAGCGGGCGATGATCTCGGTCAGCACGCGCCGGCGGGTCTCCTCGCCGGGGGCCGGCACCTCGTCCAGCGTCATCCGCAGCCGGAACGCCTCGGCCACGTCCTGGCGCGAGGTCTCCAGCGCGGTCTTGAACCGGGTCGTCTCGGCCGCGCCGTACTGCGCGGTGGCCAGGCCCAGCTCGCTCTCGCTCTCGCGGAGATCATCGTCCAGCTCGACGAGCAGCGCGTTCGCCCGTGCGGTCAGCTCCGCGGTGGTGGGGCCGGCCGGTTGCGGAGCGGCCACCGAGGCCCGGCGGCGCCGGCGGATGAGGACCCAGACCAGCGCCCCGATGATGATCAGCGCCAGGATCACGATGATCCACCAGCCCGAACCGCCGCCCGCCCCGGCGGCGTCGGTGTAACCGCCGGCGGCCGCGACCACCGCGCCCGGCCAGTCGCCACGGGCCAGCGCCGGCTCGATGTCGTCCTGCGCCACCTGCGACAACTCGCTGTCGGAAACGCGGGAATCGTCGGGGAACGAATACGCGTACGCCCGGTCGGTGGTCGCGACCGCGAGCAGCGCGTCGCGGTCGCCCAGATCGCTCAGCTCGGCCGTCCGGTCGGTCCATTGCTGGGCCGCCGTGCCGTCGAACGAGTCGACGAAGACGACGAAGAGCTGGATGCCGGTCTTTTCCCGCAATGCGGCCAACGCCGAGTCCACCGAGGCCCGGCCGGTGCCGAGAGCTCCGGTGGTATCGGTCACCTGGCCGGGGAGCCGGGCCGGGGCATCGGCCCACGCGGGGGCCGGAAACAGGATAAAAGCGACAATGAGCAGAACGAGCCGACGGGCGTGGGTCACCCGGACACCGTAGATCCTGGGTCCGGCACTCCGGCCTCCCAGGTCCGGATGGCAAGGTGATCGGCATGAGTCAGCGAGTCAACGGAGTCATCTCCCGGGCCAAGGGTGCCCCCGTCGAGGTAGCCACGATCATCATCCCGGATCCCGGACCCGGCGAAGCGGTCGTGAAAGTGCAGGCCTGCGGCGTCTGTCATACCGACCTGCACTACCGCGAGGGCGGCATCAACGACGACTACCCGTTCCTGCTCGGCCACGAGGCCGCCGGGATCGTCGAGGCCGTCGGACCCGGCGTGACCGAGGTCGCCCCCGGTGACTTCGTCGTCCTCAACTGGCGGGCCGTCTGCGGCGACTGCCGCGCGTGCCGCAAGGGCAAGCCGTGGTACTGCTTCAACACCCACAACGCGACCCAGAAGATGACGCTGGAGGACGGCACCGAGCTGTCGCCGGCCCTGGGCATCGGCGCGTTCGTCGAGAAGACGCTGGTCGCCGCCGGGCAGTGCACCAAGGTCGACCCGGAGGCCCGCCCGGCCGCGGTGGGGCTGCTGGGCTGCGGCGTCATGGCCGGCATCGGCGCGGCGATCAACACCGGCGGGGTGACCCGCGGCGACTCGGTCGCGATCATCGGCTGCGGCGGCGTCGGTGACGGCGCGGTCGCCGGTGCCGCGCTGGCCGGGGCGACCACGATCATCGCGGTCGACACCGACGACCGGAAACTCGAGTGGGCCCGCAGCTTCGGCGCCACCCACACGATCAACGCGCGCGGCAAGGACGTCGTCGCCGAGATCCAGGCGCTCACCGGCGGCAACGGCGCCGACGTGGTCATCGAGGCGGTCGGCCGCCCGGAGACCTACAAGCAGGCGTTCTACGCCCGCGACCTGGCCGGCACGGTGGTCCTGGTCGGCGTCCCGACGCCGGAGATGACCATCGAGCTCCCGCTGGCCGACGTCTTCGGCCGCGGCGGCGCGCTCAAGAGCAGCTGGTACGGCGACTGCCTGCCGACCCGCGACTTCCCGATGCTGACCGAGCTCTACCGCCAGGGCCGGCTCGACCTCGACAAGTTCGTCACCGAGGAGATCCGCCTCGACCAGGTCGAAGAGGCGTTCACCAAGATGCACAGCGGCGACGTCCTGCGCTCCGTGGTGATCTTCTGATGGCCGCCCGCATCGACCACGCGGTCACCAGCGGCACGTTCTCGCTCGACGGCGAGACCTTCGACGTCGACAACAACATCTGGGTCATCGGCGACGACACCGAATGCGCCGTCATCGACGCCCCGCACTCGGCCGACGCGATCCTCGAGGTGGTCGACGGCCGCAAGGTCGTCGCGATCATCCTCACCCACGCCCACGACGACCACGTCCGCGTCGCCCCCGAGCTGGCCGAACGCACCGGGGCGCCGCTGCTGCTGCACCCGGCCGAGGACGTCCTCTGGAAGCTCACCCACCCGGGCCTGCCGATGCCGGCCCCGCTCAGCGACGGCCAGGAACTCACGGTGGCCGGCATCACGCTGCGGGTCCTGCACACCCCGGGCCACAGCCCCGGCGCGGTCTGCCTCTACGCCCCGGCCCTGGACAGCGTCTTCACCGGCGACACCCTGTTCCAGGGCGGCCCGGGCGCAACCGGCCGCTCCTACAGCGACCGCCCGACCATCGAACGCTCCATCCGGGACCGCCTGCTCACGCTCCCCCCGGCAACCGTCGTCCACACCGGCCACGGGGACGACACCAGCATCGCGGCAGAGATCTTCTGACCCCATAGGTGCGCCCCGAGCTGAGCCGGTCAGGCAGGCTCTGCTCGGGGCGGTCAGGCCGCTCTGGCGTAGGCCGGGACGGAACGGTCCGCGAGCAGGTCGAGGGAGAGTGCCGCCGTCCAGCTGAACGTCGGTGCTCCGATGCCCTCGCCGGTGACCGGGTGGAAGTACTCATAGTGCCCGGACTGGTGGATCAGGCGGATCATGGCCGAGCGCAGATCCTCGGCCTCGCCCCGGTAGCCGTGCACCAGCATGCCGCGGCGCAGCAGCCAGTTGACGTTGATCCAGATCGGGCCCCGCCAGTAGCGCAGCGTGTCGAAGTCGGGTGCCGTGCGGTCGTAGCTCGGCACCGGCAGGCCGGTTGTCCCGGGCAGGCCGAAACGCTCGGATGCCGCCTCCGCCATGATCGCGGCGGCCTGGTGGTCGGGCAGGTCCGGGAGGAGCAGCGGCACCAGGCCGTTGACGCACCGCGCCGGGCTGAGGGCCCGGTCGCGGACGTTACGCGCCCGGAAGGTACGGGTCTGCGGGTCCCAGAGGTGCCGGGAGATCGCCGAGGTGATCCGCTTGGCCCGGTCGACGTGCACCTGCGGGTCCGCGCCGACCACCTCCGCGATGTGCACCAGCGCGAGTTCGGCCGCGGCCAGGATCGCGTTGAACGACGGGCACTCGACCACGAAATCGTGCCGCTGGGCCAGCGCGGTGTCGGAGTATCCGAGTTCGCGGTAGTTGAGGACCAGGCCCAGGTAGCGGGCGTAGTCGATGTCCAGCGGGCGGTGCGCGGCGTCGGCGACCTCGAGGTCACGCCGCCGGTAGCGTTCGAGCAGCCCCATGTCGGCGGGGACGTCGGCCAGCGCGGTGTCCCAGGAGGGGCTGTTGTCCAGCCCGGATTCCCAGGGGTGCACGATGCTGGCGAGCCCGTCACCGCCCGCGTCGCGGCTGCGGCTCAGGTATTCCTGCTGGGCCACCAGGCGCGGGTAGAGCCACTTGAGCTCCTCGCCGGCCTCGTGCGCGGCGATCGCACCGTGGGCCGCGGCCCGCCGGTAGACCTCCCACACACCGATGGCGTGCAGGGGTGGCTGGACGAGGCCGGTGCTGCCCCGGGCGGGGCGGCCGGCGTACGCGGGGACGTCCCAGAACGCCGGGCCGGGGAAGTAGTCGCCCTCGGCGGTGCGGGGATCGAACACGATGTGGGGCACGCGGCCGTCGGGCCACTGGGCCTCGAAGAGGCTGCGGAGGTCACGCCACGCGCGGCTCGGGTTCACATAGGCGAGCCCGATGGCGATGAAGGCGGCGTCCCAGCTCCACTGGTGGGGATAGAGGCGGCGAGACGGCACCATGTGGTCGTCTGACCAGTTGTTGTCGAGGACGGATGCGGCGGAATTCCAAAGGTCAGCAGACATGTCCTGGATCACTACAGCGGGCGGATAATGCATCTGGCGGTGCATCAACTCATAGACCTTTCCGCCGTGGGATCGGGCAAACACCCTTGATCGGGTGACGCACGCCTCGCCTGAGCAATATCAACGTGCTGTTCCGCTCGGAGCGAGGAAACACGGCCGGTCCGGGCGTGGGCCGCCGGCGACCACGTTCCGTCAGCCGGCCGCGCCGCTTATCTCCAGCCAGAGGCGGCTGCGACGGCCCGGCAGGTAGGGCGAGTCGAGGCGTTTCGCGACGACGCCGGCCAGCCCCTGCGCCTCGGCGGCCTCCAGGGCGAACGCGCCACCGCCCGGGAAGTACGGCGGCGTCTGCCAGTGCGTGCCGGTCAGGTTCAGGCCCTCCAGCAGCTCGCGGCGCTCGGTGTAGCGCAGCAACTCGGTCGTCGAGTGTCCCTCCAGCCAGAGAAGGTCATAGACGAGGAGATGCACGGGGGTACGGTCCGCGGCCCGGCGAGCGGCGCCGGAGTCACGCGGAGCCTCGCGCCGGGCGAGGTGCTCCGGTGACACCGATGCCCCGTCGAACGCCACGATCTCCCCGTCCAGCACGGCCTCGGCGGGTGCCAGTAACTCGCCGAGCGGGCGGAGCTCCGGATACCACGACGTCACGTCCGCGCCGTCCGCGCCGGTGAGCCGGATCCGGCCCCCGGAGACGTAGGCGAGCGTGCGGCGGCCGGCCCAGCTCAGTTCGTACCCCCAGTCCTGGTCGTCCGGCGGCAGACCGGAAGCCCCGGTCGTGAGCATGGGTTCGACGGCCTCGGGCATGCTCTGCCATCCCGCCGTGGGCGGATCCATCCGCCGGACCATCCACTGCCGGTCGTCCGTCTGGAAGAAGACATAGCGTCCCGAGGTCCGATCCCCGTGAAATGTGACGCTGATCTCCTCATCGCGCCATTTGTCGGTTTCGTAGGTGCCGTGATCGAAGATCGACATCCGGCCGCCACCGTATTCGCCGGCCGGGATCTCACCGGCGAACCCGAGGTATTCCAGCGGGTGGTCCTCGGTGTGTCTGGCCAGGTGGTTGCGGGCCCGGTCACGGGGTAGGCCGCGCGGGACGGCGAACGAGACGAGGACGCCGTCGCGCTCCAGGCGCACATCCCAGTGCAGGCTGCGGGCGTGGTGCTGCTGGATGACGAACCTGTTCCGGCCGGTCGGGCGAGGCCTCGCGGCGGGTACGGGTTCCGGCGTCCGCCGCGCGTCCCGCCGGCGCCGGTACTCCTCGAGCTGGTCGACCATCCATCGATTGTCCGCCGGAACTACATCGGTGTCATTCGCTGAAATGTCGTACCCCGGTGGCAGGGTCGGGGCATGTACGCAGAACGGCCTTCATCGCTCCCGCACGTCACCGCCTGGCGCAGTGTCGTCCCGCCGGACTCCCCGGCGACGCGCGTCCTGCCCGACGGCTGCCTCGACGTGATCTGGCAGGACGGGTCCGTCCTCGTCGCCGGGCCGGACACGACCGCCCAGGTCGCACCGGTTCCGGTGGCCGGCAGCCGGTTCTTCGCGTTGCGCTTCGCCGACGGCGTGGGGCCGGGCATCCTCGGCGTCCCGGCCGACGAGCTGACCGACCGCCAGGTGCCGCTCGACGAGCTGATGCCGTCCGCCGTGGTGCGCGCGGTCGCCGAGGCGGATGACCCGCCGGCCGCGCTGGAGGAATTCGCCCGGCGCCGATGGCGGGCCCCCGACCAGGCGACGAGGGCGGTGGCTGCCGGGGCCCGGGCCGGGCTGACGGTGGCCGCGATCGCCGATTCGTGCGGCCTGAGCCCGCGACACCTGCAGCGGCGGTGCGCGAGCTCTTTCGGCTACGCCCCCAAGACCCTGACCCGGATCGTACGTTTTCAGCGCGCCATGGGGCTCGCCCGAGCCGGCCGGCCGTTCGCGGAGGTCTCGGTGCTGGCGGGCTATGCCGACCAGGCCCATCTGTCGCGTGACGTCAGAGCGCTGGCCGGGCTCCCGCTCGGGCAGCTGGTCACATGAGCGGTGCGAACAGATCCACGCCGTTGCCGTCCGGGTCGAGGATCACGGCGTACCGCTGGCCCCACGGCGCGTCCCAGGGCTCCCGCTCGGACGCGTATCCCGCGCCGACCATCCCGGCGTACGTCGCATCGACCTCGGCCGGGCTCTCGCAGGCGAACGCGAGATTGATCCGGCCCGGGCCCGGCGGGACCGGGTGACCCGTGTCCCACATGAGCTTGCCGTGGCCCGGGACCTCGGCTTCGGCGTGCGGTGCGCCGTCCGCCCCGGCCGGGATGTCGAGCCCGAGCCGGCGATAGAACGCGAGTGTTTTTCCCATGTCGGCCACTGCCAGGCCGACCGCGGTGAAGGTAGGTGCCATGTCGACGACGCTACGAGCACATCGAAGCTCGCGTCTTGAACAAATCGGACGCGTCGGGCGTCACAGGTTTCCAGTCATCGTGGCGGCCGGTAGTGTCTTGGCTCCGACGCGTATCGAACACCCCTCGGAGGCGTTGCTGCGATGACCCTGCGGATCCTCGTCGTAGGCGCCGGTGTCAGTGGTCTCGCGGCAGCGAGAGGACTCCGGATCGCCGGCTTCCGGCCCGACGTGGTGGAGGAACTGCCCGCCACCATGGTCCCCGGCGCCGGCATCTTCCTGCCCGGAAACGCCGGCCGCGCGCTGCGCATGCTCGGCCTCGACGCACCCCTGCGCCCCCTCGGTGACCTGATCTTCCGGCAGATGTTCCAGGACTCCCACGGTCAGCCGCTGTTCGAGCTGGACGCGGCCGCGCTCTGGGCCGGGGTCGGTGAGTCGCGGGCGCTGTCGCGTGCGGACCTGCAACAGGTGCTGCTCACCGGCGTCGGCGGCGAGGTCCGTTACGACACCGCGGTGCGTGACCTGCATCTGCTCGACGGCGCGGTCAAGGTCGAGTTCGGTGACGGCTCCGTCGCGGAGTACGACCTCGTGGTCGGCGCCGACGGCCGCCGCTCGATGATCCGCGAACGCACCGGCCTCGGCGGCGCGGCCACCCCGACCGGCCAGATCGTGTACCGCAGCGTGGTCAGCGGCGGTCCCGCCCTCAGTGACTGGACCGCTCTGCTCGGGCGCCGGTCGCAGATCGTCGCGATGCCGATGGGCGGTCGCAAGCTGTACTGCTACGCCGACGAGACCGTCGCGGACGGCACCCCGAACCCGGCCGACCCCCGCGCACGGCTGCGGGAGCTGTTCGCCGACTTCGGCGGGTGCGTGCCGGCGATCCTCGGCGCCCTGGAGAAAGTGCAGGTCGCCCGCACCGACGAAGTGGTGCTGGAGCGCTACTCCCGCGGATCCGTGCTCCTGGTCGGTGACGCTGCCCACGCCACCGCGCCCACGCTCGCCCAGGGCGCCGCCATGGCGCTGGAGGACGCGGTCGTGCTCGGCGAGGTGCTCAAGCGGGCGGACGGCGACGTCCGGGTCGCGCTCGACGCGTACGAAGATCGTCGCCGGCAGCGCTGTGACCTGGTGCGGGAACGGACCCACGAGCGGGACGGCACCCGGGACGTAGCGCCCGCTCTGCGCGACCCTATGCTGCGAAGGCGGGGTCAGAGGATCTTCACTGATCACTACCGGGCACTTGTGGAGCCGTTCTAGGACCTGGGTGCTCTTTGGTCACCCCGCGCCCGCCGGGGGTCGGCGGGGGACTATTCTGCCTGCGAGGTACGCCTTTCACTCGGGCGTACGCAGTGGGACGAACGAGACACCGGAGGCTATCCGTGACGACCGTTGCGCCTAAGCCGATCGTGACCCGGCCTTGGCCGGTCAGGCAGCAGGTCAAGGGTTCGGCCCTCGCGCGGATCCTGCGGACCACGGACGCGAAGCAGATCGGGATCATGTACATGATCACCGCCTTCGTGTTCTACATGCTGGGCGGCTTGATGGCTCTGCTCATGCGGACGGAGCTGGCCCAGCCGGGCATGCAGCTCCTGTCGCCCGAGCAGTACAACCAGCTGTTCACGATGCACGGCACGATCATGCTGCTGTTCTTCGCGACACCGATCGTGTTCGCGTTCGCGAACTTCCTGGTGCCGATCCAGATCGGCGCGCCCGACGTGTCGTTCCCGCGGCTCAACGCGTTCGCGTACTGGCTGTACCTGTTCGGCGGCACGATCACCATCAGCGGGTTCCTGACCCCGGGCGGCGCCGCCGACTTCGGCTGGTTCGCCTACACCCCGCTCAGCGACTCGCTGCACTCACCGGGTGTCGGCGGCAACATGTGGGTCGTCGGTCTCGCGATCTCCGGCCTCGGCACCATCCTCGGTGGCGTCAACATCATCACCACGGTGATCACGCTCCGGGCGCCCGGCATGACGATGTTCCGGATGCCGATCCTCACCTGGAACATCCTGGTGACGATGCTCCTGGTGATCATGGTCTTCCCGTTCTTCGCGGCGGCGCTGTTCGCCCTGGCGGCCGACCGTGTCCTCGGCGCGCACGTCTTCGACGTGGCCACCGGCGGCCCGATGCTCTGGCAGCACCTCTTCTGGTTCTTCGGGCACCCCGAGGTCTACATCGTGGCGCTGCCGTTCTTCGGCATCATCACCGAGGTCATCCCGGTCTTCAGCCGCAAGCCCGTCTTCGGCTACAAGGGCCTGGTCGGCGCGACCCTGCTGATCGCCGCGCTGTCGATGAGCGTGTGGGCACACCACATGTTCGTCACCGGCCAGGTGCTGCTGCCGTTCTTCAGCTTCCTGAGCTTCCTCATCGCGGTCCCGACCGGCATGAAGTTCTTCGTGTGGATCGGCACGATGTGGCGCGGCCAGATCAGCTTCGAGACCCCGATGCTGTTCGCGATCGGCTTCCTCGTCACGTTCCTGTTCGGTGGCCTCTCCGGCGTGCTGCTCGCCGCCCCGCCCATCGACTTCCACGTGTCGGACTCCTACTTCGTCATCGCGCACTTCCACTACGTGCTGTTCGGCACGATCGTGTTCGCCGTCTTCTCGGGCATCTACTTCTGGTTCCCGAAGATGTTCGGCCGCATGCTCGACGACCGCCTCGGCAAGGTCCACTTCTGGCTGACCTTCCTCGGCTTCCACGCCACGTTCCTGGTGCAGCACTGGCTCGGCGCGGAGGGCATGCCCCGCCGCTACGCCGACTACCTCCCCACGGACGGCTTCACGTTCCTGAACACGTTCTCCACGATCGGCTCCTTCATCCTGGGAGCGTCGACCCTGCCGTTCATCTACAACTGCTGGAAGTCCTACAAGGTCGGCCAGCTCGTTACGGTGGACGACCCCTGGGGCGCGGGCAACTCCCTCGAGTGGGCAACCTCCTCCCCGCCCCCGCTCCGCAACTTCGACAAGATGCCCCGCATCCGCTCGGAGCGCCCCGCCTTCGACGCCAAGTTCCCGGAGCTCGCAGCCGGCGAACAGTCGATCGCCGGCCCCCCGGAAGGTGGAGCCCGCCCCCTGACAAGCGAGTCCGACGGCGGCGCGACGTACAAGGAAGACTTGAGCGACCGCAAGAAGAAGCGCTGACCAAGCTCTGATCAGTATCTGATCAAGCCCCGAAAAGCCCGGCCCGGTCTCACGACCGAGCCGGGCTTTTCGCATCCCCCCGGTTGCGCCTACCCCCGGCTGCGCCCTGCCCGGGCCTCGTCCCGCCTCGCGCCGCCTTGGCTTCCGCGTTTCTTCCTGTCCCTCCCGCACCATCCGCTGCGGATCCGGGGCTTGATCGTCCCCCGCTGGAGAAACTGTCGTACCGGCACGGCAGACTGGCCCGCGGAGGTGAGGACCGCTCATGACCTTGACGCCTTACCGGGAGACGCTCGCGCTGCGCGGTATCAAGTCGCTGCTCATCGTGGCCACGCTGGCGCGGATCCCGATCACGGCCGGCACCGTCACGCTGACACTGCACGTCACCCTGGATCTCGGTCTGGGATATGGCGCGGCAGGACTCGTCGGTGCCCTGTTCACCGTCGGTGGCTCACTGGGCGCGCCGATCATGGGCCGGATCACCGACCGGCGTGGCCTGCGACCCGTGCTGGTGCTCACCACGGTCGCCGAAGTGATCTTCTGGACCTCGGCGCAAGCCTTGCCGTACTGGGCGCTGCTCGTGGCGGCCTTCGTGGGTGGCTTCCTGACGTTGCCCGCCTTCGCGGTCGCCCGGCAGTCCATCGCCGCGCTCGCCCCCGAGTCGCACCGGCTGCCGGCCTTCGCTCTGGACTCGATCACCACCGAGCTCTCGTTCATGACCGGCCCGGCTCTGGGCGTCCTCATCAGCACCACAGCCGGCCCCCGGGTGGCGATGCTCGTCGTCGGCACCGGCATCCTGCTGTCCGGTGTCGGTCTTTTCCTGCTCAACCCACCCATCCGGGCACACGACGAGGCCCCGGTCTCCGCCGGCGACCGCGTCCCCCGCAGCGCGTGGCTCCGTCCCCGCCTGGTCGCCGTCCTGGCCATCAGCAGCGCCGCGACCCTGGTCCTCAGCGGCACCGACGTCGCGGTGGTGGCGGTCCTCCGGGATTCCGGCCAGGTCCAATGGACGGGCGCCGTCCTGTCGATCTGGGCGGTCTACTCACTCGCGGGCGGCTTCGCGTACGGCATGGTCCGGCAGGGCCTTCCCCCGCTGGCACTCCTCACCCCGATGGCACTCCTGACCATCCCGGTGGGCCTCGCGGGCGACCACTGGTGGCTCCTGGCTGTCCTGCTGCTCCCAGCCGGCGCCCTCTGCGCCCCCTTGATCACAGCCACCGCGGACGCGGTCAGTCGCCTGACCCCGGCCGCCGCTCGAGGCGAAGCCATGGGCTGGCACAACTCCTCGCTGACCGTGGGGGTGGCACTGGGGGCACCGCTCGCCGGCGTAGTGATGGACACCTTCTCCCCGGCCTGGGGTTTCACCGCGGTTGGAGGCGTAGGCCTGCTGGTAGCGGCCACCGTTCTCCCCATCGAACTCCGCCGCCGCCGCGGACTCACCCGCCCGGCCGACACCATCAGCACAGTCCCCGACAGCTCGGGTGCGGTCCCGCCGGGTGCGTTCCCGCCGGGTGCGGTCCCGCCGGGGGCGGAGGGATACGCGGTGGCTGATCCTGTGACGGTGGCGCCTGGAATGGCCGCCTCCGGGATCGCCGGCCCCGGAAGGGCGCCGGCCGACGGGGGCCCGAGCGCCGGAAGCCCGAACAACGGAAGCCCGGATGCCCCGACATCGGCCCGCTGACCATCAGACCCTGCCCGCCCCGGAGCCGGACTCGGGCTCGGGCTCGGGCTCGGCAGGGTGGATCGAGCGGGGGAGGGCAGGCCTGAGCCAAGCAGTGTCGGGTGGGCCGAACTGCCGGGCAGGCTGAAGAAGGCAGGCCAAGATCGGAACAGCTCCCGGCCGGGCTCGGCTCGGCCGGGCTCGGCCGGGCTCGGCCGGGCTCGGCCGGGCTCGGCCCGGTTCGGCTCGGCCCGGTTCGGCTCGGCCCGGTTCGGCTCGGCCCGGCTCGGCCCGGCCCAGCTCGGCCCGGTTCGGCTCGGCCCGGCTCGGTTCGGCCCGGCCCGGCCCGGCCCGGCCCGGCCCGGCTCGGTTCGGTTCGGTTCGGCCCGGCTTGGCCCGGCCCAGCCCGGTTCGGTTCGGCCCGGCCCGGCTTGGCCCGGCCCGGCCCGGCCCGGCCCGGCCCGGCCCGGCCCGGCCCGGCCCGGCCCGGCCCGGCCCGGCCCGGCTCGGCTCGGTTCGGTTCGGTTCGGCCCAGCCCAGTTCGGCTCGGCCCGGCCTGGCCCGGCCCGGTTCGGCTTCGCTCAGCTCGTCCGAGTGGCTTCCAGTAGAGCAGGCCGAGCGGCTTCCCTCAGGTCTGAGCAGGCCAGGCCGGGTGCTGCTGGGCAGTCCGAAGACGGTCAAGCGGCGTCACGCTCTGGTCGCCGTGGTCCGGCAGGAGCTGGCCGCAGCCTGAGTGGTGCTGGGCAGGCTGAGTGGCGTCAGACAGGCTGAGTGACGTTAAGCAGGCTGAGTGCTGGGCAGGCTGAAGGATGGCCGGGCATGGACCGGCCGACACGAGGCGGATCGGGCGGCTGGGCCTGCCGGGGGCTCAGGCTGTGATGACCACCGGGTCTCCGGTGGTGGTTACCTTGGCTTCGGTCAGCTGGTCGAGGGCCGCCGCCGTCGTCGCCGGGGAGACGCCTGCTGTCATGGACAGGATGACGTGGGTTTCGAAGCCGGCCTTTTTCGCGTCCAGGGCGGTTGCCCGGACGCAGTGGTCGGTTGCGATGCCGACCACGTCGACCGTGGTCACGCCGTGGGTCCTCAGCCAGTCGGTGAGTGTTTCGCCGGCTTCGGTGCGGCCCTCGAAGCCGGAGTAGGCCGCCTCGTAAGCGCCCTTGTGGAAGACCGCCTCGATCTTGTCCGTTGCCAGGGCCGGGTGGAAGTCGGAGCCGGGGGTTCCTGCGACGCAGTGGACCGGCCAGGTGTCGACGTAGTCGGGGTGGTCGCTGAAGTGGGTTCCGGGGTCGACGTGGAAGTCCTTCGTCGCCACGATGTGGTCCCAGGTGGCGGGCTGGGACACGGCCGCGGTGATGGCTTCCGCTACGCCGGTGCCGCCCTGGACCGCGAGGGAGCCTCCTTCGCAGAAGTCGTTCTGGACGTCGACGATGATGAGCGCCTTGGACATCGGTGGACCTTTCAGGCCGTCGGGATCACGGTGACGGGGACGGCCGGGTCGCCGGATGAGAGCTTGAGGCCTTCCCAGGGGATGGAGATCAGGCACTGGCGCAGGTGTTCGCGGGATTCGGCGAGGGTGGGGATCTCGGTGGGTTCGCCGGCTGCCACGAAGGAGCGCTGCAGGAAGCGGTCGTTGGGCAGGTGGTCGGGGACGCCCTGGGAGACGATGATCTCCTCGGTGGCGGTGCCGGTCGGCTTGTGACGGCGGATGGCGGTCTTGCGGCCGCCGACCGTGGCCTTGTTCTCCGAGCGTTTGACCACCGCGCGGCCTTCGACCTCGACGAGTTTGTAGACGAGCCCAGCGGTCGGCGCTCCGGAGCCGGTGACCACCGCCGTGCCCGCGCCGTACATGTCGACGGGTTCTGCCGCCAGGCTGGAGATGGCGTATTCGTCCATGTCGCCGGAGACGACGATCTTGGTTTCGGTGGCGCCGAGGGAGTCCAGGAGTTCGCGGGAGTGCTGGGCGAGGACCGAGAGGTCGCCGGAGTCGATGCGGACCGCTCGCAGGTCGGGGCCGGCGACCGCGATGGCGTTGCGGATGCCCTGGGCGATGTCGTACGTGTCGACCAGCAGTGTGGTGTTCTTGCCCAGCGTCGCCACCTGGGAGGCGAACGCGGCCGGCTCGTCGTCGTGGAGCAGGGTGAACGCGTGGGCGGACGTGCCGGTGGTGGGGATGCCGTACCGGCTGCCCGCGGCGAGGTTGGACGTGGAGGCGAAACCCGCGAGGTAGGACGCGCGGGCCGCTGCCACCGCGGCCTCTTCATGGGTACGCCGTGAGCCCATCTCGATGATCGGCCGGCCCCGGGCAGCGGTGACCATCCGGGCGGCCGCCGACGCGACCGCGCTGTCGTGGTTGAGCACGGACAGGATGACCGTTTCGAGGACGACGCATTCCGCGAAGCCCCCGGACACCGTCAGGATCGGTGACCCGGGGAAGAACAGTTCGCCCTCCGCGTACCCGTCGATGTCGCCGGTGAAGCGGTAGTCCTTGAGCCAGGCCGCGGTGGTCTCGTCGACGATGCCGGCGGTGCGCAGGAAGCTGATGTCCTCGTCACGGAAGCGGAACCGGTTGATCAGGTCGATCAGGCGGCCCTGGCCGGCGGCCACGCCGTAACGCCGCCCGGTGGGCAGGCGCCGGGCGAACACCTCGAAGACGCTGCGGCGCTCGGCCGTGCCGTCCTTGAGGGCGGCGCTGATCATGGTCAGCTCGTACTGGTCGGTCAGCATGGCCGGGGCGAAGTCGTTCACCCGACCACCTTATTGCGGCAGCAGGCGTAATGCTGGGGCCAGCTCATTCCGGCCGTTGACCCCGAGCTTGGTGTAGACGCGCTGTAGGTGGTTCTCCACCGTGCGTGGCGACAGGAACAAGCGGTCGGCGATCTCCCGGCTGCGGACGCCGCCGGCTGCCAACTCGGCGACCTGCCGTTCGCGTACGGTCAGTGCCGGTTGCACCGCCAGCAGGGCGGGAGTGCGCAGTGTGTCGCAGCGGCTGAGCACATCCGCGAGCAGTGTGCTAGCCGCCAGGGCGCGGGGGTCGCGGACGGTCCGGAAGATCCGCACGGCGCTCGCGGCGGCCTCGGCGGCGAAGATCTGGTAGCCGAGGACCGCGAATTCACGGGCCAGCGTGAGATGCGCCTCGCCGTCCTCCCCGGCCCGGATATGCCGTACGAGCAGTGGGGCGACCCGGCCGCCGGAGGCCGCGACCGCCTGGCCCGCCGGCCCGGTGAGGCGTTCCGCGGCGAGTTCGGGGTGACCGAGGCGGACCAGGTCGTACACGGCCAGCAGTTCGTGGGCGGTGAAGCCGTCGGCGCGGAGCCGGTCGGCGAGGTCGAGCAGCACGCGGACGGCCGCCGCGACCTCGCCCATGCTGGCGTATGTCCAGGCCCGGGCCTGTTCGTCCCATGGGTAGTAGATCCCGGCGGCCCCGCCTGAGGCCGCGTCGGCGATCCGCAGCGAGGCGGTGGCGAGGGCCGCGTCGCCGCGCATCGCCGCGACGGTGGCGCGGGCGTAGTGGGCGCCACCGTCGTAGACCCGGGTCGGCGCCAGCGCGGCGCAGGCCTGTTCGACCGCGGTCAGCGCGTCGTCGGTGTGCCCGCGCAGCCAGGCGGCCCTGGCCCGGAGCAGTGACACCCAGCCCGAGCCGAAGCCGAAGCCGCCGGCCTGCACCGGCCCGGCGAACTCGGCGGTCAGGATCCGGTCGATCCCGGGCAGGTCGAGGGTGACGCTCACCAGCGTGCCCAGGGCCATCTGCAGCGCGTACTGCAGGGTCGGGGTGTCCTTGCGCCAGGCCGCGGTGTCCGCCATGACGGTGGCGAGCAGCTCCCGGGAACGCACCGGGTCGCCCTCGGACGCGGCGAGGAAGGCCAGGACACACAGGGCAAGACCGCGGGAGGGTACGGGCGCGGTGGGCTCGGCGAGCACTCCGTCGGCCAGTTCGTGGGCGCAGCTCACGCCGCCGATCTGGAGCCGGACGAGCGCCTCGAACGCGCGGATCCGGGCGACGTCGGCGCTCTGGTCGTTCGCGGCCAGGGTCTTGGCGGCGTCGGCGAGGGTCCCGGCGGCCTCGGCCCGGCCCAGCCCGAAGAACTCGACGGCGGCGCGGGCGGTGATCCAGCGGGCGCTGTCGTCCACCTCGGCGTCCAGGACGGCGAGGGCCCGTTCCGGTTCGTCGGCGAACAGCAGGGCGGTGGCCAGCAACTCCGCCGCGGGGAATCCGGCTCCGGCGTCCCCGGCCGCGGTGGCGAGCCGGCGGGCGAGGTCGATGTCGAAGCCGGCGAACGCCTGCCGCGCCGCGTCGAGCAGCAGCGTGTGGTCCTGCGCGGTGCCCGAGTCGAGCCGCAGCACCGCGACGCGCAGCAGGTCGGTGCGGCGCCGGGAGCCCGCGCTCTCGATCAGGTCCGCGAGGGTGGCCTGCAGCCGCCGGGCCCGGGTGACCGGGCAGCGCCGCCGGACCACCTCGCCGTACAGCGGGTGGGCCAGTCGCACCTCGTGGCGGCGTTCGTCCTTGACGACCTGGATCAGCCCGCGTTCCTCGGCGTTCTCGACGTCGGCCGGGTCGGCACCGCGCAGCAGCAGCCCGAGGCCGATGGGCTCGCCGAGGGCGACCAGCTCGAGCACGTCGCGGACGCCCCCGCTGAGGCCGCCGATCCGGGCGTCCACCAGCTCGGCGAGGCTGGGCGCGAGCGCGAGGCGGCCGGTCCAGCGCCAGAAACCGTACGCCTGGGTCAGCTCGCCACCACCGATCGCGGCGATGACCAGCTCCCGCAGCAGGAGGGGGTTTCCGCCGCCGAGGCGGCCGAGCCGTTGCGCCGTGCCGGCTTCGACCGGGCCGCCGACCAGCTCGGCCAGCAGCGCCCGGGAGTCCTCGTCCGGCAGCGGTGCCAGCTCGGCGTGCCGCACCAGGCCTTCGGTCCACAATGCGCTGATGGGGGAGGGTACGGGCTCGGAGGTGCGCAGCGTGGCGAGCAGTGTCGCCCCCTCGCGGACCAGCAGGTGGGTCAGTGCGGCCGACGGCGGGTCGAGCAGGTGGGCGTCGTCCACGGCGAGCACGATCGGGCGGCCGTCCGCATCGGCCTGGAGCCCGTCGACCGCCCAGCGCAGCATGCCGGCGGGGGAGAGGCCGGCGGGCGGGTCGGTGGGCAGGATCTGGGCCAGGCCGCCGAACGGGAGCCCGGAGCCGGCGATGGTGGCGGAGGCACGGTGAACCGCCCACCGACCCGCCGGCAGGCTGCTGACCGCCTCGTGCAGGAGGCGGCTCTTCCCGATGCCCGCCGCGCCGCTGAGGATCAGGCCGCGTTCGGCCGGGCTGACCGCGATCGTGCGCAGGCGGGACAGGTCGGCGGCACGGCCGACGAAGCCCCAGTGCTCCACCGCGCCAGCATATCGAGATCTGTCAGCTTGGGAGCGTGTCCAGTACGCCGTCCGAGAATGAGTACCAAGATTGGTTTCGGTGAGTATTCGGCCCCCGCTGAGCGGCCGGTCTCTCGCGCTACACCCTTTCCGCCGACGCGTCATCGCTCGGCGGTCGGTTCTTCTTCCCGGCGGGCGTGGCACGATGGTGGCATGGCGTCGCCTCAGGTCGCTCCAGCAGAAACGCCACAAATAGAGGAGGTGCCGGCTGATGACCGGCCGTGGGTGACCATCGTCTGGGACGATCCGGTCAACCTCATGTCGTACGTGACGTGGGTGTTTCAGAAGCTCTTCGGCTACAGCCGGGACAAGGCCGAGCTGTTGATGCTCGACGTTCACAACAAGGGCAAGGCAGTCGTGTCGACCGGTGCGCGCGAGCGCATGGAGATGGACGCCTCGCAGCTTCATGGCTACGGTCTGTGGGCAACGGTGGACAAAGCGTGACTGTACGGGTACGGATCGATAGCGGGCGGGTGATCTACTGATGTTCCGGCGCACAGGCAACCAATGTGTGGCGACCTTCGCCGTGGACGAGGTGCGGGTGTTGCGGAAGGTGGCCGGCGAGGTCGTCGGGTTGCTGATGGACGGCTTCGACCACACCGATCCCGTGGTCGGCCGGCTCTTCCCGGACATCTACCCGGACCGCCCGGACGACTCCGCCGAGTTCCGCCTGTACACCGAGGGCGACATCAAGACCGGCAAGCTCGACCAGGCCGGTGCCATCCTCGCGGCGCTGCCCGACGACGGTCCCGGCGAGGTCCGCCTGGACGGCGAGGAGGCGGAGGCCTGGCTGCGGGCGATCAACGACGCCCGGCTGGCCATGGGCACCCGGCTCGACATCCAGGCGGACACCGACCTCGGCGAGGAGCTGGACACGGCGGTGGTCGAGGATCCGGCCTCCAGCCGTGTCTTCCAGCTCTCCGTGTACGCGTACCTGGGCTATCTGCAGGAATCCCTGCTGAACGCGCTCCCGGAGATCGAGGAGCGCTAGGCCTTCGTCACGCCGCGTCGAGCTCGGCGATCTCGTCGGCGGACAGCGTCAGCTCGGTGGCCTGCGCCGAGTCGGTGATCGATTCCGGGCGGCTCGCGCCCGGGATCGGGATCACCACCGGGCTCTTGGCCAGCATCCAGGCGAGGGTCACCTGCTGCGGGCTCACCCCGTGAGCCTGCGCCACCTTGCCGAAAGCGCTGTCGCCGAGCTTGTCGCCCTTGCCGATGCCGCCCAGCGGCGACCACGGCAGGAACGCGATGCCCAGCTCGTCACAGAGCTGGAGCTCGGGCTCCGACGAGCGGAACGCGGGCGAGAACTGGTTCTGCACCGACACCAGCCGGCCGCCGAGGATCTCCTGCGCCTGCCGGATCTGCGCGGGGTCGGCGTTGGAGATGCCGGCCATCCGGATCTTGCCCTGGTCGAGCAGGTCGCGGATCGCGCCGACCGAGTCCGCGTACGGGGTGTTCGGGTCGGGTCGATGGAACTGGTACAGCCCGATCGCGTCGACACCGAGCCGCTTCAGCGACCCCTCGACCGCCTCCTTCAGGTGCGCGGGGGAGCCGTCGAGCGTCCACGCACCGCCACCGGGCCGCTGGTGGCCGCCCTTCGTGGCGACCAGGACGCCGGAGGTGTCGCCGCCGTAGCTTGCGAGCGCCTGCGCGATCAGCGACTCGTTGTGGCCGACGTCGCCGGCGTCGAGGTGATACGCGTCGGCGGTGTCGATCAGGGTCACACCCGCATCAAGAGCGGCATGGATGGTACGGACGGACCGGTCGGTATCGGGGCGACCTTCGATGGACATCGGCATGCCACCGAGCCCGATGGCCCCGACCTGGACGTTTCCAATGCTGCGCTGCTTCATGTTCTGTTCCCTACCCGGGCATCGGCCCGGCATGCCCACGGTCCGGGCGTGAGCACCGCCACGCCCGGTGTCGCTGCTCGTCACGGTAATGTGAACAGCGTGCTGACCATCGACAGTGCGATCATCGACGCGATCGTCGCCCACGCCCGCCGGGACCACCCCGACGAGGCCTGTGGCGTGGTCGCCGGTCCGATCGGCGCCGACCGCCCGACGCGGCACATCCCGATGGACAACGCGGCCCGATCGATGACGTTCTACGAGTTCGACTCGATGGAGCAGCTGCGGGTCTGGCGCGAGATGGACGACAACGACGAGGAACCCGTCGTCATCTACCACTCGCACACCGCCACCGAGGCCTACCCGTCCCGCACCGACATCTCGTTCGCCGGTGAGCCGGGCGCGCACTACCTGCTCGTCTCGACCCGTGAACCCGATGCCGAGGAAATCCGCTCGTTCCGTATCGTGGACGGTGTGGTGTCCGAGGAAGAGGTCAGCATCGTGGATGCGACGGTTGACGCGTGAGTGTGAGTGCGGACGTCTTCGCCGTCCAGTCGTTCATGTTCGGGCAGAGCCCGGCATCGGTCTATTACGAGTGTCGCTGAGCGACCCGTCCGGCCGATCACTTCTCTCTGTCTAGGAGCACTTCCACCATGGCTATCGAAGTTCGCATCCCCACCATCCTGCGCACCTACACCGGCGGCTCGAAGATCGTCGAGGGTTCCGGCGAGACCCTCGCCGGCCTGCTCGACGACCTCGACGCCAAGCACTCCGGCCTCAAGGGACGGCTCATCACCCCCGAGGGTGGCCTGCACCGCTTCGTGAACATCTACGTCAACGACGAGGACGTCCGCTTCCTCGGCGCCCTCGACGCGAAGCTCAACGACGGCGACTCGATCACCATCCTCCCGGCCGTGGCCGGCGGTGCGCTCGGCTTCGCCGCGGCCGCCGCGATCCTCGGGCGCTAACCGCCATGGCTCGCTACGAGAGCCTCCTCGACGCCTGCGGGGGCACGCCGCTCGTCGGCCTGCCCCGGCTCTCACCGACGGTGCCCGAAGGGGCGCCGCCGGTGCGGCTCTGGGCCAAGCTCGAGGACCGCAACCCGACGGGCAGCATCAAGGACCGGCCGGCCCTGCACATGGTCCGCGAGGCCGAGGCGTCGGGCCGGCTGCGCCCCGGCGACACCATCCTGGAGCCGACCAGCGGCAACACGGGCATCGCGCTGGCCATGGTGGCCAAGCTGCGCGGTTACCGCATCGTCTGCGTCATGCCCGAGAACGTCTCGTCCGAGCGGATCCAGCTCCTGCGCATGTACGGAGCGGAGATCATCTTCTCGCCGGCCGCGGGCGGCTCCAACCAGGCGGTCGCCACGGCCAAACAGATCGCGGCGGAGCACCCGGACTGGGTGATGCTGTTCCAGTACGGCAACCCGGCGAACGCCCAGGCCCACTACGAGACGACCGGCCCGGAACTCCTGGAGGACCTGCCCACGATCACCCACTTCGTGGCCGGTCTGGGAACCACCGGAACCCTCATGGGCACGGGCCGCTACCTGCGCGAAAAGGTCGAGGGAATCCAGATCGTCGCGGCGGAGCCCCGCTACGGCGAACTGGTCTACGGCCTCCGCAACATCGACGAGGGCTACGTCCCCGAGCTCTATGACGCCACGGTCCTCAACCGCCGCTTCTCCGTGGGCACCCGGGACGCGGTCCTGCGCACCCGCCAGCTCGTCGAGGTCGAAGGCATCTTCGCCGGGTTCTCCACCGGCGCGATCTTCCACGCGGCCCTCGCGGTCGCCCACGAGGCGGTCAAGGCCGGCAAGCGGGCGGACGTGGCGTTCGTGGTCTGCGACGGCGGTTGGAAATACCTCTCGACCGGTGCCTACGGCGGCACCCTCACCGACGCCGAGGAAGCCCTCGAAGGTCAGCTCTGGGCCTGAGGGCCCATCTCTGGGGCGGCCCGGCCGGGTCGCCCCAGCGCTGTTCCTCCTCCCCGGTCCGGTGCGGTCAGTACGTGACGGCGAGCAGCACGTCGGCGGCCAGCGGCACGGCTGCGGCCAGCAGCAGGACCCACGGGAGGAACCGCCGGTGGATGGACAGGAAGGCCGCGACGGCCATGGCGACGCTCACCATGCCGAGGACAGCCAGCACCCACGTGTACCAGATGGGCACGCCGCCACCGATCAGGGACACCATGCCCCGGATCCCGACGCCGACGCCGCCCAGACCGAGCAGCGACGCGTAGATCGACATGCTCAGCAGCCGCCGGGTGCCGGGCGTGGGATCGTCGGCCGCGGGGAACCGGAACCGGGCCTGTTCGTCACCGGAATCGCTCACCGTGGAGGCGACCGGCCGGGTCGGTTCCCAGCCGAAAGGGACAACCTCCGGCGCGGTTACCTCTCGTGTTCGTGTTGTTTCGTCCAGATCCGTGGTCGTCACAGTTCGCCCCTCCCATTTGTCCCGGTGCAATCCCCTCACCCAGTGCAACGGATGCGACTCACGAGGCGTAACGCGTCCGAAAATGACCCAGCTCACGGCACCTGTGACATAGGTTGTCGATTTAGCGACAAATCGATCAGACGTTTACCGGACGTGCTGGTCCCGGCGTAGGCTGCGCAGCGTGATTGTCTGGTCTGCCAACTCTGCCGGGAACCGGTCGGCGGGGACGTGGGCGACCGAGCGTGAACCAGAGGGACCCGTATGCGACTGACCGTTCTCGGCTGTGCCGGCAGTTTTCCCGGCCCCGAGTCGGCTTGTTCCGCCTATCTCGTCGAGGCCGATGGTTTTCGGCTACTGATCGACTTCGGTTCAGGCTCACTCTCCGCTCTTCAGCGCTATGCGGGAATCGACGCGATCGACGCCATTCTCATCACTCACCTCCATTGCGATCACATGCTCGACGCATGCACCTATGTGGTGGTTCGCCGTTACAACCCGGGCGGCCCGCTGCCGCCGTTGCCCGTCTACGCGCCGATGGGTGCGGCCGAGCGCATCGCCGCGGCGTACAGCGCCGACGCCGAACCGGTCGACGACGTCTACACCTTCTACGGTCTGCAACCGGGCACGTTCCCGATCGGCCCGTTCACGGTCACCGCGGACCGGGTCAACCATCCGATCGAGACCTACGGCGTACGCGTCGAGCACAACGGCAGTGTCCTTGCGTACTCGTCCGACACCGCTCCGTGCGAGCCCCTGTTGCGCCTGGCACAGGGCGCCGATCTGTTCCTCTGTGAGGCGAGTTACCTCGATGGCCGTCCCAACCCTCCCGACCTGCATCTGACCGGCGGCGAGGCCGGTGAAGCGGCCACAAAGGCCGATGTAGGTCGTCTACTCTTGACCCATTTGGTACCCGCGTGGGCGTCGGAGGCCTCTACTGTGGAGGCCGCGTGTGCGGCGTACACGGGTCCGGTGGAGGTTGTCCGCCCGGGTGCCCGCTACGATCTGTGAGGTTGCCGGGGGGACGGCACGAGCGCACCATCGGAATCGATTGTGACCTTGGAGTGCCCTGCATGACCGGTCGATCAGTGGGCGGGCGTGGACTGCGCATCGTCCGACTGGCGAACTTCGTCTCACCCCGTTCCGGCGGCCTGCGAACGGCCCTTCGCCACCTCGGCGAGGGCTATCTGCGTGCCGGCCACGAGCCGATCCTGATCGTGCCGGGTCGTGAGCGTTCCGACGAGATGACCGAGCAGGGCCGGGTGATCACGCTGCCGGGTCACCGCCTGCCGCGCACGGGTGGATACCGCGTCATCGCCAGCCGCCGCGAGCTGACCAGGCTGCTCGACGAGCTCGCCCCCGACCGTCTCGAGGTCTCCGACCGGTCGACCCTGCGCTGGACCGGGCGCTGGGCCCGCGAGCGCGGTGTCGGCTCGATGATGGTCTCCCACGAGAGCCTGGCCGGTCTGCTCGGCGTGTGGAACATGCCGCAGCGCGACTCCGTCGCCGACCGGCTCAACCAGCGCACCGCGGAGACGTTCGACCAGATCGTCTGCACCACGGCGTTCGCCGCCGCCGAGTTCCGCCGGCTGGGGGTGCCCAACCTGGTCGAGATCCCACTCGGGGTCAACCTGCGTCAGTTCCACCCGAGCCGCCGGGACCCCGCGGTGCGGGCCCGGTACGCCCGCCCCGACGAGCTCCTGATCGTCTTCTGCAGCCGGCTCTCCGCCGACAAGCGCCCGGAGCTGGCCGTCGACACGATCGCCGCGCTGCGTGCCGGCAAACAACCCGCGGTGCTGGTGATCGCCGGCGACGGATCCCGCCGGGCCGCGCTGGCCTATCGGTCGGCCCGCCTGCCGGTCCGCTTCGCCGGGCACATCGCCGACCGTGACGACGTGGCGGCGCTGCTCGCCAGCGCGGACGTCGCGGTCGCCCCGGGACCCGTGGAGACCTTCGGTCTGGCGGCGCTGGAAGCGCTCGCCTGCGGCACGCCGGTGGTCGTCAACGACGCCAGCGCGTTGCCCGAGGTCGTCGGGACGGCCGGGCTGGCCGTGCCGGGGACGCCGGAAGGCTTCGCCGAGGGCGTCCGCGCCCTGATGGACCGCCCGGAGGACGAACGCCGGACCGCCGCCCGGGCCCGGGCTGAGCTTTTCGGCTGGCCGCAGGCCGTCGACGGCTTCCTGCGCGCGCACGGCGCCCAGACGACGTCGCTGCCGTCGGCGAGACTGGCGCGTCAGACGGCCCGCCGCCTGCGCCCCGCGGTCCCGGCCGTGATGGCCACCGCCACCGACGTCTGGGCCACCGCTTCCATCGATCGCGCCTGACCTCATCGTCCCCTCCTCTGATCGACGGGTGTTGCGGTCAGGTCTATCAAGGGCCGGAACACCCGGGCCGGGGTTATCCACAGGCGGCTTCCCCGGTGCCGGACGGTTATCCACAGGTCTGGCACCCGGCAGCGCGGAGCGGTTGCGGTCCGCCTAGGCTCTTGGCCATGTCGCGACCCGATGGCCGAGCGCCGGACCAACTCCGTCCCGTGACCCTCACCCGCCGGTGGAGCATCCATCCCGAGGGGTCGGTGCTCGTCGAGTTCGGCAATACCCGTGTGCTGTGCACCGCCAGCGTCACCGAGGGCGTGCCCCGCTGGCGTAAGGGCTCCGGCCTCGGCTGGCTGACCGCTGAATACGCGATGCTCCCGCGGGCGACCAACACCCGTGGTGACCGCGAGAGCGTCAAGGGCAAGGTCGGCGGCCGCACCCAGGAGATCTCCCGGCTGATCGGGCGCAGCCTGCGGGCCTGCATCGACCTCAAGGCACTCGGCGAGAACTCGATCGTGCTCGACTGCGACGTGCTGCAGGCCGACGGCGGCACCCGCACCGCCGCGATCACCGGCGCCTACGTGGCGCTGCACGACGCGGTCGGCTGGCTGGCCGACCGCAAGGCCCTCGCCGGCAAGCCGGCCAACGTCCTGCACCGGTCGATCCAGGCGGTCAGCGTCGGCATCATCGCCGGCGAGGCGCGCCTCGACCTCATGTATGACGAGGACGTCTCCGCCGAGGTCGACATGAACGTCGTCTGCACCGGTGACGGTGACTTCGTCGAGGTCCAGGGCACCGGCGAGGCCAACGTCTTCCGCCGCGACCAGCTCGACGCCCTGCTCGACCTGGGCGTCCTCGGCTGCTCCGAGCTCGCGCTGGCCCAGCAGAAGGCGCTGGCATCGTGACCTCCCGGCTCCTGCTCGCGACGGGCAACAAGAAGAAGCTGGTCGAGCTGCAGCGCATCCTCGACAACACGCTGGGCTCCGGTGGCATCGAGCTGGTCGGGCTGGGCGACTTCCCCGGCTACCCGGACGTCCCCGAGACCGGCCTGACCTTCGGCGAGAACGCCCTCATCAAGGCCCGTGAGGGTGCTTCCCGCACCGGCCTGCCGACGGTGGCCGACGACTCGGGCATCGCCGTCGACGCCCTCAACGGCATGCCGGGCGTGTTCAGCGCCCGCTGGGCCGGTTCCCACGGTGACGACCAGGCCAACCTCGACCTCGTCCTCGCCCAGATCGGCGACGTGCCCGACGAGCACCGCGGCGGCGCCTTCGTATGCGCGGCCGCCCTGGTCCTGCCCAACGGCCGCGAGCACCTCGTCGAGGGCCGTCAGCCCGGCCGCATCCTGCGGTCACGGCGAGGCACCGGCGGCTTCGGCTACGACCCGATCTTCCTCGGCGAGGGCCAGCAGCGCACGAACGCGGAGCTGAGCCCGGCCGAGAAGGACGCCATCAGCCACCGCGGCAAGGCCTTCCGCGAGCTGTCCAAGGTCATCGCCAAGGAGCTGCCGCGCTGACCGAGCGTGCGAAAGCGGTCTCCCGGCAGCGATAGCGGAACCGCCGGCAAAGCACGCCCACGGCCGGGCCGGGCCGCGACCAAGCGGGCCCACGGCCACACCATCTGCCTCGGCGACTTGGATCCCAGGACCAGGCCGAAGCCCGTGCGGGGCCAGCCCGTGCGGGGCCAGCCCGTGCGGGGCTATGGGCAGGGCCAGTCTGTGCGCGGCCCCGGCGAACTCCGGACGAAACCCGGGCGGGATCAGCCGTGCGGGACCCCCGGTGTGACCACCCTGGCCGAGGCCTAGGCGGACTCCGGGCGAAATCCTGGGCGGGATCAGCCTGGCCGAGGCCCGGGCGGACTTCGGGTGAAACCCCGGACGGGAGTTCCGGCGAAACGCCGGCCTGGACCCGGGGGCGGAACTCCGGGGGGAGATCAGTCTGTGCGGGACCAGCCTGGCCGAGGAACGCGCGGGATTCTGGGCGGACCCGGCGGAACCGGCCCAAGCGGGGAGCGGGACCGTCCTGGGCGCGGCCGGCCTGGGTGCGGCCGGCCTGGGCGATGAGCGGGCCGGCCGGGCGATGAGCGGGGCCGGGCAGATCGGCCGGGTGGTGAGCGGGCTGGGCGGATCGGCCGGGCGATGAGCGGGGCCAGCCGGGCGATGAGCGGGGCCGGGTGGTGAGCGGGGCCGGGCGGATCGGCCGGGTGGTGAGCGGGCTGGGCTGGATGCGATTGGGTGCCGGCGGGCGGGGTGCTGGGGTGATCGGCGCGTCCGGGGGTGGGAGCGCTGGGCTGAACAGCTCCCCGGGGACCGAAGATCTGGGATGAACGGGGCTTCGGGGGAAGGGCTCGGACATCTACGATCCGGGCGTGAGACTTCGGGGGATCGGTTCTGCCGGGTTGGTGCTGGCTGTCGTCGCTACCGGTGGCTGTTCGATTTTTGACAATCTTGACGGGGAGCCTCAGGTTGTCGAGATCGTGGCCGGGGGCGGGGAGCAGGTGGCCGGGCCGGCGAAGGAGGCCGCTGTCCGGGGGCGCCTGGTCAGTATGGTCATGGGTGCCGACGGGGCTCTGAACGTGCTCACCGAGGATCATCTTCGCCTCGCGATGTGGACCGTCCGGGGCGGGCAGCTGACGCACGTCGTCGTCAAGGATGTCGAGCCGGATTACATCAGTCAGGCCGCCGCCGGGCCGGATGGTTCCGTGTACGTCTCGTTGTGGAACGGGGACGGCGGGGTGTGGCAGATCGGGGCTGACGGGTCCGCCGTACAGAAAGTCAAGAACGGCGTGGATGTGCATGGCGTCGCGGTCGATACCGGGTCGCGGATGTATTACGCCGAGGACCGTCCCGAGCCGGTTCGCCATCAGGTGGTGCGGGCCGGGGACAAGACTGTGCTGGGGCGGGAGCTGACCGGGGCGACGGTCGGTTCCGGGCCGGGCACTCGCAGCGGCTTCACCAACGGCACGAAGGCCACCGACATCACTGTGGACGGTGGGTTGAACCTTCCGCTGGCGGTTTCCCCGGACGGCAGCGTGTTTGCCGGCACCAGCCGCGAGAGTGTCATCCTCGTGCAGCCGGACGGCGCCACCCGAAAGATCGCCGGTGGTGGCGAGGACGGCTATCCCGAGGAGCCTTTCCTGGATCGGGGCCGGGCCGTCGACGCGGCCGTGCACGTGCGGGAGAACGGCGGCTTCGTCACCGATCGGGACGGCGCTCTCTATGTGGTCAGTGATTCCTACGAGTGGGGTTATCTGAGCGGGGCGTTCGACTGGACCGGTGAGGCGAGTGCGGCCCAGCGGGAGATGCTGACGTGGTCGAGGGATCAGCGGGACACGGACACCGAGGTGCTCCGGGTCGCGCCCGGCGGGTCGTTGACGACCGTCGCCGGGCACGCCGATGCTGTTGCCGTCGATGATGAGTGGATCTATCTGGCCCGGGCGTTCACGACGGAGGAGACGAACGAGGAACGGGTTGTCGTGGTCCGCACCGCGAACTTCCGCTAGGACACGTCCTAAGCCAGGGGCCCGACCGCTTCCTCGATGGTGGTGCGCAGGGTCCGGCCGGCGATGACGGCGCGGGTCTGTTCGAGGACCGGGGCGAGGAACAGGTCCGGGCCCGGTTCGCCGGCGAAGCCGACCAGGGCGTCGACCGCGGCCCGCCCGGCCGGGGAGGGCGTCAGCGGGGCCCGCAACTGCAGACCGCGTACCCCGGACAGCAGTTCCACCGCCAGCAGGCTGGTCAGGTTGTCGAGGACGGTCCGGAGTTTCTTCGCCGCGGCCCAGCCCATGGAGACGTGGTCCTCCTGCATGCCGCTGGTCGGCAGCGAGTCGACCGAGGCCGGGGCGGCGAGGCGACGGTTCTCCGCGACGATCCCGGCGGCGGTGTACTGGGCGATCATGAGGCCCGAGTTGACGCCGGCGTCGGGGGAGAGGAACGGCGGGAGGGTGCGGTTGCGGGTCACGTCGAGGAGGCGGTCGACCCGTCGTTCCGCGATCGCGCCGACCTCGGCGGCGGCGATGGCCAGGTAGTCCGCGGCGAAGCCCAGGGGCGCGCCGTGGAAGTTGCCGGTCGATTCGACCCGGCCGTCGGTGAGCACCACGGGGTTGTCGACGACCGACCGCAGTTCGCGGCCGCTGACCGTTTCGACGAACGCGAGGGTGTCGCGGGCCGCACCGGCGACCTGCGGCGCGCAGCGCATCGAGTACGCGTCCTGCACCGCGTGGGCGAGGTCGTCACGGTGCGAGTCCATGATGGCGGAGTTCTGCAGCAGTTTGAGGATGTTCGCCGCGGACGCCTGCTGACCGGGGTGCGGCCGGATGGCGTGCAGTTCCGGGAAGAACGGTCGTTCCGAGCCGAGCATGGCCTCGATGGCCAGGGCGGCGGTCACGTCGGCCATGGTGAACAGGTGGGCCGCGTCGTCGATGGCGAGCAGCAGCATCCCGAGCATGCCGTCCGTACCGTTGATGAGGGCCAGCCCTTCCTTGGCGGCCAGGTCGAGCGGGGTGAGGCCGGCGGCCTGCAGGGCCTGGGCCGCGTCGATGCGGGAGCCGTCCTTGCCGAGCACCCAGCCTTCGCCGAGCAGGGCCAGCGCGCAGTGGGCGAGCGGCGCCAGGTCACCGGAGGCACCGAGCGAGCCGTGTTCGGGCACCCAGGGCGTGATGTCGTGGTTGAGCAGGTCGACGAGGCCCTGCGCGAGCACGGGGCGGACCCCGGACAGGCCGAGGGCCAGCGACCGGACCCGCAGCAGCATCATCGCGCGGACGACCTCGCGGGGCATGGGCGCACCGATGCCGGCGGCGTGCGAGCGGATCAGCGCGTGCTGCAGCTCGGCGCGGCGTTCCGGGGCGATGGACGTGTTGGCGAGCGCGCCGAATCCGGTGGACACGCCGTACACGGGACGGCCTGAGGCTTCGATGCCGTCGACGATGTCGCGGCTGCGGGTCATGGCCGCGATGGCGGCGTCGGCGATCTCGACTCTCGCGTCGCGGCGGGCGACCGCGAGGACGTCGGCGGGGGTGATCCCGGTGGATTGGACGATGACGTTCATGTCGGCACTCCGTCGTGCAGAACTGCGCTGATCAGGGGAACTCCGGGCCGGTAGGCCAGGTGCAGGAAGGACGGCGCGTCGAGCAGGACCAGGTCGGCCCGTGCGCCGGGCCGCACCACCCCGAGGTCGTCGCGGCGCAGGGCCCGGGCGCCGCCCGCGGTCGCTGCCCACAGGGCCTCGGCGGGGGACAGACCCATCTCCCGTACGGCCAGTGCGACGCAGAACGGCATCGACGACGTGTACGAGGATCCGGGGTTGCAGTCGGTGGCGAGTGCGACGACCGCGCCCGCGTCCAGGAGCCGGCGGGCGTCCGGGTACGGCGACCGGGTCGAGAACTCGGCGCCGGGCAGCAGCGTGGCCACCGTGTCCGAACCCGCGAGGGCGTCCACATCGGCGTCGCTGAGGTGCGTGCAGTGGTCGGCGCTGGCGGCACCGAGCTCGACGGCGAGTCGTACCCCCGGCCCGGCCGTCAGCTGGTTGGCGTGGATCCGCAGCCCCAGTCCGGCTTTCGCGCCGGCCGTCAGGATCGTGCGGGCCTGGTCCCCGTCGAACGCCCCGCGCTCACAGAAGACGTCGACCCATTTCGCGTACGGGGCGGCGGCATCGAGCATCGGCCCGGCCACCAGCGCCACATAGTCGTCGGGCCGGTCCTGGTATTCGGCCGGGACGACGTGTGCGCCGAGTAACGTGGTCTCGGCGGTCAGCTCGGCGGCGATCCGCAGGCATCGGGCCTCCTCGTCGACGCTGAGCCCGTACCCGCTCTTGATCTCGACGGTCGTGGTGCCCTGCCGCAGCATCTCGCCGACCAGCCGTCCGGCGGCGGCCCGGAGCTGGTCGTCCGTGGCCGCCCGGGTCGCGGCGACCGTGGTGCGGATGCCGCCGCCGGTGTAGGGCTCGCCGGCCATCCGCGCGGCGAACTCCGCGGCCCGGTCGCCGGCGAAGACGAGGTGGGCGTGGCTGTCGACGAAGCCGGGGATGACCGCGCGCCCGGCCGCGTCGATCCGCTCGTCGGCGGCCGGTGCCCGCGAGGCCGGCCCGACCCACGCGATCCGGTCGCCGTCCACGACGACCGCGGCGTCACGCAGCGTCCCGAGCTCGTCGTCGTGGGTGGTCAGCTCACCGATGCCGGTGACAAGAAGGCTCATGACAGGACCGATCGCAGGGCGGCGGGGACGTCGAAGCTGGTGTGCCGGCCGGCGGTGACGACGGGCCGGCCGTCGGCGATCACGTCGGTGATGTCGGCCGCGGTCGCGGAGAACACCACGCCGGCCGGGTCGGAGCCGGCTGTCCGTACCGAATCGAGGGTAACGGTGACCAGGTCGGCCCGCTTGCCCACGGCGATCTCGCCGGCATCATCCCAGCCGAGCGCGGCGTGCGCGGTGGCCGCCGCGATCAGCTCGGCCGGGCTGAAGTGCCCCCGGCGGCGGGTCGCGAGCCGTTCGTCGAGCTCGGTGCCGCGGGCTTCCTCGAACATGTCGACGACCGCGTGGCTGTCGCTGCCGAGGCTGAGCGGGACCCCGGCGTCGGCGAGCTGCCGGGCCGGGCCGATGCCGTCGGCGAGGTCACGTTCGGTGGTCGGGCACAGGCACACCCCGGTGCCGGAGGACGCGAGCAGCGACACGTCATGGTCGGTGAGGTGGGTGGCGTGCACCGCCGTGGTTCCGGGGCCGAGGACCCCGTACCGATGCAGCAGTTCGGTGGGGGTGCAGCCGTGGACCGCCTGGCAGGCCTCGTTCTCGGCGGGCTGCTCGGAGAGGTGCAGGTGCAGCAGCGGCTGGCTGACGAGCGCCGCGACCGGCACCGCGCGTACGGAATGGAAAGCCGCACCGATCCGTGAGTGCGCCGACGGTGCCAACGAGGAGACGCGCGATCGCCAGCTGTCGTAGTCGCCGTCGCCGAAGCGGCGTTGCACCCCCTCGAGCGGCTTGCCGTCCACACCGGACGTCAGGTAGAGCGTGTCCAGCAGCGTGATCCGGATCCCGGCGTCACGGGCCGCCGCGACGAGAGCGTTGCCCATGGCGTTGGGATCGGCGTATGCGGTGCCGTCCGGCCCGTGGTGCAGGTAGTGGAACTCGCCGACACATGTGATGCCGGCCAGCGCCATCTCCCCGTACACCGCCCGGGCCAGCGCGTAATAGCTGTCCGGGTCGAGCGAGCCGGCCACCGCGTACATCCGCTCGCGCCAGGTCCAGAAGCTGCCCCGGTCGTCGAACGTGCGCCCGCGCAGCGCCCGGTGGAACGCGTGCGAGTGCGCGTTGGCGAACCCCGGCAACGTCAGCCCCCGCAGCCGCGTCCCCTCCGGCGCCGCACCCGGTGTCACCGCGGTGAACCGGCCGTCCTCGACGACAAGGGCCACGCCGGCCTGGACCGAACCGCCGACCCAGGCGTGGTCCGCGAAGTACTTCACGCGAGCGCCTCGAGGACGTCGGCCAGCGCGCGCACCCCGGCCGCGCAGTCGTCGTCGGGGGCGTGCTCGGCGGGGGAGTGCGAGACCCCGGTCGGGTTGCGGACGAACAGCATCGCGGTCGGTACGTGCGCCGACAGCACCCCGGCGTCGTGACCGGCGCCGGTCGGCAGGATCGGTGCGTCGCCGAGGATCCCGGACAGCTTCGTGGCGAGCGCGGTGTCGAACGCGACCTCCGGTGAGGAGGACTCCGGCTGGACCAGCACGGTGGTGCCGTCGCGTTCGGCCCGGTCGTGCGCCCGCTTGACCACCGACTCGACCAGCCGGTCCAGCGTGCCGGTGTCCTCGGCGCGGGCGTCGAGCCAGCCCCGGACCAGCGACGGGATCGCGTTGGTGGCGTTCGGCTCGACCAGCACCCGGGCGATCGTGGCGTGCGCGCCGGACAGCCGGGCCTCCTTGTTGGCGGCCAGCACCGTGTACGCGAACGTCAGCATCGGGTCGTGCCGGTCGGCCATCTTCGTGGTCCCGGCGTGGTCCCCGGCCCCGGTGAAGTCCATCCGCCACCGGCCGTGCGGCCAGATCGCGCTGGCCACCCCGATCGGCGCGCCGAGCGCGTCCAGCGCCCGGCCCTGCTCGATGTGCAGCTCGACGACCGCCGACATCCGGCCCACGAGGTCGGGCAGCGCGCCGGCCGGGCGTACCCCCAGGGCCTCGCCGAACGTCACCCCGTCGGCGTCCCGCAGCGCCGCCGCCTTCTTGGGCGTGATCGCCCCGGTCAACAGACGAGAGCCCAGGCAGGGTACGCCGAACCGGCCGCCCTCCTCCTCGACGAAAGCGGCGATCCCGATGGGTTTCGCCGGGGTGAAGCCACGCGCCCGCAACCGGTCCACGGCCAGGAACGCGCTGACGATGCCGAGCGGCCCGTCATAACCCCCGCCGTGCGGGACGGAGTCGAAGTGCGAGCCGGTGATCACCGCGTCGTGTCCCCACGACGTCCCCCACCACGCGAACAGGTTGCCGTTGCCGTCCTCGGTGACGAACATGTCGCGGCGGGCCGCCTGGTTGCGGAACCAGTCGCGCAGCACGAGCTCCGGTTCGCTCAGCGCGTACCGGAGATAGCCGCCCTTGTCGTCGCGGCCGATCGGCGCGATCTCCTGCCAGAGCTTCTTGAAGGCCTTCATCACTCGGCCTTCATCGGGATGTGCACGCCGCTCGCGGCGGCCGACTCGTAACCGGCGTCGACGTGGCGCAGCACGCCGGTCGCCGGGTCGTTGGAGAGGACCCGTTCGATCTTCTGGCGGGCCAGCGCGGTGCCGTCCGCGACACAGACCTGACCGGCATGGATCGACCGGCCGATGCCGACGCCGCCGCCGTGGTGGATCGACACCCAGCTGGCCCCGCTCGCGGTGTTGATCAGCGCGTTGAGCAGCGGCCAGTCGGCGATCGCGTCCGAGCCGTCCAGCATGGACTCCGTCTCGCGGTACGGCGACGCGACCGAACCCGAGTCCAGGTGGTCCCGGCCGATCGCGAGCGGCGCGGACAGCTCGCCGCTGGCCACCATGTCGTTGAACCGGATGCCGGCCTTGTCCCGCTCGCCGTAGCCCAGCCAGCAGATCCGGGCCGGCAGCCCCTGGAACGCGACCCGTTCCCCGGCCATCTTGATCCAGCGGGCGAGCGGCTCGTTCTCCGGGAACAGGTCGAGGATGGCCCGGTCGGTCTTGTGGATGTCGGCCGGGTCACCCGACAGCGCGGCCCAGCGGAACGGGCCCTTGCCCTCGGCGAACAGCGGCCGGATGTACGCGGGCACGAACCCCGGGAACGCGAACGCGCGCTCGTACCCGGCGAGCTGGGCCTCCCCGCGGATCGAGTTGCCGTAGTCGAACACCTCGGCCCCGGCGTCCATGAACCCGACCATCGCCTCCACCTGCCGGGCCATGCTCTCCCGGGCCCGCAGCGTGTACTCCTCGGGCTTGGTCGACGCCTCCGACGGGTCCACACCGACCGGCACATAGCTCAGCGGGTCGTGGGCGCTGGTCTGGTCGGTGACGATGTCGATCTCGACGCCGCGCGACAGCAGCTCGGGGAAGACCGTGGCGGCGTTGCCGACCACACCGATCGACAGGGCCCTGCGCTCGCGCTTGGCGGTCTCGGCCATCCGTACGGCCTCGTCCAGGTCACCGGCGATGACGTCCAGGTAGCGGTGGTCGACCCGGCGCTGCAGCCGGGTCCCGTCGACGTCGACGATCAGGCAGACCCCGCCGTTCATCGTGACCGCCAGCGGCTGGGCGCCACCCATGCCACCGCAGCCGCCGGTCAGCGTGATCGTGCCGGCCAGGTCACCGTCGAACCGCTTCGCGGCCACCGCGGCGAACGTCTCGTAGGTGCCCTGCAGGATCCCCTGCGTCCCGATGTAGATCCAGGAACCGGCGGTCATCTGCCCGTACATGGTCAGGCCGAGCTTCTCCAGGCGGCGGAACTCCGGCCAGGTGGCCCAGTCGCCGACCAGGTTCGAGTTCGCGATCAACACCCGAGGGGCCCATTCATGGGTACGGAGTACGCCCACCGGCCGCCCCGACTGCACCATGAGCGTCTCGTCGTCCTTGAGCTCGTCCAGCTCCCGCACGATCGCGTGGAACGAGGGCCAGTCGCGGGCGGCTTTGCCCGTGCCGCCGTACACGACAAGGTCCTCGGGCCGTTCGGCCACCTCGGGGTCGAGGTTGTTCATCAGCATCCGCTTGGCGGCCTCCTGCGGCCAGCCCTTGGCGGTGTACGCGGTCCCGCGCGCGGCACGAATCTCAGGCATCACGAACTCCTTCTTCTTCACGCGGTAAAGATGTGCCGGCGGGCGGCCATCGCCTCGAACTCCTCCAGCCGGCGCTGCGTCTGGTCCGGCGCGGCGTCGCAGATGGCCTGCAGCAGCACCATGGCCAGCGCCATCGGTGCGGTGTGCAGGTCGAACACGAGCTGGGTGCCGACCGGCGCGGCGAGCACCACGTCGGCGAGCTCGGCGGCCGGGCTGACCACCGAGTCGGTGAGCGCCACGACGCTCAGCCCCAGCTCCCGGGCTTCCCGTAGAGCATCCAACGTCTCCCGCGGGTAGCGGGGCAGAACGACGGCGAGAAGCGCGGTGGCCCCCGCGGCGCTGGCCTGTTCGAGCCGGTCGAGCAGCGTGGTGCCCCCGTGATCCAGCACCCGCACGTCCGGCCGCACCTTGGCGGCGAAATACCCGAAATAGGCGGCCAGCGGCGCGGCCGACCGCAACCCCAGCACCGGCAACGGCTCGGTCACCGCCAGCAGCGCGGCGGCCCGCCCCACGGCGTCCGGAGTCCCCAGCTCATCGGCGACCCGGTCCAGATGGCAGGTCTCGGCCCGCAGCGCCCGCTGCATCGGGTTGTCCCCGTCCACCGCCGGGCTGGCCGGCACCCCGACCAGGGCCCGCAGCTCCCGCCGCAGCGCGGGATAACCGGAATAACCAAGAGCGATCGCGAACCGGGTCACCGAGGGCTGACTCACCCCGGCCAGGGCGGCCACCTCCGCCGCCGACAGATAGGCCGCGGAGGGCCCGTGCTGCACGAGGCTGTGCGCGATCCGCCGCTGCGTCGGAGTCAGCCGGGCACCCTGGAAGAGGTCGAGCACCCGCTCCACCGGCTTGACCGCTCCGTCATTCACCCCAGAAGACTATGCATAAAATCTTTCACCGCGCTAGTACCGCACGCGCACAGGGGAAGGCGTGCCAGGTCCTGCCCCGCGTGGTGGTCAGATGATCGGCAACTTGCGTCCACGTCTCGGACCGATTATTTTGGTACATGCTCGACCACATCTCGTCAGGAGAACAAACGTGGTCTTGCTGAACGATAGAAACAGCCCCGGTGCTACGGCACGCGGGGCTGTTCCTGTTCCGGATCTAGCGGCACGCGCAGATTCGCTCCCTGTCGTGAAGATGGGTCGGATACCAGTCCCACATGAACTTCCGGGCGGGATTCTGAGCCAGGTGCTGAAATGCGCTGTGTGCGGCCAGATCGGCGATCTGGATGAACTGGCTGACCGATGCGTCCTGGACCCAGACGTCTTCGACGATTGCTCGTGTGCGCAGGGGGAGTCTGCGATGTTCCGCCGCCGGTGCGGGATCCGGATTTCGGGGGCTGCCGTCAAGCACGACAATGCCCCAGTCTCCTGCCTTGGCGAGAGACTCGTCCAGCTCCTCCAGGTAGCGGCCGTACGCATCACTCTTGTTGGCGGTGCCGGCCACGGTCGTGAAGATCTGGACACCTTCCATGCGGAGGATCGTCAACAAGGCCTTCGTTGCCCACTCCCGTCGATAGCCCACCACGGTGTTGATGTCTTTGCCCTGTGTGTCACGGATCGGATTTTCCACGGGGTCACCCTTGCCCATGACCCACTTGTATGTATGTATCTCGTAGTCGTCGAGCACTCCATGCTTTTTGTACAGGGCTCGTCGGTACTTTTTCCACGACGTCAGGTGATCGCGCCACCGATCAATGGGAATCATGATTCCGGTGTGCAGGCTGAAATATTCGTCGCCGGAGTCGTCCGTATAGATAAGATATGCCGCCATAGCGGCTGCCACTTTACGTGGCGAGAGGTGGATACCCGTACGGATCGTGCGACATCAAACCGAGAGCCGTTATCTGTTCAAGATCGTTGAAAAGTTCACGTCGCCCTGGTGGGGGTATGGTGAAGTCGATCTTCGTGTTGGCGGTCGGCACAGGTGCTCGCGGGAATCGGACCCGGAATCCAGTGACGCACGTCACCGGAACTCGGTGTGGGTCGCCGGACAGGTACTTCACATGACGACAGATCTGCGTGCCCTGGTGAGGGCCGGCGATCGGGACGCCTTTGCCCAGTTGTTCGACCGGTACGCCCGGGTCGTCTACAACCACGGGTTCCGGCTCACCGCTGACTGGGCGCTGGCCGACGACGTGGTCTCGGCGACGTTCCTGGAGGCCTGGCGTCTGCGGGGGCGGATCGACACGGACGGCGATTCGCTGCGGCCGTGGCTGCTCGGCATCGCCACCAACATCAGCCGCAACCTGCGCCGCGGTGACCGCCGGTACCGGGCTGCCGCGCTCGCCTGCACCCGCCTCGACCAGGTCGCCCCTGATCATGCCGGTGCCACCGACAGCCGGATCGACGACGCCCGCCGGCTCGCCGCGGCGATGGCCGTGCTCGCCGCGCTGCCCCGCGCCGACCGCGAGGTCTTCACGCTCTGTGTCTGGGAGGAGCTCGACTACGCGTCGGCCGCCGAGGCCCTGGGGATCCCGGTCGGCACGGTGCGCTCGCGGCTCTCCCGGGCGCGGGAAAAAATCCGCCGGGAACTCCCCGGCTCCGCTCGACAGGTAACAGGCGACCACCTCACCACGGCCCGGCACGCGGAAGGAACCCGATGACCTCTCTGCCCCCACCGCCCGCGCGGGATCTGCCGCCCGGCCGTCACGAGTTCCACAAGGAGCGCCTGATGACCCAGATCGACAACGACACACGTACGCCGTACCGCCGGCCGTTCCTGTTGCGTCCCGCGTTCGCCCTGTCGGCGGTGGCGCTGGTCGCCGTCGTCGGCGCCGGCATCGTGGTCACCCAGCGCGGTGACGACGCGACGCCGGCGGTCGCCTTCGAGCCGGCTCAGACGGCCGACCCGAACGCCGGCACGCCGGACGGTGTGGCCCAGCTGGTGAACCGGATGGTGCTCGTGGCCGCCACCCGCGAGGACAAGCCGGCCACCGCCGGCGACTGGGTCTACATCAGCAGCAAGAGCACCGACACCTTCATCCGGGGCAACGCCGACACCGGTGAGGAGAAGCAGGTCGCGACCGCCTCCGACCGGCAGGTGTGGCGGTCGCTCGACGGGGCGAGGGGCTGGCTGATCCAGAGCGGAGTCGACCAGAAAGAAGGCGGGGAGACCCTCGACAGCGGGGTCGGCGCGAGCGTGAACGGGCCTTCGTACGACTTCCTCGCGGAGCTGCCCACGGACCCCGGCGTGCTGCTCGCCAAGATCTACAAGGACACCGAGGGTCAGGGCAACGGCCCGGACAGTCAAGCGTTCAGTACGGTCGGCGACCTGCTCGGCGAGAGCTACCCACCGGCCGCGCTGTATCCGGCGCTGTACCGCACCGCCGCGAAGATCCCCGGCGTCCTGGTCGTCGACGACGCCGTCGACGCGGCCGGTCGCCACGGAGTAGCCCTGGCCCGGGTCGACGAGGGCGGCGTCCGCTACGAGTTGATCTTCGACAAGAAGGACTACACCTATCTGGGCCAGCGTCAGGTCCTCACCCGGGACGACTCCGACGGCATGAAGGCCGGCACGGTCACCTTCTCCATGGCGATCCTCGACCGCGCGCTCGTCGGCGCCATGAAGCAGGTCCCCTAGCAGCCCCTATTGAGCGGTTGCTCAAACCGAGTAGAGTGTGGTTTGAGCAACCGCTCAAGGTGCTGCCAAGGAGTGACCATGGACCTCGCGATCGACAGGAAGCCGGCCGGCTGGACCCTGACGGACGCCCGCCCGGGTCCGCTGGCGCTGCGCCTCACCGCGGCGGCCCTGGCCGTCGGCGCCGCCGGCGGCGTGGTGACGGCCACCCTGTCCGTGCTGTTCGGTGCCACGGAAACCACGCCCACCGCGAGGATCCTGGCGATCGGCCTGCCGTTCATCCTGTTCGCGCTGATCGCCTGGCGACTCGCGGCCCCCACGACCGCCTCCGGCCGCTGGCTCACCGGGGCGACGGTCGCGGGCGTCACCCTGACCGCGGTGGCCCAGGGCTGGACCGAGATGGGCGGCCTCGACGTGGACCTCATCGGCTCCGCCGCGCTGATCTTCTTCGTGGCGCTCTATGGTGCGGCTTTCGGCCTGGCGCCGGCCGTGCTGGTCCTCGCGGTCGTGGTCCCGGCGCTGCTCCTGCTGCGCACGACCCGGGTCCGCGTCACCCTGCCGTCGGCCCAGCTGCTGCTGACGACATTCGCCATGGCGGTGACCGCAGTGTTCGCCCTCTGGATTACCACCGAGATGAACACCGCCATCATCACCGGCCTGGCCGCGGCCCTCGCCGGGGCGGGAGCGGTCCGCACCGCCCGCTGGGCCATGGCTGGTCGGCGACCCTGATCCCCGGGCATGCGCCGGGCTGGCGTTGGTGCCGCTCGATCGCTTTGGCGTACTTGTCGCATGCCAAGATGTCGTGAATCTAGTTTGGTCGGTTTCGGGTGGTGATGGCCCGCCGCTCGACGATGCCACCGAAATTGCGGCCCAGATCTTGGGCAGGCGTCCTTGGGACGGCCTCAGGTGAGGGTGTGCAGGCGGGCGATCAGGTAGCCGGGGGTGCCGTCGAGGACCGCGGACTCCAGGTCGAAGATCGGGACCGTGGCGTTTCCGCCGGGGTGGTCCTGGTCGATGAACGGCCGGCCGGCCCAGGGGTTGTGTTCCGCGTTGAGGCGGCGGTCCGGGGAGCCGGGTTCCGAGCGGTTGTACTGCCATCGTGCGTCCGGGCGGGTCCGGCACGCCACCTCGCCGTAGTACCAGACCGCCCCCTGCAGGAAGTCGTGGTGGCGGGGGTCGGTGAAGGCTTCCTCGGTGGCCAGGCGTTCGCGGAGCACGACCTCCAGGGTGTCCACTGTGCCGGCCGTGAAGTCCCAGCCGTCCACGCCTGTCGCCGCCGCCCAGTCCGGGAAGGATTTTTCGCGCTCGGCCAGCCAGTCGGTCAGCCAGGGCAGGGTGGCGGCGCGCGGGCCGTCGCCCATGCCCGGAGTCGGTTCCTTCGCCGGTGACCAGCCGGGGTGGGCCGACCGGTGCTCGGCGACCGCCGTGGTGAGGGTTGCCCAGGTCGCGGCGAGGCCGGCGGCCCGGACGACCAGGTCGCGCGGGGTGATCGGCGGCAGGCCGAGTGCCTCGTCCGGGTGGATCGTCGGCTGGTCGTCCGCCCAGGCCCAGTGGCCACCGCCGGCGCGGAGCAGGGTCTCGCCGACGTAGGCGGTGGCTGATTCCACCAGGCTCGGGGTCGGCGGGCGGTCGAGCAGCAGCCGCTCGAGGCGGGTCAGCGACGTCTCGCTGAAGTCGAGCGGGAAGCCCTGGGGCACCTCGAAGGCCTCCAGCCGGGCGAGCACCGGCTGGATCCCCTCACGCCATTCGTCGAGCGGGTCCATGGCGGCACCCTACCCGGACGGAACGGGACGGTGCCGACCTGTCTTTGGCACACAAACGTTTCCACCTGCGAGTATGCGCATTGGACCGGCTTTCGGATCCGGAATCTACCCCCCATGACATCGAAAACCTTCGCTAGAGTCCGCTCCGCGATTCAAGCGGCACGGACAGTAGCCAGGGGGGCGTACGTCTTGGGATCTCATCGATTCGCGCGGGGCGCGGTCGTCATCGGCGTGCTCGCGGCCATGACCGGATTCGGTCCGGTCGCGGCATACGCGGCACCGATCGGCACCAAGTGCAAGGACCTGCCGGGGTATTCGATCACCAAGCCGCCACCGGCGCGGACGAGTCTGCCCGGGCTCGGCACCGGGCGGGCCACCGACGGGGCCAACGGGCGGCCCTACCAGTACAACAACCCGGGTGAGAACGTCCGTGGCCGCGCCGAGCCGACCGCCCGGGAGCTCTCCCAGTACGGCACCAGCACGACGGGCAAGGACTCCGGCACGGTGCCGCACCTGTACTCGTCCTGGAACAGGTACCAGGCGAACAAGGCCGCCGAGCTGAAGAAATGGGAGGAGAACCCGGTCGGCAAGAAGCCGAGCGCGCCGCTCCCGTGGGACAAGTGGCTGTCGCGTTACGTCCCCAACCAGGGCAACGACTCGCGCGGCAAGGCGTACGAGAAGCTTCTGGTCGAGGAGATCGGCCTGGGCGGCGACGACTGGATCTGTCAGGGCGACCTGACCACGAACGGTGAGACCCGGCGCTACGACGCGATCAACGGCAAGGAGAAGATCGCGTACGAGTTCAAGTCCGGCCGCACGATCGACGCCGCGCAGTTGGCGAAGGACGCGCAGATCGCCCGGAGCCAGGGCTACAAGGTCGTCTACGTGTTCGGGGACAAGCCGACCGCGGCGACCTTGCGCCGGCTGAACGCCGCTGGTGTCGACTACCACCTGATGAAGGGCACCCCGACCGTGGACACCACGGCGCGCCCGAACACCGGACCGGGCTCCAAGGTGATGAACCCGAAGCCCGCCGTCCCGGCCCGGGGCGCGGCCAACGACATGTTCAGCGGCGCCGGCAAGACCCTGGACCAGGCCCGTGAGGCGGCCCGGGTGGACGACGACCTGGCCCGGCAGTCCGGGAAGCCGGACCAGCGGATGCGCCGCCCCGGTGGCATCGACTTCAGCACGATGGAGCTGCGCTACGTCGCGGAGACCGACGGCGGTCAGGGCCTGGGCTACGGCTTCGAGGCCGACGACGTCGTGGACGAGGACGTGGAGCCCGGCTTCGGTGGCCTCGAACAGGCCCAGCTCGCGTCGGACTCGCTGTTCACGTGGCTCGCGCTGCAACCGTCGGCGTTCTGGGTGAACCTCAACCCGGACACCCCGGACCAGATCATGGACGACCGGTTCGCGAAGACGGACGCCGGCCGGGTGCTGCTCGACGCGGACCTGACGCTGAAGCGCTCGCACGCCAAGCTGCTCGACCCGGCGACCCCGCTGGGCGACGAGCTGTGGGACGCGCTGCACTTCGACACCCCGGAGCTCGTGCCGTGCCTGCCGCTGCGGATCTGGATCAGCGCGAAACCGGCGTCGGTGCGCGACGAGGGGGAGCAGCTGTACATCCTCGACGCCCCGCTCAAGGTCAACGCCGCGTACATGGTGGTGCAGAACCAGCCGGAGGAATACCGCTGCCGGCAGAGCGAGGCGCAGGCCAAGGAGAACGTCGAGACCTACCAGCGGATCATCCTGCCCGAGCTGGAGAAGGTCGTGAACACCGATCCGGCGTACGCGGACCTGCGCCGCGTCTATCTCAGCCGGGTGGCCGCCGAATGGCTCCGGCAGCGCGCGGAGCAGAAGACCACCGCGTTCACGCCGATCATCAACAGCAACGACCTGAGCCGCTGGCCGGCCCGCGTCGAATGGAACAAGCTCGACACGTACAACGCGTACCTGAAGTCGTTCAACGAGGGTGAGTTCGAGTACACCCGTACGGTCGAGGACGGCACCGGCCAGACCATCTCGGTCCCGCTCGTCCTCGGCGGTGTCGACTTCGCGCAGGCGCCCAAGGCGCCGGTGAGCGCGGCGACGTTCAAGAAGGACCATCCGAAGCTGCCGGTGACGGTGACGAACTCGGTCCAGACGCCGGTCAACTACGAGACCACGCTCAACCCGGACCTCACCTGGATGGGTGGCGACGCGATGGTGCACAAGGCCGCCGCACCGCCCCCGGCGAACAAGCCCCCGGCCGAGAAGCCGCCGGCGAACAAGCCCCCGGCGGACAAGCCCGAACCCCCGACCGGTGGCACCGGCGGCGGCGAGGAGAGCCTGCCGATCACCGGGGCATCCGTCACGGGTGCGCTCGGCGTGGGCCTCGCGTTGCTGGCGGGCGGCATCACGCTGCTGCTCTGGCAACGCAAGCGCCGCCGGATCTTCCGCGCCTGATAAGACGGCCCGGCTCCCCCCGTGGGAACCGGGCCGTCGTACGTACGGGGCGCGGTCATCGCCGTGCTCACCCGTCCGGCGAGGGCCAGCTTCCGCCGCATTGTCATACCGGTCATCCCCGCACCCCGCTCCTGCCGGTGCCGGTAAATCGGTTTGCGGCCGGAGTGCGGTGTCCTATGGTTCCGGGCATGACTTCCTGACGCGCACTTCTCCGAATTCACCAATTTCTTTCGGACCGTCAAGGAACAGTCATGCCAATTTCCGTCAAGGTGTTCGCCTCCGCCTCCAGCTGGATCGAGTCCAGCGCCCTCGACCAGTGCCACCAGGTCGCCGCCCTGGACGGCATGGTGCACGTCGCCGGTATGCCCGACCTGCATCCCGGTAAAGGCGCGCCGATCGGCGCCGCCATGCTGTCGACCGTTCTCTATCCATTCCTGGCGGGCTCCGACATCGGTTGCGGCATCGCGGTCTATCCGATCGGCCTGCGCAAAGCCGTGCCGGAACGCCTGGCCCGCCGATTCCCCGACCTCGACGCCGAACCGGACCCCGGCGACCCGGCCTGGGACGCCATCGACCGGGCCGAACTGGGCGATCATCTCGACGGTTTCGGTACGGTCGGCCGCGGCAACCATTTCGTGGAACTCGCCCGGATCGAGAAGCCGGCCCCCGGTCACGGCCTCAGCGACGGCGACCTGGTCCTCATCGTCCACAGCGGCTCGCGGGGCCTGGGTGAGCGGATCCTGCGGGCGCACACCGAGCGGCACGGCGCCGGCCCGGCCGCCGACCCGGAGGCCTACCTCGCCGCCCACGACGCGGCCGTGCGCTGGGGGTCGCTCAACCGGCGGATGATCGCCGAGCGGGTGGCCGACGCGCTCGGCACCCGGATCGGTGAACCGATCGTCGACGAGAGCCACAACCTGGTCGAGCGGGTCGACGGCCACTACCTGCACCGCAAGGGCGCGGCCCGGGGCGACGGCCGCGATGTGCTGATCGCCGGCACCCGCGGCACCCGGTCCTACCTGGTCGCCGCCCATGCCGGCGCGGAGGCCAACTTCTCGGTCGCCCACGGTGCCGGCCGCAAGATGTCCCGCTCCGACGCCCTCAAACGCGGACAGGCCAAACACACGGTGGACGAACTCCGCCGTACGCCGCTGGGGTCGCTGGTCGTGTGCGGTGACCGGCAACTGCTGTTCGAGGAGGCACCGACCGCGTACAAGCGGATCGAGCAGGTGATCGGTGACCTGACCGACCACGGCCTGGCCACCACCATCTGCGCCACGGTGCCGCTGGTCACGTACAAGACGCCGGATCGAGGGCGACGGCCGTGAGCGAAACGCTGCTGTTGATCTCCGCGGGCCGCGGCCCGGCCGAATGCGCGTGGGCCGTCGCCGAGCTGACCCGGCGGCTGGAAGCCGAGGCCGGCACCGTCCGCCGGGTCGAGAGCGTGCCCGGTCCCCGGCCCGGCACGATGCTGTCGGTGCTGCTGGCGGTCACCGCCCCCGACGACGTCATCCGCTCCTGGACCGGGACGCTGTGCTGGCAGGCGCCCAGTCCGTACCGGCCCAGCCACGGCCGCAAGAACTGGTTTGTCACCGCCGAGGTGCAGAGCCCGGCGGCCGCCCCCGGCGTCTTCGACGAGCGCGACGTCGACGTGGTGGCGTGCCGCACCGGCGGACCCGGCGGGCAGCACCGCAACAAGGCCAGCACCGCGGTCCGCGCCACCCATCGCCCGACCGGTGCCGTGGTCGTCGCCGACGAGGAGCGCTACTTCACCGCCAACCGCCGGCTCGCCCTGCAACGCCTGCGCCGGCAGATCGAGGACGGCAACGAAACCGCCCGGCGCGCGGCGGTGACCGCCCGGCACGGCACGCACGATCGGCTGATCCGGGGCGGCCCCACCCGGATCGAGCGGCCGCGCCCGTAACCTCTGGGGATGCGGATCACGTCGCTGCACACGTACCCGGTCAAGGGTTGTCACCGCCTCGACCTCGACGAAGCCGTGACCGAACCCTGGGGTCTCGCCGGGGACCGGCGGTGGATGGTGATCGACCCGGACGCGGTCGGCATCACCCAGCGCCAGGCCCCCCGGCTGACCCGGCTGCACGCCGTGCCGCGACCCGGGGGAATCGTGCTCAACGGCATCGACGTGGCCGAACCCGTCGACGGGCCGAAGATCACCCTGCGCGTCTTCAGCTCCAAGCCGCCGGTGACCGCCCGGCTGGCCGACGCGCCCTTCCTCAGCGACCTCCTGGACAGGCCGGTGCGGCTCGCCTGGCTGTCGGACCCGACCGCCCGGCCCATCCAGCGCCACGCCCTGCCGAGCGACCGGGTCAGCTTCGCCGACGGCTACCCGGTGCTGCTGACCAACGAGGCCTCTTTGGACGCACTCGGGGTGCAGGTGCCGATGACCCGTTTCCGGCCCAACATCGTCATCGGCGGCGCGGAAGCCTGGGCGGAGGACACATGGGTCGGCGGCCGGCTGCGGATCGGCGGGGCGAGCTTCCGCGTCGCCGAGGGATGCGGAAGATGTGTCGTGACGACCATCGACCAGGAGACCGCGGCCGCCGGACGCGAACCCCTGCGGACCCTGGGCAGACTGCGCCGCGTCGAAGGACGTCTGCTGTTCGGTGTCAGTTTGATCCCCGATCAGTTGCCCGGTGAGACGCATGTCATCCGAGTGGGGGAGCCTGTCTTAAGCCCGTCTTAGTTAGGTTGCCGCGGGCCTCGTCAGCCCCGGAAGATGCCTCCACGTGAGTGCACATCGCCCCCCTCGTTCCCGCTGGCTCGCACCGCGCTGGCTCGCCACCGGCAGCGCCGTCGTCCTGGCCGGCGCGCTCGGCACCGCACTGCTGCTGCAGAACGGCGGCGGCGCGTGCGCGGCGCCGCCCACCAGCGCGAAGCACTCCGGCAAAGCCACCTTCTACGACCTCGGCGGCGGACAGGGCAACTGCTCCTCCCCGACGCCCGCCGATGATCTCTTCGTCGCCCTGGGCCCCGACGAGTACTCCGGCGCCGCCTCCTGCGGCAGCTACCTCGACGTGACCGGCCCCAAGGGCAAGGTCCGCGTCAAGGTCATCGACAAGTGCCCCGAATGCGCGCCCGGCCACCTCGACCTGAGCCGCACCGCCTACAAGAAGATCGGCGCCGAGATCGACGGCATCATCCCGATCACCTACAAGGCGGTCCCGAACGCGGCCACCCCCGGCCCGCTCAGCATCACGTTCAAGGACGGCACGTCGGCGTTCTGGTTCGCGGTCATGGTCGACAACCACGCCAACCCGATCAAGAGTTTGCAGGCCAAGGGCCCGAGCGGCAGCTTCGTGAGCGCCACCCAGGCGGACTTCAACTTCTGGATCATCGACGCGGGCGCCGGCAGCGGGCCCTTCCAGATCAAGATGACCGACATCTACGGCAACACGGCCACCGCGAAGAACATCAAGCTGCTGCCGCAGCAGGCCCAGCAGACGTCCGTACGGTTCGCCGGCGGTTCCGTGGCCGTCGCCAAGTCGACCCCGAAGGCCTCGCCGTCATCGCCGTCGCCATCGAAGAAATCGGCATCCCCGTCGCCGTCCTCGTCCTCCTCGTCGAAGTCGGCGTCGCCTTCGGCCAGCACTTCCGCCTCGGCATCCGCATCCCCCGCTGCTACCGCCGCGGTCACCTCGGTGGCCGGCGAGGAGGAGACCGCCGACCTCGCGCTCGCGGCGGGAACCCCCGCCACCACCTGCTGAGATCCGTCTAGGACTCCGGCAGATCCAGCCACATGAAAAGCTCGTCACGGTCATCCCCCGGGGCCACCCGCAGCGCCCCGGGGATCCGGCCGACCTCGCGGTAACCCGCCTTGCGGTAGAACGTGTCCAGCCCGTGCCCGTCTCGTACGGTGACCTGCAGCCCCTCCAGCCCGAGCACCCGCCCGACCGAGGCGGCCTCCCGCAACAGGGCGGCGCCGTAGCCCCGGCCCTGGCTCCCGGGCAGCACCATCACCCGCTTGAGCACCCGCCAGTGCGCCTTGAGCCCGAACCGGTTGTCCACGACAAAGAGGAGAGCCACCAACTGCCCGTCATCCACCCCGACGAGCAGGCGATCGACACCGCTCTCCACCCCGGCGAACGCGGCCTCAGCGGTGGGCCGCACCTCCGCGGCGGTGACCGGGGCGACGAACCCCACCGCCCCGCCGGCATTGGTGACATCGGTCCAGAGCTGGACAATCCGCTCCCGCAACGAGGGAGTCAACGGCGGATCGAGCACGAACGAGAGCGCCATGCCCCCATCGTGCCCGGCCAACCCCGGGTGGCGTCGCCCCACGTGCGCGACGCCACATCGGTGCGGAAGGCGGGACTCGAACCCGCACGCCCTTTCGGACATTAGGACCTAAACCTAACGCGGCTGCCTTTACGCCACTTCCGCCCGATTTGCCCCGAGGGTAAATCGCTGGCCCAATTCTAGACCGTCACGGCGATCATGCTCGTCCCCACCATCACGATTCAGCGACGCCCGACTCGGCCGGCGCGTGCGGTCATCGGGATGCCGCCAGGCGGGCGCTCCGGCTGGCGAGGCCCGCTTTCGCCAGGATGTACCCGACCATCGTGGCCGTGACGTCGATGGGGGAGTCCGGGTGGTTGGTGAACGCGGCTGCGATCCGTTTGGCGCCCAGTTCGGGATGAGCGAGTGCGAAAGCCACGATGGCGGTTCGTCCCGTCTCCGGGATCGGTGCTCGGCGTGCGGGGGTCTCCAAGGTGCCGTGTGCTCGCAGGCGCTCGAGCATTTTGTAGACCCGAGGGGTCTTGCAGCCGAGAATCTTGGCCGCCGCACTGGCTCCCAGCTCGCCGTTCGCGACCTGATTCACCACCTTCTCCTGCTCGGTGATGGCCAGCGGCTCGGTGACGAGCGATGCGATCGGGTCGCCGTTCTCATCGACCTGCACCAACGGCGCCAGGGGATCGACGCGGTGGCGGCCGGCGAAGGTCGCGGTCTGGCTGTGGCAGTTCGGACAGAGGAAACGGAGATTCTCGGCCCGGCAGTCCCAGAAGCGCCCGTCGATGTGGTCGACCTGAAGGGTCAAGGGTTGCCCGTGCCAGGTATCACCGATGCCGCACGACGAGCACAGGTATGGCCGTCCTGACTCGGTCAATGCTCGGCGCAGGATGCGGGGAACCTCGCGCTTCGCGTCGAGGGGCCGGAGGATCATCACCTCCTCGGGCCGCCGGCGGTTGCGGGGCGGCACGTTGCGTGCGTGTCCTTGCCCGAGGAAGTGCGTGGTGTCGATGCCTAGGTGGTCGATTCTGCGCCGCAGATGCGCATGCGCTCCACCGGTCTGGCGCAGGCCGAGGTGGCGCAGGACGCCGGCCATGGAGGTGGAGGCGGCGGCTGCGTCGGCGAGGATCTGGCGGGTGTATCGAACGTTGGCCATGAATCCAACGTATGGGCACGGCACGGCGGCCGCCTTGCGGATCCAGGCCGCATGACGGCCGCCGTGGGTCGGCGGTCCCTTGGGGGTTCTGTCTCCCGGGGAGCTGTGGTTACCGGTCCTATCGGCTGCCGTGTCCGGGATCCGCGGGGAATGCCGTGGGAATCGGCCGAGGCCCCAGATGTCAGTCGAGGCCCAGGTCGCGGCGGAGCTTGGCGACGTGACCGGTGGCCTTGACGTTGTACATGGCCTTCTCGAGGATGCCGTTCTCGTCGATCACGAACGTGGAGCGGATGACGCCGACCACCGTCTTGCCGTACAGCTGCTTCTCGCCGAACGCCGCGTAGGCCGTGAGGACGCTCTTGTCCTCGTCGCTGACCAGCGGGAACGTGATGGCGTCGGTTTCGCGGAACTTTGCCAGCTTGGCCGGCTTGTCCGGGGAGATGCCGACGACCTCGTAACCCGCGGCCTGCAGGGAGCCGAGGTTGTCGCGGAAGTCGCAGGCCTGGGTGGTGCAGCCGGGGGTCATCGCCGCCGGGTAGACGTACAGGATCACCTTGCGGCCTCGGAGGTCCTTGAGGCTCAGGGTGTCGCCGTTGTCGGTGGGCAGGGAGAACTCGGGGGCGGGATCCCCCGGCGAGAGACGATCGGTCATGCGTCCGACGATATCCGCCCGGGTGGGGCCGAGCGCAGGCGCAGCGCACCGGCGGTGGCCAGGCCCGCTCCCGCTCCGAGGGCGACGACGACCGCGGCGCGGGACAGCCAGCCCGGGCCGGGGAAGTTGACCACGGCCTGGGTGAGGACGCCGGCGTCGCCGAGGCCGGCGAACAGGGCCAGGGCCGCCCCGCCGAGCAGCACCAGGAACGGGGAGCGGACGACGCCGGCGGCGATCGCGAGTGCCGCCGCCGCGATGGCCGGGACCTGTCCGTCGACTCCGGAGATCGCGCGCGTCAGGGCGTACGCGAAGCCGATCGTGCCGGCGATCAGCGCGATCGGCCTCGCCCAGCGTCGCAGCGCGACGGTCGCGGCGGCGAGGGCGACCGCGCCCGCCCACCAGAGCCCGGCGGCCGGTGGGGGTTCCCAGGTCAGGGTGCCGGTGACGGCGAACGTGCGGGTGCCCTGACGCAGCGGCACGGTCCAGTCGCGGAGCTGGTGCGCGTGGTCCGGGTCGGCCTGCGCCTGCGGCGGCAGGCCGGGGGTCTGCCAGTGGGTGCGCTGGTCGTGCCAGCGCACGGCCGGATCGCCGGAGAGCTTGCGCCACTGCGGGGGCGCGGTCGGATCGGCATTCGACGGTACGGGTGAATCGCCGTCCAGCGTCTGGTTCGTGTACGTGGCCGGCGAGTTGGTGTTCTCGTAGGTGCCGTCCGGGCGTACCTCGAGGTAGGGCTCGTTCTGGTAGCCGAGCACCTCGACGGTCCTGCCGGTGTCGTTGACGAGTTCGAGGCGGGCGCCGGCCTCGACCGCGCGGACGGTCAGCCCGGGGGTGTCCTCGCTCAGGCCGGTGACCGACGTGCGGTAGGCGGTGGCGTCGGGGGCGTCGCCGCCGTGGGCGGACGCGGGACCGGCCGGCACGAGCAACGCGCCGGCCAGCACCGCCAGGAACAGGGTGGTACGCCTCACGCTCCGGCCGCCTCCACCGCGGCGCTGAGGGCGGCCGCGGTCGGGCTGGCCAGTTTGGTGCCGGCGACCAGGACGGTCGGGGTGCCGGTGACGCCGCGTGCGGAGGCGGTGTCGGTGACCTTGGTGGCCCACCCGTCGTACGTGCGGTTGGTGACCGCGTCGGCGAACGCCTGGCCGGTCAGGCCGACGCCCTTGCCGAGCTCGACGAGCTTGGCGTCGTCCAGGCCGGCGCTGCCTTCAGCGGGCTGGTTGGCGAACAGCGCCTCGTGGTATTCGTAGAACTTGCCGCCCTCGGCCGCCGCTGCCGCCGCGCCCGCCGAGCGGGTGGAGTACTTGGTCGACGACGCGCCGTCCAGGATCGAGATCGGGTGGTAACGGACGGTCACCTTCCCGGCGTCGACCAGCTGGGTGATCGTCGGCCCGGCGGCCTGCTCGAACCGGTTGCAGATCGGGCACATGAAATCCTCGTAGATGTCGATCGTCACCGGCCCGCCGCCGCGGCCGAACGCGGTGCCGTCGTCGATCGTGCCGGGCGGTGACGCGGCGTTCGCGGTGTCCTTGTCCTGGTTCGCCACCGCCGCCCAGCCGATCACCCCGGCGATGATCAGCACCGCGACAACGCCCACGGACGTCCACAACGTGACCGTACGGCGGCGTTCGCGGGCCTTCTGTTCCGCGACGATCCGCTTCGCCTGCGCCGATCGGTCCTTGCCCTTGCTCACAGTCCGTCCCCCATCAGCTTGCCGTCCACCGAGTAACGGGTTCGCGGCCACCACAGCAGGAACCCGGCGAGCAGGAGGAATCCGACGTCACGCGCGATGTCCCAGCCGTACGCGGGGGAGGCCCCGGCGCCCAGCTCACCGCCCGTACTGAAGCAGCCGCAGTCGATCTGCAGCCCGCGCGTCCACGCCGAGACGATCCCGGCGATGAACACGATCAGCAGGGCGGCGGAGATGCCGGCGCTGAGCCGCACCGCCAGCCCGGCGAGCAGCAGCAAACCGAGCGCGATCTCCAGGAACGGCTGAGCGGCCCCGATCACCCTGGCCACGTCGTACGGGAAGATCTGGTACGCGTTCACGGCCCGCCCGGAGGCGGCCAGGTCACCGACCTTGAGGCCGCCGGCGATCAGCCAGACGGCGGCGAGGCCGAGCCGGGCGGCGGTCGCCAGCCACGTCTTCCACTCCATACTCACGCCCCCTTAGTCGGCATCGGCCGCCGTGCGGTTCCGTCGGAACAGCTGGGGGTTCGCTGTATTTCAGCTTGCCCGTGCCTGAGAGACAGCGGTCACCAGCTCCTCGCGGGCCCGCGCCACCCGGGAGCGGATCGTGCCCACCGGCACATCCTCCACCTCGGCGGCCTCCGCGTAGGAGAGTCCAAGGACCTGTGTCAGCACGAAAGCGGTCCGGCGTTCCCCGGACAGCCGGCCGAGCAGATCGGCTGTCCCGAGCCGGTGCGCCGGGTCCGGGTGGTGCGGCCGGTCGGTCCAGACCTGCGCGGCGAGCCGCGCGTCGAGCCTCCTGCGGCGCACCACGGCCCGGAGGTGGTCGGCGCAGGTGCGCCGGGCGATACCCAGGAGCCAGGTACGGACGCCCGCGCGCGCCTCGAAACCGGGCAGCGCCCTGAACGCCCGCAGGTACGTCTCCTGGGTCAGATCGTCGGCGGCACCGGGATCGATCAGGGCGGCGGTGAACCGCCACACCTCGGCCTGGGTGCCCCGCACGAGGGCGGCCTGAGCTGCGGCGTCTCCCGCTCGCGCCCGCAGCGCGAGCACGGTCATGGGGTCGCTCGCTGTCACACCGCGAGATAGTACGCGGGGCACCTGTTTTTTGCGTCAGCGAGCCCATCGGGGAGCATGGCCATCATGACCGTTGATCGACGCCGGGCCGCGGCAGCCCTCGCGGGGCTAGTCTTCGGGCTCGTCTGCGTGCTGCTGGGCCCCGCCGGACCGGCCAGTGCGCACGCCGCGCTGGTGGCCAGCGACCCCGGGAACGGGACGATCGTCCCGGACGCGCCCAACAAGATCACGCTCACCTTCAGCGAGTCGGTGCAGCTCATCTCCGGCAAGATCCAGGTGCTCGCGCCGGACAGCAGCCGGGCCGACCAGGGCGAGCCCCAGGCCAGCGGCAACTCGGTGACCATCCCGCTGCGCAGCGGCGGCGGGCGCGGCACCTACCTGGTGAGCTTCCGCGTCGTGTCCGCCGACAGTCACCCGGTGGCCGGCACGATCACCTACTCGGTCGGCGCGGCCTCCACCCCGCCGACCGAGACCGAGGGCGCCGAGTCGGTCGACCCGGTGGTCCGCGCCCTCATCCCGGTCGGCAAATACCTCGGGTACGCGGGACTCGTGCTCCTCGTCGGGCCGGTGCTCGTGCTCGCCCTGCTCTGGCCGCACCGCCTGTCGAGGGTCGGACCGGCCCGGCTGGTCTGGACCGGGCTCGGCCTCGTGCTCGGCAGCACGATCCTGGCGATCTGGCTGCAGGCGCCGTACACGACCGGCACCGGGTTGTTCGGCGTCTCCGGCGGCGACCTGCAGGATGTGCTGGGCAGCACGTTCGGCGCGGTCATGCTGGTCCGCCTCGGCGTGGTCGTGGCCTCGGCGTTCCTGCTGCGCCCGCTGCTGCGCGGAGCCGGCGGCGAGTCCAAGGCCGACCTGGCCCTGCTCGGCGTCCTCGGCGTCGCGGCGCTCGCCACCTGGCCCCTGACCGGCCACCCGACCGCGTCCCCGGTCGCCGGCGTCTCGGTCGTGGTCGACGCCATCCACCTCGCGTCCATGGCAGTCTGGCTCGGCGGCCTGGTCATGCTGGCCGGCTTCCTGCTGCGCCAGGCCAACGAACGCGAACTCGGCGCCATCCTGCCGATCTGGTCCCGCTGGGCGGCGACCGCCGTGGCCGCGCTGATCGTGGCCGGCTCGGTGCAGGCACTCATCGAGGTAGCGTCGTTCAAGGGCCTGTACAGCAGCACGTACGGCCGGCTCATCCTCGTGAAGATCGCCCTGGCCGCCGTGGTGATCGGCATGGCAGCCTTCTCCCGCAAACTGGTCCGCGACCGCACCGCCGAGAACGGCCCGCGAACCCTGCGCCGCGTCGTGCTGGCCGAGCTGGCGGTCACCGCGATCGTGCTGGGCGTGACCGCGGCACTGGTCCAGATCCCCCCACCCCGCACCGCCGAGGCCGCGGGCCCGGGAGCGGAGACCACCACGATCTCCCAGACGGTCGCCGACGACTCGGTGTCCCTGCAGGTCGACATCTTCCCGGCCACGGTCGGGAACAACTCGATGCACCTTTACGCGTACACGCTCGACAACAAACCGCTCCCGGTCGTCGAATGGACGGCCACGGCGGCGCTCCCGGCCAAGGGAATCGAGCCCATCGAGGTGCCCCTGTTGCGCATCACGGACTTCCACGCGGTCGGCGACATCGCGCTGCCGGCTGCGGGAGACTGGACCTTCAAGTTCACCGTACGAACAAGCGACATCGACCAGTCCACGCTGACCATGACAGCCAAGATCTCCTGACGTCGCACCATCAGGGCCGGCCTCCGGGCCGGCCCTTTTCGCTCCCCACCCGAGCCATTCCCCTCCCGCCCCCTGAGCCCGGCCCCCTCCGCAGCTCCGGCTGTGCCCGCGTCTTTCCGTGCAGGCCTTCTTCCGGTCCGATCCGGCCGTGGATCTTGCGGATTCGCGGCCCTTCCGCCCGATTCCGCTCTTGGTCTTTCCCGTTTTTCCCGGGCCTGTTTTCCGCTGTTGCCGGTCCTCGCCGTTGCATGCCGGGCCCTTTCGGATTGCCTGTCCCGGTCCGCGCTGTTCGCGGTGTGTCGGCTGGTGACGGCTGTTCCGGAGCGGCCTGGGCCACTCCCGCCGTTTCGTGCCGCCCCGCCCGCATACCCCTGATAGCGGTCGAAGTCGCGGTTTATCCATTTTGGTGTTATTTCGGTCTGTATGGTCGGCCCAGTACCACCGAGAAGGGGGAGATCAGATGCGGGTGTTCCGCACGATCCTCGGCATGCTGCTGCTCACCGCCGGCCTGCCCGCACTGCTGGCAGGGGGTGCCTTCTGGGCCGCCTTGCAGCACCGTGACGAGGGCGGAGCCTTCAGCGGATCGACGCAACGGGTCGCCACCTCCGGCTACGCGGTGGTGATCGACGACGTTGACGCTCTGTTGAGCGACGACGCGCCGTTCACGCGCTACGGCGACACGAAACTACGCATCGCGGCCACGTCCTCGGACGCACCGGCCTTCATCGGCCTGGCACTCCGCGACCAGGTCACCGCATACCTGGCGGACATCCCGCGCATCGCGGTCTCCTCGATCGACCTCGGCACCGGCGCCCTGCCGGTGACCAGCGCGCTGATCCCCGGCACCCGGGCCCCCGAGCAGCTGCCGACCCGGCAGACGTTCTGGATCGCCTCCGGGACCGGAGCGGTCGGCTGGAACCCGGCAAACTTGCGTGACACCGCCTACAGCCTGGTCATCATGAACCGTACGGCCCAGCCCGGCGTCCGCCTCGAGACGACGGTCGCGCTCAGCCCCGGCTGGCTCAACCAGTCCACCTGGGCCCTGCTGATCCTCGGCACGCTCCTGGTCATGGCCGGCATGATCACCATCGGCTGGCCGGCCCGCCGCCGCGAGGTCGTCTACATCGTCGACCCCAGCCAGGTCCCCGACCTGATGCAGGCCATCGGGGCCCCGCTCCCGCTGAGCCGCACCGGCGGAGGCCGGCACTCGGCCAGCCACCGCCCCCGGACGCTGGCGGACTCCCAGCCCCGCAACCGCCCCCCGGCCCTGACCTGGCCGCCGTCCTCCACCTCCGGCACCCGCCCGGCGGACCGAGGATCCGCGATCCCGATGCCCGCCACCCCGGTCGCCGAACCCACCCCGACCCCGGTCACCGTCGGCTCCTCCGTAATGGCACCGGCCCAGCCCGCACCGGCCCAGCCCGCACCGGCCCAGCCCGCACCGGCCCAGCCCGCACCGGCCCAGCCCGCACCGGCCCAGCCCGCACCGGCCCAGCCCGCACCCG
>NZ_JBITDZ010000011.1:211377-329134 GCF_044454705.1 Actinoplanes sp. NPDC051494
GGCCCCGGTCGCACCGGCCCCGGTCGCCCGCACCGAGGCCGCGATCCCCGCCACCGCGGCGGAGACCGTAACCACCCCTTCCGTGGGCGCGCCCACGGAACTCCCGGCCGGCGAACCCCTGAAGCTGATCAACACCAGCCCCGAACCCGCGACCCACCCCGGCACCCCGCAGTCCCGGCGTCGCCCGGCCGGCCCTCAGCCGACCGACCTGCCCATCTTCCAGGCCTCAGCCGTAGGAGCCTGGGTAGCCGAGACGACGGCAGCCCGCTCCCGCGAAACCAAGGCCCGAGCCGCAGCCGCGATCGCCGCAGCCCAAAAAGTCGCGAAATCGTCCGCCGACGCCCTCACCAAGCCGCTGGCCGGGGCGGGTGGCAAGCCGACTGCCGCGGCCACCAAGCCGTCGACCGGGGCGCCCACCAAGCCGCAGACCGAGGCCATCACCGCACCGTCCGCCGAGGCTGCCGCCAAGCCCGTGGCCGGGGAGGGTGGCACGCCGACTGTGGCCGTCACCAAGCCGCTGGTCGCGGCGGCGGGGAGCAAGCCTCCTGTCGATGCCGTCGCCAAGCCGGCTGCCGAGGCGGTTGGTAAGGCTGTCATCAAACCGTCCGGGGAGGCCGTGAGCAAGCCGGTCTCTGATACCTCGACCAGGACAACCATCGATGAGAGTACGGCCGGGTCGTCGTCGGCTGGTGGCCCTGCGGCTGCCGTGCCTGCGAAGGCGGCCTTCGGCAAGTCATCGGACGGCCGCGACGTGGTGGGAGCTGCGGTCCCGAAGCCCGTCGCGCCGCGTGGTGAGGTGACATTCGCGGCGACCGGTCCGGACATGAGCGCGCGACGGCCCGTGTCGGTGCCGGCCTCGACGGTCGCTTCCGGGCCGGCGAAGGTCGGTCTTTCCGGTCCGGTCAAGCCCAGCGCGGCGACCGCGCAGCCCGCGAAGGCAGCGGATGCTCCGGCGAAGGACGAGGTGCTTGCGGCAAGCAAGCCCGAGGCTCCGTCAGCGAACAAGATCGAGTCCGGTGCGCCGGTCAATTCCCAGGCTGCTCCGGCGGTCAAGGCCGAGTCCGCGGTGCCGGTCCGGTCGCAGGCTGTGCCGCCGGTCAAGATCGGAAGCTCTGCGCTGGACAAGGTCGAGGGCGGCGGGAGTTCGCCGTTGTCCGCGAGGCCTGGCGTCCGGACCGGTTCGGGTGAGCCGAAACCCAACGCTGACCTGGCCGGGCACCGGGCCGCCGTCGATGGGCCCGGGTCCCAGGCTGGTGCGGCCGCGGTCACCCAGCCGGTCGCTGTTACGCAGCCGGTCGCGGTCACGCAGCCGGGAGTTGGGGTGCGGCCCACGGCTGAGCCAGGGCCGGACGCCGGCCCGGACTCGGTGGCCGGCGCGCCTCGGCCTACCCGTCCGGGGCGGAACGCGCTGTTCGGTGGGCCGCCGTCGAATGCGTGGGCGGCTACCGGGCTGACGCGTGCGGATTCGTCGCGGGTGGGGCTCTCCGGTGGCGCCAAGCCTCAGGCCGAGACCAGGCCGGCGGCGGCTCCTTCGCAGCCTGCCGCAGCGGCGCAGGCCAAGACCGGCGAGAACCGTGATGCCAAGCCTGCCACGCCTGCGGCCTGGCCGAGAACGACGGCTGGATCGGTTGTCCGGCCCGCGGGTGAGCGGGACCCCGGGACGGACGGTGACGAGCGGGGTACGGCCTCCCCGGCCCCGGCCCCGGTCGCGCCTTCCCGGCTGTCGGTGCCCGCTCCGGCTGGTCCGGCACCCACGCCTGCCCGGCCTGCTGTGCCCGGCCCGGCCCGGCCCGCTGAGCCGCAACGGGAACCGGTTCCGGCGGGTCAGACGTCGCCGAGCCGGCCGGGTGGTTCGGCGCGTTCCGACAGCTCCGGCCGTACCGAAGCGGCTGCGCGACCGGATGTCTCAGCTCGCGCCGACGCCGCGGGACGGGGGAACGTGCTGGACCGGCCCGCTGAGCCGGACCAGACAGAGACCAGGATCGCCGGTCAGCGGACCCAGCCGAGTTCGGCGGACGCGGCCAACGTCGCGGACCCGGAGGCGACTACGACCGTAATGTCCGGTTCGAGCGCCCCGGCAGTGCCGATCTCCTCGCCAGGCACGGCTCCCGCCGCCGGGAGCGATGCCGCCGGCAGCAATGTCGCCGGGAGCGGTGCAGTCAAGGGCGACACCGCTGGGAGCGTTGCCGCCGCTGGTAGCGCGGCCTCTGGTAGTGCGGTCGGGAGTAACGCGGCCGGGAGCGACGCGGCCGGGAGTGACGCGGTCAAGGGTGGCTCCGCTGGGGGCGACGCGGCCGGGAGCGGTGCGGCTGGGGGCGACGCGGTCGGGAGTGGTGCGGCCGGGAGTGGTGCGGCCGGGAGTGACGCGGTCAAGGGTGGCTCCGCTGCGGGCGACGTGGCCGGGAGTGGTTTGGTCAAGGGTGGTGCCGCTGCGGGCGACGTGGCCGGGAGTGGTGTGGTCAAGGGTGGTGCCGCTGCGGGCGACGTGGCCGGGAGTGGTGTGGTCAAGGGTGGTGCCGCTGGGACCGACGCGGCCGGGAACGGCTCGGTCAGGGATGACGCTGCTGTTTCCGGGAGCGACGCCGCTGGTGAGGGTGCGAAGCGGGCGGCCAAGGGGGGATCGCTGCTGGGCAACTACAAGGCCGAGGTGGCCGAGTTGCTCGGCGGGGGTGCCGCCCGGCGGCGGCGGAAGGGTATGACCGCGGCGGGGCTTCCTGCTCCCGATCCCTCGGAGATGGAGCCGCCGATCAGGATGACCCGGCCTCCTCGGCGGGGCCGGGGGCCGGACAAGGATTGATCCGACGGTGCAGGCCGCGGTCCGGGAACGTCCGGGCCGCGGCTCGCGCGGCGTCGGGGAGAAGTTTGCTACCGAAGGGCCCTCCGCGCTGCCGGCGCGGAGGGCCCTTTTACCGGGGGAACGGAGTTACCGAAGGGGGCTTCGTCCGTTAAGCACAGTTTAGGCCCTCAACGGCGAACCGGGTAGTCTTAGTCCTAATCCGGACAATGCTGGGTGGTTAGGGTGCGGTGGGTGGGTCGCTCCCGATCAGGTGGGTACGCGTGGACGGCGCGGCGTCCGGTTCGGGCAGCGCGTAGTCTGAACGGGTGGCTGATCTTCTGGTATGGATCGACTGTGAGATGACCGGTCTCGATCTTGGCAAGGACGCGCTGATCGAGGTTGCCGCTCTTGTCACCGATCCCGATCTCAACGTTCTCGGCGAGGGTGTCGACCTCGTCATCCATGCCGACGACGCCGCGCTGGACGCGATGCCCGACGTGGTGCGCGACATGCACGCCAAGTCCGGCCTGACCGAGGAGGTCCGCCGCTCCACGGTCACGATGGCCGAAGCGGAAGAGGCCGTCCTGGCGTACGTGAAGCAGTATGTTCCCAACCCCCGCACCGCGCCCCTCTGCGGCAACAGCATCGCCACCGACCGGGGTTTCCTCGCCCGGGACATGCCGACGCTGGACAACTTCCTGCACTATCGCATGATCGACGTCTCGTCGATCAAGGAGCTGTCCCGCCGGTGGTACCCCCGGGTGTATTTCGGTCAGCCCAAGAAGGGCCTGGCTCACCGGGCACTCGCCGACATCCGCGAGAGCATCCGTGAGCTGGAGTATTACCGTCGCACCGTGTTCGTGCCGCTGCCCGGCCCGGACGTGGAGCAGGCCCGGGCGATCGCCGCCGAGCTGTAAGAGGCGCAATCGGTAACCCGCTGGACGGGGCGGCCGGGGGTCCGGCTATGCTTGTCCGGCACCTGCTGCGGAGGATCGTTTCCGCGGTGGATACATGGTGGTCGTAGCTCAGCTGGTAGAGCACCGGGTTGTGGTCCCGGGGGCCGCGGGTTCAAGTCCCGTCGATCACCCCAAACGTTTGTCAGGTCAGAGGGTCTCTCCGCGAAAGCGGGGAGGCCCTCTTTCCGTATGCCCGGGCATACGGTGGGACATAAAAGACGCCGTTGCGAATTCCACGGGGGAAGAACTCGCAACGGCGTCAGGGATGACAATAATCCATCCACTGTCAATCGTCCATATCGGCCTCGAGACTTGTCCCGCCGGTTACCGGGGTCCCCACCGAAGCGGCAGGTGAGACCCGGAACACGGGCCAGCCGCGAATTCGCCGATCGGCAGGGAACGTGACACCGCCCCCGTCTGGAGTTTCACCCGGGGCGAGGACCCATGAGCGATCAGATCCCACCCGTCATCTACGCCCACCTCGCCGCGGGCGACACCGAGGCCGCCGTGCGCACTTTCACCCCGACGCGACCGTTTTCGACGAGGGCCGCACGCATCGGGGTCCGGAGGAGATCCGGGCGTGCGGGCCAGCGCCTCGACCGAGTGCCGGCATCCGCCCCGGCGCGGGCGCGGGGCAGTGGGTGGTGACGATCCGCCTGGAAGGTGATTTTCCCGGCGGTGTCGCCGACCTGACCATCAGGTGATCAAGCGGTCGGCCGATCAGGTGTCCTGTGACGAGAAAATCCGCGGTGGTGGTCCTGGCGCTGCTGGGCGGGTTGATCGTCTCGGCGGCCCGGTTGGTGACGCAACCGCGGGGCTGGGAGGCGAACGCGGATTTCTACCGTGCGTTCGCGGTGACCTCGCTGATCGTCACGGTGCTGACGTGGGTGGCCGCGTTCCGGGGGTCGGCCTCCGCGCGGCGGCCGTGGCGGTGGATCGCGGTGGCGTTCACGGTGTTGCTGCTGCCTCAGCCGCTGCCGGTGATCGGCGCCGCGCTGGACGGTGCCGCGCCGCTGTGGACGATCATGACGGTGCTGATGAGCCGGTTGGTGTGGGCTCCGCTGATGCTGGCGGGGATCCTGATGTTCCCGATGCGCCGGCTGTCCGGTCAGCAGCGCGTGCGGTTCGGCGCGGACATCGCCACGGTCGTCGGCGGTGGCTTCGTCATCTCGTGGTATTTCCAGCTCGGCCCGGCAGTGACCTCGCTGCACGCCGGTCCGGACGCGCTGGTCGTCATCGGGTTCCCGATCACCGATCTGGTGCTCATCTTCGGGCTCTGTGCGCTGCTGATGCGCAACGGGGTGGCCTCGTGGCGGGGCCCGCTGCCGATCTTCCTCGCCGGTCTCACCGTGTACCTCGCCGGTGACGTGATCTATGCCCACGACATCCTGCAGGGCCCGATCACGTGGTCCACCCCGCTGTCGCTGTGTCTCAACGGGGCCAACCTGATCATGGCGGCCGCGGCGGCCGTACAGGCGGGGAAGCCGGTGGCCGGCGCGGCCGGCACCGAGGAACGGCCCGGCTCCGCGGTGGCCTATCTGCCCTATGCGGCGCTGCTGGCCGGTTACACGATGCTGCTGGTCGCGGCCGTCCGGGAGGGTGAGATCGACCCGTGGGGCGGCCTGACCGCCGGGGTGATCGTCATGACCGGAGCGGTGGTGCTGCGGCAGTTCGTCGCGCTGCGGGAGAACCACCGGCTGGTGGTGCACGATCACCTGACCGGGCTGGCGAACCGGATCTCCGCGGACGCCGCGCTGACGGCCGCGTTGCGCCGGCACACCGACGACGGGGTGGCCTCCGCGATCCTGCTGATCGACCTGGACGGCTTCAAGAAGGTCAACGACACCCGCGGGCACGAGGCCGGCGATCTGCTGCTCACGGCGTTCGGCGAGATCCTCAAACGGACGGTACGCGGTTCCGACGTCGCCGCCCGGGTCGGCGGCGACGAGTTCATGGTGGTGCTCGACCGGCCGGGCGGCCCGGAGCAGGCCCTCGCCGTGGCCCGGCGGATCCTCGACGCGACCGCCGAACCGGTCCGGGCCGCGGGGGGCGATCTCATGATCCGGGCGAGCGTCGGGGTGGCGATGACCGACCCCGGGGCGGGGGCGGCCACCATCCGGCACCGCTCCGACATGGCGATGTACGTGGCGAAGCGGGGCGGCCGGCAGGGCGTGCAGCTGTGGCATGCCGGGCTGGAGGACGCCGCGACCGCGGACGAGACGTTCGAGACGGATCTCGCCGCCGCGGTGGAGCTCGGTCAGCTGCGGGTGCTGTACCAGCCGCTGGTCCGGCTGAGCGACGACGGGATCGTGGGGGTCGAGGCCCTGGTCCGCTGGGAACACCCGACCCTGGGCACGATCGGCCCCGCCCGGTTCATCCCGGTGGCCGAGCGCACCGGGGTCATCGAGCAAATCGGCCTCTGGGTGCTGGAACAGGCGACCACCCAGGTCCGGCGGTGGCAGCTCGACCTGAACCAGCCCCGTCTGTACGTCAGCGTCAACCTGTCGCCCCGGCAGCTGCGCCAGGGCGGCCTGGTCGACCGGATCCGGGACCGGCTCACCGGCTCCGGGCTGGCGGCGCGTGACCTGGTGCTGGAGCTGACCGAGAGCGCGCTGGTCAACGGCCCCGAGTCGGTGGCGGTGCTGGAGGAGATCCGGGACCTGGGCGTCGCCATCGCGGTCGACGACTTCGGCACCGGGTATTCCTCGCTGCGGTACCTGACCCGGCTGCCGGTCGACATCCTCAAGCTCGACCGGTGCTTCGTCGCCGAGCTCAACGGTGAACCCGAGGGGTCGGCGGTCGCGGAGGCTGTGCTGCGGCTCGCCAAGGCGTTGCACATGGCCGCGGTCGCGGAGGGCATCGAGACCGCCGCGCAGGCCACCGAACTCACGCTCCTGGGGTACGACAGCGGCCAGGGCTACCACTACGCCCGCCCGCAGACCGCCGCGGCGATGGCGGTGCTGCTCGCCCGGCAGACCACCGGGGTGGACGCCGGGATCGGATGAGGCCGGGATCCTCAGCGGTCCCAGCCGTCGCAGTGGTCCTCCGGCTCCTCGGCCGCCCGGTCGCGGAGCACGTCGAGCAGGTCGGGTCCCTGGTGGCCGGTGTCGATCGAGCCGCCGGTCAGCCCGAGCTGCATGGCGCAGTCGCGGCCGTACCCCTTGATCATCCGGTCGGCCCGGGTGGGGTGACCGCACCGCGGGCACCGCTTCATCGTCGCCGCCATCGCCCCATCGTAGGGACGACCCGGCCGGGTCAGGTGGATGTCAGGGCGATGATCCGGTCGAGGAGCCGGCGGCGCAGTTCCGGGTCGAGCGGGGCGCCGCCCATCGAGTCGTTCTGCCACATGCCGTCGGCGGCGAACCGGGCCACGAGGTGGTCCAGCGCGGCGTCGTCCGGCTCGGCCGGGGTGGGGGACCAGCGGTCGACCACGTCCGCCCAGGGCGCGTTGCGCTCGCTGCGCCCGGCCGCGTCGATCATCAGGGCGAGCTCGGCGCGGGTCGATGCCTGGGCGGCCACCCGGATGTACGCGGCCCGGCGCTCGGCGTCGCTCGCGTCGGCGGCCGGCTTACCCAGGTCGTCGAGCATGGCCCGCTCCCATCGGGTGACCAGGTCCTCGTGCAGGGCGTCGAGCAGCGCCTCTTTCGACGGGAAGTGGTAGAGCAGGCCGCCCTTGGTCAGCTCCGCCTCGGCGGCGACGGCCTCGAACGTGACCGCGGTGACACCGTCGCGTTCGATGACCCGCATCGCGGCCTCGAGGATCCGGCTCCGTTTGCTCTGGCGCATCAGTGCCCGCCCTCCGCGGTCAGGGCCGGGGTCCGCCGCCGGGCCTGCGGACCATGATGACGCAGCAGCCGGCCGGTCACCGCGGCGCCACCCGCGAGGACCGCCGCCACGACGAGCAGCACCGCGACGTACCCGCTGTCGAACGCCGCCGCCGTTGTCCGGTCCGCGCCGGCGGACCGGACCAGGTCGAGCAGGCTGCCGAGCAGCGCGACCGCGACGAGGCTGCCGAACTCGTAGGACACCTCCTCGACCGAGGACGCCATGCCCGCCCGGCGCGCCGGGACGTTGCCCAGGATCGCGCTGGACGCCACCGCCATCACCGCGCCGAGGCCCATCCCGGTCAGGACCAGGCCGGGGATCAGCACGCCGAGCCCGGCCGCGGGCCCGAGGGCGGCCAGCAGCACTCCGGGTACGGCGAGCGCGAGCCCACCCGCGATCAGCGGCCGCAATCCGGTGCGGTGCAGGACCGCGCCCCCGAGCAGGGCGGTGGGCAGGCAGCCGAGGGCGAGTGCGGCGACCAGCAGCCCGGACTGCAACGGGGTGAACCCGGCGATGGCCTGGTACCGCTGGGTGGCGACCAGTTGGATGCCGGCCAGCGCGAACATGGCGAACGCGGCGGCCAGCACCCCGGAGGTGAACGCCGGGTTCCGGAAGATGGCCAGGTCGAGCAGCGGGTCGGCGAGGCGGCGCTGACGCCGCACGAACAGGGTGCCGCCGAGGACCGCGGCGGCCGTCCCGGCGAGCACGACCGGCCAGGACGGCGGCACGTGCGCGAGTTCCTTGATCGCGAAGACGGCACCGGTCAGGCCGAGCATCGCCTGCCCCGACGAGATCACGTCCCACCGTGCGCCGGCGTCCGGGACGTCGCGCGGGGCGACCAGCGGCACCGCGATCAGCGCGGCCACCGCGACCGGCACGTTGATGAGGAACGCGGCGCCCCACCAGAAGAACTCCAGCACCACGCCGCCGACGATCGGCCCGAGCGCGGCGCCCACCACGGCCAGCGAGCCCCACACGGCGATCGCGAGGTTGCGCTCCCGCTCGTCGGTGAACGTGACCCGGATCAGCGCGAGCGTCGCCGGCATCATCGCGGCGGCGCCGGCCGCGAGCAGTGCCCGCGCCGCGATCAGGGCGCCGGCACCGGGTGCGAACGCGGCCAGCAGCGAGGCCACGCCGAACACGACCAGGCCGGCGGTGAACATCCGCCGATGACCGATCCGGTCACCCAGCGTGCCGCTGCCGAGCAGCAGACCGGCCATCACCAGCGGGTACGCGTTGATGATCCACAACGCCTGCCCCGGGGTCGCGCCGAGGTCCGCGGTGAGGGTGGGCAGTGCGGTGTACAGGATCGAGTTGTCCAGCGTGATCAGCAGCAACCCGGCGCTGACCGTCACCAGCAACGTCCAGCGACGCCGTGAAGTCTCCATGTTCAAACTGTACCGTACGGTCGGTATAGTTTGCCGGGCTACTTTTCTGAGAGATTTCTGTGTGATATGCGCCACTCTTAGGTTTACTCTTAGGAGTCTAAATCGGACCCTGCGTAAGTAGCTTGTGGATGAAGGTCCGTTTGATCCCCCGCCAGTGCATCGACGATCTCCTTGATTTGTGATGGTCGATGCTTCTACGTTCAGCGGCATTCATGGTTCTGGACGACGGGGGACATGCCATGCCGCACGAGCGTGCGCGCTTTTTCAGTGAATGGGCCGCGGGCCGGCGCCTGCGATGGGTACGCCGGCTCGGCCTTCTGCTCATAACCGTGCTGGTCACGTCGTTGCTCGGCGTGCCCGCACCGGACCCCGCCGCGGCGGCACCGGTGGCCGAGGCGCCCGCGCAGCCCGCCTGCCCGGCCACCAGGCCGGACCTGGCCTCCGCCGCGGTGGCGGCCAAACTCTGCGGCGCCCGGGTGGAGGCGCTGAACGCGCGGACCGAGACGACCCAGGTGTTCGGCGAACCCGGCGGGGCGATCACCGAGGACCGCGCGCTCGCCCCGGTCCGGGTGCGGACCGGCACCACGTGGCAGGACGTCGACCTGACGCTGATCCGCGACGCCGACGGCTCCGTCGTTCCCCGGGTGCACGCCCGTGGCCTGCGCCTGAGCGGTGCGGCCGCCGGTGCGGGGGAGCACGTGGTCGCCGCGCTCGGCGCGGGCGCCCAGCGCACCAGCGTTTCCTGGAAAGGCCCGCTCCCCAGGCCGGTGCTCGACGGGCCGACCGCGACCTACCCCGAGGTGCTGCCCGGCGTGGACCTGGTGGTCAAGGCGCAGATGACCGGGTACGAACAGTTCTTCGTCGCCAAGGACCGGGCCGCGCTGGACCGGGTCACGAAACTGACCCTGCCGATCAGCACCGGAAAGCTCACCGCCACGGACGACGGTGCGGGCGGGTTGACGTTCAAGGACGCCAAGGGCACGGTCGCCGGCCGGTCGCAGGCTCCGGAGATGTGGGACGCGACGATCGCGCCGCTGTCGCAGGAGCATGTCAACCGGGCACCCGTACGGATGCGTGCGGTCAGGAAGAGCGCGGGCAAGGCCGTGCTGGAGCTGACCGCCGACCCGGAGTTCGTCGACCGGTCCGATCTTGTCTTTCCGGTGACGATCGATCCGCCGGCGTCGTTGCCGGTGGCGTTCGACGCGTTCGTGCAGAACAGCTACACCAGCGACCAGTCCGGCGCCGACGAGTTGAAGCTCGGTCACATCGAGGACGGCGGCTCCTACACCGCCCGGTCGTACCTGCGCTTCAACACCTCCGGTCTCGCCGGCACGCGGATCGTCTCGGCCCGGCTGCGTTTGTGGGAGACGCATTCCTACTCGTGCACGGCGACGTCGTGGGAGGCATGGCGCACCGACACCGCCAACACGGCGACCCGGTGGACGAACCAGCCGACCGCGCGGGAGAAGGTCGGCACGTCGACCGAGACCAAGGGTTACAGCTCGTCCTGTGGGGACGGTTACGTCTACATCGAGATCGGCAAGGCGCTGCAGACCTCGGCCGACAACAGCTGGACCGAGGGCAACGTGATGCTCCGCGGCACCAGTGAGACGTCGTCGACCAGCTGGAAGAAGTTCGACTCCTCCGAGGCCGCGCACCCGCCGCTGGTCTCCCTCACCTACAACGCCGCACCGGGCACCCCGTCCGCGCTCGCCACCGCACCCTGCTACTCGTCGTGCGGCGCGGGCGCACGGACCTCCGCGGTCCGTCCCACCCTGTCGGCGAAGCTGGCCGACAGCAACGCCGGACAGGCGCTGCGGGCCGAGTTCGAGGTACGCAACAAGGCCACCGCGGCGGTCGTGGCGACCTCCGGGACCCTGACCGGCAGCCCCGGCTGGACCAACGGGTCGACGGCGAGCTGGCAGACCGGGGTGAACCTGGTCAACGCCACCACCTACCAGTGGCGGGTCCGGGCGAAGGACCCGTACGACGACGGCGCGTGGACCGGCTGGACGGACCTGACCGTCGACACGGACAAGCCCCTGGTGCCGTTCGTCTCCGCGGGGATCTACCTGAACGACGGGCAGCCGCACGGCGGTGCCGGCCAGTCCGACACGTTCACGCTCACCCCGGCCTCCGGCAGCACCGACCTGGCCGCGTTCGTCTACCGGCTCGACACCGACGCCTCGGCCACGACACTGGCCGCGACCGGGGTCAAGACGGTGACGCTGAGCCCCCGGGACGGCCAGCGCACGCTGACCGTGCAGGCGAAGGACAGTGCCGGCAACCTCTCGGCCGCGAACACGTACACGTTCTCGGCCGGCAGCGCCGCGCTGGCCCAGCCCTTGCCGGGCGCGACCGTCGTCAAGCGCACCAGGCTGCAGATCTTCACCCCGGTCAGCGGCTACACCCGGGCGTTCTACGAGTACCGGCGCGGCCCGGGCGGCGCGACCCTGCCGATCCCGTCCACCAACCTCACCTCCGCGACCGGGGCGCCGGTCACGGCGACCGCCGCCGCACCGGTGACCCTGAGTGGCCTCGGCGGGTACGCGGTCTGGAACGCCACGGACACGCTCGGCTCGGTCGGTGGCGTGGTCGAGGTCCGGGCCCGCATCTACACGGCCACGTCCACGGCCCCGGTGTACGACACCCCCTGGGTGCGCGTCACCGTCGACGCGAACGGCGACGGCAGCGCGGACGAGGAGATCGGGCCCGGCTCCGCGAACCTGCTCACCGGCGACTACACCATCGAGGCCACCGACACCGACGAGTTCGGTCTGTCGGTCAGCCGCAACACGTCGTCGCGCTCGCCGTCGGACGGCTATGTCGAGATGCCGCAGAAACTGACGGCCAACCAGCAGCAGGTCTCCACCGACCTGACCGGGTTCACCGTGCCCGCCACCAGCACCGCGGTCCGCTCGACGGCCCGTGGGCAGGGTGACGTCACCCCGGTGGACTCGGTCGAGATCACCCCGGCGGCGTCCGGCACCAGCACCGACACCTATGTCGCGCTCGGCGGCGACACCGGTGCGCTGCGCCTCGGCATGCAACCCGGGCGGACGTACCGGGCGACCGGCTGGATCTACGTCCCGGCCGCGACCACCCTGGCCCCCGCGGCGGCGACGACCGGCCTGCGGATCGTGGGCTGGTACAAGAACGGGACGGCCTACACCGCGGTGCCCTCGCCGATGGCCGGCTACGTCGACGGCTGGCAGGAGCTGTCCGTCGACATGACGGTCCCGGCCGGGTCCACGGAGGCACTGTTCCGGCTCTACAACGGCAACGCGGCCGCCAGCGGCAAGAAGGTGTACTGGGACAACGTCTCGGTCACCGAGGTCGTCGCCCCGTTCGGCCCGTCCTGGAACGCCGCCGCGACCGGTGGCCCGTCGGAGTCCGACTTCACGTCACTGGGTTTCCCCTCGTCCTCGGTGGCGCGGGTGAACACCACCGACGGCGGGTGGGTGACGTTCTCCCGCAATGCCGACGGCACCACGTTCACCCCCGAGCCGGGCCGTGAGGACCTCACCCTCACGAAACCGGACGCCGCGAGCTACCGGGTGACCGACGTCGAGGGCACCGTCTCGGAGTTCACCCAGCAGGGTGGCGTCTGGACGATCGGTTCGAGCTGGACCGAGGAGGACGACTCGGCGACCCGGTACGTATACGACACCACCGGCGGCCGGCTGCTGCTCAAGCGGGTGGTCAATCCGGCGGAGCCCGGCGTCGACACCAACGGCTGCACCGGGACCTCCCCGGCGCGGGGGTGCGAGACGCTCGACTACATCTACTCGACGGCCACCACCGCCGGCCTGAGCCAGACCGTCTTCGGCGACGTCACCGACCGGGTCTCCGCGGTGCGGCTCTCGTCGTGGGACCCGGACACCCAGGTCCAGACGTCCGTCGACATGGCCCGCTACACCTACGACAACCTGGGCCGGCTGCGGGAGACCTGGGATCCCCGGATCAGCCCGGTGCTCAAGACACAGTACGAGTACGACGCGGCCGGCCGGGTCACGAGGACGACCAGCCCCGGCGATCTGCCCTGGTCGGTGGACTACGCCAACCCCGACGTCGGCTCGGCGGCCCTGAACTGGAGCCTCGACGGCAGCGCCGCCGATTCCTCCGGCGCGGGGCGCACCGGCACCGCGACCGGGGTGACGTGGGGCGAGGCCAACGACCCGGCGAACCCCGGTGACCGGGCCGCGATCTTCACCGGCGCCACCACCGCGCAGATCGTGGCGTCCGGGACACCGTTGTCGAACACCGCTTCGTACACGGTCTCGGCCTGGGCCCGGATCACCGACACCTCGGCCAACCGGACGATCGTGTCCAAGGACGGCAGCAGCACCAGCGGCTTCTTCCTCAACTATGTGGCCGCCGACAACAAGTGGGCGTTCTCCCGGACCACCGCCGACAACGAGAGTTCGAGCGCGGTCCGGGCCACCTCCGACATCGCCCCGGTGCTCGGGAAGTGGACCCACCTCACCGGCGTCTACGACACCGCTACCGCCAAGATGAAGCTGTACGTCAACGGTGTCCCGCAGACGACCACCGCGGCCACCGGCGGCTGGAACGCCACCGGCAACTACGTCGTCGGCCGGGCCAAGTGGGCCGGTGCCAACGCCAATCCGTGGGCCGGCAGCATCGACGACGTCCGGGTCTACGGCGCCGCACTGACCGACGCGCAGGTCGCGGACCTGGCCGGCGACGAGAGCACCGGACGGGCGGTCCGGATCCGTCAGCCGGCGCTCAAGCAGGGCAGCCGGACCGAGACCGACGGCGAGGTCGTCACCAACCTCGTCTACAACGTCCCGCTGACCCGGGCCACCGGCGGGCCCTACGACCTGGCCGCCGCCGCGGCCACCACCTGGGGCCAGGGCGATCTGCCCACCGACGCGTCGGCGGTGTTCCCGCCGGAGCAGGCACCCGCCCGCAACAGTGCGACCGTGGCGGCGCCGGGTGCGGACGGCTACCGGCTCGCGACCGTGCACTATCTCAGCGCGGCCGGCAAGGAAGTGAACACCGCGACGCCCGGTGGCGAGATCGACACCATGGAGTACGACCGGTTCGGCAACGTCGCCCGGACCCTCGAGGCCTCCGAGCGGGCTCTCGCGCTGGGCACCCTGCCCGGTGCCGCCGCCGCGCTCTCCGGTCTCGGCCTGCTGGACTCGGACACCGCCGCCCGGGCGCTGGCACTGTCCACCGTGAACCGTTACTCCACCGACGGCCTGGACCTGCTGGAGACGGTCGGGCCGACCCGCTCGATCGTGCTGGAACGGCCGCTCGCCGACCCGGACGGCAGCGGCCCGCTGACCGCCTACGTGGCGGGGGACACCGCCATCGCCCGGACCCGCTCGACGAAGGTCTACGACCAGGGCAAACCGGACGGGGCGACGTACCACCTGCTCACCACGCAGACGGACGGGGCGCTGATCGATGGCTACCCGCTCGCCGACGCCCGGGCGACGATCAACGGATACGGCGCGGAGAAGGGCGGGGTGTCCGGCTGGGAGCTCAGACGGCCCACCACCGTGGCCGTCGAGGCCGAGCCGGGCGGGGCCCGTCAGGTCACCTACTCGGTGTTCAACAAAGCGGGTCAGGTCACCGCCTCCTGGGGCATCGGCGCCACCGGCACCGACGCCCGCACCCTCGAGACGATCTACTACACCGCCGGTGCCAACGGCGACGACACCGCCTGCGGCAACCGTCCCGAGTGGGCCGGTCAGCAGTGTGTGAGCCGGCCGGCCGGTGCGGTGACGGGTCACGACCCGGGCCGGATGCCGTCCGCCCTGCCGGTGCGCAGGGTCACCGGATACGGCCACTGGGGCGACGAGACCGAGGTGACCGAGACCGCGAACGGCAGCACCCGGACCACCACCTCCGGGTACGACGGCGCGGGCCGGCTGATCCGGACCGCGGTCACCGGCGGCGCGGGTGAACCCGTCCCGCCCGTGACGACGACCTACGACAGTGCGAACGGCGAACCGGTGACGACCGCCATGGGGACGGCCACCATCGTCCGGGAGTACGACGCCCTCGGCCGCGTGTCCGGCTACACGGACGCCGACGGGGCACGGACCGTCAAGGAGTTCGACCGATACGGCAACGAGGTGCGCTCGAGCGACCCGACCGGATCGGTGACCTCCACCTACGACCGGGCGGTCGACCCCCGTGGCCTGCTCACCGGCGTCACCGACAGCACGGCCGGGACGTTCCAGGCCCGCTACTCGCCGGACGGGCAGCTCACGGAGATGAAGTACCCGGGTGGGATCACCCGCACGGACCGCCTCGACGCCAACCGGCAGCCGGTCGAACGGGTCTACACCCGGGACGCGGACGGCCTCACGATCTGGGCCGAGTCGGTGGTCGAGAACTCGTCGGGGCAGCAGGTGGGCCACGAGTACACCGGCGGCCGGGCGACGTTCTCGTACGACGGTTTCGGCCGGCTGACCACCGCCCGGCAGGACAGCGCCCAGACCGACGGATGTGTGACGCGGGCCTACGCGTACGACGCCCGTACCAACCGGACCGGCAAGGCGACCTACCTGCCCGGGGCCGACGGGATCTGTGCCACCGGGACGGTTGCCGAGCAGGCCGGTCACACGTACGACACCGCCGACCGGGTCACCGACGCCGGGTACACCTACGACGCGTTCGGCCGGACGACCGCGCTGCCGAGCGGACTGGAGATCGGTTACCACGTCAACGACATGGTCCGCAGCCAGGAGCGGGACGACTCGCGGCAGACCTGGACGCTCGACCCGGCCCTGCGGTTGCGCGAGTCGCTGACCGACACCGCCACCGGCGGCACCTGGGCCCGCACCTCGGCGACGGTGAACCACTACGGCGACGGTTCCGACGAGCCGCGGTGGATCACCGAGGACCCCGCGACCGGCGCGTACACCCGGTACGTGTCCGGCCCGGACGGCGACCTGGCCGCCTCGGTCACCTCGCAGGGGGTGGTCCGCGTCCAGCTGGGCAGTCTGCACGGCGACGTGGTGGCGACGATCGACCTCGCCGACGGCTCTCCGGAGCTGTTCGACTACGACGAGTTCGGTACCCCGGCGGAGGGCCAGTCGGACCAGCGGTACGGGTGGCTGGGTGCCAAGCAACGGTCCGGCGACGCCATGGAGGACCTCGTCCTCATGGGCGTGCGGCTCTACTCGCCGAGCCTGGGGCGTTTCCTGTCGGTCGACCCGGTGCTCGGCGGGAGCTGCAACTCGTACGACTACTCCTGCGCGGACCCGGTCAACCGCAGCGACCTCGACGGCCGCAAATGGTGCTGGAAGTACTGCAAGTGGGGGCGGAACCCGTACTGGCGGATGGCGTGGCACGGCGCGCACCTGGGCGGAACCGTGCTCGGGTTCTTCTACGGTGCGAGTGAGGTCCGATCGGGCTACCGCGGGGTGCGTCTCGGGTGGCGGGCCTACCGGCACGCGCGCAAGAACGGCTGGCGGGCGACGATGCGCCTGACCAGGAAGAAGCGGAACTGGGCGGCCGCGGTCGGCATGATCTCGGGCTACAGCGACTTCAGGAACCGTTGGAGGGGCTTCCGGCAGGCGGCCGGGGACGCCGCGCGGCCCTGGGCGGCACGGTACTGCCGTGGTGTGCGCGGCCTCAAGCGCCGAATCTTCGGCCGGTACGCGGGCAGCAGTTGTCGATAGTGGACGGCTTCACCTGATAGAACCGGGTCCGGCGACGCCCACGCGGGCGTCGCCGGACCCGGCCCGCATCGATCGAGGACTCTGATGATCATCGACCTGACCAACGCGCACTGGATCTTCACGCCGGACCCGGACCGGGACGTGCTGATGGTCGCCGTCGAGACCGCCGACCAGCGGTTCGCGGCGGAGTTCGGCAAGGCGGAGATCCCGGCCTTCGAGCGACTCGTGGACGAGCTGCCCAGCACGGGCGCGGTCAACGTGGGGCAGGAGTGCGTCCGGGTGCTGGGCCGTGACCCGTTCGTCGAGCAGGAGCTGGACCGCCGGCCGTGGTACCGGCGACTTCTCCGCCCGCTGCGCCGTTGACCGGACCTCGTACGGTCGACTCCGGCCAGTGTGTGATGTATCACACCACGACCTGTGCCTGGGTGGTCCGTAATAGCGCGGAGAACGGTCGGCCTTTGGTGATCACCGGGGGATCGCCGAACTGTCCGCAATAGACAAAGAAAAGGCCCTGGCTTGGTGGGTTACACCAGGCCAGGGCCTTTACCAAAAGTGCGCCGCGTAGGACTTGAACCTACAACCCGCGGATTAAGAGTCCGCTGCTCTGCCAGTTGAGCTAGCGGCGCTCGTTGGCAACGGAGAAACATTAACACGGTCTCCGGCGTACCTGAAATCGGCCCTCCCCCAAGATCCACTGATGCAACCGTCCGCTCGGTGGGCCCCGTCTCTTGCCCCGGTAGGGCAGGATGTCCGCGCAGAACATGAGAACGGGGCAGAAGATGGTCAGCATGCGGCGCTCGCTCCTCGCAGTCGTGGCTTTGGTAGTGGTTGCACCCCTTTCGCTCACCGCGTGCGGGGACGGCGCCAAGGAACCCGACGCTGCGGCCTGGGTGGGCACTTCGTCCGCTCCTGCCCCGGAATCGTCGGCATCAGAAGGAACGACCGGAACATCCGAATCCGGGGCGGTGGACGGCGGCCAGTCCAGCGCCGTTTCACTGAGTGTGACTCCGGCCACCGGCAAGAAGAGCGTGCCGGTCAGTGCCGAGATCGGCTTCAAGGTCAGCGGCGGCAAGGTGACGACCGTCGCCCTCAAGGACGAGAAGGGCAAGGCCGTCGCGGGCGGGCTGCGTGACGACGGTTCGGCCTGGGTGCCGGCCAAGCCCTTGAAGAACAGCAAGGTGTACGAGGCGAGCGTCACCGCCGTGGACGACGCGGGCGCCTCGAAGACCGAGACCACGAAGTTCACCACCATGGCCAAGCCGGCCAAGAAGACCGGCACCGGCCTCTACCTCTTCGACGATCACACGTACGGCGTCGCCATGCCGATCGTCGTCGAGTTCAACCCGGGCATCAAGAAGAACGACCGGGCGGCCGTACAGAAGCGCTTGTTCGTCAAGAGTGAGCCGTCGCAGCCCGGCACCTGGTCCTGGACCTCGACCGGCACCCAGGTCTACTACCGCCCGCCCAAGTTCTGGCAGAGCGGCACGACGATCACCGTCCGCGCCGCCGTGGGCGGCCTGCCGACCGGCTCCGGTCGCTACGGCGACCAGGACCGTGGCGCGACCGCCAAGATCGGCCGTAGCCTGATCATGAGCGTCGACAACAAGACCAAGCAGATGACGGTCGTCAAGAACGGCAAGAAGGTGCGCACGCTGCCGGTCAGCCTCGGCTCTCCGAAGCACCCGTCGTCGAGTGGCACCATGGTCGTGATGGAGAAGATGGCCGCGACGGTCTTCGACACGATGGACGAGATGCCCGCCGGCGAGGGCTACATCACCGACATCGAGTACGCCCAGCGGCTGACCTGGTCGGGGCAGTACATCCACTCCGCGCCGTGGTCGGTCGGCTCCCAGGGCCGGCGCAATGTGTCGCACGGTTGTGTCAACGTTGCTCCGTCGCAGGCGAAGTGGTTGTTCGACACGACACTCATCGGTGATCCCATCACCATCCGGGGTACCGAGGACAAGCTGGCGGAAGGCAACGGCTGGACGCCATGGGACATGAGCTGGAAAGAGTTCGTGAAGGGCAGTGCCCTCCCGGTGGCGGCCGACCTGGCCGCGCAGGATGGCCAGGCCTGAAGCTTGAAGCGTAAAGTGTCACCCGGGTTCGTCGACGTGGCGACTGGCACGAATCCGGGATTGGGGGGTCTGGCATCCATGACGGATGATGGGCGCCGGACGAAAGTGCGGTGAGAGGGATCATGAGGCTTCGTGGATCGACCGGCCAGGCCGGCAAGCAGCGGTGGCGTGCTGCCGCGGCGGCGATGGTGGCCGCGACAGTTCTGCTCAGTGCCGGCTGCAGCGGCGGCGGCGACGACAGCTCGGCCACGCCACAGTGGCAGGGCGGCTCCCAGGGCAGCGGTGAGCCCGGTGCCGAGTCCCCCTCGCCGCAGCCCACGCTCAGCACGGTCGCGGTGACCGCACCGGCCGCGGACGCGACCGGGGTCAAGGCGATCACCGAGATCAAGTACACCTCCGAGGACCCGTCGAACACCACGGTCGAGGTCAAGGACGCCGACGGCGCCGAGGTCCAGGGCACGCTCGACAAGGACGACAAGGTCTTCAAGCCCGCCAAGGCGCTCGCCTGGGGCAAGACCTACACGGTCACCGTCAACGGCACCCCGTCCGGCGACAAGGGCGGCAGCACCACCAGCACCTTCACCGTCATGAAGAAGCCGTCCCAGCTCGTCCGGGTCTCCAGCTTCCTCGGCGACAGCCAGAAGGTCGGCGTCGGCATGCCGGTCATCATCAAGTTCAGCCGCTCCGTCCCCAAGAGCAACCGCGCCGAGGTCGAGCGCCGCATGGTCGTCACAGCCAAGCCGGCCCAGGAAGGCTCGTGGTACTGGATCAGCGGCACCGAGATGCACTACCGCCCCAAGGTCTTCTGGAAGGCCAACTCCAAGGTCTCCTACAAGATCTCCCTGGGCGGCGTCGAGATGGACAAGGGCTGGTACGGCCGCTCCGACCTGACCGTCGACTTCAACGTCGGCCGCTCGTTCATCATGGTCGCGGACAGCAAGAAGAAGCAGATGACCGTCACCCAGGACGGCGAGGTCATCAAGAAGCTGCCGATCAGCCTCGGCAAGGCCAGCACCCCGTCCTCCAGCGGCACCGCGGTCATCATCGAGAAGAAGGAACACACCGTCTTCGACACGATGGACGAGCTGCCCGAGGGCGAGGGCTACCGCACCAAGATCGACTACGCCCAGCGCTACACCTGGGGCGGCGAGTTCGTCCACGCGGCGTCCTGGTCCGAGGGCGTGCAGGGCAAGCAGAACGTCTCCCACGGCTGCGTCAACGTCTCCGAGGCCATGGGCAAGTGGCTCTTCGACCGCACCCTCATGGGCGACGTGGTCCAGGTCAAAGGCACCGGCCGCCAGCTGCAGTGGCAGAACGGCTGGACCGACTGGAGCATGAGCTGGGACGAGTACAAGAAGGGCAGCGCTCTCTGAGCGTTCCCCCATCAGCATCACCCGGGCCGGTCGATCACTCGACCGGCCCGGTCCGTGTCCCGCCCCGGAAACCGTTTGCGCCGGCGCCCGCCCAGCGACCACGCTGACCAGCGTGCTGATCCGACGAGAAACAGATGCCGACCACCAGGCGGTCTTTGACTTGCACGACGCCGCCTTCGCCCGGCCCGGCGTCTCGATCGCCGTGGAGGCCGAACTCGTCGGCGCGCTGCGAGCGGCCGGCGACATCATCCCCGCCCTGTCGCTGGTGGCCGAGATCGACGGCCGGGTCACCGGTCACGTACTCGGCAGCCGGGCCCGCATCGGCGAGCGCCCCTCCATCGGCATCGGCCCGCTCGGCGTGCTCCCCACCCACCAGCGCCAGGGCGTCGGCAGCGCCCTCATGCACGCCGTCCTGGCGGCGGCCGACGCATTGGACGCGCCCGAGGTGATCCTGCTCGGTGACCACGGTTACTACCGGCGGTTCGGCTTCCGGCTCGCCCGGTCCCTCGGGGTGATTCCCCCGCAGCCCGGCTGGGAGGACCACTTCCAGATCCGCACCCTGTCCGCCTGGACCGGCAAGGAGACAGGGTCGTTCCGCTACGCCCCGGCCTTCGACGCCGTCTGAGTGGGGCCCGCCAGCGGTCCGATCCGGCCCGACCCTTACTCTCAGGCGGTGATCCAATCACTGGGTGTATTGGTCTTGGTGGTGGCGCTCGGCGGATGCTCCGATCAGGCCGAGGAAGCGGAGCCCCGTCAGCCGGCAGCAGCGGTGACGGTGGCCTCCGCGAGTGCCGTGCTTGATGATCCGCCGGGCACACTGGCCTGCGGCAAGGCGGTCGCGGCCGTCCGCGAGGGCACCGTCACCACCCCGGGGGTGGCCGACGCCATCCTGCGAGCCAGCGAGACCGCGGACGCTCCGGTCGCGGACGCCGCCCAGCGACTCGCGCAGGCCTACGCCACCGCGGTCGCGGCAGCAGGTGCCGACGACGAGCCGGACAAGGTCGCCGCGGTGAGCGCCGCCGCCGCCGAGATGGTCAGCGTCTGCCGCGACTCCGGTCTCGAGACCGCCGGCTGACCCGGTGCCGGGGGTGGACGGCTCTGGCTACGGTCGGCACGGTGAACGATCCCCTCGACTCCGGCGTCGTGGACACCTGTGCGGCCTAACTCGCCCTTGCCGACCGCTATGAGCCCGGCCCGGACTCCCGATTCGAACGCAACCTGGTGACCTGGCACGTGCTGGCCCAGGGTGGGCTGGTCGTCCGGGGCCCGAACATCGCCGAGCTGGGTGTTCGCACCGACTGGCCGGCGCTGGCGCGGCGGACCCGGGAGAATCTCGCGCTCGGCACGTACGGCGACCGCTGGCACCGGATCATCCGGGAGGCGCTGCGGATCCGGCTCGGTGGGCCCGGGCCGCTTTACCGCAACCCGCTGCGGCGCCATGCGGACGTGGTGGCCGTTATGACGCACGTCCTGAGATGAGCCAGTTCCAGGCGCGGCGCAGGCCGTCGGTGGGGGTGTCGGTGTCGGCCGGCTCGGGGAGCTGGCCCGCGGACTGGGTGATGATCACGCCGCGTTCGAAGATGCCGTCGATGACGGTGGCCTCGGCATAGCGGTGGCCCTCGGGGGTTTTCACGATCAGGCCGTGGAAGATGTCGTCGCGGTCGTCGGCGAGAACGTGTTCGACCTTGCCCACCTCGGCACCCGCCCGGTCGTAGACCGGGGTGCCGTCGCTGAGCACGAGATATGACTGCGGCGCGCCGAGGTCCTCAGGCGCGGTTTCGGTGTCGGCCATGACCGGGGCATTACCCCCGGGGGCGTCCGGAAAACTACTCGCCGGGCGGGAGGATCGCGACCTCGCGGTAGAAGCGGTCGATCGTCCGGACCGTCGACTCGAACTCGTCGAGGCCGAACGGCTTCGTCACGTAGGCGTTGGCCCGGTGCTGGTAGCTGGACTCGATGTCGGGGGCCGCGCCGGAGGTGGTCAGTATGACGACGGGGATGGTCTTGAACTGGTCGTCGGTCTTGATCGCGGCGAGCGTCTCGCGGCCGTCCATGCGGGGCATGTTGAGATCGAGCAGGATGAGGTCGGGCCGCTGGGCCTGCTCGAACGGGGTGTGGCGGCGCAGGTAGTCGAGGGCCTCGCGGCCGTCGGCGACCCGGTTGACCGTGGTCAGCCGCTCGGTGTTCTCGAGGGCCTCCGAGATCATGAAGGCATCAGCGTCGTCATCGTCGACGACGAGGATCTCGAGACTTCGCACGGTGCCCCCTTGTTTGCAGTGGCGCAAGCATAGGTGCGGTGGCTGCGGACCACCAATCTCGGGCGGTATGAATTCGGACAAGGCGAGATGTGTCTCATATCCCGATCATGCAACCTACGCGAAACAGCTGGTCACGGCGCGTAGATGAAAGGTGAGTGAGTCTTCACTCAAAGTAGTCAAGCATAGAGTGCCACGGATTTCCCGGCATCTCCGTCTTTGGTGAGTGAAGTGGAAAAGAGTCCTTGTCCGGCTCCTGGTGGTCGTGGTGTTCTATGCGCTCACCGGGGCGGCCGCAGCCGAGGCGTACGTCGAGTCCGTGCCGCTTCCGGACGTACCGGTGCAGCCGCAGGCGTCGACTCTGTACTTCCGGGACGGCACCACGATCCTGGCCCGGGTGGGCACCGTCGACCACAGTGACGTGCCGCTGGACGCGGTGCCCGAGGCGGTCCGGTCGGCGGTCCTGGCCGCCGAGGACCGCGACTTCTACGAGCATGGCGGCTTCTCGATGCGCGGGGTGGTGCGCGCGGTCGTCGCCGATGTGAGCGGGAGCAGCCGGCAGGGCGCCTCGACCATCACCCAGCAGTACGCCCGCAACGCCTTCCTCACCCAGGACGTGTCGGTCGAGCGCAAAGCCAAGGAACTGGCGCTGTCGGTGCAGCTCGAGCGGACGTACACGAAGGACCAGATCCTCGAGCGCTACCTGAACACGATCTATTACGGACGTGGGGCGCAGGGCATCGCGGCGGCGGCGAACGCGTACTTCGGCATCACGCCGGACCGGCTGACCGCGGCCCAGGGTGCGGTGCTCGCCTCGGTTATCAAGGATCCGTGGGGGTTCGACCCGGCCAACAACGCCAAGGCCGCCCGGCAGCGGTGGAACTGGGTGGTCAAGGCGCAGCGGGACCTCGGCTGGCTCGAGGGTGACCTCGAATATCCGCCGGTGTCGGCGAAGTGGGCGAAGGATCCCGGCGCCGACGGCCTGATCATCGACCGGGTGGAGCGTGAACTGGCCGCCCACGGGGTGACCGCGCAGACGCTGCACACCGGTGGGCTGTCGGTGACCACGACCCTGGACGCGACCGCGCAGCGGGCCGCCGTCGACCAGGTCGAGCGGAAGATCGAGCAGGCGACCGGCAAACCGGTGGGACAGAAGGACGGGTTGCGGGCCGCGCTGGTCGCGCTCGATCCCGCGACCGGCGGGGTACGCGCCTACTACGGCGGCAAGGGCAGCGGCTATTTCGACGACTCCTCGGCATCGCACCCGGCCGCTTCCACGTTCAAGCCGGTCGTGCTCGCGGCGGCGCTGCGGCAGGGGATCGGCCTGCTCTCGCGCTGGGACGGCAGTTCACCGCGGATCTTCCCGGGCCGCCTCGGGGTGCCGCTCAAGAACCACCTCGACCTGCAGTGTCCCAGCTGCACGCTGCAGGAGGCGATGGTCGACTCGCTCAACACGCCGTTCTACGCGGTCACCGAGGAGATCGGCGCTGACCGGGTCCGGGACATGGCGTGGGCGCTCGGCATCCCGCGCACATACGGCACCGCGCCCACGCTGGTCGACGTCAAGGGCGACCCCAAGCCCGGCAGGACCAGGGCGGACATCGCGATCGGACGGTACGCCGTGACGCCGGCCGATCTTGCCACCGTCTATGCCACGTTCGCCTCGGGTGGCGTACGCCATGATCGGTTCTTTGTGCAGAAGGCGGACGACGCCGCCGGCAAGCGGGTCTACACGGCGGTGCCGAAGTCGGCGCCGGTGCTCGACGAGGCGGCGGCGGCCGACATCTCGACCGCGCTCGCCGCGGTCGTGCGCAACGACAAGGTGGTGCCCGGGCGCCCGGCCGCGGGCAAGACCGGGACCCAGCAGTGGGCGAACACGAAAGACAACCAGGACGCGTGGATGGCCGGGTACACGCCCGATCTCGCGACGGTGGTGTGGCTCGGCAAGGCGAAGCCGGGCCCGATCCGGGACAGGAACGGTAAGGCGATCGACGGGGACACCGTGCCGGCCCGGCTGTGGCGCGACTTCACCCGCGACGCGCTGGCCGGATCGCCGGTCGTCGCGCTGCCAGAAGCCGCGCACGTGGGCCGGACCGACGTCGGCGACGCCGGCCGCTCGCACAAGACATCCCCCGAGAGCGGCGAGAGCAGCAAGAAGAACAGCAAGAAGAGCGACGGCAGACCCGGATTCGGTACGCCGGTGGTGCGCACCCAGGGCACCGGCAAGCGCCTGGCCCTGACGTTCGACGACGGGCCTTCCGGGTACACGCCGGAGGTGCTCGACATCCTCGCGGCGAACGGGGTGAAGGCCACGTTCTGCATGGTCGGCGAGGAGGTGGAACGCTATCCGGAGCTGGTCCGGCGGGTCATCGCCGAGGGGCACGTGCTGTGCAACCACTCCTGGAAGCACGACGACCTGGGCACGATGACCGCGGCGCGGGCCCGGGCGGACATCGAGCGCACCGACGCGGCGATCGCGGTGGCGGCTCCCGGCGCGACCGTGCCGTTCTTCCGTGCCCCGTACGGCTCGTGGGGCGCCTCGGCCAAGGAAGGCGCGGAGCTCGGCCACACCCCGCTGGGCTGGGTGGTCGACCCGGACGACTGGCTGCTGCCCGGCGCGGACGTCATCGCCGACCGGATCGAGAAGAACCTCACGCCCCGCGCGGTGGTGCTGGTGCACGACGGCGGCGGCGAGCGGGAGCAGACCATCGCGGCCCTGACGAAGCTGATCCCGAGGCTGAAGGCGGACGGCTGGACGTTCGACCTGCCGGAGCGGACGGTCGCCTCGAAACCCCTGCCGAGCCTGGCACCGACGCCGAGCACGCCGCCACCATCGGAGACGCCGCCGTCCCAAGAGCCGGAGCCGGAGCCGGAACCCAGCGCGGAGCCGTCGGTCAGCGTCCCAGCGTATCCAGGAGGCGAAGGATCCCCGGACCCAGAATCACCACAAAAATCACCGGGAACAGGCAGAACAGCACCGGGAACAGGAGCTTGACCGGCACCTTCTGGGCCTGCTCCTCGGCCCGCTGACGGCGCTTGGTGCGCTGGTCGCGGGCGTGCTCCCGCAGCACGCCGGCGATCGGCACACCGAGCTCGCCGGCCTGGATCACCGCGGTCACGAACGCCCGCAGTTCGCGCACGGTGGTGCGGGCCGCCAGCGACCGCAGCGCCTCGGTCCGCGACACGCCGATCTTCATCTCCTGCAGCACCCGGTGCACCTCGGCCGGCATCGGGCCGTCGAGGTTCGCCGCGACCTGGGCCATCGCGGCGTCCAGCCCGAGCCCCGCCTCGACGCCGATGACCAGCGCGTCCAGCACGTCCGGCAACGACTTCGCGAGTTCGCGCTGCCGCTTGGTGCCCAGGTCGTACGCGATGAGGTCCGGGGTGAACAGCCCGAGCACCGCCGCGGCGGGACCGGCCAGCAGGGCTCCCCGCGCCCCGGCGAGGGTGGCGCCGCCGAGCGCCCCGGCCAGGCCCATGCCGACGAGGAGCTGGGCGCGGCGGCGGACCACCGTGGCGATGAGCCGGTCCTCCGGGTTCCCGGCGTAGTCGAGGAGCCGCTCGAGGCGTACCCGTGCCCCGGCCGGGGTGACCACCCGGCCGAGCAGGTCGAAGGCCTCGACCGTCGCCGTGCGCAACCGCCGGTCCAGGGTCGGCCCGCGCTCGTCGAGCAGCTTGCCGCGGTCGTGGCTGAACATGCCGAGCGTGCGCATCATGCGTTCGCCGCGGGTCGGCGGCAGCGCCACGGCCAGCAGGAACAGGCCGGCGGCCGCGCTCCCGGCCAGGATCGCGACGATCTCGACCAGCAACAGTCCCATCAGACCTCCACCCGGACCACGCGGCGCAGCCAGAGGCCACCGGTGATGAGCAGGCCGACCGCGACCGCGATCATGACCAGCCCGCGCGGGTCGGTGTAGAGCGGCCGGATGTAGTCCCGGCGGAACAGGACCATCCACGCGCCCATGATCAGCGGCATGGCCAGCAGGATCCCCGCGGACAGCCGGCCCTCGGCGGACAGCGCCTGCACGCTGCGTTTGAGTTGCTGGCGCTCGCGCATGGTGTCCGCGGTGGTCTGCAGCACCTCGGACAGCGAGCCGCCCACCTCCCGCTGCAGCCGGATCGCCATGACCAGCCACGTCATGTCGTGGTTGCCGGTGCGCAGCCCGACGCCCTCCAGCGCGTCCTCGAGTTCGGCGCCGAGCCGGGTCTCCGACAGTGCCCGGCGCAGCTCGGCCGAGACCGGGCCGTCGTCGTCGCGGACCGCGTTCTCGATGCCGTGCTGCAGGGTGAAACCGGAGCGCAGCGAGCTGACGACCATCTGCAGGGTCTCCGGCAGCTCCTCGGCGAAGCGTTGTTTGCGGCGTTCGACGCGGCCCTGCAGCAGCGCGTTCGGCAGCAGGAACCCGGCGATCAGGCCGGCCGGCACCCCGATGAACCAGGGCAGGACCAGGCCCAGCACGAGGGCCGTCACGAGCGCCACGGCGGACCGGATCACCAGCCACTCGCCCGGGCGCACCGGCAGCGCGGCCGCGTCCAGCAGCGTGTGGTTGTCGAGCCTGCCGATCCGGGCGAGCTGCTCGCCGGCCCGGGTGGCCCGATGCCGCACCGCGGCCAGCAACCGCCCCTTGGTGACCGGTGCCTGCACCGCGAAGCGCCGCAGGTCGGCCAGGCGCCGCTGGAAGAACGTGCGGCCGAGGAAGACCTCCAGGACGAGGTACGCGATCAGTCCCACCGCCCCGGCCGACGCCACGATCGCGAGCACGAGCCACTTCATCGGCGTCCCTTGGTGAACAGCGCCGGGGCCATGGTGACGCCGTACACGGCCAGTTCGTCGGCGAACCGGGGACGCAGCCCGGTCGGTTCCAGCCGGTTCGTCTTGTAGTCGAACAGGAAGAGGTCCTGCAGGCTGACGACATCCGACTCCATCCCGACCACCTCGGAGATGTGGGTGATCCGGCGGCTGCCGTCCTTGAGCCGGCTGACCTGCAGGATGACGTCGACCGCGGCGGCGATCTGGTCCCGGATGGCGCGCAGCGGCAGGTCCAGGCCGCCCATCAGCACCATCGTCTCCATCCGGGCGATCGCGTCGCGCGGGGTGTTCGCGTGCAGCGTGGTCAGCGAGCCGTCGTGGCCGGTGTTCATCGCCTGCAGCATGTCGAGCGCGGCGGCGTCGCGGACCTCGCCGACGACGATCCGGTCGGGCCGCATCCGCAGCGCGTTGCGCACCAGGTCGCGGGTGCTGATCGCGCCCCGGCCCTCGGAGTTCCTGGGCCGTGACTCCATCCGCACCACGTGGTCCTGGCGCAGCTGCAGCTCGGCGGCGTCCTCGATGGTCACGATCCGCTCGTCGTACGGCACGTACGCGGACAGCACGTTGAGCATCGTGGTCTTGCCCGAGCCGGTGCCGCCGCTGACCACGATGTTGCGCCGGCCCCGGACCGCGTTCTCCAGGAACTCGGCGGTCTTCGCGGTCAGCGTGCCGAACCGGATGAGGTCGTCCACGGTCAGCGGCGACATCGAGAACTTGCGGATGGTCAGCGACGAGCCGTCCAGTGCCACCGGTGCCACCACCGCGTTGACCCGGGAGCCGTCCGGCAGCCGGGCGTCGACCATCGGGCTGGCCTCGTCGACCCGGCGCCCGACCCGCGAGCAGATCCGGTCGATGATGCGCCGCAGGTGCGCCTCGTCGTCGAACTCCACGTCGGCGCGTTCGAGCCGGCCGTAGCGCTCGACGTAGATCAGGTCGGGGCCGTTCACCATGACCTCGCTGACCGACGCGTCGCGCAGCAGCGACTCGATCGGCCCGTGCCCGAGCACGTCGTCGGTGACGTCCCGGATGATCCGGGCCTTGTCGGCGCCGGCCAGCGGGGTCTGTTCGCGCGCGATCAGCTCGGTCAGGGTCTGCCGGACCCGCTCGTCGAGGTCGTCACCCTGCGCCCCGGTCGCGTACAGGGTGGGCCCGAGTTCGTCGGCGAGCTGGCGCTGGATCCGCAGGCGCACCTCGGTGACCGCGTCACCGGCCTGCATGCCGGCCGCGCGGTACCGCTGTTCGGTGGCGGAGGCCGGGCCCTCCTCCGGCGCCGGCGGGGCGACCGGGGCCTGGGTGCGCGCGGCGATCCGCGCGGACAGGCTCACCGGCGCCGCCCGAAGGCGAACAGCTTGCGGCGGGTCTCCTGCGAGCTCATCACGCCCGAGCAACGGTCGGCAAGCCGGCGCATGGCGAGGCTGACCGGGTGTGTCGGGTCCTGCAGCACGATGGGTACACCGCGGTTCACCGACACCGGCACGTCCCGCGACGACGGCACGTGCACCGACAGGTGGGCGCCGACCGCCTCCTCGACGTCCTCGGTGGTCAGCCCGACCTCGGTGTTGGCCCGGTTGAACACCACGAGCCGCCGGTCGCGCGGGTATTCCAGCAGGTCGAACATCTCGATGGTGAGCCGCACGCTCTTGAGCGTGGGCAGGTCGGGCGTGACGATCGGCACAAACCAGTCGGAGAGGTCCAGCGCGGACAGCACCTGGTCGGTGACCGCGGGCGGGGTGTCCAGGATGATGTAGTCGTACATGCCGCGGGCCACCTCGAGGACCTCGGTGACCAGCTCCCGGCTGACGTGCTCGCCCTCGGCCGGGCTGCTCGGGGCCAGCAGCGCGTCCATGCCGGGGCGGTACGGCGTGATCACCGAGCGCAGCCCGGCCTCGTCCACCTTGCCGCCCATCGAGATCGCGTCGGAGAAGCTCCGGTTCGGTGGCAGCTGCAGCATGATCGCCACGTCGCCGAACTGCAGCGCCAGGTCGACCAGCAGCACCCGCCGGTTGCCGTCGCCGGACAGCGCCGCCGCCAGGTTGGTCGCCACGACGCTCTTGCCGCACCCGCCCTTGCCCGCGAACACCGTGATGATCTTGGCGGCCTGGGCCTGGTCACCGGCGCTGCGCATGGAGGTGCTCAGCGCCTTCGACAGGTCGATCGAGCGGGCCGCCGCGACCCGGATCCCCTCGGCGTCCAGCTCCTCGAGGACCTCCCGGATCCCGGCGCGCATCGCCCGCGCCAGCACGTCCGGTTCCAGCGTCCGGCGCAGGAGCAGCACACCGATCAAAGGCCGCTGCACCCGCTGGTACGACGTGAAGGTCAGCGCCGCCTCGAGATCCACCGTGGCGCCGATCATCACCAGCAGCGTCTCCGGGTTGCGCGGCAGATGCGCGTCGAGGTCGTCGAGGTCGCTGACGACGTCGAAACCGTAGTCGGCGTACAACGATCCGACCGTGCTGCGCCGCTCGGCGTCCGGCTCCACATAGACGTAGAAGGTCACGGCTTCCCCTTCGGCCAGAGGGAGTCCAGGTCCACCGCCGCGGACGGGGTGACCTCGGCCCCGGCCCCGAGCAGCCCGAGATACAGCTCCGCGGTCTGCGCGGCGTGCACGAGCCGGGTCGCGTCCTGCTGGTCCACCGCGAGCGTCACCGGGTACGTCCGGCCGGCCGCGGAACTCTTGGTGGTGGACGTCGTGGGCCGCACGTCGCTGGGCTGCCCGCTGGTGATGCTGATGACCGTCACCGCGGTCAGCAGCACCCGGGTCTTCTGCGCGCCGGGCGGCTGCCCCTTCGGGTACGTCACGAACACGGTGACCCGGTCCCCGGACGCGACCTTCGCGGCGACCCCGGGGGCCATGCCGACCTCGACGCTGACGCCGAGCTGCCCGTCCGGCACCCCCACGGTCGACGCCGACCCCGGGTCGGCGCTGCTGAACAGCCCCCGCATCAGCAGCTGCTGCGGTGCGAGGTCGGCGGTCAACCGCAACCGGTCCAGATCGGCGCCCAGCACGTCGAGCGTGCCCTCGGGCACCGTCTCGGCCGGCATGACCACCGTCCGGGCCAGCTTCAGCCGTTTGATCTCGGCCCCGGTCGTGCCGGCCGCGATCCGCTTGTCGGCCAGCAGCACCGAGACCGCCCGCCGCCCGTCCACCGCCCGCTGATCGACGCCGCGCGCGTACAGCAGCATGGAGACCCCGCTGAGCCCGGCGAGGACCAGCGCGGCCAGCGCGATGAGAATCCGGCGTCGCATCATTTCTCCGTCATCCGGTACGCCCGATCACCGTCACGCCGTAGTCCCCGGGTACATCATCGATGAACCGGGGCTGCGACCGAGGCGCGAGCACGCGAGTGAAATAGCCGGTCAGGCAGGTGTACGGGCTGCAGTCCCCGATGCCGCCGGTGGGCTGGAACGCCGCGAACCCGACGACGGTGACCTGCCCGGGCCCGGCGTGGACCGTGCCGTCGTCGGCGGGCGGTGCGCTGCCGTAGATCGCGACCAGCAACGGGGCCCGGTTCCGGGCGTCCGACACGGCCTGGCCGCAGGCCGACATCCAGGCCGTACCGTCGGGAGTCTGGCTCTGGGCGAGGGTGAGGACCGTGACCTGTTCCGGCGGTGCCGGGGTGACGCGGCAGTCCCGGGCCGGCAGGTCGCCGTCCAGCCAGGCGTAACCGCAGCTGTCGTCGCTGCCGTCGACCTGCCGGATCGCGATGTCGTCGGCGGCCGTGGCCGGCGGCAGCGAGCGCATCGGCACGACGGCGGATTCCCCGGCCTGCGCGGGTGCCCGGCGGTAACCGTCGTCCGGCACGCAGGACGCGGCGATGCCGAGCGCGGTGACCTCGAGGTTGTCCGCCGGGCCCCAGGAGACCCGGGAGCAGGCGCCCACCGTCGTGCCCCGGCCGGACAGCGGCGCGGGCATGGTCAGGTTCCCGGCGTCCTGGTAATAGGCGCGGACCTCGACGTAGTCACCGAACGTCAGCCGCAGCGACGGGCACTCGACGTCGGTGTTCCACACCGCGCAGTCGATGCCGTCGACGCAGACCTGCCCCGCGAGCGCCGCGCTGGTGTCGTTGTTCGGGCGCGGGCCGTAGAGCTGCGCGGCCACCAGCTCGTCGACGGTGGGTTGCTGGGCTGCGTTCGTACACGTGTCAGGGTTCTCGACGCAGGCCTCGGCCACCGCCCAGGCCGCCGCGTCCGCGCCGGACTGGAGCTGCTCGCGCTTGGCGTAGAGCCCGCCCACGTCGACGACCAGACCGGTGAGGCCGATCAGGACCCCACCGGCGAGCAGCACGGCGACGAGGACGGCGACCGCTCCCTCGTCGTCGGCGCGCGTCAGCCGACGCATGGCATCACACCGGTGGCGTGCAGCGTGAAGTTCGTGACGTCACGGCGGCCGAACGTCGCCATCAGGCTGCCCAGGCCGGTCGGTGAGTCCCAGGTGAGGGTGAGGTCGACGGTGGCGTAGTCGCCGTCGTCGCACGAGGTGGTGATCCGCCGGTCCAGCTGCGTGCTGGTGTCCGGGCCGAGGATCCGCGCGATCGTGCGGTCGACCTCGTCCGGGTCGCCGCTGAGCGCGGCCACCCGGGCGCCCTGGTGGGCGGCCTCGGTGAGGTTCAGCTGGCGGTTCCAGCCCAGCCCGAACTCGATGATGCCGAAGACGATCAGCAGCAGCAGGGGCAGCACGATCGCCATCTCGACGGCGGCCGCACCATGGTCGGCACGGTGCGACCGCGGTCGCGCGATCAGCTGCCGGAGTCGTCCGTCCCGCCGCCGAGCTGGTTGGCCACATCGTCGAACATGGCGTCGATGTTGCCGCCCAGCAGCGTCACGCTGGAGATGATGATGACGGCGATGAGGCCGACCAGCAGCGCGTACTCCACCGCGGTGGCGCCGTCGTCGTCGAGCGCCAGGTCGCGGGAGGGAAAGCGACGCGCCATCTCGCGCAGCAGGGTGATGAGCATCGTGGTTCTCCTTCTCGGGTGCCGCGACCGATTGCGCCGGCATGGTCAGCCTGTCGCAATGTGTATCGGTCCCCGGGGGAATCACTGAAGCTTTTGGCGTGGTCACGGCAGCTCTTCGAACCAGGCTGCTACCTGAGCGGGCATCAGGTCGTAGCCGGTCGCCCGGGTGCCGGCCCAGTTGACGCCGACCAGCACGTCGTCCCGGCGCAGGCCGGGCAGCCAGCTGTCCAGCCAGTCCGACACGGGGATCTCGACCACGTCGAAGCCCTGGAACGCGCCGACGGTGGAGACGACCCGCTTGGCGCGCGACTGCTTGGACCAGAACGGCATGGCCCGCGTCCCGTCCGCACCCTGGGGGGCGGGGTACCCGCGGGAGTCCCGGATCGACCAGACCCGGCCCTCGAGGGGTACCTCACGGCGGAACGCCGCGGTATGTGCAGCACTGAGCGACATTGCCGTCCCCCTCCTGACCCGACGCTGCCCCTATCGTCGCTTGTCAGAGGGTTGAAGGTGATTTGAACCAATAAATCAGGCCAGCAGACCCAGCCCCCGCACCAGCTTGTCGACCCGGTTCCGGGGCCCCACCAGGGAAATCGCGTGGTATTCGAGCTGCTCGGCGGTGCTGTCGGCGACCTGGCGCAGGTATTCGTCGTACACCCGGGTGCTCTGCCCGTTCGACGGCATGTCCGCGACGAAGACACCGAGCGACTCCACCGCCCGGGCCCTGATCTCGCTCAGCCGCGCGGCGGGCGCGCCGAGCACGGTGCACCCGGCCCACGGCAGCCCCGGATGCACGGAACCGCCGGCGTCCTTCGCCTCCGGCCCGATCAGGCCGGGCACCGCGGTCGCGGTCGTGGCGGCCACGCAGATCGCGGCGTTGGCGGCGCGCCCGGACGGCATCGCCTCGTCGACCACCACCACCCACTTGAGCCGGGCGGAGCGGGTCGACTCGTCGGTACGAATTTCGGCAGGTTCGAATCCGACCGTATTTGCAGCACTCATAGTTGGAAATGCTAAGCATCCACACGAAATGGGAGCAAGGAATCCGTACTTAATTCGGCTAGGGTGGTCCGGTGGCCGACCTGGACGAACTTGATACGGCGATCCTGCGCGAACTGCAGGTGGACGCACGGCGCACCAACCGCGACATCGCGGCCGCGGTGGGGGTCTCCCCGACGACCGCGCTGGACCGGACCCGGGCGCTGCGTGACCGCGGCGTCATCCGCGGCGCCAGCCTGACCGTCGACCTCGCGGCGATCGGCCGCCCGGTCCAGGCGCTGATCGCGGTCCGTATCCGGCCACCGTCGCGCCGCAACATCGAGGCGTTCCGCAACTGGGCGGCGGCCCTGCCCGACACGCTCGGCGTCTTCGTCACGTCGGGCACCGAGGACTTCCTCATCCATGTCGCGGTCCCCGACAACGACAGCCTGTACGCGTTCGTCATCGACCGGCTCACCGAGCACGCGCACGTGGCCGACGTCCGCACGTCCGTGGTCTACGAGCACCTCCGCAACGACCGCATCGGCCCGGCGTCGTAAGGTCGCGACATGGAGATCAGGAACGCGACCCCGCAGGATTGGCCGGCCATCTACCCGTTCTGGTCGGGCATCGTCGAGGCGGGGGAGACGTACGTCTATCCCCGGAACGCGAGCAGCGCCGATGCCCAGGCGCTCTGGATGGAGCCCGCGCCGAGCCATGTCGTGGTGGCGGTCGACGGGGAGCAGATCCTCGGCACGGCCAAGATGGGCCCCAACCGGCCGGGGCGGGGGTCGCACGTCGGCACCGCCAGTTTCATGGTCGACCCGCAGGCGCGGGGCCGCGGCGTGGGCCGGGCGCTCGGCGAGTACGCCCTGAACTGGCTGCGGGAGGCCGGCTACCACGGTGTCCAGTTCAACGCGGTGGTGGAGACGAACACGGCGGCCGTACAGCTGTGGAAGTCCCTGGGTTTCGATGTGGTCGGCACCGTCCCGGAAGCGTTCGACTCGGCATCGCAGGGCCTCGTAGGACTGCATGTCATGTACCAGAAACTGTAATTCTGCCCCCGGAGTTCGATTTGCCGCCTAGCGTGGGGTAAATCGGACTTCCAGGAGGTATTCGGCATGAGTAAGACTCGGCGGATCGCGGCGATGACGATGGCGGCGACGGCGGCCGCCGGACTGGCGGCGGTGACCACCGGAGCTCCCGCCGCGGCGGCGGCCCGGGGGCCGCACCTGATCACGGAATGGACCCGGCCGGTCGCGCCGGGGACGGCCACCTGGGTCGATCTGTACTGGAAGACCGGCAAGCCGGTGTGCGACGCCGAGGTCCGGCTCAGCGGCAAGGACGTCGAGGTCACCTACCCGGCCAACACCGACACCTACTCGTCGTTCTCGAAGAGCGCGGATCTCAAGGCGGGTAAGACCGACCGCACCGCGTTCCGGGTGACGGCCGCGTACGACAAGTCGGTGGTCGTGCCGCTGGAGGCGAAGCTGACCTACCACACCTGCGGCAAGGACGCGGTCGAGAAGGTCAAGAAGTTCCCGGTGAAGCTGACCGTCGTGGCCGGCGTCGAGTTCTGAGACCGGTCGAGTTCTGAGACCGGGATACGCGCGGCCGGCGGGGGGCTGCCGGCCGCGCGTAGGTTCCCCGGGGGTGCCTCAGCGGGCCGCCATGATCACGGTCGCCGGGCAGGTGCAGACCATCTCCAGCGCCCGGGCCAGGACCGCCGGGTCGTACGTCGAGGCGTGGAACGTGGCCTCGAGGTGCAGCACCCCGTTCATCTCGGACGTGGTCAGCGTGATGCCGTCCGGGCCGCTCGCGGTCGGGACGCTCTGGTTGACCCGGCCCTCCGGACCGACCGCCCAGGGCAGGTCGCCGAGCATGTCGTGCCGGCCCTGATTGCTGAACGTCAGCGCCGGGTGCGGCGCGACCGGTGCCACGGCCGGGTACGGGTCGGGCAGGCCCTGAATGCCGCTGAGCAGCATCTTGCCCTCACGCAGCACCATCATCGTGAGGATCCGGCCGGTCGCCAGCTCCGCCTTCAGCGTCGAGTGGATCGAGCGCGGGTCGGTCAGGCTCTCCGCCGACAGGTACGGCCCCATCACGAAGTTGCTGTCGATGCCGATGCCCTTGCCGAGATAGCGCCGGGCGTCGGCGAGGAAGACTCCACCGCGCAGGTCGGGCTGCAATCCGAGCTCCTGCAGCGCCCCGGCGAACGCCGCGAACGTGATCGCCGACGTGGTCACCCCGGGCGCGTGCTGGTCCCGCCAGGTGCGCATGTCGCCGAGCACGGTCGCCGACCGGGCCGTCACCACGGTGAGATCGGCGGCCCACGGGCGTACCGGGCCCTCCTCGTGCACCGGCGGGCGGGCGAAACTCAGGCCCTGCTTCCAGCGGCCCGGCTTGGTGCCGAACTGCTTCCACCACGCCACCGGCAGCGCCCAGCGGTGCCGCACCGAGGGGCCGATCACCGCGGGACGCTCCTCGGCGGCCGCCCGGACCACCTCGCGCAGCAGCACGTTGACCGGGCCCGCGTCACCATAGGCATGCGACACCTTCATCGCCACATAACCACCGCCGACCAGGAAACGTACGGGATGGTGGCCCCGTTCCTCGGCCTGCAGCCGCCGGCTCATCGCGTCGAAGTCGACCGGCCCGGCACCGAGGTCGGTGACCGCCTCCCGCACGTATGCGGCGAAGCCCGTCGCGTCCATGTGCAGCCAGCGGGCGCCCTTGCGGTCGAGCCGGGACACCGCCCGGTGGGTGGGATCGGCGGCGTGCAGCCCGATCAGCGCCGCCCGCAGCCGCTCGGCGGTGACGCCGGTGAGCGGGCCGACGGTACGGATGTACTCGAGCGGCAGCCACGCGCGTTCACGCAGCGTCAGGCTCGTGGTGGACACGATGTTGTCTCCTTCGGGGGCATCCTTGGCGAACACGACACGCAGCACGGTGGGGGCGACCAGCACCATCTCGACCGCCATCACCACGGCTACCCAGGTGACCAGGTCGGTCAGGGTGCCGTGGGTGCCGCCCCACCAGGCCGCGACCAGTTCCGCGGCCCCGGCGAGAACCGAGAAGTAGCCGGCGCCGCGAACCGTGCCCTGCACGCGCGAGATCGCCAGGAAGAAGTGGTGGAACACGAACGGCAGGTAGGTCAGCGCCAGGATCATCAGCGCCGTCCCGGCGGCCTCGGCGTAGCTCGCGCCGAAGACCGACATGATCGGGCCGGAGAGCAGCGCCACGAACAGCGACGCCGGCAGGCCGACGGCCAGGCAGATCGCCAGGCCGACCCGGACCTTGGAGCGCAGCGCGGCCTTGTCGCCGCTCGCCACGGCGAACAGCGTCAGCGCCACGTTGCCGGGCACCATGGCGAGGAACGAGGTCACCATGAACGCGGTGTAGAAAGCGGCGTTGGCCTCGGCCGAGAGCGTCGCGATGACGACCAGCGGCAGGGCGGCCCGCGGCAGGTACGTCGCCAGGTTCAGCAGGTTGTGGTCGAACGTCGACCGGCCCCGGCCGCGCAGCAGGTGCACCCGGGGGCGCACCGAGTCGATCATTCGGCGTTTGCGCAGCGTCCGGCTCAGCACCGCGACCGACAGCACCATCCCGGCCACCCAGGTGAGCAGCAGTTGACCACCGGTGAGCGTGATCGGCAGCAGGGCCAGCACGCCGAGCAGCACGAGCTTGATGACCGAGAACCAGGCGTTGCGCATCAGCTGCAACGGGCCCTGCAACAGGCCGACCAGCGCCTCGTCCAGCACCAGCGTCATCGCGTTGAGCGCGATGCCGAACACCAGCAGCACGGTGGCGGGGGTGCCGCCGAGCGCGCTGCCCAGCCCGGGCAGCGCCCAGTGCGCGAGGCCGACGTAGATCAGGCCACCCACGGTGGCGGCGGACCCGGCGATGAGCAGGCAGGTGGAGATCAGTTCCCACTTGCGCCCGCGCAGCGACGACAGGTCCGAGATCAGCATGGTGCCCATGCCGAACATCCCGATCGTGCCGATCAGGGTCATCGCCGACACCGCGGCGGACGCCTGGCCCACGGCCGCCTCCGGGGCGGTCCGGGCGGCGAGCCACCAGTAGGCGAAGCCGAACAGCGAGGTGATCGCCGTGGTCGCCATCAGCGAGCCGGCGTTCAGGACCAGGTCCAGATGCCCGCGCAGGACGGCGATGAGGCCGGTACGTCTCTCCACGTTCCCCCCGTTGAGTGATCACCTCAACGGTAGTTACGGGGAGTAGCGATCTGCCACGGCGAAGAGGGGCAGTCCCGATCTTCTGTCCGGTCTGGACCGGCGATCCGAACGGTCACCTGTCCTTGCGCGCGGCCTCGGTCATCTCCAGCACCAGGCCGGACTTGCCGGCCGTGTACTCCTCGGTCGGCCCGAAACGGTCCATGAGCTCCCTTTTGCGTGCCACGTACCGTTCGTGCAGCTCCGGGTGGGTCCGCAGATAGTCGCGCAGCAGTCGCTCGCCGGCGTCCGCCCAGGTGCCGGCCGGCACCACGTGCAGCTGGTACCGCAGGCTGTCGTAGTCCTCGCGCCAGTAGAACAGCCGGTCCGGGAGGTCGGTGTTCTCGCTGCGGTAACCGAGAGTGAGCAGCGCGTCGTCGTTCACCTCGTCGAGGTCGACGGCGGCGGCGATCAGGTCGATCACCGGCTGGGCGGCCAGCCCGGGCACGGCGGTGCTGCCGATGTGCTCGACCGCGACGAACAACGGTGCGAGCACGACGACGGCGAGCCGCCCGGCTTCGGCCCAGCGCGGATCCGGCTCCGCGATCGTCACAACCAGCCCACTTTCTTCAGCCTGCGGTGCAGCGCCACGGCGGCGACGGCCATCACGAGGAGCACGGTGGGGTAGCCGTACTTCCAGTCGAGCCCGGGGAGGTTCGTGAAGTTCATCCCGTAGAGCCCGGCGACAGCGGTCTGCACGGCCGCGATGGCCGCCCACGAAGCGATCTTGCGCATGTCGTTGTTCTGATCCACCGAGACCTGGGCGAGCCGGGCCTGCAGGATGGAGTTGACCAGGTCGTCGAAGCCGGACACCCGGTCCACCGCCCGGGACAGCCGACTCCGTACGTCCACAAGGTACGGATACAACGCCGCCGGCACCACCCCGCCGTCGACAACCTTGTGCAACGGTTCCTGCAACGGCAGGACCGCCCGCTTGAACTCCACCATTTCCCGCTTCAACTGGTAGATGTGGGCGATGCCGGGCGCGTTCACCCGCTGCGCGAACGCGCTCTCCTCGACCCGTTCCAGGTCCCGTTCGACCTGGCCGGCGACCTCGAGATAGAGCTCCACCATCCGGTCGCACACCGCATAGGCGACGGCCCACGGACCCGCGGCCAGGAGTTCCGGTCGCGCTTCGAGCTCCTCGCGTACGGGCTTGAGCGCCCCCGCCGCACCGTGCCGCACGGTGATCACGAAATTCCGCCCGACCAGCACGGTCACGTCCCCGGTGTCGACGACCTCGGAGGTGGCCGTCAGCTCCTCGTGCTCGACGTACCGCGCGGTCCGCAGCACGAGCCGGGTGACCTCGCCGATCGTCTCGGCGGCCGGCCGGTGCCCACCGGCCGTGGCCTGTTCGGTGGTGAGTTCGTGCAGCCCGAAGACCGCGCCGACCGCGGCCATCGTCGCCTCGTCGGGTTCGTGCAGGCCCAGCCACACGAACGCGTCCCGTTGCCGTCCGGCGACCCGGGCCGCGTCCGTGTAGTGCTCGTGCCCGGGGCGCCGCGCACCGCCGTGGTACACCGCGCAGTCGACGACCGCACCGGGGTTGGGCCGCCGCTGCCGGGGCACCTCGGGGCGCGGCCGGCTCCACCCCTCGATGAACCGCCCCAGCGCCCTGGGGATCGCATAGGGCTCCCGCCGCCGCCACCCGACCATCGTTCGCGCCCCCCACGTCGATCACTCACTTCCGGTTCGACGTTATCGGCCCCGCGCTCTCCGCGTGCCTACCCGGCTCCCGCGCGCCGGAGTGGTCGCCCTCAATCCGAGCGCTTCATGGCTCGGGTGCCGACGGCGAGGCCCACCGCGGCGACCAGGACGGCCGCGACCGCTCCCCACGCGGTTTCCGAGCTCGCGATCGAGCCGCTGAACAGGGCTCGTTCGGCGTCCACCACGTACGTCAGCGGGTTGGCCCTCGACAGGCCCTGCAACCAGCCCGGCCCGTTGTCGATCGGCAGCAGCATCCCGGCCAGCAGCAGCAGCGGGAAGAGCAGCGTCTGCTGCACGGTCCAGAACAACCACTCCTGGTTCTTCGCGGCCAGCGCCAGCGTGTACGACAGCGCGCCCAGCCCCAGGCAGAACGTCGACAGGATGACGAGCCCGATCAGCGCCCCGGCCAGGTGCAGCTCGAACCCGAACGGCAGGCAGAGCGCCACGATCAGCGCGGCCTGGCCGAGCACCGGCACGATCTCCTTGAGCGCCCGGCCGATCAGCAGCGCCGGCCGTCGCAACGGGGTGACCAGCATCCGCTCGTGCGACCCGGTCTGGATCTCGTACAGCAGGTTCGAACCGGTCATCGACGTGCCGAACAGGCACGACATCACCACGATGCCGGGCACGAACCACTGCAGCGACAGGTCGGCGGGCAGCAGCGGTGCGAACAGGCCCAGGAAGACCAGCGGCTGGACCATCGAGAAGACGGCGGTGAACGGGTTGCGCAGCATCGGCCGCAGCTCGCGGCTGAACACCACGCCGGTGTCGGTGATCAGGTTGCTCATCGTCCGGCCCCCACGAGTTCCGCCTCGGCCCGGCGGGCGTCGCCCTCACGCAGGCTGCGACCGGTCAGCTTGAGGAACACGTCGTCCAGCGTCGGCCGGACGACCTCGACCTCGCTCACGTCCAGCCCCGCGGCGCCGAGGTCGGCGAGGATCCCGGGCACCCGCCGGGGTGCGCCGTCCATCGAGATCCGCAGCTTGCCGCCCTCGCGTTCGATGCCCGGGTACGACAGCCGGGCGGCGGCCGCGGCGGCGTCGCTCTCGTGGTCGAAGCCCAGCACGATCCGGTCGCCGACGTGCTCGGCCTTCAGTGCGGCCGGGCTGTCGTCGGCGATGATCCGGCCGTGGTCGATCACCACCACCCGCTCGGCCATCGAGTCGGCCTCGTCCAGGTAGTGCGTGGTCAGCACGACCGTGGTGCCGTGCGCCGCCCGCAGCCCGCGGATGTGCTCCTGCAGATTGGCCCGGTTCTGCGGGTCGAGCCCGGTCGACGGCTCGTCGAGGAACAGCAGCTCCGGCGAGTGGATCAGGCCCATGGCGATGTCCAGCCGCCGCCGCTGCCCGCCGGAGAGCGTCGACACCGTGCGGTCGGCGACCTCCCCGAGACCCAGCGACTCGATCAGCTCGGTGGCCCGCAGCCGGGCCGCACCGACCTTCATGCCGTACGCGCGGCCCTGGCTGATCAGCTCGTCGCGGCCCCGCTGGCTGTGGCCGGCCCCGTTGCCCTGCCCGATGTACCCGATCCGCTGCCGCACCTCCCGCTGTTGCCGGACGACGTCGAATCCGGCCACCCGTGCGGTGCCGGAGGTCGGCGGGATGAGCGTGGTGAGCATCCGCAGCGTCGTCGACTTCCCGGCCCCGTTCGGCCCGAGCAGCGCGACCAGTTCACCGTCGCCGACGGTCAGATCGATGCCCTGCACCGCCCGTACGTCCTTGAAATGCTTGCTGAGCTCATGTGTCTCCAACATGGCGCCGACGTTAGGCTCGATAGCGGCCACTTCCTGACCGCAATCGGAGCGAGGGTGGGTGCATGGCCAACACGAGCGCACGGATGCTCCGCCTCCTCTCCCTCCTGCAGACCCACCGGTACTGGCCCGGCACGGAGCTGGCGGACCGCCTGGAGGTCAGCCCCCGGACCCTGCGCCGCGACGTCGACCGGCTCCGCGAGCTCGGTTACCCGGTGGACGCGGCCCGTGGTGTGGCCGGCGGCTACCAGCTGCAGGCCGGCGCCGCGGTGCCGCCGCTGCTGCTGGACGACGACGAGGCGGTGGCCATCGCGCTCGGCCTGCGCACGATGGCCGCCGGCGCGGTGGCCGGCTTCGAGGAGAACTCGGTCCGGGCGCTGGCCAAGGTCATCCAGCTGCTCCCGCCCCGCCTGCGCAAACGCATCGACGCGCTGCGGGCGGTGAGCACCCCCGGGGCGTTCGGGTCCGGTCCCGCGCTCGACGCGACCACGCTGACCACGATCGCCCTGGCCTGCCGGGCCGAGGAGCGCCTGCGCTTCAGCTACACCGCACCCACCCACGGCACCGCGCCGCTCACCGAGCGGTTCGTGGAGCCGCACCGGCTCGTCTCACTGGGGCTGCGGTGGTATCTGGTGGCCTGGGACCTCGACCGCGGGGACTGGCGCAGCTTCCGGGTCGACCGGCTCAGCGGTGCCGAGCTGACCGGGGTCCGGTTCCGGCCGCGCGAGATCCCCGGTGGCGACCCGGTCGCCTGGATGAAGGCCCGCCGGTCCGAGGTGCGCAACCGCTATGACGTGTCGGTCGTCGTGCACACCGACCGGGAGCGGGTCCGGCAGTTCATCGGGCAGTGGGGAAAGACCGAGCAGCTCGACGCCGTTCCCGGCGCCCCGGTGCGGTGCCGGGTGCGGATGAGCGTGGACGACCTCGGCTGGCCCGCCATGGTCATCGGCATGCTGGGCGCCGATTTTGTCATCGAGAACCCGGCCGAGCTGCACGACCGGGTCCGGCTGATGGGGGAGACCCTGCGCCGCAACACAGAGCCTCCCGAACCGATCTGAGCAGGGCGGATCGGCGCCCCCGTGGCGTCGATCCGCATGCTGGAACCTATCGGCCCCCTGTGACATTTTTCGGCGGCGTTGATCCACTGTGGCCCTAGGCTGCGGTGATGACTGTTCTTCATCTGCGGGGGCCGGCCCTGCCCGGCGGCGAGGTGCTCGACCTCTGGACCGACGGGGACCGCTGGACCACCGATCCGGTCGCGGGGGCCGAACTGATCGAGGGCTGGCTGCTGCCCGGTCTGGTCGACGCGCACACCCATCCCGGGGCCGAGCAGCCCGGTGATCCGCTCGACGAGAACGTCCTGCGCGGTGACCTCGAGGCGCACGTCGACAATGGAGTGACGCTGATCCGGTCGCCGGGTCTCGCCGCGGAGCCGCCGGAATGGTTCGGGCAGGACCCCGCACTGCCCCGGGCCGTGCACGCCGGGCCGTGGATCGCGCAGCTCGGCCAGTTCTTCGACGGGTGGGGCCGCCGGGCCGACCACGACGAGCTGCCCGGGATCGCCGCCGCGCAGGCCGCCCGCACCGGCTGGGCCAAGATCATCGCCGACTGGCAGTACGGCGACCCGCACGTGCCTGAGGACGTGCTGCGCCAGATCGTCGAGCGGGTCCATGCCGTCGGCGGCCGGGTGGCCGTGCATTCCCAGCGACCCGGCGGGGGTACGGCCGCCGTGCACGCCGGCGTCGACTCCGTGGAGCACGGCATGGGGCTGGATCCGGGGTTGCTGCCCGAGATGGCCGCCCGGGGCATCGCGTTCACGCCGACGCTGTCCGTGCTGCAGGACACCATGCCGAGGGCGCTGGCCCAGCCGGACTCCCCGTCGCGCCGGGAGCGGATCCGGTCCGTGGGCGCCCACCCCGCTCTCGTCGCGGCTGCCGTCGAGGCCGGCGTGACGGTGCTCGCGGGCACCGACACCCGTCCCATGGGCGGCATCGCGGTCGAGATCCGGGCCCTGCTCGCCGCCGGTGTCCCGGCCCATGATGCGCTGGCCGCCGGCTCGTGGTCGGCCCGTGCCTACCTGGGTCTGGCCGGGCTGGAGCCGGGGGCCCCCGCCGACGCGGTCGTCTACGCCTCGGATCCGCGTACCGACATGGCGATGCTGGACCACCCGCGGGCCGTCATCCTGCGCGGGGTCAGGGTGCGATAAAGCGCGGGAACTTGTCAGTGGGTCGCGGCATACTTCCGAACGTGAACGAGACGCCTGCTTCCCTGGCCGACCTGATCGCGCTGACGGCCACCGGCCGGAGCGTGAAATACCTGTTCTTCTGGGGGCATCGGCCGCAACGCGACGGCAGCGTCGGTGCGGGCTGCCTGAGCCAGTGGTGGCCGGCGGCGTTCACGGTCGACGGTGTCCGCTTCGCGACGGCCGAGCACTTCATGATGTGGCGCAAGGCCCGGTTGTTCGGCGACGAGGAGTCGGCCCGCAAGATCGTCACCGCCGGTCACCCTCGGCAGGCCAAGATGCTGGGCCGCCGGGTCAGTGGCTTCGACGACCAGGCCTGGGAGCGGGAGCGGTTCGGCATCGTGGTGGACGCCTGTGTGGCCAAATTCGGTCAGCACCAGGATCTGCGCGACTTCCTGACCGGTTCCGGCAAACGGGTGCTGGTGGAGGCCAGCCCGACCGACCGGATCTGGGGCATCGGCCTGGCCGCCACCGATGACCGGGCCGGGGACCCGGCCCGGTGGCGTGGTCTCAACCTGCTCGGCTTCGCCCTGATGCGGGCCCGCGACCAGCTCGGCTGACGCACTACCAGCCGCGGGGGCGCCCGGCCCGGTCCCTGATGGTCGCCCAGACGAGCTTGCCGCCGGACGTCGGCATCGCGCCCCAGGCCAGCGTGTCGGCGTGCACCACCCGCAGGCCGCGGCCACGTTCGTCGAGCGGGCCGCCGTCGACGATCGGGGCCATCTTCAGCATGCGGGGCAGCGTCGGGTTGCGGTCGCGGACGGCCAGGTGCAGCCCGGAACCGCGCCGCGAGACGGTGATGTCCATCTCGGTGCGGGCGTGCTCGACCGCGTTCGCGACGAGTTCGGAGACGACGGCCCGCCCGGGGTGCAGCAGGTTCGGCATCCCCCACTCCTGGCAGGCGCCACCGATGAGATTTCTGGCCACGCTCAGTGATGTCGGTGACGGGGGCAGGCGGAGCCGGATCACGTCGAGCAGCGGTCGTTTGCCGGACAGGGCCGCCCGCGCGCCGGCCGGTGTCTCGCAGACGACGATGAACCGCGCGTTACCCACCCGGGCCAGCCGCCGGCGCAGCGGGACGTGCGTCGGCAGGCAGAGCGCGACGTGGGTGGGCGGCTCGGTGGCGGCGGCGATCCGGGCGATGGTCACCCATGTCGCGACGCTCTCCGCGCTCGGATCGTCCACCGCGGTCAGGTCCACGATGATCCCGGTGGGACATTCGGCCAGGCATTTCTGGAAGGTCCGGTGGAGCGTCCCGGCGAGGTGGCGGCGCCACGGCCCCCGCGCCGCGATGTCGATGAAGGTGCCGTCGATGTCGGTGCTCACGGCGATCTCGGAACCCAAGGGGTCGAACAGGAACGGAGGTTCGTCCTCCATGGCGGGCCTCCGGCGATGGGATACCCGGAGTCTCGGGGGCTGATCGGAACTAGTCAACCGTACGGTCACCTCAGTGGGGTAGGCCGTTCAGCGCGGCTTGACATGCAGCCTTTAAGCTGCATTACTTTGCGTATGGACGAGGTTTTCCGTGCGCTCGCCGATCCGACCCGCCGGCACCTGCTCGATCTGTTGCGGGAGCACAACGGGAGCAGCCTCGGCGAGTTGTGCGAGCCCCTCGCCATGACCCGGCAGTCGGTGACCCGGCATCTCGAGCTGCTGGAGGCCGCCAACCTGGTCACCGTGGTGCGGCGGGGCCGGGAAAAACTGCACTACCTCAATCCCGTGCCGCTGCACGAGCTGCAGGAGCGCTGGATCGACACGTTCGAGCGCCCGCGGCTGCGGGTGCTCGGCGCCGTGAAACGCCGAGCGGAGGACGCCATGGACGACCGGCCCGACTACGTCTACGTCACCTACATCGAGAGCACCCCGGAGAAGGTCTGGCACGCGCTCACCGACGCGGACGTCACCGCCGCGTTCTGGGGACACGCCAACGTCTCCGACTGGCAGCCCGGCTCCCGCTGGGAGCACCGCCGCACCGACGGCTCCGGCATCGCCGACGTGGCCGGCGAGGTCGTCGAGGCCATCCCGCCCCGGCGGTTGGTTACCACCTGGGACACCTCCCGCGTCACGTTCCAGATCGATCCGTACCACGAGATCGTCCGGGTGACCGTCACCCACGAGAACCTGGTCACCGATGAGGACCGCGCGGCCGTCGCACTCGGCTGGCCGGCCGTGCTGGCCAATCTCAAGACCCTGCTGGAGACCGGCCGGCTGTTGTCGCGGGAACCATGGACGATGGAACCGTGACGAATCTAGGCGCCATCTTCCTTCCCCAGAACCCACCCGAGCGGCTGCCCGCCGTCGCCCGCGCCGCCGAGGAGGCCGGCCTCGAACAGCTCTGGCTGTGGGAGGACTGCTTCCTCAACAGCGGCATCGCGGCGGCCGCGGCGGCACTGGCCGGCACCGAACGCCTCAAGGTCGGTATCGGCCTCATGCCGGTCCCGTTCCGCAACGTCGCCCTGGCCGCGATGGAGATCGCCACCCTGCACCGGCTCTTCGGCGACCGGGCGATCGCCGGCATCGGCCACGGCGTGCAGGACTGGATGGGCCAGGTCGGCGCCCGCGCGGCGTCCCCGCTGACCCTGCTGCGCGAGTACACCGTCGCGCTCAAGTCCCTGTTGCGCGGCGACGAGGTCACCACCGACGGCCGCTACGTCCACCTCGACGCGGTCAAACTCGACTGGCCGCCGGCCCCGCCGGCCCGGGTGCTGATCGGCGCGACCGGCCCCAAGTCGCTGCGGCTCGCCGGCGAGCTCGCCGACGGCACCATCCTCACGTCGGCGACGTCCCCGGCGGGCGTCACCGAGGCGCTCGCCCACATCCAGCCGGGGGAGGACCACGAGGTGGTGGTCTTCATGGCCGCCACGACCGGCCCCGGAGCCGCCGAGGCCCTCGAGCGCGGCAAGTTCGCCGGCGACTGGGGCGTGGCCGGCGACGCGGCGACGATCGCCGCCGGGGTGGAGGAACTGGCCCGGGCCGGTGCGACCACGGTGGTCCTGCAGCCGGTGCCGGGCAACGACATCACCCCGGAGGATTTTGTACGCTTCGTCGCGCGCGAGGTCCGTCCCCTGGTCAACTGAGAACGCGGCCGCGGACCGGGTCGTCGAACCACGTGTCGCCGACCTGGAACCGCTTGACGCCGATGACCTCGAAGCCATGCTTGGCGTAGAAGCGCGCGGCCCGGGCGTTCTGCTCGTTGACACCCAGCCAGCAGAACGCCGCGCCCGCCCGCACGGCGGCTTCCAGGGTCGCGGTCATCAGCGCGGCCGCGGCACCGGAGCCGTGGGTGTCCTGGGTCAGGTAGAACTTGGAAAGCTCGATGCTGGGCCCGGCGTGCACCGCTGACACCAGCGCCGCCACGTGCGGGTCGGCGACGGGGCCGCCGGCCAGCATCGCGTACCCGATGGGCTTGTCGTCCCGGTCCGCGATCAGCAGCACCCGCGACGGGTCCGCCAGATATCGTTCGAAGCTGGCCACCGAGAGATTCGTGGCGATAAAAGCGTCGATGTCCGGCTGCGGGGTGTCCGCCGGAGCCGCCAGCCCGAACGTCCGGGCCGCGAGATCATGCAGCTCACCGGCGTCGGCCCGGGTCGCCAGGCGGATGGAGATCACCATCCCGCCACCTTATCGCCGCCCGTCCCGCCCAGCCGCACCCTCTCGTCCCGCCCTGCCCGCTCCGCGGAACTGGAAAGAGGGTTTAGAGTTTCGGGCGGGCCGATTCCGGCCCCTACGATGAAGGGCGTAGCGGTGACCAGAGAATTGGGCGATGTCATACCCGCCCCGGGTGAGGTGCGGCCGGATCCGGCCGCGGGTTTCACGATCGAGACCGGCGTGACCATCTCCGCCGCACCGGGCACGGAGGCGGTCGCTGAGCACCTCGCCGCGGCCCTGCGCCCGGCGACCGGCTTCGACCTGCCGATCGGCCCCGGCCCGGACGCGGGCGCCGGCGCGGTGCCCGCTCGCACCCCGGGTGGGATCCACCTGGAGCTCGACGAGACGCTGGGCGACGAGGCGTACCGGATGGTGGTCGATCCGGGCGGGATCGTGCTCACCGGGGGTGACCCGGCCGGGTTGTTCTATGCGGTGCAGACGCTGCGCCAGGTGCTGCCCGCCGAGATCCACGCCGACGGGCCGCGGGAAACGGTCTGGACCGTGCCGGGCGGGCTGATCGCCGACCGGCCGCGGTTCGGGTACCGCGGGGCGATGCTCGACGTCGCCCGGCACTTCTTCAGTGTCGCCGAGGTGGAGTCCTATCTCGACGCTCTCGTGCAGTTCAAGATCAATCACCTGCATCTGCACCTCACCGACGACCAGGGCTGGCGTCTCGAGATCGAGAGCCGTCCCGAGCTCACCGTCGTCAGCGGCGGCGCGGGCACCGGCGTCGACGGGGCCGGGCCCGGCTTCTACACCCAGGATGAGTACGCCGGGCTGGTCGCCTATGCAGCTGCCCGCTTCGTGACGATCGTCCCGGAATTCGACATGCCGGGACACGTCAACGCCGCCCAGGTGGCCTACCCGGAGCTCACCGCCGACGGCGTCGCCCCCGGACCGCGCACGGATCTCGAGGTCGGCTACAGCTCGTTGGTGGCCGGCAAGGAGGAGACGTACGCGTTCGTGGAGGACGTGCTGCGCGAGGTCGCGGCGCTGACCCCGGGGCCGTACCTGCACATCGGTGGCGACGAGGCGCAGGCCACCACCCCCGAGGACTACCGCGCGTTCATCGGCCGGGTGCTGCCATTGGTCGCGAAGTACGGCAAACGACCGGTCGGCTGGCACGAGCTGGCCGGCGCCGACCTGCCCGGCGACGCGATCCTGCAGTACTGGGGGATCGACGCGGCCGACGACACCACCGCCGGTGCGGCCGCCCGCGGGCATCAGGTGATCATGTCGCCGGCCGACCGCAGCTACCTCGACATGCGGTACGCGGCGGATACCCGGCCCGGCCTGGACTGGGCGGGCGTGACCGACGTCGAGAAGGCGTACGGCTGGGACCCGGCCGGCCGGCTGCCCGGGGTGGGCGAGGACAACCTGCTCGGGGTCGAGGCCCCGCTCTGGTCGGAGACCCTGCGCAGCCTCGCCGACGCCCAGACGATGACGTTCCCCCGGCTCCCGGCGATCGCCGAGATCGGCTGGTCACCGCGGGTCACCCACGACTGGGAGTCGTTCCGGCGCCGGCTGGCGGCGTTCGGGCCACGCTGGCGGGAACAGGGCATCGCCTACCACCCCGCCCCCGAGATCCCCTGGCAGTAACGCCCGCGCGGTACCCGCCCGTCCCGCGGGCGGGTAACCCGCTGTCCCGAAATCTTCCTTAAATCTGTATCCGGACGCGCTCCGGCATCCGGGCAGCTCACGGGCTCTTCGAGGGGGGAGCGACCCGGACCGCGCCCGCCGGTCACCCGGGGACCACCCCTACTCTTGCCGAGTGCAGAAGTACGTGTGGACTTCGGCCGCCGCCCTGGCCGGCTTCCTGGCGGTCGCTGCCCTGCAGCTGGCGCTGGTCGTCGTGCCGGTGTTGCTGGTGCTCTCGACGTTGCCCGGTGCGGCCGCCGTGCGGATCGGCGCGCCCGTGTGCGTGGCCACCGTCGGTGTCATGGCGTACGCCACCTGGCGCGCCCTGCACACCCGCCGCCCCGAACCGGTCGGCATCCCGGTCACCCGCCAGGACGCGCCCGAACTCTGGGCCCTGCTCGACGGCGCGGCGGCGGCGGCGGGCACCCGTGCCCCCGACCGCCTCACCATCGTGGCGGAAGCGGTCGCCAAACTGATCGAACGCACCCGCTTCCTCGGTTTCGGTGGCGGCCGGCGCGACTTCTACCTCGGCCTCCCGTTGCTGCAGGCCTGGGACACCGAGCACCTGCGCGCCGTCGCGGCCCACGAGATCGGCCACTTCTCACCCCGCCTCGGCCGCCTCGCCCCGCTCGCCTACCGCGGCCGGACCACGGTCGCCCGGGTGGTGCCCCGCATCCCGCGACGCAACCCGGCGGGGCCGATGCTGCGGGCGTACGCGAAGCTCTACCGCCGGGCCGACGCCCCGTTCAGCCGCGCCCAGGAACTGCTCGCCGACCGCATCGCCGCCGAGTACTCGACCCCGGCGGCGGCCGCGGCGGTCCTGCGCGACCTCCCCGCCCTCGACGCCGTGCACCGCGTCTTCCACGCTGAGTATCTCGGCCCGGGCTGGCAGGCGGGCCACGTCCCGGACGACATCTTCGGCGGCTTCCTGCGCGTCCTCGCGGCCCGCGCGGAAGAGGTAGCCGTCCTCCGGGCCCGTGAACCAGCCGCACCCTCCACCTGGGACACCCACCCACCCCGCCAGGAACGCCTCGCCGCCCTGGCCGCCCTCACCCAGCCGACCCAGGCCGCGCCTTCCCAGCCTGCGCCTTCCCAGCCCGCGTCGGTCCAGCCCGCGTCGGTCCAGCCCGCGTCGGTCCAGCCCGCGTCGGTCCAGGCTGCGTCGGTCCAGGCCGCGTCGGTCCAGGCTGCGTCGGTCCAGGCCGCGTCGGCCGCGCCTGGGCTGGCGTTCTCGGCCACGTCCGGGTTGGCCTCCTCGTCCGCAGCGACCCCGGCCGCGTCCAACGTGGACCCTTTGGCTACGGTTTCGCCCGGCTTGTCCGATCCGGCCTCGGCCGAGCCCACCCAGACGCCGGCTTCGGTCCCGCCTACCCCGACGTCGTCGACCCTGGCCGGGGCCACCCAGACGCCGGCTTCGGTCGCGCCCAACCCGACTTCGCCGACCCGGGCCGAGCCGGGCCAGGCCTCGGACACTCCCGCCGTGCCCACTCCGGCATCCCCGGCCGGCGCTCCCATCCCTGCCGGTCCGTCACCGACCGGTCTGTCATCCACCGCTCTGTCATCCACCGCCTTGTCATCCACCCCTCTGTCATCCGCTGCCCCGATGGTCGCCCCCGACGCGGAGCTAGCCGCGGGCGCCGTCGCCGACCCGGAACCGGAACCGCCGGGTGCCGGCTCCGCGTCGGGTGCCGGCTCCGTGCCGGGCGGTGGCTCCGCGTCGGGTGCCGGCTCCGCGGGCTCCGCGCCGGGTGCTGATGGGCTCGCTGAGCCGGATCCTGAGCCCGCGTTGCGGCTGGTCCCGGACCTGCCGGGGCTCGGGCGGGCGTTGCAGCAGGTCGCCTACCCGCCGCAGGGGCGCACCCGGGTCGGCTGGGACGAGTTCTTCGGGGCCGCGCGGACCGTCGAGATGCAGCGGGAGGCCGACGCCGCGCTGACAGCCCTCGGCCGGGTCGCCGACCGGCCCGTCGCCACCGCCGCCGACGTGCTCACGCTGGCGGCGGACGGCGAGCTGCGCAAGGTCGCGGCGGCGGTGTTCCCCGATCTCGCGCCGGACGAGACCATGTTCCGGGTCGGTGAGCTGGTCACGCTGCTCCTCGCCCTGGCCGCTCTGCACAGCGGCGCCGCGCGGTGGCGGCACAGCTGGACCGGCACCGCCGAGCTGGTCGCGGCCGACGGCTCGCACCTGGATCTCGGGGCGCTGGCCACACTCATCGTCGACCCGGCGACCGTGGGGACGGCCCGGGAGCGGCTCGCCGAGCTCGGCATCGACGTCGCGGCCCAGCCGTCGGCCGATGTCCCGCCGGCCCGGCCCGAGGTCGTCGGCGGGGTCGTCAACCTGGTGATCGACGGATCGCGCACCGATGTGCTGATCGTCGACACCGGACTCGTGCTGGTGCCGGGGCTGCCCCGGTCGCAGAACGGGTCGGCGCGGCGGCGGCTCGCCCGGATCGCCGCCGAGGATCCCACCCGGCGGGTGATCGAGACCCGGTTCGTGGCGTACGCCGATGTGGTGAATGCCACTCAGTTGAAACGGCGTAGCTGGGCCCTGGATCTGCGTGACGGCGGCACGGTGAGTGTCCGCACTGCCCTGGATTCTGATGAGTTGCCAGGTGGCTGGGCGGCGCTGGACAACGCGGTGGAATTTCTCGCGCGTACGCGGTAGCACCAGCGCTGAACTGTTGCGCTCCCTCTTCCGTGTGGCTGGGTAGGTGCGTCGCATCGCCGACTATTGGCGTAGTCAGTGCGTCACATCAGGTCACACTGGGTTTCAGTCGACGTTTGCTTTCACGTTCGCGAAATTGGGTAGAACACACCCACGCGTTCGGGCGAGGATCGTCTCGACACGGGGAGGGGGCGTCGATGGAACGGGGACCTTTGGCGCTTTTCGGAGCGCTCATCGCGGTCGGTCTCGGACCGGCGATGTGGCTGGGCGCTCAGTTCGGTGAGTCCACCTACACACGACAGCGTCCGCCCGCGGTGACAACCGTGCAGCAGAACGAGATCATCGGGCCGGAGGGTGGCACCGGCGCGGGCGACACCCCGTCCGACCCGGTCGAGGTCATCCACTCCGACCCGCGGACCGTCGCGCCGCCGGCGTCCCGGCCGAAGGCTGCTCCGGCGAAGTCGCGCACCAGCCCGCCACCGTCCACTCCGGACGAGGAGCCGGTGTCGTCCGAGCCGTCGCCTTCGCCCAGTTCAGCCGCCCCCAGTTCACCGGCGCCCAGTTCTTCTTCGCCCAGCTCCGCGCCGCCTTCCGACGATCCGGAGCCCAGCGGCGAGCCGGAGGATTCGAGCACCCCGCCGTCGAGCGAGTCCGGCCCGGATCCGAGCGACGACGACCGCGACGACCACGACGGCTGGGACGGGTCGACCGGTCCGGACTCACCGTCGGCCGGCACGGACCATCGGTACGGGGACTATCCGGGCGGCAGGTAGGTCCCGGCCAGGCGGCGGGCGGTGTCGACGAACATCGCCCGCAGCTCCGCCGGCCCCAGCACCTCCGCCTCGGCGCCGAGTTTCAGCAGCTCCGTGTGCCCGTGCTTGGCGGATTCGATCGGCACCTCGGTGGTCAGCCACCCGTCGGGGCCGGGCTCGGCGGCCGACTCGCGCGCCCTCCGCGCCATCTCCGGTGCGAACACGAACGGCATGCGGTCCAAGGCCTGCGACGTCATCCGTACGGTCGCTGAGGCCCGGTAGACGCTCCGTTCGTACCCATCGGTCGATTCTTTCCAGAAACCGGCGAGATCGAAGCCCGCGGGACGGTCCGCCGGGTCGTCGCGGACCTGCGCCTCGAGGACGTTGACGACCCGGTAGGAGGTCACCCGGTCCCCGGACGACGCGACGAGATACCAGCGGCCGGCTTTCAACACCACACCCAGCGGCGACACGGTACGGGTGACCTCGCGCGGTTCCTTCCACCGGCGGTAGCGGATCTCGAGCTGCTGTCCGCGCCACACCGCGTCCGCGACCGTGGCCAGGTGCGGGGTGTCCTCACCGGTCCGGAACCAGCCCGCCACGTCCAGGTGGAACCGGTCGCGTACCCGGTCGGCCCGGTCGGCGAGCTCGCCCGGCAGGGCCGCACGCAGCTTGAGTTCCGCGGCGGCCAGCAGTGCGCCGAGACCCAGTTCGGCGGCGGGTCCCGGCATCCCGGTCAGGAACAGCGTGCCTGCCTCGTCGGAGGTCATCCCGGTGAGCCGGGTGCGGTATCCGTCGACGAGCTGGTAGCCGCCGGCCGGCCCGCGGTCGGCGTAGACCGGCACCCCGGACGCGCTCAGCGACTCGACGTCGCGATAGACCGTGCGGACCGAGACCTCGAGCTCCGCGGCCAGCTCGCCGGCCGTCATCCGGCCGCGGGCCTGCAGCAGAAGCAGCAGGGAGACCAGGCGGGATGCGCGCATCCGCCCAGTCTCCCAGGGTGGTACCGGCTCCCAGGGTGGTGTGGGCTCAGAGGCCGGTGATCCGGTTGAGGATGTCGCGGTAACCGCGCAGCTGGACGCGCAGCGCCTCGGTGTCCTCGCTGTCGCCGGTGAGACCGTCCTTGCGTGACTTCAGGCTGGCGGTGAGCTTGTCGACGGCTTCCTCGACCAGCTTCGCGGCCTCGTCGGTGGCCTCCTTCGGGCTGTCGACGAAGCGCAGCTGCACGTCCCGCCAGCGCTCCTTGAGCCCGGCGGCGTCGTCGGCGCTGAAGAACGTGTCGCTGTCCGGGCCGGCGGGCTCGGCGGCGTGCTTGGCGTTGCCGACCGGCACCGGGACGACCGGTTCCGCTGCGACCGGCTCTGCTACGACCGGCTCTGCGTCGACCGGCTCGTCGTCCTTGGCCGGTACTTCGTCGACGGGCTCGTCGGTCTTGTCGGCGTCCAGCGGCTTTTCCGTCACCGGGTCGACGGCCTTCGGGTCCTCGAAGTCGCCCTCGTCCTTCAGCGCGGGTTCGTTCTTGTCCAGCTTCGCGGTGTCCACCGGCTCGTCCTTCGTCTCGTCGTCCTCGGGGCGGAGATCAGTGTCCGTCTCGTCGTGGCCGGTCCTCGCGTCGTCGTCCAGCGGCACGTCCACCACGTCGTCGGTGTCGACCTCGTCGCGGGTCCGCTCCGGCGCCTGCGTGTCCGGCGCCTGCGTGACGCTGCTGCCCCCGTACGTCGTGGTGTTCTTCTCCGAGGGGGACTCGACGACGCCGGCCGGGGTGCCGGTGTCCCGCTGCGGCGGGGTCCACGGGTCGGTGACCGGCTCGGTGGGCGTGCCGTACGCCGTGACCTGCTGGGTGCGGTCGGGGTCGTCGGTCTCGGCCTCGCTCACCGCACCGCCCTCGGCGGGGGTGGCCCACGGCGACGGTGGCCGCTGGCCCGGGACCGCGACCGGGTCGGACTGGATCCGCTCGGTACGGTCGTCGTTGTTGTCGTCCGTGGCCTCACGGGCGTCGTTGGAGAAGAAGCGCATCGCCGGACTCCTCAGCGGCTCGTGGCGTCGGGACGGGAGCCCGCGACGTCGGGGTCGTGGTCATTGATCTTCTGGGACGGGACCTTGGGCTCGCTGTCGGGGGCGACAGCTCCCTCGGAACGCACCGGGTTCTCGCCGAGCAGGTCGGCGAAGAGGGCGCGGTAATGCACGAGGGCCTGGCGGAGGTCCTCGGTCTCGGCGTCACCGTTCTTGCTGCGCTCGCTGATCGCGTGCGCGTCACGGTAGTGCTCGAGTGTGGTCGCGTGCTGCACCGACAGGTTGGCGAGCTGGTCGTCGTAGCCGCCGGTGGGGTAACCGCGCTCCTCGATCAGCCGGGTGACGAGTTCGTCGGCGGTCGAGACGGCTTCCGCGGGGGCGTCCACGAACTGGATCTGGACCTCCTCCCAGGCGACCGAGTAGCGGGCCTTGGCCTCGGCGGGCAGCGCCCGGAGCTCGAACTGGGCCACGCGCTTCTGGCGTTCCTGCAGCTCACGCTCGCCGGCCGCGCGGCTGTCCGCGTCCCCGACCACCCGGTCGTATTCGGGTCCGAACTTGGTCTGCAACTGCTTGCGGCGGCTGGCGCGTACGGCGTACACGACGCCCGCGATCACGAGCAGCACCACGACGATGAGAACGATCACGAGTGTGGGGGACATCGGGCCTCCTCCTTCTTCACCCGTTGGTATGCCCACCCAACCAGGGTCATCAATCCGATTCGAGCCAGTGACGTGAAATCCCTCCGGCCGGGCTTTGATCGACTGACCGTGAGCGTGACATCACTGCAGGCCGCGGGCCTTGGTCATCGGGGGCCGTTTGTCGCGCCCTTGTCCACAGGGGTGGTGGCTGCGCGGGCTTCGATTACGTATCCTCGCGAAGGCGTGCGCCGCTCATAGACGAAGATTGACGCTCGCGTTGTCCTGCACCCCCTCGGGCGGAGTCTGATGAGAACCCGCAGTTGGTCGATCCGTTCGAAGATCATCGCGCTGGCCGCGGTGCCGCTGACCGCGCTCATGGCGCTGTGGGCCTTCGCCACGGCTATCACCGCCGGCCCGGCGCTCAACCTGCTGACCACGCAGGCGCTGTCCGACAACGTCGGTGACCCGGGCCAGGTCCTCGTGAGCGAGCTTCAGCGCGAGCGCCGGCTGTCCGTTGTGTTCCTGTCCGACACCAAGGCCGCCACCAGTGAGGTGAATTCTCAGCGGGTGGCCACCGACCGGGCCGCGGCGAACTTCCGCAACACCGCGATCGCCGCGGTCAACGACCAGGCCGAGCGGTCCTCGAGCGGCACGCTCTCGGCGCGCATCAAGCAGATGATCAATCAGCTCGAGAGCCTGCCGGCGGCCCGGGGCTACATCGACGCCCGCGACGTCGACGTGGTCGGCGCACAGAACCTCTACAACAACATCATCGACACCAGCTTCCAGATGTTCACCGCCACCGCCACGTTCGGCGACGAGCGGGTCGACCGGGAGATCCGTGGTCTGACCTCGGTCGGCCGGGGCCAGGAATACCTCAGCCGGGTCGACTCGCTGCTCGCGGGCGCGCACGCGGCCGGCAAACTCAGCGCGGGCAGCCGCGGCGAGATCGTGCAGTCGATCGGCACCGCCCGCTTCCTGCTCGGCCAGGGCGTCAGCGACCTGCCCGTACAGGACCGCACCGCCTACCAGACGCTCAGCGCCGGCACCGCTTTCAACCGGCTCGGCGAGCTGCAGAACGAACTTCTCACCAAGAGCCGGCCCGGGTACGCCGCACCGGTCACGCACGGCGCCTGGCAACCGGCCTACGACGCGACGGTCGTGCAGCTGAGTACGTTCGAGGACAACGCCACCGACTCGCTCGCCGAGGACGCGAAGCCGGTCGCGGTCGACGTCCTGGTCCGCCTCGGCCTGGCCGGCCTGCTCGGCCTGGCCGCCCTGGTCCTGTCCGTCCTGGTCTCGATCCGGGTCGGCCGCTCCATCGTCGGCCGGTTGATCCACCTCCGCGGCGAGGCCCTGGAGATGGCCGGCGAGCGACTGCCGACGGTCGTCCGGCGCCTGCAGCGCGGCGAGCACGTCGACGTCGACGTGGAGACCCCGCCCCTGGAGTACGGCCGCGACGAGATCGGCCAGCTCGGTCACGCCTTCAACGAGGTGCAGCGCACGGCGTTGCACTCGGCGGTCGAGGAGGCGAACGTCCGCCGGGGCATCAACGAGGTCTTCCTCAACATCGCCCGGCGCAGCCAGACCCTGCTGCACCGCCAGCTCGCCCTGCTGGACAAGATGGAGCGCCGCGAGACCGAGCCGAACGAGCTCGAGGACCTCTACCGCGTCGACCACCTGGCCACCCGGATGCGCCGCCACGCCGAGGACCTGGTCATCCTCGCCGGAGCGGCGCCCGGCCGGGGCTGGCGCAAGCCGGTCCCGCTGATCGACGTCATCCGCGGCGCGATCAGCGAGGTCGAGGACTACAAGCGCGTCGACATCGTCGCCGTCCAGCCGTCCGCGGTCCTGGGCCGAGCCGTCGGCGACGTCATCCACCTGCTGGCGGAACTCCTGGAGAACGCGGCGAGCTTCTCCCCGCCGACCACCCGGGTCCAGGTCGCGGGCCAGATCCTGCCCAACGGCTACGCGGTCGAGATCGAGGACCGCGGCCTCGGCATGTCCCCGGAAGCGCTCACCGAGGCCAACCAGAAGCTCATCGAGCCCCCGGACTTCGACCCCTCCGACAGCGCCCGCCTCGGCCTGTTCGTGGTCGCCCAGCTGGCCGCCCGCCAGGGACTGCGAGTCTCGCTGCGCCCCAGCGCCTACGGCGGCGTCAAAGCCATCGTCCTCATCCCCGGCGACCTCATCACCACGGCCCCACCCGGCCCCGGAGCCCTCCCGGTCGGCCCCGGCCCGGCCGCCGCACCCCCCTCCCGGGCCGCCGCGCCCCCCTCCCCGGTCCCCGTGCCCCCGGTCCCCGGTGACCTGCGCTCCCTCGCCTCGCCGGGTCGCCCCGCAGCCCCCAACAACGGCACCACGATCGACGGTCAGCTCACCACCCGCACCCGAAGCACCCCCACCGGCCGCGGCAGCGTGTCGACCACCCGCACCCCTTCCACCGGCACCCCCTCCAGCGGCCTCGCCCCCGGTCAGACCCCGCTCGACCCCGGTACGCCTGACCCCGGTGCACTTGAGCCCGGTGCACTCGACCCCGCCGCGTCCGACCCTGGCCCCGACAGCCTGACCGGACCCACCCCTTCCGCGGTGGTCGACGGCCTGACCGCCGACGGCCTGGTCCAACGCCGCCGCACCGCCCCCCGCCGCCGCTCGAGCCGCACCGACCCACCGGCCCACCTCCCCCCGAACCTGACCTCCCCCCAGGCCCTGACCTCCCCCGAGGGCCAGCCCACCCGCCCCGGCCGCCCGACCCAGCCCACCGACCCGTCCCGCCCCAGCGGTCCGGCGCGGGATGGCGACCTGTCCCGTCCCAGCGGCCCGGTGGGGGATGGCGACCTGTCCCGTCCCAGCGGCCCGGTGGGGGATGGCGACCTGTCCCGTCCCAGCGGCCCGGTGGGGGATGGCGACCCGTCCCGTCCCAGCGGCCCGGTGGGGGATGGCGACCCGTCCCGCCCCGGCGGCCCGGTGGGGGATGGCGACCTGTCCCGTCCCAGCGGTCCGGCGCGGGATGGCGACCCGTCCCGCCTCGGCGACCCTGCCCAGAGCGGCGGACCGTCCAGCTCGAGCGGCCCGGCGCGGGACGATGACCCGTCCCGCTCCGGCTCCGGTGGCCAGGCCCCGGACGGTGACCCGATCTCCCTGGCCGGCCGCGGATCCCCGGACCCGGCCTTCCCAGCCGGCGACGGCCTCGACGTCGACTGGCCCTCCGGCAGCGACCAGGCCGCGGGCATCAGCCCCGCCGCGGGCATCAGCCCCGCCACGGCCTTCCGCCCCACCGGCGGCAGCCAGTCGCGCATCCCGGCCCAGCGCACGTCACCAGAAGCCCTCTCACCGGAGCCCACGTCGCTGGAGCCCACGTCAGTGAAGTCCACGTCGCTGGAGTCCACCGAGGTCCTCCCGGCGGCCGGCCGGAACCCGGTGATCGACACGGAGGACATCGAGGCCACCACCCCGATTCCCCGGCTCGGCGCCGACGGCCGGCCGGTCATCCCGTCCGCCCCTCAGCCGGATCTCCGGCCCGATGCGGCCGGTGCGCTGCGGGGTTCTCCGGTCGGAACCGGTCTCGATGCCGGTCTCGAGGCCGGGTTCGAACCCGAGTTCGAACCCGAGTTCGGCGCCGACGCGGATCAGCGGCCCCTGTCGGTCGACGCGCGGGCGGCGGCCGTCGCGGCGGCGCTCTCCGAGACCGATCCGGCCGACGAGCGGCTGCTGCCCCGCCGGGTGCGGCAGGCGAGCCTGGTGCCGCAGCTGCGCGGTCCGGTCGTCGAGCGGGCGGAGTCGACCACGGTCCGGTCGCCGGAGAAGGTCCGTAGCCTCATGAGCGCCCTCCAGCAGGGCACCACCCGGGGCCGCCGGGACGCCGCCGCTCTGGCCGGCTCGCCGGCGCCCGGGGCGTCACCGTCCACGCCGGCCACACCGGACGTACCGGCACCCTCGCAGCCTGCGAGTGACCGCCTAGATGCAGGTAGTGAGCGAATTGCCGGAGAGGGTGACACGCAACCCCGAGTTACTGACAAAGAGCAGACGACAGGGCAGCCGACGTGGTCGGAGGCAGCTACCGTCACCTTCCCGGCTGTGCGGAGCACCACGGCCGGGACCGACGGCGGCGCGGATGGCTCGCCTGACATGACGGACCAGAATTCTCGGCCGGAGAAGGACGCATAAGTGGCACAGACGACCAACCAGAGCGCCAACCTCACCTGGCTCCTCGACGATCTCGTCGAGCGGGTGCCGTCCGCACGGCAGGCGGTGGTTCTCTCGGCCGACGGGCTCCTGATGGGAGCGTCGGTCGGCATGGGCCGTGAGGACGCCGAGCATCTGTCGGCCATGGCCGCCGGGTTCCAGAGCCTCGCCAAGGGGGCCAGCCGGCATTTCCAGGCCGGGCCCGTACGCCAGACCGTGGTGGAGATGGAGGACGCGTTCCTCTTCGTCACCGCGGCCGGCCTGGGTGCCTGTCTCGCGGTCGTGGCGGAGAGCGACGCCGACCTCGGACTGATCGCGTACGAGATGGCGATGCTCGTGACCCGCGTGGGACAGAAGATGGACGCACCCGAGCGCCTCCCCGGGTCCGATGCCAGCTGATCCGAGACGGGCGCCGCACGACTGGCTGGACCACGACGCGGGTCCGGTGGTCCGGCCGTACGCGATGACGCAGGGCCGGGTGGCGCCCTCCGGCGGCGAGTTCGACCTGCTCGCGTTCGTGGTGGCGACCATGCCCGACGCGCCGTTGCCACCTTCGCTGTTGCCGGAGCATGACGCGATCGTCGGCGCGGCGTGGGAGCCTACGTCGGTTGTCGAACTAGCCTCCAAACTGGACCTCTCGATCGGGGTCGTCCGGGTTTTCCTGGGTGATCTACGCTCGGCGGGCCTCATTTCACTGTATGAGCCTCCCGCGGCATCCCAGCCGCATGACGTCGACGTACTCAAGGCGGTTGTCAATGGCCTCCGTGCGCTCTGATCGTGAAGGCGCCCGATCGCGCATCCCGGTTGCGCTCAAGATCCTCATCGCCGGTGGTTTCGGCGCGGGCAAGACCACCATGGTCGGCTCGGTCAGTGAGATCAAACCGCTGCAGACCGAGGAGGTGTTGACCGGCGTCGACGGCGCCGACGACACCTCCGGGGTCGAGGGGAAGCACACCACGACGGTGACGATGGACTTCGGTCGCATCACCATCACCGACGATCTTCAGCTGTACCTGTTCGGCACGCCGGGCCAGGACCGCTTCTGGTTCCTGTGGGACGAGTTGTCCCAGGGCGCGCTGGGCGCGGTGGTGCTGGCGGACACCCGCCGGCTGGCCGACTGCTTCCCGTCGATCGACTACTTCGAGCAGCGCGGCACCCCGTTCGTGGTGGCGGTGAACTGCTTCGACGACAAGCGGTTCGGTTCCGACGCGATCGCCCGCGCCCTCGACCTGGACCCGGACGTCCCGGTGGTGGAGTTCGACGCGCGTGAGCCGACCGCGGCCCGCAACGTGCTCATCGAGCTGGTGGAATACGTCGCCCGACGCCAGCTGGCGGCGGCCGGATCCCGCTGACACCGGCCGGCCCGGCCGCGGATCCCCGCACCGGGCCGGTCGTCACGAGCACGGCCGAGCGGTCGTCGCCGTGATGTGATGGGATCGGCACATGGCTTCGAACGGTGACATCGTCTTCCTGGGCTGCTACACCGCCGAGAGCGGAGGCGAGGGCGACGGGATCGCCCTGTTCCGGCGCGATCCGGCGACCGGCGGGCTGACCCGGGTGGGGCTCGCCGCCCGTACCCCCTCTCCTTCTTTCCTGGCCCAACACCCCACCCTGCCCGTCCTGTACGCGGTGAACGAGCTCGACGCCGGCACGGTCAGCGCCTTCGCGGTGGCGCCGGACGCGACGTTGTCCCCGCTGGCGGTCCGGGAGACCGGTGGTTCGGCGCCCTGCCACCTGGCCGTGTCGTCGGACGGTGGGCATCTGCTGGTCGCCAACTACACGAGTGGCAACGTGGCGGTCTTCCCACTGGGCGCGGACGGCGTACCGGGGGAGCGGTGTGATCTGCTGGGTCTGGAGGGTTCGGGTCCGGTCGCCGACCGGCAGGAGGGCCCGCACGCGCACATGGTCAAGCCCGCCCCGAACGGCCCGGACGTGCTGGTCTGCGACCTGGGCTCGGACCGGGTGTGGCACACCCGGCTGGACCCGGTGTCCGGGCGGCTCACGCTGGTCGGCCCGGCGGTGACCGCCGAGCCGGGCACCGGTCCGCGGCACATGCTGCGGACGAGTGACGGTTCCGTCCTGCTGGTGGGGGAGCTGTCCGGCGAGCTGAGCTGGTTCCGGCCGGACGCGCGTGGGGTGCTCGTCAAGGCGGGTGGGGAGTTCACCACCGCGACCAAGCCCAATCAGCCGTCCGAGCTGACCACCGGGCGCGACGAGCGTTTCGTGTACGTGGCCAACCGCGGCCCGGACACCGTCTCGGTCTTCGACTGGGCGGCCGGCGACGGCGCTCTCATCGCGGAAGTGACGACCGAGGGTGAGTGGCCCCGGCATATCGCCCTTTTCTCGGATCACCTTTACGTAGCCAATGAGAGATCACACAACGTCACTATCTTCCGGATCGACCCGGATTCGGGCATCCCGGTGCTGCAGGGTGAGCCGGTGGGGCAGGGCAGTCCGACCTGCATCTTGCGATATCAGGCACCGTTCGGAATGGAACAACTACGGTGAGTAAATTAAGTATGCGTAATTTCCAATCCGAGTAAGTTTCGTCCGAACGTATATGGCATTCAGCTCTGGGGATGCGCACTATAGATCGCGTGTCAGGCCGCCATCGCAGAAACTTCAGTCTCAAGACAGCGAGTGCCGTCGCATCAGCGATGGCGATCGTTGTTGTTATCGCGGGCTCCTGGTTCGGTTACCAACAGTTGGCAGACAAGGGCTGTTCAGGGCAGGTTCTGCTCAATGTCGCCACATCCACGGACATCGCACCCGCCGTCGCCGCCGCCGCCAAGCGGTGGAGCGACGGCGGTGCGGAAGTCAACGGGACGTGCGTCAGCGTCAATGTGAGTGGCGTCAATCCGGGCTCGGTGGCGTCCACTGTCGCGCTCAAACACCGCGTTTCGCTGACCGGTCTGGGCGCTTCCAGCCAGTCCGGCACCCTGCCGGACGTCTGGGTCCCCGACTCGACCACCTGGCTGCTGCGCCTGCGCTCGGAGGCCTCCGGTTTCCAGCCCACCGACGGCACCTCGATCGCGAAGAGCCCGGTCGTCGTGGCGATGCCGAAGCCGGTCGCCGAGACCATCGGCTGGCCGGACCGCAAGATCGGGTGGAACGACCTGGTCGCCCGGATGACGACCGGCAACTCGCTGCGGACCGGCATCGTCGACCCCACCCGGGACGCCTCCGGGCTGGCCGGCCTGCTCGCCCTGGGCAGCGCGGCCGGTGGCACCCCCGCCGCCCAGCGCGCCCAGGTCGGTGCGCTGCGGGCGCTCGCCTCGGGTAGCTCCTCGCTGCGGGACGACCTGCTGGAGAAGTTCCCCCGCTCGACCGACGTGGCGGAACTCACCAGTGCCATCAGCGCCGCGCCGCTCTCCGAGGAAGACGTGATCGGGTACAACGCGGAGAGCCCCGTCGTGCCGCTGGTCGCGCTGTATCTCGAGCCCAAGCCGCCGGCGCTCGACTACCCGTACGCGGTCCTGCCCGAGGCCGACCTGACCAAGCAGGCCGCGGCGACGGGCCTGCGCAAGGCGCTGCAGCAGCCCGAGTTCAAGAACGATCTGGCCCGGGTCGGGCTCCGCGGCGCCGACGGCACCACGGGCACCGGCTTCTCGGCCCCGACCGGCGCACCGGACACCGCGTCGGCGTCACCGGCGGCGTCCACCGGCACCGAGGGCACCGCCGCGGCGGGCCTCGACGCCAGCGCGATCAACCGCGCGCTGGGCAGCTGGGCGGCGATCACCCTGCCGGGCCGGGTGCTCGCGGTCTTCGACGTGTCGGGCTCGATGAGCACCGCGGTCCCGACCGCGAACAACCGCAGTCGCGCGGCGGTCACCCGCGCCGCGGCGGAACAGGGCCTGGACCTCTTCGACGACAAGTGGGCGGTCGGCACGTGGATCTTCTCCACCGAGCTCGACGGCAAGCTGCCCTACAAGGAGATCGTGCCGATCAGCCCGCTGACCTCGGCCCGCTCCGAGCTGAAGGCCTCCATCGCGCAGATCAAGCCGAAGGAGGGCGGCGCCACCGGTCTGTACAACACGGCGCTGGCCGCCTACAAGAAGGTGCAGGAGGACTGGCAGGCCGGCCGGATCAACTCGGTCATCCTGTTCACCGACGGCAAGGACGAGAACAAGGACGGCATCAGCCGTGAGACGCTGATCGCCGAGCTGAAGAAGGCCCAGGACCCGAAACGCCCGGTCCGCATGGTGATCATCGGCATCGGCAACGAGGTGGACGCCAACGAGCTCGACGCGATCGCGGGCGCCACCAGCTCGGGCGGCGTCTTCATCGCCCAGGACCCGGCCAAGATCTCCGACATCTTCCGCGAGGCCATCGCGTCCCGCTCCGGCGTCGCCCGCTAACCGGCGGCGGTCCAGTCCAGGCAGACGGCGACCGCGTCGTCCTCCAGGTCGGAGCTGACAAAAGCCCGAAGATCACCCAACAGGGAACGTACGGCCTGGAGCGGCGCAAGGGGCCCGGTCCGCCGTACGAAACGGTGCAGTGCCGCCTCTCCGTATTTTCCCGCCCGGCCCGGCGCCGCGAACACGCCGTCGCTGACGATGAAGAGCCGGTCGCCCGGGTGCAGGCGGAAGGCCTGGGTGGTGTACTCGCTGGTCTCGAACATACCGAGCGGGAACTGCGCCTCGAGTTCCTGATCGAGGACCTCGCCGTCGCGCAGCACCAGCAGCCGGGGCGACCCGGCGTCGACCGCCAGCACCTCGCCGGTCACCAGGTCGAGCTCCAGCATCAGCGCCGCCACATGCGAGCCACCCCGGTGCTGGGCGAAGATCGCCTGGTCGGCGAGCCCGGCCTGGTCGGCCAGCGACAGACCGGCCCGGCGGGCGTTACGCAGCGCCTGCGTCGCCAGCGAGGTCAGCAGCGAGGCCGTCATGCCGTCACCCATGCCGTTGAGCACGGTCACGAACAACCGGTCGTCCTGCTGCGCCCAGTCGAAACTGTCGCCCATGACCGCGTACGCGGGTTCGAGCTGACCGGCCAGACTGAAAGCGGGCCCGACCCGGCAGCGGCCGGGCAGCAGCTCCCACTGCAGCTCGGCGGCCAGCGTGAGACGCCGCGTCCGGCTGGCGATCGCATAGCGGTCGGTCCCCGCGTTGGCCGCCTGCAGCTCATGGGCGAGCAGGGTCGCGATCTCCGCGAGCTCGTCACGCAGCTCCGGCCCCGGCAGCGGGGTGACCCGCAGCACGCCCAGGCGTTCCCCGCGAGCGGTCACCGGCAGATACCCGGCCTGGCCGGCCGCCACCTCGTTCTGGTGGTCGAAGGCCCGCCACGCCGGGTCACCGGGACGGGTGACCGGCGACCCGCCGTGCAGCGGCATCAGGGCGGACAGCCGGTAGTCGACCAGCAGCAGTTCCACGCCGGCGATGGCGTAATCCTTGGCCAGCGAGTCGGCGAGACACTCCACCACCTGCTCGGCCGGGGCACCGGCCAGGGCTCGCCGGGCAGCGGCAACTCGTTCGGACAACCTTTCCGCCCCCTCGACAGTGTCGGCTCTGCGGGTACTCTCTGCTGCACCATGGCCGAATACCATGGGCCGGACGGGCCACCACAGCACGCCGCCGCGGTCGACGACGCCGCAGCGTCGTTGCTGGCCGTCTGGGACGCGGCCCGTGAGCAGGCTACGCCCCGCCTGTCCGGCCCCCAGCTCAACGCCCTCCTCGTGGTCGAACGTGCGGAGGGCATCAACCTGCGTGGCCTGGCCGGGCAACTCCGCATGATCCTCTCCTCGGCGAGCAGACTGTGCGACAGACTTGTCGCATCCGGCCTGGTGGAGCGAGTCCCCGGCCGAGCCGACCGCCGCGAGATCGCCCTGTTCCTGACACCGTCGTCCCGGGCACTGCTCACCAACCTCCGCACCACCCGCCGCGAGATCCTGAGCGACGTCCTGGCCCGCATGAGCCCCGCCGGCCGAGCCGGCCTGGTCCGAGGCCTGGCCGAATTCAGCCACGCAGCCGCCGAAGCCGGCGAATCAGACGCCCAGACAGCCTGACGCAACGGCCCTCACCCGGGCCGGCAGCACTCGGAGCGTGGCAGCGTGGGCAACCAGCGGTCACCGCGTGGCGAAGCGGCCGAGCCACCCCGCCGGGTCGTTCAGGATGCCGCGCAGGACCGCCCCGGCCGCTCCCCGGACCGCGGCGTCCGGGCCCAGGGTCGCCGCCCGTAGCCGGATCGGGGACCAGCCCGCCGTGAGCACCCGGCGGCCGATCTCGGCGCTGATCGCGGGGCGGAGGGCGGGCAGCAGGGGGGCGTAGATGCCGCCCAGCACGATGGTGTCCACGTCGAGCAGGTTGATCACCGTGGCCAGGACGGTGCCCAGGGCGGTGCCGGCCGCGCTCAGGTCGGCGCCGGGCAGGTCCGCGACGGTGGGGACGCCGGCCGCCCGGAGGATCGCTTCCTGGCCGGCGTACTGCTCGAGGCATCCTCGGGCTCCGCAGCGGCACAGCGGCCCGGCCGGGTCGACCGGGATGTGGCCGATCTCGCCGCTCCAGCCTCGCACCCCGCGGTACAGGGCGCCGTCGAGGATGATGCCGGCGCCGATGCCGATCTCGCCGGAGACGTAGACGAAGCTGGGTGGGAGTTCGCCGGTGTCCTGTTCGCTGAGCGCGGCCAGGTTGGCCTCGTTGTCGACGATCAGCGGCAGCCCGTCGAAGTGGGTGCCGAGGGTGACGTCCTGCCAGCCCAGGTTGGGTGCGACCCGGACGATGCCGCCGGCCGTCACCAGGCCGGGCACGGCGAGGGCGACGCCCGCGGTGATCAGTCCATCGGCCTCGGCGAGGTGCCGGGCCCGGTGGGCGAGCTCGAACAGGCCTTCGCGTCCGTCGCGCTGGTCGCCGGTTTCGACGAGGTGGTGGCGCACGGTGCCGGTGAGGTCGACGACGCAGGCCGCCCGGTAGTCGACGTTGATCTCGAGGCCGAGTCCGGCGGGTCCGTTCGCGGCGGGGCGCAGGCCGGCGGCGGGGCGTCCGGCGCCGCTGCGGGGGGCCGGGTCGACCTCGGTGAGCAGGGTGCCGGCGATGAGGTCGTCGACGAGGGCGGAGACGGTGGCGCGGGTGAGCCCGGTCGCCCCGGCCACCGCTGCCCGGGAGATCGGATCTGCGCTGTTCGCCACGGTTTGCAGCACGAGCGCGAGATTATGGGCCCGCACGCTGCTCTGCCGGACGGGTGTCGTGGAAGCGGTCATCATCCGGCCCGGCACCCCTTGACAATGCCACACGCCACCAAAATAATTCAACCACTAAACAAATCAGCTCTGTTACGTGGAGGTATCCGTGTCGGTCCAGCCGAGCAAGGCAGACAAGTTCAGCTTCGGTCTCTGGACCGTCGGCTGGACGGCCCGCGACCCGTTCGGCGAGGCCACCCGCGCCCCGCTCGACCCGATCGAAGCGGTGCACAAGCTCAACGAGTTCGGCGCGTACGGCATCACCTTCCACGACGACGACCTGGTGCCGTTCGGCTCCGACGCCGCTACCCGGGACGGCATCATCGCCGGCTTCAAGAAGGCGCTCGACGAGACCGGCATGGTCGTGCCGATGGTGACGACCAACCTGTTCACCCACCCGGTGTTCAAGGACGGCGGGTTCACCAGCAACGACCGCGGCGTACGCCGGTACGCGCTGCGCAAGGTCCTGCGCAACATGGACCTCGCCGCCGAGCTGGGTGCGCAGACCCTGGTGCTCTGGGGCGGCCGGGAGGGATCGGAGTACGACGAGGCCAAGGACGTCCAGGCCGCGCTCGACCGCTACGCCGAGGGCCTCAACCTGCTCGCGCAGTACTCCGAGGACAAGGGGTACGGCCTGCGGTTCGCGATCGAGCCCAAGCCCAACGAGCCGCGCGGCGACATCCTGCTGCCGACCGCCGGGCACGCCATCGCGTTCGTGCAGGAGCTGGAGCGCTCCGAGCTGTTCGGCATCAACCCCGAGGTCGGCCACGAGCAGATGTCCAACCTCAACTTCACCCAGGGCATCGCCCAGGCGCTGTGGCACAAGAAGCTGTTCCACATCGACCTCAACGGCCAGCACGGCCCGAAGTTCGACCAGGACCTGGTGTTCGGCCACGCCGACCTGCTCAACGCGTTCTCGCTGGTCGACCTGCTCGAGCACGGCGCGCCCGGCGGCGGCCCCGGCTACGACGGCCCCCGGCACTTCGACTACAAGCCGTCGCGCACCGAGGACTACGACGGTGTCTGGGAGTCCGCCAAGGCCAACATGCGGATGTATCTGCTGCTCAAGGAGCGGGCCGAGGCGTTCCGCGCGGACCCCGAGGTGCAGGCGGCACTGGAGGCCTCGAAGGTGTTCGAGCTGGCGAAGCCGACGCTCAACGAGGGCGAGACGTACCAGGACCTGATCGACGACAAGAGCGCGTTCGAGAACTTCGACGTCGACGCGGCCGGCGAGCAGGGCTACCACTTCGTCAAGCTGCACCAGCTCGCCATCGACCACGTGCTGAAAGCCCGCTGATGGTGCTTGTCGCCGGGATCGACAGCTCCACGCAGTCGTGCAAGGTGGTCATCCGTGATGCCGAGACCGGGAAACTGGTCCGGCAGGGGCGGGCGAGCCACCCGGAGGGGACCGAGGTCCACCCCGACGCCTGGTGGGCCGCGCTGCGGCAGGCCATCGACGAGGCCGGCGGGCTCGACGACGTCGCCGCGGCGTCGGTGGCCGGGCAGCAGCACGGCATGGTCGTGCTGGACGAGGACGGCGAGGTGATCCGGCCGGCGCTGCTGTGGAACGACACCCGCAGCGCCGGCGCGGCCGCCGACCTCATCGAGGAGCTCGGCGGCGGTGACCGGGGGCGCCGGGCCTGGGCCGACGCGGTCGGCATCGTGCCGGTGGCCAGCTTCACGCTGACGAAACTGCGCTGGCTGGCTCGGCACGAACCGGAGCACGCGGCCCGGGTCGCGGCGGTGTGCCTGCCGCACGACTGGCTGACCTGGAAGCTGTCCGGAGCCAAGAGCCTGGACACGTTGCGGACCGACCGCAGCGACGCCAGCGGCACGCTGTACTGGTCGGCGAAGACGAACGAGTACCGGCCCGACCTGCTGGAGCTGGGCTTCGGCCGGCGGATCGCGACACCCCTGGTGCTCGGCCCGACCGGGGTCGCCGGTCACCTGCCCAACGGTGCCCCGCTGGGCCCGGGCGCCGGCGACAACGCGGCCGCGGGTCTCGGCGCGGGTGCGCGGCCGGGCGACGTGGTCATCTCCATCGGCACCTCCGGCACCGTCTTCGTGTCGTCCGACGTCGCGCCGGACGACCCGACCGGCGCGGTCTCCGGGTTCGCCGACACCACCGGGCGCTTCCTGCCCATCGTGGTGACGCTCAACGCGGCCCGGGTCCTCGACGCGGCCGGCAAGCTGATCGGTGCCGACCACGAGAAGCTGTCCGAGCTGGCGCTGTCGGCGCCGGCCGGGGCGGACGGCCTGGTGCTCGTGCCCTACCTCGAGGGGGAGCGCACGCCGAACCGGCCGGACGCCACGGGAGCCATCCACGGTCTGACGCTGAAGACCTCCGACCCGGCGCATCTGGCCCGTGCCGCCGTCGAGGGCATGCTCTGCGCCCTCGCCGACGGGCTGGACGCGCTGGTCACGGCCGGTGCCGAGGCCAACCGGATCGTGCTGGTCGGAGGCGGTGCGCGCAGTCTGGCCGTACGCAAGATCGCTCCGGCTCTGTTCGGTCTTCCGGTCCTGGTCCCGCCGCCCGGCGAGTATGTCGCGGACGGCGCCGCCCGGCAGGCCGCCTGGGTCACCGCCGGCGGCGATCTCCCGCCCGAGTGGTCCGCCGAGACCCCCGAGGTGTACGAGGACCGCGGCGTCCCCCTGATCCGTGAGCAGTACGCGGCAGCCCGGGACAAGGTCGTCGACAGGACCACCGCCCGCTAAGGTTCTGCCCGTGACCATGGGCGGACCGGCGCATCGCGCGTACAGCGTGGTGGTGTTCGTCGTTCTCGCCTCGCTCGACAATGTGGCCATCGGCCTCGTCCCACCCCTGTACGGCAGCATCGGCGACGATCTGGGGGTGGGCGAGGGCCACATCGCGCTCGCCACCACCGTGATGTTCCTGATCAGTGCCGTGGCGGCGATCGGCTGGGCGTACGCGGGGGATCGCACCGACCGCAAACCGGTCCTCATCGCCGGCACCGTGATCTGGGTGGCCGGCACCGCCTGGTCCGGTCTGGCCGGCGGCTATCCGTCGTTCCTGGCCGCGCAGGTGCTGGCCGCGATCGGGCTCGGCGCCGTGGCCAGTGTCAGCTTCTCCGTGGTCAGCGACCTGATCTCACCGAAGCGCCGCGGTCTGGTGATGAGCTTCTGGGGGCTGTCGCAGGGCATCGGCACGCTCGCCGGCACCCTGGTCGGCGGTCTGCTCGGCTCGACCGACTGGCGCCGCCCGTTCCTCGTCGTCGCGGTGGCCGGGCTGATCGCGACCGTCACCTACCTCTTCACGTACGACGTCCCGCGCGGCGACAGCCAGCCGGAGCTGCGCGGTGTCGAGTACGACGAGCGCATCCGCCGTGACGACCTGCCCAGGATCGTGGCCCGGCGTACCAACGTGTGGCTGATCCTGCAGGGCCTGTCCGCGCAGGTGGCGTTCGGGTCGATGGTCTGGCTGCCGGTGCTGTTCAGCTCACGCGCGGAGGACCAGGGCTACTCCGCCGCCACGGCGATCGTGGTGGGCAGTGTGTTCGCGACGCTCTTCCAGCTCGGCGGCGCCCTGTCGATCATCGGCGGGCTGATCGGCGACCGGCTGCAGCGGCGTACCCCGCGGGGCCGGGCCCTGGTCGCCGCCGTCGGGATCCTCGCCGCGGTGCCGTTCTACGTGGTGCTGTATTTCGTGCCGTTCCGCATCGACGTGCCGGACGGGGGCGGCAGCGGCGCGATCATCTCGGCGGTGCTGCGCAACGTGGTGACCGAGCCGACCGTCGGGTTCAGCCTGGCCGTGGCCATCTTCGCGCTGGCCCTGACGTCGGCGAACTCGCCCAACTGGTTCGCGATGATCGCCGACGTCAACCCGCCCGAGCACCGCGGCACGGTGTACAGCCTGGGCAACCTGGTCAACGGCGTGGGCCGGGCCGGGGGCAACGCGCTGGTCGGGGTCGCGTTCCGGGGCCTGGCCGGGGCGTTCCCGCCGCCGCTGAACTACGCCGTCGGGCTGGCCGTGTTCCAGGTCTTCTTCATCCCGACCGGGGTCATGTACTGGCTGGCCAGCCGGACGGTGGCCAGGGACATGGCGGAAACCCATGCGGCCCTGGCCACCTACGCCGTCACGCCGCCCACACCGTCACATCTCGGGGAACCCGGCCGTCCTCGGTGAGCGGCTCGCTGCTCAGCAGCACCCGCACACCCAGCGGCAGTTCCGCCGGAGCGTCCCCGAAGTTGGTCAGCACCAGCAGGTCGCCGTTGCGGAACGCCAGCACCTCGGCCGGGGTGTCGAGCCAGCTCAGCGTGCCGTGGCCGAGCGAGCGTTCGCGGCGCAGCCGCAGCGCCGAGCGGTACAGCTCGTAGGTCGAGCCGGGGATGCCCCGCTGCCGGTCGAGGGCGTACTCGGCCCAGGCGGCCGGCTGCGGCAGCCAGCTCGCGTCGGCGGGGCCGAAGCCGAACGAGGGGGAGTCGGCCTCCCACGGGATCGGCACCCGGCAACCGTCCCGGCCGACCTCGGTGTGCCCGGAGCGTTCGAACGTCGGGTCCTCACGGAAGTCGTCGGGCATCGTGGTGTGCTCGGGCAGGCCGAGCTCCTCGCCCTGGTACAGATACGCCGAGCCGGGCAGGCCGAGCATCTGCAGCGACGCGGCCCGGGCCCGGCGCAGCCCCAGCGGGGCGTCCGGTTGCGGGTCGTCGACGCCGATGCCGTTGCGGTGGTCCTTGCCGTCGGAGAAACCGAGCCGGGAGGCGTGCCGCATGACGTCGTGGTTGGAGAGCACCCACGTGGTCGGTGCGCCGACGGTGGCGTTGGCGCCGCTGGTGCGGTCGATGACCTGGCGCAGCGGGTCCGCGCCCCACGGCGTGACCAGGTATTCGAAGTTGAACGCCTGGTGCATCTCGTCGGGGCGGACGTAACGGGCGAGCCGCTCGGCGGGCTGCACCCAGGCCTCGGCGACGAGGATCCGGTCCCCCTCGTACGCGTTCAGCACCTCGCGCCACTGCTGGTAGATCTCGTGCACGCCCTCCTGGTCCCACATCGGGGGCGGCGGGGCGCCCTCGGGGGTGAGCCCGCCGAGGATGACGTCGCCGCCCCATTCCCAGTCGGCCAGCTCGGCGTCCTTGATCAGGCCGTGCGCGACGTCCACCCGGAAACCGTCGACGCCGCGGTCGAGCCAGAAGCGCAGGATCGCCACGAACTCGTCGCGGACCTCGGGGTTACCCCAGTTGAGGTCGGGCTGGGACACGTCGAACAGGTGGAGGTACCACTGGCCGTCGGGGAGCCGTTCCCAGGCGGGCCCGCCGAAGACGCTCAGCCACGTGTTGGGCGGCTCGCTGCCGTCCTCGCCCCGCCCGTCGCGGAAGACGTAGCGTTCCCGCTCGGGACTGCCGGGCGCCGCGGCCAGCGCGGCCCGGAACCACTCGTGCTCGTTCGACGTGTGGTTGGGCACCAGGTCGACGATCACCCGCAGGCCGAGCGACCTGGCCTCGGCGATCATCTTGTCGGCGTCGCCGAGGTCGCCGAAGCGCGGGTCCACCGTGCGGTAGTCGGCCACGTCGTACCCGGCGTCGTGCTGGGGCGAGAGGTAGAACGGCGAGAGCCAGACGGCGTCGACACCGAGGTCGCGCAGGTCGCTCAGCCGGGACGTGATGCCCGGCAGGTCGCCCATGCCGTCGCCGTCGCTGTCGGCGAAGGAGCGCGGATAGATCTGGTAGATGACGGCGCTGCGCCACCATTCACTGGGGGATGGCATACCCCCAGGCTAGCCGTCGAGGATGGCCGCGAAGCGCTCCTCGGCGAGGTCCAGTTGATCAAGAATGTGATCTTTGGCGGTGATCGACAACGGGGTGTCCGGGCGCCCGATCAGCTCCCGCAGCTTGGGGACCAGCGGACGGTACTTCGTCGCGGAGCTGTGCGCCTTGTCGTACGTGGTGTGGATGACGCCCACGCCGTTGTCGGTGAAGTCGCTCACCTTGATCACCCGGGCCCACGGGTCGCGTTCGAGGCTCGCGGCGACGTGGGTGCGGTACTGCTCGTGCTTGTCGCGCGCCGGGTCGTACTCCGGGTTGGTGACCGAGCGGACCAGTTCGGCCACCCGGGGCCCGAACCGCCGGGCGAGTTCCGCGACCGCCGCCTCGGTCAGCACGGCGTAACCGAGGTCCGCGGGGAGCCCGGCCAGTTCGGCCGGGTGGTCCTCCACCGCGTCGTGCAGCAGTGCCGCGGTCAGCACGTCCACGTCCTGGATCCCGTAATAGCGCTGGATCCGGATCGCGACCCGCAGCAGATGGTTCATGTACGGCTCCCGGACCCGGCGGTCGTCGGCGTGCAGCGCCGACGCGAGCGCCAGGGCTTCCTCGAGTTGTTCCCGGTCCGCGTCGGGCAACGCCTCGAGTTCGAGGGCGAACCGGTCCCGCGGGCCCGCCTCCCCGTAGACCTCGGTGATCGCGTGCAGCGGCATCGACAGCAACATCCTTGGCGCCATGCCGAGAAGGTATACCGGACCCGGTGCCCCGTGGGTGCCTGATCAGGGCTGCGCGTCGACGGGTTCTTTGACGACCGGCACCGGGCGCAGCGGCACCGGTCGCGGGGAGGGACGGTTTCCCGGCGTACGCCGGACCGCGGTGAGCGAGGCCTGCTTGAGCGACCAGGGGTGGTTGTCGGCGTGCACACCGCGCCGGGGGATGCCGGCCCCGTCGGTGAATTCCTCCTCGGTCATCGCCTGCAGCGCGCTGAGCGCCACCCCGAGGATCGTCGCGGCACTGACCAGCGTGATCGGCACGATCATCAGCAGCGGCCGGATCCCGTCCACGTGGGTGGTGACGTCGTGGTTGAGCTCGACGCTCATCGCGGCCATGCCGGTGTAGTGCATCCCGCAGAGCGCGAGCCCCATGACCGCGGCGGCGCCGAACATCGGCAGCATCCGGCCGGACAGCGAGAACGCGAACCAGAGGGAGCCGGTCGAGGCGACGACCGCGATGACGGCGGAGGCGACGACCAGCGTCGGCCGGTAGTGGATCGTGCCCGAGACGTAGAGCCCGGTCATGCCGGTGTAGTGCATGCCGAGCACGCCGGCGCCGGTGAGCAGGCCGGCCAGCAGGGTCCGGGGCACGCTGCGCCGCCGGTGCCCGACGACCATCAGTCCGATGCCGACGGCCAGCACGGCCAGGCCGAGACTGACCATGGTCAGCACCGGGCTGTAGCGCACCGGGCTCTCCGGGACGTCGAAGCCGAGCATCGCGGTGAAATGCATGAGCCAGACGGCCGCGCCGCCGATGGCGAACGCCGCGATGATCAGCCAGCGGTTGCGGCGGCCCCGGGTCCGGGCGCCGCGGGCACGTCCGACGCACAGCAGGCCGAGGAAGGACCCGAGCACGGCCAGCAGGTACGCGCCGATCGGGTTGAAAGCTCCGTAGGTGAAGTGATGGACCTCGGCCACAGCCGGTACCTCGCGAACGTCGGGGGGATCGTCTCGCTGAGGATTACGACATGAGTCCGATTGAGGACATCGCACCAAGTGTGCGTGTCACTACATAGTGGTGTTTCCCCGAAAAAGAAACCGGGGCCACCGTGTAGCTACCTGCGAGAGATAGCCACACGGCAGCCCCGGTTGGGGTACTGCCGGTGGGTTAACTGAAGATGCTGACTCCACCAGGGCCGACGAGCAGGCCGACGATGATGAGGACGGCACCCCAGAGGATCTGGCGGCGGAACAGCGCGAGGATGCCGGCGACGACGAGGATAACGGCGAGGATCCAAAGCAGAAGTGTCATGACCAGCAGATACCCGACCGGCAGAAATCGAAAACCTGTAATGCACGCCACACCACCGAGAAATTCCACAAACGACGGAAGCCCTGTCCCGTACGGGGGACAGGGCTTCCGTGCGAAGCGGATCAAACGGACACTAGCCCGGCATCCACGTCTTCCGAGAGCAGCTGGTAGACGTTGTACGCCTGCTTGATCACGGGGTGGGCGACGTTGCGCACCGGCACCCCGCCCGGGGTGCGCCCACGTTCGCTGCCGTGGTGCGCGTGCCCGTGCAGGGCCAGCGCGGTCGGCGCCGAGTCGATGGCCTGACCGAGCAGGTACGACCCCAGGAACGGGTAGATCTCCAGCGGCTCACCGGTCAGCGTCTCGGGCACCGGCGCGTAGTGCGTCAGTGCCACCAGCGCGTCGCATCCCTCGAGCCCGCGCAGGGCCGCGCCGAGCTTCTCCGCCGCGGCCTCACTGGTGCCGACGAAGTTCTTCATCTCGCGCTCGCCGAACGAACTGGCGCAGGCCCCGGCGAACCCGCCGCCGAAGCCCTTGGCACCGGCGATGCCGAGCCGGTGCCCGTTGATCGTCAGGACGGTGCCCTCACCCTCCAGCACGGTCAGGCCGGCATCCCGGAGCACGTCGGTGACCTGCGACTGCTGGTCGCTCTGATGATCGTGGTTGCCGAGCACCACCACGACCGGCACCGCCAGCCCACCGAATTCCTCGGCCATGCACTTCGCCTCGTCGACGGTGCCGTGCCGGGTCAGGTCACCGGCGATCAGCAGCGCGTCGGCGACGCCCGGCAACTGGTCGAGGGCGGGCCGGTAGCGGCCCAGGACGTCCTTGTCGACGTGGACGTCGCCCACGGCGGCGATCCGGATCATGAGATCTCCTCCACCTCGCTGGGGGCCGTGGCGCGCACGATGCCGATGTCGCACACGATCTCCACGTCCGGGAAGTTCGCCGTGATCTGCCGGCAGATCTCGTCGCGGCGCTCGGTGCTCTCCACCTCGCCGCCTAGCACCAGCAGATGCTCGCGGCGCTGCACGGTGATGCCCTGCTCGGACACCGATCCGTTCTCGGTCAGCAGCCGCTGGATCGCGGCCTGGTCGTACTCGTCGAGCTGTGCTGCCATCTCATCCCCCCACGGTCATACGGACGCTCTCGACCTGCGGGACCACGTCGAGGCGGTCCAGCAGCATCAGGAACGCTTCCGCGTACGGTGACTTGGCGGTCTCCTCGCGCACCCGGACCCAGTCGATCTGCTCGCGCAGCGAGCGGGCGACCGGCAGCCCGGTGGCGAAGTCGCAGTAATGCTGGCTGTAACTGAGCAGCTTGTGGATCATCAGCTGGGTCGCCGACAGCACCGGCATCTTGATCGCCTCGACCGACAGCATCGAGGTGTCCCGCAGCGTGGCATCGGTGACCGGCGACTCCACCGGGCGGTAGATCAGGTCCACCATCCGGCCCTCGTCGAACACCTTGACCAGCCAGTCCTCCGGCGGCTGCTCCACCTCGAAGCCCACCGCGGCGAGTTCTTCCAGCGCGCGTTCCTTGTCCTGCTCGCGGATCACGAAGTCGACATCGTGATCGCTGGAGTGCCCGCCGTGCGCGTAGACCGCGAAGCTGCCGCCGAGCGCGAACGGGATCTCCGACTGTTTCAGCGCGGCGGCGACCCTCTTGAGCGTGATGACCAGGCCCTCGTCCGCCCGATGCGGCATGGCGATCTCCCTGTGTGACAGTCGGTGTCCGGTTACAGACTTGAACGTCTACCCCGTGAGGCCACTGCTTAGACCTATTTTGTACGGCCTGAGCGCGGCCCACACGAGAACGCTTAGTGACAACCCGCGCTACTGTCGGTGGGTATGGTCCCCGGTCCGGTTCGCCACCGCCCCAGCTCCACCCCGTTGCGCGTGCCTCGCACCGTCGCACTCGTCGGCATCGACGGCTCCGGCAAGACGACGCAGGCCCACCTGCTCGCGGACGCTCTCGCCGACCGTGGACTCCCGGCCGTCTACCGCCGCAACGCCGGCGGCCGCCGCTGGTTCGGCCGGCTCGCGACCGCCCTGGGCCGCGCCGACGGTGACGCCCTGCTCGGCCGCCGCCCGATGCTCTTCGTCGAGGCGGTGCTGCGCTGGCTCGCGATCCTGCGCACCCTCGTGCGCCGCTGGTTCACCGGCGAGACGGCCGTCATGGACCGTTACGCGGTGTGTCAGTTCGCCAGCATCCGGGCCCGTTCCTCCCGTTCGGAGTTCTGGGCGCGGCTGGCCTACGGGCTGTTCCCGGAGCCGGACGTGACGTTCCTGCTGGCGGTCGACCCGGCGATCGCCTACGACCGGATCGAACGCCGTGGCTACGACCACGAGGAGATGGATTACCTCCGGGCCGCCACCGCCGCCTACCGCGCCCTGCCAGAATTCCCCCGCTTCGTGGTGATCGACGCGAACGGCACCCCGGAGCAGGTCCAGGCCGACATGCTCGCCCACCTGCCGGCCGTGGCCCGGTCGGCGGATCTGCTGACCCGGGCGCGCCCCCTGCTGGTGGCCACCGCGACGGTGGTCGCGGCGGCCACGGCCCTCACCTACCAGCTCGCCGAGGGTTTCTAGGCCCGTCCGTACACCGGGATCCGGGCGCCGCTGGTGGGGGCGGAGGCGTCACTCACCAGGAAGCCGATCACCGTCGCGATCTCGTCCGGGGTGACCCAGTGCGAGGTGTCGGCGCCGGGCTGCCCGGCCCGGTTGACCGAGGTGTCGATGACGCTGGGCAGCACGGTGTTCGCCCGTACCCCCTGCTTCTTGTACTCGACCGCGACCGCGTCGGCGAACGCCAGCACGGCGGCCTTGGCGGTGACGTATCCGGCCGCTCCGGGGAACGGGGCGAGTGCCGCCCGCGACGACACGAACACGACCGAGCCGCCGCCGGCCGTGACGAGGTGCGGCAGGGCGGCGGCGGTCATGAGGTACGTGGGACGCAGGTTGAGCCGCAGGATCGCCTCGAAGTCGTCGATCGGGGTCTCGTGCACCTTGCCGCCCATCGCGAACCCGCCGACGAGGTTGACGAGGGCGGTCAGCGGTGCCGAGGGGTCGCTCGCGGCGAACTCCGTGGCCGCGGTCACGTCCGCCGGCACTGTGAGATCCGCCTCTACACCGAGCACGCCCGCAGGGAGCCGGTCGAGGGTTCCGGGGCGCACCGGGGCGACCACGCGCCGGCCGGAATCCCGGAGCAGTCGCACGACGGCCCCACCCAGCCCACCGGTGGCACCCGTCACGAGCACGCTCTGATCTGTCATGGGCCCACGGTAAGGCTGTGTTCTACGTCACCGTGGAGGTGGTCATGGAACGCACCCCGCGGCGGCCGTCACCCATGCGGGGAGTCACCCGTGCGGGTTAGTGAACTGCGGCGCGATGTGCCGCATCGTGGCAGGTGGTCCCGATCCGTACGGCCTCCGCGCGCTTTTACCGCGAGGTTTTGTTTCATGCCCGGCGGCAACCTGTCGATGCAGCACATGAACCCCAGCGGCTACCTGGCCGTACTGGGTGGTGACGAGCGTCGCAAGGTTGGCCGTGATGCCCGTCGCTGTGACGAATGAAGGGCTGATGGTGTCATGTAACAGACCCGGGGTATCCGTTTGTCCGACGCATCCGACCCGGGGTGTGGCTCCGAATGTCTTCCGACCGTGACAGTCGGGGAGAGCCCTCAGAAAAGATGCAACGGGCTCTCAGGTGGCACTCAGACACTCGTGACACTTTCAACTCACCAGACGGAATCAGCGCAGCACATCACTTGTTGTGTAGGTGTCAGCACCGCAATGCACGAACTGCGGACGTTACGGGGAGGGCTGATGGACGCAGGTATTGCCCGTAACAGGGTTAGTGAAGGCAATGAGGGGACCGTGGGCAACGTGGAGAAGAGCACCGTGATGAGGACCGATCAGGTTGCCGAAGAGCGCGACCTCGTCGGAGTCTACCTGCACGAAATCTCCCGGACGCCGCTACTGGACGCTGCCAGGGAGGTCGAGCTCTCCAAGGCAATCGAGGCCGGCCTCTACGCCGAGCACCTGCTCGACACCGGTGAGGTCCGTCGCGGTGTGAGCCGGGAGGAACTGGAGCGGCTGGTCGTCGACGGCAAGAAGTCGAAAGACCTGTTCATCCGGGCCAACCTGCGCCTGGTCGTCTCCATCGCCCGCCGCTACGTCCGGTCCGGCATGCCGATGCTCGACCTCATCCAGGAGGGCAACACCGGCCTGGTCCGCGCCGTCGAGAAGTTCGACTACGAGCGCGGCTACAAGTTCTCGACGTACGCGACGTGGTGGGTCCGCCAGGCGATCAGCCGGGCGATCGCGCAGCAGGAGCGCACCGTGCGCCTGCCCGTGCACCTCGTCGAGGACGTCAACCGGATGCGCAACGTCACCCGCCAGCTCGTCCGTGAGCTCGGCGCCGACCCGGAGCCCGCGCAGGTCGCCGCCGCCCTGGGCGTGACCGTCGAGCGCGTCACCGAGCTCACCCGCTGGGCCCAGGACACCGTTTCCCTGGACACCCCGGTGGGCGACGACGGCGACACGAACCTCGGCGACCTGGTCGCCGACAGCGACGCGCCGTCGCCGGAGGAGATCGTGCTCACCGCGCTGGAGCGTCAGCGCATCGAGGGCCTGCTCAACCACCTCGACGACCGGTCCGCGGGCATCATGCGGGCCCGGTACGGCCTCGAGGACGGTCGCGAGCACTCGCTGACCGAGGTGGCGTCGCGTTTCTCGCTCTCCCGCGAGCGCATCCGCCAGCTCGAGATTCAGGCGCTCGGCCGGCTGCGTGAGCTGGCCCGGGCCGAGGGCCTGCAGGCCGCCTGACCTCTCGACCGACCACAAAGGCCGGTGCCCCGACAGGGGTGCCGGCCTGTTCCGTATCTGACAACGGCCGGCACTCCCTCGCGGGAGGCCGGCCGTTACCCGTTGGTGCGAAGGATCAGCCCACTCGCCCGTACGCGTACGGGGTCATGATGTTGATCGTCCGTTTCTTCACCGGGGCGCCGGCGTGCGACGCGTCGATGATCATGCCGTCACCCACGTAGAGCCCCACGTGCGCGAGACTGCGGTAGAAGACGAGGTCACCCGGCTTCAGCTCGGAACGGGAGACCCGGGAGGTGGCGCTGTACTGAGCCGCCGCGTTGTGCGGCAGCGACTTGCCCGCCGCGGCCCACGCCGCCGAGGTCAGCCCCGAGCAGTCGTAGGTGTTCGGGCCGCCGGAACCGTACTCGTACATGAGCCCGATGGCGCCGTACGCGAACGAGACCGCCGTGCCGGCGGAGCCCGCGATGTTCGGCACCGAGCCGGTGTACTTGGTGGCCTTCTCGGTCTCCCGGCCGTACGCCGCCTTGCGCATGGCGTACAGCTCCTTGAGGTTCCCCTCGATCTTCTTCTTGCGATCGGAGAGTTCCCTGACCTCGGCGGCCTGCTTGTCCTGGGTCGACTTCAACGCGGCCTGACGCTCGCTGTAATCCTGCGTCGTGGCCGTGTAGGTGTCGATGTCGCGCTGCCGGGTCCGGGACATCTGCTCCAGGATCGACATGCGGTCCATCAGGTTCGAGCTGCCTTCGAGGACGACGTTCATCGTGCCGACCTTGCCGGTCTTGTAGGCCGACGACGCGATGAGCTTCATCTGGTCCCCGGCGTCCGCGAGTGCTTCCTTCGCGGGCCCGAGCGACTCGGCGAGTTTCTTCTCCTCGGCCTTCGTCTTGTCCAGGCTGATCTTCATCTTGTTGTACGACTCGACGATGTCCTCGAGCTCGTCCGACGCCTTGGTGATCTTCTTGGTGATGTCACTGGACGAGGGTTCCGCGTGCGCGGCTGCCGGCGCGATGGAACCGGTGATGGCGATCGCTAATGCGGCGACCACCAGGGTGCGTAGCCTCATGCGGGCGTGTCGCAACGGTGCACGGCCTCTCTTCCGCTGAGCCGCCTACCGGGTTAGCTGACGGATTCGGGCGGGAAGAAGGCCCTACCGCTTGCGCGGATTCACCCCGGATGCTGCTCGGTGGGTCCCCGGTTCGCGGCAGGACGGACGCGGACCCCGGGGGACGGGGTGGTCGCGGTGCCCTGTGCGATTCGGCGGCGCTGGCCGGTGCCACCGAGGGCGTGGCTGCGGACCGGACCAACCGCATCAACTTAGCGGCGATCCACATTAAAACAAGAGCCCGAAGAGTGACTTGCGCCAATTATCACTTTTATTCGAATGATCCTGATAACGGAGCGCGTTTCAGCCGTTACTTTTCGCTTATTCTGCCATCGCGGGTTCCGCGTTCAGGGCCTCCGGGATCCATTTACGGGTGACCACCCGCTCCGCCCAGAACGAGAAGAACGGAATCGTGCCGGCCAGCATCACCAGCAGCATCCGCTTCAACGGCCAGCCGGCCCGCCGGCTCAGGTCGAACGCCGCCACCAGATAGACCATATAGAGGAACCCATGGAACGGCCCGATCGTGGCGACCACCGTGTCGTTGTGGCCGATGTACTTCATCGGCATGCCGACGATCACCAGGGCGATGAGGACCACCCCGACGATCCAGGCGATGATCCGGTAACGGGTGAGGGCTCCCTGCACGATCCACGTCCTTAGTTACTGGGTGTTGCCTTCTTGTATCCGGGGTAGTCGCCGGGCCGCGCGCCGGGGTGGGCGTTCAGCCAGGCCAGATAGTCGTTGTACGCGGCCAGCTCGGGGTCTTCCTCGGCCGGCGTCCGCTGGGCGGTGGAGACGCGCACGGGGCGGCGGATCGTCACGCGCTCCGCGTCGGCGGTCTCGATCTCCTCGGCCGGCTCGTCCCCGGCGGCCGGCCGGCCGCTCCGGAGCTCCTGCTGGACCTCGCGGAACCAGATGAATCCGACGAACAGCGCGAAGACCGGCCACTCGAATGTGTAGCCCCAGCTCAGGGCGTTGCCCTCGGTGGCGCGGCTGAATTGCCACCAGCCCAGCCCGAGGAAGCTCACGATCAGCACGACCGCGAACACGTGACGTGCGATCCACGCCGGGGTCCACAGCCCTCTCATGCCGTCGAGCGTACCGGCGTGGGTTTGGCGACCGACCGCACGGGCAACGGTTGCAGCAAGCGGCCCCGGCCGAGAGCAGCCGCGGGCCCTTGGGGAAGGAGAGATCATGCGCGAACCCGACGCCGATGATCTCCTCGGCACCGCGACCGGCATCGATCCGGCCGGCCTCGCCGACGAGGACATCATGCGCGAACTCGGCAGTCTGCACCGCACCCGGCTGGACACCCTGCGCCACGGCCCCGACGCGGCGCTCAGCACGCACCTGCGGCGCACGGCCGAGCTGGAGACGGAGTACCTGGCCCGGCATCCGGGCCGGGAGGTCGACCCCCATCGGCTGACCCAGGCACTGTAAAAACTGAAGGGACCCCCCATGCTTCCCTCGTTGCGCGGCCGGCTCGACCGGCTGCGGCGGCAGTACGCGCCCCACGAACACCGCCCCCTCGACGGATACGTCATGACGATGGGCGCGTTCGGTGCCCTGGCGGCCTCGCTCGCGGCGACCGCGAAGCTCACCGGCCGGCCGGTGCCCGAGCGGCCCGCGGTCGGCGATGTCGTGCTGATCTCCCTGGCGACGCACAAGCTGAGCCGGCTGATCGCCAAGGACTCGATCACCAGCCCGCTGCGCGCGCCGTTCACCCGTTACCGCGAGCCGGGCGGCAGTGGCGAGATCAACGAGGAGGTACGCGACCAGGGCAGCTCGCTGCGCCACTCGCTGGGCGAACTCGTGAGCTGCCCGTTCTGCCTGGCGGTCTGGGTCGCGACCGGGCTGACCGGGGGACTGGTGCTCGCCCCCAAGCTGACCCGCCTGACCGCGACGGTGTTCACGGCCACCGCGGTCTCGGACTTCCTGCAGATGGCCTATTCGGCGGCGAAGGAGGGTGCGGAGGGCGGACCTGCCCCGAAGCCCCGTCAGCCGCTCAACGGCCACGCGCTGAATTCCTAGTTTGTGGTCCAGGTCACAATTGCTACCGGAATGGCGGTGGGGTGCCGACCGTTGATGACAGATGTCGGTGTGACCAGTGTCCCCGGGCCTCACCCTAAGCCTTCGCGGAATACCGTTCGGCTGGAGCCGCGTTGAGCCACTCGCCGCGAGGCGACCTGCACACCGACATCTACGTGACGTCGCCCCCGGGTTCTCCCGGGGGCGACGTTGCGTTTCCCCGGGTTCTGTTATGTCCGGTCATTCTGGGTAATCCATCGGCCATGAGCGATGATCGGATCGAGCACCGCGCCGCCGACCTGCTGCCCGAGGAGCGGACAGCGGGCAGCGCCGACCCCCGGGCCCAGGCCGCGGCCATCCTGGCCGAGTCGGACGAGCGCGAGGACGCCCCCGAGGCCTCCCCGGCGGACCCGCCCCGGGATGGCACCCGATAGAGGACACCACTTTCGTGTTCGCCCCAAGGCATGGCAATATCGGCCAAATGTCTGCCCCGCAACGGAGCTCCGGGCGGCGCCGAACATCGCGTCGCGCATCACCGGCGACCGGCGCCCCACCGTCGGCCTCGATCTCCGTCACGCCGCTGCCGGTCGAGTACGGCGTCACCCGTCCGCACCCGGTCGAGGTGGCGGGGCTGCTGCACGAGCTCACGGCCCGCCTGCTGGCCGCCGATGACGTGCCCGGGGCACTGGAGCGGCTGGCGGTCTTCGGTGCCCACGCGCTTCCTGGCACGCTGCGGTGCTCAGTCGCCCTGATCTCCGAGGGTGGCCCGGCGGCACTCGCCGCCTCGGGTCCGCACGCCCAGCCGCTGGACGACCTCCAGCACGCCACGGGCGACGGCCCCGGCCTCGAAGCGGCCCGCACCCGGGCCGTGGTCACCGCCGACGACCTGACCACCGACCCGCGCTGGCCGGAGCTGAACGACTGCGCCCGCGAGCTCGGGGTGCGCGGCGTGGCGGCCGTCCCGCTCGACATCCAGCGCTCGGCGGTCGGCTCGGTGAGTTTCTTCGTGGCGCACCCCGGCGGCCTCGGCCCCGAGCTGCTGCTGACAGCGATGGCCCTGGTCAACCAGGCCGAGGTGCTCCTCGGCGAGCTCCAGCGCCGCCAGGCCCTGCGTGAGGGCGCGGCGGTCGACCGGGCGGCCGGCGTGATCATCGCCCAGCGGGGCTGCGGCGTGCGGGAGGCGTACGACATCCTCCGGGACACCTCCCAGCGCCTGGGCCTGGCCCGCGAAGAGGTCGCCGAACGCCTCATCGCCGCCGCGGCCCGCAACGCGGAGGCCTGACGCGGATCGGCCCGGACCAGTGCTGGCCCGGGCCGATCTCATCGTGCGGTGTTACTTGGCGACGTGCTGGACGACCTCGAACTCCAGCAGGCTCGCGCCCCCGGCGACGGGCTTGCTGCGCTCGCCGGCGTGGGCGGCCCGTCCGGAACCGGCCGACCACTCCTGGAAGTCCTCTTCCGTCTCCCACTTGGTGTAGACGAAGTAGCGGCTCTCTCCCGACACCGGGCGCAGCAGCTCGAAGCCGAGGAACCCCTTGGCGTTCTCCACCGCGCCCTGCCGGGCGGCGAACCGCTGCTCCAGCTCCGGTCCGGCACCCTCGGGGACGTCAATCGCGTTGATCTTCACTACAGCCATGCGTCCAGGGTACGAGCGCCCGGCCGCCGCTCGTCAATGAGCGGTGCCGCCACCGGCGGTGGACCGGACCGGACCGGCGCCGGCCTCTCCCGGGACCCCGTCGCTGTCGGCCGCGGCCGCCGCGTCGGCCGCCCGCTGCTGCTGGGCGGAACGCTGGGACAGCGGGATCTCGGGCAGGAAGAGCACCACGATCAGGCCGACGACCATGACCGCCAGCGCGAGCAGGAAGACGACCTGGATGCCGTCGGCGAACCCGACCTTGAAGGGATGCGCGACGGCCTCCGGGAGCTTGTTGATGAAGGAGGTGTCGTTGAGGTCGGTGGTGCCGCCCTGGCCGCCCGGGAACGCGATCTTGGCATCCTGGTAGGCGCTGGAGATCTTGCCCGGGAGCACGTTGAACAGCACCGAGAGGAAGATCGCGGTGCCCAGCGTGCCGCCCATGGAGCGGAAGAAGGTCACCGAGCTGGTGGCCACACCGATCTCGCGGGGCGACACCGCGTTCTGCACCGCGGTGATCATCGGCTGCATGTTGCCGCCCAGCCCCAGGCCCATCACGACCATGATCAGCATGACCCGCCAGAGCGGGGTGTCCGCGCCGATCAGGGCGAAGAGGCCGAGCGACACCAGCATCAGGGTGCTGCCGATGATCGGGAAGATCCGGTAACGGCCGGTACGGGCGATGAGCTGGCCCGAGGTGATCGAACCGGCCATGATGCCGAACACGAACGGGATCATCTGCAGGCCGGCGACGGTCGGGGAGCTGCCCTTGACGATCTGCAGGTACAGCGGGACGGTCATCAGGCCGCCGAACATCGCCATGCCGAGGATGGTGCTGGAGGTGGCGCCGACCGCGACCGTGCGGTTGCGGAACAGCCGCAGCGGCAGGAGCGCTTCGTCCTTGTAGGCCCGCTCGGCGAGGACGAACCCGACCAGGCCGAGGACGCCGATCACGTAACAGGCGATCGCGCGGCCCGAGCCCCAGCCCCAGTCACGGCCCTGCTCGGCGACGGTGAGCAGCGGCACCAGGCCGATGACCAGGGTGAGCGCGCCGGGCCAGTCGATCCGGTGGTCGTTGCGGGTGTGCGGGAGGTGCAGCACCCGGGCGACGACGATCATGGCCGCGATGCCGATCGGGATGTTCAGGTAGAAGACCCAGCGCCAGCCGTCGACCCACAGGATGCTGTCGGCACCGGCGAAGAAGCCGCCCAGGATCGGGCCGATGACGCTGGCGGTGCCGAAGACGGCGAGGAAGTAGCCCTGGTACTTCGCGCGCTCGCGGGGCGGCACGATGTCACCGATGATGACGAGCGCCAGCGACATCAGGCCACCGGCGCCGAGGCCCTGGATCGCCCGGAACGCGGCCAGTTCGTACATGTTCTGCGAGAGCCCGCAGAGGAACGAGCCGACGATGAAGATGCCGATCGCGGCGAGGAAGAACGGCCGCCGTCCGTAGATGTCGGAGAGCTTGCCGTACAGCGGCGTGGAGATCGTCGACGTGATGAGGAACGCCGTCGTCGCCCAGGCCTGCAGGTTGAAGCCGTTGAGGTCGTCGGCGATGGTACGGGTCGCCGTCGCCATGATCGTCTGGTCGAGCGCGGCCAGGAACATCCCCATCATCAGGCCCACCAGCACGGTGATGACCTGGCGGTGGGTGAATTCCGCCGAGGGCGGGGACCCTGGGGCGGCTGCCGGACCGCCCCGCCCGGCTGCCGCCGGTGCGGTTTCGGTGGAGTTACTCACGCGTTCTCCCGTGCTGCTGCGGCTGGGTCGTTGCGCAGGAGCGCTTCGACGGAGCTGTTGAATTCGTGGAAGAGGCCGGCGAAGGCGCGGATCCGCTCCTCCGGCCAGTCGTTCATCGCCTGGCTCAGCAGCGCGTGGCGCCCCTCGTGCAGGCGCGCACATGCCGCCAGGCCGGACTCGGTCACGGCCAGCCGGGACGCGCGGCCGTCGGCCGGATCCGCTTCCCGGCGGGCGAGGCCGGCTCTGACCAGCTGAGCCGCCTGCCGGCTGATCGTGGACGGGTCGGCGCCCTTGAGATCGGCCAGGTCGGTGACCCGCAGTGGTCCGTGGTGTCGCAGGGGGAACAGGAGCATCAGCGCGGAGAACTCAGCCCCGAGATCCCCGGTGTTGAGCATGCTCTTGGCGCGGGCGCCCAAGCGGACGAACCGCAGAACTTCGTCCGCGACCTGTCCGATCGCGTCCTCGCTGTCCAGCTTCGTCACCCCGCTCCTCCCTCGATGTGTGCAGCGTACAACTTGTTGTGTGGTGAAAGCATCTCCCACACCCCTGTGACGAGGGTCTCGGTCTCCTCCAGGGCCGCCGGGACCGGCACGGCGAACTCCGCCCTGCGGACGAAGAGCCGCTGCGGGAAAAAGCCCCGGCCCGGGTCGCCGACCAGCACGGCCGCCCCGGGTGCGAGCCGGCGCAGGGCGGCCGTCATCCGGTCGGCGACGCTGCGGGTGTAGAAGACGTCGCCCGCGAGGATGACGTCGAAACCGTCACCCGCCCCGGCGATGTCGGCCGTCCGGGCACGCACGGTGACGCCGTTCGCCTCGGCGTTGCGGACGGTGGCCGCGACCGCGGCGGCGTCGAGATCGATGGCCTCGACCGCGGCCGCTCCGGCCCGGGCGGCCGCGATCGCGGCGACCCCGGAGCCGGTGGCGACATCGAGCACGCGGCGGCCGGCGACGATCTCGGGATGATCCAGCACGTACCGGGCGAGCGCCTGGCCGCCGGCCCAGACGAACGCCCAGAACGGCGGGGCGACGTCGCTGCGGAACTCACCGCCGGACGCGTCGAACAACCCGGTCCGGGAGTCGGCCAGGTGCAGGGAGATCTCAGGGGCGAGGGGTACGGGAAGCAGTGACGTTCGCACCCGCAGATTCTGGGCCACCGGCGGGCGCTCCGCGGGCGAATCCGGCACGCGCTGGGCAACCGAGAACCAATTGCGATGTTTTGTGCCGACCGGCGGCCACTCTCCACCGTGGCCGGTCGCCCGGCAAGCCGCCGTGCTGGTGGACGTCGACCCCGAAAGCGAGGGGGAGGGCCGACCGAAGATACGAGGTGTCCGGACCACTCGGCCTCATCCGGTCAGCAGGTGGTCAACGGGTTCGGCGTGGCTCGCGGGTCCTGTCAGACTGTTGGTACGCCTTGGCTTTGCGCGGAAGACACATAGACTTCCAGCGCTGGCGGATCAGGAGGCGTGAATGGTGAGCGAGGCGATCACGGTGCTCGTGGTGGACGGGCATCAGACGTTCGCCGAGTTGCTCGGTGTGGCGCTGACCGGGCGACCCGAGTTGAGCTACATCGGTCATGCCTGCACGGGTGAGCAGGCCATCCGGATGGTGCAGGAGTTGAGCCCGGACGTCGTACTGCTCGATCCCGACCTCCCGGACGCGGACGGCATCGCGATCGCGGAGCTGTTGCGGCACCGGCAGCCGGACACCCGTTTCGTGATTCTGACCGCGAACAACGAATCCGCCCTGGTCGGACGTGCGACCGCGGCCGGCGCCTCGGGGTTCCTGTCGAAGAACGGCCCCCTGGGTGACGTGATGAACGCGATCCGCACCGCGCACGGCGGCGGCATGACGGTGTCGACCGACATCCTCGCCCGGTTGCTGCGCAGCACCACCCCGGTGGTGGGGCCGCGGGCCGGCGGGCTCACGGCGCGTGAGCACGAGGTGCTCGCGTTGATGGGGTCCGGTCTGGACCCCCGGGCGATCGCGCGGCGGCTCGGCATCAGCGTCCACACCTGCCGTGGCTACGTCAAAGCCGTGCTCGGCAAAATGGGTGCGCACAGTCAGTTGGAGGCGGTCGCGGTGGCCACCAGAAGGGGCCTGCTCCGGCCCAACGGACGTAACACAGAGTAATTCACTTCTTTACTCATCCGCTAAGCCCGTTCATACGTACCTCTCGTCGGAGCGCCCTCGCAGACAGGCGGCGCCGGCGCGAGCTGGAGGACGTCGCGTGGAACGAGTACTTGCAGATTCGTCCGATGTGTCCGTCGCGCTCGCGGACACGGCCTCGGACGATGCAGCGGACCACGAAGATCTCTACCGTCGCCCGGGAACCGGTCCGTTGCCGTTCCGCCGCCCGGCCGCACGTTCGACCCACGACGAGGCGCGCGAGGACATGACCGATACCGGCAGCTGGAACGCGTTCACCCCGCAGCGGGACAACACCGGCGAGACGCCGAGGGTCAGCGCCTGGCTGGACGCCCCCCACCCCGACGCCGCTCAGCCCGGCGCCCCGCGATCCGGAGCCGCCCAGCCCGGCAGCCCCCGCTCCGACGCCCCCCGCTCCGACGCCCCGCGGTCCGGCGCCCCGCAGGTCCGCGGCCAGCAGCCCCGGGCATTGCAGTCCGGCGGCCCGCAGTCCGGCGGCTCGCGGCCGGGTGGGCCGCAGGCTGGTGCCTTGCCGCCCGGTGCGTTGCCGTCCCGGCAGGAGACGCGGGGGGACCGGAGCGACTGGGCCGCGGAGGCCGGCAATTGGGAGGTCGGCAACGGGGAGGCGGGTAACGGGGAGGCGGATAGCTGGGAGGCCGGCGACTGGGAGGACCGGCGCCGGCGTGAGCCGACACCGGAGCCCAAGTACGGCCCGGCCCCTCCGGCGACGAACGGGCGTACCTCGTTCGGCTTCACCGCGGGCCCGATCAGCGGCAACTGGCGCGACGACGCTCCGATCTCACCGGCAATGCCGAGCCGCCGCCAGAAGTCGGCCCCACCCGCCGGCCGCCAGGAGCAGGCAGCGCCCCCCGGCCGCCGGGACCAGGCGCCGCCCATCGGCCGTCAGGAGGTGGGGCCGCCTGCCGGTCGTCAGGAGCTGGCGCTGCCCGCCCGGCGTCAGGAGGCGCCGCTTCCGGCTCGGCGTCAGGACGTCGAGCGGCTTGCGCTGCCTACGCGGCCCTATGGGTCCGACGAGGGTGCCGCTTCCGGCTGGGACGACGCGCCGCCGCCCGCGACCGGGGCCCATTCGGTGCGGCGGCAGACGGGTGCGCACGCGATCGTCTCGCGGGCCGAACCGGAGTGGCGCCGCCCGGAGGACGACCATATCGGGGACCTTGTCGGTGACGCCGCGCACGAGATCCGCCCGCACCGGGCCGTCGCCGGTGCCGGCACCGCGCCCGCCCGGCCCCGGCGCAGCCCCGCTGTCATGGTCGCCGGGCTGGTGCTGACCGCGGCGGTCGCGGTCGGCGGCACGGTCGCGGGCATCACGTACTTCTCCGGCGCCAGTGGTGACCCGACGTCGGTGCTGGGGCTGGACGCGGGCCGGGCCGAGAACCGTACGGCCACCGCCCTGCTCGAGGGTCGTAAGAACGCGGAGTTCGAACTTGTCAGCGCCGTCACGAAGGTGACGGTGCGCAGCGAGGATCTTGGTGACAGCCTGTACCGGATGACCACTGCCGAGGCCTCGGGGCTGTTGCCGAAGCCGGAGCTGACCCAGGACCGGGTCGAGCTGCACCTGGCGCCCGGGGCCGGTGGCGGGGACGTGGCCACCGGCGAGGGCGAGGTTGAGGTGGTGCTCTCGTCCAAGGTGATGTGGACGCTGCGCTTCTCCGGCGCGTCCGAGGAGCAGCAGCTCAACATGCAGGACGGTCAGGTCGGCGGGATCGATTTCTCCGGCGGCTCGAAGCGTACGGCGATCCAGTTGCCGAAGGCGAGCGGCACGGTGCTGCTCACGGTCGCCGGGGCGATGGACGAGCTGGCGATGACCTCACCCACGGGCAACCCGGTGCGGGTCAAGGTGCGCGGTGGCGCCGACACGGTCGCGGCCGGGAAACGTACGCTGCGTGACGTCGCGCCCGGTTCGACGCTGACGCCGAAGGGCTGGGCGACGGAGAACCGCTACGACGTCGACGCCGAGTCCCCGGTGACCCTCCTGTCGGTGGAGACACGCGACTAGGAGGGCCCCGGGGTCACGTCAGGAGAGGACGCGGAGCCGGACCGTCTGGCTCATGCCCTGCAGCTTGTCGAGGACCTCGGAGCTGAAGCTGCCGCCGATGTCCGTGATCAGGTAGCCATACTCACCGCGGGTGCTGAGCAGCTGACCCTCGACGTTCACGTGGTGCTCGGCGAGGATGCTGTTGACCTGGGCGAGCACGCCGGGCATGTTCGTGTGGACGTGCACGATGCGGCTCGTCCCGGACTGGGCCGGCAGGGCGACGCTGGGCAGGTTGACGCTCAGCGTGGTGTTGCCCTCCTGGATGAAGTGCGTGAGCTTGTTGGCGACGAAGTCACCGATGTCCGCCTGCGCCTCCTCGGTCGAACCGCCGATGTGCGGCGTGAGGATCACGTTGGGCAGCCCGCGCAGCTCGGAGACGAACTCGTCGCCGCGGCCCTTCGGCTCGGTCGGGAACACGTCGACGGCGGCACCCGCGAGGTGTCCGCTGGTCAGCGCGTCGCGCAGCGAGCCGTGGTCGACGACGATGCCGCGGGAGAGGTTGAGGAAGATCGCGCCCGGCTTCATCTTGGCGAGCTGCTCGGTGCCGAAGAATCCGGCGTTGCCCGGGCGGCCGTCGACGTGCAGCGTCACCACGTCGGACTGCTCGAGCAGCTCGTCGAGCGAGGCGCAGCGCTGGGCGTTGCCGAGCGCGAGCTTGTCGGCCGTGTCGTAGAAGGACACGTGCATGCCCAGGTTCTCGGCGAGCACGGACAGCTGGGTGCCGATGTTGCCGTACCCGACGATCCCGAGCCGGCGCCCGCGGACCTCGTGGCTGCCGACGGCGGCCTTGTCCCACACACCCTCGTGCATGAGGTTGTTCTTCTCGGTGAGTCGCCGCGTCATCGCGATGATCTCCGCCAGCGCCAGCTCGACCACCGAGCGGGTGTTGGAGAACGGCGCGTTGAAGACCGCGACCCCGGCCCGCGAGGCGGTCCCGAGATCGATCTGGTCGGTGCCGATGCAGAACGCGCCGATGGCGACGAGGCTGTCAGCGGCCTCCAGCGCCTTGGCGGTGACCTGCGTCTTGGACCGGATCCCGAGCAGGTGCACACCCGGGAGCCGCTCGATGAGCTCGGCCTCGTCGAGGGCGTTGCGGAGGGACTCGACCTGGTAACCCTCTGCCTCGAGCCGGGACACCGCGTCGGGGTGGATGCTCTCGAGCAGCAGAACTCGTACCTTGGCTTGGTCGATCATCACTTTCCGTTTCATATGAGGAATTGATCGTCCGGCCAGACTAATGCGCTGGGTTGCCCGGACCCCGGCGGTGTGCCGGAGGTCCCACCTGCCGGTCGGACCGTAACCGCACTGGATCACCATCCTGCTTCACGTGGCCAGCGAAGCAACAGGTCTGTGTCAAGTAGGCCGGTTCGTGGCGTGGGGCGCGGGTGGTCAGCAGGAACGGGATGACCACCGCGACGGTGATCGCGAGGACGAGGCGCAGGTTGCTCCACAGCGGCGGCCCCAACGCGGTCACCGGCAGCAGCATGACCGCGAGCACCAGCACCGGCCAGAGCAGCCGGGCCCGGCCCCGCACCGGCAGGGCCGCGGCGAGGACCAGCCAGAACTGGTGATGGGTCCAGGAGACCGGGGACAGCACGATGCCGGCGGCGCCCGTGATCACCAGGGCGGACACCCAGTCGTCGCGGCGGGCGAGCCGGGCGGCGTGCCAGAGGGCGACCGCCGCGATGGCACCGCCGGCGACCAGGGCGATCATGGACCGGGCGGGCGTCGCGACGTCGAAGCGCATGAGCGCGCCGTTGAGGGACTGGTTGCCGACGCCGGTGATGTATCCGAGCCGGCTCACGTGGGAGACCTCGGAGGTCCAGAACCGCCACGAGTCGCCCGGCAGGACGAGCGCCGCGAAGGCACCGCAGCCCGCGAACGTCGCGGTCGCCACCAGGGCGGCCCGGCGCCGGCCGGCGAACCACAGCATCGGGATGAAGATCAGCGGGGTCAGCTTGATCGCGGCGGCCAGCCCGATCAGGACGCCGTGGGCCCGGTGGTGCCGCAGCAGCAGCACGTCGACCGTGATCATCGCGGCTAGGAACAGGCTGACCTGGCCGTACTTGACGGTCGACGAGACCGGCGCGGAGACCATGAGCACGACCGCCGCGACCGGCGCGAGCACCGTGAAACCGGGGCGGATCCGGCGGGCGAGTAACCCGGCCAGCAGGAACACCGTTGTCAGGGTGGCGATGGTCCACCCGATCCGCAGGGGCAGGGCGGGCGCGCCGGCGAGCGGCAGGAACACCAGCCCGGCGAACGGCGGATAGGTGAACGGTGCGTTTCCGGCGCTGATGAAGTCGTAGAGGCTCGCGCCGTGGCGCAGCCCGTCGACCGCGCCCGCGTAGACGCCGAGGTCGGAGAGCCGGATCGCGGCCGGCCGGCTCAGTGCCGCCCAGGCGGTGAGCAGTGCGGCGACCACGGCCGGCAGCCAGAGAAGACGTCGTCCAGCGATACCCATAGTCGGAACTCTACATAGGGTCTGCCACCTGCCTTTGGGTGGGGGATCGGTTACTCAGCGTCGAAGGGGCGATCGGTAGGCGACGGCGAGGGCGATCACCAGGACGGTGGCCGCGAGGCCGGCCGGATGGGTCAGGAACCCGAAGCCGAAACCCGCGTCGACGGCCCGTGGCGCCCGGCGCAGCGCCTCGCCCACCGCGACACCGGCCAGCGCGGTGGTGACACCGGCGGGGATCCGCCCGATCGGCAGGCGACGTGCCGGCCCGCGGCGCAGCAGCCCGGCCAGCACGGACACCGAGGCGAGGGTCAGCACGCCCGCCATCGCCGCGGCGTTGCTGATGAGCACCGGCGGATCGGTGCCGGGCAGCAGCGCCCGGGGCAACCACAGCGGCGCCTCGACGACATCGGCGCCGAGTGTCGCGGCGGCGTGCAGCGATCCGGCGGCCACGGCGAGGTCGAGCGTGAGCAAGGTGCCGGTCACCGCGACGAGCCGAGAGCGGCTCCGGGCGACGAGGGCGGTCCCCAGCGTCCAGACCGCCAGGGCCGGGCCGATGTCACGCCATCCCATGAACGGCATCACGGCCACCGGATTGCCGGCGAGCAGGAACGCGTAGACGCAGGCACCGATCATGACCACCCCGCCGGGTGTGGTGCGCCGGCCCGGCCGGGCCATGGCCACGACCGCGACGACCAGGGCCGCGGCAGCGGCGACCGGACCGACCTGATGACCGGCCAGCCGTACGCCGTTGAACAGGGCCGCCGCGAGCAGGGTCAGCACCACGGGTGCCGCCGCGGTGCGGGCGCGGTCCGGCCAGGTGGGGCCGTCGACGGTGGGGGAGACCGCGAGGCTGCCCGCGAAGGCCAATTGGCGCAGCGGTCCGCCGCGCAGGGAGTCGAGCTCGGCGAGCCATTCGCGTTCCAGATCCGGCGCGAGATCGGCCGGCCACCGCCGGGCGGCCAGCCGGACGAGGAGCGCTGCCGGGCTCACGTGCTGAAACCGGGGATGCCGGTGGCGCGGGCCATCTGCTGCTGCATCGTGGTGACCTCGCGCCGGGCGTCGGCCACGCCGTCGGCCGTGAGCTGGTAATAGCGTCGGCTGGGCCGTCCCTCGGCCGTGGGGTCGACGTCCTCCCACCGGGACCGGAGCCATCCGGCGCGCTCGAGGCGTACCAGAATGGGGTAAAGGGTGCCGCTCGGCAGGCCCGTGGCCTGCATGAGCTGGAGTCCGTATTGTTCCGCGGCCGGGTCGGCGAGCAGGGCGGCGACCACCTTGAGCACCGACGACGTCATCCGCACAGCCATCTCCGTATCCTACATAGGGTCATCCAATCGGCCGCGGCATTACACTGCATCGATGCCCGCACTGCCCCTCTGGCCGCTGTACCTGATGTTCGGCATGGTGCCGTTCTGGTGGGCGCTGGGCGCTCTGTACCTGCTGTGGCCGATCTTCGCGGTGGTGCTCGGGGTGGTGCTGATCAGCCACGGCCGGGTCCGGATGCCGACCGGCTGGACGCTGTGGCTCATGCTGATCGGCCTGATCGTGGTCAGCGGCACCAGGATGGAAAAGGCGACCGGCTTCGTCATGTACGGGCTACGCCTGGGCTTCGTGATCGCCGCGTTCCTGGTCTACCTGTACGTGTACAACGCCGCCCGAAACGGCACCGCCTGGGCGAAGCTGTTCCAGCCACTGATGGTCTTCTGGCTGTCGATGGTCGCACTGGGCTGGATCGGCGTGTTCGCGCCCCGGTTCGCGATCACCACCCCGGTCGAGATGCTGCTGCCGGGGAGCATCTCCAAGGACCGCATCGTGCAGGCCCTCACCCATTCGCATGCCACGGAGTTCAGTGCGACCAGCCGGAACCCTTACTTCCGGACGGCTGCGCCCTACCCCTACACCAACAACTGGGGTACGGGCTTCGCGATCCTCATCCCGTGCGTGGTCGCGTACCTGAGCTCCGTCCGTGGCGGTGTCCTGCGCACCGTCGTCATCGTCTCGCTGCCGTTCTCGCTGGTCCCGGCGTTCCTGACACTGAACCGCGGGATGTTCGTCGGCCTCGGTGCCGGCCTGCTGTATCTCGGCCTGCGCGCGCTGCTGCGCGGTGACGTGCGGGTCATCGCCTCGATCGCCGGCGTGACCGTGCTGGGCTGGCTGGTCACGCTGGTCATCCCGGTGACCGACCTGATCACCAGCCGGGTGGAGAACACCGACTCGACCCGGGACCGGGCGGATCTGTACTGGCAGACGTTCGAGGCGGTCCTGCACTCGCCGCTGCTCGGGTACGGCGCACCGCGCACAGTGGACACCACGTACGCGGCCGAGCCGCTGGGCACCCAGGGGCAGCTCTGGCTGGTGATGTACAGCCACGGCCTCCCCGCGCTGGTGATCTTCCTGCTGCTGTTCGTGATGATCGCCCGCCGGTTGTCGGTGGCGGTGTCCACGCCGGGCAAGTGGCTCAGCGTGATCCCGGTGATCACCCTGATCATCACGCCGTTCTACGGGTACACGGACATGAACCTGTCGGTGATGTTCTTCGGCATCGCGCTCGCGATGGCAGCGGTGGACGGCCCGGTGAACCGCTCCGGGATCGCGGAACCGGCACCCCGGCCGGCCGCGCCCGCGACAAACTGAGGCCATGACTCTGACCATCCGGGCCGCTCGTCCCGAGGACGTGCCCGCCCTGCTGCCCCTGATGGACGCCGCGATCACCGAGCTCCAGCGCGACTTCCTCGACGACGACCAGATCCGTTCCAGCCGCGCGATCATGGGCCTGGACACCCAGCTCGTCGACGACGGTACGTACTTCGTGGTCGAGTCGGACGGGGCACTGGCGGGTTGCGGCGGCTGGAGCCGGCGCGCGACGCTGTACGGCGGCGACCACTCGGCGGGTCGTGACGCGGCCCTGCTCGACCCGGCGACCGAACCGGCCCGGGTCCGGGCGATGTACACCCATCCGGCCTTCGCCCGCCGCGGCGTCGGTCGTCTGGTCCTGGCCCGCTGCGAGCAGGCGGCGGCCGCGGAGGGCTTCACGGAGCTGGAGCTGATGGGCACCCTGGCCGGTGCCAAGCTCTACGAGGCGGCCGGCTTCGAGCAGGTCGAACAGCTGACGGACGCGGCGGGCGGGGCGGCCGTGCCGCTGGTCCGGATGCGCAAGAAGCTCTGAGGCTCAACGACCTACCACGCCCGGATGCATCGTGGGTTAACGCGAGGTCCATGATCGACGGTTCGCAGAAAGCGACAAATTTCCATCCCCCGATACTGACCGGACGTGTAAGACTCCGCACGTTCGGTGATCACGGGGGAGGCACCACCGATGCGTCATGCTCTTCGGCGGACGGCAGGAATTACCGCTGTCGTTTTCGCTCTGTCCTTGGCTGTGCCCCCCGGGGCCGTACCTGAAACCGGCGATTTCCCGCTGAGCTGGATGTGGTCCTGGGCGGGGACCGAACGGGCCTGGTCGGCGGCGCATTCCATGGTCGGGGCGCCGGTGCAGCGGCACGGCACCGCGGTGCTGGACGCGAAGCCGGTCGGCGCCGCGGCCACCGCCGCGAACGGTGGACGTGGGCGCGCGCCGAAACCGGCACCGGGCACTCTCGACACCTACCGGCCGTATCAGCCGGAGACGAAACCCGCGGTCGCCGGTGGGCCCGACCCCGTGTTCGACGCCCGCACCAGCAAGAAGGTCGCCGGGCGGGCGACCGCGACCAGCGACGAGTACCGCAACGCCGACGGCTCGGTCACCCGGCGGGTGCACAGCGCGGCCACCAACTACCGGGCCGCCGACGGCACGTGGGCGCCGATCGACACCACGCTCGTGCGCCGCTCCGACGGGCGGTGGCAGACCCGGGCCAGCACGGTGCGCACGTCGCTCGCCGCGACCGCCGGATCCGGCAAGGAACTCGCCTCCCTGGACCTGCCCGGCGGGACGTCGGCCGGGTACACGCTGGACGGTGCCGCCCCGGTCGCCGCCGAGGTGAAGGGGCGCGTCGCCACGTACCCGAGCGTGCTTCCCGGTGTTGATCTGACCTTGGAGCCGCTCGACGTGGGCCTCAAGGAGACCCTGGTCCTGAACAAGCCGGGCACCGCGTCGTCCTGGACGTTCCCGCTGGCCCTGGACGGGCTGACACCGAGCGCCGCCGCCACCGGCGAGATCCAGCTGCGCGACAAAGCCGGCAAGGTGGTCGCCTGGATCCCGCGCGGCTACATGGAGGACTCCCGGGTCGACCCCGGGACCGGTCTGCGGACCCGGTCGGACGCGGTCACGTACACGCTGATCGAGGTCCGGGGTGAACCCGCGCTGCGGGTCGACGCGGACCGGGCCTGGCTCGCCGACCCCGCCCGCGTCTACCCGGTCCGGGTCGATCCGACGCTCACCACGGCCGCCAGCGGCGACGTGTTCGTCGACAACGACGCGTCCACCACCAACCAGAACGGTGACTACCTGCCGGTCGGCACGAACAACGGCACGATCAAGGCGCGCTCGTTCATCCACCTGGACGGGCTCACCGGCTCGGCCGCGACGAACAAGCGGGTCACCACCGCGAAGCTGAAGCTGTATCTCAGCTACGCCAAGTGCTTCCAGCCGTTGCCGTTCTCGGTGCACCGGGTCAACGCGTCCTGGACCGTGGCCAATCTGACCAACGGCAGCTATCCCGGACCGGCGATCTCCGACCCGATCGGCACGCTGACCGTCGCGGACGCCACCACCGCGTGCAACAACACGATCAGCGGCAGCCGCTCGATCGGGCAGTGGGTCACGGTGACGCTCGACCCGGCCACGTTCAACGACTGGACCAGCGGCGGAACGAACGACGGCCTGGCCCTGACCGCCGACGAGGCCGACGGCAGCGCGTACAAACTGTTCGACTCCGCGAACTACTCCGGTGGCACCTACGCGCCGCAGCTCGAACTGACGTACACCGACGACATCGCGCCGCAGATCAACGCGCGGTACCCGGGTAACAACGCGGTGGCCCCGACGCTGACGCCCGAGCTCATGGTCCGGGGCTACGACGCGGACTCGTACCCGGGCAAGGGCCTGACCTACACCTACCGGGTCTACGACAGTGCCGGCACGCTGCTGGTCACCTCGCCGTCCACCACCTCGCCGTCGTGGTCCGTCCCGGCCGGGAAGCTCGCCTGGAACGGCACCTACCTGTGGAGCGTCCAGCCCAGTGACGGTGTCGCGTCGGGCCCGGTGACCCCGATGTGGGCGTTGAGCACCGCACCGCCGCAGAACACCATCGGTGGCGGGTTCTCGCAGAACGGCGGCAAGGGCTTCGACCCGAGCATCGGCAACTACACGACGAGCGCCACCGACGCGACCGTCGCCACCGTCGGGCCCTCGGTCGCGATGATCCGCAACTACAACAGCCTGGACACCCGCCGCCAGAACGCGTTCGGCACCGGCTGGTCCAGCGTGCTCGACACCCGGGCCACCCAGCGCGGTGACACCGTCGTGGTGACGTACCCGAACGCCCAGGAGCTGTCGTTCGGCCGCAACAGCAACGGCAGCTTCTCCCCGCAGTCGGGCCGGTTCGCCACGCTGAAGGAGACGAAGAGCGGCAGCACGGTCACCGGGTACACGCTGACCGACAAGGACGCCACGGTGTACGCGTTCAACCGCGACGCCGGCTCCGGGGTGTACCGGCTCACCACGGTCACCGACGCCAACAACCGCACGCTGACCGTGTTGTACGACACCGAGGGCGGGAACCCGTACCGGCTGATCGGTGCGTCCGGCCGTTCGCTGTGGGTGAGCTGGTCCACCCCGGCCGGCTCCACCGCCCCGCACGTGGCCACGGTCTACACCGACCCGGTCACACCCGGGGACTGGAACACGTCGGTGACCTGGCGTTACATGTACGGCGCGGATGACCGGCTGACCACGGTGTGCTCGCCGGTCGACTGGGACAAGTGCTGGCAGTACGAGTACGACACCACCGGCCGGTACGCGGCGGCCGTGCAGAACGCCGGCGCCTCCTCGTACTGGCCGCTCGACGAGACCTCCGGCTCCGTCGCCCGCAGCACGGCACTCGGCGGGACCGGTGTCGACGCCGCCCGCTATTACGGGGTGACGCTCGGACAGCCCGGTGGCCTCGCCGGATCCAGCGCCAAGTCCGCCGGGCTGACCGGCACCAACTCGTACGTCCAGCTGCCCGCCGCCCTGATCGCCGGCAGCCAGTACCAGTCCATCAGCATGTGGTTCCGTACCACGCAGCCCGGTGGGGTCCTGTTCAGTTACAACCAGGAGTCGATGACCCAGGCGACGACGAAGCGCAACTACACCCCCGCGCTCTACATCGGCTCGGACGGCAAGCTGCGCGGCGAGTTCTGGACCGGGCAGGCCAACCCGGTCGTCTCCGACACGGTGGTCACCGACGGGGCCTGGCACCACGCGGTGCTCTCCGGCGCCGGCACGACGCAGACGCTGTACCTCGACGGCACCGCGCGCGGCACCCTCGCCGGGACGATCGCACGGTTCGACGCGAACAGCGCCGACAACGTCGTCGTCGGTGGCGGTTTCATCGGCAACAACTGGCCCGGTCACGAGGATTCCGGCAAGTCGCCGGCCGAGGCGAACTTCTTCACCGGTTCCGTCTCCGACGTCGCGTTCTTCACCCGCACCCTCGACGCCGCGGCCGTCACCGCCCTGCGCGCGGCCGGGGCCGCCGGGAACCCGGTGCTCACCAAGGTGACCCGGCCGACCGGTGGGGTCAGCGCGGTGGTCAGCTACGACAAGACCACCGGCAAGGTCGCGTCCGTCACGGACGAGAACGGCGGCACCTGGACGATGGGTGCGCCGCAGATGGTGGGCAGCGGCGAGGCGTACGCGTCGAACGTGCTCACCGACCAGCCGCAGGATTACTGGCGGCTCGGCGAGACCGGTGTCACCGACGCGATCGACCAGACCGGCGGCTCGGGCGCCCGCTACCACAGCGTGACGCTCGGCGGAGCCGGCCCGTTCGCCGGGGCCGGGTCCGCGTCCTTCAACGGCACGTCCTCGTACCTGGGCCTGCCGCCGGCTGACGCGCCGCACACCGGCCCGGCCACCGTGGAGATGTGGTTCAAGCAGGACGCCGCCAGTCCCGGCGGGGTGCTGTACGCGTACCAGTCCGCGACCATGGAGGACCTGGCGTCCGGCGCGGACTGGACCCCGGCGCTCTATATCGGTACGGACGGCAAGCTGCGCGGCGGCTTCTGGAGCGGCGCGCCCACCAACGTCATCACCACCTCCGGTTCCGTCGCCGACGGCACGTGGCACCACGTCGCACTGAGCGCCACCACGACCGGCCAGTCGCTGTATCTCGACGGCACCCTCGTGGGCACCCGGGCGGGGGCGTTGCAGGACGCCGGCTCGGAGAACGTGCTGATCGGAGCCGGTAAGTGGGCCGGTGGCTTCCCCGGCGCCTCCACCGCCACGGCGGGCTGGTTCAAGGGGTCGATCGCCGAGGTCGCGTACCACCGGAACGCGCTGACCGGCACCCAGATCGCGGCACGCAAGACGGCGTCGGGGCAGACCACCCCGGTCGCGATCACCCTGGTCGACGGCGTGGTGACGCCGGTGCCGCAGGCGGTGTCGCGGGTCGTCGTCACCGGGCCGGGTGGTGAGAAGGTCACCTACAACTACGACGTCGTCAACGGCAACCGCCTGGTCGCGCAGACCGACGGGCGCGGTTACGAGACCAAGTTCGCGTACGACGTCGGCGGCTTCGGCAACGTGACCGTCAACCCGCGGGGCATCTGGACGCAGAACCTGCAGGACGTCCGCGGCAACACCAAGCAGACCATCACCTGCCAGAACCAGTCCACAAAGGTCTGCTCGTCGGTCTACTACACGTATTTCCCCGATGCCACCACGACGGTCCTGACCCCGGACGCCCGTAACGACCTGCTGCTCGACGTGCGGGACGGACGGTCGACGTCGGCGACCGACAACAATTTCCGTACGTCCTACGGCTACGACACCTACGGCAACCGCATCTCGGTCACCGATCCGCTGGGGCACGAGACCCGCACGGACTACTCCGCGGGCACCGAGACCGCGGTGGGCGGGGGCAAGGTGCCGGCCGGCCTGCCCACGAGGATCGTCACCGCGGGTGGTTCGGCGCAGACCGTCGCCTACTACTCGTCCGGTGACATCGCGCAGATCACCGACCCCCTCGGCAAGATCACGAAGTTCGGGTACGACCCGCTCGGCCGCCTGCTGACCGAGACCGAGATCAGTGACACCTATCCGTCCGGGCTGGTCACCACGCACACGTACGACGCGGGCGGCCGGGAGGTCACCGAGACCGAACCCGGCGTCACCAACAAGGTCACCGGCGTCAAGCACACCAGCCGGACCACCACCACGTACGACGTCGACGACAACGTGCTGCAGACCCGCGAGGAGGACCTCACCGGCGGGGACCCGGCCCGGACCGAGAAGCACACCTACAACGGGTACGGGCAGGAGCGCACCGCCACGTCGGAGGGCGGCGGCGTCACCACGTACGACTACGACAAGTACGGGCGCATCGCCACCGAGAGCGGGCCCGGCGGGGACGTGACCCGGTATGCGTACGACGCCGAGGGCAACCTGCTCACCACCACCCTGGTCGGCTGGACCGGCGACCCGAACAACCCGGAAACCGCCCGTGACCTGGTCATCACGGCACGCTCGTACGATCCGGCGGGCCGGCTGGCGAGCGAGACCGACGCCATGGGCTGGACCACGTCCTACCTGTACTTCGACAACGACCTGCCGGCGCGCACCACCCGCTCCGACGGCACGCACGACTTCGTCCTCGAGGCGATCACGTACGACGCGGCCGGCAACGAGCTGAGCACCACCACCGACGACTGGGCCAACCGGGTCGAGGCGAGTTACGACGCCGCCGGGCGGGTCACCAGCACCGACACCGACCCGGCCGGGCTGCACCGCACCACCAGCCTGACCTACGACAACGACGACAACGTGGTCGCCTCGACCTCCCGCGACTCGTGGGGAACGGTTCTCGCCCGCAACGAGACCCTGGTCAACGCCGACGGTGATCCGATCGCGGAGACCGCGTACACCGGCACCGGCCTGACCCCGGTGGACCGCTGGAAGCTCGCCGAGACCACCGGCACCACCGCGGCCGACTCCGCCGGCAACAACCGCGCGACCCTGGGCTCGGGCGTCACCTGGTCGACCGCGAACAACGGCTCGGCCGCGTTCGCCGGCACCGCCGGCATCACCGCCACCGGTCCCGCGGTGGACACCACCCGCAGCTTCTCGGTCACCGCCTGGGCCAAGCTCGACAACACCGGCCGCAACCGCACCGTGGTCGCCCAGGACGGCGAGCGCACCAGCGGCTTCAACCTGCAGTACCACCAGGGTGAGAACCGCTGGACGCTGAACATGCCGTCCGCCGACGCGGACAGCTGGGACGGCCGCAACGTCTTCAGCACCGCGGCGCCGACGCTCGGCGCGTGGACGCACCTGGCCGCCGTCTTCGACGCCGGATCCAAGCAGATGAAGCTGTACGTCAACGGCACGTTGAACAACACCGCCACGCTCAGCGGCGACGTGTGGGCGGCCCGCGGCCCGCTGACCATCGGCACCGCGAAGTGGGCCGGGGCCTCTGCCGACCCGTTCGTCGGCGGCATCTCCGACGTGCAGGCCTACCAGCAGGCGCTGACCGGCACCGAGGTCACCGCGATCAAGGACCGCAACGCACCGGCCGCCGACGCCACCGTGGTCCGCACCCTGACCCGTTACGACCAGGACGGGCAGGTCGTCGCCGAGACCGACCCGAACGGTGACACCACGACGTACGTCAACGACGAGGAGGGCCGCCCGGCCCGGGTCAGCGAACCGGCGGTCAAGGCCGAGACCGCGACCGGCCCGACGTCCACCACCAGCCCGGTCACGCTGACCGGCTGGAACACGTTCGGCGAGCAGACCGACTCCATGGATCCGCTCGGCAACCGCAGCACGACCGCCTACGACCCGGACGGCAACGTCGTCTCGGAACGCCTCCCGCAGTACACCGCCCCGAACTCCACCACGGCGCTGACCCCCGAGGTGGTCAGCGAGTACGACGCCGCCGGCCGGCTCATCGCGGTCCGCGACCCGGTGGGCAACCGGACCCGGTACGCGTACGACCAGCTCGACCGGCTCACGTCGGCCCGCGACGCCGAGGACAACACCACCAGGTACCGCTACGACCTCGCCGGCGACCTGCTGTCGTCCACCGACCCGACCGGCGCCGTCAAGCTGTCCACGTGGGACTACCTCGGCCGCCCGGTCACCACGACCGACGTGGTCCGGCAGACCGGCGAGAACTACACCACCAGCTACGAGTACGGGTACGGCGGCTGGGAGTCCAAGCGCACCTCCCCGTCCGGGGTGGTCACGTCGACGCTCTACAACGCGGCCGGTGAGGTGCGCGCCTTTACCGACGGGGCCGGCAACACCACGACGTACGCATACGACGGCCTCGGCCAGGTCACCGACACGAAGCTGCCGGACAACACGGTGAGCAGCACCTGGTACGACCTCGCTGGCCGTGAGGTGCGGTCCGCGCAGCGCGACGCCAACGGCACCGAGCTACGCAGCACCTCCGCGCGGTACGACAAGAGCGGCAAGCCTGTCGCCACCACAGACGCCCGGGGCACCACGACCCGCTTCACGTACGACGCGACCGGCATGCTGACCGCCGAGTCCCAGCCGATCAGCCCGTCCGACGCGATCGAGACGTCGTTCGGTTACGACCTGGCCGGCAACGCGACCCGGTTCACCGACGGCCGCGGCAACACGTTCTGGACCATGTACAACACGCTCGGCCTGCCCGAGTCGCAGCTCGAACCGTCCACCAGCGCGCACCCCAACTCCGCCGACCGCACCTGGACCACCTCGTACGACGCGGCCGGCCGGGCCATCAACCTGACGCTGCCCGGCGGGGTGTCGGTCAACAACTCCTACACCACGCTCGGCCAGCTCGAACACCAGAGCGGCACCGGAGCGGACGCCCCGACCGCCGACCGGAACTTCGAGTACGACGCGAACGGTCGCATCACCGGCTTCTCCGCCCCGGGCGGCATGAACCGGATCAGCTACGACGACCGCGACCTGCCCACGTCGATCACCGGCCCGTCCGGCGACACCACCTACGGTTACCGCTCCGACGGGGCACTCACCCGCCGGGTGGACGCGGGCGGTACGACCACGTTCGACTACGACGACGCGGGCCGGCTGTCGGCGCTGGTCAACCCCGCGGGGGAGATCAGCCAGCGGTACACGTACAACACGATGTCGCAGGTCTCCAAGATCACCTACGGCTCGACCGGGACGACCCGCACGTTCGGCTACGACAACCTGCATCGCCTGACCGCCGACGAACTGCGCACCCCGGCGTCGGCGTCGGTCGCGAAGATCGGCTACGGCTGGGACGCCAACGACAACCTGACGTCCAAGACCACCACCGGATTCGCCGGCGCGGCCGCCAACACCTACACCTACGACCTCGCCGACCGGCTCACGTCCTGGAACAACGGCACCAACACCACGGTCTACGCGTATGACAAGTCGGGCAACCGGGTCCAAAACGGTGCGCGGACATTCACGTACGACCAGCGCAACCGGCTGCTCACCGCGGCCGGCGTCAACTACGCGTACACCCCGCGGGGAACACTGCGGTCAGCCGGCGCCGACCAGACCACCACCGACGCCTACGGCCAGGTCATCACCCAGCAGGGCACCGGAACGACCCAGACCTACGCGTACGACGCGGTGGGCCGGGCGCTCAAGACCGGCTTCCGCTACTCCGGCCTCGGCAACGACCTGGCCGCCGACGCCACGTCCAACTATGTTCGGGGCCTCGACGGCGAACTGATCGGCGAAGCCTCCGGCACGGTCAACCGCTACGCCTGGACCGACATCCACGACGATGTCGTCGGCCAGTTCCGCTCGGACAGCACCGCCCTGCCCGGCTCGCGCACCTACGATCCACTGGGCAAAGCGGTCGCCGACAACGGCATGCTGGGCTCCCTCGGATACCAGTCGGAATGGACCGAGTCGGCAACCGGTCGCGTCGACATGATGGCCCGCTGGTACAACACCGACACCGGCCAGTTCGACTCCCGCGACACGGTCGCCAACAGCCCTTCCCCGGACTCGGTCAACGCCAACCGCTACCAGTACGGCGACGCCAACCCCCTCACCGTCACCGACCCGACCGGCCACTGGGGCATCCCCAACCCGATCAAGGCGGTCACCAAGGCGGTGACGAGCACCTACCGAGCGACGACATCGGCGGTCTCCAGCACATACAACTACGGCAGCTCCCTGGCGAGCCGGGCGTACAGCTACGGCGGGTCGCTGGTCAGCAGCTCGTACAAGGCGGTCAAGACGGTCGCCAAGAAGACGGTCACGGTCGCCCACAAGGCGGCGTCGAAAGCCAAGGCCGCGGTCAAGACCACAGTGTCCTATGCGGCGAAGGCGACCAAGAAGGTCGTCAAGGTGGCCAAGAAGGTCACCAAGGTCGTGAAGAAAAAGATAAAACAGGGCCGAAAATTCGTCGCCGAGAAGGCCGCCAAGGTGAAAAAGGCGGTCAAGAAGACGGTCGCCAAGGCCAAACAAGCAGGAAAGAAAATCAAGGCGGCGGCGGCCCGTACGGTGAAAAAGGGTGTCCACGCGGTCAAGGACGCGGCATCCAAGACCAAGAAATTCGTGGTCGAGCACAAGGACACCATCCTCGAGGTGGCGGCCATCGGCGGTGCGATCGCGGCCGGCATGGCCTGCACGGCGGCAACCGGCGGAGCCCTGGCCGTAGGCTGCATGGCCGGCGCCGGAGCCCTCATCAACCTGGCCAAGGATTCAGCCCAGGGTGACATCGGCTCCCTCGGCGACGCACTGGGCTCCCTGGGCACCGGAGCGGCCTCCGGCCTCATTGGCGGCGGAAGCTCCCTGATCGCGGGCAAGGCAGCCAGCCTCATCGGCAGCCGGGTAGGAACCGGCATCGCCGGCCGCCTGGCCACCGAAGCGGTCGACAACGGCACCGACGAGGTCCTCAACCAGCTGGCCACGACTCACAAGGTCAACCTGAAGAGCGCCGCAATGGGCACGATCCCGGTGCTCGGCGGGATCAAGGGAGGTGGCGGCAACAAGGCCATCAAGACCGCAGAGGGTGGCGGAACCAGCTGCGTCAGGCCGCACAGCTTCGCCCCCGACACCGCTGTCCTGATGGCAGACGGATCGACGCGCCCCATCGAAGACGTCAACATCGGCGACGAGGTCCAGGCCACCGACCCGGTCACCGGCGACACCACCGCCGAGCCGGTGACCCAGCTGCACCGCAACACCGACCACGATTTCGCCGACGTGATGGTGGAGCAGGCCGACGGAACAACCTCGACCATCCAGGCAACCCAGAACCACCCGTTCTGGGCCGAGAACACCAAGCGCTGGGTCGAGGCCAAGGACCTCAAACGAGGCGACACCCTCCGCACCAAGTCCGGTGGCCTGGCCCGCGTCAAGGCGGTCAAGCTCTCCGTCGGCTCTCGCGAGATGCGCGACCTCACCGTCGACGACATCCACACGTACTACGTATTCGCAAATGACACCGCGGTAATCGTCCACAACAACAACTGCGGTGATGCGCTGAGCGCGTACGCCGACAGCCTTCGACCGCAGGCTGGGCGCAAGTCGGTGCAGTACGCTTCCGAGTACACCAATGCCCAGGGCAAGGTCTACCGATCGCACAACCAGGATCGCGACAAGGCGGACCTTCCGGAAGGGTTTGTGGAAGCGATCGGTGAGCGTAGCCACTACGGTTGCTCCGAAGTTGGTTGTCTCTTGAGCTCGTACGAAGATGCTGTGAAGAGCGGCGCAAGCGTGGCACAGGCGCAGAACGCGGTTCGCGGTGGTTCCATGAGGACAGTGATGGTGTTCAATCAGACGAGCAGTAAGGCAGCGCAGCACGGAACGCCTGCGGCACCTTGTGCCAGTAAATGTAATCCCATGCTGAAGAATCTGGGTATTGATTTTTGACGGAATGGAGTCTGACGGTGGAGCTGCCTGAGGTGGATTGGGCTGCTCTGGCTGATCCCGAATCGGCTAGAGCAATCCCTCTCCAGCTGGATAATCTCCGCCGGGCAGTGGACGGCGAAGCTGCTGCGGAAGCAGCGTACGCTCTACATGAGATGTTGTGTTATTCCGCGGTCGCGGTGGAGGAAGTCACGGTGCCATCGGTCCGGATCCTGTATGCGATGCAGTCCGTCAATGAATTCCAGTGGAAGCCTTATGTTCTTCAGCTTCTCGACACCATCGCCCAGGTGGATGGCGTCATGAACCCGCACAACAATATCGCTGATGAATCTTCACTGAAGGCTCGCGTACGCGAGGAGATCCTCCGTGGAATGCCTCTGGTGGAACTGGCATCACGCAACGAAACAGGAGACACCAAGGCGGCGGCCATTATCCTGCTGGCGGATGCTGCGCCGGATGTGCGAAGGCTGTTCGATCGATTCGAAGCGGACTTTCGTGAGGAGCGCGATCTGATCCTGCAGTCCGACTATGCCTACGCCGCGACGGCGGCTTGTTGCCGCGAACCTGAGTCAGTAGGACCGGATCGATGCGAGACTTGGCTCGATCGGGCCCTGGTCGATCCCAATCCAGCAGTGCGGTACCGCGTCGCACGGTGCCTGGTCGACTACGGGGCCGACCACCGAGGTTCGTCGCCGACCGCCATCATCCGGGGCGCCGAGCCCGAGGTCCTGGCCAGGAAGCTGTTCCGTGCCGAATACATGTAGAGCTGCTTACGGGAGCCGTCCGTCGCCTGTCGCAAAGCGATCGGTGCCACGATGAGGCCGCATTCTGCTGAGATGCGGCCTGACCTGCAAGCGAGGGAGAAGGCGCGCCCGGCAGGATTCGAACCTGCGACCGACGGATTAGAAGTCCGTTGCTCTATCCGCTGAGCTACGAGCGCCTGGCCTGCATATCCTAGAGTTTCGTCGGCTCCATGGCGAGCCGGATGTCAGGCGGTCGTGGTGTCCGCTTTCTCCCCGGTGCCGAGGCCGGCCCTGTCCTCAGGGGCGGGCGGCACCTCGACCTCGGGTGTCCCCACCGGCGGCACGAAAGCGTCGGTCCAGCGGCCGAGCTCCTGGAACACCTCGGTGCGTACCTCCTTGCCCGACAGTGTCAGGTCGTGCATGCCGCCGTCGAAGCGGGCGATCGTCACGCGGCGTCCGAGGCGGGGGGCCCATCTGACGATGTGGTCGACGTCGAGGACCGCGTCGGCGCTGCGTACGTCCTCGGTCCAGGCTTTGCCCCGGAAGGTCTTGGTCGAGCAGGCGACCAGAACGGGTGCGGTGATGGCCAGCCCGGCGCGCAGGCGGGCCTGGCCGCGGCGGATCGCTTCGAGCCATCCCGTACGCACGGGGAAGCCGGTCAGCGGCTTCCAGTTGAGGTCGTAGTTCCATTCTCCGCGGTGTTCGCTGTGCAGGCTCTGTCCGTAAAGGCCCAGGGCGTTCATGGGGAGCACCCGGTACGGGTTTCGCCCGCTCGTGCGCCCGACGACGTTCATCAGGGGCCGGCGCAGCAGCCACGGCACGTTGAAGTCGAAGAACGGGCTGTTGAGGAACAGGCCGTCGACGATGCCTTCATTGCCTCGGGCGTGGGCCCACAGCGACGTGATCAGGCCGCCGGTGGAGTGGCCGGCCACCAGGAGCTGGTCGTGGCCGTCCTGTTCTCGGATGATACGAGCGGATTCGTCCAGTTCCGGGAAATAGTCGGTGAGGCTGCGCGCGAAGTTGGGCGTCTGGTGGGGGAGCAAGCTCCGGCCGTATTTGCGCAGGTCGAGGGCGTAGAAGTCCCAGCCGCGTTCGATGAAGAAGTCGGCGAGATGGGTCTGGAAGAAATAGTCCACGAAGCCGTGTACGTAGAGCACCGCCCGCCGCGACGGCGTGTCACCGCGGCGCCGGATGAGCGTCGCCACGACCTCGCCTTCGTCGTCGCTTCCCAGGTCGATGGTGTGCCGCTCGTACGGCAGGCCCAGTACGTCGGTCTCCACACCGTCAGGCTACCCACGTACGGGCGTCCGCGCGCCATAGCAGATCAAATCGCGGCAGTGGGGTTTTCCCCAATGTCTCCTCGTCCACAGCCCGGAACCGGATTTCCGGTGCTGGTCCGGGGTTCGCGGCACGCTTCACCCCACGAACTTCTACCGATTGAGGGGAAGCGATGTTCGACACCAACATTGTCGTGATCGGCAACGTGCTCACGGCGCCCGAGTGGCGCCGGACGGCCAACTCCAACACGCTCGTCGCGAATTTCCGGGTCGCCTCGAACGCGCGCCGGCTGGATCGGGAGACCGGTCGATGGGTGGACGGCAACCACCTGCGCGTCCGGGTCAGTTGCTGGCGGCGGCTCGCCGAGGGGGTGGCGTCGTCGGTCACGGTCGGCGACCCGGTCGTGGTCTCGGGGCGCCTGTACACGCGGGACTGGACGGATTCGGAGGGCAACCTGCGCACGTCGTACGAGATGGAGGCCGCCGCCGTCGGTCATGACCTGGCCCGGGGACGGGGCAAGTTCTTCCGCGCCAAGACCGCCGGGACGGCCGCGGTCGAGACCCCGGAGGCCCTGGACCGGGTACGCGGTGAGTCCGTGGCCGTGATCTCGGAGGACGAGGCGCCCGCGATCTACGGCGACGGCGTGCCCGAGGCCGACGAGCCCATGTTCGAGGACCCGGCATTCGCACCGCTCGAAGCCGTGCCGGCGTTGCGCGGCGGTGGTTTCGAGCCGTTCGACACCCAGCTGATCCTGTCGTCGGCCCTCCCCGCGGAGGAACCGGCCGAGCAGGATCAACCCGGGCCGGACCAGCCCGAGCTGGACCAGGCTGAGCAGGATCAGGCTGAGCAGGATCAGGCTGAGCAGGACCGGCCTGGGCAGGAGGAGACCGACGGGGAGGACGAGTCGGACGCGGTGGCCGAGCCGTCGGCGGCGCTCGCCGGAACGGCGGAGCCGCTTCCGGCCCCGCGGCGCGCCCGGGGCCGGAACCCGCGCCGTCAGCCGGTCGCGGCCTGACCGTGCGCACCGCCGCCCGGCGCTACCGAGGCTCTCTGTGGCCCGGCTGCCGGACGGCACCACGAACGGCTGTCGGTGCGGGCCCCGTCGAGGGGGCGTGACCCGTCCCGGCGGTGCTGAACCCTGTCCCGGATCCTCCCAGCCGACTCCTGGCCGACCAGGTCGCGGAACCGTCTCTCCACGGTCGAGCGGCCGACCCGGCCGGGTTCCGTCCGGGAGGGCCGGGGCAGGCGGCCGGAGCTCGTGGCCCTCGGGTGCGCGGGTCTCCTGCCCCGCCCGGATGGGTGCCCTGGTGGTTCCGCATCCACCTCGTGGCATCCACCCGGCGATAGCCACTCGCCGCATCGCCCGCACCGGTGCGGGCGAGTGGCAGGTGCCCGGCCGTCGCGTCCCTGCGGCGGCCGGGTCCGCCAACGACTTTCCTCGACCGCCGATGGGCTCGTGAGGGGTGAGCGAACAAGCCCCATCGGCAGGCGGACGGGTGTTCGGTGGTCGGCACCCGTCCGTCACCCTCGCTGTTCCACGCCGCAGTGCTCCCGCACGCGGTGATCCCCTCCCCACGGGTCCGTTCGGCGACGGATACCCGGGAGACGTGCCAGTGCGGCGCCAACCCTGAGCAGCCACTGAGGGGCCACTCGGGAAAGGCCGCCGTACCCGGCCGGATCCCGCGACCCGCCACCCCAGTGGCGACGCGGGACGCACCGGCCCGCCCCGTGCGGCAAACACGAGGCGGGCAAACGCGGGACAGCGAGAACCGGCCGCCGCCGGCCCCCAAACCGGCGGCGGCCGGCCCACCAGGACCAGGTGTCCGTGATGGGCACGACCGCTTCACATCGCGGTGGCGGCGGGAACGCCACCACCGGCCGTGGCCTGTCGGCGTCCCGCACCGGCGTCGGCGGCCCACGGCGGGGCGGGTGGGCGTTCATCGGTGAGCGCCCATCCGCCCGGGACCTCTGCCACACCAGCGGATCGGCCTCCGCTGGTATGGCGGGGTCGGCCCTGTCCGGCGGCAAGCGGCGCGACGCCGTGCCGGGCAGGCAGGAGAACGCCGGCCACCGGCTCCGTGAGCGAGCCGGTGGCCGGCAGGCGAACCTCGGGCGGGCGAGGTGAGAAAGGAGGACGAAGTGAGGCAGCGGCCAGGTCCGCGACGGTGGATCACTAGGGTGGTCGGGATGGGAAGACGTTGGGCATTCGCGGACGCCGCGGGGATGGTCGCCGGGTTTGCCCTGGACGCCGTTCTCGGCGATCCGCGGCGGTTTCACCCCGTGGCGGGCTTCGGGCAGGCCGCCGGAGCTCTCGAAAAGCGGATCTATGCGCCCGATCGGCGTTCCGGCGCCCTGTTCACGACCGTCGCGGTGGGTGCCCCGGTCGTCGCCGGGGTGGTGTTGGCCACTGCCACGAAGCGTCGGCCGGTCGCGCGCGCCGCGCTCGTGGCGGTCACGACGTGGACGGTTCTCGGGGGCCGGACACTGCGGCATGAGGCCCGCGTCATGGCCGGTCACCTGGAGCGGGATGACCTCGCCGCGGCCCGGGGGCGGCTCAACCATCTCTGCGGGCGGGATCCGTCGCGGCTCGACGAGCCGGAACTGGCCCGGGCCGCCGTCGAGTCCGTGGCCGAGAACACCTCGGACGCCGTGGTCGCGCCCCTGTTCTGGGGCGGTGTCGCGGGACTGCCGGGGTTGCTCGGCTACCGCGCGGCGAACACGCTCGATGCCATGGTCGGGCACCGGTCGGCCCGGTATGCGCGCTTCGGGACCGTCTCCGCGCGGCTCGACGACGTGCTCAACATCGTGCCCGCGCGGCTGACGGGGCTGCTCACGATCGTGGCCGCGCCCTTGGTGGGCGGGCGGCTGGGGGAGACCCTGCGGGTGTGGCGGCGTGATCGCAACGATCACCCGAGCCCGAACGCGGGGCAGTGCGAGTCGGCGATGGCCGGCGCGCTCGGTGTGCGGCTCGGGGGACGCAACGTCTACTTCGGTCGTACGGAAACGCGGCCTTTCCTGGGTGACGGGCCCCGGCCGTCCGCCGGTCACCTGCGCCGCGCCGCCCGGATGTCCGGTGCGGTGGGCCTGGCCGCGTTGACGATCGGCGCCGGCCTGGCCGTTGCTCGCGCCAAGGCCATGGGGGTCCGGCGATGAGCGTGGGTGGGGGTCTGCTGGTCGCCGGCACGACGTCCGACGCGGGCAAGAGTGTGCTCACCGCCGGGATCTGTCGTTGGCTACGGCGGCGGGGCGTCAAGGTCGCGCCGTTCAAGGCGCAGAACATGTCCAACAACTCCGTGGTGGTCGTCGGGCCGGACGGGCGGGGCGGCGAGATCGGGCGGGCCCAGGCCATGCAGGCCGCTGCCTGCGGTGTCGCTCCCGACATCCGGTTCAACCCGGTCCTGCTCAAGCCCGGCAGCGACTATTCCAGCCAGGTGGTCCTGCTCGGTGCGGCGATCGACACCGTGACGGCGGGCAACTACCGCTCGCTCCGGCCACGGCTGGCCGAGACCGCGTGGGCGACCCTGGCCGAGCTGCGCTCCGAATACGACGCGGTGATCTGCGAGGGTGCCGGCAGCCCCGCCGAGATCAACCTGCGCGACGGGGACTTCGTCAACATGGGGCTGGCCCGGCAGGCCGGGATCCCGGCGATCGTGGTCGGTGACATCGACCGTGGCGGGGTGTTCGCCGCGTTGTTCGGCACCGTCGCCCTGCTCAGCCCCGAGGATCAGGCGCTGGTCAACGGCTTCGTCATCAACAAGTTCCGCGGAGACCTGGGCCTGCTCCGGCCGGGCCTCGACATGATCACCGCGGCTACCGGGCGTCCGGTGCACGGGGTGCTGCCGTTCAACTCCGACGTCTGGGTGGACGGGGAGGACTCCCTCGCGTACGGGACGATGCTCGGCCGGCCCGGTGCGCCGCGCGGCACGGAGTGGTTGCGGGTCGCGGTGATCCGCTTGCCCCGGATCTCCAACGCCACCGACGCCGAGGCGCTCGCGTCCGAGCCCGGCGTGCAGGTCCGTCTCACCATCGAGCCCGCCGAGGTCGCCGACGCGGACCTGGTGGTCATCCCGGGTTCCAAGGCGACCGTCAGCGATCTGGCGTGGCTGCGGGAGACCGGCCTCGCCGACGCGGTGCACGCGCATGCCGCTTCGGGGAAGCCATTGGTCGGCATCTGCGGTGGGTTCCAGATGCTCGGCGAGACGATCACCGACGAGGTGGAGAGCCGCCGGGGCACCGTCGCCGGCCTGGGCCTGCTGCCGGTCGCGATCACCTTCGGCGAGCGGAAGACCCTCGCCCGGTCGCGGGGCACGGTCTGGGGGGAGGTGCCGGTGAGCGGATACGAGATCCATCATGGGTACGTGTCCAGCGGCGCCCCGGAGCCCCTGCTGCGCTACGCGGACGGCACTCCCGAGGGCGCTGTCCGCGGCGCGGTCTACGGAACGCACTGGCACGGCGCTTTCGAGTCCGACGAGTTCCGGCGGCGGTTCCTGACCGAGGCGGCGCGGCAGGCCGGGCGGGCCGGGTTCGTGGTGGCGCCCGGCACCCGGTTCGCCGAGGTGCGCGAGCGCGCCCTGGACACCCTCGGTGACCTGGTCGAGGAGCACCTCGACACCGACGCGCTGTGGCGGCTCATCGAGTCCGGCCCGGTCACCGGTCTGCCCTTCATCCCGCCCGGGGCGCCCGATGGCCCGGTTCGCTGACCTCGCCGACCGGATCCTGGCCACCGCACCCCGTCTCGGGCCGGTGCGGCTGGTCGCCGTCGACGGCCCCAGCGGCGCGGGCAAGAGCTGGTTCGCGCGGCGGCTCGCCCGGGCCGCGGATGTGCCGGTGGTGCACACCGACGACCTTCTGGACGGCTGGGACGACCAGTTCACGTTCTGGTCCCGGCTCGAGGAACAGGTGCTCGCCCCGCTCCGGCACGGGCGGCGCGCCACCTACCAGCGTTACCTCTGGCATCGCGGGGCGTTCGGGGGCGTTCCGGTCACCGTCGAGCCCGCTGCGGCCGTACTCATCGAAGGGGTGACGTCCGCACGCAGGCTGATCCGGCCGGAACTTTCGTTCTCGATCTTCGTCGATGCTCCCGCGGAGTTACGGTGGCAACGGGTCCTGACCCGCGACGGGGGCCAGGATGACGGCGGCCAGGATGACGGGGGCCAGGATGTTGCCTTCCGGCGGTACCTTGAGCGGTGGCATGCCGCTGAGCAGGAGCATTTCGCCGCGGAGGCGACCGCCGCGCACGTGGATCTGCTGGTCGACGGTGCTGCGGAAGGCGCCGGCGAGGGGTATGAAGTGCGGTAGGCGGTAGGGCCACGATCAGCTGTGTGAGCAGCGGGAACGGGGACGGACGATGACGACCGAAGACGACACCCGGCCGGCGCGGCGACGCGTCACGCTGACCGGCATCAGTTCGCGTGCGTGGGAGCACCCCGCCGACCGTGGGGCGCTGACCGCGTTGCGGGAGCTCCGTGGCTTCGACGACGTGGTGAAGGCCTTCTTCGGCATGTGGAACGAGCGCGGGTTCCGCCTGCAGTTCCTCGCCGGGTCCATCCGGGTCGATCACCGGCAGTATCCGCGCGTCTATCAGCGTTTCACCGAGGCCGCGGCGACGCTGGACGTCGCTGAGCTGCCCGAGCTCTACGTGACCCAGGATCCACTGATCAACGGTCAGGCGATCGGGCTGGACAAGCCGTTCATCGTCATCACCACCGCCGCCGTGGAGAAGCTCGAGGACGACGAGCTCCGGGCGCTGCTCGGGCACGAGATCGGGCACGTGCGCAGCGGGCACGCCGTCTACAAGACGATCATGATGATCCTCACCCGCTGGGCCGCCAACGTGAGCTGGCTCCCGGTCGGGGCCATCGCGCTGCGCGGGATCATCGCCGCGATGATGGAGTGGTGGCGCAAGGCCGAGCTCTCCGCCGACCGCGCCGGCCTGCTGGCCGGGCAGGATCCGGCCGCCTCGACGCGACTGCTCATGAAACTGGCCGGTGGCGGCGACCTCTCGCAGATCGACACCGCCGCGTTCCTGGAGCAGGCCGCCGAGTACGAGAGCGGTGGTGACCTGCGCGACAGCATCCACAAGTTCGGCATGACCGCGTGGAGCAGCCACCCCGTCCCCGTGGCGCGCGCTTCCGAGCTGCGCAAATGGGTCGACTCCGGGGATTACGCCCGGATTCTCGGCGGCGACTACCCGCGCCGTGACTCCGACGGGAACGCCTCGGTCACCGAGGACGTCAAGGCGGCCGCCGACTCCTACCGTCAGACGTTCGCCACCTCGCAGGACCCACTGGTGGGGCTGCTGCGCAAGCTCGGGGACGGCGCCGCCGACCTGGCCGGATCAGCCGCGCGGGGCGCCCGGGACTGGGCTTCCACCTCCGGCCGCCGGCGCGACGAGGACCCGCCGGCCTGAGACGGCGACCCCGATCCGGCCCCTGGCACGGGGCTTAGGATCGGGGTCATGACCCTCTCAGAAGACGAACTGCGCACCGCGATCACGCGGGAAATGCCTGGTGTCCGCGCCGACCTCGAGCGACTCGTCCGCATCCCGGGGATCGCGTTCGACGGCTTCGACCACTCGCACGTCGAGCGGTCCGCGGAGGCCGTGGCCGAGCTGCTGCGCGGCTGCGGCCTCGAGGTGCAGATCGTGCGCGGCACGGGTCAGCCGGCGGTCATCGGCCACAAGCCGGCGCCCGCGGGTGCACCCACCGTCCTGCTGTACGCCCACCATGACGTCCAGCCCGCCGGCGACCCCAGCCTCTGGACCAGCGACCCCTTCGAGCCCGTCGAGCGCGATGGACGCCTCTACGGCCGCGGTGCCGCCGACGACAAAGCCGGTGTCATGGCGCACGTCGCCGCGCTGCGGGCCTACGGCGACGCGCTGCCGGTCGGCGTGGTGGTCTTCGTCGAGGGCGAGGAGGAATTCGGCTCCGAGTCGCTCGACGACCTGCTCGAGACCCACAAGGAGCTGTTGCGCTCCGACGTGATCGTCATCGCGGACTCCGGCAACTGGGACATCGGCGTGCCGGCCCTGACCACCTCCCTGCGCGGCCTGGTCAACTGCTTCGTCGAGGTCAGCACGCTGCAGAGCGCCGTGCACAGCGGCATGTTCGGCGGCCCCGTGCCCGACGCCCTGACCGTGCTCGCCCGGCTCATCACCACCCTGCACGGCGAGAACGGTGAGGTCGCCGTCTCCGGGCTGGCCGCCCGTGCGGACGCGACCGTCGACTACCCCGAGGACCGCTTCCGCCACGAGGCCGGGATCCTCGACGGCGTCAAGCTGATCGGCGAGGGCCGGCTCACCGACCGTATCTGGACCAAGCCGGCGATCTCGGTGCTCGGCATCGACGCACCCCGGACCAACGAGGCCCCCAACGCCCTGGTGCCCAAGGCCAAGGCCAAACTCAGCGTCCGGCTCGCTCCCGGCGACGACCCCACCTCGGCCTACGAGGCGATTCGGGCCCACCTCGAGAAGTACGTGCCGTGGGGCGCGTCCATCGACGTGACGCTGGAGAGCGGCGGGGCGCCGTGCGTGATCGACGCGACCGGCCCGGCGTTCGACGCGGCCCGCGCGGCATTCGCCAGTGCGTGGGACGGAACGGCGCCGGTCGACATGGGCGTGGGTGGCTCGATCCCGTTCATCGCCACGTTCCAGGAGTTGTTCCCGCAGGCCGCGATCCTGGTCACCGGCGTCGAGGACCCGTTCGCCGCCGCGCACGGACCCAACGAGAGCCTGCACCTCGGCGAGTTCGCCCGGGTCTGCCTCGCCGAGGCGCTGCTGCTGCGCAACGTGGCCGGTCTGAGCAGCTGACATGACCGCCCCGGACCTCGACTGCGACGTTCTCGTGGCCGGCGCCGGCCCCACCGGGCTGATGCTGGCGAACTGGCTGCTCAAACTCGGGGTCCGGGTCGTCATCGCCGACGGCAAGCCCGGGCCGTCCCGCGAGTCCCGCGCGCTCGTCGTGCAGGCTCGCAGCATCGAGATCTACGACCAGCTCGGCCTCGCCGACCAGGTGCTCGGGCAAGCACACCGGGCCGGGGCGCTGGCACCGGGCTTCGGCCCCCGCTCTTTCGGGAAGGTGCCACTCGGGCCGCTCGGGGAGGGGCTCACCCCGTACCCATGGATCGAGGTCCTGGAACAAAGCCGCAACGAACAGATCCTGCATGACAACCTGCGTGCCCTCGGCGGCTCGGTCCGCTGGGGCGAGCAGGTCTCGGCTGTCACCCCGATCCCCGGTGGGCTGACCGCGGCCGTCGGCGAGACCACGGTCAGCGCCCGGTACTGCGTCGGCGCGGACGGAGCCAACTCGATCATCCGCCGGTCCCGGGACATCGCGTTCGACGGCGTCACCAACCCCCACCTCTTCTACGTCATCGACGCCACCGGCGTCGACGGCCTGGTCGGCGACGCGATCAACGTGCGCCCCGGCGGCCAGGACTTCCTCATCGGCTTCCCGATGAGCGGCGACGGCAACTGGCGACTCATCGGCGTGGTCCACGGCGCTCTCGCCGGCAGCGCCGGCGCTGTGGCCGAGAACGAGGCGCGTGATCGCATCCAACGCCACTTCGCCGTCAGTTACGCCGAGTCCCGATGGTTCGCGACCTACCGCGTCCATCACCGGGTCGCGGCATCCTTCCGCGACGGCCCGTTCTTCCTCGCCGGCGACGCGGCACACGTCCACTCGCCGGTCGGCGGCCAGGGCATGAACACCGGCCTGCAGGACGCCCACAACCTGGCCGGCAAACTCGCCGACGTCATCCACGGCCGCGCCGGCGACGGCTGGCTCGACCGTTACGAGGCGGAGCGCCGCCCGGTCGCCCGCACCCTCGTCGCGACGACGGACCGCCTCTTCGGCCTGATCACCTCCGAACGCCGAACAGCCCAGATCCTCCGCCGAGCCCTCGTGCCGCTGATCGCCCCGCTCGGAGCGCGCGCCCTGCCCGGCTCGTCAGCGGGCTCCCGCCTCTTCCAGTACGTGTCCCAGATCCGCATCCGCTACCCGATGCTCCCCGCCGAACCCCGCGACCCGGTCATCGGCCGTCGCCTGCCCTGGACAGGCGACAACTTCGCGGCGCTGCGGTCGGCCGACTGGCAGATCCACACGTACGGCCCAGCAGCGCCGCCACCGGACCTGGGCCTGCCGGTCTTCGCCTTCCCCGCGGCCCCCGGCACGACGTTGCGCCCCGACACCCTCTACTTGATACGCCCGGACGGCTTCGTAGCCGCCGCGGCCACCCCGCCGGACGCGGCCGAGACATTCCGCCAGGCGTTACCTCCGGGCTGGCAGGCGCCCACGGCTTCCCACCCACCTGACACCGGCCCGCACCGCTGATCACTTTTCGGTCGCTTGATCGGGTGAGGAAGCTGCGGCCGGTGATCGATCCTGTTAGGATTCGAACATGAGTTCGAACGAGGCCATTGGGGCGCTCCGCGCCGCCGGCACCGCACTGGGGGACGTCGACGTCTCCAGCTGGGATGACACCGCCCTCACCGACCAGATCGCCGAGCTCTCCGCGGCCCTGTGCGATCTCGACGCCCAGCTCACCAGGGTCGCCGACGCCGTTCGCGCCCGCGGGTTCCGCATAGCCGAGCCGGTCACCGCCTTACGCCCACCGGCTGACGGCCGCCACCTGACGGTTGCCGCCTAAGGTTGCGGGCCCACGCCTCGGTCTCCTGCTGGCGCTTGCTCTCCGCGACCAGCCTCTCCGCCTCATTGTCGCCGCCTGATTGTTGCCGCCTGACAACCGCCCGCCGGCTTCGCGCAGGTTGTCTGCCCGCATGACCAGCATCGCGGTGTCGTAGCCGTCATCCAGCGGAGCTGAACCGTGTCTGGAGGAGGAGCTGCGCTGGGTGGAGGTCGGCTCACCGCACCGCAGGCGTCCATGTTCTGCCGTCGGATCCTCCCCGATGCGACGGCCGGACCGGCCGTGTCGAGCGGAAGGCTGCCGAGCACAACCGTCCCTGACGGCAGCCACCCGGTCGCAGCGTTCCATCCTTCCGCTGCGGCCGACGACAACAGTGTCCGTCCGCCACGGACATGTCACCGCTCGCGCGGCCGGGCCTCCACCTGACCTCGCTGGCCTGAATCTGCCGGTCGGCCGTCTGGGGTCGGCCCGCTTGAGCCTGACCGCGTGGGCTGGCCTGCTGGGGTCGGTCCGCTTGAGCCTGACCGCGTGGGTCGGCCTGCTTGGGCTGGCCTGCTTGGGCTGGCCTGCTTGGGCTGGCCTGCTTGGGCTGGCCTGCTTGGGCTGGCCTGCTTGGGCTGGCCTGCTTGGGCTGGCCTGCTTGGGC
>NZ_JBITDZ010000011.1:329230-376445 GCF_044454705.1 Actinoplanes sp. NPDC051494
GGGCTGGCCCGCCTGGGTCGGCCCGCCTGGGCCGCGTGCTAGGTCGGGCGCGTGGCCGGGATCTTGGTGGCCGGGGTCGGTTGTGGGCGGGTTCTGGCTGCTGGCTCTGGTGTCTTCATGGTGTGGAGGGTGTGGCCGGGCCGTTCGGGTCGGCGTCGCGAAAATGTCGTAGGGGGCTGCCAGGATGGGGTTTGTGCAGTTCATTGACCTGGCCGCCGTCTCGGCTGCTGTTTCTGCTGTGTCCGGGCGCAAGGCGAAGATCGATCTACTTGCCGACGCTCTGCGGAGGCTCGATGGTGACGAGGTCGCCGCCGGGTCGGCGTATCTTGCCGGTGAGTTGCGGCAGCGGCAGACCGGGGTGGGTTATGCCGGGCTTCGTGACCGGCCCGCGCCGGCCGCTGAACCCTCCCTCACTGTCGGCGAGGTGGATGCCCGGATCGCCGCGATCGCCGCCGTCTCCGGGGCCGGGTCCCAGGCTCGGCGCCGTGAGCTGGTCGGTTCGTTGTTCGGGCTGGCCACCGACGATGAGCAGCGGCTTCTGATCGGGTTGTTCAGCGGGGAGTTGCGGCAAGGGGCCCAGGCCGGGCTGCTCGCCGAGGCCATCGCCCGGGCCGCCGAGGTTCCGGTCGCTGCCGTCCGGCGGGCTCTGCTGCTCTCCGGGGATCTCAAGCAGGTGGCTGTTGCCGCTCTCGGCGGTGGCGCGCCGGCACTTTCCGCGATCAGTCTGCGGGTCGGCACACCGCTGACACCGATGCTCGCGTCCAGCGCTCCCGATGTCGCTTCTGCCCTGCTCAGCACCGGGTCTCCGGCCACCGCCGACGTGAAGCTGGACGGGATCCGGATCCAGGTTCATCGGTCGGGGTCCGAGGTCGCCGTCTTCACCCGGAGCCTCGACGACATCACCGCGCGGCTGCCGGGGGTGGTCGCGGCGGTGCGGGCCCTGCCGGTCGCCGAGATTGTCCTTGACGGTGAGGCGATGGCGCTCGACGCCGAGGGGCGGCCCCGGCCGTTTCAGGAGACCTCGAGCCGGGCCGCTACGCGCGGGAGCCGGGACGGTGATGTTCCGCTGCGGCCGTACTTCTTCGATCTTCTTCATCGTGATGGCACCGACCTGCTGGACGAGCCCGGGCGGGTTCGCTGGGCGGAGCTCGCCGACGCGCTCCCGGCCGGGTTGATCGTCGGGCGCCGCACCGTCGAGACCGAGGCGGAGGCTGCCGACGCGTTCGCCGCCGCGGTGGCCGCCGGGCAGGAGGGCCTGGTGATCAAAGCACCCGAGGCGCCCTATGACGTGGGGCGGCGTGGGTCGGCCTGGGTGAAGGTGAAACCACGGCACACCCTGGACCTGGTGGTGCTCGCCGTGGAGTGGGGGCACGGGCGGCGTAAGGGGTGGCTGTCGAATCTGCATCTGGGCGCGCGCGACCCTCGTACCGGCGGATTTGTGATGCTGGGGAAGACCTTCAAAGGTCTCACCGATGAGCTGCTGCGCTGGCAGACCGAGCGGTTCCGGGAACTGGCGGTCGACGACTCCGGCTGGGTGGTCACCGTGCGCCCGGAGCAGGTGGTCGAGATCGCCTTCGACGGGGTGCAGACGTCACCGCGGTATCCGGGTGGGGTGGCGCTGCGGTTCGCGCGGGTGTTGCGGTATCGCGCCGACAAGCGGGCCGACGAGGCCGACACCATCGACATGGTCAAGGCGATCGGTGCCCGCCCCGGCGAGGTGGATCACGACGGGGGCGGCGAGGACTGAGGCGGGACGGCTCGAGCGGGACGGCTGGAGCGGGACGGCCGAGCGGGTCGCGCCGGGGTCAGAGCGCTGCCAGGGAGCGGACGTAGTTGACCTGCTGGTGGACCGCTGTCACCTGGTTGTGGTCGGTGACCGGGATGCGGGCGACGTACTGGCGGGTTCCGTTGGTCACCGTCACCTGGACCGTGCCCCGGGGGATGGTCACCTTCACTAGGAGGAATAGCAGGCTGAAGATGGTCAGGACGCAGAAGCCGGCGATGGAGGCCACGATCGCCCAGGTGGGGATCTTGGTTTCGTTGTGCCAGTAGTCGTGGACCATCCAGGTCGAGCCCGGCAGGGGGATGTTGCCGGCCGGGGTGTGGACCACCGATGACGTCACGCCCATGTCGCCGATCTGGAGGATGACCGGGCCGTGGTCCGGGGGGACGGGTAGCGCGGCCGGCTCCGGGAGCGACGGTGTGCTCCAGGGGTCGCCCGGGGGCTGGTTCTGCGGGTACGTCACCTGCGAAACACTATCCGCGGTCGTGACCACCCGAAAGTCACCCGAACCTCACTCCGGGGACGGAGGAGGCGGAGAAGGCGGAGAAGACGGAGGGAGCTGCGGGGGAGAAGACGGTGGCGACGCGGGAGGCGGAGTGGGCGGCGCGGCGGGCGGGGTCGCGGATGAAGGGGGTGGGGTCGCGGACTGTGGCGAGACCGGCCTCCGGGCAGCGGGGACCAGAGCCAAACGATCAGCATCAGCCACGCGGTCGCCGGAAGCTGCGCGGTCCGCGGAAGCCGCGCGGTCCGCGGGAGGCACGCGGTCGCCGGAAGCCGCGCGGTCGCCGGAAGCCGCGCGGTCGGCGGGGGACCGGCGGTTGTCGGCTGCCGCTACGCGGTCGACTCGTTTCTTCGGGGTGTCGCCGTGGGCTTCCTTGCGGGCCTGCCAGCCGAAAGCTAGCAGCGCCATGACGGCGAACAGCCACCATTGGATCGCGTAGCCGCCGTTCTGCCAGGAGTCCTCGTGGTCGATCGAGATCGAGGAGTAGCCCGGGGCCGGGTCGCTGTCGAGGAGGTAGGCGCCGTAGAGCGGGTAGGGCATGCGGTCGACCAGGTGGGGCAGGGAGATGCGGCGGGTGTCGATGCGGCCGTCCCGCTGGGCGATTCCGGAGGGGCGGCTCTCGGAGAGGTGGATCTGGCCGACCACCGTCACGTCGCCGGACGGGGGTGGGGCCGAGACCGGGGGTGACACCGCGTCGCCGGTCTGGGAGGGGACCCAGCCGCGGTCGACCAGGACCGCTGTCCCATCTGACAGGACGAGCGGTGTAACGATCTCGAAACCTACGTTGCCGTTGACGGTGCGGCCGCGGGCCTGGATCTCGTGGGTGGCGTCGTAGCGGCCGGTCACGGTTACCTTTGTCCAAGCTTTGTCCTTGCCGGGCATGGTGCCGAGACCGCCCGGGGAAGTCGGCGTGACCAGGACGGATGTCAGCGGGACGGCCGGCGCCGAGTCGGCCGCGTCGATCCGGGTGTTGATCGCGCTGCGCTCTTGATACCGGTGGAGCTGCCAGTTGCCGAGGAAGACCATGACGATCGACGCGGCCACCGTCAGCGCGGCGGCGCCGAGCCAGCGAGGCGTCATGAGGAACCGGTACACGTTCCGAGGCTACCCGGCTGTGGACCGGCCCCTGCGGCAGGCAGGTAGGGTCCACTTCCGGCGGTCTTTATCACGATGCCGCCGATTTCCGTATCCGCGAGGGAGCCAGTGATGTCGAGCCAACCACGCCTGGTGGTGAGTGCGCCCGCGTCGGGACACGGCAAGACCGCCATCGCGGTGGGTCTGCTGGCGGCTTGCGCGGCTCGGGGCGTACCCGCGGCGGGGTTCAAGGTCGGTCCCGACCACACCGACGCCGCCTATCTGGGTCTCGCCGCCGGCCGGCCGGGCCGCAACCTGGATCCTCGCCTGGTCGGTTCGCAGCGCATCGCTCCGCTGTTCGCGCACGGTGCCGCCGGCACCCAGGTCGCGGTCATCGAGGGCGCGATGGGCCTGTTCGACAGCCTGACCGGGCAACCCGAGATCGACGGTACGGCCGCGGTGGCCGCCGCTCTGCGCGCCCCGGTCCTGCTCGTCGTGGATGTCGCGGCGATGGGGCATTCGCTGGCCGCCCTGGTGCACGGCTTCCGCATGTTCGACGAGATGGTGCACCTGGGTGGCGTGGTGCTGAACAGGGTCGCGTCCGCCCGGCACGAGGAGATGCTGCGCACCGCGCTCGACGACATCGGCATGCCGGTGCTGGGCGCGCTGCGGCGGGGCGATCTCCCGGCTGTGCTGCCCGCCCGGTCCCAGGGGCCGGTTCCGGTCGCGCACCGCTCGGTCGAGGCGGTCCGGGCCGTACGCCGTCTGGGTGAAGCGGTCGGGAACTCGCTCGATCTCGATCGGATCATGGCGCTGGCGAACACCGCTCCGGCCCTGCCGGGGCCGGTCTGGTCGCCGGCGGAGACGCTGGACCCGGCGGGTCTGCCGGAGAAACGGCCGGTGGTCGCGCTGGCGGGTGGGCCGGGCGCTCCTTACACGTACGTCGAGACCGCCGAGTTGCTGACCGCGGCCGGCGCGGACGTGGTCGTGGTGGATCCGTTGCGCGACGAGACGCTGCCGCCCGGCACCCGGGCGCTGATGATCGGCGCGGGCCTGCCGGAGGGGTATGCCGAGGAGCTGTCGGCGAATCGCCGGTTGAACGCGGCGGTCGCCAAGCTGGCCCGGGACGGCGGTCCGATCGTGGCGGAAGGGCTGGGCCTGCCGTGGCTCACCCATGATTTCGACGGCCGCCCGATGTGCGGGATCCTGGACGCCTCGGCGACCACGGGTGCGCAGACCGTGGCGGGCTATCGCGAGGCGACCGCTCCGGCGACGTCGCCGCTCGCGCCGGCGGGTGCCCGGATCACCGGTTACAAGCAGCATCGGGCGATCGTGTCGCCGCGGTCCGGGAAGGTCCCGGCGTGGACCTGGTCCGGCGGCAATCCCGAGGGTTTCGTCTGGCGCCAGGTGCACGCGTCGCAGCTGGGGCTGCACTGGGCCGGGGCGCCGGAGATCGCCCGCCGGCTGGTCGCGGCCGCGTCGCCGGGCGGCGCGCCGGCGCCGGCGACCGTGGTCCAGGTCGGGACGGTCATCTCCGCGACCGGGCAGACGGTGCTGCCGGTGAGCGGTCAGGTCGGCGGCCCGATGGGCGTCTCCCCGGCCGCTCCGGGGCAGCAGACGGTGCCGCTGCCGCAGATGGCGCCCACCGGGGATCCGGACGAGGCGACGTTGTCGCTGTCAGCCGCGGATTTCCACAACCATTAGGGAGCAGAGCCGTGGCCGATCGTGTGCCCCTGGATTTCGACCCGCCGGTTCGTCAGGTCCGTGACCTGCTGCTGGGGATCACCGACGATCATCTGGCCGCGCCGACCCCGTGTCCCGGGTGGTCGGTCGGCACGCTGCTCGACCATCTGCTCGGGCTCGGCTGGGCGTTCACCCAGGCCGCCCGCAAGAGCACCGAGGGGGAGGGGTCTGCCCCGCAGCCGTCCGCGGAACATCTGACGCCGCACTGGCGCAGCCGGCTGCCCGGGGTCCTCGACGAGCTCTCCAACGCGTGGAAGGACCCCGCGGCGTGGGAGGGCACGTCCGCGGCCGGTGGGGTCACGATGCCGGCGGAGGTCACCGGCATGGTCGCGGTCAACGAGCTGACGATGCACGGCTGGGATCTGGCCCGGGCCACCGGCCAGGAGTATGCCGCCGATCCGCGGATCCTGGAGCAGCTGATCGGGTTCCTGTCCGCCGGACCGGCCGAGGGCAGCCCCGGCCTGTTCGGGCCGCGTGTCCCGCTCGGGGACGAGGCGACGATGCTCGACCAGGCGGTGGCTCTGGCCGGCCGCGATCCGCACTGGCGCCCGACCACCGCCGCGCACTGAGCCACGGGTCCGGCCGGGACCGCGCCGGGGAGAAACTAGTCGTCCTTCCCCCCGTACACCATCTTCTTGGGTGGGGGGTTGAACTTGACCTTGGGCTGGCCCTTGAGCGCGTCCTTCAGCGTCTCCGCGACGGTGAACTTGGAGATCGTGCCGCGGCTGGTGCCGACGGTGTTCTCCGGGTTGTCGGGGTCGGCGACGAAGGCCGCCGCCGCGAGTTGCGGGGTGAAACCGCAGAACCATGCGCTGCGGTTGCTGTCGGTGGTGCCGCTCTTGCCGGCGACCGGCCGTTTGAGCGTGGCGTGGACCATGGGTGAGGTCTCCCAGCCGCCGCAGCTGCCCTTGGCCGCGCCGTAACCGGTGACGCAGCGGGCCGCGTCCGTGGCCGCCTGCGCGACCTCCGGCCGGACCGCTTGGTGGCAGCGGGGCCCGGCCACCTTCTTGCCCTCGTACTCCAGGGAGGCTCCGTCCCGCGTGTTGATCGTCTGGACCGGGAGCGGCTCGCAGTAGGTGCCCTCGGCGGCCAGGGTGGCGAAGACGTTGGCCATCTCGAGCGGGGTCGCGTCGCTGACGCCGAGGGTGAACGCGCCCCAGCCTTCCGCGCGGTCCGGCTGGGCCAGCGTCTTGTCGATCTCGGTGCGCCATTTCAGGCCGAGCCGTTCGGCCATCTTGACCGCCTTCTCGGCGCCGACCTTCTGTTCCAGCTGGACGAAGTAGGTGTTGACCGACTTGCCGAAGCCGCTCCACATGGTCTGGTTGCCGGTCATGGACGGGCTGGAGTTCTTGGGGCACCAGTTGTCACCGCAGGTCGCCGGCCCGGGCGCGGTGATGTATTTCGTGACGAAGCGCGGCGGGGAGTAGAACGTCGTGTTCAGCGGCAGGCCCTCGTCCAGGGCCGCGAGCATCGTGAAGATCTTGAAGGTCGAACCGGCCTGGTAGCCCGCCATGTCGCCGCCGCCGAGCAGCGGGTTGACCGTGTTGGGGTAGTTGCCGCGGACCTCGCCGCGCAGCCGCCGGTCGCTGTGTTCGCCGTTCTTCTTCTGGTCGAGCGAGTACTTACGGTTGACCGCCATCGCCTTGATCCGGCCGGTGCCCGGTTCGATGACGACTTCGCCGTGCGCGTACACACTCTTCTTCTTCTCCTTGTCCAGGATGTGTTTCATCGCCGACGACTGGATCCTCGGGTCGATCGCGGTGACGATCCGGTAGCCGCCGCGGCGCAGGTTCTCGAGGCGTTCCTGGGAGGTCGTGCCGAACGCCGGCTGTTCCATCCACCAGTTGCGCAGGTAGTCGCAGTAGAAGCCCCAGTCGTTGTGCTCCGAGGGCACGGAGACGCAGTCGTTGGGCGGGGTGGTCAGGTTCAGCTTGATCTTCGCCTTCTTGGCCGACCGGGCCTGCAGGGCGGTGATCGAGCCCATCTTGAGCATCTGGTCGATCACGTAGTTGCGCCGTTCGGTGGCCGCCTTCTGGTTGGTGCGGCGGGCTGGGTCGAAGTCGGAGGGTGCCTTGACCAGGCCGGCGAGCAGAGCCGCCTCGGTCAGCGTCAACTGCTTGGGGGTCTTGGAGAAGAAGACCTCGGCGGCGGCGAAGATCCCGTACGCGCGGTGCCCGAAATACGCCGAGTTGAGGTAGCGCTGCAGGATCTCCTGCTTCGTCACCCGTTTCTCCAGCTCGATGGCGAGCCGCATCTCGCGCAGCTTGCGAGCGGTCGTCTGCTCGGTGGCCTCGAGCGCCTGCTTGGGCGTCTTGGCGCCGTCACGCAGGGCCATCCGGACGTACTGCATGGTCAGGGTGGAAGCGCCCTGGGAGACGCCGCCGGCCTGCTGGTTGGCGACGAAGGCGCGGGCCACACCCTTGGCGTCCACGCCGTTGTGCTCGTAGAAGCGGGTGTCCTCGGAGGCCACGATCGCCTGGGTGATGTACGGCGCCATGTCCTGGACCTTGGTGGGCTTGCGGTGCTCTTCGTAGAACATCGTGAGCAGCGTCTTGCCGTCGTTCGCGTACACGTAGGTGGTCTGCGCGGAGGGCACCACCGTGAGTTCTTCCGGCATGCTCTGCAAAGCGTCGGCGCCGGTCTTCGCACCGACCCCGGCGAGCGCGACGAGAGGGAAGATCAGACCCGCGACCACCACGCCGGCGATGAGACCGGCCCGGATGAGCTGGGAGATCCGTCCGGCTTTGGCGAGTCTCGTCTGCTTCACCCTTTGAAGGTATGACAAAACTACTCATGTCCCCTCGGAACGGCTGAAGTGCGCGGACCGAATCCGCTCCGGCATGCTGAACGGGTGGAGATGGACCTGCACCACCACGGTGACGCTGAAGTGGCACCGGGCCTCGTCGACCTGGCCGTGAACGTCCGGCGGCAGCCGATGCCGCCCTGGCTCGCCGGCCCGATCGCCGCGTCGCTGACCGGGCTGGCCGCCTATCCGGACGCGACGATCGCCACGGCGGCGACCGCGGCGAAGCACGGCCGCCCCGCCGAGGAGGTCCTGCTGACCGCCGGCGCCGCGCAGGCGTTCGTGCTGATCGCGCAGGCGCTGGGCCGGCGCCGGCCGGTCGTGGTGCACCCGCAGTTCACCGAGCCCGAGGCCGCGCTGCGCAACGCGGGGCACGATGTCGCCCGGGTGCTGTTGCGCGAGGAGGACGGCTTCCGGCTCGACCCGGACCTCGTCCCGGACGATGCCGACCTGGTGATCGTCGGCAACCCCACCAACCCGACGTCGGTGCTGCACCCGGCGGACGACATCGCGAAGCTCGCCCGTCCCGGCCGCGTCCTGGTCGTCGACGAGGCGTTCGCCGACACGACGTGGCAGCCCGGTCTCGACCGCGAACCCGAGTCCCTGGCGAGCCGCGGCGAGGTGCCGGGTCTGGTGGTCCTGCGCAGCCTGACCAAGACGTGGGGTCTCGCCGGCCTGCGGATCGGCTATGCGCTCGCCGCGCCGGAGCTGATCGCCCGGCTCGCCACCGCGCAGCCGCTCTGGGCCGTCTCGACACCCGCGCTCGCCGCGGCGCAGGCCTGCGCGTCGCCGGTCGCGATCGCCGCCGAGCGGGAGATCGCGGCGGCCATGGCCGCCGAACGGGACCATCTGGTCGCGGGGTTGCGCGGCGTGCCGGACGTCACTGTCGCGGGCGTCCCGGCCTCCGCGTTCGTCACGGTACGCCTGCCCGGTGCCGCCGAAATCCGCCTCGAGCTGCGCAAACGTGGGTACGCCGTCCGGCGCGGCGACACCTTCCCGGGGCTGGGCGCCGACTGGCTCCGCGTGGCCGTGCGCGACACTGCCACCACCGACGCGTTTCTTGCGACGCTGAACGACGTGCTGAAGGAGCGACAGTGACCCTGGAGACGACCCTCGCCGCCATCGGGCCCGCCGATGAGCGGGCCATGGCCGCCGCCCGTGACCTGCAGGGGCGCCTGACCAAGCCGGCGGGTTCGCTGGGCGTTCTCGAGGAGCTGTCGGTGCGCCTCGCCGGCCTGGCCGGTCACTGCCCGCCGCCGATGCCCGAGCCGGCCGCGATCGCGGTCTTCGCCGGCGACCACGGGGTGCACGCGCAGGGCGTCACGCCGTGGCCGCAGGAGGTCACCGCGCAGATGGTCGCCAACTTCGTCGCCGGGGGCGCGACGATCAACGCGTTCGCCCGGCAGGTCGGCGCCTCGATCATGGTGGTCGACGTCGGCGTGCGGATCCCGCTGCACGGTGGTGACAACCTGCTCGAGGCCAACGTCCGCCGGGGCACCCGGGACCTCGCGGTCACCGCCGCGATGACCGAGGACGAGGCCCGCTCGGCGCTCGAGGTCGGCCTCTCGGTCGCCGCCGCGCTGATCGAGGGCGGCGCGAAATGCCTGCTCACCGGCGACATGGGGATTGCCAACACCACCCCGGCGGCGGCGCTGGTCGCGGCGTTCACCGGCGTGACCGCGGCCGGGGCCACCGGCCGTGGCACCGGCGTCGACGACGCGACGCTCGCGCGCAAGGTCGAGGTCGTCTCCCAGGCCCTCACGCTGCACCGGCCGGACAAGTCACACCCCTTGGCGACGCTCGCTGCCCTGGGTGGCCTGGAGCACGCCGCGCTGGCCGGTTTCATCCTCGGCGCGGCGGCCCACCGGGTGCCGGTGATCATCGACGGGGTCATCGCGGCCTCCGCCGCGGTGGTCGCGGCCGCGTTCGCCCCCGACGCCGTCATCGCCATGATCGCCGGGCACCGGTCGGCCGAACCCGGCGCGTCCGTCGCGCTCGCCCACCTCGGTCTCACCCCGCTGCTCGACCTGGGTATGCGGCTCGGCGAGGGCACCGGTGCCGCGCTGGCCCTGCCGCTGGTCGCGGGCGCGGTCCGGGTGCTGCACGAGGTCGCCACGTTCGACGCGGCGGGGGTCTCGGAGAAGTGAACCTCTACCCCTTGGCGCTCAAGCTCGACGGCCGCCGGGTGCTGGTCGTCGGCGGCGGCGCGGTGGCGACCCGGCGGATGCCCGCGCTGCTGGCCGCCGGAGCCGTGGTGGACGTGGTCTCCCCGATGCTCACCCCGGCCCTGCTCGCGTACGTCGAGGCCGGCCGGATCAGCTGGCGGGAACGCCGCTTCGAGCCCGGTGACGTGGACGGCGCGTGGCTGGTGCAGGTCGCCGTCGACGACGTCGCCGCCGCGGAGCTGGTCAGCGCCGCCGCGGAGGAACGACGGGTCTTCTGCGTGCGCGCGGACGACCGGGACGCCGCGACCGCCTGGACCCCGGCGGTCGCCCGCCAGGGCGAGGTGACCGTCGCGGTGACCGACAGCGGCGACCGCCGCCGGGCCATGGCGGTCCGCGACCTCGTGGCCGCTGCGATCCAGGACGCCCCCGAGCTGGCGGCGGTGGACGAGCCCGGCCAGGTGGTGCTGGTGGGCAGCGGGCCGGGCGATCCCGAGCTGATCACCGTGAAGGGCCGCCGGCTGCTGGCCCGGGCGGACGTGGTGGTCACCGACCGGCTGGTGCCGGGGATGCTCCTCGACGAGCTGCGTCCCGAGGTCGAGCTGGTCGACGCCTCCAAGATCCCTTACGGCCCGTCCGCGGCCCAGGAGTGGATCAACCAGGTGCTGGTCGAGCGGGCCCAGGCCGGGAAATTCGTGGTGCGGCTCAAGGGCGGCGACTCGTTCGTCTTCGGCCGGGGTGGGGAGGAAGTCATGGCGTGCGCCGCGGTGGGCGTACCCGTCTCGGTGGTTCCCGGGGTGACCAGTTCCATCGCCGCGCCGGCGCTGGCCGGCATCCCGGTGACCCACCGCGGTGTCGCCCACGAATTCACCGTGGTCTCCGGGCACGTGCCGCCGGAGAGCGAGTTGTCCCTGGTGGACTGGGCCGCGCTGGCCCGGTTGCGCGGCACGCTGGTGGTCATGATGGGTCTCAAGAACCTGCCGAGGATCGCCGCGCGGCTGATCGCCGAGGGGCGGGCCCCGCAGACCCCGGCCGCTGTCGTGCAGGAGGGGTCGACCAGTTCGCAGCGGGTGCTGCGCGGCACGCTGGGCGACATCGCCGTGGCGGTGGCGGACGCCGGCATCCGCCCGCCCGCGGTGGTCGTCATCGGCGATGTCGTTCCCGTGTTGGGATAGTCACCGTGCGGAATGGGTAGGGCCATTCACATGAGTGAGCGACCAGAGATGACCCTCGCCGGGATCGTGCTCGACACCCCGGACGTACAGGAACTCGCGGCGTTCTACCAGCGGCTGCTGGGCTGGCACGTCGTCCAGGACGAACCCGACTGGGTCAAGCTGGGGGCGCCGGCCGGCGGCCCCGGCCTGTCCTTCCAGACCGAGACCCGATATGTACGCCCGGTGTGGCCGGCTTCCCCCGGTGACCCGCAGATGAGCGTGCACCTCGACATCCACGTCACCGACCTGGACGAAGCCGGGGCGCACGCCGAGAAATCCGGGGCCACCAGAGCCGATTTCCAACCCCAGGACGACGTCCGGGTCTACCTCGACCCGGACGGCCATCCGTTCTGCCTATTCCTCTGAGGGGGTGTCCTCGGTATCGGGGACACCCAGCTCGTTGAGGAACGAGTGCGCCCACGCGGCCACGTCATGCGTACGCAGGTGCCGCTGCATGACCCGCATCCGGCGCTTGAGCTCGGCCGGCTCGGCCGCCACCGCACGCAGCAGCGCGTCCTTGACGCCGTCCGGGTCGTGCGGGTTGCACAGGAACGCCTGACGCAGCTCGGTGGCCGCGCCGGCGAACTCGCTGAGGATCAGCGCGCCACCGGTGTTGGAGCGGCACGCGACGTACTCCTTCGCGACGAGGTTCATGCCGTCGCGCAGCGGCGTCACCATCATCACGTCGGCCGCGACATACAGCGCGGCCAGCTCCTGCTTGCTCATCGACTGGTGCAGGTAGTGCACCGCCGGCATGCCGACCTTGCCGAACTCGCCGTTGATCCGGCCGACCTCGCGCTCCACCTTGACCCGCAGCGTCTGGTAGTGCTCGACCCGCTCCCGGCTCGGCGTGGCGACCTGCACCATCACCGCGTCCGGCACCTTCAGCTTGCCGTCCGAGAGCAGCTCGCGGAACGCCTTGAGGCGCAGCTCGATGCCCTTGGTGTAATCCAGCCGGTCGACGCCCAGGATGATCGTCTCGGGGTCGCCCAGCTCGGCCCGGATCTCCTTGGCCCGCGCCTGCACCTTCGGGTCGGCGGCCAGGCGTTCCATGTCCTTGGTGTCGATGCTGATCGGGAACGCGCCGGCCTTGACCTTGCGCCCGTCGACCTGGATCGACTGCCCCTCGTAGCGCAGCCCGAGCAGGTGCCGGGCCAGCCGGACGAAGTTCTGCGCCGCGAGCCGCTGCTGGAAACCGACCAGGTCGGCGCCGAGCAGCCCGCGCAGGATCTCCGCGCGGAACGGCATCTGCATGAACAGCTCGATCGGCGGGAACGGGATGTGCAGGAAGAACCCGATCCGCAGGTCGGGACGCATGTCGCGGAGCATCGCCGGCACCAGCTGCAGCTGGTAGTCCTGCACCCAGACCGTCGCGCCTTCCTCGGCCACCTCGGCCGCGGCCCGCGCGAAACGCTCGTTGACCAGGCGATAGGCCTCGCGCCAGCGGCGTTTGTACACCGGCGTCTCGACCGCGTCGTGATACAGCGGCCAGATCGTCGCGTTCGACTGGCCCTCGTAATAGCGCTCGAGCTCCTCGGCGCTCAGTGGCACCGGGTGGATGTGGATGCCTTCGAGTTCGAACGGGTCGGGCGCCTCGCCGTCCCCACCCGCCCACCCGATCCATGTGCCCCGATGCTCGATCAGCACCGGGTGCAGGGCGGTCACGAGCCCACCCGGGCTCGGACGCCACTGCCGCTCACCGTCGACGATGACCTCGTCCACGGGCAGGCGGTTGGCAACTACGACGAAGGAACTTCGTTCGGCCACGCTGAGTGCACCTCCGGGTCGTTCTGGTTCCCCGATCACGAGCCTACTGTGCGTAGCCACGCGGGGCTTGCCCAGGCGGCATCCGGCCAGAGGTCGGGACAGGTGGCAGCGAGGTGCCATCCTTGGCCGGTGAGCCTGTCCGATGATCCTTCCCCGCAGCGGTCCCCGCTGTTCTTCCCTGTGGTCATTGCCACGGTGTTCCTGGCCATCATCGGTATCTCGGCGGGCTTCGCGCTCGGCAACGAGCACAGCCGGTTCGAGCGGACTTCCGCCGCACAGACGCCCGCACCGGGCGAAACCGACCCGGCCACGGTGCCCACACCCGTCCCGGACGGCCCCGAATGTCCGGAGCAGATGCATGCCACCGCGCGCAAAATCGGGGTAACCGATACGCTCTACCAGGTCCTGCGCGTGCGGGCGGCCTCCACCGGCACCACGGTGTGGATCTGCCGGGACCCGGGCGGCAAGCTGTATTACCAGGCCAACCGGGGCGGAACGGATGCGAAGTGGGTCGAGGGCGAGACCGCTCTCTTCCTGTCCGACGTCGAGCAGGACGGCGACACGTACACCGCCACCGCCCATGACGGCGCGACGTTCACGGTCAATGACAGTGAGCTGCGGGTCGTGACCAAAACCGGGCGCGAGGAGATCAGCCAGGTCGAGCCCGGGTAACGGGGGAATCCTTGCCCGCCGCCCGGGGTTGATGTAAAAGGCCGAGGAGCGACCTGGAAAGATTGGGCCTCCGTTCCGGCACCGGAAATCTCGATCACGGAGGTAGGCCGCACTGTGGCCCAGTTCATCTACACCCTGGAGAAGGCGCGCAAGGCGCACGGCGACAAGGTCGTGCTCGACAATGTGACGCTGAACTTCCTGCCCGGGGTCAAGATCGGTGTCGTCGGTCCGAACGGCGCCGGTAAGTCCAGCCTGCTGAAGATCATGGCGGGCATCGACACCGTGAGCAACGGCGAGGCCCGGCTCATGCCCGGCAACACCGTCGGCATGCTCGCGCAGGAGCCCCCGCTCAACGAAAGCAAGACGGTTCTCGGCAACATCGAGGAAGCGGTCGCGGAGACCAAGGCCAAGATGGAGCGGTTCAACGCGATCGCCGAGCAGATGGCCACGGACTACACCGACGAGCTCATGGAAGAGATGGGCAAGCTCCAGGAGGAGCTCGACAACGCGAACGCGTGGGACCTCGACTCCCAGCTCGAGCTCGCGATGGACGCGCTGCGCTGCCCGCCGCCGGACGCCGACGTCACCCAGCTCTCCGGTGGTGAGCGCCGCCGCGTCGCGCTGTGCAAGCTGCTGCTCGAGGCGCCCGACCTGCTGCTGCTCGACGAGCCCACCAACCACCTCGACGCCGAGAGCGTGTCGTGGCTGGAGCAGCACCTCGCCAAGTACGCCGGCACCGTCATCGCCATCACGCACGACCGGTACTTCCTCGACAACGTGGCGACCTGGATCCTCGAGCTCGACCGGGGCCGCGCCTACCCGTACGAGGGCAACTACTCCACGTACCTCGACAAGAAGGCCCAGCGCCTCGCGGTCGAGGGTCGCAAGGACGCCAAGCTCAAGAAGCGCCTCGCCGACGAGCTCGAGTGGGTGCGGTCGAACGCCAAGGCGCGCCAGACCAAGAGCAAGTCCCGGCTCGACCGCTACGACGAGATGGCCACCGAGGCGGAGAAGACCCGCAAGCTGGACTTCGAAGAGATCCAGATCCCGCCGGGCCCGCGTCTGGGCAACACGGTGATCGAGTCGAAGGACCTGGTCAAGGGCTTCGACGGGCGTACGCTCATCGATCACCTGTCGTTCTCGCTGCCGCGCAACGGCATCGTCGGCATCATCGGACCGAACGGCGTCGGCAAGACCACGCTGTTCAAGACCATCGTCGGGCTCGAGCAGCCGGACGAGGGTGCGGTCCGGGTCGGTGAGACGGTCAAGCTGTCGTACGTCGACCAGAGCCGCTCCGGCCTCGACGGCACCAAGACGGTGTGGGAGGTCGTCTCGGACGGTCTCGACCACATGATGGTCGGCAAGGTCGAGATGCCGTCGCGGGCCTACGTGGCCGCGTTCGGTTTCAAGGGCCCCGACCAGCAGAAGCCGGTCAAGGTCCTCTCCGGTGGTGAGCGCAACCGGCTCAACCTGGCGATGACGCTGAAGATCGGCGGCAACGTGCTGCTGCTCGACGAACCGACGAACGACCTGGACGTCGAGACTCTGGGCAGCCTGGAGAACGCGCTGCTGGAATTCCCCGGCTGCGCCGTGGTCATCTCCCACGACCGGATGTTCCTCGACCGGGTCACCACGCACATGCTCGCGTGGGAGGGCACGGACGAGAACCCCGACAAGTGGTTCTGGTTCGAGGGCAACTTCGACGCGTACGAGAAGAACAAGATCGACCGGCTCGGCGCCGAGGCCGCGCGCCCGCACCGGGTCACGTACCGCAAGCTCACCCGTGACTGACAGATTCGTCTTCGACGCGGCCGTGCGCTGGTCCGACATGGACGCGTACGGCCACGTCAACAACGCGCGCTTCCTCACGCTGTACGAGGAGGCGCGCGTTGCGCTGTTCTTCACGAACGCCCGCGCCCAGGGGTTCACGTCCTTCGAGGAGGGCATCGTGATCTCCCGGCACGAGGTGGACTACCTGCGGCCGGTGGACTACGGCGAGTCCGTGCGCATCGAGCTGTGGATCTCGCAGCTGCGTACGGCCTCCTTCACCGTCTCCTATGAACTGTTCGACGAGGGCGTGCTCGCCAGCAGGGCGAAATCGGTGTGCGTGCCCTACAACCTGGCTGAGGGCTTCCCGCGCCGGCTGAGTGAGCAGGAGCGCGACTTTCTCAAGCCCTACCTGGAGGCTTGAGCTCTTCATGAGCGACCACAACATCGAAGGGGTCGCGGACGCCGGCGCCTTCCTGGCCCGGCTGACCCGTCTCGATCGGGCCCTGCCGGTGCGGCTGCGTTCCGGCAAGGGCCGCACCGCGCTGTGGGCCCGGCTGCCCTGGGGTGTGCTGGTCACCCGGGACGTGGCCGGGGCCGGGCCGGGTGACGCCACGGTGGCCGCCGCCGAGCTGCTCGCGATCCTGGCGTCCGGCGGGTCCGACCTGCCCACCCGGCGCGATGCCGCGTGGCGCTGGCCGCTGCCGCCCGCCGGGATCGCCGTCGTCGAGTCCGTCGCGGCCGCGGAGCTGAGCCGCCTGGCCGACGCCGCGGCCGGGACGCTGCGGGAGGTCACCGAGGGCGGTCTGAGCGGGCGCTCGGTGGGGCAGCGCGCGGTCCGGGACGCCCTGCTCGACCACGTCGCGCTGGTCGTGACACCGAGCGGTGGGGATCCGGTCGAGATCCCGCAGCGGCTCGTCCAGGCGATCTCCCGGATGGGCTTCCTCGGGCCGGAGGCGGGGGAGCGGCCGAGCACCCGCGTATGCGTGGCGGGACGCTGGGTGGGACTTTCTGCACCATATGGAGTCGCCTGGCTACAGCCGGTCCAAGAATTGACCGTTATGCCCGTAGGTGTTCATCCGAAAGGGTGATGATGCATCGGTCGTCCGGTCGCGCCCTCCCTTTGAGGGGATGACCTCCGCGAGCTGTACGGGTACCGTCGCCGACGGGTCCACCGCTACGTCCGGCGGCTGACCTGCTGGGGAGTGAGGTGCACAACGATGCCGTGGTGGTCATGGCGTCCCGGATCGTCCGGAGACAACGAGCCCGAGAGCGGCGGCGAGGTCGCTCTGCAGAGCAGCATCCGTGTCGGCGTACCGACGCAGCGTGAGCCCGAACGCGCTTCGAAGTCGGCCGCCGACCTGTCCGCGATGGAGGAACCCGGTCAGGTCGCACCGGTCGACCTGACCCGCATCGGCAAGGCCCTCGACCTGCTCGACATCCGGTTCCTCGCCGACGGCGGCGGCAGCCTGCTGGCGATGTGGGAACGGCACGCGGTGCTGGTCACCCTCGAGGGGCCGGACGACGAGATCCTCGTCATGCGGGCCCGCCCGCACGCGACGGTCCCGCCGGACTGGGCCGACCGCGCCTACCGCGTGGTCAACGAGTGGAACCACACCCGCCGGTTCTGCAAGGCCTACATCGGCGACCCGACCGAGCGGGGGCAGCTACCCATCTACGCCGAGCTGCAGATCCCGCTGGCCTCCGGGGCCCACGACGCCCTCCTGGTCGAGATGCTCGACTGCGGCGCCGCGGTAGCCACCTCCTTCGTCGACTGGCTACACGACGAGGGTGCTCTGCTTTGATGGCTTCGCTTCGCTCAGCTGGCGATCGCCCCTGAGAGACAAAGACTTGAGGCCCGGTTTTCTGCCACCCGCAAACTGCGCGGGCGTCAGAAAACCGGGCCTCAAGTCTTTGCCGGGCGATCGCGTTGTGGTCCGGGTTAGATCAGTTAGCTCGGGAACATGCCTACTCGGCCGTGGTATTCCTTGCCTAGTTGGTCGGTGTCGGAGCCTACGATCAGGCCGTTGGGGACCACCTGGAAGGCTCGGACGCCTACGCCGCGCAGGCGGGTCGGGTTCCAGGCCAGGGCCCGGCCGGTGGTCGGGCTGACCGCGCCGATGCCGGGGCGGGAGACCGCTCCGGGGCCGGGGCCCTTGGCGTCGGTGCCGTACGGGTTGTTCAGGTAACGCTGGTGCCCGCCGAGGTACACCGCGCTGCCGGTCACCGCGACCGCGTACAACGAGTCGCCGCCGGTGTGCTGCACCCAGGTCGGGTTGTGCTTGCCGCCACCGGTGGTCTCGAACCGGGCCGCCGAGTCGCACAGCTTGGTGGGGGCGGAGTCCCGGCCGGTCGCCGCCACCACGAAGTACCGGCCGTCGGGTGAGAATTTCACCTGCCGCAGGTACGTGTCGAAGCCCGGCATGCACTGCGCCTGGTAGGCGTCGGTGTACCAGCTCAGCACCGCGGCCGTGGCGCCGGAGGTGTTGAACAGGGCGATCTGCTTGCGGTTGACCGAGCCGACCTTGAGGATCGCGCCGACCGCGACCAGCCGGCTGCCGTCCGGGGTCACGTCGAAGTGCTCGACCCGGGTGCGCTTGAGGCCGGGGGCGGACAGCCTCGGGTTGAAGCCGGCGTCGACCGCGCCGGAGCTGGTGTTCAGGCGGGCCAGGCCGACCCGGGTGACGCCGTTGACCGCGGAGAACGTGCCGCCGGCGTACAGGCGGGTGCCGCGGACGGCGAGCGCGCGCACATCGCCCCAGTTGATCTTCGCGGTGAACGCCGGGAGGCGGGCGCCGGTGGTGACCGAGACCCGGGCCAGACCCCGCTGGGCGACCGTGTTGACGGTCCGGAACGAGCCGCCGAGGTACACGGTGCTGCCGGCTCCCGCGGCCAGCGAGTACACCGGGGCGTCCACCTGGGGCGCGAAGCTGCGGACCACGCCGTCGCGCAGGCCGTACGCGAAGATGTTCCTGCGGTTGTAGGTCGTCCTGCGGGCGCTGTCCTGGACCTTGGTGAAGTTTCCCCCGACAACCACCGTGTCGCCGACGACGGTCAGTGCCCAGACGGTGCCGTCGAGCACGTGCGGCGTGAAATCGACCGGGTTGGCCGACACGACGGTGGACTGGGCCATGTCGGCCCTGGCCGGTGCTCCCGGCAGCGTGGCGGGGATCAGGGCAGCGCTGGTCAGCGCGGCGGCGGCGAGCAGTCGGCGTCGCATGGGTGGCAGCTCCAGGGGTCGGGTCGAAATCACCCCGATCAACGAACGGCCGGGCCCCCGGGATGCGCGTCCGCCGCGTTGACCATGAACTGGGCGGCCCGTTCGAGATAGTCCCAGAGCACGGTGTGCTGTTCCTCGGGGAGTTCCAGCGAGTCGACCGCGGCACCCATGTGCCGCAGCCAGGCGTCGCGGGCCGCGCTGTCGACCACGAACGGCGCGTGCCGCATCCGCAGCCGGGGATGCCCACGGGTTTCCTGGTACGTGGTGGGACCGCCCCAGTACTGCATCAGGAACAGGGCCATCCGGTCCGCGGCCGGCCCCAGATCCTCCGGATACATCGGGCGTAGCAGCGGGTCCCCGGCGACACCCTCGTAGAACCGGTCGACGAGCCGGCGGAAGGTCGGTTCGCCGCCGACCGTCTCGAAGAAACTGAGCTCGCTCACTTGTCCATTCTGCCAGCCGTGGTGGACCGTCCCGGGCCCGCCTCTTCTGTGGGCGACGTCTCACCCCGCCGTTGCCGAGGCGGGATCGCCGCGGCCGCCTCGCCCGCCTCGGCATTCCCCGGCCACCGGGCCGCTACGGTCAGCATGAGGGCCAGACCTCCGAGGCTCCACAGACCGACCACGAGGGGTACGGACGAGTGCTGCGCGAGTACCCCGGTCACCATGACCGACGCGCCCTGGCTGAGCTGCAGACCGCTCTGCATGACCCCGTTGGCCCGGGCGCGGTACCCGTGCGGGAGGGCCAGCACGAACGTCCCGTTGAGCGCGGGCACGAGCACGCCCTGCGCCACCCCGGAGACGGCGACGAGCACGGCGACGGTGATCGCGTTGGGTGCGAACGCGGTGAACGCCAGTGCCAGCGGTGCGAGCGCGGCGAACGGCTTCACCAGCCGGTGCTTGCCGGCCTGGGTGGCGATCCGGCCGACCGCGAGGCTGCCGGCGACGTACCCGATGGGCCCGGCGGCCATGATCAGGCCCTGGTCGAAGCCGCGGGAGCCGGGGTCCTCGTGGAAGACCGCCGCCCAGCCCGCCGCGAGCCCTTCCGGCAGGATCGTGAACGTCGTCAGCGCGAACACCATGACCGCGATCGACCGCAGCAACGGCGTGCGGAAGACCAGCTGGAAGCCCTCGGCGGTCTCGCGCAGCAGGTGCTGGCGCCGGGTCACCACGGCGGCCGGCCGGGGTTTGACCCAGGCCGTGAGGATCGCCGCGGACACCAGGAACGAGACGGCGTCCAGCGCCAGGCAGAACCGGGGGTTGAAACCGGCCGCCAGGATCGCTCCGGCCAGGTAGCCGAACACCTGTGCGGCCTGGGCGGTGGAGGCGTTGAGGGCTAGCCCGGTGATGACCAGCCGGCGTTCGAGCACGAGCGGGATCAGCGCGGAGCGGGCCGACTGGGTGGGTGGCGCGCCCAGCATCGTCAGGAACAGCAGCACCAGGATCACCGGCACCGGGATCCCCGGCAGGGCGATCAGCGCGATCGGGACCGCGCGCGCGAGGTCCGCGACGATCAGGACCCGCCGGTACGGGTACCGCTCGGCGACCGCCGCGAGCACCGGCCCGCCCACGATCCACGGCAGGTAGCTGATCGCGAACGAGGCCGCCGACAGCGTGACCGACTCGGTCCGCTGGTAGACGAGCACGATGATCGCCGCCCGGGCGAGGTAGTCGCCGACCCAGTTGACGAGCAGCGAGAAGTACATCGCCCGGTACTCGCGGACCGCGAACAGATCGCGATAGCTTCCGTTGCGTTCGGGCTCCGCCGCCGCGCCACCGGTGCCGGTGCCCGGCTGCTCGGCGGGTCGGTCCTCGGACACCCAGGTCCTCCATCGATCGCGACGGCCGGCCGTGTCCCGACGGCTGCTTCTGCTCTTCAGCCGTGCTTCGCAGGCGGGCGAACGTGACGCTGCAAGTGCAGATGCTTCTTGCAGGATTCTGCCCGATCGTCCGAGTCCTGGCTAGGGCGTACGGGGGAAATATCCGCCAATCGGTCGAGGACGGACATCCCCCCTCATGCCGTCTGCGCAGCTCAGGTCGCGCCCCCGGGGGTGCCGGGACGGTCTGGCGAGTTGTACATCGGCGGCACCGCCGACCGGGGCAGCATGCGGGATACCGCAATCCGTTCCGAGATGCCGGACGTCTCGAGTGCCTCGGTGAGCCGGCGGCGCAGTTCCCGCTGCAGCACCGGCTGCCCGTCGGCGGTGGTCTTGGCGATGGTCCGGATGACCGCGCCGTCGACGGTCAGCTGCTCCACCCCGATCACGTCCGGGGGCTCGAGGAACTCGGTGGCGTGCTCCGGCTCCGCCGCCAGCGCCAGCGCGGCCGCCCGCAGCACGGCGCCGGCCTCCTCCGAGTTGACGAAGCCGATCGGGATGTCGATGACCACCATCGCCCAGCCCTGACTCTTGTTGCCGACCCGGACGATCTCGCCGTTGCGGATGTACCAGAGCACGCCCCGGCCGTCGCGCACGGTCGTCACCCGCAGGCCCACCGACTCCACCACGCCGACCGCGTCACCCAGGTCGACCGAGTCGCCCACGCCGTACTGATCCTCCAGCAGCATGAAAAGCCCGGCGATCAGGTCCTTGACCAGGCTCTGCGCCCCGAAACCGAGCGCCACGCCGACGATGCCGGCGCTGGCGAGCAACGGCCCCAGGTTGAAGCCCAGCTCGCCCATGACCAGCAGGGCCGCCATGGTGAAGACGACCGCGGTGACGAAGCTGCGCAGCACCGACCCGATCGCCTCGGCCCGCTGGCGGCGGCGCTCCGGGATGAACGTGTTCTCGGCGGCCTCGGCCTGCCGGTCGGCGCGCTCCCGCAACGGCTTGAGCAGCGCCGGCATGGCGGCCCGCGACGTGGTCGTGGTGAGCCGCTTGATCGCGCGGTTCAACGCCCAGCGGATCAGCGCCGCGATCAGGATGATCGCCAGGATCCGCAACGGCTTGACCACGAACAGGTAGCCGCCGTTGGCGACCCACTGGCTCTCGGTCTGGTCGTAGATCCAGGTGCAGAAGGGGTCGACCTTGCACCGATCGGAGATCGACGAGCTGTCGATGATCGGGACGGTCGAGGCCGACGGATCGGGGGTAGCGGCTAGCGGAATCACGGGAGCCAACCGTACCGGCCGTCCCGTTCGTCCCCGGCCGAGACCTCAGACGTTTACGTCCCGGCCACAGATTTTGCTCGCCAATTCGTCGACCATCAGGGATTATTGGGCCACGGGCACCGGGATTCTCCGGCGCTCGCAGGACACTTTGCGCACATCGGGAGCGGTTACTAGCACTCACACCGAAGGGTGATCGCGATGCCTGACATACGACCCACAGTGGGCTCCTCCGCGTTGGTTCTGAACGCCACCTACGAGCCGCTGTGCGTCGTATCGGTGCGTCGAGCGACCATCCTCGTGCTGACCACCAAGGCGGAATGCGTGTCCGTCGGCGAGGGCATCCTGCACAGCGCCTACCACGACCTCCCGGTCCCCTCGGTGGTCCGCCTCACCCGCTACGTCAAGGTGCCCTACCGCACCCACGTCGGCCTCTCCCGCCGGGCCATCTTCGCCCGCGACGGCGGCCGTTGCGCCTACTGCCGGGGCTCGGCCGAGACCATTGACCACGTCTTCCCCCGCAGCCGCGGTGGCCTGCACGCCTGGGACAACGTCGTGGCGGCCTGCGCCAAGTGCAACCACAGCAAGGGCGACAAGACCCCGGCCGAACTCGGCTGGCGCCTGCACGCCGCCCCGGCCGCCCCCCGCGGCGTGGCCTGGCGCGTCCTCGGCCACCGCACCCCGGACCCCCGCTGGTCGGACTGGCTCGACCTGCCGGCCCCGGTCGCCGAGGCTGCCTAAATTTTCTCGGTGCCGACCAGGGAGGCGAAGACAATCACGTTGTCGGAATAGCCCCGGCTGCCACCGAGCCAGGTGCCACCACAGGTCACCAGGCGCAATGAAGGACGGCTGTAATCGCCGTAGACTTTCTGGATCGGCAACTTGTCCTTGCCATAATGCTCAACGGAATTCACCTGAAAGATCGCGGTATCGTGGTCCTCGCGCAGAATCTCGATCTTCTGCCCCGGCTTCAACCGCCCCAGATGGTGAAAAACCGAAGGTCCCGACCGGGTGTCGGCATGCCCGACGATCAGTGCGGGCCCGAACTGCCCCGGAGTCGGCCCGTCCTCGAACCACCCAGCCTCGTTGTGCCGCTCCAACGGAGGCACGGCCACAGTGCCATCCCGGGCCAGCCCCACATCCAGGATCGGCGCCGCCACCTCGATCGCCGGAATACTCAACCGCATCGGCCGGCTCGGCTCCAGCACCGGAAAAGCCCGCGGCGGCGGCTCATCCGGCCCCTTGAAGATCTCCCGCAGATCGAACCCGGTAGCCGCGCCCATCCCGGCACCCATCGCGAAAAGCCCCACAAACACCAAAACCACTGCGAAAACTCCGACGGGTACGGGCTTCCGAGCGCGCCCCCCACCCCTCCCCCCACGCTGAGCCCTCCCCCCACGCCCAGCGCCACCTGCGCGCCCAGCCACCCCCACGCGCTGAGCCCTCCCGGCAAGCCCAGCCCCATCCACGCGCCCAGCCAACCCGGCGCGCTCAGCCAACCCGGCGCGCTCAGCGATCCCCGTGCGCTCAGCGATCCCCGTGCGCTGAGCCATTTCCCCGCGCTCAGCGACCCTTGCGCGCTGAGCCATTTCCCCGCGCTCGGCTCTCCCCGCGCGCTGGGCCGTCTCCCCGTGCTCGGCTACCTGCCCGCGCCCGGCTGTCCCCGGGCGCTGCGCCAACGCCCCTTGCCCGCCGGCTTCCCCGTGCTCAGCCGTTTCCCCGCGCACGGCCATCTCTCCGTGCCGGGCTGTCTCCCCGTGCCGGGCTGTCTCCCCGTGCCGGGCTGTCTCCCCGTGCTCGGCCGTTTCCCCGCGCACGGCCATCTCTCTGTGCCGGGCTGTCTCCCCGTGCCGGGCTGTCTCCCCGCGCACGGCCATCTCTCTGTGCCGGGCTGTCTCCCCGTGCCGGGCTGTCTCCCCGTGCCGGGCTGTCTCCCCGTGCCGGGCTGTCTCCCCGTGCCGGGCTGTCTCCCCGCGCTCGGCCGTCTGCCCGGACTCGGCCCTTCCCGCGCGCTCGGCCGTCTCCCCGGGCTCAGGTCCTCCCGCGCGCTCGGCCATCTCTGCGCGCCTCGACCCTCCTGGGCGCTCAGCCTTTTGTGCGCGCTCGGTTGCCGTAGCGGGCCGGATTCCTCCGGCGCGCCGTGTTCCTTCCGGGTAGGGCGACGGCCGACGGGACAAACCGGACAGATTCGGCCGCTGGGCCGTCGTCGCGTTGTCGCCGGCGTCGGACTGGGTGGCCGGCGCTTTCCGCACCGCGATGTCGTCCGCGCCGGTCTCCTCGTGGTCCGTGGCAGCGGGCGGTGGGGGAGTAGGCGGTGGGGGCGTGGGCGGTGGGGGAGTGGGCCGGGGGACGATCTCGGCCGGGCGGCGGCGGAGGACCGATTCCGGCATGCGGGGGCCGGGGGTGAGGGGCCGGGGCCGTACTGGGCGGGCCATCCGGCGCGCTCAGCCGAGCCGGCGCCGGCGCAGGGCCACCAGGCCCAGCAGGAGGCCCGCCGCGACAGCCGTAGCTCCACCGCCGAGGAGCATGGTCACCGTATTACCGCCGGCTGTGCCCCCGCCTCCGGTGGCCGGGCCACGGACGGGTTCCACCTTGGCGACCACGTGCAGGGTCGTCTCGGCTTTCTCTCCTCCCGCGCAGCGCAGGGCGACCTTGTAGTCGGCGGGCCGGGTGGCGCCGGGCACCCGTACGGTCGCGGTCAGGAAGCCGTATCGGGGGGTGACGCTCACCTCCCCGAGCGGGTCGGTCGTCACCGTGCCCGCCTTGAGGTTGTCGTCGCAGCTCGCGCGGATGCCGATCTCGTCGCCGGCGCGGACGGTGCTGGGGTTCAACTCGACGAAGACGGCTGCGGCCCGGGCCGGTGAGCTGGAAAGCAGGACAGTGGGCAGGGCAAGGATGAGCGCCGCGAGGGCGGCCGGGACAGAGGTGCGCATGATCTCCCCCTCCTGCCGTCCCGGGCGGAAACCTCGCGGACGGCGCGTGAGGGTGATTTTCGCACCTCCGGGCGGTTTTCGCGGCGTCACAGAGCGCTGACATGTGGGTCTTGACACCCGAGCGTCCGTGGCGGCTCTCACTCCGCTACCGTGATTGACGTTCGGATCACTGGGAAGACAGTGACTATGTCCGGTTCCTTTTGACGCCTGGGGGCGTTGAGGTTGTCGATTTTCGAAACAACTCTGGTCTACATCGTGATCCCTGTGGCGATCATGACCCTTGTCGCGGCTCTCGCCCTCGCCGGTGGGAAGCGCGATCAGCCCGACCGTCGTTACCGGCCCGGCCGGGCCTACGACTTCAAGCCGATCTGGTTCCTGGCCTCGCCGAAGCAGGTCGGCCAGCCCTCGTCGGCGCATGCTGCCGCGCTGCCCGCGGGCATCGTGGAGGACTCTTCGGGCCAGCCCGTGCGGCCCGCTCCGGTGGGAGGCGCAAGTGACCGTTGGTGAGACCCAGGCTCTGACGAGCGAGCGAAACGAGCAGCCGATGACCGCGCTGCACCACGCCGGTGGCCCGACGTTGACCGAGGCCCCGGAGCTCGACATGTCCCAGGAGAGCATCGACGCTCTCGAGGGTCCGTTCACGACGCGTCAGCTGCTCCGGCTCGACCACGCGCTGCGCATCGCCAACCAGCAGACCGGTCTGTCCTTCAGCGTCTACCTCGGTGACCTCGAGGAGCCGACCCGGGACAGCGCCCAGGCCATGCACCGCCGGCTCGACGGCGCGGCCACGGCGGTCCTCATCGCGGCCTCGCCCAACCAGCGGGTCCTCGAGATCGTCACCGGCTCGGAAGCCCGCAAGCGGGTCTCCGACCGCGACGCCAAGCTGGCCGCTCTCTCCATGGCCGCGGCCTTCGCGGGCGGCGACCTGGCCGGCGGCGTCCTCGCCGGCCTCGACCAGCTGGCCTCCCACGCCGGCCGCAGCTGACGGCTGGATTCAGCTCCAGGTTCGGGGTGCCACCCGGACCGGGTACGGGGCGTCGACCCGCACAGGGTCGGCGCCTCTTATCGTTTCCTGGGCTTCGTAGCCGCCATTCGTCAGCGTGTACGTGTGCAGCACCGGCTCCGCGCCCGGTTCGACCCGCCAGTAGCCGCTGATGCCCGCCTCCGCGTACAGCACCGGCTTGAGCAGCCGGTCGTAGCGGGCGCTCGCCGGGGATTCGACCTCGATCACCAGGGCCACGTCGGCGGGGTCGGCCCAGACGGCTCCGGACGAGCGGGGCCGCAGCACCGTCACATCAGGGATGAGGTTGCTGTCCCTGGTGCCGATGCCGAGGCGGTCGCAGACCCACCAGCCGTGCGGGGCCGCCGCGCGCAGCGTCGTGACCAGGGCGGCGACGATGGTGTCATGCCGGCGGTCGGCCGGGGGCAGGACGTGCAGGCTGCCGCCGACGATCTCGTAGCGGTGGCCGTCCTGCGGGAAGAGGTGCAGGTCGGGCTCGGTCCACGGGCCTTCCGGGGCGGTCCATCGGGGCAGTGCGCTCTGACCGATCACCACTACCGGATCACCCCCGCCGCGTCGCGTTGCGATACAGCGTACTCACGTAGAGTTGTTTCGGGTGGGTTTCGCCCCGGTAAGTTCACCGGCCGCGGGATCCGGAGATCCCGCGGCCCGTGCACAAAACGATCAGGCGGCCGAAGCGTCCTTCGCCCGGGCCTTGAGCGCCCGCAGGACACCGTCGCGGCCCTCGGCGACGAGCCGGCGCAGTGACGCCGGGTGACCGTCCGCGGCCAGCCACGCGTCGGTCAGCGCGACCGTCTCGTCGCTGACCTGGTAGGCCGGGTAGGCCAGCATGACGAACTCCTGGGCCGGCTCGCTGTCCGAGCGCGCCCAGAGGTCGTCGACCACCTCGAAGAACTTCGACGCGTACGGCGCGGTCAGCTCCACCTGGCTGGACGACTGGAAGCCCTGCAGCAGCGACCGGTGCAGCCAGTTGGGGAGCTTCTCGGTGCCGGTGAGCCGGGCCCACACGGCCGCCTTGTTCCCGGCCGTGGGGAGCAGGGCCCGCGCGAGGGCGGCCTCCCGCTCGCCGCTGGCCGTGCGGTCGGATTCGAGCTCGGCGCCGATCTCGGCGTCGGTCGCCGCGCCCCGGGCCGCCAGGGCCACCAGCAGCGACCAGCGCAGCTCGGTGTCGATGGTGAGGCCCTGCGGCACGCCGGTGCCCTCCAGCCAGCCGCGCAGCACCGCGAGGTCCGCCTCGGCGCGGGCGGCCCCGAGGTAGGCGCGGGCCCAGGCGAGCTGGAACCCGCTGCCCGGTTCGGCCGCCGCGAGAGCGCCCCTGGCCGTCTCCGCGAGCTGCGCCCAGCCGGTCGGCGCCCAGGCCGGGTCCGCGTACATGGCGAGCGTGGTGGTCGCCTGCCGCAGCGTCGCCGTGGTCAGGTTGATGTCGCGTTCCTTCGGCAGCCCGGTGCGGACCAGCGCGATGTAGTCCCGCGCGGCCAGCTCGCCGTCGCGGAGCATGTCCCACGACGCCGCCCAGCACAGCGCGCGCGCCAGGGACGAGTCGAAACCGTCGATGTGCTTGACGATCGAGGCCGTCGAACGCTCGTCGAGCCGCAGCTTCGCGTACGTGAGGTCGTCGTCGTTGATCAGCAGCACGTCACCGGCCCGCTCGCCGGTCAGCGCCGGGATGGCCGTTTCCTCGCCGCTCACGTCGATCTCGAGGCGGTCGCGCAGCACCAGCCGCTCGCCCTGCACGTCGTAGACGCCGACACCGATGCGGTGCGTGCGCAGCGTGGGATATTCGGCCGGGGCCTCCTGGCGGACGACCACGTTCTCGTACGTTCCGTCGGCCGCGATCGTCACGACCGGCCGCAGCGTGTTGACCTGTGCGGTCTCGAGCCACTGCGCGGCGAACTTGCGCAGTTCGCGCCCGGACGCGGTCTCCAGCTCGGTCAGCAGGTCGTCGAACGTCGCGTTGCCCCACGCGTGCCGCTGGAAGTAGGCGCGCAGCCCGGCCAGGAACGAGTCCAGCCCGACGTACGCGACCAGCTGCTTGATGACGCTGGCACCCTTCGCGTACGTGATGCCGTCGAAGTTGACCTCGACCGCCTCGAGGTCGGGCATCTCGCAGTAGACCGGGTGCGTCGAGGAGAGCTGGTCCTGGCGGTAGCCCCAGGCCTTACGGACGGACAGGAACGTCGTCCAGGCGTCCTCGAAGCGGGTCGCCTTGGTGTTGCACCAGTGGCTGGCCCATTCGGCGAACGACTCGTTCAGCCACAGGTCGTTCCACCAGCGCATGGTCACCAGGTCGCCGAACCACATGTGGGCGAGCTCGTGCAGGATCGTGTTGGCGCGCTGTTCGTACTCGTAGTCGGTGACCTGCGAGCGGAAGATGTAGTGCGCCTCGGCGTGCGTGACGCAGCCGAAGTTCTCCATCGCGCCGGCGTTGAAGTCGGGCACCCAGAGCTGGTCGTACTTCGGCAGCGGGTAACGCACCCCGAACTGCTCGTGGAAGAAGTCGAAGCCCTGCTTGGTGACCAGGAACAGGTCGTCGGCGTCCAGGTACTGCGCCATCGAGGCCCGGCAGAACACCCCGAGCTCGATGCCGTCGTGGCTGTCGCGCACCTCGTGGTACGGACCCGCGCACACCGCGGTGATGTAGGTGCTCATCCGCGGCGAGGTCGCGAAGTGCACCGTCTTGGCGTCGCCGTCGGCGGGCTCGACGCCCTCGGCCGGCATGTTCGAGACGACCTTCCAGTGCGCCGGCACCGTGGCGTGCCACGTGAAGACGCTCTTGAGGTCGGGCTGGTCGAACGCCGCGTAGACCCGCTGCGCGTCCGCCGTCTCGAACTGGCTGTACAGATAGACCTCGTTGTCGACCGGGTCGACGCTCCGCTGCAGGCCCTGGCCACTCGCCGAGTAGTAGTAGTCGGCGTCGACGACGAGCGCGTTCTCGGCGGCGAGACCGGTCAGGACCAGTCCCTTCTCGGCCGACCATCCGGACAGGTCCACGGGTGTCCCGTTGAGCACCGCGGAACGAACCGACGCGGCGGCGACCTCGATAAAGGTCTGCGCCCCCGGTTCGGTGCAGCGGAACGTGACCTCGGAAACCGTACGGAACGTGCCGTCGCCCGGGTTTCCGGCCCCGTCGGTCAGGTCCAGGGCGATGTCGTACCCCGTCACCTCGAGCAGGCGGGCGCGCTCGGCGGCCTCGACCTGGGTCAGGTTACGAACTCCGGCCACGATCACTCTCCTCCATGCTGGCCGGGGCCGCAGTGCCCCGTCCTAGAGCCTTCAAGCCCACCTTATGTGCTCACCGCGCGTCACACCTTGCGAGGTTGGGTCATGCCGAATTTCGCCCGAATTAATCACGTCGGGGACCTGCCGGTCGTTGGATGGGGTGAGCACCGTCACCCGACCGGAGGCATCCGATGTCCGAGACCGACAGCGTCGCCACCTGCACCATCGCCGTGCACCGCGGCGCGTGGGAGACCATCTGCCCCACCCTGCCCGCCGACGCCGCCGCGATGGTCGCCCCGCCGGTCACCGTCGTTCACTTTCCGGTGACGTCCGTCGCACCTGTCACCGCGGCGCCGAGCGTCAAGGAGGCCCGGATGCGGCAGAACATGCCGTCCAGCAGGCACCGGAGGCCGAACTGACAGGTGGGACGGCGCCGGGGTAGCTGAGCAGGGCTGGAACCCGCTCGGTAGGTTCGCGGGCATGACGGTCGTGCACCCGATCAGCCGGGCCTGGATCACTACTGGCGGCACCGGCGCGCAGAACTACGACGAGTTCGCCGACGACGCCGAGATCACCGGTGTCATCGCGGCCAACCCGCTCAGCGCGCTGGCCATCGAGATGCCCCATCGCGCCCCCGAGGCGGTCGGGCGCGCGTTCCTCGAGTGCCTCCCCGACGCCGCCGCCCGCCTCGCCGAGGAGAAGGCCGACGGCAGTTACACACCCGCCGAGCAGGTGGTCGTGCTCTACCGGATCACCGCGCCGGGCGAACCCGCCGCGTACGGCCTGTGGGCGATGGTCGACACCGACCAGATCTCCACCAGCGCCGAGGAGCCGGGGCTGGTGATCCGCAACGAGGACGTCTTCATCGCCAAGGTCCGCGAGCGGGTGGCTCTGGCCGACGCGCTGCGGACCCTGCTGTCACCGGTGCTGCTCCTGCAGACCGGCAAGGGCGCCGCGCTGCACGACGCGCTCGCCGCCGCCACCGACGCCGCGGGGGCGCCGGCCGCGACCGACCTCGACCAGAGCGGCCGTACCCACGCCATCTGGATCGTGCCCGCCGGCCCGCTGCAGGACGACCTGACCGCACTCGCCGGCGGTGGTGAGCTGGTGGTCGCCGACGGCAACCACCGCAGCCTGGCGGCGCAGACCGGTGGGCTGTCGCGCTTCCTCGCCGTCGTGACCACGCCTGCCTCGGTCGCGATCCAGCCCTACAACCGGCTGGTCGCCGAGCTCCCGGTCGATGATCTGGTCACCGCGCTCACCGCGGCCGGCGCGCGGGTCGAGGAGCTGCCGCGCCCCGCCGAGGTGCCGGTCAAGGGCGCCATCGAGGTGTACGCGGCCGGGCGCTCGTACCGGATCGAACTGCCCTCGGCCGACGGCGCGTCCGCGGTCGACCAGCTGGACCACGCCCTGGTCGAGCGGGTCCTGCTGGGCGACGCCCTCGGTCTCGACCCGGGGGACAAACGCATCTCGTACGTGGGTGGCGACTACCCGGCCGCCTGGCTGCGCGCCGAGGTCGACGCGGGCCGGGCCGGGCTGGCCGTGCTCATCGCCCCGGTCACGGTCGACGACTTCGTCGCGGTCAACCTGGCCCGCGAGAAGCTGCCCCGCAAGAGCACGTGGTTCACCCCGAAGGCCCGCGGCGGTCTCGTCCTCGCTGAGCTGAGCTGAGCCGCGCCGATGTTGCACCCGCAGGTCACCGCGTCGCTGGCGATCCGGCAGCGCCCGCCGGCCGACGTGCTCGCCGCCGACCCGCAGACCCAGCTCGCGTTCGCCCGCCGGGCGATGGAGGAGTCGATCGAGGCCGAGTGCGGCCCGGCCGTCCCGCTGCCGGTCGTCGCCGACGTGGACGCCGCCGGCGTGCCCTGCCGGCTGTACGCGGCTCGCACCGGCGCACCCGTCTTCGTGTACGTGCACGGCGGCGGCTGGTGCTACGGCAGCGTGGAGACCGTCGACCGGCTCTGCCGCCGGATCGCCGACCGGTCCGGCTGCGCGGTGCTCTCGGTGGAGTACCGCCTCGCGCCCGAGCACGTGCACCCGGCCGCCCTCGATGACGTCGAGACCGTGCTGAACTGGGTCCGCAAGGAAGGCGCCGGCCTCGGCGTCGACCCGTCCCGCCTGGCGATCGGCGGCGACAGCGCGGGCGCCCAGCTCGCCACCGTCGCCGCCCGCCGCCAGCGTGACGCCGCCACCCCGCTCGACTACCAGGTGCTGATCTACCCGGCGATCGACCCGATGACCGCCTCCGAGTCCTACGACGAGGTCGCCGGCAACGGCCTCGACCGGGCCGCCATGAAGCTCGCCTGGGAGACGTTCGTCCCCGACCCCATGACAAGATTCACTCCCGACGTGGCCCCGCTCGCCGTCGCGGATCTGGCCGGGATGCCACCCACCCTGGTCCTCACCGCCGAGTACGACGTCCTGCGCGACGAGGGTGCCGACTACGCGGATGCCCTGCTCAACGCCGGTGTCGCGGTCGTGCACGTGCGCTACCAGGGGGTCAACCACGGCTTCGTACGCAAGCTCGCCCTCTTCGACGCGGCCCGGGCGGCAGCCGACCAGATCGCGGTCAGTCTGCGGGCCGCGCTGACGTTCTGATCGAGGTTTGACAGACTGCGGTCATGCGCGTCTACCTCGGTTCCGACCACGCCGGCTACGAGCTGAAGAGTCATCTCGTCAACTACCTCGCCAAGCAGGGGTACGAAGTCGTCGACGTCGGGCCGCACGTCTACGACCCGGAGGACGACTACCCGGCGTTCTGCCTGCACACGGGAGCCCAGGTCGTCGCCGACCAGGGCAGCCTCGGCATCGTCATCGGAGGATCCGGCAACGGCGAGCAGATCGCCGCGAACAAGATCCCCGGCGTCCGCTCGGCCCTCGCCTGGAAGGTCGAGATCGCCCAGCTCGCCCGCCAGCACAACGACTCCAACATCCTCAGCATCGGTGCCCGCGAACACACCCTCGACGAGGCCACGGCCATGGCGGAGGCGTTCCTGACCACCCCGTTCTCCGGCAATGAGCGCCACGCCCGCCGGATCGCCCAGCTCGCGGAGTACGAAGCCACCCGGGAACTGCCCCAGCTCCCGCAGAGCTGACCCACCGACCACCCGTCTGCCCGCCGGCCCCGCTCCCGGGGCCGGCGTTCCCCGTCGCCAAGCTCTAGGGCGTGTGGTTACGCGGAAGATCCTCCCGCGGCATCCAGTTCCGCCGCACGATCGACAACTCGCTCTCGGCAGCGGCAAGATCAGCCTCACTCGGCCGCGCCGCATCCCGGGCCCGCATCGCGGCGGTAACACTGACCTGCGAGGACCCGGACCCGACAAGCCCGCGAAGCCCTCGCTCGGACTGCTCGTCCCCGTTCCCCGCCCGGCCCGAACCCGGCCGCCCACCGCCCGCTCCCGAAGCCGGCCGAGGCCCACCGGCTCCGGAAGCCGATCGCGGCCCACCCGCGCCGCCAACCGGCCGAGCCCCACCCCCGCTGGACCCTGGTCCTGGCCCACCCACGCTGGATGTCGGTCCTGGTCCGTCAACCCCGGGCGACGGTTGCCCGTCGCTGGCCGTGGGAGCGGTGGGCACCGGACGGGCGGCGCCGTTCGCGGCGAGCGTGGCCTGCACCGTCGCCGGGCTCGGCCCGCTCTCCTCCGGATCGTGCACCGGCAGGGTTTCGGCAACCGGCCCACCACTCAGCTCGCCCCCGGAAACCGCGCCGCCGGGGTCACTCACGCTGCCGGCGCCGAGGACGCTGCCATGGTCAGCGAGGCCACCGAGGTCAGGGTCAGCGAGGCCGTGGGGGTCAGGCCCGGCGACGCCGGCCGGGTCGGACTCGACCGTGGGGGTCATGTCGTCGCCGGGCGGGTCGGGGGACGTTGCGGGTGTCTCGGCGGCCGCGGCCTTGGCCGCCGACGTGGGACGCAAGCGGCGGCGCCGGCGTTCGGGTTGATCGCCCATGGTGCCGAACCTACCGTCGCCGCGCGCATTCAGAACACCTCGGTTGCTTGCGGCATGCGATGCCAGCGAAAGGCCGCGGTGACGCGGGGCAGCGTTCCCGGGGTCAGTTCGTGAACCGTGCCGGCCGCCGCGAGGGCCGCGAACGAGACCGCCCCGAGGTACGCCGTGCCGAGTTCGAGGATGGTGCAGGCGAGGTCGGCGGGGGCCGCTGACCTCGTACACGTGGCGGTGCCGGAATCGTCGACGGCCAGGCGCCAGCGGCCGGTGTTCTCCGCGATCAGCGGGTCCGTCACGTCGATGACCACGTCGAGCGGGGCCGAGTAGCGCCGGGCCGTGAGTGCCGCCGGCAGGTCGACGACGCGGATCCAGAGTGCGTCGGCGAGGGTGATGCCCAGCCGGCGGGGTTCGTCGACGAGGTATTGCAGGGGCTCGTCGACGGCGGCGAAACTCATCGAGGCCCGGCGGGTCAGATCGAGGGAGAGCAGGAAGCGCCACAGCGTGAGATAGGCCTCCGGGTCGGCGGCGACGATCTCGCGGATCAGGACCTGACCGTTCGGGCCGCGGTTGTCCCATTCGCTCTTGGTGCTCCAGATGGCGTATCCGGTGGGACCGTCCGCCGTCTCGTGGACGACACCGTACGACGGGGTGGCGCCGCCCCGGTGTTCCAGCGGATCGGCGAGCAGGTGCTCCCACCAGAGGCCGCCGCGGCTGGACCATCCGACGCGGGTGGCGCGCAGGCCTTCGTACACCTGGGTGAAGTCTTTGATCGCCTCGGTGGGCTCGACCTGGCGTAACCGTCCCCGCGGCGCCGGGGTCGCGGGCAGCCGGACGTCCGTGGTCGAGATCTCCATCTTCAGTCGCTGGGCCGCCGGGCCGTACCCGAAACGCGGATAGATCCTGGTCTCGCTGGCCCAGAGGACCGCGATCGGCTCGTTGCCCGCGGCCGCGACGTCGCGCAGCTGGCGGTCCATCATCCTGGTGAGAATGCCGCGCCGCCGGTGGGTCGGGGCCACCCCGACCAGGGTGACGTGCGCGGCGGGCACGATGGCGCCGGGCACGGTCAATTCCCTGGTGTACGCGGCGGCGTGCCCGACGATCGAGCCGTCGTCCTCGGCGATCAGGGCCCGGCCGGGTTCGAAGACCTCCCGCTCGTAGGCACTGTTCTCGTCCGAGGGGGTGGTGTGGAAAAGCTGGGCGAGCAGCTTCCAGATGGCGTCCCAGTCGCCGGCGCCGCCTACTCTGATCGGGATATCCGAGGCATCCATGCTGTTTGTGTAACGGACGGCGCGCGCGACGGCGAGCGATTTGTTCGCTGGCTAGTCTCGATGGAGGACGGCGCGAGGCCGTACCGGGGAGGGGAACGATGCCGGAGCAACCGCAGTGGCCCGAGCGGACGCTCGACATGCCGCCGCAGGATCCCTGGGCCGATCCGCCGACGACGGACATGCCACCACGGCCGGGGCAGCCCCCGGCCTACGACCCCACGCGGCAGTGGGGCGGCACCCAGCAGGCACCAAAGGCACCGCAGGCACCAAAGGCACCGCAGGCACCAAAGGCACCGCAGGCGCAGCAGGGGCGTGCCGAGGCGCCGACCAGTGCCCCGCCGAGCACGCCCAACTGGAGCGGTCGTGCGGCGGTCAACCCGCGGCCGCAGCCGCAGCAGTTCGCCGCCGAGCACGAGCCCACGGGCACCGGCTGGCCGGACACCGAGGCGCATGAGGAGCGCCGGCCGCTCGGCTGGCACCTGAGCCAGATGCGCCGCGGCGGTGAGTGGAGCTTCGCGGGCCTGTTGTTCGCGTTCGTCTGCTGGGGGATCTGGGCGCTGTCGACCGACGGCGACCTGACCACGGCCCTCATCGTCTTCGTGGTGTCGGTGCTGGTGGCGGCCGGTGTGTTCGGCCTGTCCCGGCTGATCGGCCGGGTCGTCCTGGAGCGCCAGTTCGGCCGACCGCGCCACACCGCGAAGCCCTCGCACATCGTCGCGGGCATCTTCCTCGTCGGTGTCGGTGTCGCCCACCTGCAGCAGACCGAGTGGGTCATGACCGCGGTCCACTGGGTCTTCTAGCGACTCCTGCCGGCCCGTGCGAACGGGCCGGCAGCGCGGTGTCAGCTCCGGCCGGCCATGGTGGTGCCGGTCTCCAGCAGCGACTTGAGGTCGCTGAGCACCCAGGCCCAGCCGCCGCCCCCGGCCTCGTCGAGCGGCGAGCCGGCGACCATCGCGGAGGTCGCGGGTGCCCCGGTCAGCTCGTGTGTGACGGTGAGCCGGCAGACCCCGGGCTGCGACTTCAGCTCCTCGATCAGGTATGTCAGCGTCGTGAACGGCTCGGCCGCCGTGGTGGGGTCCATCAGCATCCGCCAGGTCTGCTTGAGCAGCCGGGGCGGATCCGACTCGATCACCTGGCCGTCGATGATCGTGTCCGGCATCGGCCAGCCGTTCTCCTTGGCGAACGTGAGCATCTCGTCCGACGGCACCGAGTGGAAGCGCCCGCCGGGTTCGAGGTCGTAGTACTGCGGTGCGGCATACCCGTATGTGGCGTTCCAGCCCGGATCGGTGATGGCGGTCCAGATCTTCTCCGGGGTCGTGCGGATCCAGACCCGGAACACCTGAGTGGTCAGCGGCTCGGTCATGTCTCGTCCTCCAACGCGTTCTTGAGATCGGCGTGCGCCGTCACGTGACGCTCGGTGAACTTGTCGATCCACCGGTCGTGGATCAGTCGGATCGGCACCGGGTTGAGGAAGTGCAACTTCTCCCGGCCGGATCTGCGCACCGTCACCAGACCTGCCTCTTCCAGCACTTTCAGGTGCTTGGCGACGCCGAACCGGGTCATCTCCACCTGGGTCTCGAGCTCGGTGAGGGTGCGGCCCTCCCGGGTGAAGAGCAGGTCGAGCAGGAGGCGACGGGTGGGGTCGGCGAGCGCCTTGAACACCCGGTCGTCATCGTCCATCACGCTAAGTTAGGTGACCAAAAGGTCACCTGTCAAGGTTGAAAAAGCCCGCCCGGTTCACGGGCGGGAATTTCCTAGCGGCCCCGGCGCACGAGTTTGCGCAGCTGGATGATCCGCACCGAGGCCACCGCCATCGCGATCACCGCCCCGGCGACGCCGGCGATGAGCAACGCGAGCGCGATCGGGATCCGCCCGTCCATCCACAGGAAGCTGATCTGCATCCTGCCGGTGTTCTGCGCGACGAAAATGATCAACAAGATCAGGGCGGCCACGCCGGCCCACACCCCGAACCAGACAGCGCTCGTACGGGTACGGGGTACCCGTTGCGTACTCCGTACCGGAGGGGCCTCCCCGGCGGGTTCCAGGCCCGCGAGCGTCTGGGCCAGCTCGTCCGGCAGGGGTGGCGCGTCCGGCTTCCGGTTGGCATCGGGCACCAGAAGCGGGTCATGATCGGATGGGTACGCCATGACGCTCAGTCTCCCCTATAGGTGCGCTACGTCACTGAAGCACACGCGCCCGCGTTCAGAAGAGCACGTACCTCGTCGGCCTGCGGCGTCCCGAACTCGACATAGAGCGTCAGTGCCCGGCGCCACCGAGCGTGCGCCGCGTCGAGGTCCCCGGCGATCCGGTACAACTTGCCCAGCTCGACCAGCCCCGCGGCCTCCTCCCAGCCCGCGTCGTGCCCCGCGGCCGTGCCGACCGCGAGCATCAGGACCTCCCGGGCCCGCGTCAGATCACCCGTGGCCACCAGCGCCTCGCCGAGATTGACCAGGGCGTTCGCCTCGCCCTCGGCGTCCTCGATCTCCTGGAACAACGCCAGTGCGCGCTCATGGAGCTCGACCGAGGCCGGGAGAGCGCCCTCCCGCAGCCGGGCGGTGCCGAGGTTGGTCAGCGTGTGCGCCTCGTTGCGCCGGTAACCGGTCGCCAGCGACAGCTCCAGCCCGCGATCGAGCAGCTCGAACGCCTCCGGCAGCCGGCCCCGCATGGTGGCCAGCATGCCGAGATTCGTGAGCGTGCAGGCGACGGCGACCTGGTCGTCCAGCCGTTCGGAGAGCTCCACGGCCCGCTCGAACCCGTCGGCCGCCTCGTCGAGCCGGCCCTGCCGCAGATAGATCAGCGCGAGGTTGATGTACGTCCCCGCGGCACCGCGGTCGTGACCGGCCGCGACGAACGTCCGTAGCGCCGGCTCCAGGTGCCCGGCCGCCGCCGTATACCGGCCCTGCGCCGCCGTGCACAACCCCAGGTTCGTCAGCGCCCGCGCCTCGGTGAGCTCGTCGCCGGCCTGCCGGGCCAGCCGCAGCGCCTCCCCGAACAGCGCCGTGGCTGCCACGTAGTCGTTGCGCCGCCACGCCACCACCCCGAGGCTGATGAGGGTCCGGGACTCAGCGCCGGGATCGCCGGCGTTGCGCGCGGCGGCCCGGGCGTGAGCGTGCAGCACCGTCGCGTCCGCCTGGTGCCCACTCGCGTCGAGATGCCGCCACAATCCGTCGGCCAGGTCGATCGCCGCCTGATAGGGCCCGTGCTCCGCGGCATGGGCGGAGGCCGCGACCAGGCTCAGCCGCTCGGCGTGGTCATCGGCGACCTCGGTCCCCTCACCGACCCGCGCCACGTAATAGGCCACGAGCCGTTCCCGGGCCGCCGCCGTCAGCTCCTGCGACGTCAACCCGGCCGAGTAGGCGCGCAGCAGATCGTGCATGACGTAACGGCCGGGCTCGGTAGGCCGGACCAGATGGGCGCGGGCCAGCACCTCCAACGCCTCCCGCGCGACCGGCACGTCCACTCCCGCGAGCGCGGCGGCGACCCGCTCGTCGACGACCGGCCCGAAATGCGACCCCAGACCCCGGAACACCAGGGCTGCGGGGGCCGGGAGCCGGCTGTAGGACCAGGAGAAAACCGCGGTGACCGCCGTACGGGAATCCTGTCCCGCTTCCAGCCGCGCCAACCGCTCGCCCTGGCCGGTGAGCTCCGCGACCAGATCACGCAACGGCTTGCGGGGCTGGGCGAGCACGAGCTCAGCCGCGATCCGCACCGCCAGCGGCAACCGCGCGCACAGCGTGACCAGCGCCTCAGCCGCGGCCGGGTCCTCGTCGACCCGGCCGTTCACCAGCGCCCGCAACAGCGCCAGCGAGTCGGGAAGATCGAGCAGCTCCAGCTCGATCCGGGTGGCACCGTGCCGGGCCACCAGCCCGGGAAGGCTGTCCCGGCTGGTCACCAGCACGAACACGGACGCGACGCCGGGCAGCAACTGCCGCACCTGCTCCGCCGACGACGCATTGTCGAGCAGGAGCAACATCCGCCGGCCCGCGACCAGCGTCCGGAACTGGGCGGCCCGGTCGGCGGTGCTCAGCGGGATGTCCCCACCGGCCACACCGAGCGCGTGCAGGAACCCGCTCAACGCGGTCTCCGGGGACATCGGCCGCTCCGGGTCGTACCCCCGAAGATCGACATACAGCTGACCGTCGGGAAAACGCCCCGCCACCCGGTTGGCCCACCGGATCGTCAGCGCGGTCTTGCCCACCCCGGCCGTCCCGGACACCGCGGCGATCGTCAGCGCGTGCGGCTCCCGCCCGGTCCCGGCGAAGATCTCGTCCAGTGCGGCCAGCTCCGCGGTACGATCGACGAACCCACGCACGTCCGGAGGCAACTGAGCCGGCCCGCCCCGGCCCACGACGGGCTCGGCGGGCAGATCGGCGCTGAGCAGCGACCGGTGCCCGGCGTGCAGATCGGGCCCCGGCTCCACCCCCAGCTCGTCGGCGATCCGGCGCCGGACCCGGGCGAACAGGTCGAGCGCCTCGGCCTTGCGCCCGGAATCCCCCAGAGCCCGCATCAACCGGGCGGCCACCGGCTCCGCCAGCGGATACTCCTGGAGCAGCGCCTCCAGCAACACGATGACGGCCCGCGGCTCACCCGCCGCCAGCCGGATGTCCGCCCAATCGGTGGCGGCCTCGAGCCGGCGCTGCCGGAATCCCTCCCGCACCTTCTCGGCCCACGCCCCGGGAACCCCGCCCAGCGGATCACCCCGCCACAACCCGAGCGCCGCACTCAGCAACTCGGCCCGCCCCGGCCCGCTCGCGACAGCGGCTCGCCGAACCAGCCCCTCGAACCGGTGCGCGTCCACCGCCTCCGGATCGACGTCGAGCCGGTAACCACCGGGCCCCCGGGCGATCCCGGCCCCGGCCAGGGCGACCGTGCGCCGGACCCGGGTGATGTAACTGTGCAGAACCTTCCGGGCCTCGGCGGGCGGGCGCTCCTCCCAGATCCGGTCGACCAGCACCGGCACCCCGACCGTCTGCCCCGCCTGCAACGCGAGCGTGGCCAGCAACGCCCGCTGCTTGGGCGGACCAAGATCAACAGATGCGGCGCCGGAACTCAGGGCCACCGGACCGAGCAAAATCAAATCCACGCGCCCGCACCTCCGGCGAGTGTCAGAAAAACGAAAGCTTTCCACAAGTCGATGCCGCGATCCTATGTCCGGCACCACGCGCAAGACCCTGACCAGGCCCGCCACCCGACCGACACGGGGCGGCCCGGACCCGGCGGCCCCAGGGACCGAGCGCCCCCGGCACCAGCGGCCCCACCCCGGCCCCGCTGATGAGGGCACCGGGCCACCCCAGGCCCGGTGCCCGCCCCGGCCGGAACCTCGCACCACCAAGGCATGATCAGTCGGCTGGTGCAACCCGCGTGGACGAGGTGCTCGTAGGCGTCATGTCGAGGCCGACAAGCAGTGCGCGGGTCAGCGAGATGTTCTCGCCGGCGTTCTTGGCCTCGGTCTCCATGAGGATTCGGTCCGCAGGGCCGCCGTTCTCCACGGCATGGTCCCGGCAACGGATCGCCCCGCCGTGCCGGAACCTGCTGATCGTCTCCGGGGAGTTGGCTCCGACATCCTGGTAGTCCCGCTCTCCGCCGACAATTTGGGCCAGGAATCGAATCCACCAGTGCCACGAGCGCGACCCAGGAGACCACGGCCCCATGTCAACAGATCCCAGAATCACAGGTCCGGGGACCGGGTACGGAATGGCACGCCAATGCCCCGCCGATGGCCCGCAAGATCAACAGGCCCACCCACAACGACCCCGCACCGTGGGGGTTTGGGGGCTCGGCCCCCATCGCAGATATGGCGAAACTCCCAGGTCAGCGCACTTCGCTGACAAGGGAGTCCCAGAGTTGAGCGGGCGACGAGAATCGAACTCGCGTAGTCAGTTTGGAAGACTGAAGCTCTACCATTGAGCTACGCCCGCATGGCACCGGTTGCTTCGGTTTCAGCGCTCGGTGCCATGGCTAGCTTACTGGAAACCTTCCGCTCCCAGCGACCGGGTTACCCCTCCTGGCGCACCGAGGCGACGCCGCGGCACACGGCGTGCGGCCGACCGCATACACTTGCCTGCGGCCTCGGGGTGTGGCGCAGCTTGGTAGCGCACTCGCTTTGGGAGCGAGGGGCCGTGGGTTCAAATCCCGCCACCCCGACTTACATCAGACACGAAGAGATCCATCAAGGAGTACGCCTGTGAAGAGCACCGTCGAGACTCTGAGTCCGACCCGGGTGCGGCTCGCCATCGAGGTGCCGTTCGACGAGCTGAAGTCCAGCCTGCAGAAGGCGTACCGCGAGATCGGGTCTCAGGTGCAGATCCCCGGCTTCCGTCGCGGCAAGATCCCGGCTGCGGTCATCGACCAGCGGGTCGGCCGTGGCGCGGTCCTCAACGAGGCCGTGCAGGAGGCGATCCCGCAGCAGATCCTGGCCGCCGTGCGTGAGCACGACGTCAAGACGCTGGGCCGCCCCGAGGTGGAGATCACCGAGTTCGCCGACAACGAGCCGCTGAAGTTCACGGCCGAGGTCGACGTGCGCCCCGAGATCGCGATTCCCGACCTGAGCACCATCAAGGTCGAGGTGCCGGCCGTCGAGATCGGCGACAGCGAGATCGACGAGCAGATCAACGGCCTGCGGGAGCGGTTCGCCACCCTGAAGACCGTGGACCGCCCGGCCGAGGAGGGCGACTACGTTCAGCTCGACCTCAAGGCGACCGTCGACGGCGAAGAGGTGCCGGGTGGTTCGGCCACCAACATCTCCCACGAGGTCGGCAGCAAGCAGCTGCTCCCGGGTCTCGACGAGGTGCTGGTCGGCCTCGTCGCCGACGCCGAGGCGAACTTCACCACCCAGCTCGTGGGCGGCGACTTCGCCGGCCGTGACGCCGAGGTGGCGGTGACCGTGCGCTCGGTCAAGGACAAGCAGCTTCCCGAGATCGACGACGAGTTCGCGCAGATGGCGAGCGAGTTCGACAGCCTGGACGAGCTGAAGGCGGACCTCAAGGAGCGCCTCGGCAAGGTCAAGAAGGTCGAGCAGATCTACGCGGCCCGTGACGAGGCGCTCAAGCAGCTCGTCGAGGCCGCTGAGATCCCCGCACCCGAGGGCATCGTCAAGGACGAGGTCGAGGGTCGCAAGCAGGCCATGACCGACCAGCTCGAGCGCATCGGCGCCTCCCTGGAGGATTACCTCGCCTCCGAGGAGAAGACCGAGGAGCAGATCGACGCCGAGCTGGCCGAGGCGGCCACCGAGGGTGTCAAGATCCAGCTGCTGCTCGACACCATCGCCGACGCCGAGGACATCCAGGTCTCGGACGACGAGTTCGGTCACGAGATCGTGCACCGGGCGCAGCGCGCCCAGATGCAGCCCCAGCAGTACTACGACCAGCTCGTGCAGTCGGGCTCGGCCGCGGCCGTGTTCGGCGACGTGCGCCGGGGCAAGGCGCTCGCCAACGTCATGGAGCAGGTCGAGATGAAGGACGCCGAAGGCAATGTCCTGACCCTCGACGACCTCCGGGCCGCCAGCGAGGACGACCACGCGGGTCACAACCACTGAGGTTCACCGTGCAGGGGCCGCCGCGTCAGTGGCGGCCCCTTTCGGTATTCCGCCGGCGCCGATGCGCTGTCAGCGAACACCTGCCCGAGCGGGAAGCTGATGCGCATTCGACCGGTTAGGTTGGTCGTACGACGGACAACCTGCCGGCCGGAACCTCGGCCGACACAGTCAGCTGTGAAGGGCTGCAATGACCGATCTGCACATCCCAGCCAGTCCCACGCTGCGTGGTGACTCCCTCAGTGGCAATCTTGACGACTCGGTCTACAACCGCCTTCTGCGCGAACGGATCATCTTCCTCGGCAGTGAGGTGACCGATCAGGTCGCCAACCGTATCTGCGCTCAGCTGCTGCTGCTCTCCGCGGAGGATCCGGAGCGCGACATCAACCTCTGGATCAACTCACCGGGTGGTTCCGTCTACTCCGGCATGGCGATCTACGACACGATGCAGTTCATCGACAACGACGTCTCCACCGTGGCCATGGGTATGGCCGCGTCGATGGGGCAGTTGCTGCTCTGCGCCGGCGCCGAGGGGAAGCGTTACTCCCTCCCGCACGCGCGGATCATGATGCACCAGCCGTCCGGTGGCATGGGTGGCACGGCCGCCGACATCGCCATCCAGGCCGAGCAGATGCTGTACACCAAGCGCATGTTCCAGGAGCGGGTGGCTCACCACACCGGCCAGGACCAGGCGCAGATCGAGGCCGACTCCGACCGGGACCGCTGGTTCACGGCCGAGGAGGCAAAGGATTACGGCTTCATCGACAAGGTGATCACCGGGGCCACACAGGTTCCCGAGGGCGCCGGAACGCTGAACTGAGGAGCTGAATTATGACCGACCTGACGATGCCTCCCGGGTTCGCTCCGGTGCACAACCGCTACGTCCTGCCCTCGTTCGTCGAGCGCACGTCGTACGGCGTGAAGGAGTCGAACCCGTACAACAAGATGTTCGAGGACCGGATCATCTTCCTCGGCGTGCAGGTGGACGACGCGTCGGCCAACGACGTGATGGCCCAGCTGCTCACGCTCGAGAGCGCTGACCCGGACCGCGACATCCTGATGTACATCAACTCGCCCGGTGGCTCTTTCACGGCCATGACGGCGATCTACGACACGATGCAGTACGTCCGTCCGGACATCAGCACGGTCTGTCTCGGCCAGGCGGCCAGCGCGGCAGCGGTGCTGCTCGCCGGTGGCACCCCCGGCAAGCGGATGGCGCTCCCGCACTCGCGGATCATCATCCACCAGCCGGCCACCGAGGGCGGCTACGGGCAGGGCTCGGACATCGAGATCCAGGCCCGCGAGATCCTGCGGATGCGCAGCCAGATGGAGGAGCTGATCTCGCGTCACTCCGGCCGTCCGGAGGAGCAGGTCCGCAAGGACGTCGACCGCGACAAGATCATGACGGCCGCCGAGGCCAAGGAGTACGGCATCGTCGACACCGTGCTGGCGACCCGTAAGAAGAGCCTGCAGGGCGTCGGCGCCGGTAACTGACGCGAACGGCACTCCCGGTCCCGTTTCGGTGATCGCCGAGGCGGGAACGGGTGCGGAGCACGTGATGTCAGGGGCAGGTCGGAGCACGCTAGACTGACTGGCCCCTGACACGCCCGTTTTGGGGGGTCGGAGAACTGCCCCTTTGCGGGTAACGTCGAGTCGGCAACCTCAGTTACGCCCGTCGGCAGACGATGAACTGTGCAGAACGTTGAACTGTGCAGGACGATGAACCGTTCAGAACGATGAACCGTGCAAGACGATGTTCTGGCGTTGAGGGCGATCGTCCTCAAGCCGAGGGCCGGTGGTGACAGCCGGCCGATGAGCGCAGGGAGAACGTAGGTGGCACGGATCGGCGACGGTGGCGACCTACTGAAGTGCTCCTTCTGTGGGAAGTCGCAGAAGCAGGTCAAGAAGCTCATCGCGGGCCCTGGGGTCTACATCTGCGACGAGTGCATCGACCTCTGCAACGAGATCATCGAAGAAGAGCTCGCGGAAACCGGCGAAGTGAAGTGGGAAGAACTTCCCAAGCCGATGGAGATCTGCCAGTTCCTCGACACGTACGTGGTCGGGCAGGAACAGGCCAAGAGAGCCCTCTCCGTCGCCGTCTACAACCACTACAAGCGGATCCAGGCCGAATCGAGCGGCGCCCCCGGAGCGGGTAGCGACGTCGAGGTGGCCAAGTCCAACATCATGCTCATCGGCCCCACCGGCTGCGGCAAGACGCACCTCGCGCAGACGCTGGCCAGGATGCTCAACGTGCCGTTCGCCATCGCGGACGCCACGGCGCTGACCGAAGCCGGCTATGTCGGTGAGGACGTCGAGAACATCCTGCTCAAGCTGATCCAGGCCGCCGACTACGACGTCAAGCGCGCCGAGCAGGGCATCATCTACATCGACGAGGTCGACAAGATCGCTCGCAAGAGCGAGAACCCGTCGATCACCCGGGACGTCTCCGGCGAGGGTGTGCAGCAGGCACTGCTGAAGATCCTCGAGGGTACGGTCGCCAACGTCCCGCCGCAGGGTGGGCGCAAGCACCCGCACCAGGAGTTCATCCAGATCGACACCACCAACGTGCTCTTCATCGTGGGTGGGGCCTTCGCCGGGCTGGACCGGATCATCGAGTCGCGGGTCGGACAGGGCGGGGTCGGCTTCGGCGCGCATCTGCGCTCGGTCTCCGAGCGCAACACCGATGACATCTTCAGCAAGGTCATGCCCGAGGACATGCTGAAGTTCGGCCTGATCCCCGAGTTCATCGGCCGGCTGCCGGTCATCACCACGGTGCGGAACCTCGACCGTGAGGCGCTCATCAAGATCCTCACCGAGCCCCGCAACGCCTACGTGAAGCAGTATCAGCGGCTCTTCGAGCTCGACGGTGTCGAGCTGGAGTTCGACACCGGCGCTCTCGAAGCCATCGCCGATCAGGCGATGCTCCGCGGCACCGGTGCCCGTGGCCTCCGCGCGATCATGGAGGAAGTCCTCCAGAACGTGATGTTCGAGGTCCCGAGCAACCCGGATGCCGCCCGGGTCGTGATCAACCGCGAGGTCGTGGTCGAGAACGTGATCCCGACGATCGTCCCGCGCGAGTTCGCGGGCCGGCGTCCCCTTCGCGGCCGCGAGGAGAAGTCCGCCTGACAGCGCCCCAGACGCTGTCGGAAGCCGTGTCCCGGGTCGAGTCCGGTCACTGGCTTCCCGCAGCCCCCTGGCTGTCTCTGGTGCCACCGCCGTCGCCCCACAGCGCGGCGGTGGTGTCGTTCCCGGGCCATATCGTCGTCGCGGCGGACATCGACCGTCCATGGCTCGATTCCTGGATGGGCGACGGCGACCTCGGCGCACCGCTGGCCCCGTCGTTCCTCTCCGCCCTCGAGGAACGCCTGCGCCTGGCCGCCGACAGCCTCGACGCGCTCGTCCTCGCCACCCCGCTCCCCGGTGACCCGCCGATCGAGCTCACCGAACTGCAGGGCAGCGACCACCGCCGGGTGGCACGGGCACACCATTTCCGCACCGAGGTCCGCGCCTGGACCTACGGGCCCGCGATCCTGACCGTCGGCCGGGGGCTCGCCGGCCGCTGGGAGACCGGCGTCGAAGTGGACGAACAAGCCCGCGGCAAAGGGCTGGGTCGCGCGCTGGCCACCGCCGCCCGCCATCTCGTCCCGGACGACCGGCCGGTGTGGGCGCAGATAGCGCCCGGCAACGCCTCAAGCCTGCGGGCGTTCCTGGCGGCCGGCTACACCCCGGTCGGTGCCGAGGTGGTGCTCGCCAGGCGTTTCAACGGGGCCGCTCCGGCCGTACCCTGAGGGGTATGCGCGTTGCCGTATGCCAGCTGAACGCTCGCGACGACCGTACCGAAAATCTTGCGGTGGCCCGTGATCTGCTGGGCCGCGCCGCCGCGGCCGGAGCGACCCTCGCGGTCCTTCCCGAGTATGTCGACTATCTCGGGCCCGGCGCCGGGCTTCCCAAGCCTGAGCCGGTCGACGGCGAGTTGGCGGCGTTCTTCGCCGAGGCGGCCCGCGAGCTCGGGATCTGGGTGCACGCCGGCTCGTTCCACGAGACCGGCCCGGACGAGGGTCGCACTTACAACACCTCGCTGATCTTCGATCCCTCCGGCGCGCTGGTGGAGACCTACCGCAAGATTCATCTGTACGACGTGGAGATCCCGGGACGGGTCTCCTACCAGGAGTCCCGCAGTGTCGCCCCGGGGGAGCGGACCGTGGTCACGCCGATCGACGGTGTCCCGACCGGGCTGACGATCTGCTACGACCTGCGCTTCCCGGAGCTGTACCGCCGCCTGGCCGTCGACGGGGCCAAGGTCCTGGTCGTGCCCGCGGCGTTCATGGCGCACACGGGACGCGACCACTGGGAGGTCCTGCTGCGTGCGCGTGCGATCGAGAACCAGTGCTACGTGCTGGCGGCCGGCCAGATCGGCGACCACGAGCCGTCCCGGACCTGTTTCGGCCGCAGCATGATCATTGATCCATGGGGGACGGTCCTCGCGCAGGCCCCGGACACCGTGGGCATCGTGACCGCGGACCTCGACCTGTCCCGCCTCGAGGACATCCGCCGGATCCTGCCGAGCCTGGCCAATCGCCGGCTCTGACGCCCGCGGGGGATCGTTCAGAAGGACTGGACCAGATAGCTCACGACAGCGAGACAGACCACAGCTCCGCCGGCGATCAGCATCGCTCCGCCCATGCGTGAGGGGCCCCGCATGACGAGGCGGTGCACCGAGACCACCACAGCGGCCAGCACAAGAATGCCGATGAGCAGCTGCGATGCCGGCATCAGCAAGTCGAACAGGGCGTCGGCGGCGAGCGCCGGTTCACCAACCATGTCTGCCACTGTGGCACGGACCCGCACCGATCGGCGTGACTGGGACGGGTGTCGATTTGCGTTTCGGGTGGGGAGTCCCGTAACTTTCTCTCTGCCAGACGGGAACCCGGACGGAACGGGACGAAAGTTACCGATCCGCTGAGTCTCCTGAGGCAGCTCTCAGAAAGCGTTACGCTCATGAGAGTCCGGGCGAGGTTGGCAGCGGGAAACCGGATTTGCGCCAACGAGAACGACCGGGTAATGTAGTCCGGGCCTACAGGGAACCGAGCGGATCGATCACTGAGTGATCTCCGGACGGCCTGCAGGACCATCCGATGAAACGACAACCCCGGCAGGGGCAGACGTTGGCGCGGAAAAATTCGGGCAATGCCACGAAGGTCTCCGGATCTTCCAAGACTTAGGTCTTGCGCTGGCGAGGTTGACCGGGTAGGTTTGAGCGGTTGCCCCGAGCGGGTCTTCCTGAAAAGGAAGTTTCGAACGGTGTGTGGTTGTTCTTTGAGAACTCAACAGGGTGCTAGATAAGCCAGTGCCAATTGGTTTTAGCCAGGCTGGTCTTCGGATTGGTTTGGTTTTCCTTTGGCAACAATTTGTATTGTTGCCAGGATGATTTTCCATGGATTTTATTGGAGAGTTTGATCCTGGCTCAGGACGAACGCTGGCGGCGT
>NZ_JBITDZ010000012.1:0-123272 GCF_044454705.1 Actinoplanes sp. NPDC051494
GCTTATCTAGCACCCTGTTGAGTTCTCAAAGAACAACCACACACCACCAAACTTACCGCCTCACTCGGCGGCCCGTCCGCGGGGCACTCGTTCAACTTTACCCGCTTCGTTTCCCTGTTGCAAATCCGGTCTCAACCAGATCCACACCAACAATTCGAAGCAAGTTCCCCACGACTCAGTACCGGATCCGGAAACCGCACGCGGTCGAACCCGATGCTTTAAATCTTGGGGTTTGGCAGGCCGTCCGCTTCCGCGTCCGTTTCCCTGCCGGCTCGGAGAACACTACCCGGTTGGCCTCGCAGCTCCAAATCCGCCCCGTAGAGCGAAGAAGCGCACCACCCGATCCGGCGATCCAGCTGATTGATCAACTGGCTGCCGGGCTCTCCTGCCCTCGGTGCGGATCTTGCGATCCGCGCTCCAGGCAGGGAGAAAGTTACGGCGAAGCGGCCCGGCACGTCAAATCCGTGTGACAGGACGTGGGTCACATCCGGGGAAATCGGGTCTGAACTGGGAGTGAATGTCAGGTTCGGCAGATGGGCTGAGGTAGGGGCCGGCCCGCCCGAAGGGGGCACCAAAGAGACAGCGGAGATGGGGCGGGGCCGGTATCCCGGGGGTGGGTCAGAGGCGTTCGATGCCGGCGAAGGTTCGCTTGCCCTTGCGGAGGACCAGGAAGCGGCCCTGGAGCAGCGCCGTGTCCGGGATCGGGGACTCGGGATCGGTGATGCGTTCGTTGTTGAGGTAGGCGCCGCCCTCGTTGATGGTGCGGCGGGCGTCTCCCCCACTCTTCACGAGACCTGATTGCAGCAGGAGAGCTGCCGCGGACGGGAGCTCACCTCGTACCTGCGTCATTCCTGCCTCGGCCAGGGCGGCGCGCAACGTTTCCGCGGAGAGGTCTTCCAGGGAGCCTCGGCCGAACAGTGCCTGGCTTGCTGTCACGGCCTGGGTCGCCTCGTGTTCGCCGTGCACGAGCGCCGTGATCTCGAAGGCGAGTTCTTTCTGGGCGAGGCGGGCCTGGGGGCGTTCCTCGGTGGCTTTTTCGAGTTCTTCGATCTGCTCGCGGGTCTTGAAGCTGAAGTAGCGCAGGTACTTGGCCACGTCGCGGTCATCGGCGTTGACCCAGAACTGGTAGAACGCGTACGGGCTGGTCATGGCCGGGTCGAGCCAGACCGCGCCGCCCTCGCTCTTGCCGAATTTGGTGCCGTCGGCCTTGAGGACGAGCGGGGTGGTGAAGGCCTGGACCGGGCCGGCTCCGCGACGGCGGACGAAGTCGACGCCGGCGGTGATGTTGCCCCATTGGTCGGAGCCGCCGAACTGCAGGCTGCAGCCGTGCCGGGCGTGCAGTTCGTAGAAGTCGTTGGCCTGCAGGAGCTGGTAGCTGAATTCGGTGAAGCTGATGCCGGTCTCGAGGCGATTCTTGACCACGTCGCGGGCGAGCATCTTGTTGACCGGGAAATGCTTGCCGACGTCGCGGAGGAAGTCGATGACCGTGGCCGCGCCGGTCCAGTCGAGGTTGTTGACCAGGGTGGCCGCGTTCTCGCCCTCGTAGGTGACGAAGGGGGACAGCTGGTGACGGATCCGGTCGACGTAGCCGGCGGTGATGTCGGCGGTATTGAGGACGCGTTCGCTGGAGCGGCCGCTGGGGTCGCCGATCTGGCCGGTGGCTCCGCCGACGAGCAGCAGGGGCCGGTGGCCGGCGAGTTGCAGGCGGCGGGCGGTCAGCACCTGCATGAGGTGGCCGACGTGCAGGGAGGCGGCGGTGGGGTCGAAGCCCACGTAGTAGGTGATCGAGCCGCCGTCGAGGTGCTTGCGCAGTTCGTCGGGGTCGGTCGAGTCCTGGATCAGGCCGCGCCATTGCATGTCGTCAACGAGAGTCACATACCGATTGTCCTGCACACCGGCGTCGCCGACCAAGCGGGATACTGCTGGGATGAGTCGTCTGGGTTCCGCCGCTCCCCCTGTCGAGCTGTCGAAGAAGAAGGCCGTGGCCCGGCTGGAGGAGGCGCAGCAGCGGTTGCTCCGGCTGCGGTTGACGCTGGGTGGCCAGATCGGTGAGCAGAAGATCGGGCCGCCGTTGTGTGTGGTTTTCGAGGGGTGGGACGCCTCCGGCAAGGGTGGTGCAATCAAGCGGCTGGTGGCACCGCTGGATCCGCGCCATGTGCGGGTGTCGCAGTTCGCCGCGCCGACCTATGACGAGAAGCGGCACCATTTCCTGTGGCGTTTCTGGCCGAAGCTGCCGGGGTGGGGCGGGATGGCGGTGTTCGACCGGTCCTGGTACGGCCGGGTGCTGGTCGAGCGGGTCGAGGGTTTCGCCTCGCCGGAGCAGTGGGGCCGGGCTTACGAGGAGATCGTGGAGTTCGAGCGGACGCTGACCGACGAGGGCACGATCATGGTCAAGTTCTGGATGCACGTGTCGCCGGAGGAACAGCTGCGCCGGTTCGAGGACCGGGCCGGTGACCCCTTGCGGACGTGGAAGCTGACCGACGAGGACTGGCGCAACCGGGAGAAGCGCCCGGCCTACGAGGACGCGATCAAGGAGATGCTGAAGCGTACGGACCACGAGAAGGCACCGTGGCATGTCATCCCGGGTGACGACAAGCACTACTCCCGGCTGGCGGTCGTGGAGAAGGTCTGCGAGGCGATCGAGGCGAGGAGCTGAACGTCAGGGCTGCCCTCCGGCGCGGTCCACGCCACGATCATCGGCCCGGGGGTGACGCCGGGCAGCCGGTAGGCGTCCCAGTCGAGGTTGAGTTCGCCGGCGACCGGGTGCAGCAGCCGCATCCGCCCCCGGGTGGTCTCCTCGATGTCGTGCCGGCCCCACAACGTCCGGAATTCGACGCTGTGCACGGCGAGCGCGCCGACGAGTTCGACCGCGCGGGGATGTCCGGGGTCGGCCGCGACGGCGGTGCGCAGCATCGCGGTCATCTCACCGACGGTGGCGGCCCGGTCGGGGCAGGTCAGGTCCGCGCCGGGGGCCAGCAGCATCGCGAGCATGTTGCGCTGCGGGCGGGGCAGGGCGGTGAGGTCGCCGAACAGCGCGGCGCAGGGTTCGTTCCAGGCGATCAGGTCCAGGTACGCGCTGATCACCGCGGCCGGGCCGCTGATCGAGTGGAGCAGGCGCATGGTGGTGGGTGGCACCGTCCCGGGGCCGCGCTGCGGGGCGCGGCGGGTGGGTTTGCGGGCCGCGGCGGCGAGCGTGTGCAGGTGGCGGGTCTCCTCGGCGGAGAAGCGCAGGGCCCGGGCGAGCGCGTCGAGGACCTGCTCGGAGGGCCGGACGTCGCGGCCCTGTTCCATCCGCTGGTAGTAGTCGGAGCTCACGCCGGCGAGCAGGGCGAGTTCTTCGCGGCGCAGGCCGGCCACCCGGCGGCGGGGCCCGGGTTCGAGGCCGACGTCGGCCGGGCTCAGGCGGGTGCGCCGGGCTTTGAGGAATTCCGCGAGGTCGCGCCGGGGGTCGTCGGCCATGGCGGCCATTATGCGCCGGGGCCGCGGCCCGAGGGTGGGTCCGGTTGTCCCAGGAAAACCGGGCCGACCATGATCTCCACCGGGAGCGCCAGGATCAGCCGCCATGAAGGCCACACAGATTTTTTCGTACGGTGCCCCGGACGTTCTGCGGATCAGCGAGGTCGACGTCTCGGTACCCGGTCCGGGTGAGGTCCTGGTGCGGGTCGGGGCGTCGAGTGTGAACGGGCATGACGCGCTGGTCCGGGCCGGAGCCGTGAAGATCGTCTCGGGGCGGAAGTTCCCAATCGGTGTCGGTCTGGACTTCGCGGGCGTGGTGGCCGGCACGGACGAGCCGGTCTGGGGTCTGGTCCACCCGCGGGAGAAGCACGTGCTGGCCGGCTGCGCGGAGTACGTGGTCGTGCCCGCGGACCGGATCGGTGCCATGCCGCCGGGGGTCTCCGCGGCGCAGGCGGCGGCGCTCGTCGTGCCCGGCGTCACCGCGGTGCAGGCTCTGCGCGACGCCACCGGCCTGGCCGCCGGGGAGAGTGTCCTGGTCCGGGGCGCGGCCGGTGGGGTGGGGGCCGCGGTGGTCCAGCTGGCGCACGCGTTCGGGGCCCGGGTGACCGCGCTTGCCCGCACCGGGCAGCAGGAGGCGCTGACGGAGCTGGGCGCTGAGCGGGTCCTCGACTACCGCACGACCACCGCCGGGCAGCTCGGGCACTTCGATGTCGTGGTCGACACCGTCGGCACCGACCTGGCCCGGTACCGGCGCCTGCTGGGCTCGGGCGGCCGGATGGTCACCGTGGGGCTGTCCGGTGGGGCCATCGCCGCGATCGCCGCGTCCACCGTGCACGGGTCACGCCGGATCCGTACGTTCAGCGCGAACCCGGGCACGCAGCGCCTGGACGAGGTCGCCGCACTGGTGGGTGCGGGCTCGCTGCGCCCGGTGATCGCCGAGGTCCATCCGCTGGACGACGTCGCCCAGGCGCACCGCGCGTTCGAGAAGGGCGGCGTGCTGGGCCGTCAGGTCGTCACGATGTAGGCAGGTGCAGGGCCTTGCGGATCTCCTTCTGGACCTCGTCGGCGGAGGCACGCGCGTCGATGTCGTACACGACTTCCTTACGGCGGAACAGCTCGAGGACCGGCCGGGTCTTCTCGTGGTAGTCGCGCAGCCGGGCGGCGAGGGCCTCGGGGGTGTCGTCCTCGCGGACGACGAGCTGGGTGCCGCAGATGTCGCAGCGGCCCTCCTGCTCGGGCCGGTCGGCGATGAGGTTGTAGTCCATGCCGCAGCCGGGGCAGAGCCGGCGGCTGAGCACGCGGCGGCGGACCTCGGCGTCGGGGAGCTCGAGGTGCACGACACCGTCGATGTCGTAGCTCTCCATGAAGAACTCCGCCTGGCGGCCGTTGCGGGGGAAGCCGTCGATGATGAAGCCGAAATTCCAGTCGTGCTGGTCGAGGCGCTGCCGCACGACGGATTCGACGAGGTCGTCGCCGACGAGTTCACCGGCCTTCATGGTGCGGCGCACCTGGGCACCGAGTTTGGTGTGGTTCTGCACGTGCCAGCGGAAGATGTCACCGACGCTGATGTGCACGAGGCCGAGGTCGGCGCAGAGCAGTTCGCTCTGGGTGCCCTTGCCGCTGCCCTGCACACCCATGATCACGTATTTGCGCACGGCGCCGGCCTAACCCGCGGCACCGATGCGCAGCGGGCCCGGCGCCGGGTGCCCGTCGAGCCGGGTCGGGTCGAGGCTCCACGCGTCGGCGACCTGGAGCACGTCGTGCTCCGAGACCAGCACGCTCACCTCGTCGTCGTCCTCGGACTCGGAGGCGAGCAGTTCGGCCAGCTCGGCGTCGAACGCGTCGATGGACTCGGCCGGCTCCTGCTCCTCGGGGCGGGTGATGCCGGCCGGGAGGCCGACCGCGCGTTCGGCCACGTCCGGGTCACCGAACCAGGACGTGACGTCACCGGTCTGACCCACGTACCCGAATGCTCTGATCAGGGTGCCGTCCGCGGCGCGCTGCCAGCGGTGCAGCTCGGTGACCCGGTGGGTCTCGAAGAGCTGGACCTCGGTGCGCAGCTGCTTGGACAGCGCGGTGACGTCGACGACGACGTCGGGGCGTTGCAGGAACCGGCCGGCCGCGAGCACCCAGGTCTCACCGCGGGCGCCGGCCAGCGGCGGGGTGATGGCGACCCGGTCGTCGCTGAGGTGGGCCATGTCGATGCCCTCGCGCCAGGGTGTCTCCCCGAGGTCGCGCAGGCCCAGGGCCTCGAGCACCTCGGCGGGGTTCCCGTCGCGGATCGCCAGCCAGGCCTGCTTGCCGCCGAAACCGACCATTCTGTCCATATCCATGCCTGCCACGGTAGTGGTCAACCGTTCCCCGGCCGCGCTTATGCCCGGCCGGGGACGGCGGACGGGAGCTCAGTTCCAGCCGTAGTCGCGCCGCAGGACGCCGGCGACCTCGGTGAAACGGTTCTGGTCGAGGATCGCGCCCTCGCGGCGGATGCCGTCCTCGTCGATCTCGAGGACCCGGTCGAGGCGCACCCAGCTGGGGCGCTTCTCGCGGTCCCAGGCGCCGGGGCCGAGGCCGAACCAGTTGTGCTGGCCGTCGCGGTCGCTCTGGCTGGAGAGCATCAGGCCGAGCAGGGTACGGCCGTCGCGGCCGACCACCAGCACGGGACGGTCCTTGCCCTGGTTCGGGTCGTCCTCGTACTGCACGTAGGTCCACACGATCTCGCCCGGGTCGGCGTCGCCGTCGAGGTTCGGCGAGTACTCGACGTGCCGGCCGCGGCTCTGGGTGGGGACGTGGCCCGGGGCCTTGCGGGCCGGGGGCGCGGGGTTCGAGACGCCCAGCGGGCCCGGGGCAGGGCGGCGGCCGGTGACGGCCCGCGCGATGCTCTGGAGGAGTTTTCTCACGCCGCGCACTGTACTGCCGATGGATCACGCCGTGATGATCCGTCTTGGGCTGGTGCTGCTCGTGCTGCTGGGCTACGCCACACCCGCGCAGGCGGCGGCGGGCTGGTGGCGGCCGAAGGCGTCGGCGGCGACCCGCTGGCAGATCCAGTTCACCGGCCCGATCGACCTGACGGTCCCGGTCACGGTCTTCGACCTGGACGGCGACGGTACGACCGCGGCCCAGGTGGCTCGGCTGCACCAGCGCGGCGTCAAGGCGATCTGTTACGTCAGCGCCGGATCGTACGAGGACTGGAGGGCCGACGCGAAGAGGTTCCCGGCGGCGGTCCTCGGTGCCGATCTGGACGGCTGGCCCGGCGAGAAGTGGCTCGACGTGCGCCGCTGGGACGTGCTCGGCCCGATCATGCGGGCCCGGTTCCAGAGCTGCCGGGCGAAGGGCTTCGACGCGGTCGACCCGGACAACATGGACGGGTACGCAAACAAGAACGGGGTCGGGCTCACCGCCGCCGACCAGCTCACGTACAACCGGCGGATCGCCGCTCTCGCCCACGGCCTCGGTCTCGCCGTGGGGCTCAAGAACGACCTGGACCAGATCCCGGCGCTCGTCGGCGCGTTCGATTTCGCGGTCAACGAGCAGTGCGCGTACTTCCACGAGTGCGACCTGCTCAAGCCGTTCGTGACCCGGGGCAAGCCGGTGTTCCAGATCGAGTACGAGGTCGCGCCGGCCACGTTCTGCCCCGCGTCGAGGAAGCTCGGCTTCGCCGCCGTCCTCAAGAAGCAGGACCTGGGCGCGTACCGGCGCGCCTGCTAGTCGGCGGGCCGGTAGGCGACCTCGGGGCTCAGCAACGCGGTCCAGTCCGGCCGCCACTGGGGGCCGCGGGCGTCGATCTCGGCCCGGAGGTTGCCGCGCCACGGGCCCATCCCGCCGGTCGCCGCCCACCACGGGGGCCAGGAGTCGTAGCGACGCTCGATCGTGAACCCGCCGGAGGTCGTCTCCACGTGCAGGAACAGCCATCGCCCGTACGTGTCGTCGGCCTCCGCCGCGCGCAGGCGCCGGACCAGGTCGCTGAGCTCGCGGAAGATGCCGAAGCTGCCCTCGCCCGGCTTCTCCCGGGGCGGGTGGTCGCCGTGGTGCGCGGCGAGGCTGTTCTCGTCCGCGTAGACCAGCAGGGAGCAGCGCCCGTCGGCGCCCGGGGCCCGCGAGCGCAGCCAGGTCACCAGCGCGCCGAGCTCCCCGGTGGTGACCGGGGCCGGGCGGGCGCGCTCGTCGGCCCGCCGCATCGCCGCCCAGACGAGCTGGTCGTGCTCGGTGTCGCTGAGTTTGCGGACCGTGCGCCGGCCCGGGCGGGTGCCGGCGTTCAGCACCGGGACCGGGTCACCGGTCAGGCCGCCCCGGGCCGCGACGGCCAGGCCCCGGCGCGGGTCCACGACGGGTCCGGTGAGCCGCCCGAACAGGTCGCGGAGCTCGTCCGGACCGGTCCCGGCCAGCAACCGGGCCGCCGCCGAGGCCACCTGCTCACGCTCGTGCGGGGTGTCGACGTCGTGCTCACCCCACTCGAAGACGAAACTCGCGAGCTCGGCGAGCGTGGCCCGCGCGTCGAGGACCGGTCCGGCGGTCGGCTGCAGACCGTCGTCCAGGCCGTCCGGGTACGCGACCCGGTGCCAGCGCCCGTCCTCGTGCCACAGCACGTAGCCGAGCTGGTCGTCGCCGGCGTGGTCCAGCAGCACGGTCCAGGGCAGCCACGGGGGCGCCCCGGCGAGCAGGTCCAGCGGCGGGGTGGCGTGGGCGGTCGCGCTGTACTCGTGGTCGTAGCCGTAGAGCACGGCGCGCCCGCCCTCGACGAGGTCGAGATGGGCCCAGTTGCCGCCACCGTCGTCGTGGTGCGCACCACCGCCGTCCGGCAGCGACCAGGTGTCGTCGAACCCGATCGTGGTGAGCGCGGCGGCAATGGTCACCCACCGGTGCCACAGCTCGGCGGGATCGGGCAGCTCGACGGTGACGGTCACCCCGTGACTATTGCTCCTTCAGCGTCTCGATGAAGGAGCGCCACGCCTCACGGGGGAAGACGAGCGCGGGTCCCTCCGGGTTCTTGCTGTCGCGCATGGCGACCACTCCCGGGAGATTCGCCGCGACCTCGACACAGTCGCCGCCGTTGCTGCCACTGCGGGTGCTCTTGTGCCACCGGGCACCGGTCAGGTCAGCCATCGCTCTCCTTGATGATCGCGCCGATCAGGTCTTCCGACGCACGCTGGTCGAGTGCCACGTTACCCAGCTCGCGCCAAACCTCACTGTAAGTCTCCACTTCGTGGCGCTTGTCCAGGTAGAGGGCTCCTGTCAGATTTTCGGAGTAGATCGTGGTCGGTTCCGGTGCGGCGGCCCCCACGGTGGGGAAGTCGAGGATGGTGAACGAACCGGCGCTCGACGCGGTGTGCGGGCCGGCCGCGAACGGGATGACCCGGACCCCGACGCCGGGGCGCTGCGAGATGTTGACCAGGTGGGCGAGTTGTTTCTGCATGCCGAGCGTGTCGGCGATGGTGCGGCGCAGCACGCCCTCGTCGACGATCACCTCGAGGACCGGCGGGAGCGGGCTGTGCCGGCGCAGCAGTTCCTGGCGCTCCAGGCGCACGGCGACCGCGTTCTGCACCCCGGCCTCGTCGAGGCCGGCGCGTTTACGGAAGACCCACTCGGCGTACTCGCGGTTCTGCAGCAGGCCCGGAATGACGCTCGGCGCGTACAGTCTGAGCCGCTCAGCGGCGGTTTCCATGCCGACGTACAACTCGAACCAGCCGGGCACGGCGTCGCCGTAGGCGTGCCACCAGCCCTTGGCCTTGGACTCGCGGGCCAGGCCGACGAGCACCTCGGTGATCTGATCGTTGGCGCCGTAGAAAGCGCACATCGCGAGGACGTCGTGCTTGCGCAGCGACACCTCCCCGTTCTCGATCCGGTACATCCGGGCCCGGGAGAATTCCAGCTCCTCGGCGGCGGCCATGAGGGAGATGCCGGCGCGTTCCCGGAGCTGTTTCATCAGCCGGCCGGCCTGTCGCCTCGGCACCGTGGAGCCGGTTTCGGTGCTCACGAGGACCTCCAATGTCGGAAAGTTTGCAGTTGTTACGAACGAGACGACCGGATCGTCTCGAGCGAGACAGCGAGAATCTGATCTCGGGAATCTCGCTGTCATCCATTGAAGCCTGAGACTAGGTCAAGCACCCTCCTCTGTGTAGTCCCCACATTGCCGAACGTGATCATGGGGGACGGGGAAGGGATGGCGATGACTCAGGGACATGTGCCGGTCCGGCGGGCGCTACGGCGTACCCGCTGCTTCTGCGGTCTGAGCTGGCCCTGCCCGGACCGCGACCGGCACGGGCAACCCCTGCCCGACGGTGACGCCGTGCCGCACGCCGGGAGCCGCTGATGCTGCTGCCGCGGACCGAGCACCTCGCGGCCCGCCCGTCCTGGGACTGCCTGGTCTGCGAATGCCCCTGGCCCTGCGTGAACGCCAAGGAGGAGCTGATGAAGCAGTACGACCGCTACCCGGCGAACCTGGCGATCTACATGGCCTCGACGATGTACGACGCGGTGGAGGACCTCACCGCGACCGGCGCCCCCACCCCCGCCGACCTGTACGAACGCTTCCTGTCCTGGGTGCCCTGAAGCGTGAGCGCCAGGCCGGCTGCCCTCCTTAGCCCCGGATCCTGCTGATCGCGGTGCCGGAGGGCAACCGGTCTTATGTCTTCGTGAGTCGATCCTTAAGGGCTCCTGAGGTGGGCCCCGGGCGGCGCGACCAGCCCGCATAGTCGGTGGGCGCCGTGCCGAGCGACGCCGTGCCCTCGTCCGGGTGCGTCCCGCGTCACATCCGAGGTGAACCGCTCCGTGTCCATGACCGCCGCCCGCCAATTCCGGTACACGCTCGCGGCCGGCGCCACCGCCGTCGTGATCGGGGTGGGATTCACGGTCGTGGGATTCAACCGCAGCGGATCCGACGCGGCCGACCGGGCCTCGGCCAACGCGCCGCTGGAGGCGCAGCCGACCATCGACCTCGACACCGGGACCGGCCCCGACCTGCTGCTGGACGACACCGCGGCGTCAGCGGCGCCGTCCGCACCGGCCTCGTCGCCGGCGTCGGTCTCCCCGTCGACGCCGGCGACGACGAAACCCACACCGAAGGCCACGAAGTCGCCCAGTAAGAAGGCGACCCCCAAGCCGACACCCTCGAAGACGTCGAGGACACCGACGGCCGCCGCCGCCGAGGTCCCCGACACCAGCGGCTCGGTCCTCGACCGGGTACTCGCGCACATCAACGCGGCCCGCGCCGACGAGGGGCTCGCCGCGTACACGCTCGACGAGGACCTCTCCAAGGCCGCCGCGCTGCACAACCAGCTGATGATCGACGGCTGCGGGCTCTCCCACCAGTGCTCCGGCGAGGGCGGCATCGGCGACCGGTTCAGCGCCCAGGGCGTCACCTGGAGCTCGGCCGGCGAGAACATCGGCTTCGGCTCGGCAGGCTCCAGCGACGCGGAACACGTCAAGGCCGCCGACGGGCTCACCGACAGCATGCTGGCCGAGGTCCCGCCGGAGGACGGCCACCGCAAGAACCTGCTCAGCAAAGCCTTCAAGCGCATCGGCCTCAGCGTCGTCCGCGACGACAAGGGCATCGTCTGGATGACCCAGGACTTCGTCGGATGATGCGCCCGGGTGGTTCCCGCCGGCACCGGCCCCGCCTGCTGGAGTTCGGGCCGACCCGCCCGTCCGGTCCCACCCGGCCCGGCGGCTGCTGCGGCCCGGTCAAACGACGCCTGCCCCGCGGACCCCGCCGCCCCGCGAACTGACGCCGGATTGAGCCGCCGGTCGAGGGGTACTCGATCGGCGTGCCGCCATCGGAGCTCGACAACCTGCCCCTTCCCGGCCACGGCGCCACCGCCGAACGGTTCCGCCGGCTCGCCGCGATCGCCCGCCGCGACCTCGTCGACGCCCGGCTCGCCGAGGGCCACGCCGACGCCGTCGCCATCCGCGCCGAACTCGGCGACCGGACCCAGGACCAGCCGGGCGCACGCTGGGGCGTCTGGGCGGCGGCGCCCTCCTCGGTACGCGCCGGGCACAGCGCTCACGGCTGGACGCTGACCGGCGACCGCCCCTGGAGCTCCGGTGCCGCCTGGTGCACCGACGCCCTGGTCACCGCCGACACCGGGGACGGCATCCGGCTCTTCGCCGTCCGCAACGAGGCACCGCACGCCACCGCACTCGACGGGACCTGGCCGGCGATCGGGATGGCCGGCAGCGACAGCCGCACCGTACGCTTCGCCGCCGCCCCCGCCCGGCCCGTCGGCGGACCCGGCGCCTACGTCGACCGGCCCGGGTTCTGGCACGGCGGCATCGGCGTCGCCGCCTGCTGGTACGGCGGCGCCCTCGGCGTCGCCGACACCCTGCGCACCGCCGGCCCGACGCTCGGCCCGCACGGCCTCGCCCACCTCGGCGCCGTCGACGTGGCCCTCGGCGCCGCCGGCGCCGTCCTCGCGGAGGCCGCCGCACGGATCGACGCCGACCCGCGCGCCGACGCCGAGCACCTGGCCGTGCGGGTCCGCGCCACCGTCGAACGCACCGCCACCGAGGTCGTCGACCGGGTCGGCCGGGCGCTCGGCGCCGGCCCGCTGTGCCGCGACGGCGAGCATGCCCGGCGCGTCGCCGACCTCACCGTGTACCTGCGCCAGAGCCACGCCGAGTCCGACCTGGAACACCTCGGGCGCCTGCTCGTGAAGGAGGAGACCCCATGGTGATGGCGATCGACGGCCGGGGCACCACGGAAGCCGACTGGACCGGCTGGGGTGCGATGGCGCACTGGCCCGGCCTGCCGCTCGACCCGCCCGGCCCGCCGCTGGTGGTGGCCCCGCACCCGGACGACGAGATCCTCGGCGTCGCCGGGCTCATGGCCACCCTCGGCGCCGCCGACCTGGTCGCGGTCACCGATGGCGAGGCCTCGCACCCCGGCTCGACCGTGCACACCCGCGCCGAGCTGGCCCGGATCCGCCGGGCCGAGACCACCGACGCGCTGTCCCGCCTCGGCCTCGGCTCGTCGGCGGTGCACCGGCTCGCCCAGCCCGACGGCGGCATCGACGAGGACGCGGTCACCGAGGCGCTCACCGGCCTGCTGACCCCCGGCCGCTGGTGCCTGGCGACCTGGCGCGAGGACGGGCACCCCGACCACGAGACGGTCGGCCGGGCCGCCGCGCGGGCCTGCGCGGCCACCGGGGCACGGCTGCTCGAATACCCGATCTGGACCTGGCACTGGGCCGCCCCGGCCGACCCGCTCGTGCCCTGGCACCGCGCCCACCGCATCGACCTGTCACCGGCGGCCCGGGCGGCCAAGGCGGCCGCCATCGCCGCGTTCCCCAGCCAGATCGCCGCCCTCGGCCCGGCCGAGGCGGACGCCGCCATCCTCCCGCCGCACGTCCTCGCCCGTTTCGCCCGACCCTTCGAGGTGGTTTTCGCATGACGACACCGATCACCTACTTCGAGCGCATGTACGCCGACAGCGCCGACCCGTGGAACTTCGAGTCCCGTTGGTACGACGCCCGCAAACACGCCCTGACCGTGGCGGCGCTGCCGCGGCGCCGGTACGCGTCGGCGTTCGAGCCGGGCTGCTCCACCGGCATGCTCACCGCCCGCCTGGCCGAGCGCTGCGACCACCTGCTGGCCGTGGACGCCGTCGAGGCCGCGGTCGCCACCGCCACGGAGCGCACCGCGCGGCTACCCGGCGTCGAGGTGCGCCGGGCGAGCATGCCGCAGGACTGGCCCGACGGCACGTTCGACCTCGTGGTGCTCTCCGAACTCGGCTACTACTTCGACGACGCCGACCTCGGTGTGCTGCTCGGCCGCCTGCCCCGCGCGCTGACACCCGACGGCGACCTGATCGCCGTGCACTGGCGGTGGCCGGTCGGCGAACACGCCCGCAGCGGCGACCGGGTCCACGAGGCGCTGGCCGCCACCCCCGGGCTCACCCGCACCGCCCGCCACGAGGAGGACGACTTCCTGCTGGAGGTCTTCTCGAAATCCCCGCCCCCGGCGCTGTCCGTCGCCCAGCGCGAGGGCCTGGTCTGAGTAAAGCCCGGGGTGGGCATCGCGGGACCCGACGCCCACCCCGGTGTCTCCCGGTGGTTCCCCACCGAGAGATACGAACATAGCGGGCATCGAAGTTCAGCTCTGCGTGGGTGGTGTTTCGCACTCAGGCCGGACGGCGCTGCACCGTGCGCCGCGTGACGGCCGCACCCCGGCCCGCCGGACGGCGCTCACGCAGCAGACTCGACGCCGCCAGCGCGGTGCCACCGGTCCCGACACCACCGAGCACACCGAGGGTGATGCGCTGCTCATGGCGTACCTGCCGGTCCTGCGCGACGGCGTCACCGGGCGGCACGTTCTCACTCAAGCCGGCGAACGCGCTGATCCCCGCCACCCAGAACGCGAGCAGGACGGCACCGGCCAGCACGAGACCCCATCGGGGCAGATCGACGGGCGGCGACCAGACCGTACGGATGAACCAGCTCTGTGGCCGGCGCCCCCGCAACGCACGCCGGTTGGTCAGGATGCCCGCGGTGAAGCCGGGCAGCACCAGCGCGGCGGCGACGGTGACCGCCGGCCCCGTCGCGATCACCGTGTCGCCCCGCAGCAGCGTGGCGATGAGCACGCCGCACCATCCGACGCCGGCCAGGCACAGCACGTCCAGCAGCAGCAACAACCGTCGAGACATCACGGCCGGACGCTATCGCGCGCCCGGCCCGCCGGACCCCGCTTTCGGTGAATCGAGCTCGACCACGACCTCGGTGCGCGGCTGCGCGACACAGGCCAGGATGAACCCCCGGTCGCGGTCGGCCCGGCTCAGGCAGTTCGGCTCGGCCATCGTCACCTCGCCGGCGCGCAGGCGGATCCGGCACTCGCCGCAACTGCCGACCGTGCAGGAGTACGGCAGGGGCAGCGCCGCCTCGAGACCCGCGTCCAGCAGCGTCTGCCCCGCGGCGACGGTGACCGTGCCGAGGTCACCGACGGTCATCTTCTGCTCCACGCCGGCACCGGCTCGGGCCGGCAGGCTGCCGAACGTCTCCTCGTGGCGGCGCTCGGCGGGCACCCCGATCTCGTCGAGGACCGCGTTCACCCCGGCCAGCATGCCCGCCGGGCCACAGCTGTAGAAGTGCGCGCCGGCGCCGGGCGCCAGCTCGGCCAGCACCCCGCCGACGGTCTCCGGATCGAGGCGCCCACGCCGGCCACCCCACTGCGGGCCCGGCCGGGAGAGCACGTGATGGACGCTCAGCCGGGTGGGATGCGCCCGGGCCAGGTCGGCGAGCGCGGCGGAGAAGATGATGCCCGCCTCGGTCCGGTTGCCGTAGAGCAGCGTGATCCGGGTGTCCTGGGCACCGGCGAGCACCGACCGGATGATGCTCATCATCGGGGTGATGCCGCTGCCGGCCGCCAGCAGCACCAGTTCCCGGTACGGCCGGTCGACGTGGAACGAGCCGGAGGGGCCGAGGATCCGCAGGTCGTCGCCCGGCCGGACGACGTCGCGCACGTGGGCGGAGGCGTATCCGTCAGTCGTACGCTTGATCGTGAGGGTGACGCGCGTCGATCCCGGCGCGGACGACGCCGAGTACGCCCGCCGGACGGTTCGGCCGCCGATGTCCAGCACGAGGGTGAAGAACTGGCCCGGCAGGAAGTCGAACACCGATCCCTCGACGTCCTCGAGCACGAGCGTGGTCGCCTCGGCGGTCTCACGGACGACCTCGGCCACCCGGACCGCCCGCCCCGGCGCGGGCGGCACCGGCGGGCTCTCCCCGTACCCCTCGCTCAGCAGCTGCTTGCTGAACATCGAGCCCATCAGCGGGCGGGTCAGCCGCGGATACCGGCTGAGGCCACGGGCGATCAGCCGCACCAGCCGGCCCTTCCACCCCCGCGACATGTTCGAGGCGAGATGGACCGCGGCCAGGGCGTTCAGATCGGGCACGGCGTCCAGGTCGACGTGCCGGGTCCGGTCCCACACCTGCGCCGACTCGACGGCCACGCTCGGCGCGACGGTCGCCTCCACGACGGTGAGGACCATGGCCGCGTGCGGGACCTGCGCCCCGACCGCCATCGTGGCCAGCAGCTCCGGATCGTCGGTGAGTCGCGCCGTCCCGCTGAGCCGCAGCACCTCCAGGCGCCCGGGCACCAGCGCGACGAGCGACAGGCGGTCGTCGGTGAGCAGATTGTGGAACGTGTCGGCCCGCTTGTTGCCGCGCCGGTCGGGCACCACCAGGGTCCGGCCGTCGAGAACCTTCAGGAAGCCGGGGTTGTCACCGCGCGGGCTGCTGTCGCTGTCGCCGCCCGCGTCCTGGGAGGAGACGACCAGGAACGGCGTGGCCGCCAGGAAAGCCGCGACCCGGGGATCGGCGAGCGGCCCGTCCCCGGCACGGGCGCCACCGGCCGGCGCCGGGCGGGGCGCCGCCCAGAGTCCGGAACGGCCCACCGCCCGGGCGCAGTGCACGTAGGCCTGCTCCACAGCGACGACGAGCCGGCCGGCCGCGACCGTCCCGGTCCCGTTGATCCGCAGCACCTCACGGACGCCGGGCAGCAGGAACACGAACGACACCCCGCCGCCGGCGACGGGTTCCGGCTCGCCCGCCGGCAGCGGCAGCGAGATCCGCCGCGGCGACTCGACCTCGGCGAACCCGGCCCGGCCGCCGGCCACCGTGGTGCGCTGGCGGCCCTCGGCGTCGCGATAGCCCAGGCCGGCCAGCGGGGCGGCGGCCAGCACCCGCCGGCACCCGTCGTCGAGCGCGTCGATCTGCTTGCGCATCACCGCGTCGACCGGCCGGCCGATGATCGCCTCGATGTCGGCGACCGTGGAGAGTTGTTGCATGGGTCCGCTCCCTTCAGCCCGGCGAGGAAAGGCCGAGGCGCCAGTAACCGATGAACGAGATGTCCCGCTTGGGCACCCCGCGCTCGCCCGTCAGATGCCGCCGGACCGAGGTGGCCAGCCGGGACTCGCCCGCGACCCACGTGTAGAAGCGGCCGGACGGCAGCGTCGCGCCGCGTACGGCGTCCAGCGCCAGGGTGCCGGGCCGCACGTCCCGGTCGTCACGGCTGAACCAGTGGACGCGGACACCGTCGGGCGCCCCGGTCTCACGGACATCGGCGGCGGCCGCCACCTCCACATAGACGTCGGTGCTGAGCCCGGCCGGCCGGCCGTCAAGGATCGACGCGATGGCGGGCAGCGCGGTCTCGTCCCCGATCAGCACCTGGTGGCGTACGTCCGGCGGCAACCGGTACACGCTGCCGGTGTCGAAGATCCCGGCCGGGCTGCCCGGCACGGCCCGGTGCACCCAGGACGACATGGGCGAGTCCCCGTGCACCGCGAACTCGATGTCGATCTCGCCGGCCGCGGGGCGCACCCGCCGGATCGTCAGGTTGCGGACCCACGGGCGCACCGACCGCGGCATCACCAGCAGCTGGGCCATCCACGCCTCGTTCGCGATCGTGGGCATCCGCAGCGTGGCCTGTTCCTCGCGCGGGAAGAACAGCCGCACCGCCTGGTCCCCGCCGGTGACGGTCAGGTCCCGCACGCCCGGGCCGCCGAGCGTGACACTGGCGAAACCCGGTGAGAGGACTTCCCGGCGACGCACCTCCAGCGTGATCATCGTGCGCGGCCCGGACCGGTACACCTTGGGGATCATGATTCGACCCCAGCTTTGTTTTCGCAGCTCACCGCACTATTGTGAATAAAAGCTCAGCTATTTGGCTACTCGCTTTCCCGGACCCGTAGGAGACCGCCGATGCCGCCGGCCGACCGCCGCCTCGACCCACGTCGCACGCCCCGTCAGGTGCGCGCCGAGCTCACCCGCGAGCGCATCCTCGCCGCGGCTGCTCACATTTTCGCCGAGCACGGCTACGCCGCCGGCACCACCAACCGCATCGCCGAACGCGCGCGCATCTCGATCGGCTCGCTGTACCAGTACTACCCGAACAAGGACGCCATCCTCGCCGCGCTGCTCGTGCGACACATCGACCGCGGCACGTGGACCCAGGCCGACCAGCTCGAGCTCTCCCCCGGCAGCCTCGAGGCGACGGTCCGCGCCCTGGTCCGCAACGCGATCGACAACCACGACGACGACCCGCAGCTGCTCCGGATCATGATCGAGGAGGCACCGTTCTCCCAGGAACTGATCGCCACGATCGACCGGCACGAGAAGGCCCGGGTCGCCCAGTTGCGCGACCTGCTCGCCCGGCACCCGGACGTGGGCGTGCGTGACCTCGACACCGCCGCCGGGCTGATCACGTTCACCGTGGAGACCAACGCGCACCGGCTCATGGCCGGCCCCCGGGCCGTGGCGATCGAGACGTTCGAGAACGAACTCGTCGACATGGTCACCCGCTACCTGCGGGGCGTATGACGCCGGTACGTACTCACGGTCGGGTCGTCCTTGATCCAGAAGCGCCAGGGCACGTCGAGGGCGGAGGTGACGCCCACCCGCGGACCGGCCTCGATCGGGGCCACCGGGCCGTCGGGCGGGGTCAGCGTCGCCGGTCCGGAGCCGTCGAGCACGCTGGTGTCGTTGGCCGCGCGGTTCAGGGCGAGGACCTGCATCAGTTTCGCCGGGCCGGCGGCCAGGTCGGTGTCCTTGCGGGCGCCGCGCCGCTCCCGGGCGACCGCGATGCCGTCGACGACCGCACCGGCACGCAACAGCACGGCCGCCGCGATGCCCTCCTCGCCGCAGACCACGTTCGCGCAGAAATGCATGCCGTAGATCTGGTAGACGTACAGCATCCCGGCCGGGCCGAACATGACCTCGTTACGGTTGGTCATCCCCCGGTGCGCGTGGCTGGCCGGATCCATGCCGAGCCCGCTGTACGCCTCGACCTCGGTCAGCCGGACCGTGACCCCGTTCGCGGTGAGCCGCCACCCGAGCAACAGCCGGGCCGCCTCGTCGACACGATCAGCCGGCAACTCCTGCCACTCATACCTCACCCGGCAAGCCAAGCACATCGGCCGGTTCCGCCGACGCCCACGTCTCCCGGGTCATCTCGTACTCGACCTCGCCCTGGTCGGTTCCCGGCAGCGGGTCGTCGAAGGTGGGGAAGAACGTGCGGATGTGACGCAGGCCGAGTTTCGCCATGACGGCGCGGGAACCGGTGTTGACGGTCATGGTCCGGGCGATCACCCGGTCGAGGCCGACCGTATCGAAGGCGTGGCGGAGCAGCATGAGCGAGGCCTCGGTGGCGTAACCCTGGCGCCAGTGCCGGCGCGGGATGCGGTAGCCCAGCTCCGCGACCCCGGGCTCGTCGGTGGGCGGCAGCATCATCAGCGCCACGAAGTCGTCGCCGTCGAAGCCGGCCCAGTAGCCGAGGCCGTCCACCCGGCCCGCGGACGCCAGCCGGCGCCCGTGCGAGACCACCACCTCGTCGCGGGAGCGGGCCCGCCCGAACAGAAACCGCAGCACCTCGGGATCGGCGTCGAGCTCCACCTGCGCCTCGAGATGGTGCTCCGCGAGCGCCACCAACGTCAGGCGGCCGGTACGCAGAATCGGCTTAGGCATCCCGGAACAGTCACACAGCGCAACCGTCCACGCCAGGGATTTACTCAGGTCCGTACCGCTCGCACCGATCTTCGGGCCATGCCGGTACGCCAGCGTCTGCCCCTGATCGCGGGTGCCGTGCTGCTCGCGTACAGCTGTGTCCGGTTCGTGACGGGGTTCTTCGTGGTCTTCACCGCCCCGGTCCTGGGGTGGGTGCCGTTGCCGATCATGGCGCTGCTGGCCGCGTACGGATGCTGGGTCACCAGTCGCCGCGCCGGGCTGGACGGCCCCACCCGGCAGTTCTGGGGCCGGCTCGCGATCTGTTGCGTCCTGCTGACCGCGGCTGTCGCCACGCACGCGTTCGACGTCCTGCGGGCGCCGGTAGCCTCGCAGCGGATCGGGCCGGTCACCGCCGGGCTGTACCTGACGATCCTGGGGTACGCGGTGTGGGCGCTGTTCCGGTTGCCGGCCTGGCGGCGCACCCGGTCCGAGTGGGTCCGGTTCTCCCTCGACACCAGCGTCATCGTGATCACGACCGGGATCCTGATCTGGCACTTCTCGCTGAGCCGGGCCGCGCAGTGGACCGAGCAGACCGGGTCCGTGCTGCCGGTGCTGGCCATCGCGATGATCGCGTCGGTGTCGGTGATCGCGTTCACGAAGGTGGCATTCGCCGGGGCGGGACGCCTCGACCGGCGCTCGATGCACCTGCTGTCGTTCGGGACCGCGATGGCGACCGCCGGTAGCGCGCTGATGCCGTTCCTGGCGTCACGGCCGCAGCTCAACACCGCGTTCCTGGCCGTGCCGATCGCCACGTTCTGCGCGCAGCTGTCCGCGCACCGGCAGGCGAAACGGGCCGAGCCGGACGAGGCGCGACCGGTGCCGCGGCGGTTCAGTGTCGTGCCGTACCTGGCGGTCGCCGGGATGGACGCCATGCTGCTCGGCACCGATCTGACCGGATCGGCGGAGGGACGGCTGATCGCGGCCGGCACGGTGGCGATCACGACGCTGGTGGTGCTGCGGCAGATCGCGACGCTGCGGGAGAACAACCGGCTGCTGGGCACCGTCGACGCGAACCTGCGCCAGCTGCGCGACTACCAGGCCCAGCTCGCCCATCAGGTACGCCACGACACGCTCACCGAGATCGCCAACCGGGCCAACTTCGAGGAGCAGGTGACCGCCCGGCTCGCCGGCGAGGAGGAGTTCCTCGTGGTGCTGCTCGACCTCGACGACTTCAAGGTGGTCAACGACCGGCTCGGACACGGCACCGGCGACGCGCTGCTCAAGGCGGTCAGCCGGCGGCTGCACGACCGGCTGCGCGCCGAGGACACCGTCGCGCGGCTCGGCGGTGACGAGTTCACCCTGCTGCTGCCGGACCTCACCGGTGACGAGGCCGCGACGATCCTGCGCCGGCTGGTCCGCGACGTGCAGCAGCCGGTGCTGGTCGACGGCCACGAGATGGCACCGCGGATCAGCATCGGCGTGACCGCGAGCATGCCCGGTGACACCCCGGGTGAGCTGCTGCGCCGCGCGGACGTGGCGATGTACGCGGCCAAGAACGCCGGTGGCGGCCGGTGGGCGTGGTTCGACCCGGCGATGGACCAGCTCGCCGACCACGACAACCGGCTCTCCACCGACCTGCGCCAGGCGGTGGCCCGGGGCGAGCTGCGGGTGCTGTACCAGCCCATCGTGGAACTGCCGGACGGCAACATCGCCGGGGTGGAGGCGCTGCTGCGGTGGCGGCATCCCGTACACGGCGAGGTCTCCCCCGCGGTGTTCATCCCGCTCGCCGAACGCAACGGCTCGATCATCGAGATCGGCCGGTGGGTGTTCCAGCAGGTGGTGGACCAGACCGCGGCGTGGCAGCTCGAGTACGGCGACGCCGCCCCGGGCCGGGTCAGCGTCAACGTCTCGGCCCGTCAGCTGCAGGAGCCCAGCTTCGTCGCCGAGGTCGCCGCCGCGGTCGCCCTGGCCGGGGTGGACCCGGCCGGACTGCTCGCCGAGGTCACCGAGACCGCCGTGCTCGGCACCGGCGCCGCGCTCGACGCCGTCCGCGGCCTCAACGCGCTCGGCATGCGGGTCGCCCTCGACGATTTCGGCACCGGTCAGTCGTCGCTGAGCCTGCTCGTGGACTGCCCGGTCGACGTGCTCAAGGTCGACAAGTCGTTCGTGGACGGGGTGACCAGCGCCAGCCCGCAGGCGGTCATCGTGGAGAGCCTCATCGGGATCACCACCGGGCTGCGGATCCAGGCCGTCGCGGAGGGCGTCGAGACCGCCGACCAGGCCCACCGGCTGCACCAGGCCGGCTACCGGTACGCGCAGGGATTCCACTTCGCCCGGCCGATGAGCGGCGCCGACGTCGGCAAACTCCTGCGCCCGGGACCGGTGCCGGCTTGATCGTTCTCCGATGGCGTCCGGCCCTTCTCGTCTGACGAAGAACCAGCTCTGGACCCGCGTACCCATCGATAGCAGGGTCGACCCATGGCCCTCACCCGACGCGCACTGCTGGGCGGCACCGCCGCAGCGGCGGCACTCGGGCTGGCCGGGTGCAGTGGTCTGACACCCGGCCTCGACCCGGGTGGCACGCTCAATTTCTGGAACCTCTTCGGCGGCGGCGACGGCCTCCGCCTCACTCAGATGCTCGACGCCTACCGCGCCGCGAACCCCGCCGTCGAACTGGACGCGGTCACGCTCGCGTGGGGCAATCCGTACTACACGAAGCTGTCGCTGGCGACGCTCGGCGACAAACCACCGAACGTGGCGGTCTCCCACCTCACCCGGGCCAAGACGCTGGTCAGCGCCGGGCTGGTCGAGGAGCTCAGACCGGAGGACCTGGCCCGGCACGGCATGGACGCGGCGAACTTCACCGCCCGGCCGTGGGAGGCCGGACTCGTCGGCGGGAAGGCCTATGCCATCCCGATCGACACCCACCCGTTCGTCATGTTCTACAACACCGACATCTGCGCCGAGGCCGGACTGCTCGACGCCGCCGGGGCCCTGATCCCGCTGGACTCCCCGGAGAAGTTCACCGAGGCCATGCAGAAGGCCAAGGACGTCACGAAGGCGTACGGCGGGGTCGTCGCGATCGACAACGACGTCGCGTCCCCCTGGCGGATCTACCAGTCGCTGTACTCGCAACTGGGCGGCGAGACGCTCGCCGACGAGGGCACCAGGGTGACGATCGACGACGCCAAGGCGACCCAGGTGCTGACGTTCCTGCAAGGCCTCACCAGCGCCGGGCTGATGCCGGGCAGCATCGACTACCAGGGTGCGATCGCACTGTTCGCCAACGGCCAGTCCGGGTTCTACTTCCAGGGCGAGTGGGAGATCTCCACGTTCCAGACCGCGAAGATGCCGTTCTCGATGACGTCGTTCCCGAACGTCTTCGGCGGCGGCACGTACGCGGTCCAGGCCGACTCGCACACCCTGGTCATCCCCAAGCAGCCGGACCGCGACCAGGCGAGCCTCGACCGGTCGCTGGCGTTCATCCGCTTCCTGCTCGACCAGAGCAAGACGTGGGCCGAGGGCGGGCACGTCCCGGCGTGGAAGCCGTTCCTCGACAGCGCCGAGTACCGGGCGATGACCCCGCAGTCCAACTACGCGGCCGCCGCCGAGGGCGCCGTGTACGACCCGGACGGCTGGTACTCCGGCTCCGGATCCAACTTCGAGATCGTCACCAGCGCGGCGATCGGCAGCGTGCTCGCCGGCCGGCAGGCGCCCGCCGCCGCGGTCGCGCAGATGCGTTCCGACCTCACCAGCCTGGCCAAGACCGCTTCGCCGGTATAGAAGGTGGTGCCCCGATGACCGTTTCACAGACCGCCCCGCCGGCCCGGCTGGCCGGCGAGGACGACGCACCACCACCGCGTACCCGGGGCCAGGGCTGGCCCGCCGCCGGCTTCCTCGCCCCGTTCCTGCTGCTCTATCTGCTCTTCATCGCCGGGCCCGCGTTGTACGGGCTGATCATGAGCTTCTTCGACACCAGCATGGTCAAGCCCGGCCTGTCGGGCTTCGCCGGGTTCGGCAACTACACCGAGGCGCTGCAGAGCCCCGACTTCTGGTCGTCGCTGTGGCACACCATCTGGTTCACCGTCCTCACCACACCCCCGCTCATCGTGCTGGCGCTGGTCTTCGCGCTGCTCGCCGACCGGGTCAAGCACGGCCGCTGGTTCTTCCGGCTGGCGTTCTTCGTGCCGTACATCCTGCCCTCGGCGGTCGTCGCCCTGATCTGGATGTGGCTGTACACCCCCGGGCTCGGGCTCATCGAGACCGGCCTGACGAAGATCGGCCTGACGTCGCCGAACTGGCTCGGCGATCCCGGCTGGGCGATGCCGTCGCTGGCGCTCACCACGCTGTGGTGGACGCTCGGCTTCAACTTCGTGCTCTTCCTCGCCGGCCTGCAGGAGGTGCCCAAGGAGTTGTACGAGGCGTCCTCGATGGACGGTGCCGGCCCGTGGCAGCAGATCCGCTCGATCACCCTGCCGATGCTCGGCCGGACCATGACCCTCGTCGCGGTCCTGCAGGTCATCGCGTCGCTGAAGGTCTTCGACCAGATGTACATCATGACCTCCGGCGGGCCGAACTTCGCCACCCGCTCGGTGCTGCAGTACGTGTACGACAGCGGCTTCACCAACTTCCGCATCGGTTACGCCTCCGCGGTGTCGATGCTGTTCTTCCTGGTCGTCCTCGCGGTCTCGGCCGTCTGGTTCGCCCTGGTCCGCCGCGGGGAAAAGGGGGTCTGAGCGATGACGATCGAAACCCGGATGAAGCTGTTCAACCGCATCTGCGCGGGGGTCCTCATCGCGTTCGCGCTGCTGTGGCTGACCCCGCTGCTGTGGGCGTTCGACACCGCGATCAAACCCAACGCGGAGACCACCAGGACGACGTGGCTGACCAGCAACCCGACGTTCGACGCGTTCGGCCGCATCATCAACGAGACCGACATCGTCCGCTGGTTCGGCTCGAGCCTGTTCATCGCGACGCTGACCGCGTGCGGGGCGGTGCTCACCGGCAGCCTCGCCGCGTTCGCGCTGTCGCGGATGCGCTTCAAATACCGCAACGTGGTCTTCTGGGTCGTGCTGGCCGGCATCATGATCCCCAGCCAGGTCCTGATCGTGCCGCAGTTCCGCGAGATGGACTCGTTCGGCCTGCTCAACACGTTCTGGGCGGTCAGCCTCCCGCAGATCCCGACCGCCATCGCGGTGTTCATCTTCAAGCAGTTCTTCGACGGCCTGCCCCGCGAGCTCGAGGAGGTCGCCCGCCTCGACGGCGCGAGCTTCCTGCGCATCTACGGGCGGATCATCATGCCGCTCGCCCGCCCCGCGGTCGCCGCGGTCGCCATCTTCACGTTCGTCTCCTCGTGGAACGACCTGCTGTGGCCGCTGCTGGTGCTGAGCAACCCCGACATCATGACGATGCCGGTCGGCCTCGCCACGGTGCAGGGTTCGTTCGGCATCCGGTACGCGGACACGATGGCCTCGGCCCTGCTCGGCGCCGTCCCCCTCGTGGCCGTGTTCCTGCTGTTCCAGCGCAACATCGTCGAAGGCATCGCCGGCTCCGGCCTGAAAGGGTAAAAATGCACCAGGCTTCCCTCACCGTCGACCCCGCGTTCCGTGCCGGGGAGGTGGACCCGCGCCTCTACGGCTCGTTCGTCGAGCACATGGGACGCTGCGTCTACACCGGCATCTACGAACCCGGGCACCCGACGGCCGACGAGAACGGGTTCCGGCGCGATGTCGCCGGGCTCGTCCGCGAGCTGGGCGTGCCGCTGGTGCGCTATCCCGGCGGGAACTTCGTCTCCGGCTACCGCTGGGAGGACGGCATCGGCCCGGTCGCGGACCGGCCCACCCGCCTCGACCTGGCCTGGCGGTCGCTGGAGACCAACCACGTCGGCGTCAACGAGTTCATGACCTGGGCGAAATCGGCCGGCGTCGACCCGATGATGGCCGTCAACCTCGGCACCCGCGGCATCGACGCGGCCCGCTCGCTCGTCGAGTACTGCAACATCCCCGGCGGCACCTACTGGTCGGATCTGCGCGGCGGGGACCCGTACAAGATCAAGACCTGGTGTCTGGGCAACGAGATGGACGGACCCTGGCAGACCGGGCACAAGACCGCCCAGGAGTACGCCCGCCTGGCGCTGGAGACGGCCAAGGCCATGCGGCAGGTCGACCCGTCGATCGAACTGGTGGCGTGCGGCAGCTCCAACCGCCAGATGCCCACGTTCGGCTCGTGGGAGGCCACGGTGCTGGGCGAGGCCTATGACGCGGTCGACTACATCTCCATGCACGCGTATTACCAGCAGCACGGCGACGACCGAGCCAGCTTCCTCGCGGTCGCCACCGACATGGACGGCTTCATCGACGACGTGATCGCCACCGCCGACCACGTCCGCGCGGTCGGCCGGCACCAGAAGCGGATCAACATCTCGTTCGACGAGTGGAACGTCTGGTATCAGAGCCGGTTCGTCGGCGAGACCAACCTGGAGATCGAGCAGACGCCCCGGCTCATCGAGGACGTCTACTCGGTGACCGACGCGGTCGTGGTCGGCAACCTGCTGATCAGCCTGCTGCGCCATGCCGACCGGGTCAAGATCGGCTGCCTGGCCCAGCTCGTCAACGTGATCGCCCCGATCATGACCGAACCCGACGGTACGGTCTGGCGGCAGGCGTCGTTCCATCCGTTCGCGCTCACCGCCCGGTACGGTCAGGGCACGGTGCTGCAGCTCGCCCCGTCGTCGCCGCTGCTCGACACCGCGCTGTACGGCGAGGTCCCGGCGCTCGACGCGGTCGCGGTGCAGCAACCGGACGGCGGGATCGTGCTCTTCGCGGTCAACCGGTCGCAGGACACCCCGCTGAGCCTCGACATCGACCTGCGGGCCCTGCCGGCGCTGTCCACGGCCTCGCACACCGCGGTGTTCGACCCGGACCCGGACGCGGTCAACACCGCGGCCGACCCGGAGCGCGTGGTGCCGACATCCCTGGACGACCCGAAGCTCGACGGCGGCCGCCTGCAGGCCGTACTCCCGCCGCTGTCCTGGAACATGCTCCGTCTGAGCTGAGCTAGCTGGCGATCTCCGTCTCGCCGCCGCGCCACCCGTGCTCGGCGGCGAGCCGGCGGGCCGTCGCCACCAGGTCCAGCGCCTGCGGGGACGGGTCCGCGGTGCGCCACATGATCGACCACGGGTACCGCGGAGCGGCCGGGCCGAGCGGGCGCCACGTCACGTCGGACGGCCAGCCGGCGGTCGAGGCCGGGGTGCACAGCACGCACCGGCCCTGCGAGACCAGGTCCACGGCGGCGCGCAGGGTCTGCACACTGCCCGGGAACAGCGCCGGGAAGAACCCGGCCGAGCGGCACACCTCGGCCACGAACGCGTTCAGCTCGGGCGCCTGCTCCTCGTCGGCCAGCAGCAACGTCTCGCCCCGCAGGGCGGTCACCGGGATGTGCGGCAGGTCCGCGTACGGATGGTCGGAGGGCACCAGCACGCCCAGCGGGTCCATCCGGAAGACCTCGGCGGCGATCCCGGCCACCCCGCCCGGCAGCCGCCCCACCCCGACGTCGAGCCGGCCGTCGGCCAGCAACCGGCACTGCTCGGGGACCCCCGCCTGGACCTGGTGGATCTCCACCTCGGGATGCACCGCCTGCACGGCCCGCAGCACCGGCCGGATCGCGTCGTACCCCTCGTCGAGCACGCCGAGCCGCAGCGTGGGCGCGGCGACCGCCATGCCCTGCGCGAGGACCGCGGCTCGTTCGACGTGCTCCAGGATCTGCCGGGCCTCGATCAGGAACCGGGCGCCGGCCACGGTGAGCGCGACGTGCCGCGACGTGCGGTCGACGAGCTGCACCCCGACGGCCCGTTCGAGGCGCTGGACCTGCGCGGTGAGCGCCGACGGCACGATGTGCTCCCGCGCGGCGGCCCGCCCGAAATGAAGCTCCTCGGCGAGCGTCACGAAGTAGCGCAACTGCCGCAGCTCGATCCGGCCACGATGGGAGACCTCCGCCAAGGACCGAACCACCACGACAGCCTCCCGATGATCTTCGTCGATCGGTACGTCTCCCGCAGTGTTATCGCTAACATTCCCGTAGTCAACCCGTAACTTGCTCGCAAACAGCTGAGGGTGCCCATTTCACCCATGCTCGGCGCCCCTGCCGAATAAGCTCAGCGACGTGCACATGATCGCCGAGGTGGGGGCCCGGCTCGATCCGGCCGCCTGCCCTCCGGAAGGCGCCCACCTGACCATGGTCGCCGGCTTGCCGGTCGAGCTGACGATCGTGCTCAGCCGCCCGCACGAGCTGGAGGTGCAGGCCGTCGCGGCCGAACCCACCCAGTTCGCCTGGGTCGACTGCGACCACGCCGGCGTGCTGGTCTACCGTTTCGGCCCGGTCATGCCCTGGTCCCAGGCGGCCTACAACCCGCACCTGACCCCCGTCGACGACGGTCAGCCCGGCGTCGACCGCGGCCAGAACGTCCAGATCACCCTGATCGACCACGAGACCAAGATCGTCCGGGCCCGGCACCGCGTCCACTGGCCGGACGCGTTCGCGGCCAAGGTCCGCGCCTCGGTGGCGAGAATGCGCACGCTGCCGTACGACAAGCTCATGTACGACCACGCGCTCGCCGCCCTGCACCGCCGTTACCCGACCCCCGAGGACCTGGTCCTCGACCGCGCCGACGCCCAGTGCACGGCCAAGTAGGAGCCTCCCTGCGCTCGCCGACTTCATCGATGCCATCGCCAGGTCCACCCTGCCGGACCGTGCCGCGTTCGCGGACTCGGCGCCGGGCAACTGGAGCACAGCGTTACGCCTGCTCGCTGACGTGCTACCGGACGATCGACCGAGCATTGTCGTCATCAACGAGGTGCCGTATCTGACTGAACAGCTATGACCACCCCTTCCATCAACGTGGCACGGAGATGGTCCTAGGGCCGCTCAACCCCGCAGAAGTCGGCGAGATGCTTCACCTGGAGCCGGCGGAAGCCTTCGACGCCGCGGTCATCACCGGGGGCCTGCCCCGTTGTTCCTCGGGTCGATCAAGTGGCTGGAGCGGGCTCCGTTCGACGGCCATGATCTGCTCGCGCTGCAGCGGCACCGGGGATGCTGACCGATGTGCCGGTGCCGCTGATCGCGATCAGCCGCAGCGGCGTCGATGTCGCCGGTCTCGACGCCGTTTACGGGCCGGACGAGTTGATCGGGGCCTGGCGGGTCTGAGGGTCACCAGGAGCCGAGGCCGGCGTATTTGCGGCGGGCTCCGACGGCGTGATCGGTCAGTTTGCGGATCATGTCCGGGTTGCGGGTGGCCGGGGCGAGGGTGAGGCCCATCTCGGCGGCGATCGCGATGAGGTCCTGCTTGGTGGGTTTCTTGCCGCGGACGCGGAGCGATTCCAGGTACGCGACGCCGTCGTTCACGGACTCCTGATCGCGCAGGGCGGCCGCGATACCGGCGTAATCGGTGGTCGCGGGCGGACGGGCCTGCGCCGGGACCACGGTGGGCCGCTCGGGAGCGGCCGGGGCGGCTGTCAGCGTGGCGCGGCCGGCGGCCAGGTCGGCGAGCTGGTCGTCGGACTGCTCCGCCAGGAAGGCGAAGACGCGGTGCAGGAGGCGCACCGTGCCGATCAGGTCGACGGTCACGATGCGCTTCCCTCTCCGACGATCGCCTCGACAAATTCACCGGTCAATGCCCGTAACTCGATGCTGACCGGATCGTTGACATTGCCCAGCAGGATCGCCGGGATGCCCTCCGGGCCGGCATCGGCGAAATAGCGGGGGCTGTTGCGGACCGTCGCGTCGAAGATGGGCATGATGCCGACCTCGCGCAGGTTCTCCATCGGGGTCCGCTGGGCCAGGATCGGCTGACCCGACTGGACCTGGGTCATGGTGAAGACGACGCCGGCGAAGCGGGGGCGGATACGGGGGCCGGTGGGTTCGCCGCGCGGGTTGTGGTCGATGTAGTCGTTGTACTCGCCGACCAGTTTGTCCACGCTGCCCTTGAGATAGCCGATGCCGAGCGTGGACAGGTAATCCGGCTTGGCCGGCACGAGCACGAAGTCGCTGGCGACGATCGCGGTCTTGGTGACCAGACCGAAATTGGGGGCGCAGTCGATCAGGACCACGTCGTAGTCGCGGAACGCCGGCGCCTGCAGGGCCTCGGCGAGACAGCCGTGCAGCTGCAGGAAACGACGTTTCGACTCGGCCAGCGTGGTGCCACCCAGACCGGCCGCGAGTTCCAGGTCGATGTCGATGAGACCCAGGTGCGAGCTGATCAGGTCGAGCTGCCCGGCGTTGGTCTTGACCACCTCATTGACCCGGGGCGGGGTCAGGACCAGCTCGCCGAGGCTGCCCACCTCGCCGTCGAACCAGCGTTTGATGGTCCGGGTCTCGCGGATGTCGGTGGTCCACTCGTCGACCGTGTAGAAGGAGAACGTGAGGTTCGCCTGCGGGTCGAGGTCGATCATGAGGACCCGGTAACCGCCGTTGGCGATCTCCGCGGCCAGGTTGGCGGCCAGGGTCGTCTTACCGACGCCGCCCTTGTAGTTCATCACGGACACGATGCGCACGCCGGGACAACGGCGCGCCGGGTGATTCAGTGATGGCGGCGACGGCTTGACGACAGGTCAGTCAGGCATCGACGGCCGGCTTGAGGACCTCGACGCACCAGTCGCGGAAGGTGGTGGGGGTGCTCGCTGCGGCCGTACGGATGATGCCGTGGTCCAGGCCGTTGTTCTTGGCCGTCGCCATGTCGACGCGGGCGTGCGCCATCGCCTCGGAGGCGCCCTGGTCGAGAGCCATCTTCAGGTTCGCCTCGGGGGTGGTCTGCTGGTAGCGGACCGGCTTGCCGAGCACGTCGGCGATGATCGCGGCCATCTCGTCGTGGGTGAGGTCCCCGGGGCCGAGCAGCGGCACCTCCTCGAAGCCGGTCCAGGTGCCGTCGAGCAGCAGCCGGGCCGCGGCGGCGGCGATGTCGCGGGTGGCGACCAGCGGCACGGGCAGGTCGGGACGGGTCGGGCCGTACAGCACGCCCTGGTTCCTGATCGCGCCCACCTGCCGCAGCGTGTTGTCCATGAAGGACGGGTTGGCCAGGGCCCGATACGGTACGCCGGTGGCCGCGATCAGGGCGTCCATGGCCAGCGTGGCGGTGACGTAGCCGGCCTGCCCGGCCACCGGGGTGCCGCGGCCCAGCGCCGAGACGCCGACCACCCGGCCGACGCCCTGCGCCGTGAACGCCTCGATGCCCGCCTTCGCGAAGCCGGAGTAGGCCGTGTCCACGCTGGGCGCGTGCGGATCGGCGGGCACGAGCCAGAAGACCGCGCCGGCGCCGGCGAACGCCTCGGCCACCACGGCCGGGTCGGCGTGCGAGCCCTGGACGACCTCGACACGCTCGGCGACGGCCGGTGCGAGTGTGGCCGGGTCCCGGACCACGACGCGCACCGGGGCGTCCGCGGCGAGGAGGTTCTGGACGACCTGACGGCCGATGTTGCTGGTCGGAGCGGTGATTACCATCATGCGTCCAGTCAACGCCGGTCCGGCTCGGGACGGAAAGACCGATCAGAGCCGGATTGATACTCTCGGAGTATGAGTGACCTGGAGACACGGCAGCTGCGCTACTTCGTGGCCGTCGCCGAGGAGCTGCACTTCGGGCGCGCCGCCGAGCAGCTGGCCATGGCGCAGCCACCGCTGTCCCGGGCGATCCGCGACCTGGAACGGCAGCTCGGCGTGGCCCTGTTCGCCCGGACCACCCGCCAGGTCGCGCTCACCCCGGCCGGCGAGACACTGCTGACCGACGCCCGGATCGCCCTGGACGCCGTGGCCGCCGCGAGCCGGCGGGCCCGGCACGCGGGGCAACCGGAGCCGGCCCTGCGGCTCACCCTCAAGGCCGACTTCGACGGCGGGCTGCTGCCGCTGATGCTCGGCGCCTACGACCTGACCCCGGTCGAGCTGGTGCTGGGCGGCCCGTGGGACCTGGTCCCGGCCCTGCACGACGGGCGGGCCGACGTGGCGCTGGTGGCCATGGCGTTCGACGACCGCGGCCTGGACAGCGAAGACCTGATCACCGAGCCGCGGATGGTCGCGCTGCCGGCCGCGGACCCGCTGGCCGCCCGCACCACGATCGCCCTGGCCGACCTGACCGGGCGGCGACTGCCGAACGGCTCCGGGGCCGAGACCGGCAACCTGGCACCGCCGCCGCCCGGCAGCCCGGCCCTGCGGGACCTGTCCCAGCTGTTCAACCTGGTCGAGGTCGGCAGCCTCGTCTGGTTCCTGCCGGCCTGGGTGGCCCGGCAGCACCCGCGGCCCAACATCGCGTACCGCCCGGTGCCGGACCTGCCGCCGGCCACCCTGTCGGTGGTGTGGCCGGCCGCGTCCCGCTCCCCGGCGGTGGCCGCGTTCGTCCGCGTCGCCAAGGCCGTGGCCGGCCCGGCCGCCGAGGACGCCACGCTGCTCAGCCGCCTCGCCGAGCGATGACGGTCAGCGGGGGACGACGTGTTCGATGGCCCAGTCGCGCCAGCCGTCGAGCTTGTCGGAGGCGATCCGGAGCTGGTCGGCGACCGGGCCCGGGCCGGTGGAGCCCGGGGTGGTGCGCGCGGCCAGCGCGCTGCGGACCGAGAGGACCTCGCGGACCGACGGGTCGAGGTGGTCGCTGACCGTCTTCAGGTCGTCGTCCGTGACGTCCTCGAGCTCGCACTCGCGGGCCGCGCACAACGCCACCAGGCTGCCGGTGATCTCGTGGGCGTCGCGGAACGGGATGCCCTTGCGGACCAGCCAGTCGGCGACCTCGGTGGCCAGCGAGAAACCGACCGGGGCCGCGGCGGCGAGGCGGTCCACGCGTACCGTCATGGTGGAGATCATCCCGGCCAGCGCCGGCAGCAGGAGTTGCAGCGTGTCCACCGCGTCGAAGACCGGCTCCTTGTCCTCCTGCATGTCGCGGTCGTAGGTCAGCGGCAGGCCCTTGAGCATGGTGAGCACCGCGACCAGGCCGCCGATCAGGCGCCCGGACTTGCCCCGGGCGAGTTCGGCGATGTCCGCGTTCTTCTTCTGCGGCATGATCGACGAGCCGGTGGCGAACGCGTCGTCGAGGATGACCCAGCCGAACTCGGTCGAGGTCCAGAGCACGACCTCCTCGCCGAGGCGGGACAGGTGCACGCCGAGCAGGCTCGTGATGAACAGGAACTCGGCGACGAAGTCACGGTCGGCGACGCCGTCCATGGAATTCTGCACCGGGGCCTTGAAACCGAGCTCCTTGGCCACCGCGGCCGGGTCCAGCGGCAGCGACGAGCCGGCCAGCGCACCCGAACCGAGCGGGGAGATCGCGGCCCGCTCGTCCCAGTCGCGCAGGCGTTCCAGGTCGCGCAGCAGCGGCTGGACGTGGGCGAGCAGCCAGTGCCCGAAGCTGACCGGCTGGGCGTGCTGGACGTGGGTCATGCCCGGGGCCGGGGTGTCGATGTGCCGGCCGGCCTGTTCCATCAGGGCGTCGGCCAGCTCGACCACCGCGGACGCCACGAACCGGGCGTGCTCACGCATGTACAGGCGCAGGTCGGTGGCGACCTGGTCGTTGCGGGAACGGCCCGCGCGCAGCTTGCCGCCGAGCCCGCCGAGACGCTCCAGCAGACCGCGTTCGAGCGCGGTGTGCACGTCCTCGTCCTCGATCGTCGGGCGGAACTCGCCCGCCGCGCACGCCGACTCGAGATCGTCGAGCGCGGCCAGCATCTTGCCCAGCTCGTCGGCGTCCAGCAGCCCGGCACCGGCGAGGACCCGGGCGTGGGCCCGGGACGCCGCGATGTCGTAGGGCGCCAGCCGCCAGTCGAAGTGCACGCTGACGCTCAGTTTCGCGAGCGCGTCGGCGGGTCCGCCGGCGAACCTACCGCCCCACAGCCTGGTCGGACCTTCGGTCTCCGGCACTGCTCACTCCTTAGTTCGTTTCGATTTCGGCAAGGATAGGGTCACCCCTATGACGCTCGACCTGCATGATGATGTTGTCTCATTGACCCGCGCGCTCTGCGACATCCCCTCGGTCTCCGGTGCCGAGGCCGCTCTCGCGGACGCCGTCGAGGCCTCGCTGCGCAAGCTGGGCCACCTCGAGGTGCTGCGCGACGGCGACGCCGTGGTGGCCCGCACCAGCCTCGGCCGGGACAAGCGGATCGTGCTCGCCGGGCACCTCGACACGGTGCCGATCAAGGACAACCTGCCCACCTGGTTCAGCGGGGAGGGCGACGCCCAGCTGCTGCACGGCCGGGGCACCTGCGACATGAAGGCCGGTCTGGCCACCCAGCTGCGGATCGCCGCGACCGTCCCCGAGCCCCGGCACGATCTCACGTTCGTCTTCTACGACAACGAGGAGGTCGCATCGGTCAGGAACGGTCTCGGCCGGCTCGTGCGCAACCACCCCGACTGGCTGGCCGGCGACTTCGCCATCCTCGGCGAGCCGTCGAACTCCGGCATCGAGGGCGGCTGCCAGGGCACCATGCGGGTGCGGATCACCCTCGCCGGCAAGGCCGCGCACACCGCCCGGTCGTGGCGCGGGGTCAACGCGATCCACGCCGCCGCCGAGATCCTCGCGATCCTCAACGCGTACGAGCCCCGCAAGCCGATCGTCGACGGGCTGCAGTATCACGAGGGTCTCAACGCCGTGAACATCCAGGGCGGGATCGCCGGCAACGTGGTGCCGGACGAGTGCGTGATCGACATCAACCACCGCTTCGCGCCGGACCGCAGCATCGACGAGGCGTACGCGTACCTGCAGAGCTTGTTCCCGGGTCACGACCTGGAGATCCGGGACAAGGCGTCCGGTGCGCGCCCCGGCCTGGACCAGCCCGCCGCGGCGGAGTTCCTGGCCGTGGTCGGCAAGGAGCCGGGGCCGAAGTTCGGCTGGACCGACGTGGCCCGCTTCGCCGAACTCGGCATCCCGGCCGTCAACTACGCCCCGGGCGACCCGCTGCTGGCCCACACCGACGAGGAGTACGTCCCCGTCGCCGAGATCCGCGAATGCGAGCGGGTGCTGGCCGCCTGGCTGAGCTGAGGTCACTGCACTCCGGCGTCCTTGGCGATGGCGCCGGGGATGGCGTACATGTGGGCGAAGGCTCGGGCCTGCTCGCCGGACCACAGGGACGAGCCGTAGCCGTAGACGACGCCCTGACGGGTGGCCGCGTCCAGCAGGCTGTACGGGCTGCGGCTGCCCAGCGGGATCACGTTGCCCTTGACGAGTTTGACCCGGACGTGGCCGGTGACCCGGGACTGGCTGCTGTCCAGGAACGCCCGGAAGTCGTCGAGGATCGGGTCGTAGTAGACGGCCTCGTGCAGCAGGTCGCCGTACGTGGTGCCGAGGGTGGCCTTGGTGGCCTGCTGCCGGTTGCTGAGCGTGAGGCGCTCCAGCTCGCGGTGCGCGGCGATCAGGGTGAGCATGCCGGGCGCCTCGAAGCCGACCCGGGCGAGGTTGCCGACCATGGTCGAGCCCATGTGGATGCCCCGGCCGACACCGTGCGCGGCGGCCAGGGTGTTGAGCGAGCGCAGGATCGCGTAGTTGGGCGCGTCGCCGCCGGTGCCCTCGATCGGCGTGCCGTCCGGGGTGGTCGCGGAGACGACCTCGCCCTTGACGAACTCCAGGATCAGTTCGATCCCGTCAGCGGGGGCGTCGTCGATCGACTTCGTGTACGTCCACGCGTCCTCGGGCAGGTAGTCCCAGGACCCGTACGTCTCCTTGCCACCGATCGACGTGCCGATCAGGCCCTCGTTGATCGAGTACGTGGTGACCTTGTCCGGCGTGTGGAAGCCGTGCTGCAGCAGGAAGTCACGCTCGAACTCGCGGGTCAGCCGCTCGTCGCGGATCGGCGTGACGATCTCCATCTGCGGGGCGAGCGCGCGGATCACCGAGTCGTAGCGCACGTGGTCGGCGCCGGCCCCGGTCGAGCCGTGCGCCACCGCGTCGGCGTCGTGGTCGAGGGCGGCCTGCACGACCTTCTCGGCCTGCACGAGCCGTTCCGCGCCGACACACGACGGGTAGCCACCGTTGCGCAGGTAGTTGGCCTTGACCGCGTACGTGATGACGCGGGAGTAGAGCTCCTCGCGGGCGTCGATGACGAAGTGTCCCGCCGAGCCGAGCTCCTCCGCGCGCTTGCGGACCACGTCGGCCTCACCGCTGTGCAGGCCACCGGTGTCGATGTTGGCGGTCAGCACCTCCCAGCCCTGCTCCTTGAGCGAGACCAGGGCGTAGGACGTGTCGAGCCCACCGGAGAACGCGAGGACGATCTTGCGCTTGGACATCAGTTTCCTTCTGCGGAGTACGGGACTTCAAGGATCGGCACGTACGACGATCCGTCCTGGACAAGGTGGCCGGGCGCGAGCACGAAGAAGCGGCTCTCGCGGGCCTCGATGGACTTCTGCATGGCCCGCTGACGTTCGTAGTCGAACGGGTCCAGCAGGAACGTCGGCTCCGGCTCGCCGGTGGAGACCGGCAGCGTGAAGTCGTTCTCGTAGACGAACGAGCCCGGCGACGTGTGGAACGGCACGGTGGCGACCATGATCTGCAGCCGGCCGAAACGGGTGTGCACCCGCAGCGCGGTGTTGTCGTACTGGGTGACGCCGTCGAGCTTCCTGGCCTGGTACACGCTCAGCGCCAGGGCCTTGAGCGCGCGGCCGAGCCCGACGTTGGTCATGACCGACCACAGCGACCAGCCGACCCACGTCCCGGGGGCCGCGCTGGGGGCCGCGCAGTAGCCACCGATCGGGATGGGGCCGTTGTAGCCGCTGGCTTGGGCCTTCTCGAACACGGCACGCAGGTGCTTCTTCATCTCGTCGTCGAACGCGCTGGTCTCCAGCGTCTGGGTGAACAACGACTGGGGCAGCGCGGCGATGACGGCCGCCGACGGCATGAGGATCAGGTCGATCATCACCCACTGCGGCATCGGGATGCCGCGGTCACCGAACGCGATGCCGTTGATCACGTTGAACAGGTTGAGGAACTCGTTGGTGTCCCAGCCCTTGGTGCCGGTGGTCTCGGTGAAGTCGAGCCAGTTCAGCTTGTGACCGTACGGTGCCTCGTTCAGGTGCGGGCGCAGCGTGTCGTTCGACGCGAGGTAGAACTCCAGCCCGTGCGCCTGGAGCTTCTGCATGTTGTCCGTGAAGCCGGGGAAGAACGCTTCGACGGCGGGCTGCTGCGCGATCACGGCAGGCTCCCTTCATTGTCGGTACGGCTCCACGCCGTCAGTTTCTCGGCGAGGCGGGCGCCGGACCCGGTGTCGTCGGCGGGCTCGCGGGCCACCACCAGGATCGTGTCGTCGCCGGCGATGGTGCCGACCACGTCCGGCAGCCCGGAGCGGTCGAGCGCGCTGGCCAGGAACTGCGCGGCCCCCGGCGGCACCCGCAGCACCACCAGGTTGCCACTGACGTCGACGGAGTTGAGCAGTTCGCGCAGCAGCCGGATGAGCCGGGCGGGCGCCTGCTCGGCCGGGCGCAGCGGGGGCCGGCCGTCCTCGGGGATGACGTACACGCCGCCGGCCTTGACGGCCTTGAGCTCCTCGAGGTCGCGCGACAGCGTCGCCTGGGTGACCTGGACGCCGTCGAGTCCGAGCAGCTCGGCGAGCTCGGTCTGCGAACGGACGGCCTTGTCGCGTACCAGGTCGACGATGCGCGCGTGCCGTGCCGCCCGCGTACCCGGTCCGGTCACTTCTGGTCCGCGTCCGCGCTTGCCGCCAGCAGCCAGGTCAGCAGCGCCTTCTGGGCGTGCAGCCGGTTCTCGGCCTGGTCGAAGACCGCGCTCTGCGGGCCGTCGAGCACCTCGTCGGTGATCTCCTCGCCGCGGTGCGCGGGCAGGCAGTGCAGCACGATCGCACCGGGCGCGGCGGTGGCGAGCAGTTCCTGGTTGACCTGGTACGCCCAGAACGGGGTGCGCCGGTCGACGCCGTCGTCCTCGTGGCCCATGGAGGTCCACGCGTCGGTGGCGAGCACGTCCGCGCCCTTCGCCGCCTCGTGCGGGTCGCGCAGCACGGTCACCGATCCGCCGGTGGTCGCGGCGATCTCGGTGGCCCGCGCGACGACGGCGGGGTCGGGGTCGAAGCCCTCGGGGCCGGCGACGCGTACGTGCATGCCCGCGGTCGCCCCGGCCAGCAGGTAGGAGTGCGACATGTTGTTGGCCGCGTCCCCGACGTAGGCCAGGACCCGCCCGGCGGTGCCGCCGAGCCGCTCGCGGACGGTCTGCAGGTCGGCGAGCAGCTGGCAGGGGTGGAAGCCGTCGGTGAGCGCGTTGACCACCGGCACGTGCACGTCGGAGGCGAGCTCGGCCAGCCGCTCGTCGCCGGAGGTGCGGAACACGATCGCGGTGACGTAGCGCCCGACGACCCGGCCGGCGTCGATCAGCGACTCGCCGCGACCGAAGTGGGTGGCCTGGGTGTCCACGATGATCGCGTTGCCGCCCAGCTCGGGGATGCCGGTCTCGAACGACAGCCGGGTGCGCAGGCTGACCTTGTCGAAGAACACCGCCACCGACCTCGGGCCCTCCAGCGGGCGGTACCTGAACCGGTCGGCCTTCATCTCGGCGGCGAGCTCCAGGACCGCGGCCTGCTCGGCCGGGCTCAGGTCGTCATCGCGAAGGAAGTGACGCGTCGTCACGGTAGTGCCTCCCGGAAAGCAGCGACGAACGACTCGGCCTGCTCGGTGCTGAGGATGAGGGGCGGGGCCAGCCGGATCACATCGGGCTGGACCGGGTTGACGAGGAAACCGGCGGCCTTGAGTCTCGCGGCCAGCTCCTTGGAGATCTCCTGGTCCAGCTGGATCCCGAGCAGCAGGCCCGCGCCGCGCACCCCGGTGACCCCGGGGAGACCTTCGAGGCCGCGCCGGATCAGCTCGCCGATCCGCTTCACGTGGTCGAGCAGGCCCTCCCCCGCGATGGTACGGATAACCGCGAGGCCGGCCGCGCAGCTGATCGGGTTGCCGGCGAACGTGCTGCCGTGCGAGCCCGGGGTGAACAGGTCGGCCGCCGCGCCGAACGCCAGGGTGGCACCGAGCGGCAGGCCACCGCCGAGGCCCTTGGCGAGGGTGACCACATCCGGTTCGACGCCTTCGCTCTGGTGGTGGAACCAGTGCCCGGTGCGCCCGATGCCGGTCTGGATCTCGTCGAGGACCAGCAGCGCCCCGGTGGCGGTGCAGATCTCCCGGGCCGCGGCCAGGTAACCGGGCGGGGGCACCACGACGCCCATCTCGCCCTGGATCGGTTCGAGGATCACCATCGCGGTCTGCGGGGTCACCGCGGCACGCAGCGCCTCGCTGTCGCCGTACGGGACATGGGTGACGTCTCCCGGCAGCGGCAGGAACGGATCGCGCTTGCCCGCCTGCCCGGTCAGGGCCAGCGCGCCCATGGTCCGGCCGTGGAAACCACCCACGGTCGACACCACCTGGGTACGGCCGGTGAGGCGCGACAACTTGAACGCGGCCTCGTTCGCCTCGGCGCCGGAGTTGCTGAAGATGACCTTGCCGGGTCGCCCCGCGAGGGCCAGCAGCAGCTCGGCCAGGGCCACGGTGGGCTCGGCGACGTAGAAGTTGGAGATGTGGCCCAGCGTCGCGACCTGCTGGGACACGGCCTGCACCACGGCGGGGTGGGCGTGGCCGAGCGCGTTGACGGCGATGCCACCGAGCATGTCGACGTACGTCTTGCCGTCCTCGTCGGTCAGCACCGCGCCGGAGCCGGACACCAGACCGATCGACGGGCCGCCGTAGTTGTTCATCATGCTCTGCGACCAGCGCTCGGTGAGCGAGCTCATGCTGTGCCTTCCTTTCGCATGCCCTCCCGGCCCTCACCGGCAAGGCCGTTGTTCATGTGCGCTGAGCGAGGTTCGGTGCAGTCGGTCATGCCGCGACCACCATCGTTCCGATTCCTTCCGAGGTGAAAACTTCGAGCAACGTCGAGTGGGGGACGCGGCCGTCGACGACATGGGCGGCGGGGACGCCGCCCTGCACCGCGCGCAGGCAGGCCTCCATCTTGGGCACCATGCCGGCCTCGAGGCTGGGCAGCAGTTTCTCCAGGGCGTCCGCGTCGATCCGCGAGGTCAGCGACGACGTGTCCGGCCAGTTGGTGTACAACCCGGGCACGTCGGTGAGCACGACCAGTTTGCGGGCACCGAGGGCGGCGGCGAGCGCACCGGCGGCGGTGTCCGCGTTGACGTTGTGCACCACGCCGTTCGCGTCGGGGGCCACCGACGCGATCACCGGGATCCGGCCGGCCGCGATGAGGTCGTCGACCGCGGAGGTGTCCACCGCTGCGACGTCGCCGACCTGGCCGATGTCGACCGGTTCCCCGTCGACGACCGCGGGCCGGCGAACGGCGGTGAACAGCCGGGCGTCCTCACCGGACAGACCGACGGCGAACGGGCCGTGCTGGTTGATCAGGCCGACCAGTTCCCGGCCGACCTGCCCGACCAGCACCATCCGGACCACGTCCATGGCCTCGGGGGTGGTGACCCGCAGGCCGCCGCGGAATTCGCTCTCGATGCCCATCGTCGTGAGCATCCGGGAGATCTGCGGGCCGCCGCCGTGCACGACCACGGGACGCAGGCCCGCGTACCGCAGGAAGACCATGTCGGCGGCGAACGCGGCCTGCAGCTCCGGGTTGACCATGGCGTTGCCGCCGTACTTGATCACCACGGTCGCGCCGTGGAAACGCTCCAGCCAGGGCAGCGTCTCGATCAGGACGGCCGCTTTCTCATGCGGGGTCACGTGGAGTACGCCGAGTTCTCGTGGACGTAGGCGTGGCTCAGGTCGGTGGTCCAGATGGTCGCGTCCATCTCACCCTCGTGCAGGTGCACCTGGATGGTGACGTCGCGGCCCTTGAGGTCCACCTTGGAGCGGTCCTCGGCCGCCGCGCCGCCCCGGCACACCCACACGCCGTTGACGCCGACGTCGATACGGTCGGGTGCGAACGCCGCCCTGGTGGTGCCGACCGCGGCGAGGATGCGGCCCCAGTTGGGGTCGTTGCCGAACAGCGCGGTCTTGACCAGGTTGTTGCCGGCCACGGCCCGCCCGACCTCGACCGCGTCGGCTTCGCTCGCGGCGCCCTGCACGGTGATGGCGACGTGCTTGGTGGCGCCCTCGGCGTCACCGATGAGCTGCTGGGCCAGGTCGTGGCAGGCGGCGGTGACCGCGGCGGTCAGCTCCTCCTGGCTGGGCTGCACGTCGGAGGCGCCGCTGGCGAGCAGCAGCACGGTGTCGTTGGTGGACATGCACCCGTCGGCGTCGATGCGGTCGAACGTCAGCCGGGTCGCCTCGCGCAGCGCGGTGTCCAGCGCCTCGGAGCCGGCGACCGCATCGGTGGTGAGCACGACCAGCATCGTCGCGAGGGCCGGCGCGAGCATGCCGGCGCCCTTGGCGATGCCGCCGACCGACCAGCCGTCGCCCTCGATGTGCACGTTCTTGGCGACCGTGTCGGTCGTCATGATCGCCTCGGCGGCCCGAGCGCCGCCGTCGGTCTTCAGCTCCTTGACCGCGGCGGTGACGCCGGGCAGCAGCTTCTTCATCGGCAGCAGCTCGCCGATCAGCCCGGTCGAGCAGACCGCGACGTCACCGGCACCGATCAGGATCGGTTTCGCCGCACCCCGCAGCGCGGCGGCGACGTGCTCGGCGGTGGCGTGGGTGTCGCGGAACCCCTGGGTGCCGGTGCAGGCGTTCGCCCCGCCGGAGTTGAGCACGACCGCGCGCACGACGCCGCCCTTGAGCACCTGCTGGCTCCAGAGCACCGGCGCGGCCTTGACCCGGTTGCCGGTGAAGACCCCGGCGACGGTGGCGTCCGGGCCGTCGTTGACGACCAGCGCCACGTCGGCGGCGCCGCTGCTCTTGAGGCCGGCGGCGACGCCGGAGGCCCGGAAGCCCTTGGGTGAGGTGATGGTCACGGTGCCACTCCGAACGCCGACAGGCCGGTGGTCTCGGGGAGCCCGAGCATGAGATTGGCGCACTGCACGGCCTGGGCGGCGGCGCCCTTGCCGAGGTTGTCCAGGGCGCTGACCACGACGATGCGACCGGAGTCGACGTCGAGCGTGGCCTGCAGGTGGCAGGAGTTGGAGCCCAGCGTCGCCGCGGTGTGCGGCCAGCGGCCCTCGGGCAGGACATGCACAAAAGGCTCGTCCGCGTACGCGGCCTGGAGCACCTCGCGCGGGTGGGTGCGGCCGATCGGGCGGGCCGTGACGGTGGCGAGGATGCCGCGCGGCATCGGCGCGAGCACCGGCGTCATCGACAGCGAGTCGGCGCCGGTGGCCTGCTTGATCTCGGGCACGTGCTGGTGCGCGCCGACCTTGTACGGGCTGAGGTCGCCCATGACCTCGCTGCCGAGCAGGTTCACCGTGGCCGAGCGCCCGGCCCCCGACGTGCCGGAGGAGGCGACGACCACCACGTCGGCGGGGTCGGCGACCCCGGCGGCGATCAGCGGCGCGAGCGCGAGGGTGATGGTGGCCGCGTAGCAGCCGGTGTTGGCGACCCGGTCGCTCGCGGCGATCGCGGCGCGCTGGCCGGGCAGCTCGGGCAGGCCGTACGTCCAGGTCCCGGCGTGGGTGCCGCCGTAGTACCGCTCCCAGGACGCGGCGTCGCGCAGCCGGAAGTCGGCACCGAGGTCGACGATCTTGACGCTGCCGGGCAGCTGGGCGGCCAGCGCCGCCGACTGCCCGTGCGGCAGGGCGAGGAACACGAGGTCCGCGTCGCCGAGTGTGGCAGCATCGGTGGTGCCGAGCGTCAGATCGAGACCGGCGAGCTGAGGGTGTACGGCGGACACGGGTGTCCCCGCCTGGGTGTGCGCTGTGGCGGCCACGAGGTCGAGCTCGGGATGCCCGGCGAGGAGCCGCAAGAGCTCCCCACCCGCATACCCGCTCGCCCCGGCGACGCCGACCCGGATTCCCATACCTACCTCCGCATGACTATGCAGAGTACCGTATAACGTTGGATGGGTTCCGGGCAAGCACGTACCACCCGATGAGCTCAGGTCACCCGATGAGCTCGAGCTTCACCACCGCGTCGCGCACCAGCAGGAAGCCCGCGATGGCCAGCACCCAGCCGAGCACCCCCTCGGCGTGCCGGGACAGCCACGCGCTGAGCACCTGCAGCGGCTCCTCGACCCGGGTGCCCAGCGCGGTCCGGACGCCCAGCAGCACCAGCGCCGGCAGCACCATCACCAGGACATAACCGGCCAGCACCGGCAACCAGGACACCACGCTCAGGCCCGCCGCCGTGATCAGCCCGACGGCGGCCAGGTAGGGCAGCATCGACATCACCTCGATGCCCGCCGCGGTCAGCCCCAGCCCCACCATCGCCGAGCGCGACCCCTCGGCGGTCGACAGCCGGGCCTGCCAGCGCGACGCCAGGGTCACGTCACCGCGCCGGCGGCGCACCCGCTTCGGCTCGAACACGAAGCTCAAGGCGAACAGCACGCCACCGAGCACCAGCTCGGCCCAGCTGAGCGCGTCGAGGTCGCCGACCGCCTCGCGCAGCGTGCCCGCGAACAGCGTGAGGACCACACCGACCACGAAGTAGAACGCGGTCACCGTGCCCAGGTAGAGCAGGAAACGACCGACCCGCAACCGGGGCTCGATCAGCATCCACAGCGGGATCAGCAGCGTCCCCACGCTTGTGCTGTCGATCAGGGCCAGCACGACGAGACCGGCGAACAGGGTCATGGCGTCCCTTCGTGGACGGTCAGGTCCCCGTACCCGTCGAGAAGCGCGGGCAGGTCGACCGGCATCGACCGTAACGTGGTGTCCAGGAACGCGGCGGTCGCCGCGGCCGTCGTGCGGACCGGCGCGACCCGGCCCCAGGCACCGGTGAGCGGCTTCAACGGCGGCATGAACAGCGGCGCGTCGGTGAAACTCACGTGGTTATAACCGGGGATCGTCAGGCGGTACGTGGTCGCTTCGCTGAGTTCGAGCGTGCGGGTCAGGTCACGCAGGTAGGCATCGGCCGGGTGGTCCTGGGTCAGGGCCAGCACCGGCTGCGGGTACGGGCCCTGCTCCGGGTCGTGCGGGGCGCCGTCGAGGTCGACGACCGCGGTGATCCGGTGGTCCTGGCGGGCGGCGCGCAACGCGGAGGCACCGCCCATCGAATGCCCGGTCGCGGCGACCCGGGTCAGGTCCAGCGATCCGTTCAGCACCGCGCCCGCCGCCAGCTGGTCGAGGACGAAGCTCAGATCGGCCGCGCGCACGGCTGTCCACTGCGCCGCGCTCCCGGTGATGTCCGAGTACACGGTACGGCCGTCCGGGTACACGACCACCGCGGCGTCACCGGGGTGGTCGACGCTCGCCACCACGTAACCGCGGCCGGCCAGTTCCTCGGCGTAGGCGGTGTTCTGGGTGCGCACCCCGCCGAGGCCGTGCGAGAACAGCACGACCGGGAACCGGCCGGCGGCCACCGGGGCGTCCGGCACGGCATGGGTGCGGGCCCGGGTCATGCTGTCGAGGGCGAAACCGGGCACGCCGAAGTAGCCGGCCACCGCGTACGAGACGAGGTGTCGTTCCTCGCCGGTGCGCCCCAGGTACGGCGCACCCCTCCCCCCGCCGCGGGCGGGGAACCAGAGTTGCACCATGAGTGACCGTTCCCCGGTCCAGTGCACCGTGGTGGTGCCCACCGGATACGGCCCGGACGGCTGCGGGAACGTGGCCACCGGCGCCGCCCACGCCGCCCCGGCACCGGCCGCGACCAGTACCAGCGCGACGATCCCGGCGAGCCGGAACCGCAACGCCAGGCATCCGGCGACGACCGCGGCCACGATCGGGACCATCTGCCAGCGCAGATCGGTGAGCAGCACCACCGTCGCCCCGGCCAGCGCCACCGCGGCCGCCCACCGGGCCGGGGCCGGCCACCACCTCGTGGCGACCAGCAGCACGACGCCCAGCGCGACAAGCAGTTCCGGCGTCGTCATCACCGTTCGATATTGACCGGTGTCCGCCAGCCCTATATCGGTGCGCCACGGATTCTGGCAAGGTCAACACCGTGCGAGACACATCGGACACCGGCGTGCCCCGTCTCGGGGACCTGGCCGTCCGGATCGCGGTGACCGCCGCCGACGTCGGTCTCGTCGCGGTCGAGGCGGCGATCCGGGCCGATCCCGCCGCCCCGGGCGTGCTCACCGTCATCGACGAGCGGGTCTTCCTGGTCGACCGGGCCCATCTGGAATCGGTGCTGGCCGGGCCGCTCGGGTACGGCCGGGCGCTGCTGCACCGCCATCCGCTGCGCGACATCGTGCAGGAGCCGGCCCTGGTGCTGGCCGCGGGCACCACCTGGGACGACGCCGCCCGCGCGGCGCTGGGCCGCCCGGCCGGCGACAAGGCCGCGCCGGTGGTGGTGGCGTTCGACGACGGTGGCCTGGGTGTCGCCCCGATCGGGCCGCTCGTCGAATACCTCAGCAGCCGGTACGCGGCCCTGGCCCTGCGCGACGACCTGACCGGCCTGGGCAACCGCCGGATGCTCATCGAGCACCTGCGGGTCGCCGCCATCGGGCCGGCCACCGTGGTGGTCATCGACCTCGACCGGTTCAAGGAGATCAACGACACGCTCGGTCACGCCCGCGGCGACGAGCTGCTGCGGCACGTCGCCGGCGCGCTGACCGCGAACTGCGGCCCCGGCGAGGCGTTCCGGGTCGGCGGCGACGAGTTCGTGGTGTTCACCGCCGGTGACCAGGCCGTCCTGACGTCCACCGCGGAGCAGCTCGAACACGCGGCCCGGCACCTGCTGGCCGCGATCCAGGGCCCGTTCGTCGTCGCCGGGGTGCCGGTCACCGTGGAGGCCGCCGCCGGCATCGCGCACACCGGCAGCGGCGGGCTCGACGAACTGCTGGCCGCGGCGGACACCGCCATGTACCTCGCGAAACGGGACCGGACCCAGGTCGAGGTCTGGCACCCGGCACTGTCCTCCGTGCACGTCGCCGACCTCGGCATGCAGACCGAGCTGCGCACCGCGGTGGGGCAGGGCGAACTGGTCATGCACTACCAGCCGCTCATCTGCACCCGTACCCGCAAGGTCGCCGCTCTCGAGGCCCTGGTGCGATGGGCCCATCCGCGTCGCGGACTGCTGTCGCCCGCGGCCTTCCTGCACCAGGCCGAACGCTCCGACGTGATCCACGTGCTCACCGAGCGCACCCTCGCCGACACGGTCGACCAGGCCGCCCGGTGGTGCCGCAGCGGGCGGTCCGTGCCGGTCGCGGTGAACCTCGCGGCCCCGGTGCTGGCCTCCGACCGGATCGTCGACACGTTACGGCGGGTGCTCGGCGAGTCCGGCCTGCCACCGTCCGCACTGATCGTCGAGGTCACCGAGAGTGCCGTCATGACCCGGCCCGACGAGAGCGCCGACCGGCTGCGGGCCATGCGCGAGCTCGGCGTCCGGATCGCCATGGACGACTTCGGCGCCGGTTCCACCTCGCTGGCGCTGCTGAGCCGGCTCCCCCTCGACGAGCTCAAACTCGACCGGGCGTTCGTCATGCGCATCCACCACCGCCAGGAGCGGGTCATCGTGGAAGCGGTGGCCCGGATGGCCACCGGGCTCGGGCTCACGCTGGTCGCCGAGGGCATCGAGGACGAGCTCACCGCCGAGACCCTGACCGGCATGGGCGTCGACCTGCTGCAGGGATTCCACCTCGGACGGCCGGTCCCCGCGGCCGAGATCGAACCCCGGCTGGAGATCTTCACGACGCAGGGCGGATGGTAATCACGGGTCCCGCCGGGGTATGACTGCCGGTATGGCTGACAAGGACCTCATTGCGATCCGCGAGACCGCCCTGGCTTACGCCGAGGCCGTCCGCACCACCCAGCGCTTCTTCGACCACGTGTCGGACCTCGAGGACACCGCCGTGCTCACCGAGTACGCGAACCTCGTCGAGCGGGAGAAGGAGGCCCTGGAGGCCCGCCGCGACGCGATCGACGCCGGCGGCCTCGAGGTCCCGAGCATCGACGGTTCCGGTACCAATTGACCGAAAATCCGATCCCCGCGCCTCCCGGTACCGGTTCCGGGCTGTGCGACACTTCCGAACGTTTACCGATGTGTTGCCGTTCGGAGACCGTGTGTCGCGCGGTCGGACAGCCAGGAGTGCCCCGTGGCCGCAGACGACCCGTACCGTGACCCCCAGCTGAGTGTCGAGCAGCGGGTCGACGACCTTCTCGGCCGGATGACGCTGGCCGAGAAGGTCGGGCAGATGCTGCAGCTCGACGCGCGCAACGATCTCAAGGACGCGGTCACCGCGCGGCTGGCCGGCTCGATCCTGCACGCCTCGCCGCAGCGACTGCTCGAGGCCGTCGACATGGCCGCGAACACCCGGCTCGGCATCCCGCTGATCATCGCCGAGGACTGCATCCACGGCCACGGCTTCCGGTCCGGCGCGACCGTGTTCCCGACCCAGCTCGCCATGGCCGCCACCTGGGACGCCGCCCTGGTCGAACGGGTCGCCCGGGTCACCGCGATCGAGGCCTCCGCGACCGGCATCCACTGGACGTTCTCCCCCGTGCTGTGCATCACCCGTGACCTGCGGTGGGGCCGGGTCGACGAGACGTTCGGCGAGGACCCGTACCTGATCGGCGAACTCGGCGTCGCCATGATCCGCGGCTACCAGGGTGACGGGCTCACCGACCCGACCGCGGTGCTCGCGTCGGCCAAGCACTTCGCCGGGTACTCCGAGACCCAGGGCGGCCGGGACGCCAGCGAGGCCGACCTGAGCCCCCGCAAACTGCGCTCCTGGTTCCTGCCGCCGTTCGAGCGGGCCGCCAAGGAGGGCTGCCGCTCGTTCATGATCGGCTACCAGTCCCTGGACGGCGTCCCCATCACCGCCAGCAAGTGGCTGCTCAACGACGTGCTCAAGGACGAGTGGGGCTTCACCGGCACGCTGGTCACCGACTGGGACAACGTCGGGCGCATGGTCTGGGAACAGCGGGTCTGCGCCGACCTCGTGGAGGCCGCCACCGTCGCCGTACAGGCCGGCAACGACCTGGTCATGACGACCCCCGGCTTCTTCGAGGGGGCCCAGACCGCGGTCGAGCGGGGCCTGCTCGCGGAGGACGAGATCGACGCCGCGGTACGCCGGATCCTTCGTCTGAAGTTCGAGCTGGGCCTGTTCGAGAACCCGCGCGCCCCCGACCCCGAGCGCCAGGCCGCCGTCATCGGGCACGCCGACCACGCCGCGCTCAACCTCGAGGTCGCCCGTCGCTCCCTGGTGCTGCTGCGCAACGACGGCACGCTGCCGCTGCCGGCGGACGGACCGGGACGGACCGTCGCGATCATCGGCCCGAACGCCGACGCCCCGCAGTCCCAGCTCGGCGACTGGGCCGGCGCGTCCGGCCAGATCGACTGGATGCCCGACGGCCAGCCGCGCGAGCTGATCGAGACCGTGCTCGACGGCTTCCGCGCGGTCGCCCCGGACGGCTGGACGATCACCACGGCCCGGGGAGCCGACATCGAGGAGCTGGTCCCGGACCCGGCCGGCGAGTTCTACCCCGACGGCCAGCCCCGGCCGCCGATCTCACGCCCGGCCGGCACCGACCCCGCGCTGATCGCCACCGCGGTCGAGACCGCCCGGGCCGCCGACTACGCGGTGGTCGTGGTCGGTGACACCGTCGCGCTCACCGGCGAGAGCAAATCCACCGCGACCCTGGAACTGCAGGGCGGTCAGCTCGCGCTGCTCGACGCCCTGGCCGCGACGGGTACGCCGACCGTGGTCGTGCTCCTGAACGCGAAACCGGCCGTGCTGCCGCCCTCGGTGCTGAACGCCGCCGCGATCGTGCAGGCGTTCAACCCGGGCATGCGGGGCGGGCGGGCCGTCGCCGAACTGCTGCTGGGCCTGATCGAGCCGGCCGGCCGGATGCCGCTGTCCGCCGCCCGGCACGTGGGCCAGCAGCCGATCTACTACAACCAGGTCCGTGGCCAGCACGGCGACCGTTACGCCGACCTCACCCAGGACCCGCTGTTCGCGTTCGGCGAGGGCCTCAGCTACACCACGGTCACCTACAGCGACCTGGTCGTCGCGACCCCCGAGGTCACCGCGGACGGCACGGTCCGGGCGACGCTCACCCTGACCAACACCGGCACCCGGCCCGCGCTCGAGACCGTCCAGGCGTACATCAGCGACCTGGTCACGAGCGTCACCTGGGCGAACAAGGAGCTCAAGGCGTACCGCCAGGTCCGGGTCGAACCCGGCACCAGCGTGACCGTGGAGATCACCGTCCCGGCGGCGGACTGCACCCTGGTCACCGCCGACGGCCGCCGCGTCGTCGAACCCGGCGACTTCGACCTGCTCGTGGGCCGCGACTCCCGTACCGGGAACCTGCTTCGAGCCGGTTTCCGGATCTTCTAGATCAAAGGTCGCTGGACCGCGCGCGCGGATCTCGGCTACGGTGACGACTCGGCTGCGCTGAGGCAGCTCACCGACCCGTGCGTGGATCCGCACCGCTTCCGCCGGCCGCACACCGGCACCGCCGACGACGTCGAGTCCTGGAAGCTGCTGCACAGCCCTATGGTGGCGGTTAAAAGTGGTTGATCCGGCACAGCTGCACGTGAGGGTTCTCGGCGAGAGCCGCATCGATTCACCGTTGGGGGCACTGCTGCCCGCGCACGGCACCACCGAGCACTACGTCGACGAGACCGACCGGGTCCTGCTCGACGACACCCTGGCGATGATCGCCGCCCGCGCCGGCGCCGAGGTGCCGTCGTTCGAGCCCGGCGGCGCCCGGCGCCGGATCTTCTTCGACCCGTCGAAGATCAAGGTCGGGATCGTCACCTGCGGCGGGATCTGCCCCGGCCTCAACGACGTCATCCGCGGGCTGGTGCTGACCCTCAACAACCAGTACGGCGTCTCGCGCATCATCGGCTTCCGCAACGGATACCAGGGCATGGTGGCCCGGCACGGGCGCGGCATCGTCGAGCTGACCCCGACGTCGGTGGAGTACATCAACGAGCACGGCGGCACGATCCTGGGCACCTCGCGCGGCAACCAGGACCCCGACGAGATCGTCGACTGCCTGGAACAACTGGGCGTCAACGTCCTGTTCGTGATCGGCGGCGACGGGTCGATGCGCGGCGCCCAGAAAATCGCCGCCGCGGTCGCCGGGCGGGAACGCCGGATCGCGGTGGTCGGGGTGCCCAAGACCATCGACAACGACATCCCGTTCATCGGCCAGAGCTTCGGTTTCCAGACCGCGTACGCGAAGGCGGCCGAGTCGATCCGGGCGGCCCACGTCGAGGCGGCGGCCCAGCCCAACGGGATCGGGCTGGTGCAGCTGATGGGCCGGCACAGCGGGTTCATCGCGTCGTACGCGTCGCTGGCCAACAACGACGCCGACTACGTGCTGATCCCCGAGGTGCCGTTCTCGCTCGAGGGTTTCCTGCCCTACCTGCGGCACCGGGTGCTGACCCGCGGGCACGCCCTGGTCGTGGTCGCCGAGGGCGCCGGGCAGGACTACCTCGAGGACGCCCCGGTACGCCTCGACGCGTCCGGCAACCGCAAACTCGGCGACTTCGGGGTGTACCTGCGCGACCGGATCCTCGGCGACTTCGCATCCGCCGGGCAGGAGGTCAACCTCAAGTACATCGACCCCAGCTATGCGATCCGCAGTGTGCCGGCCAACCCGTACGACAGCGTCTACTGTCTTCGCCTGGCCCAGGCGGCCGTGCACGCCGCGATGGCCGGGCGCACCGAGATGGTGGTCGGGCAGTGGCGGGGCCGGTTCGTGCACGTCCCGATCCCGCTCGCGGTGTCGAGCCGCAACCAGGTCGACCCGGACGGCGACCTGTGGATGTCGGTGCTGGAGGCGACCGGTCAGCCCGGGAACTTCGCCGCCGCCACCCGCCTCATCGCGTAACCGAGCCGTTCGTACGTGCGGACCGCGGCGATGTTGTCGTGGTCGACGAGCAGCGCCACCCGGTCGCGTCCGTCGAGCAGCTCGTCGGTGAGCGCGGCGCACAACCGGGTGGCCAGGCCCCGGCCGCGGGCGTCGAGCCGGGTCGCGACGCCGGAGATGAACCCGATCCGGGTGGTCGACCCGGCGTCGGTGGCCACGGCGAGCAACCGGCCGGCGTCGTCGCGCAGGCACGCCCAGCGGGTGGCGCCGCCCTTGCCGGGGCGGGCGAACGAGTGCGGGTGGTTCACGTCGAGGAACGCGTCGACCTCCGCGTCGGCGTCCGTCAGCCAGGTGAGCTCCTCCCCCGTCCCCGCCGCCGATGCCGGTGCCGGTGCCGTGGTCTGCATCCAGCCGAACCCGGCCACCAGCTCGATCCCGGCGACGGCCGTGATCAGGCTCTCGTCACCGACCGGATAGTGGTCGGCGACCTCGGGGCGGATCCGGCGCAGCAGCTCGGCGACGTCGGCGACGCTGCCGCGCACCGCGACCCGGTCCCGGTTCCCCACGTCCCGGCGGGCCACCGCGGCGGCGTCACCCAGCGCCCAGGCGCGTACCCCCGGCTTCATGTCCTGAGCCACCCACACGAGCAACGGGTCGTCGTCGGGCTCGACCCGGTCCATCATGATCATCACTGTTCCATGATGACCGCTTGCCACCGGCTGGCAAGCTGCTGCCCGTGAAGCTGATCTCCTCGACCATGTTCCGGCGCCTGGTCGTCGCCGGTTGTCTCGCGACCGCCGGCGCGGTGCTGGCGATGGCGGCCGGTGACCTGTTCGTGCGGCACGGCGCCGAGGGACACGTGTACGCGGTGGCCGACGTCCCCGCCGCCCCGGTCGCCCTCGTGCTCGGCAGCGAGGTGTACGCCGACGGCAGCCCCTCGCCGTTCCTCGCCGCCCGCCTTGAGATCGCCCGGCAGCTGTACGCCGACGGCAAGGTCAGGGCGATCCTGGTCTCCGGCGACCACCGGGAGTGGGACTACAACGAACCCGGCATGATGTTCCGCTGGCTGCTCGCCCACGGCGTGCCGACCGAGCGGATCGTGCTCGACCACGCCGGTTTCGACACCTACGACTCGTGCGCCCGCGCGAAGGAGATCTTCGGGGCCGACACCCTCACCGTGGTGACCCAGAGCTACCACATCGACCGGGCGGTCACCATCTGCCGCGAGCTCGGCATCGACGCGAACGGCGTCGGCGACGACACCGTCCGCACGTACCACAACGCCTGGTACAACAGCGAGGCCCGGGAGCGTGGCGCGGTGGTCAAAGCCCTCTTCGACGTGGTCTCCCGACGCGACCCGGTGTTCCTCGGCCCGTACGAGACCGGGGTCGACCAGGCAGTTGCTTCGTGACACACGTTTCGTTGCATCTGACCTAGTGTTTTTTCGCATTTCTACCCCTGCGGGCATGGTGTACCGTCCCTCCCGGTTCGTTCGTTGATCGAGGGAGAACGATGTCCGCAAACCTGTCCCGCCGCTCCGCACTCGGGCTCGGCGCCGCTGCCGCTACCGTCGTCGGCATGGGAACACCCGCCGCCGCCGCCCCCGCCGCCGCCGCTTCTGCCGCCGGCCGCGCGACCATCAAGCAGGTGTACGACGCCCAGAAGGCCAAGGTCGGCGGCCTCTGGCACACCCACATCGCCACCGCCGACGCCGCCGGGGTGCGCACCACGGTCGTCGAGGACGACGCCGACCACGTCACCCAGGGTTACAGCGTGCAGAAGCTCGCCGTCGCCACCGCGGTCATGGACAAGATCGACCGCGGCCAGCTGACGCTGGGCACCCGGATCACCATGACGCAGGCCGACATCCTCAGCGGCAGCGGCATCTACCACCTGCACACCGTCTGGGGCGACGACATCACCGTCGCCAACTTCCTCACCGCGCTGCTGCTGGTCTCGGACAACTCCGCCGTACGCCTGTGCGGCCGGGTCTGCCCCGCCTCCGAGATCAACCAGATCCTCGCGAACAAGGGCTTCGTGAACACCAGGGTCGAGCCGGTGGCCAACCCCAACCGCTTCTACCTCGGCACCACGACCCCCCGCGAGATGCACGACCTGCTGTGGCGCCTCGGCAACAGGACGCTGCTGTCCACCTCGTCCTGCAACTTCCTGCTCGGCATCACCCGCTGGATCAACGGCTACCACGACGGCGTCCGCCGCGTCATGTCGTCCAACGAGCGCAAGATGATCGCCACCAAGTACGGCGCCGACTTCAACACCCTCGGCGAGTCCCGCCACGAGGTCGGCATCATCTTCGGTGCGGACGAGAAGCCCAAACTGACCTACGCGATGTTCGCCGAGGGCCTGGGCAACGGCGACAACTACGGCGCCACCCACCCGGCCGTCGAGGCCCACGCGGTCATCGGCCGCGCCCTGTACGACAACCTCCCGGCCACCCCGGCCGCCCTGCGCAAGTCGACACCGGACTTCGTGCCGAACCACGGCGGCTGAGCACTCCAGGGGTGTAACGGCAGTACCTTCCACGCTGCCGCGGGGTGGGGCGTAATTGATCCACAACGCCCCACCCCACCAGGAGGAAATCCGATGTCGCCCTACGACGTGGTCCACGGTCTCTACCGGTCCCTCAGCACCGGTGACGTCCCCGGTGTCATCGCCCGGCTGCACCCCGACGTGATCGTCGACGAACCGCTCGCCCTGCCCTACGGCGGCGTGCACCACGGCCGCGACACGTTCGTCAACGCGGCCCTCGGCCCCATGATGACCTATGCCGTCGTCGAGATCACCGACGTCGCCGTGTACGAGAGCGCGGCCGGCATCGCCGGCCGGCTGACCGGCACACTGACCGCCCACACCACCGGCGAGACGTTCCCGCTCACCATGATCGAGCTGCACGAGGTCGACGGCGACGCCATCCGCCGCATCGACGTCTACACCAAGAATCCCGAGCAGCTCGCGGCGTTCTACTCCCGGTCCGCGGCACCGGTCGCCGTAGCGGTGAAATAGCCTCCTCGGCATGACCGTGCAGCAGGACGTCCGGGACTTCCTGACGAGCCGGCGCGCCAGGATCACCCCGCAACGCGCCGGCCTGTCCGCGTACGACGGCCGGCGCCGGGTGCCCGGACTGCGCCGCGAAGAGGTCGCCCTGCTCGCCGGCGTGAGCGTCGACTACTACAACCGGCTCGAACGCGGCAACCTGCGCGGTGTGTCCGAGCCGGTCCTCGACGCGATCGCCCGCGTCCTGCTCCTCGACGAGGCCGAGCACGCCCACCTGCACGACCTCGCCCGGACCGCGAACACCACGCCCGCCAAGCGCCGCAGCCCCGCCACCCGGCAGGTCCGGCCGGCGCTGCAACGCCTGCTCGACGCGATGACCGAGGCCCCCAGCCTGATCGTCAACGGCCGGATGGACATCCTGGCCGCCAACCACCTGGGCCGGGCACTGTACGCCGAGGTCCTCGACCACCGCGAGCAGCCGGGCAACCTCGCCCACTTCGGCTTCCTCAGCCCGCACGGCCGCGGATTCTTCCCCGACTGGGACCGGACCGCCGACGACGCGGTGGCCACCCTGCGCTCCACGGCCGGCAGCAACCCCTACGACCGGGACCTGTCCACCCTGGTCGACGAGCTGTCCACCCGCAGCGAACCGTTCCGGACCCGCTGGGCATCGCACAACGTCCGCTTCCACCGCACCGGCACGAAAAGGTTCGGCCATGCCCTCGCCGGCGACCTCACCCTGGCCTACGAAACCATGGACCTCACCGCGGACCCCGGCCTGGTCCTGCTCGCCTACACCGCTTCCACCTCCGCCGCCGAGGATGCCCTGCGTGTGCTGACCCTCAGCCCAGCATCCCCGGCCTCGCGCTCGGGCTGTGGTCCGCCGGGGACGCCGCATGAGGGGGCGGCGGACGGCAAAAGTCTGACATCGAAGTCCGTGGACTTCGGTGTCCGTAGTGGACAAGAGTGTTGGGGTATGACGGTACGGCGTGAACGGTCACACCCCACCCGGCGCACCCTGCTCTCGGCCTCCGCCGCGGTGGCCGCCGTGCCGGTGCTGGCCGCCGCGTCGCCTGCTCGGGCCGGGGCCGCCGGGCTGCGAAAACAGGAACCCGACCGGGAGCTCAAAGCGCTGCTGCAGGAGATCGACCCGTACCGGATCGAGGTGATCGTGAAGCGGCTCGCCGGGTTCGGCACCCGGCACACACTGTCCCGTCAGGACGATCCGGTGCGCGGGATCGGGGCGGCTCGGGACTGGATCCACGAGCAGTTCCAGGCCATCGCGGCCAACTCCGGCGGGCGGATGACCGTCGAGCTGCAGTCGTATGTCCAGCCGCCCGCGTCACGGATCCCGGTGCCGACCCGCATCACCAACATCGTGGCCACGCTGCGGGGCACCGACGAGCCCGGCCGCGTCTATGTCGTCACCGGGCACTACGACTCCCGGGCCACCGACGTCATGGACGCCACCAGTGACGCCCCCGGGGCCGACGACGACGCCTCCGGGGTCGCCGCGGTGCTGGAGGTGGCACGGGTCATGGCCGCCCGGGGCACCCAGGCCACCGTCGTGTTCGCCGCCGTCGCCGGTGAGGAGCAGGGGCTCTACGGATCCGATCACCTGGCGCAGCAGCTCAAGGACGCGGGCACGGATGTACAGGCGATGTTCAGCAACGACATCGTGGGCACCGGCGACGCTCATGACGGAACGGCTGCTGATCCCCGTACGGTGCGCTTGTTCGTAGAAGGCGTGCCCACGGCCGAGACGCCCGCGCAGGCCTCGACCCGGTTGTCGGTCGGGGGTGAGAACGACGGCGCGTCGCGGCAGCTGGGCCGGTTCGTGCGCGACGTCGCGGAGAATCCGCAGACCGGGATGAAGGTCCGCGTCATCTGGCGCCGCGACCGCTATCTGCGCGGCAGTGACCACATCTCGTTCCTGCTGCGCGGATACCCGGCGGCGCGGTTCACCGAGCCCCGCGAGAATTTCGCCCATGAGCACCAGGACGTCCGGACCGAGGACGGGGTACGGTACGGCGACCTCGTGGAATTCTGCGACTTCCGGTACATCGCCCGGGTCGCCCGGGTGAACGCGGCGGCACTGTGGTCGCTGGCCCAGGCGCCGGGCACCCCCAAGGGTGTGGTCATCGACACGACCCGGCTGACGAACGAGACGACACTGCGCTGGCAGGCCTCACTGTCGGTGGACCTCGCCGGATACGAGATCGTGTGGCGCGAGACGACCGCCCCGGACTGGCAGCATGTGCTGCCCGTCGGCAACGTCACCACCGCGACGGTCGACCTGTCCAAGGACAACGTCTTCTTCGGGGTGCGCGCGATCGACCACGACGGACACCGCAGCCCGGTCGCCGCTCCCCTACCCGGCTGACGCCGCGATCTCCAGGGCCGCCCGGCGGGGATCGTGGTGCCAGATCTCGGGGAACGCGTCGATCAGCCGCCAACCGGAACGGCGCAGCGCGCGGTGCCGGGCGATGTGGGCGTCCGGCAGGACCGAGCAGAACACCCCGGCCGCGGTCGCCGCCGGGCCCACGCACAGGTCGACGGTCCACGGGCCGACCCGGTAGCCGGGCCGCACGGGCACGCCGAGTTTGCGCAGCTCGGCCGTCAGGGATCCGGCCCAGCCGACCGGGTCCGGGCCGGGTTCGGGCACCGGGGGCTTCTCCGCGTAGGCGAGGAAATCACCGAGCAGGCCGTCCGGGTCCGGCAGCGCGGTCACCACGACCAGCCGCTGCCGGGCCCGGGTGATCATGACGTTGAACAGGTGCGGGTCCGCGACGAACCGGCGCCGGCCGGCCGGGTCGGACGGGGCCAGGCCCAGCGCCGCCACCACGGTCCGGGCCTCGCTGCCCTGGAACGCGTGGACCGTGCCGACGCGCAGGCCCAGCTCCTCGATCCGCTCCGCGGGAAACGCCGCCAGCAGGCTTTTCTCCAACGCGTCGGCATGCGCGCGGAACGGCGAGACCACCCCGATCCCCGTACGGCCGGAGTCCGCGAGTGACCGCACCACCTCGACCACCGCGGCCGTCTCGTCCGTGACGCGGCGCACCTCGATCGGGGTCTCCGCCTCGGTCCGGGGATGCCGGGTCGCGACGGTGATCCGGTCGTCGTAGAAACGGTGCGCCGAGAACCCGATCAGCTGCGGGGTGCCCCGGTGGTGCTCGTCCAGCCAGATCGCCGGCGCGGCCGACGCGGCCAGGTCGTAGGCGCTGACCCGGCGCACGTCCAGCCGGTCGTCGGCGTGGTGGCGGTGCAGCACCCCGGCCACGTCGACGTCGCTGACGAACGACACGAACCGCAGCTGCCGCGGATCGCCGACGACCAGGGCCCGGCGGGCGCGGGCCAGCACCGGGGCCGCGCGGATCTGGTCGACGTGCGACGCCTCGTCCAGCACGACCAGGTCGAACATCCCCGCGACGGCGGGCAGCAGGTCCTCCACGTCGGCGACCGTGCCGATCCACAACGGCAACGCCCGCACCAGCGGCGCGGCGTCCATCCGGGACAGCAGTTCCCGGCGCCTGTTCCGGCCGGCCCGCAGCGCGGTGGCCAGCGCGGCGGCGCCACGACGACCCTCGGCGTCCCACCGCTGCCGGCTCCGGGCCGCCCGGCGCATGCCCGCACCGACCGCCGCGGCCAGCTCCTGCTCTGCCTCGTGCAGGGCGGCCCACCGCGGCGCGAGCTCCGTGCCACCGGCCGCGGCCAGCTCGGCTGCCGCACGCTGCGCGGTCGCTGCCCGCAGGGCGTCCTGGATCCGTTCCTCCGGTACGCCGTGAGCGGCCCGCAGCAATCGCGCTCGCCGCCGCCGGGCCCACCAGCCCCGCCCCCGCGGTTCCCGGACCGCTGCGAGATCGACGTCGTCGTCGAACACCCCCGGCACGTCGGCGGCCAGACCCGGCAGCAACGGTTGCCAGGTGGCCAGCTCGGCGGCCGCCCGATGCAGATCCAGCGTGTGCTGCAGATCGGCGACGTGGCCGCGTACCGCATCGTGGTGCCGGGTGACGGCCTGGCGGTCCGCACGCAGCTCGCGGTCGGTGAACCCGGCCCCGGCCCCGCCCGCCAGCTCGGCGGCCAGCGCGACCCGCCGCTCAGCGTTGCCGAACAGCACCGGTGCCGGCCCCGGATAGCGGGTCAGCAGCGCGGCCAGCACGTCGGCGGCGTGCGGTGACTGCGTCGCGACCAGCACCGATCCGCCGCGGTGCACCACCTCGAGCGCGGCCGCGACCACGGTGTGGCTCTTGCCGCTGCCGGGCGGCCCGGACACCACGGTGACCGGCGCGGTACGGGCCCGCGCGACCACCTCGGTCTGCGCCCGGGTCAGCGGGAGCGGCGACAGCACCTCGCCACCCTCCTCGTCCGGCACCGGCCCGGGCCCATAGACCGCGGCCAGTGCCGTCGCGGTCAGATCCCGGGCCGCCCAGCTGCGCAGACTGTCGACCAGGCCGCCACCGAAGACGTCGCGCGCCACGAACAATGCCGCCGCCGACACCACAACAAGGCGATCGTTCGGGAACCGGGCGGTGGCCGTGGTGACCGAGTCCAGCGGCAGACCGGTGGCCTCCGCGACCGACCACAACCACGAACGGGTGCCGAGCGCGTCGAGCCACCCCGCTGTGCCCAACCCCGGCGCCGACTCCATCGCCGCGGCCAGCTCCCGGTCCTCGACCAGCGGCGTGATCTCCGCGTCGCCGGCCGGCACCACCTTGTAACCGGTCAAGCCGCGCTCCAGCCGCACCGGCTGGGTCAGCAACGGTACCCGGATCTTGCGTTTCACCCCGTCGATCTCACTCTGCCCGGCGATGAAACCCCAGGCCCGCCGCAGCACCCGCTCCTCGCGGTGCAGCGCGTCGACGGCCGCGAGCCGGTCGCTGTCCGCACCGCGGGGCGCCCGCTCGGCATCCTTGAGCCACACCAGTGCCTGACCGCCCCGGGTGACATCATGGACGCGGTCGCTCCCGGCCGGGGCCAGCTCGGCGAGCACGGAGAGAACGGTCTGGGGTCGCATCGGCGCCGACGCTACCGAACAGCCGCGACCCACATCCCGCCGCCGTCGAGGTAACGTGCGATCCGCAGCCCGGCTCCGGCGAGCGTGTCCTCGAACCGCTCACGGCTCAACGGCCGGCTCAGGAACGTCTGGGTCCACGTCGCGTCAGGGAAGACATACTCCGTCCGCACCGACCGCACGCCCGCTGACGTCTCCGTCGACGACACGGTCCGCAGGACGCCGTCCAGCAACGGCCGTTCCCGGGGCAGATCCGTGTGCCAGCCCTCGCCCTCACGCTGGATCACCACCACACCACCGGGTGACACATGCCGGTGACAGGTCGCCAGCACGCCCGCCGGATCCGGTGCGTGCACGAGGAACGACGCGAGCAGGACGACATCGAACGTCCGGCCCAGATCAAGATCCTCGATCGGGCTGCATACGGTACGACCACCCGTGACGTACCCGAGCATGGCAGCGCTCTCGTCGACGGCGGTCACGTCGTACCCCAGCCGCGTCAACGGCCTGGTCAACCGGCCGACGCCGCACCCGAGCTCCAGCAGCGACGCGGGCGGTCCGGCCGCTGTCGTCACCATCAGCGGCTCGTTGTCCACAGGAAGGCGCCGGTAGAGGTCCACGGCGCATCCGTCCGGCGTAATGTGCCCGGGGCCGGACCCGGAATAGCCGGGCCGGAAGGTGGTCTCCATACGATCGAGCCTAGGAGGACCGGCTGTGTACGGCTATGTCGGCACCATGCGCACGACGGCGGGCAACCGCGACAAGGTCGTGTCGATCCTGCTCAGCGGCGTCGAGGGCCTGCGCGCCGCGGGCTGCCATCTGTACCTGGTGAGCGTGTCCGGCACCGACCCCGACCTGATCCACGTCACCGAGGCCTGGGACAGCAAGGAGCACCACGACAACTCCCTCAAGCTCCCCGGGACGCGGGCGGCCATCGCCACGGCCATGCCGCTGCTGACCGGCGAGTTCACCAGCCAGGAACTGACCGTCGTCGGCGGACTGGGGCTGTCGTCATGACCTACCCGGCGTTCCCCGACGGCCTGGCCGACGAGCGGGAGTTGCTGCTGCGCTGGCTGGGCTTCCTGCGAGGAGCCGTGCTGCGCAAGGCCTCGGGCATCACCGACGAGCAGTCCCGCTGGCAGCCGGACGGCAAACTGATCCCGCTGGTCGGCATCGTCCACCACCTGACCAACGTCGAATGGCGCTGGATCGACGGCGAGATGCGAGGCGAGCAGACCAGCAAGGCCGCCGACGAATACCAGGCTCCGGGCCTGTCCATCGCCGACGCGATCGCGGCCTACCAGCAGCGAGCACAGAAGACCGACGAGGCGGTACGCGCCATCGGCGACCTGAGCACCCCCGGCCGCTACGGCCACGACACGGACCTGAGGTTCGTGCTCCTGCACCTGATCAACGAAACAGCCCGGCACTCCGGCCACGCGGACGCCGTACGCGAACTCCTGGACGGCACCACCGGGGAATGACCCCGGCCGCTCCCACGACCGTCTGCTGATTCTCGCGATGACGCTCCGGCCATGTCGCATGTGCCTCGGAGCCGCGACGACCCTCGGCGTCGCCCGGGTCTCCGACGACCGGGTGGCATCAGATGACAGCGCCGGCGGTGTAGCCGCCGTGTGCAGGGCGGCCCGGCAGAGCATGTCGGTCCCTCACCTGCCCGCTGCGCCCGGTGGTTACCGGCGGCGGGATTGCCGGGATCAGTTCCGGCGGTACTCGGTGACCGCCACGAACGCCCCACCACGCCGGTTGCCGCAGGCATGACGGACCTCCCGGAGAACGTGGCCACCTCGCCGCTAAGGTGCAGGGTTTAAAGTGGAGACATGGGTGAAATTCACGTCCCGGCTGTCCCTGCGAAGACCACTTCCGGCACGGCCGCCCGGCGCCCGGTCCACCCCGGCCTGACCCCGCAGCAGCAGCACCTGGTCACGCTCCAGCGTGCAGCCGGCAACAGTGCCGTGACAGCCCTGCTCGAGCGGGCACCGGTCGCGGGCACCGAGACCGAGTCGACCGAGAAGCGCTACAAGCAGACCACCTCGTCGGGGCCTGGCACCCGGCCCGCCGACCTGCGGGCCCTGGACCGCCTGGCCCGCGTGCTGTATGCGGCGTTGAATCCCGGCAAGTCGACGCCGCACCTCGCCACGATCGTCGACGACGGCATCCTCCACGTCGCCGGCAACACGGCGAAGCGGTCGGTGAACCAGGAGGAACAGAGCAAGGCCATCGCATTGCTCAAGCAGGTCGCCGACGACGCCGTGCGGACGGTGCCCGACAGGTTCAAGGGCGACGTCAACCGGTGGAACAAGGACTTCGCCAAGGTACGTGCGCTGGCCACCGGCGACTACGCGGCTGTGCATTCCGAGATCGCGGGCATGGCGGAGAGCCTCGACGTGATCGCGAGAGCGATGGGCACACTCACCAAGGACTCCTGGCCCAATGTGGAGAAGAACCGTGGCCCGAAGGGCCCGGCCGAGCACGGCGAGCTCACCCTGCTCGGCCAGATCCACGAGAAGAACAAGGACCGCCCGGAGACCAGCGGCGGATCGCTCGAGGAGATCAAGATCGGTGGTGTGAAACTGGCCTGCGGGGCGTGCCAGCTCGCCTACGACGCCTACAACCAGGAGTTCGCCGAGAAGCGCGGCTACAAGGTGGTCGCCTCTGGCACCCACGAGGGTTTTTTCCCAGGCTGGAAGGCGCCGAAATACCTCTGGGACATCCCCGCCGTGCGGGCGCGGCTGATGGCGGGGCTGCCGAGTACGGCCTGGAGCCTCACTGCGGATGGCGTGTTGGAGGGCGCGGTGGACCTCAGCGCGGCGCAGGGCCCCGACCACAACCCGGGCGAATCAAGTTCGGACTGGGACACGGAGTAGGCCCACCGGGCACCCGTCTCCTGCGCCGAACGCGCGACGCGACCGCGGACGCTAGTGGCCTCCGAGGGGTTCACCATGCTCCGATTACGGACGTTGCGCGGTCGCGTGATGGCCGTCCGCGGGGCACTCAGCCTGCTGCTCGTCGCGCTCGGTATGACCGCGGCGCTCACCGCGACGGGCAGCAACGACCGCATCGACATCCTCATCGACAAGACAGGCCCCATGCGGACCGCCGGGCAGACCCGCGATTCGGCCGTAGTCGACCAGGAGGCCGGGGTATGCGGCTTTCTGGTGCTCCTTCGGTGGGGACCGCGGGTTGTCTCAGTTGAGGAGAATACGACGGCGGAGGAGGGTGAGTCCGGCTCGGCCGTGCATCTGACGCATGATTCGTCCAGGCGAGCGCTGTTGCCTTCGCCGGTCGTGGAAGGCGGCGAACGAGCTGACGAGACCGGTGAGATCGAATGTTCAGGGGCAGGCATCAGGCAGCTCGTGGCGATGTTCGCGCCGGTTGTCGCTGAGGTGGGCCGGCACGAGGCCGGTCAACCGGGACGCAGACATCGGCGGGCGGCCACCACCCTTCTGCGAGGCCACGCACGTCGGCGTGGATTTCGCAGGCTCCGGACCGGCACCTGGTGGCTGCTGCGGCTGCCGGGCCTCAGGCACGGCAGCCCCTGAACGGGTCAGGTGTTGCAACGACCGGTGGAACCCGAGCCACCGCGGCGGGACCGTCGGGGCCGCAGCCTGGTGGGGCGGGCCGCGACAGGGCGGGGCGGGCCGCAGCAGGGCGGGGCGGGCCACGGCAGGCCGCGGCTACCCGGTTCGCGGGTGGTCGCGGCCTGCGTCAGCTGCGGCTCTGGGGGCCGCCTTCCCTGAAGGTGGTGCGTCCCGATCCTCGACTTGGCGGAGCAGCCGCGCTGATACCAGCCCTCATCGGAGTTGACCACACGCATGGCTCGAGGCGGCTTGTATCGCTGCGGGTTGTCAGTCGAGGTCAGGCTGACGCATCCACTCCGGTAACAAAGAGTGCGCCACGCGTGCGATGTGCGCGGGGTCACCCTCTCCACGGGCGCCGATCGACAACACGGCGTAAAGGCCCGCGGCGGCGTAGGTGACCTCGACCTCGGCGGTGTCCGATTTGTTACCGCTGTCTGCCCAGACGATGCGATTTTGAACTCTGAAGACTTCGGCGAGCCCGGGAAGGTTGGAACCGTCTTCATAGGCGTCGGCCAGTCGGATGAGCTGCGGCTCAGACCTCAGCACCTCGACGATCAGGCGGAGGCTCTCTATTCCGGCGGCTTCGAATGTCATCCCTTGACGCCGGTCCTCGAAGGCGCGCTCCAGGATGTGATCGAAGGTGTCGAGGATGGCGAACCACGCCGCCTCCTCGATCGTGTCGAAGTGGTTGTAGAAGGTTGCTCTCGTGACGCCGGCGGCCGTGCTCAGGCAGGAGATGGTGGTGAGTTCTCCTTCGCGCGCTTGGTGATGCAGTGCGTCGAGGATCTGCTGGCGGGATCTCTGCGCCCGTGGGTCTGACGAGATCGAGCGTGCTCCCATGAGGCTGACTCGCCCTTCGATTGGCCACCTGGCGCCGGCTACACCCACGAATTTATCCCAGTGTGCAAGACCCGCCGCTCCCGGCCGCCGCGCAGCCGGTAGCTGACGCGAACCCCGGCCCGGACACGATCAGGTTCTCGCCTCGGCGATCAGCTCTTCTGATACGTCCCACAGACGCCTGGCGGCGGCGGGGTCGAGAGCGTGTCGCATCACGCCCGCCCACCCTTGCATGTCGTCGACGATGTCTGATTCGCTGCTGTTCTCGAAGTAACGGCCACCTATGCCCGCCAGTAGCGGCGACGCGGCGAGAAATACCGATGTCGCGGCACCCTCCTCTACGGTCTTCATTCGGAAGCCGCCGGTTGATTCGGCTTGTTTCACTTGCTCTGTCGCTTCCGCGCGTTGCTCCGCGGTCCAGTGCCGGGACAGGTTTGTGGCGATGATACCGGGCATCAAAGCGTTTGCGGTGATGCCATCGGCCGCCCAGCGTCGTGTTGCTTCGACGGCGAAGAGCACGTTCGCAGTCTTGGATTGCCCGTACGCGCTGTTCGGGTCATATTGGCGTTTTTCGAAGAACAAATCGTCGAAAAAAATCGGCGAGCCGGCGTGACCCGCGGACGCGACGGACACGATTCGTGCGTCTTTGGCAGCGGCTAGCGCCGAGTGGAGGCCGGTCGCCAGAGCGAAGTGACCGAGGTGGTTCGTTCCGAAGTGGGTTTCCCAACCTTGTCTGGTCGTTCCTTGCGGCGCGTCCATGACGCCGGCGTTGTTGACCAGGATGTCGAGCGCCCCGGTCCATGCTGCGACGAATGCGTCGATCGTCTCGAGGTCACCGAGGTCGAGGAATGCGACCGCGACGTCGTCGCGACCGCTCGTGCGCCCGATGTCGGCCCTGACGCGTTCCCCTGACGCGAGGTCGCGGACCGCGAGCGTGACCTGAGCGCCTGCGTGAGCCAGCGCGCGAGCCGTTTCCACGCCGATGCCGGACGAGCCGCCCGTCACGATGGCCCGCCTACCGCCGAGGTCGACGCCGTCCACTATCTGCAGGGCGGTGGTGGTGTCGTCGTAGTCGGTGGAAATTCGAGATGGCGCGTTGAGTTCGCGGGAGTCCTGGGCGCGCTGTGTCATTGGGGACAAGTCCTTTGTGTCTCTGAAGTGATGGAGACGCGGCGCACGGGTGTTGCGGAGACCCCGAGCGCGACATCGCTGGCGCGAGACTGGGCGACTAGCGTTTCGGGGCCCAGCTCTTGTTGACGATCTCGAACTGGTTGCCGTCGAAGTCGGTGAAGTTGGCGGCGTAATACCCCTCGGCGAACTGGGGACGAGGTCCGGGTGCCCCGTCGTCGTTTCCACCGGCCGCCAACGCCGCGGCGTACGTGGCGTCGACCTCATCGGTCGAGTTCGCAGCGATGCCGAGGTAGATGCCTTCGATCAAGTCCGACTCGCGACGGCGAAGCCAGATGCTGTCCGGGCCTTCGACAATGCCCCAGGCGTCGACCTCGGTGCCGGGACCACCGGAGCTGAACTTGCCGAACTCTTTCCAACCGAGGGGCTTCAGTGCCTCGAGGAGGAAATCGAAGGAACGTTCCGGGTTGCTGACGGAAATGAACACGTGATCGAGCATGGTGGTCTCCTTCTTCGGAACCGGCCCCCTGGCCGGGAATTCACGTGGTGGGCTCGCCACCAGTGTGCCACTTCTTTTACACTTGTCAAATACTTCTTTTACGGCTGTCAAAGAAGTACCCGTTTGGGCATGACTGTGCCGGGTGCGTGAAGCGGCGGCCGGCACTCGCGGGATCGTGTTCAAGGTGCGGCGGGCGCCGGCGAGCGGCCTCTGGATGCTTTCGAACGTGAACCGGTTCGGCACCTGAAAAACGCCGGGGATCCCAGCCGCGTACGCCTACCCCCGACGTCGTCCTCCTACTTCTGGACGAAGGGCAGCAGGATGGCATTGACCTCGTCGGCGTGGGTCCAGAGCATGCCGTGCGGAGCACCGTTGATCTCGTGGTAGGCCGCCTCGGGGAAAGCCTGGTGGAATGGGCGGCCGGTCGCGTCGATCGGCAGGACGCGGTCGACCGTGCCGTGCACGATCAGGGTCGGGGTTCCGCTGGCCCGCACCGCGGCGACGTCGGCGGTGAAGTCGTCGATCCACGTCGGGACGACCTCGTAGGCCGCGGCCGGTGCGCTGGCGACCGCGACATTCCAGCTGGCGGTGACGACTTCCTGGGAGATGCGGGAACCCAGATTTTCGTCGAGGTTGTAGAAGTTGGAGTAGAACTCCGAGAACCAGGCGTAGCGGTCGTTTTTCGCGGTTTCGGCGATGCCGTCGAACAGTGACCGTGGCATCCCCTGCCCGAGCATTCCGGGTTCGATGGCGGCGAGGAAGGCGAACTTGGCGATCCGATCCGTGCCGAAAAGCTTGGCGTAGCGAGCCAGTTCACCGGTTCCCATGGAGAAGCCGACCAGGATCACCTCGGTAAGGTCCAGCTTCGTGAGGAGCGTGTCGAGATCGCCTGCGTAGGTGTCATAGTCGTAGCCGACCTCGGATTTCGACGACTTGCCGAAGCCGCGACGGTCGTAGGTGATGACCCGGTGACCAGCCGCCCGCAGCTCACGGGACTGGCGCTCCCATGACGTGCCGTCGAGCGGATAGCCGTGCACGAGCACGACGGGCTGCCCGGCGCCGTGGTCTTCGTAGTACAACTCGATCGGGGTCGAGTTCTCCTGGCCGACGGTGAGGTATCCCATGATTTCTCCTTGATCCAGTTACTTGAGGACGCTTGTTCACAGGCTGTTGCCGACCTCGCACCAGCCCAACTCGTGCGGCGCCGAGGAATAGAACACGGCGGAAAGGGCGACATCCGTCACCGGGAGGAACACCTGGTCGATCATCGAACGGTCTCGGTCGTCCACGCCGATGCGGCGCGGGCGGCGAATTCCGCGAAGGCGATCGGGGCGGACCCGGTCACGGTGAGGACGTCGTCGGTGGGCGTGGAGCCGTGCCCGTCCGCGATGGTCGAGGTGAGTGTGCGCAGCACGTCGCCGTACGTTTCCGGGATTCCGGATGCCATCATGGCCCGCACCCATCGCTCGCGGTCGGTGTCCCGGTAGGTGATGGTGCGGCCGATCGAGGTGGAGATGATCACCGCGGCTTCCGCTACGGTCAGCGCCTCCGGGCCTGTGGGGGCGTAGGCCTTACCGGCGTGGCGCCCGGGTTCCCGGAGCGTGGCCGCCGCCACGGCCACGATGTCCTCGACCGCGACGAACGCCTCGCGTCCGTCGCCGTTCGGTACGACGATCTGATCGGCTACCGGCTTCAGGAACGTCTCGCTGAAGTCCTCCATGAACCACGCCGGCCGGATGATCGAATGAGTGAACGTGCTGCGGGAGCCGAGGTCCAGCTCGACCGCTCGGAGCGCGACTTCAGCCGGGGAGCGCTCGACGCCGTACCCGCTCAGGTAGGTGACGTGCCCGACACCCGCACGTTCGGCCTGATCCAGGAAAGCTGACACGTCCGCCGCGAAGTCGACCCGCAGGACCGGGGACACGAGGTACACGCCCGTCACCCCGTCCAGTACCGGGGCGAAGGTCACCTTGTCGTTCCAGTCGAACCGGACCTGAGGGTCTCGCCGAGCTGCGCGGACCGCGAGACCGTGCTCGGACAGGATGCGGGCCACCCGCGTACCCGTCTTGCCGGAGGCGCCGAGCACGAGGATGAGGGATTTTGCTGATCTCTGCACGCCATCGATCATGAGCGCGACTCATGAGCGCATCAATCATTGATTAGCTCATCTTTTTACGTGAGACACTCAATGGGTGGACATTCTCCAGGAGCATCTCGTCCGCGCTCGCGCCACCGGCGGGGTCTTCGCCCGGTCGGTCGCGGCCCCGCCCTGGGGCCTGCGCATGCCCGGCGAGATCCAGCTCGCGGTGCACGCGGTGACCCGGGGGCACGCCTGGATCCGGGTCGACGATGGCACCGACCCCATCGAACTGGAACCGGGAGACCTCGCCCTCGTCAAAGGCGGCGCGGACCACATCATCGCCCACCGGCCCGATGCGGAGGCCCTCACACACGACGAGTTCGCGATCAGGCACCCAGCCGACACCGAGCCCATCGATCCCGACAGCAGCGTATTTCTCTGCGGGGCCTACCGGTTCCCCGGCGACATCGGACGAAGCCTCGTCGACGCCCTGCCGCAGCTGCTCCGCCTCAGAGCGAGCGCAGACGACCCCGTACAAGGCGTCGTCGCCCTCGTCTCACGGGAGATGGTCAACGACAGCCCCGGCAAACAAACCGTGCTCGACCGGCTCCTCGATATCCTCGTTGTCTACGGGTTACGCACCGGCCTCACGCAGAGCACCAGCCCGCCCCCGTGGCTCCGCGCCGCATCCGACCCACGCCTGACGGCAGCGCTGCACGCCATCCACTCCAGCCCCGACACAGCCTGGACCGTCGACGAACTCGCCGGGCTCAGCGCCATGTCCCGAGCTTCATTCGCCCGGGTCTTCCGCGCCGCTGTCGGCCAGTCGCCGATGCAGTACCTCTCGGACTGGCGCATGACCCTCGCTCGCGACTACCTGAGCTCGGGAACAATGCCGCTCGCCCACATCGCCGCCAAAGTCGGGTTCTCCTCGGTGTACGCCTTCGGCGCCGCGTTCCGCCGGCACCACAACGAAGCACCCGGCCAGTGGCGCCGGCGCACCGGAACGTCTGCGACCAGGTAGTTCCGGGAGAACGGTGACCGGGACCCACCGGCCCGAGGACGCATGATCGTGCGTTCCCACCGGACAACGCAGTCGATGTCCGTTCGTGACCACCTGCCACGCCGCGTCGTCCGCCCGAGCCGCCGCGATCGGCGAGGTTCCGGGTTCCTCGTGGTCAGCCGGTCCACACCAAACGCTAGCTACAACACCACCGAATCTTCGCTGCGAGGCCATCGACGTGATTCACGCCCGCAATCAGATCTTGCGGGGCCGGTTGTTGAGTTCGACGGCTACGGCGGTCAGGTTGTGCGGCGTGCTGGTGACGGGGTGAACTCGGCATGCCGGCCCATCTCGATGCCCTGAGCCCAGGCCGGCGACCGTCTCAGCCCCACCGGAAGGGTCGAGAACAAGGTGATGCGCAGGTCGTGGACGGTCATCGAGCGGTCGGTGCACCACCGTTGCGACGACGCTTTGCGGTAGGTGCAGCCGGTGCGCAGCAACGGCGAGCGTATGAGAGTCAGACCGCCGGGACCGGGCCGGCACAAACGCCTGGTGGATCGTTCGTGTATCAGCCGTAGCCCTCCCCGGCCGGGATGCGGCAACGGCAGGGAGCGGCAGACCTGCTCCGCGGCTGATCCAGCCGTCCTGGTGCCGGGTCGCGCGGCTCCGCGAGGGGTTCCGCATGCTCCGGACGACACCTGGTGGCTTACGCGGCCGCCGGCGCTCGGGCACGGCAACTCCTGAGCGGGTCAGGTGTTGCAACGACCGATGGACCTCTGGGCCACCGCGGCGGGACCGTCGGGCCGCAACCAGGTGGGGCGGGCTGCGGCAGGGCGGGAGCATCCGCGACCGGGTGGGGGTCCGTGGCAAGGCGGGGCGGGGCGGGGCATCCGGGACCGGGCGGGGTGGGGTGGGACCGGGGCGGGATCGGCGGAAACGCGGCAGGCCGCGACTACCCGGTTCGCGGGTGGTCGCGGCCTGCGTCAGGTGCGGCTCTGGGGGCCGCCTTGCTCGGGTGGCTGGGGTCAGCCGCGAGCGCCCTCGTGGCGGTGGGGCAGGTGCGGGAGGTGGATCTCGTCGGGTTCCGGCGGGAGGTCCTCGACGCCGGTTGCCACGGCCTGCTCGTGCCGGCTGCGGGCTGAGGGGACGAGCAGTGCGGCGATGATGGCCAGGGAGGCCACGACCGCGCAGACCCAGAAGCCGGTAGTGAACGCGGAGTCCATCGGCAGGCCCTGCGGCGTGCTCTTGGAGGTGATCACGGCGGCGATGACGGCGGTGCCGATGCTGCTGCCGATGGTCCGGGCGATGGTGTTGACGCTGCTGGCCTCGCCGGTGTTGGCGGCCGGGACGGCTTCGATGACCGCGTTCGACATGGCGGCGAACGCCAGGCCGATGCCGGCACCGGTGAGCACGCCGGACGCCAGGACCTGCCAGATGGCGCCGTGGGTGATGGCCGGGAGGACGAACGCCGCGGTGACCGAGACCGCGCCGAGGAACATCGGGAGCTTCGGGCCGTACTTGCGGACCAGGATGCCGGCCAGCGGGCCGAACACGACCATCATCAGGGTGGTCGGCAGCAGGAACAGCCCGGCCGTGGAGACGGTCTTGCCGAAACCGTAACCGGTGGCCTCGGGGAGCTGGAGCAGCGTCGGGACCAGCACGAACGTGCCGAACATCGCGAAGCCGAAGATCAGGGCGACCAGGTTGGCGGTCCAGACACCGCGGATACCCATGAGCTTCATGTTGATCAGTGGTTCGCTCACCCGCAGCTCGACCATGACGAACACGACCAGCGCCACGACGCCGAGGACGAGCAGGCCGACGGTCTTCGCCTCGCCCCAGCCCCAGGACTGGCCCTTGCTGATCGCCAGCAGCAGTGCCACCAGGCCGACCGACAGGATGGAAGCGCCGAGCACGTCGAGGCGGCCCGGGGTACGGACCGGGGATTCCGGCATGCCGAAGACCGCGCCGATCAGCGCGATGACGACCAGCACCAGCGGCAGCCAGAACAGCCAGTGCCAGGACAGGTGCTCGACGATCGGGCCGGCGGCCACGATGCCGACGCCCGCGCCGATACCGAAGATGGCGGAGAGCAGGCCGATCGTGACGCCGACCTTCTCGCGGGGCAGCTCGTCGCGGACGATGCCGATCGAGAGCGGCATGACCGCACCGGCCGCACCCTGCAGCGCGCGGGCCACGATCAGGACGGCCAGGTTGGGCGCGAGCGCGGCGAGCAGGGTGCCGATGGCGAGCAGGCCCAGGACGGCGATGAGGACGCGACGCTTGCCAACCATGTCGCCGAGACGGCCCAGGATGGGGGTCAGGACCGAGGCGGACAGCAGGTAGGCGGTCAGCACCCAGCTGATGTCGCTGGTCGAGGCGTTGAGGTCCTTGGCGATGGTCGACAGCGCCGGCGCCACGAGTGACTGCAGCACCGCGAAGGCCAGGCCACCCAGCGACAGGCAGAGCACCACCATGGTGCTGTTAGCGCGGCGGACCACGCTGGCATCGGGGCCGGACGGCCCTTCGAGGGTTTGCGTCATGAGATCCTCAAGCTTGATGTAAACAGTTGCTGACTTGGTCCAGTATCGGGGCTGTCGAGCTGAAGTCAACAATCGTTTACGTCACATCCCTCTCCCGCTACTCTTAACAGCGCAACGAGAGGACGCCATGACGACACGTGCACCCCGGCCCGCCACCGAGACACCGGCCGCACTCTGCGAGGACGCTCCCCCCGCACGGCGCCGGGATGCGACCGCCACGAAGCAGGTCCTGCTCGACGCCGCCCGCCACCGGTTCGCCCGGCACGGATACTCCGCCACCACGGTGCGCGACATCGCGGACGACGCCGGGGTCAACGTGGCCCTCATCAGCCGATATTTCACCTCCAAGGAGGGCCTGTTCGAGGCGTGCCTGGTGGTCGCGGTCAGCGAGATCGGCCGCACCGTCGACGACGACTCGACCCTCGACCAGGTGGCCCGCCGGATGGCCGCGCAGCTGGCCGGCAGCGAGGCCGGGAAACGCGCCAACCAGATGCTCATGCTGTTGCGCTCCTCCGGCGACGCCCGTGCCGACCAGATCCGGGTCGCCATCCTGCGGTCCTTCGCCGAGAAGCTGGTCCAGACGTCGGGCGACCCGAACGGGGACCAGATCCTGCTGCGCGCCCAGATCGCCATCGCCACCGGGCTGGGCATGGCCCTGCTGCGCTCCTCGACCACACTGGAACCCCTCTCCTCCGCGGGCGAACAGGACTTCGTCGAACCCCTCCAGGACATGTTGAAAGGGCTCTTACAGCCCGGGAAGCCCTGACCGGTCGGCACTACGCGGGTCGTCGACCGGACGGCTGCGATAGATGTCACCCCGCTTCGCCTCCGCACGCCACGGACGGGCGAGATGCGGAGTCATGTGGAACGCCGGATCGTCGCGGTCCAGCAAAACGACGGCCACCTGCCCGCCGGCCCGGGCACCGACATCAACCCGGCCCTTCGCACCGGCACCGACCTCGGACAGGGGGTCGCCGGTGGGACCGATGATCGACGACCGCAGCAGGCCGGCACACTGCGCCGGCACCGACAGTCTCAACCAGTAGCAGTGATCGCCGCGAGCGACTGCGCCTTGGGAAAGAAGATCTCGTCGACCGGCCACGCCGACAGGAGCAGGCAGTCCACGCCGAGGGTTTCGTACTCCGCGAAGAGCTCGGGGAATGCCCCAGGGGCCGTATCAAGTATCGCGAATCGGTGTCCGTGAACGCGCGCGGGGGACCTGGCTGTCCCACATGGACAGATACCTAATGTCGGACAGCATGACGAACGAGACACTGGCACACGAACTGATCACCATGACTGACGAGGACCGGGAGCTGCAGGCCGGCGCGCTGAGCGACGATCTCGGGGCCCAGCTGGCCCACCGCCGGGTCACCACACGCAACGCCGACCGGCTTGCCGAGATCCTCGACGGATCCGGCTGGCCGACGGCCGTCACGGTCGGCGCGGAGGCGGCACGGCGTGCGTGGCTGATCGTCCAGCACGCCGACCGGCAGCTCGAATTGCAGCGCCGGGCACTCGCGTTGCTGACCGACGCGGTCCGGCGCGGTGAGGCGGACCCGCAGCATCTCGCCATGCTGCGGGACCGCGTTCTCGTCAACGAGGGACGGCCGCAGATCTACGGTACGCAGATCGCGGGGGTCCGCGACGGGCGCCCGCTCCCGTGGCCGTGCGAGGACCCGGACCGGATGGACGAACGCCGCGCCGAGGTGGGCCTCGACCCGTTCGAGGTCCACGTCGCCCGGCACGCGCCGCCCGCCGCGAATCAGTCCAGGGCGAGGTAGGTTCGCTTGCCGGCCGCCCGGTAGCCGACCCGTTCGTAGACCCGCCAGGACTCCTCGCCCGAGGCTTCCAGCCAGGCGATCTCGGCACCGGCGGCGAACAGCCGGGTGGTGACGGCCGCGGTGATCGCTCCGGCCAGGCCACGACGGCGGTACGCCTCCCGGACCGCGATCCCCGCGACCTCGCTCACCCCGCCGGACGGGGGCACCGCCTGCCCACCCCCGGCACACACCCCACCAGGGAGGAGTGACGCGGTGGTCACGGCCATGATGGCGATGCCTCCGCGGGACTGCAGGCGGCGCATGCGGTCGGCGTCCGCGGGGGTGGCTCCCGGGTCGCCGCCGAAGGCTTCGCTCTGGGCGTCGACCATGGCGATGCGCTGGTCGTCGGTGGCCGGGGGGTGCACCTCGAAGCCGTCCGGGGCCGACGGCAGGACCACCGATGCCGGGTCGCACACCAGGTAGTCGTGGCGGGCCTCGACGGTGAAGCCGGCCGCCAAGAGCAGCGCTTCGAGGTCGGGGGCGCTGCTGGTGACGTACTCCAAGCGGGGTTTGCGGTCCGCCTGCCGGAAGGCTTTCACCATGGCGGTCACGTCCGCGCCGGTGATGCGGGTGCCGGGGCGGGGTGTCGCGTAGTTGATGCCGGGGTTGTCGGTGGCCGGGTCGAGGCCGAGGACGAACGGTCCCGAGTCGACGGCCGCGGGCCGGGTGGAGAGGTTGGCGACGACGGACTGCTGGATGCGGGCATCCATGATCAAGATAGACCTCTGGTGTCGGGTGAAGCGTGACGAACGACAGGACGATGGACGTCGGGCCGCTGTCAGCCGCGGAGACCGGTGGACCGGTCGCGTCGCGGACGAATCAGGCGGCCGCTGCGGGCGCCGTGATCACAGGCTTCATTCCTTCGAACACCAGAAGAGACGATTACCGGGCCAGACTAACAGGGCCGGCCCCTCCGGGGAGGGACCGGCCAGGTGCGTCAGGCGCCGCGCAGGGTGGCCCCGGTGCGCGTGCTCGCTTCGGTGACGGCGGCGTCGCGGGCGGCGACCGCCTCCTCCACCGTGAGGGTGCGGTCCGGTGCCCGGAAGGTCAGCTTGTAGGCGAGGCTCTTGAGACCCTCGCCGAGCTGCTCCGAGGTGTACACGTCGAACAACCGGACCGATTCCAGCAGCTCGCCCGCGCCGGTGACCAGGGCCTGCTGGACCGACGCGGCCGGGACCGCGGCCTCGACCACGAGCGCCACGTCGATCAGCGCGGGCGGGAACGTGGAGATCGACACCGACTCGGTGACCGGGGCGGCGGGGATCGCGTCCAGGTCGATCTCCATGGCGCAGGTGCGCTTCGGGAGTTCGAGGGTGGACAGCACCGCCGGGTGCAGCTCGCCCGCGTGACCGATCACGACGCCGTCGACGAGGATCGCGGCGCAGCGGCCCGGGTGCCAGGGGGCGTGGTCCGCCGCCTCGACCGTGATCCGTGCCGGGGTCATGCCCGACGCGGCGAGCGCGATGCGGGCCGCCTCGATCGCGTCCGACCAGGTGGCGGTGCGGCCGCCGCCCCACCAGCCGGCCGGGGCCGCGTCGCCGGTCAGCGCGACCGCGAGGTGCCACGGCTGCTCCGGGACGATCGCGTTGGCCGCCACCCAGTCCTCCTCGGACGGGGCGTGATCGACACCGAGCACCGGGGGTGCCGTCGCGGTCAGGTGCGGCTGGAAGACCGTACCCGTCTCGTAGATCGCCACGTCGCGCTCGCCGCGGCCGAGGTTGCGCTTGAGCGTCGCGAGCAGCGGCGTCAGCAGCGAGGTGCGCAGCAGCGGCTCCTGCTCGGACAGCGGGTTGGTCAGTCGGACCGCGCTGCGCCGGGGGTCGTCCTCGGCCAGGCCGAGCGCGTCCGCCGCGCCGGGTGCGACGAACGGGTACGACAGCACCTCGACGTAACCGTTCTCGGCCATGGCCCGGCCGACCGTACGGCGCCGCACCTGCATCGGGGTGAGTCCGCCGCCGCCACGGGCCGGGGGCAGGATCGACGGGATCGCGTCGAGACCGCCGAGCCGGGCCACCTCCTCGATCAGGTCGATCGGGGCGACGAGGTCGGGGCGCCACGACGGCGGGGTGACCTCGAGCGGCTCGGCCCCGGTGACCGTACAGCCGATCCTGCTGAGAATCTCCTCGATCTGCTCGACCGGGTACGGCACACCGATGCGCCGGGTCGCGAGGTCGGTCGGCAGCTGGATCGCCGCCGGGGCGCTCACGTGGTCGAGATCGAGGACGAGAGGATCAACGACGCCACCCGCGTACGTGGTGAGCAGCGCGACCGCCCGCTCCAGCGCGACCAGCGTCAGGCTCGGGTCGACGCCGCGTTCCCAGCGCTTCGCGGCCTCGCTGAACAGCTTGTGCCGGCGTGCCGTGCGCCCGACCATGACCGGGTCCCAGTGGGCGGCCTCGAGCAGCACGTCCACGGTGTCCGGCTGGACCTCGCTGGTCTCGCCGCCCATGACCGCGGCGAGCGAGATCGGGCCGGAGTCGTCGAGGATCACCATGTCCTCGGCGTCGAGGACGCGGGCCACCCCGTCGAGTGTGGTCAGCTTCTCGCCCTGGTGGGCGCGGCGCACGACCAGGCCGCCACGCAGGCGGTTCAGGTCGAACACGTGCATGGGCTGGCCGAGCTCGAGCATCACGTAGTTGGTGATGTCGACGGCGAGCGAGATCGACCGGATGCCCGCCGCGACGAGCCGGCGCTGGATGAAGTCCGGGGACGGCGCCGACGGGTCGATGCCGCGCACGACCCGGGCCGAGAACCGGTCACAGCCGACCGGGTCGTCGATCCGCACCGCATAGGGCGCGTCGGCGGTGCCACCGGGAACGGATGCCACGCCCGGGTCGGTGTACGCGGCTGCGTACGGGTAGGAGAGCTCGCGCGCGATGCCTCGTACGCTCATCTCGTAGCCCCGGTCCGGGGTGATCTCGACGTCGATGACGGTGTCGTCGAGGCCGATCAGCGGCCGGGCGTCGGTGCCGGGCACCGCGGAGCCGGCCGGCAGCACGATGATGCCGTCGTGGTCGCCGCTGAGGCCGAGCTCGGCGGCGGAGCAGATCATGCCGTGCGAGTTGCGGCCGTACGTCTTGCGGGCGCCGATCGTGAATCCGCCGGGCAGCACCCCGCCGGGCAGGATCACGACCACCAGGTCACCGGCGGCGTAGTTGCGGGCACCGCAGATGATCTCCTGCGGCGCGGGGTTGCCGACGTCGACGAGGTTGAAGCGGATCGGCTTCTTGAAACCGGTCAGCTCCTCGACCTCGAGGACCCGGCCGACGACCAGGCCGCCCTTGATGGTGGCGGCCTGGTCGACGATGGACTCGACCTCGATGCCGAGGTCGACCAGCTTGCGTTCGAGGTCGGCGGCGTCGAGGTCGGCCGGCAGGTCGACGTACTCGCGCAGCCAGGAAAGAGTGAGCTTCATGATCAGACCGCCATACCGAAGTTGCGGGTGAAACGGACGTCACCCTCCACCATGTCGCGCATGTCGCTGACGCCGTTGCGGAACATCAGCGTGCGCTCGACGCCGATGCCGAACGCGAAACCGGAATACCGGTCCGGGTCGATGCCGCAGGCGGTCAGCACCCGCGGGTTGACCATGCCGCAGCCGCCCCACTCGACCCAGCGCGGGCCGTCGCGGTGCTGGGCGAACCACACGTCGAACTCGGCCGACGGCTCGGTGAACGGGAAGTAGTGCGGCCGCCAGCGGGTCTTCGCGTCCGGGCCGAACAGCGACCGGGCGAAGTGGTCGAGGGTGCCCTTGAGGTGCGCCATCGTGATGCCCTCGTCGATGACCAGGCCCTCGATCTGGTGGAACACCGGGCTGTGGGTGGCGTCGACCTCGTCGGTGCGGTACACCCGGCCGGGGCTGACCACGTAGATCGGCGGCTGCTGGGTGAGCATCGTGCGGACCTGGCCGGGCGAGGTGTGCGTCCGCATGACCAGGCCGGGCAGGTCGACGTGGAACGTGTCCATCAGACCGCGGGCCGGGTGGTCCGGACCGATGTTGAGGGCGTCGAAGTTGGCCCACTCGAGCTCCAGCTCGGGACCGTCGACCACCGAGTAGCCCATGCCGGCGAACAGGTCGCCCATGTGCTCCATCAGCGTGGTCACGGGGTGCCGGGCGCCGCGCGGGTGGCGGTCCCAGGGCAGCGTGACGTCGACGCGTTCCTCGACCAGGACCCGCTGCGCGCGTTCGCGCTCGAGCTCGCCCTGGCGGGTGTCGTAGGCGGCCTGCACGGCCTGGCGGGCCACGTTGACGCGCTTGCCGGCGTCGGACTTCGCGGCCGGCGGCAGCGAGCCGATCTCCCGGCGGGCGAGCGACACCGGCGACCGGTCACCGAGGTGTGCCGGCTTCAGCGCGCCGAGGGCGTCGAGGTCAGCGGCCTTCTCGAAGGCGCCGGCGGCGTCGGTGACGGCCGTCTCCAGCGCCTCCGGCGCGAGCAGGGCCGCCTGCTTCGGATCGTACGGATCGTTGCGGTAGGACATGGTCGAGCAAGCTCCCTCACACCGAGATGAATCATCGGCTTGTCGGAACCGAGTGCACCGGGCGCAGCGAGGACCGCGAGGGGGCGACTCGGGTGGATCAGTGTACGGAGGCACGGCTGGGCCGCAGCCCGCCGGTCAGGGAGTTTCGCGCGTGAAGAAGTCAGGCAGCGAGCCCGCGACCAGCGGGCCGGGTAAACAGCATGCTCATGACGTTCCCCTAACGGAGCGTTGCGCTCTCGCCGAAGCATACAAGCAGACCGCCGCGGCGGCAGCCAGGTTAAGGCTCTCCGCACCGCCGTAGATGGGTACGCGCACCCGCGCGTCGGCCGCCTTCAACAGCTCCGCCGGCAGCCCGTGCGCCTCCGAGCCGAACAGCCACGCGGTGGGCCGTACCAGCGAACCGTCGTCGAGCAGATCGTCCAGATCGGCGTCGCCGTACCCGGTGGTCGCGAGCACCCGCATCCCGGAATCGCGCAGGTCGTCGAGAGCGGACAGCGGCGCGCGCACGACGTCCACGTTGAACAGGCTCCCGGCCGAGGACCGGACACATTTGCCGTTGTACGGGTCCACGGCGTCACCGGCGAAGATGACCGTCCCGGCCCCGGCGGCGTCCGCGGTGCGCAGGATCGTGCCGGCGTTGCCCGGGTCCCGGATCTCGGCGACCACCGCCACCAGCCGCGGCCCCTTGGACAACGCCTCGGGCAGGGACACGTCCATCTGCTCGCAGACCGCGACCAGGCCCTGGGGCTGGACCGTCTCGGCGAGACCGGCGAGCGCCTCCTCGGTGACCGGGGACACCTCCGGCGCCTGCATCGCGAGGTCGCCGTAGCGGGTGAGTGCTTCGTCCGTACCGAAAAGGTCAAGGACCACCCCGGCGGCGAGAGCGGACCGCACGGCCTGGGGTCCTTCGGCGAGGAACCGGCCGGCCCTGTCGCGGTCGCGGCGGCGCTGCAGGCGGCGGGCCGCGACGACCCTGGGGGTGCGCGGGGTGAAAGTCACGGGCGAGCCTTCCGGCAATGGCAGAGGCGCCCCCCGGCTGACCGGGAAGCGCCTCTGCGAAAAGTGCGGTGCGATATGTCAGGCTGCCTGGGCAGCGGCGCCGCCGATGCCCTCGGCCGCGACCGCGGCACGCGCGATCTCGACGATCGCCGCGAAGGACGCGGCGTCGTTGATGGCCATGTCGGAGAGGATCTTGCGGTCCACCTCGACGCCGGCCAGCTTCAGGCCCTGGATGAGGCGGTTGTAGGTCATGCCGTTGGACCGGGCACCAGCGTTGATGCGCGTGATCCACAGCTGGCGGAAGTCGCCCTTGCGGTCCCGGCGGTCACGGTAGCTGTACTGCATCGAGTGCAGTACCTGCTCCTTGGCCTTCCGGTAGAGCCGCGAACGCTGTCCGCGGTAACCGCTGGCGCTCTCCAGCAACGTGCGACGCTTCTTCTGGGCGTTGACTGCCCGCTTGACGCGTGCCATTTCAGTACTCCTAACAGGGGAACGGGTGTGGCGCGCGTCAGCGGCCGAGCATCTTCTTCACGCGCTTGGTGTCGGCCTTGGCCACCTCGACCGTGCCGGTCATCCGGCGGGTGGTCTTGGAGGACTTGCCCTCCAGCAGGTGACGCTTACCGGTCTGCTCGGTGAGGAGCTTGCCCCTACCGGTGACCTTCACCCGCTTACCCATGCCGGTGTGGCTCTTCATCTTCGGCACTTGACGCCTACTCTCAGTCTCTTTCCCCAGCGGCTGACAACCGCCGGGGAAACCTCATCCGTGCTCTTACTCTGCTGCGCTGTCGGCGGTCTCAACCGCCGCAGGTGCCTCGGCCTGGTCACCCTCACGGGGCTCGCGCGGCGCGCGCCCGGTCTCGGCGGCGGCGACCGCGGCGGCCTTGGTGGCCCGGTGCGGTGCGAGCACCATGATCATGTTCCGGCCGTCCTGCTTCGGGCTGGCCTCGACGAAGCCGAGCTCGGAGATCTCCTCGCTGAGCCGGCGAAGCAGCCGGAAGCCCAGCTCGGGGCGGCTCTGCTCACGACCACGGAACATGATCGTGACCTTGACCTTGTCGCCGGCCTTGAGGAACCGCACCACGTGACCCTTTTTGGTCTCGTAGTCGTGCGGGTCGATCTTCGGCCGCAACTTCATTTCCTTGATGACCGTCTGCTGCTGGTTGCGCCGCGATTCGCGCGCCTTGAGTGCGCTCTCGTACTTGAACTTGCCGAAGTCCATGAGCTTGCACACCGGCGGGCGCGCCATGGGCGCAACCTCGACCAGGTCCAGGTCGACGTCGGCGGCCAGCTGCAGGGCGCGCTCGAGCGGGACGATGCCCACCTGCTCACCCTCGGGGCCGACCAGCCGGACCTCTCGTGACCGGATCTGTTCGTTAACGCGTGGTTCGACGCTGATGGGGCCTCCTCAGAACGGGATCAATACAGCTACCCCGCGGTTGGGACCGCGAGACGGCACGTGCCAATGTCGGTCGGCCTCGCGCCGCCCTCTGACCACCGGGCGGCGGGAAAGCAGAAGGCCTCGGCACCGCGCTGGAACAAAAGCGCATGCCAAGGCCCGCTCGACCGGTCATCGGCGCCCACAAGAGGACGCACACCCACCGCGGGATATTCCCACGATCGGTAGACCGGACCCAGCCGCCTCGAGGGCAACGGGGTGGGAACCAGCGGGCTCCTCTTTCGCGCCAGCCAAATGACAACGTGCGGTCGTCAGAGGGCAGGCGTGGTCGACTGCTCGGAAGTCTACCAGCTCAGGACGTAGCCGCCGAATGGAGGGCCCGCAACGAACGGACGCCCTCCACCGCGTACTCCTTGTCGGTCGCCTGCAGCGCGTGCACCGACACCGTCTCGTCGTCGTGCAGCTCCAGCATCGCCCAGGCCGAGTTGCGGTCGAACCGCACCGCCCGCACCGCCGACCAGGGCAGATCGAAGTTGCCGACCACGTTGCGGACCCGCACGTGCTCGGCGTCCGCCCAGACCCGGGGCCGGGTGAACGCGAGGATGCCGATCCCGGCCAGCACACCCAGCCCGATCATCGCGCTCTGGTCACCGCGCTGGAACGACCCGAAATTGTCGCCGGTCGAACCGTGCAGCCCGAAACTGAGCACGGTGAACAGGATCATCACCGCGGCCGCCGAGATACCGGCCACCCAGCGGATCCGCTTCGGCTTGAACTCGACCACGGTGTCTCTCACAGTCTGCAGTTGGCGATGTCGGTGACCAGGATCGCGCGGGCACCCAGGTCGTACAACTCGTCCATGACCCGGTGCACGTCGGCCCGGCGGACCATGGCCTGCACCGCCACCCAGCCCTCCCGGTGCAACGGCGACACGGTCGGCGACTCGATGCCCGGCGTCAGCGCGGTGGCGTTCTCCAGCAGATCGGCCCGCACGTCGTAGGCGAGCATCACGTACGACCGGGCGACCAGCACCCCCTGCAGCCGGCGGATCAGCTGCGAGGTCCTGGGGTCGGCCTCGTCGTGGTGCCGGCCGATCACGATCGCCGACGAGCGCAGCAGCGGCTCCCCGAACGTGACCAGGCCCGCCTGCCGCAGCGTCGCGCCGGTCTCGACCACGTCGGCGATCAGGTCCGCCACCCCCAGCCGTACGGCGTTCTCGACCGCGCCGTCGAGCCGCACCACGTCGGCCTTCAGGTCGTGGGCCGCCAGATACTGCGCGACCACACCCGGGTACGCGGTGGCGATGCGCTTGCCACCGATGCCCTCCTCCGACGCGCTCGACCCGGCCGGGGCCGCCCAGCGGAACGTCGCCCCGCCGAAGCCCAGATCGAGCACCTCCTCGGCCGGGACGCCGGAGTCGACCAGCAGGTCCCGCCCGGTGATGCCGAGATCCAGGTCACCCGAACCGACGTACGTGGCGATGTCGCGCGGGCGCAGATAGAAGAACTCGACGTTGTTGTCCTCGTCACGGCAGGCGAGGTCCTTGGGGTCGGTGCGCTGGCGGTAGCCGGCGTCACGCAGCATCTGCGCGGCCGGGGCGGACAGGGTGCCCTTGTTGGGGACGGCGATACGCAACACGGACGTGCTCCATTCTCGGGGTTCGATCGAACGGGAGGGCACGTCAGAGATGTCGGTAAACGTCCTTCAGGTCGAGCCCGGAGGCGATCATCAGGCATTGTGCCTGGTAGAGCAGCTGCGAGATCTCCTCGGCGGTGCGCTCGGCCCCCTCGTGCTCGGCGGCCATCCACGACTCGGCGGCTTCCTCGACGACCTTCTTGCCGATGAAGTGCACACCCTTGTCGAGCGCGGCGACCGTGCCCGAGCCCGCCGGCCGCTCGGCCGCCTTGCGCTGCAACTCGGCGAACAACTCTTCGAACGTCTTCACAGGGCCAGATTGTTGCAGCTCATTACGGGGTGGCAACGGACGGGCCTCATCCGGCGGCACGTGCCCTAGGCTGCGGTTCATGGTCAGCAGAAACACCTTCACCGTTCTGGGCAGCGCCGCTGTGCTCCTCACCACACTCGCCGCCTGCGCGCCCGCGGACGAGGACACCACCCCCACAGCGGGTGGATCCGCCTCCGCCGGCGCCTCCTGCGCCCCCGGCGCCCTGGACACCCTGACCGACGGCAAGCTCACCATCGGCACGGACAACCCGGCCTACGAGCCGTGGTTCAGCGACAACACGCCGAGCAACGGCAAGGGCTTCGAGTCCGCGGTCGCGTACAAGGTCGCCGAGAAGCTGGGCTACCCCACCGCGAACGTCGCCTGGACCCAGGTCACGTTCAACAACGCGATCGCGCCCGGCCCGAAGACGTTCGACTTCGACGTCAACCAGTTCTCGATCACGCCGGAACGCCAGAAGGCGGTCGACTTCTCGTCGCCCTACTACCTCGTGCGCCAGACCGTGATCACCGTCAAGGGCTCCCCGATCGCCGCCGCGAAGTCGATCGCCGAGCTGCAGAACGCCAAGCTGGGCGCCCAGGTCGGCACCACGAGCTACCAGGCCATCACGGACCTGCTCAAGCCGGCCACCGACCCGCAGGTGTTCAACAACAACGACGACGCCAAGGCCGCACTGGTCAACAAGCAGATCGACGGCCTCGTCGTGGACCTGCCGACCGCGTTTTACATGACCGGCGCCGAGCTCGACGACGGCCTCATCGTGGGACAGCTGCCGCAGGTGGGCACGCCCGAGCAGTTCGGCCTCGTACTCGACCTCGACTCGAAGCTCACCCCCTGCGTCAGCCAGGCCGTCGACCAGCTGCGCCAGGACGGCACCCTCGCCGAGCTCGAGAAGACCTGGCTGGCCAGCGGCGGAGCACCCGAACTTTCGTGACCGGAACGCCCTATCACCCCAGTGACACCCAGCGCGAGCGGATCGCCTACCGGCGCCGGCTGACGATCCGCTCCGTGCTGCTGGCCGCGCTGTCCACCGCCCTGGTCGGCACCGCCCTGTCGTTCGCCGTCACCGGCGCGCCCGGCTGGGACCGCGTCAAGGCGTCGTTCTTCGACGGGGACATCGCCGTCCGCTACCTCCCGGACATCCTCGAAGGCCTCTGGCTCAACATTCGCCTGCTGTTCTTCTGCACCATCGCGGCACTGCTGCTCGGCCTGCTGATCGCCACGCTACGGACGCTGCGCGGCCCGGTCTTCTTCCCGGTCCGCGCGCTCGCCACCGGATACACGTACGCGTTCCGGGGCCTCCCGCTGATCATCGTGTTGTACGTCTTCACGTTCGGTGTCCCCGGCCTGCGCCTGCAGGGCATGCCCAGCGTCCTCGTGCTCGGCGGGGCCGCCCTGGTCATCGTCTACGGCGCCTACCTCGCCGAGGTGTTCCGGGCCGGCATCGAATCGGTACACCCCAGCCAGCTCGCCGCGGCCCGCTCGCTCGGGCTCACCTACCGCCAGACGATGCGCCACGTGGTGCTCCCCCAGGCCGTCCGCCGGGTCACCCCGCCGCTGCTCAACGACGTGGTCGCCCTGCAGAAGGACGTCGGCCTGGTGTCCCTGGCCGGCCCCATCGACGCGGTCCGCGCAGCCCAGATCGCCGTCGCGCAGGAGGCCAACTTCACGCCGTACATCGTCGCCGGGGTGTTGTTCGTCCTGCTCGCCCTGCCCCTGATCGGCATCACCGACTGGGTCACGCTGCGCGCGGCCCGCCGCCAGTCCGCGGGAGCCTGACATGCTGCTGACCTGCGAGAACGTTCGCAAGACGTTCGGCTCGAACGTCGTGCTCGACGACCTGTCCCTCACCGTCGGCGAACACCAGGTGGTGGCGCTGATCGGAGCGTCCGGCTCCGGCAAGTCGACACTGCTGCGCTGCGTCAACCTGCTCACCGGCATCGACGACGGCACCATCCGCCTCGACGGCGAGGACATCACCGACCCACGGGCCGACCCGGACAAGGTCCGCCAGCGCATCGGCATGGTCTTCCAGTCCTACAACCTGTTCCCGCACATGACGGTCCTGCGCAACATCACCCTCGCCCCGGACAAGGTCCACAAACGCGCCGCGGCCGAGATCAAGGACCAGGCCATGGAGTGGCTGACCCGGGTGGGCCTGGCCGACAAGGCGGACACCTACCCGGACCGGCTCTCCGGCGGCCAGCAACAACGGGTCGCCATCGTCCGGGCCCTGGTGAACAAGCCCCGGCTGCTGCTGCTGGACGAGGTGACCTCGGCCCTCGACCCGGAACTCGTCGGCGAGGTCCTCACCATGATCCGCGGCCTGAAGGACGACGGCATGACCATGGTCCTGGCCACCCACGAGATGGGCTTCGCCCGCCAGGTCGCCGACCAGGTCGTCTTCCTCGACGGCGGACGCGTCCTGGAGGCCGGGCCGCCCGCCCAGGTCCTCGGCGACCCCACCCAGGACCGGACCCGGCAGTTCCTCGCCCGCATCATCGAGGCCGGACGCCTCTAGCCGGCCCGCTCACGCTGGGACGGTTGGGGCCAGTGGCGCCGGAATGAGCATTCTGGCCATGGCGGGGAGGGACTTTAATAAGCCGAATAGGCAGATGCCTAGGAGGCGCAATGACTCGCACCCGGAACCGGTCCACCTACCGCCTCGTCCTCTCGGGGGCGATGGTCGGGGTGGCTGCGGTCCTGATGATCAAGAAATCACTGCCCGGCCGCCCCGATCCTGCGGATGAACCCGTCGAGTATGTCGCGCCCGCCCCACCGGTCGATGGAAAGCCACCCTCAAGCTGGCAGGACGCCACCTGGGAACCATACAAGATCGCTATCGGCGCGTTCTACGCGTTGTGCCTCCAGAAGGCCTTCGACACCGTCATCGCCTTCTTCCAGAAGCAACCGGTGGATCTCTCGGATCCCCACGCGGCCATCACGATCAGTTCCGGCCAGATGATCACGATACTTCAGCTCGGCGCCTACATCATCTGGGTGAGCATCTACTTCCTGCACAACGGCAGGCTCTACTTCCAGCTACGCCCGTATCCGGCCGGGCCCAGGATCCGGGCTCACGGAACCATGACCGTGGGCTTTGCGATCTTCTATTTCTTCGGGGCCACACTGGGGCATCCGGGACGGCTGCAGATCGCCCTCATAGCGACGATCATCCTCGTCGACATGGCTTTTCCGTTGCACCTGGGCGGCATCGCCAGGAATCGGGCCCGTGTCCTGTGGGTGCTTCGTGGTGCCGCGGAATTGGCGTTCGTGCTGGCTCTGTTCCGCAAACTCAGCGATGATCAGCTCACCACCATCTGGTGGGCTCTGGTCCTTTTCATGCTCCTCGTCGCGCAACTGTTCGTCGTGGGTCCATGGGAGGGGCGGTTCCAGCAGAAATCGGCCCTCAGGTCCAGCTACCGAACGGATATTTGATATCGCTGGAACGAGGAGTCGGCCCGCGCAGGACAGCGCGGATGAATGCCCGGCTCCAGATGGCGATCAGGCTGCCGGCCGACATCTGGGTCAGACGCCGGCTGGAGGCCACGACATGCTCGCGTGAGATGAAGGCGTATCCCGCACCCGCCCGCCTGGCCCGCACCCCGAGGTCGGTGTCCTCGCCCAGCAGGTAGCCTTCGCGGAACCCGCCGATCTTGTCGAACGTCGCCCTGTTGGTCAGCAGGAAGTCGCCATTGGTCACCCCGAAACCGAAGACCCTCGCGACCAGCAGCAGGGCATAGATCAGGACGAGCCCAGCACGGGTTCCGAACGTGTCGATGTCAGCCTTGTGGAGGATGGCGCCGACGAACAGGCGATCCTCGGATGCAGCGGCACATTCCCGGAGCACGCCGGGCGTGAGGGTGACGTCGGCGTCCAGGAAGAGCAGTAGTTCGTGCTCCGCGTGAGCCGCCCCGGTGTTGCGCTGGGTCCCGATGTCCTTGACCGGGCTGCGCTCGTACGTGAGATCGAGCGATCCCCGGTGTCGCAGCACGGCCTCGAACGTCAGGTCGTCATCGCTGCAGTCCACCACAAGAACCTCGAACGGTGGAGCCGACGTCTGGCGTTCGAGCGATCCCAGCAACCGACCGATGTACTTCTGCTCGTTGAGCGTGGGCACCACGATCGAGATCGGCGTCATCCCGACGCTCCCGCCATCGACGCCGGTGCCGGTTCGGCAGACTCCGGACGGACAAATCGCCGGACGAAACCGGCCACCGCACTGTGCGGGCGTTCCATGGCGTTCAGATAGATCAGGTATGCCGCGTCCCCAGCCAGACACAGAAGACCGGTCAACGCGATGAAGGGCCGGAACTCCCCGATGAAGCCGGAGGCGATTGTCGGCGCCAGTGTGCCGAGAAGCTTGTTGACAGCGATGAAATTCGATTGTCCGCTCGCGCTGCGACGCCGGTGCAGCATGGACAGGAACAGAACTGACATCAGGAGGTTCTGCGCGAAGGCAGAATAGCGCGCACCGTTCTCGGCACCGAACTGGAGCAGGAATGCGAGATGGACGCCGATACCGATGACCAGGCCGCCCGCCGACATCGCGAGGAATCCAGCTCGTGTCAGGGAAACCCACTGCCCGGGCCCGAACCTGAAGAAGGTCACCAGTATGCCCAGATCGAGTGCCGCCCAGAGGCCGTTTATCAGGGTCTGCGCGTGGATGTCCGCCGGGTACTGCTGCCAGTAGATCACTCCACCGGTGAAGTACAGCAACTCCCAGACGAAGTTGAGGCCGAGCGCAAAGGCCGGTATCGCATACGTCCGATCGCGGAATCCGGCACGAATCGCAGCCGCGTAGACAAGGGTCCAGCACAGGCCGCTGAGGATTTTTAGCGCCGGCTCCAGCACATACCCACCCTCTCACGGTGGTCGCAAAATCGGGAGGCCCGGCAGCTCCGCGATCCGTGCGCCGGCGCGAAGCGATACTCTCCGACGACGTACCTCTGTCATCGGTCACAGCTCAGGAGTGCCGAGTGAATCTCCAACGGATCATCACCTTCGCCGCCGTCGGTCCGCCGGCGGTTCTCCTGATCCACAGGGGTGGACGACCGTTTCGCATTCTCGCCGCAGGGGTGGCCGGGACAGCCGCCGGGGAGCTGCACGGCCTTTTGACCATGCACCGGAATTCTCCTGCTTCCCTGCGGGTCGGGGCCGCCACGGCTGTCGGCGTTTTCACGATGACCCGGCCGAGCTGGAAATGGGCGCTTGCCGGATTCCTGTGCGATCCCCGGGACGGCACAGCCGCATCCATTGCCAGCTGCCTCGTCGTGGGGAACACCTTTGCGTCCTGGGTGGCGGACGGAACAGCCGACGAACAAGTCCGGCGATCATTTCTGAGCATTGTCATAGGCACCTGGGCCGCGGATGCCGCGTCGGATCTGACCGGAACCTCTTGGGGTGGCCCGCACCTGCCGCGCTGGGTGAACGACCGCAAGGTCTACTCCGCCTACGGCGTCGGTGTCGCTGCCACGGCGGTCACCCGGACCGCGCTGAACCGATACGCGCCGACGGCTCCCGGTGCTGCCGTGGCGTCCGGAGTGCTGGCCGCTCTGGGCGACATCGCGGAGTCGGCTGTCAAAAGACGAGCCGGGGTCAAAGACTCCGGCAATGTCCTGCCGGGCTATGGCGGTGTGCTCGACCGTGTCGATAGCCTGCTGGCGAATCTGGTCGTGCACCGCCTGCTGAGGACGGGACGAGCCCGATCACGATAGCTATCGCTCCGGATCCTGCAGGGTGAACCTCGCCGCGGCGTCCGGTGTGGTGAGCAGCGTCAGGATCCGGCCCGCAAGGCCGTCCGGTCCGGTCTCGGCCATACGGTGGGCTGCCTCGGCCATGCGGCGGCCGGCTTCCTCCTCGACGATGGCACACACCGTTTCGAGGTGACCTGGCTCGTCGAGCGGCGATCCGCCGATCATCGCCTCGGCTGCCAGCCGCACCGAGCTGAATCGCCCCTCGGCCAGGTCGGACGACGCGATCGCGCCCCTGTCCTCCTCGTTGCGCGCGTTCCGGACGTCATTGATCAGCTGGAACGCGGAGCCACAGAGCTGACCGATCGCCGACCATTCGTCGAGACCGGCCGGATCGACGCCGGCGCCTCGTGCCCCGCTGCGAAAGGCAAGTTCCACCAGGGACCCCGTCTTGAGCCGCGAGGGCAGCGTCCAATCACTGTCGGCGATGCCAGCGGTCCCGACGAAGTCCATCAGTTGCCCTCGTGACATCCGCTGGTACGTGGCGACCACGTCCAGGAGAAATCCCGGATCGGGGAACCGGCCGGCGACTACCAGCGCGTGGGAGAGCAGGACGTCTGACACCGCGACGGCGATCGGTAGCCCGTGCGAGACATGGAAGGTCGGCACACCCCGCCGGAGCCGGTCCCCGTCCTGGATGTCGTCGTGGATCACCGAGGCGCGATGGACCAGTTCGATGGCCGTCGCCATGCGGATCAGCACCGTGCCGTCACCGGCTCCGAGTGCCTCGCCGACGAGAATCGTCAGCACCCCGCGGTTCACCTGACCGGCCGAGACGAGTGATGGGATCATCCGGCCGGGAAGATCCAGCACACGCAGTTCGGCGGTGAGGGTCGATCGGACTCGTTCCCGGGTGCCATCGACATATCCGGACCATCCCGCATGTGTCATACACCGATCAACCCCCGCCAAGGCTTTAACGGAGGGTAACACCGGAATCACGGTTACGTTTCTGGCGAACTTGGCACCATCTGTGCCGGCGGCCTCCTCGCGACCAGCCGCGGGAAGGCCGCCTCACTCGGCACCGCGGACAACCTCAGCCGCGGTTGAGTTCCCGGATGGCCAGGACCGCGCCGAGTACGGCTACCGTGCTCTGCCAGCCCTTGTCCTCGATCGAGTCCTCGAGGCCGGCGCGGTCGCGGGCCTGGCCGAGGCTTTCCACGGTGAGGACGCCGTGGGCCACCGGGGTGTGTTCGTCGAGGGCTACCCGGGTCAGGCCGGCTGTCACCGAGTCGCACACGTAGTCGAAGTGGGCTGTCTCTCCTCGGATGACCACTCCCAGGGCTACCACCGCGTCGCATTTCTTGGCCAGGGCCTGGGCGACGATGGGTAGTTCGACCGAGCCGGCCACGCGGGACACGAGGATGCTGTCCACGCCGCAGGCCTTGGCTGCTTCCCGTGACCGTTCGACCATGTGGTCGACGAGGTCGGAGTGCCAGCTCGAGCCGACGATGCCGAGCCTGAGCCCGTACGCCTCGACGGTGTCCAGATGCGGAGCTCCGAAACCTGCCATCATGCCCCCTATTTCGCTGATGTCCAGTATCAACCCAAAGCTTCGAACAGGTGGCCCATCCGGTCCCGTTTGGTCCGCAGGTAGCGGACGTTCTCCGGGTGCAGGCGCACCGGCAGCGCTTCCCGGCCGGTGATGGTCAGGCCGTAGCCTTCCAGCCCGGCGCGTTTCGCCGGGTTGTTGGTGAGCAGGCGCATGGAGCGCACGCCCAGGTCGTACAGGATCTGGGCGCCGGTGCCGTAGTCGCGGGCGTCGGCCGGCAGACCCAGCTCGAGGTTGGCGTCGACCGTGTCCAGGCCGCGGTCCTGCAGCTGGTAGGCCTGCAGCTTGTGCAGCAGGCCGATGCCCCGGCCCTCGTGGCCGCGCATGTAGAGCACGATGCCGCGCCCGGCCGCCGCGACCCGGTCCAGGGCGGCTTCGAGCTGGGGGCCGCAGTCGCAGCGCACCGAGCCGAAGACGTCGCCGGTCAGGCACTCGGAGTGCACCCGGACCAGGACGTCCTCACCGTCGCCGAGCTCGCCGAAGACGAGGGCCACGTGTTCGGCGCCGTCGGTGGTGGCCCGGTAGCCGACCGCGGTGAACTCGCCGTGCTCGGTGGGGAGCCGGGTCTCGACCACCCGTTCGACCTGCTGCTCGTGGTGGCGCCGGTAGTCGATGAGAGCCTCGATGCTGATCAGCGCCAGGTCGTGCTCTGCGGCGAACTTCTCCAGCTCCGGGCCGCGCATCATGGTGCCGTCGTCGTTGACCAGCTCGCAGATCACCCCGGCGGGCCGCAGCCCGGCGAGCACCGCCAGGTCGACGGCGGCCTCGGTGTGCCCGGCGCGGCGCAGCACCCCGCCCGGTTTGGCGCGCAACGGCACCACGTGGCCGGGCCGGGACAGGTCGCCGGGCCGGGTGTCCGCACCCGCGAGCAGGCGGATCGTGTGGGCCCGGTCGGCTGCGGAGATGCCGGTGCTGACACCTTCGCGGGCGTCGACCGTCACCGCGTACGCCGTACCCTTCGCGTCCTGGTTGGTGTGGAACATCGGGGGCAGGTCGAGGCGGTCGGCCTCGTCCTGCGGCAACGGCACGCAGATGTAGCCGGAGGAGTAGCGGACCATGAACGCGACCAGCTCCGGGGTGGCCAGCTCCGCCGCGAAGATCAGGTCGCCCTCGTTCTCGCGGTCCTCGTCGTCCACCACGATCACCGCGCGTCCCGCGGCGATGTCCGCGACGGCGCGTTCCACGTCAGCTGACATAGCGGTCTCCCAGCATCTTCTCGACGTACTTGGCGATCACGTCGACCTCGAGGTTGACCGGGTCGCCGACGCCCTTGGAGCCCAGCACGGTGAGCTTGAGCGTGGTCGGGATCAGCCCGACGCTGAACTCGTCGGCGGTCACCGCCATGACGGTGAGCGACACGCCGTCGACGGTGATCGAGCCCTTCTCGACGACGTAGCGGGCCAGCTCGGGCGGCAGCGAGAAGCGCAGCACCTCCCAGTCGTCGGCGGGCTCCCGGGCGGTGATCGTCGCGACGCCGTCGACGTGGCCCTGCACGAGGTGCCCGCCCAGCCGGGACCCGACCGTCGCGGCCCGTTCCAGGTTGACCGGCGACCCGGCGGCGAGCGCGCCCAGCGACGAGCGGCGCAGGCTCTCACCCATGACGTCGACGGTGAAGACGCCGTCCACGTTGTCGACGACGGTCAGGCAGACGCCGTTGACGGAGATCGAATCGCCGTGCGCGGCGTCGGACGTGACGACGGGACCGCGGACGGCGAGCACCGCCGAGTCGCCCCCCGCGCCGCCGTCGGCACGGGTGAGGTGCACGACCTGACCCAGTTCCTCGACGATGCCAGTGAACATCAGTTCCCCTTCTCGACCGGTACAGCGGTGAAGCGCAGGTCGGGGCCGATCTGCGTGATGTCGGTGAACGCCAGGTCGATCGCCTCGGCGATCGTCGTGACGCCGGCGTCCACCAGGGCCGTGCGGCCGGCGCCGAGCAGTCGGGGAGCCAGGTAGCCGACGACCCGGTCGACCAGCCCGGCGGCCAGGAACGCCCCGGCCAGCGTCGGGCCGCCCTCCAGCAGCAGCGACCGGATCCCCCGGGCGTACAGCTCGGTGAGCAGGGCGGACAGGTCGACATGGCCGTCCGGTCCGGCGCCGACCGCGGCCACCGTCGCGATCCAGGTGGGTGCGGCGCCGTCCCGCACGCGGGCTTTCGCGGGGGTACGGCCGGAGCTGTCCACGACGACCCGGAGCGGCTGCCGTGCGGCGAGCGAACCGTCGCGCAGATCCCGCACGGTGAGCTGGGCGTCGTCGGCGAGCACGGTGCCGATCCCGGCGACGACGGCGTCGACCGTGCCCCGCAACAGGTGCACGTCGGTGCGGGCCGGTTCGGAGGTGATCCATTTGCTGGTGCCGTCGGCCGCCGCCGAGCGCCCGTCCAGCGTCGCCGCGAATTTCCAGGTCACGAACGGCCGGCCGCGCCGCACCGCGGTCAGCCAGGCCACGTTGCCGGCCTCGGCCTCGGCGCGCCGCAGGCCGGTGTCGACCCGCAGCCCGGCGGCGCGCAGCGTGGCCGCTCCCCCGGCCGCGTCCGGCGTCGGGTCGTCGACCGCGATGACGACCCGGGCGACCCCGGCGGCGATCAGCGCCCGGGCGCAGGGGCCGGTGCGCCCGGTGTGGTTGCAGGGCTCGAGCGTGACCACGGCTGTCCCGCCCCGGGCCCGCTCACCGGCCTGGGCCAGCGCGACGACCTCGGCGTGCGGGCCACCGGCGTACGCGTGGAAGCCCTCCCCGGCCACCTCGCCGGCAGCGTCGAGCAGCACGCAGCCGACCACCGGATTGGGGCTGGTGGTGCCGAGGCCGCGGGCGGCCAGCGCGATCGCGCGGCCCATCGCCTGATCCTCGGTGACCATCTCGCAGCTCTCCTTCGCACGGCGTGGTCACGCGCGGCAGGAGAAAAAAAACGCAGGAAAAGGACATCAGGGGACGCCAAGCGTCACCCGGGTCGAGGAATGCGCACGACGGCACAGCACACGGTCCAATTCCCGCGCGCTGTCTCCCATCCGGACTGTAGGACCGATCGGCATGTGCCGGTCGATCCACCGTCGGCCCCGGAATCTCACCAGGTCCACCGTCCGCCTCGATCAGGCGTCCGGGTCGCGGGCTTACCCCCGTGCAGGGGGATCACCGCCGGTTCGGAATTTCACCGAGTCCCGCCAGCGCGTGGTGGGTCACCCCCGATACTGTCACGCGATCCGCGATTTGCCACCTAGCGCGCGATCGACGTCACAGCGCGTCAGCCCAGCGGGACGTCGTCGGTCTCCGAGTCACCGCGCCGGCGGTCGATGGCCACGTACGACCCGGGCTGGCTCTTCGCGACCTTCTTCATCTCGGACGCGACCGCGACCACCGCCCGGTAGTCGTCGAACGGCCGGCCCCCGGCCGTCGACTGGGCCACCCCGATCGAGAGAGTGACCAGGGCCGCCCGTTGCTTGCCGCCCCGGCGGTCCGGGACCTCGATGTAGCCGCGGCGGGCGTCCTCGGGGTCGTACAACTGGTCGGCGGACGACTCGAAGTCGGTGACCATGTGCTTGGTCAGCGGCAGGACCTGGTCCGGGTGGCAGATGAAGACGAAGTCGTCACCGCCGATGTGGCCCAGGAACACCGACGGCTTGCCGGCCACCGTCGCCGCCCGGTGCAGGCTGCGCGCCATCGTGGTGATGAACTCGTCGCCGCGGTCGAAGCCGTACACGTCGTTGACCGGCTTGAAGCGGTCGATGTCGATGTAACCGACCGAGAAGTCGCCGCCGCCGCGCAGCCGGTCCACGATCTCGCGGGTGACCCGGGCGTTGCCGGGCAGCCCGGTCAGCGGCGAGACCTCGCGGAACTCCTTGGTGCGCCGCAGCGTCGAGGACACCCGTGCGATCAGCTCGGCGGTGTCGAACGGCTTGACCAGGTAGTCGTCGACCCCGGCGGTCAGCCCGACGACCTTGTCCACGGTCATGCCCTTGGCGGTCAGCATGATCACCGGCAGCGCGGACGTCAGCGGCTCGGCCCGCAACCGGCGGGTGAGCTCGACACCGTCCATCCGGGGCATCATCCAGTCGACCACGGCCAGGTCGGGGCGCCGCGTCTCCATCAGCTCCAGCGCCTCCTCGCCGTTCGCGGCGCGGATCACCTCGAAGCCGTGCACCTTGAGGTTGAACGCGACGAAACCGGCGATGTCCTCGTCGTCGTCCACGACCATGACCAGGTCGGGACGCTCCACCGGGGCCGCCCCCGGCGCGTCGTTGACGCTGACCGGCTTCGAGCTCATGCTCTGACCGGGGTGTTCGCCGCCAGGTCGCGGAGCTTGCGGATCGCCTCGGCGGGATCCGCGGCGCCGTAGACCGCGGTGCCCGCGACGAACGCGTCGGCACCGGCCTCGGCGGCCTGCTCGATGGTGTCCGCGGCGATGCCACCGTCGACCTCGAGGCGCACCTCGAGGTTCTTGGCGGTGATCCGGCGCCGCACGTCACGAACCTTGTCCAGCATCTCCGGCATGAACTTCTGCCCGCCGAACCCGGCCTTGATCGTCATGATCAGCAGGGTGTCCACATAGGGCAGCAACTCGAGATAGGGCTCCACCGGGGTGTCCCGGTCGATGGCCAGGCCGGCCTTGGCGCCCGCCGCCCGCAGCGTCTTGGCCAGCGCCACCGGGTTCTCGCACGCCTCGGCGTGGAACGTCACGTTGTACGCCCCGGCCTCGGCGTACCCGGGCGCCCAGCGCTCCGGGTCGGTGATCATCAGATGCACGTCGAACGGGATCGACGTCGCCTTGCGCAGACTCTGCACCACCGGCAACCCGATGGTCAGATTCGGGACGAAATGGTTGTCCATGACGTCGACGTGCACCCAGTCAGCCGCACCCTCGATGTCATGCACGGCCGAGGCCAGGTGCGCAAAATCCGCGGCGAGGATGCTGGGGGCGATGATCGGCGATGACTCCACCGCTGAAGTGTATGACCTCACCGCCCCCGGCATCCGCGAGACCTAACTCGTGCGGCGCAGGACCGCCAGGAACATCGCGTCCGTGCCGTGGCGGTGGGGCCAGAGCTGCACCGTGGGGCCGGTGCCGAGCTTCGGCATGCCCGCGGGCAGCAGCGGGCGGGCGTCCACGAAGTCGACCTCGACACCGCTGCGGCGCGAACCCTCGGTCACCGTCACCTGGGTCTCCACCATGTGCGGGGAGCAGGTCACGTACGCGACCACCCCGCCCGGGCGGACCGCGCGCAGCGCCGCGACGAGCAGCTCGCGCTGCAGCTTCGTCAACGGCGGCAGGTCGGTGGGCTTGCGGCGCCAGCGCGACTCCGGGCGCCGGCGCAGCGAGCCCAGACCGGTGCAGGGCGCGTCGACGAGCACCCGGTCGAAGCCCTCCTCGGGCAGGTCCGGGTCCCGGCCGACCGTACGCCCGTCGGTCGGCAGGACGGTGACCGGCAGGCCGACGGTGGCCTGCTCGACCAGCCGGGCCCGGTGGTCGGCGACCTCGACCGCGGTGACCTCGGCGCCACGCTGCGACGCGATCGCGCCGAGCAGGCCGGCCTTGCCGCCGGGGCCGGCGCACAGGTCCAGCCAGCGCTCGTCGCGGCCCTCGAGCGGCGCCGCGACCAGCGCCGCCGCGACCAGCTGGGAGCCCTCGTCCTGCACGTGCGCGCGGCCGTCGCGGATCGCGGCCAGCTCGGACGGGGAACCGCCGTGATTCAGATAGACCGAGTACGGCGAGAACGCGCCGGGCACGCCACCCACCTCGTCGGCGAGCTCGATCGCGTCGGAGCGGCCCGGGCGGGCACACAGGTGCACGGTCGGCGGCTGGTTGTCCTCGATCAGCAGGCGGGCGGTGTCCTCGAGGTCACCGCCGAGCGCCTCCGAGAACGACCGGATCACCCACTCCGGGTGGTTGTGCACCACCGCGAGGTTCCCGATCGGGTTCTCCGCGTAGTCCGGCGCGAGCTTGGTCAGCCAGTCGTCGTGGCTGGTCTCGGAGATCGTGCGCATGACCGCGTTCGCGAAACCGGCCGCGCCGGGTGCGACCGAACGGACCAGGTCGACGGTCTGGTTGACCGCGGCGTGCGACGGGACCCGGGTGAACAGCAGTTGGTACGCCCCGAGGCGCAGCGCGTCCCGCGCGGGCGGGTCGATCCGGGACACGTCCCGGCCGGCCGCGTCGGCGATGATCAGGTCGAGGGTGCCCAGGGCCCGCAGCGTGCCGTACGTCAGCTCGGTCGCGAACGCCGCGTCCCGCCCGTGCAGCCCCATCTCCCGCAGGATCCCGGACAGCACCAGGTTCGCGTACGCGTCGTCGCGGTGCACCGCGGCGATGGCCTCGTAGGCGGCCTGCCGGGCCGGGTCGGACGACGGGCGGCCGGCGCGCGGGGCCCGGCCGGACCGGGCGTCCCGGTCCTGGGTGCGGCCGTAGCCGGGCCCGCCGGAGCCGCGCGGGCGGCCGGTGTGGTGCGGGCGGTCGGCGTGGTGCTCGGAACTCACTGAAGTTGCTCCCCGGGGTTGATGCGCAGGCCGCGCGCCCAGTCGCCGGCCGACATGGGCTTCTTTCCAGCGGCGCGGACCTCGCCGAGGATGACAGGGGTGGTGGCGGTGCCCGCGAGCACCTGGTTGCGCTCGACGAGCAGCTCACCGGGGCGCAGCGGCACCGCGTTGGCCACCGGGCGGACCGGGCCGAGCTTGACCCGTTCGTCGCGCAGGGTGGTCCAGGCGCCGGGCGCCGGGGTGCAGGCCCGGATCCGCCGGTCGACCGCGAACGCCGGGTCGCTCCAGCGGATCCGCGCGTCGTCGACGGCGATCTTCGGGGCCATCGAGATGCCGTCGGCGGGCTGCGGGTGCGCCCGCGCGGTGCCGGCCTCGATCGCGTCGAGCACCGCCACGAGCAGGCCGGCACCCTCGGTGGCGAGCCGGTTCAACAGGTCACCCGACGTGTCGGTGGCGCGGATCTGCTCGGTGAGCGTGCCGTAGACCGGGCCGGTGTCCATGCCGGCCTCCAGCTCGAACACGCTGGCACCGGTGACCTCGTCACCGTGCAGGACGGCGTGCTGCACGGGAGCCGCGCCACGCCAGGCCGGCAGCAGCGAGAAGTGCAGGTTCACCCAGCCGTGCTCGGGGATCTCCAGGGCGGACGAGGGCACCAGGGCGCCGTACGCGACGACCGGGACGCAGTCCGGCGCGATCTCGCGCAGCCGCTCCTGGAACTCCGGTTCCCGGGGACGCTGCGGGGTGAGCACCTCGATGCCCCGCTCGTCGGCCCACGCGCCGGCCGGTGAGCGCAGCAGCTTGCGCCCGCGCCCGGCGGGGGCGTCGGGACGGGTCACGACCGCGACCAGCTCGTGCGACGACGCGGCGATCGCGTCGAGGGAGGGCAGGACCACTTCCGGCGTACCGGCGAAGACAAGGCGCATCAGCTCACCGTCCCAGACCGAAGAGGCCGCGGCCGTGCGGGCTGGCCTTGACGACCGGCGGCTTGCCCGCGTCGTACCACTCGGAGGAGCGGATCTGCTTCATCGCGTCCTTGCGCCCGGCGGCGTCGAGCCGGTCCAGGAACAGCACCCCGTCGAGGTGGTCGGTCTCGTGCTGGACACACCGCGCCATCAGGCCGGTGCCGATCAACCGGACCGGGTCGCCGTGCTCGTTGAAGCCCTCGGCCACGACGTTCTGCCGGCGCTTGGTGTCGACGTAGACCCCGGGGATGGACAGGCAGCCCTCGGGGCCGTCCTGCTCGTCCTCGTCGGGGAAGCTCAGCACCGGGTTGACGATGTGGCCGACCACGTCGTCGACGTCGAACGCGAACACCCGCAGGCCGACCCCGAGCTGCGGGGCGGCCAGGCCGGCACCGCCCTCGTCGAGCATCGTGTCGGTGAGGTTCTTGACGAGGGTGCGCAGTTCCTTGTCGAAATCGGTGACCGGATCGGCCTGCGAACGCAGCACCGGGTCGCCGAAAAGACGGATGGGCTGGACGGTCACTCGGCCCTGCTCCTGACTGATGGCGGTGTTGTTCCGCCTAGTCTACGGAGGCCGCCCGCCGGCTACCCAACGCGACCGGCTGAGTGGCCCAGCCGCGCAGGGTGAGCCGGTCGCGCCGGACCGGTTCCCCGGCCGCCGTCAGCTCCGGGAAACGCCGCAGCAGCGCGGGCAGGGCCACCTGGGCCTCCAGCCGGGCCAGCGGCGCCCCCAGGCAGTAATGCGCCCCCGCGCCGAACGACAGCGGAGCGTTCCCGGGCCGGTCCGGGTCGAACCGGTCGGGGTCACGGAAGCGGGCCGGGTCCCGGTTGGCCGCACCCAGGAGGAGCACGAGCTCACTGCCGGCGGGTACGGGCAGCCCGCCGACCGTCGTGTCCCCGGCCGCGAAACGCTCGGTCAGCTGCACCGGGGAGTCGTACCGCAGGATCTCCTCGACGAACGCGGGCGCGAGCTCCGGATCCGCGCGCAACCGGGCAGCGAGATCCGGATGGCGCAGCAGCAACCACAGCCCGTTCCCGAGCAGGTTCGTGGTGGTCTCGAACCCGGCGACCAGCAACAACGCCAGGTTGCCCATCAGCTCGTCGGCGGTCAGCTTGTCACCGCCGGCGTCGTGCGCCGCGGCCAGCGCGGTCACCAGGTCGTCACGCGGCTCCCGCCGGCGGATCGCGATCAGAGCCTCGAAGTACGCGGTGAGCTCACCGGCCGCCTCGTGCGCGGCCCGGCCCTGCGCCTCGCTCCAGCGCACCTCCAGCACCGCGGTCAGCGCCTCGGCCAGCCGCCGGAACTGACCCCGGTCCTGCGGCGGCACCCCCAGCAGGGTGCAGATCACCCCGATCGGCAACGGGTACGCGAGGTGGCCCATCACGTCGACGGCCCCGTCCACGGCGTGCGTCTCGAGCTCGGCCAGCGCGTCGTCGACCTGCGCGACGATCGCCTCGCGCAGCCGCCCGACCCGCCGCGCGGTGAACACCCCGGAGGCCAGCCGGCGCATCCGGGTGTGGTTCAGCGGGTTCTGCCGCAGCATCGAGTCGACGAACAACGCGACGCCCCGGTTCTCCCGCCAGTCCGACCACTGGTCGTCGAGCAGCACCGTGTCATACGTCCCCATCAGCGGATCCCGCAGGATGGCGTCGACGGCGTCGTAGCCCGTGACGAAGAACGTCTGGTTCTGCCCGATGATCGGCCCGGCCGACCGCAGCACGGCATAGGCCGGGTACGGGTCGTGCCCCGCCCCGGGCGACAGAAGCGTATTGATCGCTGCGGCAACATCCACCGCTCTATTGTGGGCCGCCTGGGATTCACCGTGGGCCCCTAGCGTGCCGCCCATGCGTCGAATCGTCTCCCGGGTGGCCGTCACCGGCCTCCTCGTCCTCGGAGCGGGCCTGGCGGCAGCCCCGTCCTCCGCTTCCTTCTCCCGGCCCACCCTCACCGGCTTCGCCTCGTTGCCGGCGCTCACCTTCGTGCCCGGCAGCGAACCCTCCGGCGCCGCACTGGGCACCGCGCCGGTCAACGGCATCGCCGCGCCCTGGGACGACCAGCCGGTGCAGGGCTTCTCCGGCGTGCTGCCCAACAAGGACGGCACCTACGACGTCCTCAGCGACAACGGTTACGGCAACAAGGCCAACAGCGGCGACTTCCTGCTCCGCGTGCAGCACATCGGCCCGGTCACCGGTACCGGGAAGGTGGACGTCCTCGGCGGCATCACCCTCACCGACCCGGACCACAAGGTGCCGTTCGCCCTCACCCGCGCGGACCGGGTCCTCACCGGTTCCGACTTCGACCCGGAGTCGATCGTCCGGGCCGGCGACGGCACGCTGTGGATCGGCGACGAGTTCGGCCCGTACCTGCTGCACTTCGACCGGGCCGGCAAGCTGCTCACGGCCCCGGTCCCGCTGCCGGGCGTCTTCGCCCCGGAGAACCCCACCGGCCCGAGCAACCTGCCCAGCAGCAAGGGCTTCGAGGGTACGGCGCACTCGCCCGACGGCCGCTACCTGTACCCGTTGCTGGAGGGGACCGTCGCCGGTGACACCCCGGGTGACCTGCGCTTCAACGAGTTCGACACGCACCGCGGCGGGTACACCGGCAAACGCTGGACCTATCGCCTCGAGTCCCCGGCCAACGCCATCGGCGACGCCATCCCGGTCGACGCCAACCGGTTCCTCATCATCGAACGCGACAGCAACCAGGGCGACGCGTCGCAGGTCAAGCGCATCTACCTCGCCGACCGCCGGGACCGCAACCACGACGGTCTCATGGACAAGACGCTGGTCGTCGACCTGCTGACCATCGCCAACCCGCGCCGGCTCGGCGGTTTCGGCACCACGTTCCGCTTCCCGTTCCTGACCATCGAGGACGTGGCACTGCTGTCCGGCGACACGATCGCGGTCCTCAACGACAACAACTTCCCCGGCTCCGCGGGCCGCACCCCCAACACCGCGGACAACAACGAGTTCATCACCGTACGGCTGCCGCACTCGCTCAAGCCGGACCCGCGCGTCCTGCCCTAAAGCAGCTCGGCGGGGTCGACCTGGACCCTGACCGGAAGGGTGGCCCGCTTGGCGCTGCGTACCCCCGCGGCCTCGTGCAGCACCCGCGCCAGCTCGGCCGCCCTTCCCCGGGACACCCGCACCAGCATCCGCTCCTGCTCCTCGTCGGCGGCCGGCACCGGCCCGAGCACCTCGGCCCCCTCGGGCAGCCGGGCGATGTCGAGCAGCTCGGCCACCGCCTCGGTCCGCCCGGTCAGGCTCACGAACCGGGCGGCCGGGGGAAAGCCCAGCTCCCGCCGCTCGGCGAGCTCCCGCCCGGCGAACCATCCCGGATCCCACCGCAGCAACGCCTGCACCGGGGCCAGCGACCCGTCGGCCACCACCACGACCCGGCCGCCGTCCCTGCCCGGCCGGGCCAGCGCCGCCGCGGACAACCACCGCCGCATCGTCTCCTCGGCCGCCCGCAGATCGGCCCGGCTCAGCAACGCCCACGAGTCGAGCAGCAGCACGGCCCCGAACCCACCGTCGGCCACCGGCTCAGCACCCGGCGTAGCGACAACCAGCGCGGCCTCCCCCGGCACCGTGTCGAGGATCTCGTCCCGCCCCGACGTCCGCACCGGCACACCCGGAAACGCCCGGCCCAGCTCCTCAGCCGTCCGCCGTGCCCCGGTCACCGAAGCCCGCAGCCGCCGCCCCCCACAGGCCGGGCACGAATAGTCGGCCGCGGCCCGCCCGCACCAGTGACAGGTCGGCACATCCCGGGCACCGGCCAGCCCCAACGGCCCCGAACAATGCGGACACCGGGCCGGCGTGCGGCACTCGGCACAGGCGACAGCGGGCAGATACCCCCGCCGCGGCACCTGGACCAGCACCGGAGCACCGTCCTTCAGCGCCTGCCGGGCGGCCTGCCACGCCAGACTCGGCAACCGGGCGGTGGCGGCCCCGGGATCCCGGGCCAGCTGCGGATCATCACCGGTGGGAGCAATGTTCGGGCACCGCGCCCGGATCGTGTCCCGGGCCGCGACGATCTCCTTCGCCCACCCGGTCTCGAGAAGCAGCTGAGCCTCCCCGGTCCGGGCGAACCCGGCCACCAGCGCGGCACACCCGGCCATCTGGGCCCGGGTGAGCAGCACATCCCGGGCATGCGGGTACGGCGCCCGGGGCTCGGCATGCAAGTCGTCCCCGTCGTCCCAGATCACCACCAGCCCCAGATCCGCGACCGGGGCGAACATGGCCGCCCGGGTCCCGGCCACCACCGGGACCCGGTGCCGGCTCGCGGCCAGGAACCGCCGGTACCGCTCCGAGGGCCCGGCGGCGGCGTTCAGGGCGACATGCCGCCCCGGTCCGAGCACCGCGGCCAACGCCCGGTCGACCCGCTCCAGATCCCGGGCATCCGGAACAACGACGACAACGCCCCGCCCACCCCGCACGGTGGCAGCGCAGGCCTCCGCGATCCGGGCGGCCCAGTCCTCCCCGGGCAGAGCGGACCACACCGCCCGGGCCTCCCGCCCCTGCTCCAGAGCGTGCAGGAACGAAGGCCCCGCGGGATAGTCCCCCCACCCCGGACCCCGGTCGCCCGGACCCTGGTCACCCGGACCCTGGTCGCCCAGGTTTTGGTCTCCCCGGCCCCGGTCTCCCAGGCCTTGGTCTCCCCGGCCTCGGTCTCCCCGGCCTTGGTCGCCCGGCGGGACGCCACCGGCCGGCGGCGGACCACCCTCCGTACCCCTCACCGCGGGCCCGGCCGGCCGGCCATCCGCCGCGTCGACGCCCGGGCCGCCCCCCTCACCGGGCACAGCAACGGCAACCGCGCCCACCGGAACCGCCTCGGCCGCGGCAGCACCCACCGAGGCCGAGGCACGAGACCCGGCAGCCGGCGACAGAACACCGTCGACCAGACCCGGCCCCGCAGCGAAGGCCGCCGAAGGGCCAGGACCACCCCCCGAGCCAGACGCACCGGGGCCGCCCTCAGAACCGAGCGTGGCAGAACCGCCTTCCGAGCCAGGCCTGACAGAACCGCCACCCGGGCCAGGCCCAGCGGGGCCGTCCTCGGGGCCAGGCGCAGCGAAATCACTCTCCAGGCCAGACGTAGCGAGGCCACCCTCCGAACCAAGCGTGACAGAAACGCCACCCGGGCCAGGCCCAGCGAAGTCGCTCCCCGGGCCGGGCGCGGCGGGGTCGCCAAGTCGGGTTCCGGCAGGCGGGCCGACAGGCGGGCCGGCAGCAGATGGCCGCGACCCTTCCGGACCAGGCGGCCCGGCCTCGGGCGGCACCGGGCCTCCCGGACCGGCCTCGGGCGTCCCCGGGGCGGGCGAGCCGGGCTCAAGGGGTGGGGTGGGTTGGGACTCGACGCGTGCGTGGCGGGGTGGGATCGCCAGGCGGAGGACATCGGAGAGGTTGCCGGCGTAGCGGTCGGCCACGGCCCGCGCGAGGGTGGCGATCTCCGGGTCGAGGATGCGTTCCGGGGAGACGACCTTGTCGAGGTAGGCGAGCTTGGCGTGGGTGCTCGACTCCGCCCGCTCCAGGATGAAGCCGTTGACCATCTGGCCGGCGAAGCGGACCTTGACCCGGACGCCCGGCTGGGCCGCGGCGTCGTCGGACGCCGCGACAAGGTAGTCGAAGGGGCGATCGAGGTGCGGCAGCGGCACGTCGACGGACACGCGGGCGACCGGGAGGGTCGTCGCGGGTTCGCGGTCACGCTGTTTCGCCGGCACCCGACCATTCTGCCGCCGGGGTACGACATCGTCCGGCGTGACGGGAGCGTCTGTGGACAACTCCGCGAAGAGTGCGGGCGGGGCCGGATCCGCAGCGGCAGCCCGGTCGGAGACGGGCCCCCGGGAAGCGGCCGGACCCCCGGAAGGCGGACCCGCAGCAGGCGGGACCGCGGTAAGCAGGGCCGCGATAGGCAGGGTCGGGGCTGGGTGGGGTGGGGCAAAAAGAGCGGGTGCCCCGGCATCAGCCGGGGCACCCGCCTCGTGTGACAAGTGAGCCTGGGACAACTGGGTCAGGCTGCGGCGTTCTTCAGGTCCTGGGCGCGGTCCGTGTTCTCCCAGAGCAGGTCCGGCAGCTCACGGCCGAAGTGTCCGTACGCGGCGGTCTGCTGGTAGATGGGACGCATCAGGTCCAGGTCACGGATGATCGCGGCCGGGCGCAGGTCGAAGACGGCGTTGATGGCCTTCTCGATCTTTTCCACCGCGACGTTCTCGGTGCCGAACGTCTCGACGAACAGGCTGACCGGGTGGGCCTTACCGATCGCGTACGCGACCTGGGTCTCACACCGCTCGGCAAGACCCGCCGCGACGACGTTCTTCGCGACCCAGCGCATCGCGTACGCGGCAGAGCGGTCCACCTTGGACGGGTCCTTGCCGGAGAACGCGCCACCACCGTGACGGGCGTAACCACCGTAGGTGTCAACGATGATCTTGCGTCCGGTCAGGCCGGCGTCACCCATCGGGCCACCGATCTCGAAGCGGCCGGTCGGGTTGACCAGCAACCGGTAACCCTCGGTGTCGATGCCCAGGGCCTCGAGCTCCGGGCCGATGACATGCTCACGCACGTCCGGGGTCAGCAGCGACTCCAGGGAGATGTCGGCCGCGTGCTGCGACGACACCACGACCGTGTCGAGACGGACCGGCTTGAGGCCGTCGTACTCGATGGTGACCTGGGTCTTACCGTCCGGGCGAAGGTACGGGATGGTGCCGTCCTTGCGCGCGGCCGACAGACGGCGGGCCAACCGGTGGGCCAGAGCGATCGGCAACGGCATCAGCTCGGGCGTCTCGGAGCACGCGAAGCCGAACATCATGCCCTGGTCGCCGGCACCCTGCGCGTCGAGGACGTGCTCGGAGTCACCCTCACGCAGCTCGAGGGCACTGTCGACGCCCTGCGCGATGTCGGGTGACTGCGAGCCGATGGAGACGCTGACGCCGCAGGACGCGCCGTCGAATCCCTTCTTCGACGAGTCGTAACCGATACCGAGGATCGTCTCGCGGACGATGCTCGGGATATCGGCGTACGCCTGGGTCGTCACCTCGCCGGCGACGTGCACCTGACCGGTAGTGATCAGCGTCTCCACCGCAACGCGGCTGCGCGGGTCCTGCGTGAGCAGGGCATCGAGAATACCGTCGCTGATCTGATCAGCGATCTTGTCCGGGTGGCCTTCCGTGACCGACTCGGAAGTGAACAGGCGGCGTGCCACGGTGCTCCTCAGATTCGTCGAAGGTTCGTTCCGCGGCAGTGTAGTCACCACCGCTCAGCGGGCGCTGGCCCGGCCTTGTGCCGTCCCATCGTCGCCGACCTGCGGGACCAGCCGCGCGGCGACCTGGTCCCATATCGCATCGGATACATCGTCTTTGGGGAGTTTGCCGAGCCGCACGGTGGAGCCGTCGGCCCCCAGGATCGTGACGGTGTTCTCGTCGGATCCGAAGACCAGGTCGGTGCCCACCTCGTTAACGACGATGAGGTCCGCACGTTTCCGGGAGAGTTTGCCACGGGCGTTCTCGAGCGCGTCGTGGGTCTCGGCGGCGAACGCGACGAGCATCTGACCAGGGCGTTTGGCCGCACCGAGCTCGGCGGCGATGTCCGGGTTGGTGACCAGCTCGAGCACCGGGGCCGCGCCGTCATCGGTTTTTTTGATCTTCTGGCCGGCCACCGACGCCGGGCGGAAGTCGGCCGGCGCGGCGGCCATGACCACGACGTCGGCCCCGGTCGCGGCGGCCACCGTGGCCTCGCGCAGCTCCTCGGTCGTGCCGACGGTGATCAGGTCGGCGCCGGCCGGGACGCGAAGAGTGACGTTCGCCGCAATCAGTGTGACCCGGGCACCACGGGCGACCGCGGCACGGGCAAGGGCGTATCCCTGCTTTCCGGACGAACGGTTGCCCAGGAACCGTACGGGATCGAGTGGCTCACGGGTGCCGCCCGCGGTGACCACCACGTGGCGCCCGGCCAGGTCGTGCGGGGCGGCCGCGCCCCGGCTCAGGACCCGCAGCGCGGTCGCGTAGATCTCGGCGGGGTCGGGCAGCCGGCCCTTGCCGGTGTCGGCACCGGTGAGCCGGCCCACGGCGGGCTCGATGACGATCGCCCCGCGGGCGCGCAGCGTGGCGACGTTGGCCCGGGTGGCGGGGTTCTCCCACATCTCGGTGTGCATCGCCGGCGCGTAGACGACCGGGCAGGTGGCGGTGAGCAGCGTGTTGGTGAGCAGGTTGTCGGCGAGGCCGTGCGCGGCCTTGGCCAGCGTGTCGGCGGTGGCCGGGGCGACCAGCACCAGCTCGGCGGCGCGGCCGATGCGCACGTGCGGCACCTCGTGCACGTCGTCCCAGACGCCGGTGGCGACCGGACGGCCGGACAGGGCGGCCCAGGTGGGCTCGCCGACGAATCGCAGCGCCGACGCGGTGGGTACCACGCGTACGGAGTGCCCGGCCTCGGTGAACAGCCGCAGCAGCTCGCACGCCTTGTAGGCGGCGATGCCACCGCAGACGCCGAGCACGACCTCAGCCATGGTTACTCCTGCCCAGCAAAAAGCCCGCGCCCGCAAGAATGCGGACACGGGCCGGACGTGTGAATCACGGGTTGTCGGTCGCCTCGGCGGTCAGCAGCCCGGCGTTGATCTCGCGCATCGCGATCGAGAGGGGCTTCTCCTGCGGCGTCGTCTCCACGAGGGGGCCGACGTATTCCAGGAGGCCCTCACCGAGCTGGCTGTAGTAGGCGTTGACCTGGCGGGCGCGCTTGGCCGCGAAGATCACCAGCGAGTACTTCGACGAGGTCTTGTTGAGCAGCTCGTCGATCGGCGGGTTGGTGATGCCCTCGGGGTTGGCGATGGTTCCCACGAATTGACCTACCTAAAGCTGTTCGGGAGTCAGATATGACGAACCGAGCAATCCTACCAGCTCATCCGCGGCGCGCTCGACGAAGTCGTTGACGACCGTGCGGTCGAACTCCTTCTCGGCGGCGAGTTCCTCGTCGGCGTGCTTGAGCCGGCGGCGGATGGTCTCCTCGTCGTCGGTGCCGCGGCCGACGAGACGGCGGCGCAGCTCCTCGACGCTCGGCGGGGCGAGGAAGACCAGCTGGGCGTCGGGCGTGGTGGCCCGGACCTGGCGGGCGCCGTGCAGATCGATCTTCAGCAGGACCGGACGGCCCTGCGCGAGCCAGCCCTCGACCTGGGCCCGGGGCGTGCCGTAGAGGTTGCCCGCGAACTCGGCCCACTCGAGCAGCTGATCGCCGTCGACCAGGCGCTGGAACTCCGAACGGGTGACGAAGTGGTAGTGCTCGCCGTCGGTCTCGTAGTCACGCTTCTTGCGCGTCGTCACCGAGACCGAGAGCTTGATCCATGGCGAACGCGCCCGGATCAGCTCGATCACGCTGTCTTTCCCGACCCCGGAGGGGCCGGACAGGACAGTAAGTCGAGCTGCCGGGCGCGTGTCGTCATCCATACTCACGGCTCATTCCTACACGAGCCACTGAGTCAGTTCGCAGCGAACTCCCCCAGGAGGGCCTTACGCTGCTGCTCGCCGAGGCCACGAAGGCGACGGCTGTCGGCGATCTTGAGCTTCTCCATGATCTGGGTGGCCCGGATCTTGCCGATGCCCGGCAGTGCCTGGAGCACGGCCGAGACCTTCAGCTTGCCAACGACGTCGTCGCCCTCGGCCCGGTCGAGCACGGCGGCGAGGGTGGTCTTGCCCTGCTTGAGCTGATCCTTCAGCTCAGCGCGAGCCTTACGGATCTCCGCGGCCTTCTCCAGCGCGGCTTTACGCTGTTCGGGGGTCAGTGACGGGAGCGGCACCAGTTCTCCTCAGGTCCCTATCGCGCTGGTATACGAATACCGGCGCATCTGTGAAACGTGGTGTGCCAGGGAACCAAAGGGGCATGTGGTTCCCGGCGCCGGGAAAACTAGCGGTCAATGGCGCTTTCGGCAACGTGGGGGTACCCCCCGGGCCGGTGCGGCCGGGCCTGCTAGGCAGGCTGTTTCACCCGATCACGGCCCGGCAGGCGGCCGCAGCGCGCTCCGCGGCGGCCCGCAGCGAGGTCACGTCGGGTCCCGCCGCGAGAACCTCGCGTGAGTACGACGGCAGCACGTTCCGCAGGCTCTCGCCGAAAATCGCGCGGAGGCCGGCGGGGTCCCCGCCCTGCGCGCCGAGGCCCGGCGCGAGGAGCGGCCCGTTGATCTTCGAGAGGTCGTGGCCGGTCTCGCCGATGGTCGCGCCGACCACCAGACCGAAACTTCCGAGACCTTCCGCACCGGCGTTGAGCTGGGAAATCTCGTCGATCACGGTCTGCGCGACGGTGCGGCCGGCCGCGGTGACGGCGTGCTGAAGTTCCGGTCCTTCCGGATTCGACGTCAGCGCGAGAACGAAGACGCCGGCGCCGTGAGCGGCCGCCAGGTCGAACGCGGGACGCAAAGAGCCCACGCCGAGATAGGGACTCACCGTAATCGCATCGACACTCAGCGAACTGTCCGGATCGAGGTACGCGGCGGCGTACGCGGCCATCGTCGAGCCGATGTCACCCCGCTTGACGTCGAGAAGTACCAGCGCACCGGCCTCGCGTGACTGTCGGATAGTTGACTCAAGAACAGCGACGCCACGTGACCCAAATCTCTCGAAGAACGCCGACTGCGGCTTGAGAACGGGGACCCGATCAGCCAGTGCTTCGACGACCGTAAAGCTGAAGCGTTCCAGGCCGGCGAGGTCGTCATCGAGCCCCCAGCGCTCCAGCAGGGCGGGGTGCGGATCGATGCCCACGCAGAGCGGGCCCTGGGCCTCCGTGGCGGCGCGCAGCCGGTTTCCGAAGCTCTCCATCGCGGTGATTCCCTTTCGTGTCGGGTGGCGGACACCGCTGCGGCGACCCCACTGGTAATGCGTTCGACCTCGGAGTGGTCCGCTCTCAGCGGTCCCGGCGCCGGGGTGATGTAAGGAGCGGCCCTTCAGCGGCCTTACCGCTTCCAGGGCCGCCCGAGGCCCATGGGAGCCCTTCCAGGCCGCCAGCGGCCCGATGAGGCCCGCTGGGCGCGCTCCCAGGACCGGGTCCCGGCGGGCAAAAAGAAGTCCGGCCGAGCATGCGCTCGGCCGGACCGGGTCATCGCCGGGCCTTCGCCGCGGCTCGGACAAGGGCCGGGCCCCGGTAGATGAAACCCGTGTAGAGCTGGATCAACGCGGCCCCCGCGTCGAACATCCGGGCCGCGTCGTCGGCGCCGGTTATCCCCCCGACCCCGATGATCGGCAGTTTCCCGCCGGTCTCCTGATGGACGAAGTGCACGACCTTGCGGGCCCGTTCGGTCAGCGGCCGGCCGGAGAGCCCGCCCGCCTCACCCGCCCGCGCCTCGTCCCCCGCGGCCAGCCCACCGCGGTCCAGCGTGGTGTTGGTGGCGATGACGCCGGCCGCACCGTACGCGAGGCACACCTCCAGCAGCTCCGCGATGGCCGGCTCGGTCAGGTCGGGCGCGATCTTCACCAGTACCGGGGTCTTGCCGACCAGGGCACCCAGCAACGATGCCAGGGCCGATTTGTCCTGCAACGTACGCAACCCCGGCGTGTTCGGCGACGACACGTTGACCGCGATGTAGTCGGCGTACGGCTCCAGCAGCTCGTACGAGGTCAGGTAGTCCTGCACAGCCTCCTCGAGCGGGGTGACCTTGGACTTGCCCAGCGAGACGCCGAGCGGCACCCCGATCGGGCCGAGCAGCTCGAGCCGGGCCGCCAGCGCCGCGGCACCGGCGTTGTTGAAGCCCATCCGGTTGATCACGGCCTCGCTGTCACGCAGCCGGAACAGCCGGGGCCGGTCGTTGCCCGGCTGCGGCTTCGCGGTGACCGTGCCGACCTCGACGAAGCCGAAGCCGAGCGCGGGCCACGACGGCAGCGCCACACCGTTCTTGTCCATCCCGGCGGCCAGGCCGACCGGGTTCGGGAAACGCACCCCGAAGACCTCGGTGGGGGCGCTGACCGCGTACCGGCGGCGCAGCAGCGCGAGCGCACCCGGGTTGAGCCCGGCGAGGCGGTCGAGGGTGAACTCGTGCGCCTTCTCCGCGTCGCCGCCGCCCACCCGGAACAGCACCGGGCGGACGGCGGTCTCGAAGAACGTCACTCGCTCTCCCGCAGGGCGGCGTGCAGCTCCTGAAGCGGGCGTACGGTCATGTCGCCCCGCATCAGCGCCTCGATGCCCATCACCGCCGCGGCGGCTCCCGGAACCGTGGTGATGCTCGGGATGTCATGGGTGACCGCCGCGCTGCGGATCTCGTACCCATCGGAACGGGCACTGGCCCCGGAGCCCTGCGGGGTGTTGATGATCAGCGCGATCTCCCCCGCCTGGATCAGCGCGACCGCGTTCTGGCCCGGGCTCTCGAAGTGCTTCGGCACGACCTCGCACGCGATGCCGTGCCGGCGCAGCACCTCACCGGTGCCCGCGGTGGTCACGATGGTGAAGCCCAGGTCGGCCAGCCGCTTGATCGGGAAGATCATCGACCGCTTGTCCCGGTTGGCGACCGACACGAAGACCTTGCCGCTGGTCGGCAGCGAGCCGTACGCGGCGGCCTGCGACTTCGCGAACGCCGGGCCGAACGCCGGGTCGATGCCCATGACCTCGCCGGTCGACTTCATCTCCGGGCCGAGCAGGCTGTCGACGCCCTTGCCCGCCGGGGTACGGAACCGCTTGAACGGCAGCACCGCCTCCTTGATCGCGATCGGCGCGTTCTCCGGGGTGGACCCCCCGTCGCGGCTCTTGAGCAGCATGCCCTCCGCCCGCAGCTCCGCGATCGTGGCGCCGAGCATGATCCGGGCGGCCGCCTTGGCGAGCTGCACCGCGGTCGCCTTGGACACGAACGGGACGGTCCGCGAGGCGCGCGGGTTGGCCTCCAGCACGTACAGCACGTCGTCCTTGAGCGCGTACTGGACGTTCAGCAGGCCCCGCACCCCGACCCCGCGGGCGATCGCCTCGGTGTAGCGGCGCACCTCGGCGAGGTGCGAGCCGGCCAGCGTGACCGGCGGCAGCGAGCAGGACGAGTCGCCGGAGTGGATGCCGGCCTCCTCGATGTGCTCCATGACCCCGCCGATGTAGACCTCGCCGGTGGCGTCGCAGAGCGCGTCCACGTCGATCTCGATGGCGTCGTCGAGGAAGCTGTCCACCAGCACCGGGTGGTCCGGGGAGATCTCGGTGGACCGGGCGATGTAGTCGGCCAGCGTCGGCTCGTCGTAGACGATCTCCATGCCGCGGCCGCCGAGCACGTACGACGGGCGGACCAGCACCGGGTAACCGATCTCGTCCGCGATCGCCTTGGCCTGCTCGAACGAGGTGGCGGTGCCGTGCTCGGGCGAGCGCAGTCCGGCCTTGGCCAGCACCGCGCCGAACAACCCGCGGTGCTCGGCCAGGTCGATCGACTCCGGCGAGGTCCCGACGATGGGTACGCCCGCGGCCTTGAGACGTTGCGCGAGCCCCAGCGGCGTCTGCCCGCCGAGCTGCACGATCACGCCGACGACACCCGGGCCGCCGGCCGCCTTGCCCGAGGAGTCCTCGGAGTGGAAGACCTCCAGGACGTCCTCGAACGTCAGCGGCTCGAAGTACAGCCGGTCGGCGGTGTCGTAGTCGGTGGAGACGGTCTCCGGGTTGCAGTTGACCATGACGGTCTCGTACTCGCCCTTGAGCGCCATGACCGCGTGCACGCAGGAGTAGTCGAACTCGATGCCCTGCCCGATCCGGTTCGGCCCCGAGCCCAGGATGATCACCTTGGGCCGGTCCGACGGTGCGACCTCGGTCTCCTCGTCGTACGTCGAGTAGTGATACGGCGTGTCCGCCTCGAACTCGGCGGCACAGGTGTCGACCGTCTTGTAGACCGGGCGGATCCCCAGCCGGTGCCGCAGCGTACGGACACCGTCCTCACCGGCCAGCTCGGGGCGCAGCGCGGCGAGCTGCCGGTCGGACAGGCCCTGGCGCTTGGCCCGGCGCAGCAGCACCTCGTCGAGCACCGGCGCGTCCAGGATCTCGGCGCGCAGGTCGACCAGCGCCTTGATCTCGTCGAGGAACCACGGGTCGATCCGGCCGCTGGCCTCGTGCACCTGCTCCACGGTGGCGCCCAGGCGCAGCGCGGCCTCCACCGTGTACAGCCGCCCGTCGTGCGGCGTACGCATCGCTTCGAGGGCTTCTTCCTTGCTCTCGAAGCTCGGCGCGGTCCAGAAACCGGCCGCCTTCGTCTCCATCGAGCGCATCGCCTTGTTGAGCGCCTCGGCGAAGTTGCGGCCCAGGCTCATCGCCTCACCGACCGACTTCATCGTGGTGGTGAGCTCGGCGTCGGCGCCGGGGAACTTCTCGAACGCGAACCGGGGGATCTTCACGACCACGTAGTCCAGCGCCGGCTCGAACGCGGCCGGGGTCTTCAGTGTGATGTCGTTCGGGATCTCGTCCAGCGTGTAGCCGATGGCCAGCTTCGCGGCGATCTTCGCGATCGGGAAACCGGTCGCCTTCGAGGCCAGCGCGCTGGACCGCGACACCCGCGGGTTCATCTCGATGACGACCAGGCGGCCGTCGTCCGGGTTGATCGCGAACTGGATGTTGCAGCCACCGGTGTCGACGCCGACCTCGCGCAGCACCGCGATGCCCAGGTCGCGCAGGTTCTGGTACTCCCGGTCGGTCAGCGTCATGGCCGGCGCGACGGTGACGCTGTCGCCGGTGTGCACACCCATCGGGTCGATGTTCTCGATCGAGCAGACGACCACGACGTTGTCGTTCTTGTCGCGCATCAGCTCGAGCTCGTACTCCTTCCAGCCGAGCACGCTCTCCTCGATGAGCACCTCGTGCACCGGGGAGGCGGCCAGGCCGGCACCGGCGATGCGCTCCAGGTCCTCGTCGGTGTGCGCCATGCCGGAACCCAGGCCACCCATGGTGAACGACGGCCGGATGACGACCGGCAGACCCAGGTCGGCGACGGTCGAGCGGACCTCGTCCATCGAGTGGCAGACCCTGCTGCGCGGGGTCTCGCCGCCGGCCTTGGCGACGATGTCCTTGAACAGCTGCCGGTCCTCGCCGCGGTTGATCGCCCCGATGTCGGCGCCGATCAGCTCCACGCCGTACTTCTCGAGGATGCCGTTCTCGTGCAGCGCGACCGCGGCGTTGAGCGCGGTCTGCCCGCCCAGCGTGGCCAGGATCGCGTCGGGGCGTTCCTTCGCGATGACCAGCTCGAGGAACTCCGGGGTGATCGGCTCGACGTACGTGGCGTCGGCGAACTCCGGGTCCGTCATGATCGTCGCGGGGTTGGAGTTGATCAGGGAGACGCGCAGCCCCTCGGCGCGCAGCACCCGGCACGCCTGGGTGCCGGAGTAGTCGAACTCGCAGGCCTGCCCGATGACGATCGGCCCGGAGCCGATCACCATCACATGCTGGAGATCAGTACGTTTGGGCATCAGGCATCCACTTTCTCGACGAGCTCGACGAAGCGGTCGAACAGGTAGTCCGCGTCACGCGGGCCCGCGGCTGCCTCGGGGTGGTACTGGACGGTGAACGCGGGGACGTCGAGCGCCCGCAGGCCCTCGACCACGTTGTCGTTGAGGCACACGTGGGAGACCTCGACACCGCCGAAGTCGGTGTCGATCACGGTGTTGAGCGGCGCGTCGACCGCGAAGCCGTGGTTGTGGCTGGTCACCTCGACCTTGCCGGTGGTCTTGTCGAGCACCGGCTGGTTGATGCCGCGGTGGCCGTACCCCAGCTTGTAGGTCCCGAAGCCGAGCGCGCGGCCCAGGATCTGGCTGCCGAAACAGATGCCGAACAGCGGCACCCGGCGCTGCAGCACCGCGCGGGCCAGCGCGACCGGCACGTCCGCGGTCGCCGGGTCACCCGGGCCGGGCGACAGGAACACCGCGTCCGGGCTGACCGCGAGCATCTCCTCGATCGTCGTGGACGCCGGGAAGATGTGCGTGGTCACACCGCGCTGCGCCAGCCGGCGCGACACGTTGCGCTTGATGCCCAGGTCGAGGGCGGCGACCGTGTACCGGTGCTCCCCCACGGCCTCGACGGTGTACCGCTCGGCGGTCGTGACCTGGGCGGACAGGTCGGCCCCGGTCATCTGCGGCTGGTCGAGCACGCGGGCCCGCAGCGACACCGGGTCGAGGTCCACCGTGGAGATGCCGACCCGCATCGCGCCACGCGAGCGCAGGTGCCGGGTCAGCGCCCGGGTGTCCACGCCGCTGATCCCGACGACACCCTCGGCGGCCAGGCGTTCGCCCAGGTCACCGGTCGAGCGCCAGTTGGACGGGCGGCGGGCCGGGTCACGCACGACGTAACCGGCGACCCACATCCGGTCGGACTCGTCGTCCTCGTCGTTGACGCCGGTGTTGCCGATCTGCGGCGCGGTCTGCACCACGACCTGCCGGTGGTACGACGGGTCGGTCAGCGTCTCCTGGTAACCGGTCATCCCGGTGGTGAAGACCGCCTCGCCGAACGTCTCCCCCTCGGCGCCGTAGGACTCACCGGAGAACGTGCGCCCGTCTTCGAGCACGAGAATCGCTTTTTTCATCTGACTGCTTTCCCATCCAGGACTGTCGGCTCTCCCCGGAGGAAGGTCGCGACGATGCGACCTGGCAGGGTGGTGCCCGCGTACGGTGTGTTGCGGCTGCGGCTCGCCAGCTCGGCCGGGTCGACGACCCGCCGGGCGGACGGGTCCACCAGCGTGAGGTTGGCCGGCGAGCCGGCGCTCAGATCGGTGCCGTGCCCGTCGAGACCCGCGATCCGGGCCGGGGCACGCGACATCCGCTCGGCGATCAGCTCCCACGGTTGATCGAAGCCCAGATCCTCTAGGACGGACAGCACCACCGGCAGCGCGGTCTCAAGACCCACCATGCCGGGACGCGCGTACGCCCATTCGCACTCCTTGTCCTCCACGGCGTGCGGGGCGTGGTCGGTGGCGACGATGTCGATGACCCCGTCGATCAGTGCCTGACGCAGGGCTTCGACATCTTTCGCCGTACGCAACGGTGGGTTGACCTTGTAGACCGGGTCGTAGCTGGCCGCGAGCTCGTCGGTGAGCAGCAGGTGATGCGGGGTGACCTCGGCGGTGACCCGCACGCCGCGGGCCTTGGCCTGGCGCAGCACCTCGACCGACCCGGCCGTGGACACGTGGCAGACGTGCAGCCGGCTGCCGACGTGCTCGGCGAGCAGCACGTCACGGGCGATGATCGCCTCCTCGGCGACCGCGGGCCAGCCGGTCAGCCCGAGACGGGTGGAGACCTCGCCCTCGTGCATCTGCGCGCCCTCGGTGAGCCGCGGCTCCTCGGCGTGCTGGGCGATGATCCCGTCGAACGCCTTCACGTACTCCAGCGCGCGGCGCATCAGCCGCGGGTCGGCGACGCAGTGCCCGTCGTCGGAGAAGATCCGCACGTTCGCGGCGGAGGTCGCCATCGCGCCGAGCTCGGCCAGCTGCTTGCCGGCCAGCCCGACGGTGACCGCGCCGATCGGCTGCACGTCGACCAGCCCGGCCTCGCGACCGAGCCGCCAGACCTGCTCGACGACGCCGGCGGTGTCGGCGACCGGTGAGGTGTTGGCCATCGCGAACACCGCGGTGTAGCCACCGAGTGCCGCCGCCCGTGAACCGGTCTCGACCGTCTCGGCGTCCTCGCGGCCGGGTTCCCGCAGGTGGGTGTGCAGATCGACGAGCCCCGGCAGGGCCACCAGACCCGTACCGTCGATCGTCTCGTCGGCTTTGATCTTCTCCGTGCTGACGACGCCGTCTTTGATCAGCAGATCGGTGGGTGCGGCGCCCAGAACGGAGACCCCTGTGATGAGGTACGAGGTCATGCCTTGCCTCCGAGCAGCAGGTAGAGAACGGCCATCCGGGCGCTGACCCCGTTGGCGACCTGTTCGACGATGGTGGAGCGGGAGGAGTCGGCCACCTCGGGCGCGATCTCCATGCCGCGGTTCATGGGACCGGGGTGCATCACGATCGCGTGGCCCGGCAGCTTGCGCATGCGCGGCACGTCGAGTCCGTACCGGCGGCTGTACTCCCGGGCGGAGGGGAAGAAGGAGTCCTGCATGCGTTCGGTCTGCACCCGCAGCATCATCACCACGTCCACATCGCCGAGGACGCTGTCCAGGTCGTAGGACACCTTCGTCGCCGGCGACAGCGCGGCGGCGACGTCGAGCGGGATCAGCGTCGGCGGGCCGACCAGGGTGATCTTCGCGCCGAGCGTGGTGAGCAGCAGGACGTTGGAGCGCGCCACCCGGCTGTGCAGCACGTCACCCACGATGGCGACCTTCAGGCCGTCGATCTTCCCGAGCCGGGACCGCATCGTGTACGCGTCGAGCAGCGCCTGGGTCGGGTGCTCGTGGGTGCCGTCCCCGGCGTTGATCACCGAACCGTCCACCCACGAGGCGAGCCGGTGCGGGGCCCCGGAGGCCGGGTGCCGGATCACGACCGCGTCGGCGCCCATTGCCTGCAATGTGAGAGCCGTGTCCTTCAGGCTCTCACCCTTCGAGACGCTGGAGCCTTTCGCGGAAAAATTGATCACATCCGCGGAGAGCCGCTTGGCCGCGGCCTCGAAACTGATCCGGGTACGCGTCGAGTCCTCGTAGAAAAGGTTGACCACGGTCCGCCCGCGCAGCGTCGGCAGCTTCTTGACCTCGCGCCCGGCGAGCGCCGCCATCTCCCCCGCGGTGTCCAGGATCAGCGTCGCGGTCTCGGCGTCGAGATCCGCCGCGGAACGCAGATGCTTGATCATCGGGCCTCTCCCCACAGCTTGACCTCGTCCACGCCGGCGTCCGTCTCGGCGAGCGACACGCGCACCTTCTCGCTCAGCGCGGTCGGGATGTTCTTGCCCACGTAGTCCGCCCGGATCGGCAGCTCCCGGTGCCCGCGGTCGACCAGGACGGCGAGCTGCACCGAGCTGGGACGGCCGACATCGCTGAGAGCATCAAGAGCCGCACGCACCGTACGGCCGGAGAAGAGCACGTCGTCGACCAGGATCACCCGGCGGCCATCAAGGCCGTCACCAGGGATTTCCGTCCTGCCGAGCGCCCGCGTCGCGTGCAACCGGAGGTCGTCGCGGTAGAGCGTGATGTCGAGCGCGCCGACCGGGATGTCGATGCCCTCGAAGGCGTGGATCCGCGCGGCCAGCCGGTGGGCGAGCGGAACGCCCCGGGTCGGGATCCCCAGCAGAACCGTTCCGGTGGCACCGGAGGTCTTCTCGAGGATCTGGTGCGCGATGCGGTCGATCACCCGGTGCAGGTCCGCTCCCGAAAGAATGACCTTGCTCGCGGGTGGTGTTTCGGTGTCAGCGCGTGGTTGTGCCACGGCGGACCTCCTTCCCCGCCTCACGGGACGGGTCGTTAAAGGACGTCGGTGCTTTTCTCCGGGCCCCCGATCAAGGGCTGCCCGATGGCTGACGCTACGTTACCAGTGAGCGCGATGTTGACCATGGTGACGTGGCCTACCCACGGGATCAGTCGGACGAATGCGGGCAACTCTCCCCCTGGCTCGGCGACTCATAGGTAACCGACACTTGACCAGGGGTCGCAAACTCCGTACCGTCACGCAGCGTAGCGATCCGGAGGAAGAACCCTCCGGGCGAGCACAGTACTGGAGTGTCCGAATGCCGTCTGAGTACGCCAAGTCGCTTGGCGCCCGCCTGCGCTCCATCCGCCAGCAGCAGGGCCTGTCCCTGCAGGGCGTGGAGGAGAAGTCCAACGGCCGCTGGAAAGCCGTCGTGGTGGGCTCGTACGAGCGTGGCGACCGTGCCGTCACCGTCTCGCGCCTGGCCGAGCTTGCCGACTTCTACCGTGTTCCGGTCTCGGAACTGCTGCCCGACGGCAGCGGTGTCCGTCTCGAGGCCACTAACAAGATCGTGCTTGACCTGGAAAAGCTGTACGACGCGGCCGGCGAGGACCTGGCCTACGTCGCCCGCTACGCCCGGGCCATCCAGCAGCAGCGAGGCGACTACAACGGCCGCGTGCTGTCGATCCGCGCCGACGACCTGCGCGCGCTCGCGATCGTCTACGACATCTCCCCGTCGGGCCTGATCGAGCGCCTCACCGAACAGGGCGTCCTGGTCGCCGACCCCCGCGCGTTCTTCGCCAGCTGACCAACCCCAGCTGACCCCGAACGCCACCCCGCAAGCCCGTGCCGCCACCCGGCGGTGCGGGCTTCTGCGTTCCCAGCGAATCCTCGACCCGACAAATCCGGCACGGAACCCCTGCCCGCCTTCGACGGCCCCCGCCGGGCAGCCCCACGCGACTCCCGGCCGAGCTGCGGCCCGGCTGCGGCTCAGCTGCGGCTCATCCACCGCGGGCACGCCAGCCACATGCCTCCCGCGCCCACCGCGACAACCGTCGGCCCAGCCACACCCCAGCCTCGGCGCGGCCTGACTGACCACCCCACCCCCGGATCCACCCTCACCACCGGACCCGTCCGGCACCGCCCGGCACCGCCCGGCACCGCCCGGCCTCGTCCCCGGACCTGCCCGCCACCGCCCGGCCTCACCACCGGACCCATCCGGCACCGCCCGGCCTCACCCCCGGACCCATCCGGCCGCACCCTTGAACCCGTCCGGCACCACCGGGCCTCACCCCGGACCCATCCAGCACCACCTGGTCTCACCCCGGACCCGTCCGACATCACCGGGCCTCACCCCGGACCCATCCGGCACCACCTGGCCTCACCCCGGACCCGTCCGGCCGCGCCCCCGGATCCGTCCGGCACCGCCAGTCCTCACATCGTCAGCCTCGGGCCGCTGAGGCTGCCGGCATTTGGCGTCGCCCGCTGCTGCCCGCCTCGTTGCCCGCGGCGACGACCCAGCCGCAATCCGCAAACAGCCATGATCAAATCCGAACGACCCACCGGGCCGCCGCAGGGGATCTCATCACGGTCCGATGCGTGTCCGGGGTGGGGTTCGCAGGCAAATCCGATCATGGAGGCTCGGCCGTGACCGCGTGCCAGTCTTTGCTTATCGTGCATAACCAACCATTTACGACACTCATTAGTGGATCACTAAACGCCCGAAATGAGTGACGCTGCGTGCTGCCGGGGCGCCTCAACGGCGATCGGAATCGGACATCCGGTGGCCGACGGTGCCATCCTGAACCCAAGGGCACGGCTCGGCATCGCCGCGCCGGGGTCACCCGGGCCCGTGGCTGAGGAAGGGTCGCGGCCGGCGGAAGGGTCGCGGCTGGCGGAAGGCCGACAGCTGGCGGAAGGGCCATGGCCAGGGAAAGCCCACAGCCACCCCACCGAGAAAGCTCGGCCTCCCAACGTCGAAAAGCCTGAGGTCATCACCCCGAACGATCAAAGGTCACAGCGCGATAAAAACTCAGAAACCACGCCTGAATCCTGAGGCCACAGCGTGGGGAAAGCCTGAACGCGCCGCGTGTGGATCCTGAGGTCACATCGTGGGGAAGTCCCGAGGTCTCAGCACAAGGCAGTCTGAGAGTGCCAAGCCCGCGAACCCGGCGGCACGATGCCGGGAAACCCAGCAGCAGGACGCTGGGAAACCCGGAGTCGCCTCGCAGGGGAAGCCACGCGCGCCTCGCCGGGAAACCCGAGGTCATGGCAGCAAGAAGGATCCGCGTGTCCACAACCCGGAGAGTCTCAAGGTCGCCACGCCGGAAGGACCTGAAGCCGCTACGTGGGGGAGGCCAGGGGCGGCGAGTTGGAGCCATTGGCCAGGGCAACAGGCCGCGAGCTGGGGCGACGAGCCGGAGCCGTGGGCTGGGTGGTGGTTACGGGAACAGGCACCCGTGGCCCTGGGGCGGCGGGTGCCTGTTGGTGGTGCTGGGTCAGCGGGTGGCGAACTCGGCGATGCGGCCGAGGATGCCGTTGAGGAAGCGGGGGCTGTCGTCCGTGGACATCTGCTTGGCCAGCTCGACGGCCTCCGAGATGGCCACCGGGTCGTCGATCTCCGTGACGTAGAGGAGTTCGTAGACGGCGATGCGGGCGAGGTTGCGGTCGACCACCGGCATGCGGTCGATGGTCCAGCCCTCGGCGTAGCTGGAGATCAGCTCGTCGATGCGGTCGAGGTTCTTGGCCACGCCTTCGATCAGCCCGATGGCGTACTCGAGGTGGTCGGGGTGCGGCTTCTCGATCCGGTCCAGGTACGTGGTGAGCACATGGGCCGGGGGGAGGTCCCGGAGATCGGCCTCGTAGAGGACGTCCAGGGCCCGCTTGCGCGCCTTGCGGCGGGCCGGCATCTGTGTTTTGGCGCCCTCAGCCATGCTCAGCTGCGGCCGAGGTAGCGGCCGTCGCGGGTGTCGACCTTGATCTTCTCGCCGGTGGTGATGAACAGCGGGACCTGGACGGTCGCGCCGGTCTCGACGGTGGCCGGCTTGGTGCCGCCGGTCGAGCGGTCGCCCTGCAGGCCCGGCTCGGTGTAGGTGACCTCGAGGAACACGCTGGTCGCGAGCTCGATGTACAGCGGGACGCCCTCGTGGGTCGCGACCGTCGCCTCGGCCTCGGGCAGCAGGTAGTTGGAGGCGTCGCCGACCGTGACCCCGGGGACCGTGATCTGCTCGAAGGTGTCCAGGTCCATGAAGACGAAGTCGTCGCCGTCCTGGTAGAGGTACTGCATCGTCCGCTTGTCGACCGTGGCCGTCTCGACCTTGGTGCCGGCGTTGAAGGTCTTGTCCACGACCTTGCCGGAGAGGACGTTCTTCAGCGTGGTGCGTACGAACGCCCCGCCCTTGCCCGGCTTGACGTGCTGGAATTCAACCACGGCCCACAGCTCGCGATCGAGGTTGAGCACCAGGCCGTTCTTCAGGTCGTTGGTGGAAGCCATGTCCTGCCCTGTGTTTGGAAACGAAGCGTTGAAAAGCGAGTTTACCGGCGCGACACGTCACCCGGCGAATCGGGGCGAGTCCATCCCGCGATGTGTGTGAGTGCGAGCCGGTATCCGTCGAGCCCGAGACCTGCGATGACCCCGGTGGCGACCGCCGAGACGACCGAGTGGTGCCGGAATTGCTCGCGGGTGTGAATGTTGGAGATGTGCACCTCGACCAGGGGTGCGCGCAGCATCGCGCACGCGTCGCGGACCGCGTAGGAGTAGTGCGACCAGGCTGCCGGGTTGAGGACGACCGGGGCCTGCTCGTCGGCGGCGGCGTGCAGCCAGCCGAGCATCTCGTGCTCGGCGTCGGTCTGCTGGACCACCACGTCGAGGCCCAGTTCCTTGCCGGTGCGTTCGCACAGCTCGACCAGGTCGGCGTACGAGGTGCTGCCGTAGACCTCGGGTTGCCGGGTGCCGAGCCGGCCGAGGTTCGGCCCGTTCAGGACGTACACCCTCACTGAGCGACCGCCTGGTAGGCGCGTTCCAGCAGGGCGACGTCGTCGACGGCGAGGATGCCCGGTTTCGCCAGGCCGTCCAGGACGACGAAACGCAGGGTGTCGGCGCGGGCCTTCTTGTCGATCCGCATGACGGGCAGCAGTTCGGCGAAGGCATCCGCACGGTACGACGTGGGCAGCCCGAGCAGCGTCAGGACCGCGGCGTGCCGGGCGGCCGTGTCGTCGTCGAGCCGGCCGGCGAGCCGGCCCAGCTCAGCGGCGTACACGACACCGACCGCGACCGCGTCGCCGTGCCGCCACGTGTAGTTCTCGGTCTTCTCGATCGCGTGGGCGAGCGTGTGACCGTAGTTGAGGATCTCCCGCAGGCCGGATTCGCGCAGGTCCTCGCCGACCACCTTGGCCTTGACCAGGATCGCGCGTTCGATGAGCTCGCGCAGCACCGCGCCGGACGGGTCGGTGGCCGCGGCCGGGTCGGCCTCGATGAGGTCGAGGATCGCCGGGTCGGCGATGAAGCCGCACTTGGCGACCTCGGCCAGCCCGGCGCGCAGGTCGTCGGCGGGCAGCGAGTCGAGCAGGTCGAGGTCGCAGAGCACCCCGGCGGGCGGGTGGAACGCGCCGACCAGGTTCTTGCCGGCGCCGATGTTGACGCCGGTCTTGCCGCCGACCGCCGCGTCGACCATGCCGAGCACCGAGGAGGGGACCGGGATCCAGCGCACGCCGCGCAGCCAGCTCGCCGCGACGAAACCGGCCAGGTCGGTGACCGCTCCCCCGCCGACCCCGACCACGGCATCCGTACGGGTGAAGCCGGCGGCGCCGAGCTGGTCCCAGCAGCGGGCGGCGACCTCGACGGTCTTGCCGGCCTCGGCGTCGGGGACCTCGATCGGCAGCGGACGCAGCCCGGCGGCGGTCAGCGCGTCGGCCACCGCGTCGGCACGATCCTTGAGCGGCGCGGCGAACAGGATCGCGACCCGCACCGCGCCGTCGAGCAGCGTGGGCAGCGCGTCGATCAGGCCACGCCCGACGAGTACGTCATACGGCCGGTCACCGGCCACGGGGATGCGGGTCACGTCGTTCATCGGCTCCGATGCTAGTCCGGCCCTCATGGGGTTATAGACAGATAACCCCATGAGGGGTTACATCTGTCGCATGCCAAAAATCAACGTGTACCTGCCCGACGACCTGGCCGATGCCGTACGCGATGCCGGCCTGCCCGTGTCAGCCATCTGCCAGCGCGCCCTGGAGGAGGCGGTCCGCCGCGTCACCACGATCCGCCGGGTGGTGCTCGGCGACCTGGACCCGGCCGCACTCACCACCGCGTTGCCGCACTTCACCGCCCGTACCGTCACGGTGCTGACCCTGGCGATCGCCGCCGCCCGCGAGACCGGCGCACCGGCCGTGACCACCGCTCACCTGCTGCGCGGCCTGCTCGACGAGGGCGCCAACCTGGGGCTGCAGATCCTCACCGCGATGGAGATCGACCCGGCGGCGATCACGATCCCCGAGGGCGGGGAAGCGGGCGGCGAAGGGCTGCGCTTCAGCACCCCGGCCGCGACCGCGATCGAGCTGGCCGTGGCCGAGGCCACCGGGATGGGCCACAACTACGTGGGCTGCGAGCACCTGCTGATCGGGCTGAGCGCCGAGCCGGACGGGCTGGCCGGCACGCTGCTGCGCGACCTGGGGGCCGATGCCCGGGCCACCCGGCGCACGGTCACCGCGGCGCTGGCCGGCTATGCCCATCTGCGCGCAAGTGCGCCGGCGCCGGCCCCGGCGGATCTGCGCGCCGCGGTGCGGGCCGAGATCACTCCGCTGCTCCAGCGCGTCGAGGCGCTGGAGGCCGAGGTCAGTTCGCGGCGACCTTGAGCAGACCGGCCAGTTCGGCGGCGATCTCGCCGGGGGTCCGGGCGTCCGTGTGGACCGTGTGGGTGGCCACCGACGCGTAGAGCGGGCGGCGCTCCTCCATGAGGAACTTCAGCGTGGCCCGCGGGTTGATGCTGAGCAACGGCCGGCCACCGCCGAGGCCGACGCGCTTGACCGCGTCGGTCAGCTCGACCGACAGGAAGACCACGGTGTGCCCGCGCAGCGCGTCGCGGGTGCCCGGGTCCAGGATGGCTCCCCCGCCCAGGGCGAGGACCCCCTCGAATGTGGTCAGGGCGGACGCGATCGCCTCGCGTTCCATGGCCCGGAACACCGGCTCGCCCTCGTCGAAGAAGATCTCCGGGATCCCCTTGCCGGCCCGCTGCTCGATGAGGTGGTCGGTGTCCTCGAACGCGACGCCGAGCAGGGCCGCGACGGCCTTGCCGACCGTGGTCTTGCCGGCGCCGGGCGGGCCCACCACCACCGCTGCGGGCGACATCAGCGGATCAGCAGACTGTCGAGGTACCCGGCGAGGTTGCGCTGCATCTCGGCGATCGAGTCGCCGCCGAGCTTCTCGGTCGCCGCCTCGGCCAGGACCAGGGCGACCATCGCCTCGGCCACCACGCCACCGGCCGCCACCGCGGTGATGTCCGAGCGCTGGTTGATCGCGGTGGTCGCCTCGCCGGTCAGGACGTCGACCGTCTGCAGCGCCCGGTTCAGCGACGAGATGGGCTTGAGCGCGGCGCGGACCCGCAGGTTCTCCCCGTTGGTGATGCCACCTTCCAGGCCGCCGGCCCGGTCGGTGATGCGGCGTACCCCGTCGGGGGTGTTGATGATCTCGTCATGGGCGACCGAGCCGCGGGAGCGGGCCTGGGTGAAGCCGTCGCCGATCTCGACACCCTTGACCGACTGGATGGACATCAGCGCGGCGGCGAGCCGGGCGTCCAGCTTGCGGTCCCACTGCACATGCGAACCCAGACCCGGGGGTACGGCGTACGCGAGCACCTCCACGATGCCACCGAGCGTGTCGGCGTCCTTCTTGGCCGCGTCGACCTCGGCCACCATCCGCGCGCTCGCCTCGGGGTCGAGGCAGCGCAGCGGGTCGGCGTCGATCCGGTCGGCGTCCTCCGGGGTGGGGATGAGCCCGGCCTTGGCCGCGACCGAGCCGAGCTCGATCACGTGCGAGACGACGTCGATGCCCATGGCCTGCTTGATCAGCGCCTTGGCGACCACACCGACCGCCACCCGGGCGGCGGTCTCGCGGGCACTGGCGCGTTCGAGGATCGGCCGGGCGTCGGTGTGGCCGTACTTCTGCATACCGGCCAGGTCGGCGTGCCCGGGGCGGGGCCGGGTCAGCGGCGCGTTGCGAGCCTGCTCCGCCAGCTCGGCCTCGTCGACCGGGTCGGCCGACATGACCATCCGCCACTTCGGCCACTCGGAGTTGCCGATCCGGATCGCGACCGGGCTGCCCAGCGTGACGCCGTGCCGGACGCCACCGATGATCTCGATCTCGTCCTTCTCGAACTTCATCCGGGCGCCGCGGCCGTAGCCGAGACGACGGCGTGCGAGATCGCGGCCGATGTCCTCGCTCGTCACCCGCACACCGGCGGGCACGCCCTCCATCAGGGCGACGAGCGCCGGGCCGTGGGATTCACCTGCGGTAAGCCAGCGCAACACGGGTCACAGTCTGGCACGACGGCGTCGCGGTCCGCACCCCGCACTCCGCCGTCCCGCCCAGCGGACGCCGGGGACGGGCCGGCGGTATGTTCCCCCGATGATCAAGACTGCCCGCGGGCCGCTCATGGTGGTCATGCTGGGTTTCGTCACCGCGATCGGGCCGTTGTCACTGGACATGTACCTGCCCGCGTTCCCGGCCATCTCCGGCGACCTCGGGGTCGGCGACGCGCGGGTTCAGCTCACGCTCACCGCCTGCCTCGCGGGTCTCGCGCTGGGCCAGCTCGCGTGCGGCCCGCTCAGCGACCGGTGGGGCCGGCGGCGGCCGTTGCTGATCGCCGTCACCGCGTACGCGATCATGTCGTTGATCTGCGCCTTCGCCCCGAACGCCGAGCTGCTGGCGGTGGGGCGCCTGGCCCAGGGTCTCGCGGGCGGTGCCGGGGTGGTCGTGGCCCGGGCGGTCGTGCGCGATCTCTATGCGGGGGTGGCCGCGGCCAAGTTCTTCTCGCAGCTGTCGCTGATCTTCGGCCTGGCCCCGATCGCCGCGCCGCTGCTGGGCAGCGTGGTCCTGACCGTCACGTCGTGGCGCGGCGTCTTCGTCACGCTCAGTGTGATCGCCTGCGTGCTGCTCGTGCTGCTGGTGGCCCGGATGCCGGAGACCCTGCCGGCGGAGCGGCGCAGCCCGGGCGGCCTGCGCGACATCGCGCGCACGGCCCGCACCCTGGTCCGCGACCGGTTCTTCGTCGGCTACGCGCTGGCCCAGTCGTTCGCGTTCGCCGGCCTGTTCAGCTACCTGTCCGGGTCGTCGTTCGTGCTGCAGGACGGTTACGGCGTGTCCGCGACGGTCTTCAGCCTGCTCTTCGGGCTCAACTCGTGCGCGCTGATCGTCACCAGCCACGCCAACAGCCGCCTGCTGGACCGGTTCCCGCCGCGCCGGCTGCTGGTCGCCACGCTGATCGCCCAGACCGTCGCCGGCGTGATCACTTTCACCTCGGCCGCCGCCGGGTTGTTCCCCGGGCTGCTGACCGGTTTGTTCATCCTGGTCGGCACGATCGGCCTGCTGACCCCCAACTCGACGGCGCTGGCCCTGGACCGTCATCCGGAACGGGCCGGCACCGCGGCGGCCCTGCTGGGCGGGGTGCAGTCGGTGATCGCGGCGCTGGCCACCCCGCTGGTCGGCCTGGGTGAGCCGGGCCGGGGAGTGCCGCTCGGCCTGGCGATTCTCGGCTTCGCGCTGGTCGCGCTCGCGTCGCTGCTGACCCTGACGCGGGTACGGCGGGAGCGCGCCTGAACCTCGCGTCAGCGCACGCTGGCGGCAGCGGTCAGGGCCTCACGCATCGCCCGTTCCGGGGCCGGCGACACCCCGGTGAAGAGTTCGAACTGGCCGAGCGCCTGGGCGAGCAGCAGATCGAGGCCGGAGACCACCCGCACGCCGTGGGCAAGGGCCGCGGCGGCCAGCGGGGTCGGCCACGGGTCGTAGATCGCGTCGAACAGCACCGTCCCGCGGCGCCACGTGACCCGGGTGGCCAGCGCGTCGGCGGCGCCCTTGGGGACGGTGGAGATGATCGCGTCCGAGGTGAAGACGCCCGGGGCGTCGGCCCAGCCCACCCCGGTCAGCGTGAGTCCGAGCGCGACCGCGGCCGGGGTGAGGTCGTCGAGGGCACCGGGGCGGCGGGTGACCACCGTGACCTGTGTGGCGCCGAGCTGCGCCGCCGCGGCCAGGGCGGCCCGCGCGGTGCCCCCGCCGCCGAGCACCGCGATCGAGGGC
>NZ_JBITDZ010000012.1:123370-283274 GCF_044454705.1 Actinoplanes sp. NPDC051494
GCCCAGCACTCGCCGGCCCAGCACTCGCCGGCCCAGCACTCGCCGGCCCAGCACTCGCCGGCCCAGCACTCGCCGGCCCAGCACTCGCCGGCCCAGCACTCGCCGGCCCAGCGGTCGACGGCCCAGCGGTCGACGGCCCATGGCTCGACGGCCCGGCGTGGTGCAGGCCGGCATCGCGCAGCACCCGCACTATGCCCGCGATGTCGGTGTTGTCGGCATACCAGGTGCCGTCGTGGCGGCGTACCAGAGTGTTGGCCGCGCCGGCCGCGATCGCGACCGGCGCCGCGTCCGCGGCCACCGCCAGAGCCACCTCTTTGAGCGGCATCGTCAGGGAGAGACCGGCCCATTCCGGGCCGAGCCCGGCCACCAGCTGCGGCAGCTCGGACTCGGCGCACTCGATCGCCCCGTAGCTCCAGCCGAACAGCCCCGCCGCGGCGAAACCGGCGGCGTGGATGACCGGGGAGAGCGAGTGCGCGATCGGCTTGCCGCAGACGGCGACCTTGCGGCCCTGGTGAGTGCGGCCCTGGTGAGATGGCACGACACAGACCCTAGCGCCTTACAGCACGCCGTTCTTCTTGGCCGTCTCGATGTTCCTGTTGTGTTCAGCGAGGTTGTCAGCGAACGCCGAGTGGCCCTGCTTGTCGATCGCGACGAAGTAGATCCAGTTGCCCTTCGGCGGTGCCAGCGCGCCCTCCATGGCCGCCTTGCCCGGGTTGTTGATCGGGGTCGGCGTGAGGCCTTCCTTGTCCGCCAGGCGGTACGGGTTCTTCGGGTCGCGCAGCTCCTCGCGGGTCATCTTGCCCGACGGCTTCGTCGGCTTGCCCGTGAGCTGGTAGTAGTAGTTGATGCCGACGTCGTACTCGAGGCACTTGCAGGCAAGCTCGGGGCTGCCGACGTAAAGCCGGTTGTACGCGGCGCGGGCCACCTTGCCCAGGTCGTCCTTGTTACCGGCCTCGGCCTGCGCGAGCGACGCGACGGTCAGCACCTCGTACGGGCTGATGTGCCGGTCGGCCTCGGCCTTCTTCACGAAGTCGATCTCGTCGGCGACGGTGAGGAAGTGCTGGACCATGATCTGCAGGTATTCCGCGGCGGTGCCCTTGGGCGGGAATTCGTACGTCTCGGGGAAGAGGAAGCCCTCGATCGACTTCGTCACCTTCTGCCCGTCCGTACGGGTGAACCAGAAATCCGGGACGCCGAGCGCCTCGGGATCCTTCGCCGCCGCTTTGAACTCCGACGCCTTGAGACCGGTCGCCTTCGCGAGGATGTCGTAGATCTGGTTGGCGTACTTGCCCTCGGGGATCGTGACCCCGTTGGTGACGCGCGACTTCGGGTCGAGCAGCATCGTGACGGCGGCTTCGGCCGACATCTGCTTCTTCAGGTTGTATGTGCCCGACTGGATGTTCTTGCCCTTGGGGTTCGCATCAGCGGCCTCGGTGAACGCGGCTGTGCTCTTCACCACATCGGAGTCGACCAGGGTGTTACCGATGCTCGTGAGGGTGGCGTTCTCCTCGATCTGCACCTGCACCGCGTCGGTGCCCGCACCGTCGTAGTCGGCGGCGGTGAAGAACCCGCGCACCTTCTCGTAGCCCAGGTAGCCGCCGACGCCGAGCACACCGAGCAGCACGAAGATCATCAGGAACGCGACGGCGGTCTTGCCCTTGCCGCCCTTGGTTCCCTTGGCGCCGCGCCGGTGGCGAGGTTTACCGCGTTCGGCCTGTTCGTCGAACGCGAGGTCAAGCTCGTCGATCATCTCGTCTGCCTCCGCTGTGCGTCCAGCCAGCTCTGCAGGATCTCCACCGCGGCCGCCTGGTCGACGACCGCGCGCTGCCGTTTACCCCGGACTCCGCGCTCGGCAAGCCTACGGGTTGCGACAACCGTCGACATCCTCTCGTCCGCCAGGACTATCGGAACATGCCCGACCGCACGTTCCAGCCGCTCAGCGTACGCACGAATGTCGATGGCGGCATCCCCCTCACGCCCGTTGAGGCGCACGGGGAGACCGACGACGATCTGCACGGCCTCGTACTCCCCCACGAGGCGAACGAGCTCAGCTATGTCACCGGGAACGGCGTCGGGCGCCGCCCCCATGTCACGGGCGACCGTGACCAGGGGGGTGGCCAGGATCCCGTCGGGGTCACTCATTGCGACCCCGACGCGCACCTTACCGACATCGACGCCCAGCCGCCTACCCCGAGCTGGAGCGCTCATCGGGCCACCCACCCCTCTCAGGCGGCCTCGTCGACCGCCTTCTCGACCGCCGCCAGCAGCGCCGGAACCTGGTCGGCGGGGACCCCGCCGCCCTGCGCGAGATCGGCGTTGCCGCCACCCCGCCCGGACAACGCGCCCTTGACCAGGTCGGACGCGGACAGACCGCGACCCTTGGCGACCGCGTTGACGGCCACGATCAGTGACGCCTTGCCGTTGGACCGGGCCGCGACCGCGACCACCGCGGGACGCGCGGAGTCGATCTTGGTCCGGATCTCCTGCGCAAGGGTACGCACATCGTTCGCCGCCGCGCCCTCGGGCGCCTCGGCCCCGACGAACGCCACCCCATGCAGATCCTTGGCCTGGGCCGCGAGCGCGCCGGCACCGCCGAGCACCATCTGCGCGCGCATCTTCTCGAGTTCCTTCTCGGCGTCGCGCAACGCCGTGACGGTCTGCTCGACCCGGTCGGCGACCTGGTCGCCGGGCACCCGGAACAGCTCCGCGAGGCGCGTGACCAGCAGGTGTTCCTTCGCCAGGAAGCCGAACGCGTCGATGCCGACGAGGGCCTCGACCCGGCGCACGCCGGAACCGATCGACGACTCGTTGAGGATCTTCACCAGGCCCAGCTGGCCGGAACGGGCGACGTGCGTGCCACCACAAAGTTCACGCGCGTAGTCCCCGACCTCAACCACCCGGACCTCGTCGCCGTACTTCTCCCCGAACAGCGCCATCGCACCGAGCCGGCGCGCCTCTTCCTGCGAGGTGACGAACGCATGAACTTCGAGGTCCCGCAGCAGCACCTCGTTCACCTGCTGTTCGACGTCGTGCAGCACACTCGGCGCGACCGCACCGGGGGTGTTGAAGTCGAACCGCAGCCGGCCCGGCGCGTTCAGCGAACCCGCCTGGGTCGCCGACTCACCGAGGAACGCGCGCATCGTCTGGTGGATCAGGTGGGTCGCCGTGTGCGACCGCGAGATCGCTTTGCGCCGGGTGATGTCGATCTCGGCGAAGCCGGCCTCACCCGCGCGCACCTCACCGCGGACCACCCGCGCCTTGTGCACGATCAGGCCCGGGATCGGCTGCTGCACGTCGACGACCTCGACCTGCCCGCCGCCCACGTTGATCAGACCGGTGTCGGCCTGCTGGCCACCACCCTCGGCATAGAACGGGGTCGTGTCGAGCACCAGCTCGACGTAGTCACCCTCGCCCGCCGCCTCGACCGGACCGGCGCTGCCGAGCAGCGCCCGCACCCGCGACTCCCGGGTGACCTCGGCATAACCGGTGAACTCGACCGGGCCACCCGCGTCCAGCACCGTGCGGTACGCGCTCAGGTCGGCGTGGCCGGTCTTGCGCGCCTTCGCGTCCGCCTTCGCCCGGGTCCGCTGGTCGGCCATCAACCGCCGGAAACCGTCCTGGTCGACCGTCAGGCCCTGCTCGGCCGCGATCTCCAGGGTCAGGTCGATCGGGAAGCCGTACGTGTCGTGCAGCTGGAACGCCTGCGCGCCACCGAGCGTGGTGCCGCCCGCCTTCTTGGTGTCCTCGAGCGCGGTGTCCAGGATCGTGGTGCCGGCCCGCAGCGTGGAGATGAACGCCTCCTCCTCCGCGTACGCGTAGGTGGAGATCCGGACGAACTCCTCCGCCAGCTCCGGGTAGGACGGCGCCATGCAGTCCCGTGCCACCGGCAGCAGCTCGGGGAACGTCGCGCCCTCCCAGCCCAGCAACCGCATCGCCCGGATCGCCCGGCGCATGATCCGGCGCAGCACGTAACCGCGGCCGTCGTTGCTGGGCGTGACACCGTCACCGATGAGCATCAGCGCGGTGCGCACGTGGTCGGCGACCACCCGCAGCCGCACGTCGTCGGGGTGCGACTGGCCGGCCTCGTGACCGGAGTGCGCGCCGTAGACCTTGCCGGTCAGCTCCGCCGCCCGGGCCAGGATCGGCTTGACCTCGTCGATCTCGTACAGGTTGTCGACACCCTGCAGGATCGACGCGACCCGCTCCAGGCCCATACCCGTGTCGATGTTCTTTTTGGGCAGGTCACTGACGATCGTGAAGTCTTCCTTGCTCTTCACGTCGGTGATCTCGTACTGCATGAAGACGAGGTTCCAGTACTCCATGTACCGGTCCTCGTCGACCTCCGGGCCGCCCTCCTTGCCGTACTCCGGGCCCCGGTCGTAGAACAGCTCGGAACAGGTGCCACCCGGGCCGGCGATGCCCATGTGCCACCAGTTGTCCTTCTTGCCCCGGCGCACGATCCGCTCGGCGGGCACGCCGATGGCCTGCCACATCCCGAACGCCTCGTCGTCGTCGAGGTACACGGTCGGCCAGATCCGCGTCGGGTCCAGGCCGAAGCCGCCCTTCTCGACCGGGTTCGTCGACAGCTCCCAGGCCAGCCGGATGGCCTCTTCCTTGAAGTAGTCACCGAACGAGAAGTTGCCGTTCATCTGGAAGAACGTGCCGTGCCGCGACGTCTTGCCGACCTCGTCGATGTCCGGCGTCCGAATGCACTTCTGCACGCTGACCGCACGCGAGAACGCGGGCGTCCGCTGACCCAGGAAGTACGGGACGAACTGCACCATGCCGGCGTTGATGAACAGCAGATTCGGGTCGTCGATGGCCGGCAGCGGGGCACTCGGCACGACCGTGTGCCCGTTGGCCTCGAAATGCGCCAGATAGCGCCGCTTGATCTCCGCCGTCTTCATCGCTGACCCTCCTGGGCATGCCGCCCATGTGAACCGTCCTGCGGATCCTCCCGCAGGTCGGCGAACTTGTCCTCGTACAACTCGCCCGCGGCGAAGGCCTCGTGGATCTCCTGCTCCCGCTCGGCCATGCCCTCCCGGACGTCCTCCACGAAGCTACGCAGCGACTCCACGAGTCCGCCAGCGGATTCCGACAGCGACGTCGCGATACCGGACGGGGTGAACTCGTTGGCCTTCTGGGTGAGCTTGCGGACGACGATGGCACCGACGGCCAGGCCCACGCCCAGCCAGAGCAACCGCTTCATGGGTGATATCTCCGGTTTCTCAGCGCCCGGCGCGGGCGGCCTTGCGGCGCTGCTTCAGCGTGGTACGGACCTCGCGCTCGTCCTCGGCGTTGCGGCGCGCGGACGCGGCCTTCCGCAGGCCGTAACCGAACGAAGCGACCTTGACCAGCGGGTTCGCGGCAGCAGCCGACACCACGGTGGTCAGGTTCGCCACATTGGCCGTGACGTTCTGCGCGTGCTCGGTCATCGTGTCGATCTTGGCGAGCTGCACGTTCAGACCGTCCATCGTGACCTGGGTCTGTCCCAGCACCACATTCACGTTCTGCACCGTCTGGGTGACCTCACCGAGCAACGGCCCGGTCCGGTCGTTCAGGTCGTTGATGGCCTGGGTGGCGGCGTCCACGGTGCGCCGCAGCCTCAGGATCGGGACGGCCAGCACCACCACGAGCATCAGGAACGCGCCCGCCGCGATCAGGCCTGCGATTTCTCCGGCGTTCATTAAACGCGTCTCCTCTACCGACGGACCGCTAAGCGTGACAACGTGCAGACCCTACCGTCCGTCACCGGAGTCCGCGTCACGACGGCGTCGGTGTCGGCTCCAGCAGCGGCTCATTCGTCAGCACGGGGTCCGGCGTCTCCCCCACCAGTGAGGGATCGAGCCCCGACCCGGGCCAGCCCCGCTCATCGGTGGCGGCGTTCTGCACCTTGATGCTGACGGTCGACCCGACACACGTCGACGGATCGGCGGTCTCCACCACCCCGTCAGGCCCGACGGACGGCAGAGCATCCGGGTCCTGAGCTGCGACGGCGTCCACGGCACACTGCGGCAGACCCACGTACAGGTCCAGATTGAACTCGTCCCGGGTCCAGCACGAATACTTCGTACCCTCCGCCAACGGCTGGTCGGTGCACTCACCGTCACGACGCTGCCACCCGGCATCGGTCAACGCCGACACGTACGCCGTACCGGTCTCGTCGAACGACTTGTCGGACTGGACCACCCGCTCCCAGAACCGGCAGTCCATGAAGCACCACCGGCTCCCGCTGGTCTTGTCCTCCGGCTGGGCATCGGCCCACGCCGGCACCGACAACGAGTCCAGCGACGTGAACACCGGATCCCGCATCGCCGACCGGATCCCGAAAATCAACGGCAGCAAGCCCAGCACCAGCACACTCACCGAGACCAGGGTCAGCACCCGCAGCCGCCGCTTGGCCCGCATCTGCCGCCGCAACTCGGACCGGGCACCCTTCAACCCACCGACAGCGCCGCCGGCCTCAGCCGGGGCCGAGCCGGCGGCGGCCCGCACCCGAGGATGCTCCCCACTGCCACCATCCGACGGTACGCCCACCCGAGCGCTCGCCGAGGCCCCACCGGCCCGAACCTGGGCACTGCCCCGCCCGGCCGCGACCTCGCCGGCGTCCTCGGCCCAGCCGTCCTCGGCCCAGCCGTCCTCGCCCAAGCCCTCGTCGTCCTGGCCCACGTCGTCCTGGCCCACGTCGTCCCAGCCCGGCGCCTCGACCGCGGCCCGCCCGGGCACAGCGACACTCGCCCGCCCCGGCACAGCGACCCCGGCAGCCCGTCCCTCGACCGACGCACGCCCCTCGCCCCGGCCAGGAACTTCAGCCGCACCCGTCCCGGGCACCTGAGCACTACCCCGGCCCGGCCCGTCGACGGACGCCCGGCCGGCGCCCTCGACCGACGCCCGGCCGGCGCCATCAACCGACGCCCGGCCCGGCCCCTCCACCGGCTCGCGGCGCATTCCCTCGACCGACGCCCGGCCCGGAACGTCGACCGACGCCCGGCCCGGCCCCTCCACCGACGCACGACCGTCAACCGGGGCACGGCCAGGAATCGCAGCCGATCCGGCCCCCGGAACCTGGGCAGCGCCCCGGCCCGGACCGTCCACCTGCGCTCGGCCAGGGACTCCAGCGGCGCCACGACCGGGAACCTCAGCCCGGCCCGGCACTCCAGCCCGGCCCGGTACTCCAGCCCGGCCCGGCCCGTCAGCCGCATCCTGTCCAGGGACCGCTGCTCCGGGAACCGCTGCCGAACCCGCACGCGTGCCATCGACCGCACCCCGGGCCTGCGGCGCGGCTCCGGGTCCGCGTCCCGGCTGCTCACCGGCGCCCCGTGCCGCCTGCATCCCCGCGGCGGCCCGCCCGGCCTGGACCGCGCCGCTCCGGCCGGGTTGCCCGGCGGCAGTCCTCCTCGAACCTTCCCCGCCGCGACCGGCATGTCCCGGCCCGCTCTGCTCCGGCTCGCCGTTCGCTCCCGCGCCGACCTGGCCCGGAAGAACCTGACCCGGCGCGGGCTGGCCCGGCCCGACCTGACCCGGCCCGTCCTGACCTGGTGCGGCCTGACCCGGTGCGGCCTGACCCGGTGCGATTCGGCCGGAAGCGGCCCGGCCTGACGCGGCCCGGCCCGGCGCTGCCCGGCCTGCGGTGGGCTGCCCAGGCGCGGGCTGACCAGGCGCGGATTGGCCCGGACCTGAGTGGCCGGGTGCTTCCGGACCGGCCTGGTCCGGTGCGCCCTGACCCGGGCCCGCCTGCTGGGGAGCCGCCTGACCGGGAGCTGCCTGACCGGGAGCCGCCTGACCGGGAGCTGCCTGACCGGGAGCTGCCTGACCGGGAGCTGGGCGGACCACGGCCCGGCCCGGGCCCTGTTCCGGTTGTCCTGGCCGCTGCACCCGGCCGGTGCCCCGGACCGGTCCGCCCGGTCCGCGGCCGCCGACCTTCGGGATCTGACCGGTGTTGCTGATGACTCCGGACGACGTTCCGGCCATGGCTCCGGCCCGGCCCGGGAGGGCGGGGGTGCGCACGCCTTCTCGCCCCGGCACGACCGGTACGGCCGCGGAAGCCCGCACCGGCGGACCCGCGGGAGCCTGACCCGGCCGGATCGGGCCGGTCGGATGCGGACCGGCCTGGGGACCTGTCTGAGCGCCGGCCTGACCGCTGCCGGCCGGACCACTGCCGGCCTGACCGCTGCCGGCCTGACCGCTGCCGGCCTGACCGCTGCCGGACGGGTCGGGGCGACCGTGGCGGCCACCCGGCTCGACCTGCGGGACCCGGCCGGTGCTCGACGGGTTCTCGCCGGGCGCGGCCGAGACCGGACGGCTCGAGCCGCTGGTCGGCCGCGCGGCGCCACCGCTCACCGGCGGTGTTGCTCCGCCGTAACCTCCGGCGCTACGTGCCGTACGGGGCAGCGGGCCGCTCTGTTCCGGGTCGCCGGGTGCGGCGCGGCGGCCGCGGGGCTGCTCGGGGTAGCCCTCGCCGGGTTCCTGGTGCCGGGCGGACCGGGTCAGCGGGCCGGTTTCCTGGCCGGAGTGGCGGGCGGAACGACCGGGGGCGCCGTCGTCACCGCCCTGGTGGCGGGCGGCACGACCGGTCGGGGAGACCGGCCTGCTGGGCATGGGCTCGTCCGGGGCTGCGCCGTGCCGGCCACCCGCCGTGTGACGGACTCCGGGGACCTCCGGAGCGTTGCCCGATGCGGGTACGCCCGAGGTGGGCCCGACGGCCGGGTAGGCACCGGACTGGTAGCCGAGGGCCGGGTATCCGCCGGACGGACCGCCGACCGCCGGGTACGTGCCGGACGGACCGCCGAGGGCCGGGTAGGCGCCGGACCGGCTCGGGTCGGCCCGGTTCGCATCGGTTCGGGTCGGCTCGGTTCGGGTCGGTTCGGGTCGGCTCGGGTCGGGTCGGCCGCCGAACGCTCCGGGATCGATCTGACGACGGCTCTGACCGGGTACGACGGGATCCGGCGCGGCCCGGCGGCCGGTCGGTTCCCCTGCCGGCCCGGGTTGCTCGCCCGTGGGCCTGGGTGCGGGACGTCCGGGCGCGGGTGGCCGCGCCGCTCCACGCGGACCGCCCTGCGCGGCACCATGGGGGTCGCGGGCAGCATCGGGACCGTCCGGGGCCGAGCCACGGGGGCCGGGCACCGCACCGCGCGGGCCTCCGGCGACGGGCTGGCCGCCCGGACCGGCGCCCCGGGGGGACAGGCCGCGAGGGGCGCCCGTGACGGGCGGTCCGGCGGGGCCGCCGCCGTGGAGGTCGCCGGAGACGGGTACGACACCCGGGGCAGCGCCGCGGGGACCGCCGGCGACCGGTGGGACTCCGGCGCGAGGGCTGTTGGAGACGGGCGGAGCGCCCGGGGCGGCACCACGGGCGACGGGTGAGCCGTGGGGCGCTCCGGGGAACGGCTGACCGGCCGGCGCGGCGCCGCGGGGCATGCCGGCCGAGGGCTGACCACCCGGAGCGGCGGCACCACGAGGCGCACCAGCCGGAGGCTGACCACCGGGGGCAGCGGCACCGCGGGCACCGCCGGGCAGGGGGGCAGCTGATGGGGAACGGGGTGCGGGCTGCGGGGCCGAGCCGCCGGAACCCGGGCCACCCACAGCCGGGCCACCCACAGCCGGGCCACCGAAGGACAGGGACTCGGCTCCGGGACGGGGGCTCGGCTGGACGCGGCGACCGGCCGGTCCGCCGGACGGGGCACCCGCCGGGGACTGCGGGGCCGGCGACAGCGGGCGGGCTGCCGATCGGGGCCCGGGACCACGCGTCCCGGACAACGGCCCAGCACCCGGCCCGGACGGTGGCCCGGCCAACGGACCGGATTGCGGCCTGGCCAACGGACCGGACTGCGGCCCGGACGGTGGGGCGGACTGGGGGGCGGGTGGCTGCGGGGCCGGGGAGGAGGCCGCGGGGGCGGAGGACGGGAGCGGCGGGAACGGGTCGTCGTCGTCGGGGACGTCGTCCGGGCCGGGGGCGCTGCGGCCGCTCTTGCTGAAGCGGCCCTCGCCGGGGGCGGTGCCGGGACCGATCGCGCCGCCTTCCTGCTTGGCGGTGCGGAGGTCGTCGAGCCAGCCGGTCTCCTCGCCGGTTTCCGGCTCGGGCTCGCCCGGCTCCTGGCGGCCGCGGCCGAACAGGCGGCGGCCTCGGCCGGCCTGTTCCGCCCGCTGCTCGTCGTCGTCGGGCCTCTCGGCACCGCGCCTGCTCACGGCTGGTCCTCTCCGGCGGTTTCGCCGCTGTCGTCGACCTTCGGCGTCTCGGGGGTGACGCCCTGCGGCGCACCCTCCGGAGCCGGCCGGTCCGGGGTGGGCCGGTCCTGGGCGGGCCGGTCCTGGGCGGGCCGGTCCTGGGCAGGACGGTCCTGGGCAGGACGGTCCTGGGCGGGGCTGCGGGGCGGGATCGAGGCTCCCCGGACGATTCTGCGCAACCGGGGCAAGCGCTCCGACAGAGCTCGTTCCGCCCCGTGGTCGGTGGGGGTGTAGTACTCCGTGCCGGTCAGATCATCCGGCACGTATTGCTGCCTGACAACGCCCTTGGGGTCGTCGTGCGGGTAGCGGTAGCCGCGACCGTGGCCGAGGCCTTTGCTGCCCTGGTAGTGGGCGTCGCGCAGGTGGGCCGGGACCGGGCCGCCCCGGCCGGAGCGGACGTCGGCCATGGCGGCGGACAGGCCGGTGGTCACCGTGTTGGATTTCGGGGCCGTCGCCATGTGGATGACCGCCTGGGCGAGGTTGAGGCCGGCTTCCGGGAGGCCGACCGTCTGGACCGCCTGGGCCGCGGCAGCGGCGATCAGCAGGGCCTGGGGGTCGGCCATGCCGACGTCCTCGCTGGCGAAGATGACGATGCGGCGGGCGATGAAGCGGGGGTCCTCGCCGGCGACCAGCATGCGGGCCAGCCAGTGCAGCGCGGCGTCCGGGTCGGAGCCGCGCATGCTCTTGATGAACGCGCTGGTCACGTCGTAGTGGGCGTCGCCGTCGCGGTCGTAGCGGACCGCGGCCACGTCGACCGCCTTCTCCGCGGTGGCGAGGTCGATCTCGGTGTGGCCCTGGGCCTCGGCGGAACCCGCGGCCGCCTCGAGCGCGGTGAGTGCCTTACGGACGTCGCCACCCGCCAGGCGTACGAGATGGTCCTCGGCCTCGGTCGTGAGGGTGACCAGGCCGCCCAGGCCGCGCTCGTCGGTGACCGCGCGGCGCAGCAGGCCGCGGACGTCGTCCTCCTCGAGGCCGCGCAGGGTGAGCAGCACGCAGCGGGACAGCAGCGGGGAGATGACCGAGAAGTAGGGGTTCTCCGTGGTCGCGGCGAGCAGGGTGACGGTGCGGTCCTCGACGGCGGCCAGCAGGGAGTCCTGCTGGGTCTTGCTGAAGCGGTGCACCTCGTCGATGAACAGCACGGTGGGCGGGCCGCCGCGGCGGCGTTCGGCGCGGGCCTTGTCGATGACCGCGCGGACGTCCTTGACGCCGGCGGTCAGGGCCGACATGGCGACGAACGTGCGGTCGGTGGCGCCGGCGACGAGGTGGGCGATCGTGGTCTTGCCGGTGCCGGGCGGGCCCCACAGGATGACCGACATGGGGGTGGTGCCGGTGACCAGCTGGCGCAGCGGGGCACCCGGTGCGAGGAGGTGCTGCTGGCCGACCAGCTCGTCGAGAGTGGCCGGTCGCATGCGCACGGGCAGCGGCGATCCGGGGTCGGGGCGGGCGAAACCGGACTCCGCACCGGCGGGTGCCGCGGTGCGGACACCGCCCGGCTCGGTGAGCGAGAAGAGTCCGTCGAATTCCATCGGGATCGACAGTACCGGCCCGCCACCCGGTGCCGGAAATGCACCAATAGTGGGGAACTCAGAGTGACCTTGCCTACACAAGGAGGCGCCGTCCGGGACCGGACGACGCCTCCGAGGAAGAAAGATCAGCCACGGCCCGGGCGACGGCCGGAGAACCGGCGACCGGAACCGCCGGTGCCGCCCTTGGGGCCGCTGCCGATGCCGGCGAGGTACAGCGAGAGGAGCAGGAAGCCCAGAGCGGCGAACGTCGGGAAGTTGAACAGGTCCGTCGTCTTCACGTCCAGCAGGTCGAGAAGCAGGTAGATGCCGAAAACAACGGCCGCGGCGATCGCGAGCATGGAAGGCCTCCAGTGGGGGGTGGGCGAGCTGGCCTGCAGATACCCCCGGGGCGGTCATGCGTAAACCCCCTCGGCCATGATGACGTCATGGTGGAAGCACGACGCGCGTCGATCGGCGACGCCCCCGAACTGATGCGCCTGCGCAAGGTGATGCTCGAGTCGATGGACGACGAGGTGCCCGACGGGCCGTGGATCGACGGCGGCATCGCGGTCCTGCGCCGTCAGCTCGGCGATCCCGGGGACCGGACCGGCGTCTTCGTCGTGGACGTCCCCGGCGGGCCGGGGCTCGCGGCCTGCGTCGTGGGCGCGATCGATCAACGGCTGCCCAACCCGGGCGACCCCACCGGACTTCGGGGGTACGTGTACAGCGTCGCGACCGACCCGTCGTACCGTCGCCGGGGTTTCTCCCGGGCCTGCATGACCGCCCTGCTGCAGTGGTATGCGCAGCGTGGCATCGCGGTCGTCGATCTGCGTGCGTCGCGTGACGGGCTGCCGCTGTACGAGTCGCTGGGCTTCCAGCGCACCTCCGGCCCGATCATGCGGATCCATCCACGCGGCTGATCAGCCGAGCGCGCCGACCGCCTTCGCGACCACCAGGGCGACCGTGACCAGCGAGATCACCGACTGCGCGAGCATCGCGACCTTCATCGGGCGCGACAGTGGCAGCGTGTCCGTCGGGCTGAACGCGGTCGCGTTCGTGAACGCCACGTACAGATAATCCGCGAACGCCGGCTTCCAGTTCGCCGGCACCAGCTCCGGCGTGGTCATCTGCGGGAACAGCAGGTCCGGGTACGGGTCGCTGCCGAACGCCCGCTCGACCGGCCCGCCACGGTCCATCTCCCAGAACCACACCGCGAACGTCAGCACGTTGGCCACCCAGATCCCGGCGCCGCTGGCCAGCAGCTCGGCGGCACTGCCGGTGTCGTGCCCGGTGCTGATCCGCAGCACGAGCAGCCCCACCGACCAGGCCGTCCCGAACTCACCACCGCGATCAGCACCAGGCCCAGCCGGCGCAGCACCGGCACGCGCCGTTCCATCCGCCCCGGGTCCGCGGCCACCAGCACGCCGATCAGCACCACCTCGAGCGCGGGCAGCACCCAGCGCACCCCGGCGGTGTACCGCTGCGGCAGCACCAGCTGGATCCCGATGATCGCGACGACGGCCAGCGCCCCCGGCCAGCGCCGCTCCCCCGGCCCCCGGCGCCGCCATCCGGGCGCGTCCCCCTGTGTCCCCACCCGATCATCATGGACCCCTTGACCTGAAGCCGGGTTGAAGGTGGACGGTCGAGCGATGACGCTCGATGAAGCCCTCATCCGGCTGCGCCGCACCGGACCGGAACGCGACGGCTGGCTGTCCAACCACGCGCCGATGACGGTCGAGGCAATGACCAGACACGGGTACGACGGCCAGGTGCACCGCTGGATCGACGGATACCGTTCCCATCTCGAGGACGTGCCGCGCGGTATCGCCCCGATCCCGGCCGGAGAATGGCGTGATCCGCTCGGCGACCCGGTCCGCACCGGGGACTGGATCACGTTCTTCGACCGCGAACTGGCCGGCACACCGTGGCGCGACGTCCTCGCCACCTGGTGGCCGCGACTGCTGCCGGGCATCGCCGCGGGCGCCACCCACGGGGTGATCCGGGTCGGTCACGCCGTCCGGGCCCTACTCACCCACGAGACCGCGCCCCGGGTGGCCGAACTCGGTCAGGGGCTGGCGTACTGGGCGGCGCGCTGGCAGCCCCTGGCGGCGGCCGGGCGGGGTCCGTACCCGATCGGTGACCCCCGGGCCGCACTGGACGCCGTGCCGCGCGTACCCGACCAGCGTTTCGGCATCCGCCACCGGCTCGCCCAGCTCGCCGCCCTCGACGGCTGGCCGCAGGCCGCCGGCTCCGTCCCCGGCCCGGGCACCGCTTCCGCTTTCGGTACACCGGATGAAAGGCTCGCCGCGATCGTCGCGGCGGCGGTCCGCAGGCACGCCACCCACGGGTACGGCAACCCGGTCATGCTCGTGCACGCGGCGACGGCTCCGGCCGCGGTGCTGCGAACCCTCCCGGCACTCCCGGCCGCACTGCACGAAGCGAGCCTCGCCGCGGGATGGGCCGCGGCCGCCGCGGTGACCGCGGCCTACTCCCCCGCCGACCCACGGCCACCCGCATCCGCGCGGTCCACCACCGGCGACATCCTGCAGCGGGCCGTCGACTCAGGGGACCCGCACGCGATCAAGTTCGCGGACACCGCCGTCGAGGCCTGGACCCGCGACCCGGACCCGTTGCTGCTGATCGCGAGCCGCCACGCCTCGGACCTGATCGGCTGAGGCAACCGTCAGTCGGCGAGCTTGAACAGCAGGACGGTCTGCCACTTGTGCATGTCGGGCTGCTCGACCGGGTTCGTCATCAGCAGTTCCAGCCGCGCGCCCCAGACCTCGCCGTCCGGCGTCGGCGTCATGTCCCAGGCCAGCCCCTGCCGCTGGGCCCAGTCGAGCAGACTCGCGGTGACGCCCATCAGCTCGTCCGGGTGCCCGATGTGGGTGAGGGTCGCATACCGCCCGGCCGGCAGCACATCGAGGAACGACGGCTCCTCGACCTCGATCGGCGCGTCCAGCGGGATCCCGGCGTCGACAACCAGCTCGGCCGACATGTCGATCACGCGGTACCGGAAGAACGGCGCCCCGGCCGGCACCACACCCCGGTCCCCCAGCCCATCGAACATCCCCGGCAGATGATCAGCGACCCGCGCGAACTCCGTCATCGTGATCGACTCACGCCGCCCGACATAGATCTGCTCGGGCCGCTCGACAATGGTGGGTTCAACCAGCATGCCTCCATCATGAAGGCAGGCGGGTCATTCGGCCGGGCTCGACGCGAGTTCCCCGCTGTCCGGTTTCGGCCGGGCCGCGGGAATCTCCGGACCGTCCTGCGACGAGATCGCGGTCGACACGAGGCTGGCCGCGACCGGCTCGGCCGAGATCTGCTCGTCCGCGACCCGCAGCCGGGGCGGTGCGGGCATCCACGGCTTGAGGTTCTGCAGCACGTGCTCATAGAAGTCGTCGATCGACCCGAGGAACGAGTCGATGAAGGTGCCCCGGCCCGATCCCCGCTTGGTGCCGGCGGCCGACGACTGAGCCACCCGGAACGCCCGCAGCTCTTTCTGCGGCTCACCGATGAGAATGGACGGGGATTCCCGTACGGCCTTGAGCAGCTCGGCGTTCCCCGGCCCGCAGGTCGGCGGTCACCGTCAGCGCACCGACCGCACCGGGGATCTTCAGCCCACCGGTCATCATTCCCGTCGAGATCAGCTGCGTGGCCAGGGCCTGGGTACGTGTGGTCGGCTCGGCCAGCTCCTTGCGACTCAACGCGGGCACCACCTCGATGCCCAGCTGCCGGCCGAGTTTGAGGCAGGCGAAGCGCACCAGAGCGTCGAAGCGACCGGCGATCTCCACGGCTTTCGTGTCGCCGGTGCGCAGCGTCCCGGCGTTGATCGCCTCCCGTACGGGCACCCATGCCGGGCCCATGTCCTCGAATTCCATCGCTCCGGACCGTGGATGTTCGAGGTAGCGGATCAGCTCCCCGAGAATCCAGGCTTGGTCCGTTCCTTGGCGACGTCGAGATAACGCTCGAGCTGCTCGGTCTCCAGCTCGTTGCCGGCGGTCTTGACCTCGACCAGCGCCGTCCACTGCCGCTGACCACGAACGACCCGGATCAGACCGTCCGGGAAGCACGGCTTTTCGCCGTGTTTGAAGGGCACCTCGATGAAGGTCTGCAGGGAACCGGCGGGCGCGCCCAACGGCTGAACGATCGCCCGGCCGAACTCGCGCACCGAACTCATCACCGCACGACAGCTGTCCGAAAAGTAACGCATCAGCAGACTGGAAAGCGGTCTGAGACGTCCGACGAGCAACCATGAATAGAAGGCCTCGCGACCCATGTCCCAGGACCGTTGGAAGGACCGGTTCCGCCTGAAACCCGACCGGCCTACGAAGTGCGCAGGGCCTCGTCGACCGCTCGGAGCGGTGTCTTGAGCAGGGAGACCGCGAGACCGCTGTCGAGGCGGACGTCGGCCGGGCTGGTGGCCAGGCCGCCCTCGGCGATGGTGCAGGTACGGATCGCCGCCGGGTCGAGGCCGTGGGCGGCGGCGATGCGGCGGCCGAGGTCGGCCCGGCTCATGGCCTCGGGGCCGGCCACGTTGATCAGGCCGACGTATTCCAAGGCTGCCAGTTCGAGGGCGGCCGACGCGAGGTCGGTGGCGTCGACGGGGCAGCGGATCTGGTCGGTGAAGAGGGCGCCCGGTTTTTCGCCGCGGGCGAAGGCGAGGGCCAGCTCGACCTGTTTGCTGCGGGTGTCGCCGATGATCAGGGAGGTGCGGATCAGGATCGCGGACGGGTCGATGGCGGTCACCGCTGTCTCCGCCGCCGCCTTGGCCGCGCCGTACATGTTGACCGGTGTCGGGGTGTCGTGGTCCACGTAGGGCGTGGGGCGGCCGGCGTGGACCGCGTCCGTGGAGATGTGGACCAGCAGGCCACCGACCGCGGCCGTGGCGAGGGCCACGATGGCGGCTCCGTCGGCGCAGGTGGCCCAGTCGGTGGCGCGGTAGGCCGTGTTCACGACCAGGTCCGGGGAGACGTTCTTGATCAGCCGGTGGACGGCTCCGTTGTCGCGGATGTCCAGGGGCCGCCAGCCGCCGGTCGCCGTGGTGGCGGTGCCCACGACGTCGTGGCCGGCCGCCGACGCGAGCCGGGCCACCTCGGAGCCGAGGTGGCCGCTCGCGCCGACGACCAGCGTACGCATCAGTTCGAGGGCTGGACCGGGGCGGCCACGCCGTCCGTGCCAGGCGCCGGCTGCGGGGCCTTGGGCTTGGCGTCGATGCCGGCCTCGGTGCGCTGCTGGGCCGTGATCGGGGTCGGCGCCGTGGTCAGCGGGTCGTAACCGCCGCGGGTCTTCGGGAACGCGATGACCTCGCGGATCGACTCGTTGCCGGACAGCAGCATGCAGGTGCGGTCCCAGCCGAGCGCGATGCCGGCGTGCGGCGGGGGGCCGTACTTGAACGCCTCGAGCAGGAAGCCAAACTTGTCCTCGGCTTCCTCCGGGGTGATGCCGAGCAGGTCGAAGACCCGGCTCTGCACGTCGCCGCGGTGGATACGGACCGAGCCGCCGCCGATCTCGTTGCCGTTGACCACGATGTCGTAGGCGTAGGCGAGCGCCTTGTCGGGCGCTTCCTCGAACCGGCCCTCCCACTCCTCGTTGGGCGAGGTGAAGGGGTGGTGCACGGCCGTCCAGCCGCCATCATCGGTCTTCTCGAACATGGGGGCGTCGACGACCCAGCAGAACGCCCAGGTGGACTCGTCGATCAGGCCGGAGCGCTTGGCGATCTCGATACGGGCGGCGCCGAGCAGCTCCTGGGCCTCACGGCGCTCGGTCGCGGCGGCGAAGAAGATCGCGTCGCCCGGCTTCGCGCCGACCGCGTCCGCCAACCCGGACAGATGCTCAGCCGACAGGTTCTTCGCGACCGGTCCGCGCGGCTCGCCGGTTGACTCGTCGAGGACCACGTAGGCCAGGCCGCGGGCGCCGCGCGCCTTGGCCCAGTCCTGCCAGCCGTCGAGCTCCTTGCGGGTCTGCGACGCGCCGCCGGGCATCACCACGGCGCCGACATAGCCACCGTTGTCGATCGCGCCCGCGAACACGCGGAACGACGTGCCACTGAGGTACGACGTCAACTCGGTCAGCTCCACGCCGTACCGAAGGTCGGGCTTGTCGCTTCCGTAGCGGTTCATCGCGTCGGTCCAGGTGATCCGCGGGATCGGGGTCTGGACCTGGTAGCCGGCGAGCTCGCCCCAGAGCTTGACGACGAGCTCCTCGCCGAGCTCGATGATGTCCTCCTGGGTGACGAAGGACATCTCGATGTCGAGCTGGGTGAACTCGGGCTGCCGGTCGGCGCGGAAGTCCTCGTCGCGGTAGCAGCGCGCGATCTGGTAGTAGCGCTCCATGCCGGCGACCATCAGCAGCTGCTTGAACAGCTGCGGGGACTGCGGCAGGGCGTACCAGGTGCCGGGCTGCAGGCGGACCGGGACCAGGAAGTCGCGGGCGCCCTCGGGCGTCGACCGGGTCAGGGTCGGCGTCTCGATCTCGTTGAAGTCGCGGGCGTGCAGCACCTCGCGGGCGATCTGGTTGGCCCGGCTGCGCAGCTTGAGCGCGTTGGCCGGGCCGGAACGCCGCAGGTCGAGGTAGCGGTACTTGAGGCGCAGGTCGTCCGACGCGGTGATGGTGTCGTCGACCGGCAGCGGCAGCGGGGCGGCCTCGGAGAGCACGACCAGCTCGCTGGCGGTCACCTCGATCTCGCCGGTGAGCAGCTCCGGGTTCGCGTTGCCCTCGGGGCGGGTGGAGACCTCGCCGGTCACCTTGACGCAGAACTCGTTGCGCAGCGCGTGGGCGTCCTCCTCGCGGAAGACCACCTGCACCACCCCGGAGGCGTCACGGAGGTCGACGAAGATAACGCCGCCGTGGTCGCGCCGGCGGGCAACCCACCCGGCGAGCGTCACCGTCTGGCCGGCGTGTTCCGCCCGGAGGCTGCCGGCTTCATGGGTACGGATCACGGAAAGCTCTCCTCAACAATGGGTCACAGTGCGCGCCCTCATTCTGTCAGGCGCACCCCTCACCCGCCGTCACCGGCCCGCCTGCCCGGCCGTCAGCAGCGCGACCCCGGAGCAGAACGCCGGTAGGATCCGCTCGTGTCGGCCCTTACTCCCACCGGATCCGCCGTGATCGACCGGCTGGACCGCCGGATCCTCCACGCGCTCGAACTCTCGCCCCGGGTGCCGTTCGCCCGGCTGGCCGCGGTGCTCGGCGTCTCCGAACAGACCGCCGCCCGGCGCTACCAGCGGATGCGCACCCACGGGATCATCCGCGTCTTCGGCATCGCCGACCACAGCCGCATCCCCGGCTCCAGCATGTGGAACCTGCGGCTGGGCTGCCGGCCGGGCACCGCCCTGGCGACCGCGGAGACGCTGGCCCGGCGCACCGACACCAGCTGGATCTCCACCTCGGCCGGCGGCACCGAGGTCACCTGCATGGCGTGGGAGACCCCGGACCGGCCCGGGCTGCTGCACCACCTGCCCAAGGCGGCCAACGTCGTGTCGATGAGCGCGCAGCAGATCCTGCACCGGTTCGTCGGGCGCGGCGAGGCGGACTGGGTCGCGGGCGAGGACCGGCTCGGCGAGGACGAGCGCCGCGAGCTGCTCCTCGACGCTCCCGCCGCACTCACCGAGGGCACCCCGCTGCAGGACGGGGACCAGCCGTTGTTCGCCGCGCTCGCGCACGACGGCCGGGCGAGTTTCGCGGCGCTGGCCGCGGCGACCGGCTGGACCCAGCGGCGGGTGGCGGGCCGGCTCGGCGCGCTGACCGCGTCCGGGGTGCTGCGCTTCGACATCGACACCGCGGTGACCGCGCTGGGCTTCCGGGCGGTGGCCGGGCTGTGGTTCACGGTCGCCCCGGCGGACCTGGCCTCGGTCGGCGCCCGGCTGGCGGACCACCAGCAGCTGCCCTGGGCGGCGGCGATCACCGGCTCGGCCAACATCGTGGCGACAGCCCTGTGTACGGACGCCGCGGCGCTGTACCGCTATCTGACCACCGAGGTCGCGGCGATCTCCGAGGTGCGCACCTGCGAGGTGGTTCCCCGGCTCAACCGGGTCAAGCAGGCGATCTCGCTGGTCGACGGCGGGATCCTGCGGGGACCGGTCGCCTGAGCGCCGGCCCCCGCAGGTCCTATGCCGCGACCGTGGACCGGTCGTCCGAGGGCTGCTCCACGCCGGGAGCAGCCGGGCGGACGGGCCGGACCATGATCAGGACCGCGATGCCACCGAGGAGCCCGGCCGCGGCCGCCACCAGGAACGCAGCGTCGAGACCCGCGATCGCCGCACCCCGCAACGCCGTGTCCGCCGCCGACCGCGCGGCCTGCGGCACCGCCTCGAGGATCCGGCCGGCCTGACCGGCGGCGAGCCCGTGCGCGGTGCCGGCCGGGTCGGGGACGCCCCGCTCATTGAGGTGGTCCTCGGCCCGGGACGCGAAGACCGTACCCAGGACGGCGATGCCGATCGCGAAGCCGAGCTGCCGCGCGGTGTTGATCGCCCCGGCCGCCATCCCGCCGCGGTCGCGCGGCACCAGCGCCATCGCCGACTCGGCGAGCGTGGGCATCACCAGGCCGACGCCGAGGCCGATGACCGCGTACCCGGCGACCAGTGCGGGCCAGCTCGAATCCGGTCCGAGCAGCAGCGCGCAGAGCGCCGAACCCACCCCGATCAGGAGCATGCCGGCCCCGATGAGCAGGCGCGGCGAGCGGCCGTGCAGCTTGGCGCCGGCGATCCCCGAGACGACCACGGACACCAGCGACATCGGCAGACCGATGAGACCGGCCTTGATCGGCGAGAGACCGATGAGCGACTGCAACCAGATGGAGGTGTACGTGAAAGCGGCGAACGCGGCCACGTTGACCAGCAGGGCGGCGATGAGGATCCCGCTCAGCGACCGGTTGCGCAGCAGTCCCAGATCCAGCATGGGGTGCGCGCTGCGCCGTTCGACCAGCACGAACGCCACCAGGGCGACGGCGCTGAGCACGAGCAGGCCCCAGGTCGCGAACGCGGTCCAGCCCTCCTCGTTGGCCCGGATGACCGCCAGCGTCAGCGCGGACGCGGCCACGGTGAACGTGACGGTGCCGGCGACATCGAACCGGCCCTTCCTGTTGCCGTGGTCGGGGCGCAGCACGGTCAGCGACAGCACCACCGCCGCGATACTGATCGGCAGGTTGACCAGGAAGATCCAGCGCCAGTTCAGCCCCTCGGTGAGCAGGCCACCGAGGATCGGTCCGACCGCCGCCGCGGCACCGGAGACGCCACCCCAGACGCCGTACGCGACCCCGCGCTCACGACCCTGATAAGCACCGTTGAGCAGGGCGAACGTGGTGGTGAACATGGCCGCGGCACCGACGCCCTGCACCACCCGGGCGGCGATCAGCATGCCGGAACCGGTGGCGAGCCCGCAGGCGAGCGAAGCCACCGCGAAGACCACCAGGCCGCCGATGTAGAGCCGCCGGTGCCCGGACAGGTCCCCGAGCGCGCCGGCCCCGAGCAACAACACAGCCAACGACAGCGCGTAGCCGTCGACGACCCACTGCAGCGCCGTGAACGACGTGTGCAGATCCACCGACATCTGCGGCAGCGCGACATTCACAATGGTGACGTCGATGAGCAGCATGAAGGTGCCGAGGCAGACCGTGAGAAGCGGCCACCACTTACGCATCGCATTTCTCCTGACTTAGTGTGACCACCTCACGATCACCCACCGGCCCACCAAGCACCAGCCAAGACCCGCACAGCGTCGCTTTCCGCCACGATTCACCCGACCGGGGCACACGATCCGCCGTACAGCCTGCTCATTGCTCGCCGTCCTTCCGGAGCAGGCCGGGATCGGCCTCGTCGGCCGCCGGTGGGGGCTTGATCGGGAACTGCCGGCCGTGGAACGTGAAGAGGGTCTTGAGCCGCAGCCGGCTGCCGTCGCCGGGGCGGACCATCACGTCGATGGTCTCGACCTCGCCGGCGTCGCCGGTGATCAGCGTGAAGACGCCGGTCCCGCCGACGACGGGCGCGCCGAGGGGCAGGAAGTGGCCGGCCGGGTCCGGGCCGGGGTCGAACGTGCCCCGGTACTGGTGGCCGGCCTTGTCCATCACCGTGCGCACGGCGGCGGTGAAGCGGTCGATGCCGGTCGGGTCGTCCCGGTCGATCGAGTACAGGATGGTGTCCGGCGGCACGCGGTCGAGGTCGATGTGGGATGCCGGCCCGTACTCCCCCTGCGGTGGTTGGTCGCTCAGGTAGAAGTCGTTGCCGATCACGGTCTGCGCCGAACCCTTCCAGGTCTTCGCGTAGGCGCCCTCGATCGACAGGTTCCGGTAGAAGTTCCTGGTGCCGGGGTCGTAGAAGCCGCTGGTCCGGATCTCGCCGTGGATGTCCGGGGCCTGACCCGCGAAGTTCCCGGGTACGTCGCCGGCGGCACCCCAGCTGAAGGGCGAGTTCCTGGTCCGGTCGAGCGCGGTCCGCACCTCGGCGAGGTAGGAGGCGGACGGGTCCGGGGCAGGGGCCGGGGCGGCGTCACCGTCGCATGCTGCGGCGGCCAGGAGGACGCCGAGCAGGGTGAGCGTGGATGACATGCGGAAGGTGGGCACGGGCCGGAAGCATAGATGAGCGACCGGTCCACACCGGAGGGTGATCAGGAACCGTGGTACCAGCCGTCGGTCAGGACCGGGACCGCGGTGGTCGCGCCTTCCTCGGCGGCCACGTCGACGTCCTGGGGGAAGCCGTGGTCGCGCAACTCGATGCCGCTGACGCAGGCTCGCAGGGCCTCGCCGACGTTGCCGGACACCTTTTCGTAGGCGGCCAGCGCGGATTCCGCTTCCGGCGAGAGGTCGGCCGCTCCTCCCCGTACCCAATGGTGGAAGAAGGACCCGGCACCCCAGAGGTCCTCGACCGCGGGGCGCAACGAACCGTCCGGCCATCGTTCTCCGGACGCGATCACCGCGACCGTCCCACCATCGCCCAGTCTGGTGCGGGTCCAGGCCGCGGCGGCGGCCGCGTTGCGCAGCGAGACCCCGATGACGGTCGCGTCGTAGCCGGCCAGCAGGGCCGAGATGGTGGCACCGTTCGGGGACGGCAGCACCAGGCGTTCGATGCCCACGCTGGTGCGGATGGTCGCGGGCGACAGGCTCACCGGGCCGGGCTGGGTGCGGCCCACCGCGAGGGTCGCGTTGTTGTCGCGGGCGAATCGTGCCGCGGTGCCGTCGCGCCAGGGGTAGGGGCGTACCGCGATGCCGCGTTCGACCGCGACCGTCAGGGCCGTGGTGAACGACAGGACGTCGACGACGGCGATGACCGTCGCGGCCGGGGCGAGGGAACGCGCCCCGGCGGGCCCCCAGTCGAATGTGCCTCTCATCCGTCCAATTCTCGCAGGGCGGCCCGGATCGCGGTGTACCGCTCGGACTGGTAGCGGCCGGCCGGCGGGTCGCCCAGGGCGAGCACCGCGTGGGTCACCCGGAACGTGATCCGGTAGAGCACCACCTGGGTGGCCACGTCGCGCCATTGTGCCGATCGGGTCGCGCTGGGGCGGTGGCCCAGTTCGGTGATCGTGAACCAGGCCGGGAACAGCGCGTGGGTCTCGACCGCGATGTCCACCTTGCGGCGCAGGTGTGCGGTCAGGTCGGTGATGGCGTCGGCACCGCGCTGGCTCGCGAACGCTTCCCGCAGTTCGGCGTCGCGGCGCAGGGCGCTGTCGGCGTCGGCGTAACCGGGGGCTTCCCGGTCCAGGTCGCGTTCCCGGCTCCGGAACTGTCCCCAGTGGAGGCGATAGGCGGCCGCGGCCGTCCGGAAGGCGCGGCTGCCGGCCTTCGCCCGGGCCAGTTCACCGCTGGCATCGAGCGCCCGGTTCCGGCTCTGTGCTCCGAGGCGTTTCAATTCCGCGTACGCCGTGAGCACCGCCTCGCACTTGCCCCGTCCCCGCTCGTCGAGCATCCCGGCGCGGATCTGTTCGACGGCGCGTACCTGGGCGACGAGTTTGGTCAGTTCGGTCGCGACCGCGTCCAGGTCGACGGGCTGCACGCCGTGTTCGAGGCGCAGCCGGCCCTCGATGAGGTGGATCTCGCCGGTCAGCCGGGCGATGGCCTGCCGCGCGCCGCGGAGTTCCCCGTCGGTCTGCCGGCGCATCTCGTCGTAGGCGTCGACGATCCCGGCGACCCGGGCCTCGCCCTGGTCGAGGCGCTCGGCCAGGTCGACGACCCGCTGTTCGGAGGCGGCGGTGGCCTGTTTGAAGTCGTCGTCCAGTTGCCGGCGCAAGGTGTTCATCCGGCGCTGGAACTCGTTGCGCAGGGCCTCGGCGGTGCGGGCCAGGTCGCTGTGGGTCTCGGTGCTACTGCTCATCACCATTCACCTCCTCGGGCTCCGCCGGGGCCCGCCGCTTTCCGGGCCGGGCGGTCAGCCACAGCGTGACGCCCGCGACCAACAGTGCCGCGGCGATGATCAGGGCGTAGCCAGCGATGATCCGGAGCACCGCCGGCACGCCGGTCCCGAGAGCCAGCAGGACCAGCAGCAGCGCCGCGAGCCGGCGCCGCCGCGCGGCCCGGGCGGCGGTCTCGTCGAGGACGGTGATCAGGTCGTTGGTCGCGTCGAAGACCCGCCACAACAGGTCGTGGTACCGGTCGGTGTCGGTTTCTTCCCGGCCGAGCGCCTCGTGCCGGGCGGACAGTTCCTGCTGCCGTTCGACAGTCCGGCCCCGAAGATCAGCACCCACATGTCCCCCGCAGTGACTCAAAGCGATATTCACAGCACTGAGTGCTACTGAAACTCTAAGGCCTCGGCGAACGGGGTCAATCCCACGGAAGTGTCCAGCGCGTTGAGGACCCCGGTCAGCCGTTTCTCCTCACCGATGAAGTGCGTTTCGAGCACCGCGGCGATCGCGTCCAGCTCCGCGCCGGTCGATTCCGGCAGCCGGGCCAGCATTCCGGCGATCACCTCATGGTCCCGCCGCAGACCGTCCAGAAAGGAGCGAAGCTCGGGATGCCGCTCCGCCAGCAGCGGAAAGACCTCCCGGTCCTCACCGGTGTGATGCCGGGTCACCGCGGTGCAGAAGGTCACGCACCGCGCGCCGAGCAGCCGGCCGGGAACGGCGCCCTCGCGCAGATCATCCAGCAGATCACGCAGATCCACATGCACTTCGACGAGCTGGGTCCCGTACGCGAGAAAGCGTGAATACTCATCGGAATAGGTGGCCAAGGGCTCATACCATCAGCCATTCATCGTCCTCGTCAACCCGGGTCCCCCGGACGTGCGTGTGCGAGGCTGGCGGACATGATCACGACCGAATGGGAAGAACGGCTCGCCGAGGCCTGGGCACGTCTGGACGACCTGCCCGAACCCGAATTCCTGATGCTCATCGAGAAGCTCGTCGAGGAGCTGGCGCCGGATCACCCGGTGGCGCTGTTCGAGCGGGCCTGCGCCCTCGACTCCACCGGGCACAGCGACCTGGCCGTGCCGCTGTACGAACGGGCGCTGGAGCGGGGCCTGCCCGGGATCCGCCGGCGCCGGGCCGCGATCCAGCTGGCCAGCTCGCTACGCAACGTGGGCGACGTGCCGCGCAGTATCGCCATCCTGGAACAGGAGCGCGAGGCCCCCTCCGACGAGCTCGACGACGCACTGGCCGCGGTGTACGCCCTGTCACTGACCGCGGGCGGCCGCGAGCGGGAGGCGGTCGCCGTCGCCCTGACCGCACTGGCCCCGCACCTACCCCGTTACCAGCGATCAACGGCCAATTACGCCCGGTTGCTGCGCTGAGGAGAACGCATCCGCGCGAGCTCGGCGAGCCGGTCCGGCAGCGACCGCGGGTTGCCGGGCGCGTCCGGGCGGGCATCCCACGGGCGGGGCCCCACACCGCCTCCGCGAACGCGCACAGCCGCGGGAACGTCATGCAGTCGACCCGCCGGGCCGATTCCATGCGCTCGGTCCAGACGTCGGCCTGCCCACCCAGGACGAGCGCGGGGTCGGCGCCCGGGCGGGACGGGGTCGAACGCGTACACGCCGGCCAGGGTGAGCAGGGTGCCGACCGGCGTCGGCTCGCCGGGGTCCGCGGACCGGCGGTAGTCCAGGTAGACCGAGGTGTCGGGGCAGGCGACGACCCACTCGTCCGGCGGGCATTCGTCGCCGCCGATGCCGATCAGCTCGGACGGGAAGATGTCGCAGAGGTGTTCGTAAGTGGTTCGCTGTCTGGGTGCCCCTCAGAGTGCGGTCCCGATCGTTGAATCCAGATGTCAAAAATAGGTATGCAAGACATCCACCACCACATCGGATTCGTCGGCTACCGGGATGAAACGCCACTTGTCGAATGCGGTGCAGGGGTGCGACAGACCGAATCGGACCAGGTCACCGACGTGCAGCGAGCTGCTGCGCACGTACGTGTGGTGGTCGTTGAGCTTGACCACCTCGCCGGCGCCGGTGACCGGCAGCCCCTCGTCGAACGGCGCGTCCCGTTTGCCCATGCCGACGATCGCGAGCCCCGGCTCCGGGGTGGACAGCACCTGTGCGTGGATCTCCAGCGCCGACGTCAACGATCCCTCGGCGGCGACCCGGTTGAACGGCGTCCGCTCCCGGTAGAAACCGTCGTCGTGGGTGACCGACGCGCCGCTGCGCAGCACCGTGCGCACGGTGTGCCCGTCGAGCCGGAACCCCTCGAACGCCGTGATCACCCGGTCGAACCAGGCGCTGCCACCTGCGGAGACGATGACTTCCTCGGGCAGCAGATGGGCGATCGCGCGGGTGGCGGCGAGCTGCGTGGCCAGGAATTCGTCGACCGCATCCGCCGTCTGCAGCGCGCCCTCGTACGCGGTCACCCCGAGCACGGTCACGCCCGGTGCCGCGGCCTCGGCGACCGAGACGACCTCCTCGACGGTACGACAACCCGTGCGTCCCCCCGCGTGCCCGAGCTCGATCAGCACCGGCAGCCCACCCGCGGCCGCCACGGCCTCGACGCCGGCCACGGAGTCGACCTGCATGATCACGTCGTCCTGGGTCGCCAGCCAGCGCAGCGCGGTCGGGTCGAGGACCTGGTTGGCGATCAGGATCCGCGGCACACCGAGGCGGCGCAGCACCAGCGCCTGGCTCGCGGTCGCCACGGTCTGGGCCCACGCACCGGCTTCGAGCTGTGCGTTCAGCAGGCTCGGGGCCATCGACGTCTTGGCGTGCGGGGCGAACGAGAAGCCGTGCCGGCGGGCGTACTCCGCCATCGTGGCGATGTTCGCGCGCACCGCCGCATCCCGCACCACCAGCAGTGGCCAGGTGAACGATCCGTCGAACAGCGAGTGCCGCGCCGCCGCGAAGTCCCGTGCGCTCACCCGGCCCTCGGGCATCCAGAATCCTTTGGTGCGCCAGTCGATGAACTCATCGGGGATGTCCACAGCCGGTCTCCTCTTGACGGTCGCGTGCCTGGTGGGGAAGCTACTACGAACTACTTACGAACATGGGGGACCGCGATGGTGATCGGACTGGTGTGCCATGCCAGCCATCGTCCCCGGTTCGAGGAGGCCGCGCGCACGCTCACCGGCGTCACGTTCGCCTGGGCCGTCTACGAGCGCGAGGACCAGATCCGCGACCGGGTCGCCGGGCTGCTGCGCACCGCGACCCTCGACGGGCTGCTGCTCGGACTCGTCCCGTACGCCCGGTGCCGCGACCTGCTCCCCGCCGGCCTGCCGGTCAACGTCACCCGCTCGGCCGCACTCGACCTGGCCCTGGCCTGGTCCCGGGCCCGGGGCAACGGATGGCCGGCCACCCCGGTCAGCATCGACACGTTCACCCAGGAGACCGTCGACGAGGTCGCCACCGCGCTCGACCTGGACCGGAATTCGATCGCGTGCCTGCCGTTCGACCCCGAGCAGTCGGTCGCCGACGTGGTCGCGTTCCACCGGGACCGGGTCGCCGCGACCGGGGCGTCCTACGTGATCAGCGTCCGCACCGGGGTCGGCGCGGCGCTGGACGGGCGGGTCGCGGTGCTCAACGCGCTGGCCACCCCGGGCACGATCCGGGCCGACCTGCACGAGCTCGCTCTGCGCGTACGGACCAGGAAGGCCGACGGTCAGCGCTTCGCCGCCGGGGTCTTCCTGGTCGCCGAGCCGCAGGAGAGCCCGGACCTGGACCGGGCCCGGGTCGGTCTGCGGCATCTGCTGCTCGACACGCCCGAGTTCGCCGACGCCTGGATAGACAACCGCGGCCGGCGCGGGGTGGTCGTGTTCGCGCACGCCGCGCTGTTCGAGACCGTGACCCACCAGTGGGTCGGGCTCCCGGTGCTGGCCGAGGCCCGCGACACCCTCGGCGTACGCGCGGTGGCGGGTTTCGGCATCGGCGCGTCGGCGCGGCTCTGCGTGGCCCTGGCCGAACGCGCCGCCGCCCGGGCCGAGCAGGACGCCGATCCGGGGGCGTACCTGATCTCCGACAACGGCATGATGATCGGCCCGATGGGTGCGTCCGGGGTGCCGCTGTCCTATACCTACCGCGAGCACGGCGCCATCGAGGCGCTCGCCGCCCGGGTCGGGTTGAGCCCGGCGACGTTGTCCCGGCTCGCCGCGATCGAACGGGGCCTGGCCGACCGGCCGGTCTCCCCCAGCGAGCTGGCCCGGTCGCTGGGCATCACCGACCCGAGCGGGCGCCGCCTGATCCGCACCTTGAGCGGTGCGGGGCTGGCGGTCGGCGACGGCAGCTCGCAGGTGACCCGCAAGGGCCGGCCGACGCGGCTCTACCGCCTCGCGATCCGGGCCGCCCTGTGACCTACGACCTGGTCCTTTCCGGGGCGACCGTGCACGGCCACGGCGTCACCGACATAGCGGTCCACAACGGACGGATTGCTGCCCTCGGCCGTGATCTGGCGGGAAACAGACGAGATGTGACCGGCCGGCTGATCACACCGGGACTCGTCGACCTGCACACCCACGTCGGGCCCGGCTACTGGGGCATCGAACCCGACCCGATCGCCTGGTACACCGGCGTCACCACCTGGGTCGACGCCGGATCCGCCGGGGCCTACACGCTGGCCGGGCTACGCCGGGTCGTCCGCGACGCCCGGGTCCGCGTGCCGGCGCTGCTCAACATCTCCGCCGTCGGGCTCGCCGGGCGCACCGGCGAGAGCCGTGACCTGGGAAACTGCGACGTCGCCCTGGCCATCGACACCATCCAGGCCAACCGTGACCTGGTCCGCGGCGTCAAGGTCCGCATCGACCGGGAGACGGTCGGCGACAACAGCATCGAACCGCTGCGCCGCGGCCTGAGCGCGGCGGCCGCGTGCGACGTCCCGGTCATGGTCCACATAGGTACGGCCCCGCCCGCGCTCGACGACGTCCTCGACCTGCTGCGACCCGGCGACATCGTCACGCACTGCGCCAGCGGCATCGCCACCCCGCTGGGCCCGGCGGTCCGGGCCGCCTACGAACGCGGCGTGCTGCTCGACATCGGGCACGGCTCCGGCGGATTCGCGTTCGACGTGGCCGAGGCCCAGCTGGAGGCGGGGCTGCGGGCGTACACGATCTCCACCGACCTGCACGCCCGTTCGCTGCACGGCCCGGTGTTCGACCTGCCCACCACGATCGCGAAGCTGCTCGCCATCGGCCTGCCGCTCAGCGACGCGATCGACGCCGCGACCGTGCACCCGGCCCGCGCCCTCGGCCTGGACACCGGCGTCCTGACCGTCGGCGCCCCGGCCGACCTGGCCGTCTTCCGCCTCGACGAGGGCGACTTCGAGCTGGTGGACGCCCACCGCCAGGTCCGCCGCGGCGCGGTGCGCCTGACGAACGAGGCCACGTACGTCGCCGGCCGGCTCCTGGGCCCGTGCCTGCCCGCCGCGACGCCGCCTTGGGTCCCGCTCACCGACATCCAGCGGACCTCCCTGGCCCGCCGCGACGCCGCCATCCGTGCCCTGCTGGCCGAGCCCCTGGTGGGCCCGGACGGACTGGCCGAACAATTCCCGCGATCCTGATTCCCATCAAGGAGTTCCCATGCCGAAGCGTTCGATCATCACCGGCAAGGCCGCCCCGGCCGGTGGCCCGTACTCGCACGCCGTCGTCGCCGGCGACACCATTTATCTCGCCGGCGCGATCCCGGCCCGGCCCGACGGCACCCGGGTGACCGGCACGTTCGCCGAGCAGGCCCACGCCGCGTTCCAGAACCTGGCCGCGGTCGCCGAAGCCGCCGGGGCGAGCCTCGACCAGGCCGTCCGGGTCGGCGTCTACCTGCGCGACTTCGCCGACTTCGCCGAGCTCAACACGATCTACGCCGAATACATCAAGGGCGACCACCTTCCGGTACGGACGACGCTGCCGGTCGCGCTCGTCGGCTTCGACATCGAGATCGACGCGGTCCTCTACACCGGTGCGTGACGCTCCCCGTCGTGCGCCCTCCCCGGGGCGGCGCCTTCCCCGCCGCGGCCGGCGGTCCGCCTCATCAGGAACGCCGCCGCGGTGACCAGCGCGGCCGGGAGCACGGCCCAGCCGGCGAACGCCAGGACCACCGCCACCGCGACCGCCGCCACCGCCGCGACCGGCCGGACCCACCCGTGCAGCGCCCGGGCCGCCGAGACCATGCAGCCCAGGTAGACGACCAGGAAGAACGCGGTCGGCACGGTGACCGCCGACGCGACGGACACGGCGCCCGTACCGATGAGGGCCAGCAGCAGCACCTCGACCGCGACCATCGCGGCCATGAACGCGCCGGGCCGGCGGACCATCTGCATGCCGCCGGTCAGGTACGCGTTCGTGGTGCCCAGCGTCAGGATCACCGCACTGACCGCCGCGACCACCGGTCCCGCGCCGGCACCGAGGCCCAGCGACAGCAACGCGGAGATCGGCACGTCGCTGCCGGCGCCGTCCCCGAGCGCGGCCACGGTCACGGTCGCCAGTGCCAGGTAGATCACCGCGGTGATCACGAACGCGGCCCCGATCACCCGTGGCAGGTCCCGGCGCGGGTCCGCGAACGTTCCGGTCAGCGGTGCGATGGCCTCCCACCCCACGAACGAGAACATGAGGACGGTCGCCGCGGACCCGACCGCCGTCCACCCGTGCGGGGCGAACGGCGTCCAGTTGGCATCGGCGGAGTGCGGCGCCGCCCCGCCGATCGCGACCAGCAGCACCGCCGAGACCACCCCGGTGACCAGGTCACCGGCGCCGAGGAGGTCGCTGACATACCCGGCCCCCATGAAGCAGACCAGCGGCGCCCCGGTCCCGATCCCGGCGAGAAAGCACCAGCCCACCGCCCGGCCGGCCCGCTCCCCGAGCCCGAGCCGCACATACCCGGCCACGCCCCCGCTCTCCCTGCCGCTCCCCCTGGCGGGTGGGGTCCGGGCGGCTATGCCGAAAGCGGCGAAGACCAGGGCGATCAGGCCGGAGAGGGCGAGCAGGCCGGTCCAGGCCAGGATCGACGCCGGGCCGGCCAGGGCGGCCGCCAGGCCCGGCAGCACCAGCAGACCCGGGCCGAGCAGCGCGCCGACATAGAGCGCGATGCCCCGTGAAGCAGTGATTCGCATACCTGAGATGGTGGCCGAAACCGGCCCGCACGCGATGGCAAAGATTGCGCGATGGACCCACTCCCACGCAACGCTGTGCGGCCGTTCCGACAAGAGACGGCATGATGTTGCGCACGGATGCCATCGACCTCGCGATCCTCGACCGGCTGCAGATCGACGGGCGGATCGCCAACATCGATCTGGCCGACGCGGTCGGGCTCTCCCCCTCCGCCTGCCTGCGCCGGCTGCGCGCGCTGGAGGAGACCGGCATGATCGCCGGTTACCGCGCCGAACTGGACCGGGAACGCCTCGGCCTGGACCTCACGATCTTCGTCGAGCTCAAGGTCGAACGGCACTCGCAGGAGACCCAGCGGCGCGTCGAGAAGGCTCTCACCGCGATCCCGGCGGTGGTCGCCTGCCACGTCGTCTCGGGCACGGCCGATTTCATGATCGAGGTGGCGGCACCGTCGCTCGCCGCGTACGAACGGATCCTGATCGATCAGGTCCTGGTCATCCCCCGGATCGTGGACGCCCGGAGCACGTTCGCGATCCGCACGATCAAGACGCGCGGGCCGTTCCCGCTCGGACATCTCGCCTGAGTCTTCTCCGGGCCCGCGGTCCACGGTAGACAGATTTCATGAGTGACACCGGCATCCCGCAGTCGGCGCGGGTCTGGAACTACTGGCTCGGCGGCACCGACAACTTCCCGGCCGGCCGGCGGGCGCGCCGCTTTCCTACCACCTGCGCCGCCCCGACGAACTCGCCCGCTTCCTTGAAGGACTCGACGTCCTGGAGCCGGGCCTGGTCCCCTGTGCCCGCTGGCGTCCCCAGCCCGGCGCCGGCCCGGACGACCTGCGCGAGGTCGACGAGTACGCCGCGGTGGCGCGCAAGCCCTGATCAGGACAGCAGCGCGACCCAGCTCGCACTCGCCGCGCCGAGCTCCGCACGATGGTCGGCCACGAACTCCTCCAACCGCGGCGCGGCAGCGGCCATCGCGTGATCCTGGGCCGGCCGGCGGCAGGTCGTGTCCGCCGCCGCGGCCCGCTTCTCGAACTCGACCGCCGCGGCCCACGCCGGATCCTGCCGCAGCACGGCCCAGCCGGTGTCACCTCGCGGCATCCGGTCGTTCACCGTCCAGAAGATCTGGGAGAAGTCCTTCGCCTCGAACCCGGCCTCGCGCATGCACCCGGGATAACGGTCCAGTGCCGCCGCGACGACGGGCAGCTTCTCCACGCCCTCGAAGATCCGTTCCACTTCCAGACCCAACCTCATCGCGTACGGGGGCCGGTGCTCGAACATCTCGGGAAGTTCGCGCTGGCAGAGGCTGATGGCGATGCGCTCGTCGCGTTCCCGGGCGGCGGGCACCCGGATCGCCTCCTTCGCGGCGGCCCACCGATCGGCCGCCTCCAGGGAGTTGCGCGCGGCGGTGGCGATGCCGAAGTCCCCCGCGCCGAGGGGCGCGGTGCTGCTCAGGTCGCCGATGTTGAGTCCCTGCGGGCCACCGGCCGATCGCGGGGACGGCATCATGGCGTACGCGAAGCCTTTGCGTTCCATGCAGCTGGCCCTCGCTTGTTCCTGCCGGTCGACCGTGAGCTGTTCCGCCGCCAGCCGCTGCTCGGAGGTCCCCCGCAGAGCGACCATGATCTGGACGAACAGTTCGTGACCCCGGGCGGCCGGCGCCGGGGCGGCCACGGCGTCGCCGGTGTCGCAGCCGCCGGCGAGAGCGGCGACGACGGCCAGGACGCCACTGAGGATGATTCTCTGACGGTGCACGGTCTGCTCAACGAGGCTGCGGACCGGCCGGGCGTGAGTGGGCTCGGCGTGGCAGGCTGGGCCGGGCGGCCGGGCCGTGATGTGATCTTGATGGATGTTGACGGTGGGTAACACGTCGGAAACGTGGAGCTGCAAGCATCGCTCGCGATCAGGGGAGGTTCGTGTGTTCCTCAGCCAGCATGAGCAGGAACGGCTGCTCATCCACGTCGCGGCGGACGTCGCCCAGAAGCGGCGGGACCGGGGCCTGCGCCTCAACTATCCGGAAGCGACCGCGATCATCACCGCGTTCCTGCTGGAAGGCGCGCGGGACGGGCGGACCGTGGCCGACCTGATGGACGCCGGGCGGCGGGTGCTGACCCGCGGCGACGTCATGGACGGCGTACCCGAGATGCTGGTCGAGGTGCAGGTCGAGGCGACCTTCCCGGACGGCACCAAGCTCGTCACCGTGCACGGGCCGATCTCGTGATCCCCGGGGAGATCATCGCCGGCACCGGCGACATCGAGATCAACGCCGGGCTGCCGGTCACGAGCCTGACCGTGCGCAACACCGGCGACCGGCCGGTGCAGGTCGGGTCGCACTACCACTTCGCCGAGTCCAACGCGGCACTCGACTTCGACCGGGACGCCGCCTGGGGCCGGCGGCTCGCCGTGCCGGCCGGCACCTCCGTACGGTTCGAGCCGGGCATGCCCCGCGACGTGACCCTCGTACCCTTCACCGGCAATCGCATTGTGCCCGGCCTGCGCGGACTCGCCGGCGGACCGCTCGACCCCTCCCCCCGCCAGGACATCGAACCGGCCGGATCGCTCGACGAGGAACTGCCCGAGAACGGGAGCGCGCGGTGACCACACTGGACCGGGGCCGGTACGCCGCCCTGTACGGCCCGACCGCCGGCGACCGGATCCGGCTGGCCGACACGAACCTGCTGATCGAGATCGAGGAGGACCGCAGCGCCGGTCCGCGCCCCGGCGACGAGGTCGTGTTCGGTGGCGGCAAGGTGATCCGGGAGTCCATGGGACAGTCCCGCGCCACCCGCGCCGAGGGCACCCCGGACACCGTCATCACCGGCGCGGTGATCCTCGACCACTGGGGCATCATCAAGGCCGACGTCGGCATCCGCGACGGGCGCATCGTCGCCCTCGGCAAGGCCGGCAACCCCGACACGATGGACGGGGTGCATCCCGACCTGGTGATCGGCCCCGGCACCGAGATCATCGCCGGCAACGGCAAGATCCTCACCGCCGGCGCGATCGACAGCCACGTGCACCTGATCAGCCCGACCATCCTCGACACCGCGCTGGCCGGCGGCATCACCACCATCATCGGCGGCGGCACCGGCCCGGCCGAGGGCACCAAGGCCACCACGGTCACCCCGAACGCCTGGCACCTGGCCCGGATGCTCGAGGCGCTCGACCACTGGCCGATCAACGTGCTGCTGCTCGGCAAGGGCAACACCATGAGCGAGGAGTCGCTCTGGGAGCAGCTGCGCGGCGGGGCGGGTGGCTTCAAACTGCACGAGGACTGGGGTACGACGCCCGCGGTCATCGACGCGTCCCTCAAGGTGGCCGACGCGTCGGGGGTGCAGGTCGCCATCCACACCGACACGCTGAACGAGGCCGGGTTCGTCGAGGCGACCATCGCCGCGATCGCCGGGCGCTCGATCCACGCCTATCACACCGAGGGCGCCGGGGGCGGGCACGCTCCGGACATCATCACGGTGGCCGCGCTGCCGAACGTGCTGCCGTCGTCGACGAACCCGACCAGGCCGTACACGCGGAACACCCTCAGCGAGCACCTCGACATGCTGATGGTCTGCCACCACCTCAACTCCGCGGTCCCCGAGGACCTCGCGTTCGCCGAGAGCCGCATCCGGCCGTCCACGATGGCCGCCGAGGACCTGCTGCACGACCTCGGCGCGATCTCGATGATCGGCTCCGACTCGCAGGCCATGGGCCGCGTCGGTGAGGTCGTCATGCGCACCTGGCAGACCGCGCACGTCATGAAGGCCCGCCGCGGTGCCCTGCCCGGCGACGGCCCGGCCGACAACCTGCGGGCCCGCCGCTACGTCGCGAAGTACACGATCAACCCGGCGGTCGCGCACGGCATGGCGGCCCAGGTCGGCTCCGTCGAGCCCGGCAAGCTCGCCGACCTCGTGCTCTGGGACCCGGTCTTCTTCGGGGTCCGCCCGGCGCTGGTCATCAAGGGCGGCATGATCGCGTCCGCGCAGATGGGCGACGCCAACGCCTCGATCCCCACGCCCCAGCCGATGCTGCCGCGGCCCATGTTCGGCGCCTACGGCGTGGTCCCGGCCGCGACCTCGGTGGCGTTCGTCGCCGAGGCCGCCATCGACGCGCTGCTCGGCGACCGGATCGGGGTCCGGCGGGCCCTCGTCCCGGTCGGGAACACCCGGGGCGTCGGCAAGGCGGACATGCCGCTCAACGACGCGACCCCGCGCATCGAGGTCGACGCGGACACGTTCACCGTGCGCGTCGACGGCGAGGTCGTGGAGCCCGACCCGGTGACCGAGCTGCCCATGGCCCAGCGCTACCACCTGTTCTGATGTCCCTGGCCACGCTGCTGGTGCTCGCGGACGGGCGGTTGCCGTCCGGCGGGCACGCGCACTCCGGCGGGCTCGAGGCCGCGGTCTCGGCCGGCCGGGTCCGCGACGTCGCCGGGGTGGCGGATTTCCTGACCGGCAAGCTGAACACGTCCGGGCTGGTGGCGGCCGCGTTCGCCGCGGCGGCCTGCGCGGACCCCGGGCGCTGGGCCGAACTCGACGACGGACTCGACGCGCGGACACCCGCACCCGCGTTGCGCCGGGCGTCCCGGGCCCAGGGGCGGGCACTGCTGCGCGCGGGACGGGCCATGTGGACACTGTCGCCGATCGGTCGCGAACCCCACCAGCCGGTCGCGCTCGGTGTCCTGGCCTCGGCCGCCGGGCTCCGGCCCCTCGACGCGGCCGTGGCCTCGGCGCACGGCACCACCACCGGGGGTGCCAGCGCCGCGGTGCGGTTGCTGGGCCTGGACCCGTACCAGATGCATGCGGTCCTGGCCCGTCTCGCCCCCGCATGCGACCGGATCGCGGCCGACGCCGCGACCCGGATCAACGACCCGGCCGACGACCTGCCGGCCGCGGGAGCCCCCTTGCTCGACATCGGCGCCGAGCTGCACGCCACCTGGGAGGTGCGTCTCTTTGCATCCTGATGACCACACACACGGCCCCGAGGACGTCCCGCACACCCACCCCGACCCGGGCGTCGACCCGCACCCGGCGCTGTCCACCGGGCCGCGGGCGCTGCGCATCGGCATCGGCGGACCGGTCGGCTCCGGCAAGACCGCCCTGGTCGCGGCGCTGTGCCGGGCGCTCGGCGAGGAACTGCGGCTGGCCGTCGTGACCAACGACATCTACACCACCGAGGACGCCGACTTCCTGCTGCGCAACGGCGTGCTGCCGGCCGACCGGATCCGCGCGGTCGAGACCGGCTGCTGCCCGCACACCGCCATCCGCGACGACATCTCCGCCAACCTCGACGCGGTCGAGGACCTCGAGGCGGCGCTCGGCCCGCTGGACCTCGTACTGGTCGAGAGCGGCGGCGACAACCTCACGGCGACGTTCAGCAAGGGCCTGATCGACCAGCAGATCTTCGTCGTGGACGTGGCCGGCGGCGACAAGGTGCCCCGCAAGGGCGGCCCCGGCGTGACGGCCGCGGACCTGCTGGTCATCAACAAGACCGACCTCGCCCCGCTGGTCGGAGCGGACCTGTCGGTCATGGACCGCGACGCCCGAGCCCGCCGCGGCGACCTGCCCACGGTGTTCCAGTCCCTCACCGAGGACCGCAACGCCACGGCCGTCGCCGACTGGGTCCGCGCCCTGGTCGCGGCCCGCGTCCCCGCTTGATGCCCGTCCGCTCCCCCGCCTCCGTCGCCGCTTCGCCGCCGGCCACCGCCTCCGTAGCCGCTTCGCCGGCGGCCACCGTCTCCGTCGCCGCTTTGTCGGCGGCCACCGCCTCCGTCGCCGCTTTGTCGGCGGGGCTCCGGTGAGGGCCGGCGCTTGCGTCGTCGCCGAGGCGGACGGCCGGGGTGGCACCCGGGCCACTGTTCTGCGCGGGGAGTCACCGCTGCTGCTGCGCCGCACCGGCAGCCGCGGCGGTGACCTCACCGTCCACCTCGTCGGCGGTGCCGCCGGCCCGTTACGCGGCGACGACCTGCGCCTGGACATCGAGGTCGGGCCGGACGCCCACCTGACGATGCACAGCGTCGCCGCGCAGCTCGCCCTGCCCGGCCGCGCCGGCCTGCCGCCGTCCCGGATGCGGGTGCACGCCACGGTCGCGTCCGGTGGCACCCTGATCTGGGCGCCGGAACCCCTGATCGCGGCGGCCGGCTGCGACCACCACGCGATCACCACGGTCACCGTCGCCGACGGCGGCACCCTGCACTGGCGCGACGACCTCGTCTGCGGACGCCACGACGAACCCTCCGGCGACGTCCGGACCGAGATCACTATCCGGTACGCGGGCCGCACGCTCTATCGTCACGAGCTGGCGGTCGGCCCCTCGGCACCCGGATGGGCGGGCGCCGCCGTGCTCGGCGGTGGCCGGGCCGCCGGCACTCTCGTCCTGGCCGGCCCCGCGCTCCCGGCCCCCCGGCTCCTCGACGGCGAGGCCGCACTGATGCCCCTGGCCGGCCCCGGCATGCTCGCCAGCGCCGTCGGCCCCGACATCCGCGCGGTCGGCAAGGCACTCGACGCCGTCTACTGAAGAAGGGGCAGGTCCGTCTGCCGGACCTGCCCCCATCACCGTTTCCCTTCCCCAGGAAACGGACTTCCTCAGGCCGCGAACGCTATCGGCACGCCGTGCTCGTCGGTCAGCGCCAGCCGGGTCCGCAGGTTGCCCTGCTCCGCGACCCGGGCAAAGTACTCGTTGCGCCGGCGGTGCTGACACCCTTTACGGGTACGCGGGCCGCCCGCGGCCACCGTCAGCAACTCCGGGGCCAACGAGCTGTTCAGGCCCTCCCGCAGCAACCGCAGAGCCTCGGTCCGCAACTGCGAGATCCGGGACTCGGTGACACCCAGCTCGGCGGCAACCTCGCTGAGCGGCTGCTCCTGCAGGAAAGACTGGGTGACAACCAGCCGCAACCGCTCCGGCAGCGCCTGGATAGCCTGGTGCAGGTAGCCCAGCCGCTCCCGCTTGAGCAACAGATCCTCGGGCCCCTCGGACAACTCGGGCACCATCTCCTCGGCGGCCCCCGTCGGGAAACCCTGCAAACTGAGCAGGGCGGCCTTCTGGACGTCATCCTCGACGGAAGCCAGCTCCGCCACCCCGATCCCGAGCATCTCGGCGACCTCGGCCTCACTGGGGGTACGCCCCAGCGCCGCCGTCAACTCCTGCCGCGCCTGGGCGGTCCGGCGGGCCCGAGCCCGTACGGACCGGCTGGCCCAGTCCTGCCCCCGCAACTCGTCGAGGAGCGCACCCCGGATCCGCACGGCGGCGAACCGGTGGAACGGAATCCCCCGGCTGACGTCGAAAGAACGCGCGGCACCGAGGAGCGCGGCGAAACCCGCGGACGAAAGATCGTCCGAGTGCACATGGCCGGGAACCCGATTGAGCAACTCCCGCACCAGATGGCCAACCATCGGCATATTTTCGCGGACAAGGTCCTCGATATCACGCGCGGACGGCGCGTCGTGGGTGATGCCGACGGTGGCGGGGAGTTCGGTCGTGATTGTCACGGAGTCCTCCTCGCTCGTACTGCGGCCGGCAACTGAACCGGCCGCTGAGGAAGACATTCGCGCTCGCCGGGTGCAGCGGCGGGGGAACTCGGTTGCTTTTATGGAGTTTTTTCAGAAAAAAACTCAGGTAAAGGACCACCGTCCCGCACGCACAACCCCCACCAGAAACGACGCCGTGGTAATGCCCGGACACCATGCCCACCCGGCCCCACACCTCCAGCCGACCCGGCCCACTCGTTCCCCACAGCCCCACCGGACAAGCATCCCGGCCACCGCCCCGGGCCGCCCGGCAAACAGTGAGCCCGCACAGGTAGGCAGCCTGGCAACCAGCAGGCGGGCACAGGCGGACAAACAACGGCGGGCGGACAAACAACGGCGGGCGGGCAACCAGCGGTGGGAAGCGGCGGCACGCGGCGGGCGACGGCGGCACGCGGCGGGCGGCGGGAAGCGGGAAGCGGGAAGCGGGCGGACGGCGGCACGCGGCGGGCGGCGGGACGGGACAGCCTGCGGCGGGAAGCGGGAAGCGGGCGGACGGCGGCACGCGGCGGGCGGCGGGACGGGACAGCCTGCGGCGGGAAGCGGGAAGCGGGAAGCGGGCGGACGGCGGCATGCGGCACGCGGAAGGCGGAAGGCGGCAGCACGGAGGCGGCAGGCGGAAGACCGGCGGGCGGACGGCGGCAAGCAGGCGGGCGGCGGCTGCGCGCGGGCGGCGGCCGCAGTAGGAGGCGGGTCGGGGGTGGCCAGCAGGCGGGCAGCGGTAGGTAAACGGCGACCGGGCGGGCGACCCGCGACCGACAGCAGGCACCGGGGCAGGCGACGGGCGGCGGGCGGCGCCGAATGGCGGGTGGCGGCGGGAAGCAGGCGGGCATCACGCCGTTCCCAGCGGGCGGCGACAGGCGGCAGCTCAGGCCGTGTGACGGACGGCCTTGTGCTGGGCGGCCTTGTGCTGGGCTCGGGGCTGACCCCGCATCGGACTACGGCAGGGGCCCTGAGGGCGGGCTGTCGAGCCGCGTCAGCGTGGCTCGGCCGAGGATGACCGGCCTGCCCGCTCGCCGGCGGACCCGTGCCGGCCTGAGACCACAGGTTGACCACCTGGCGACCGCGCAGCCTGATCATGGATCTCGGCCGGCCCGCGACCGGTCAACCTGCTCGATTCGGCCGACCGGCGGACGCGATTTCTGACCGAGCGATGGTGGGGCGGTCAGCTGGCGTAGTGCGGCGTGCGGTGGGCCGCGCCGCGGAGTTCAGTGCGGACCCAGCTCATGCGGCGGACCGCTGACTCCGGGTGGTCACCGAATTCCTCGGCGACCGATGCCGCGCAGCCGTCGCTGCCGTGCCGGAGGATCATCTCCGTCACCGTCTCCTCGACCGTCTCGCGGCTGGGGCATTGCGAAGGCTGCAGGTGGGAGACGAACAACGCCTCCGCTGCGAGTTCCTGCACTGTGCTGATCATGTCGGACTCCCCGATGTGCGACCTCTTGCTCAGGTTCCAGCTAACGCTCAAGCCGGTGCTGACGGGAACCGCTCAGGTTGCAGACCGGTATCAACCATCTTCCTCATGCGCGTCACGCCGGCCCGCAGGCACGCCGATACGGTTCGCACCGTTTTTCGGCTCAGGTCTCGTCGGACGGCCACCCGGGGTCGACTCGGGCGGCGCGTCCGCACCGGGATCGAAAGTGCCGGCGGGCGGGAACAGTTCCGACTGTAACGCGCTCCCCGAGTGACCGACCAGCACTCCGGTCGGCCACTCGTACGCCGTACCGGATCAGCCGGTTCCGCCGGGCGGCGGGACCGCCGGGGCGCCGTCGGTGTCCTCGTCGTCGGTGTCGCCGCTGTCGGAGTCGTCGGTGTCGAAGGACGGCGGCGGCGAGGGCGACTCGCTCTCGTCGGTGCCGGTCACCGGTTCGGAGGACTTCGGCGGCGGCGAGGGGTCGATCGACGTGCCCGTGGAGGCGCTCGACGACGTGTCGTCCGACGGGTCCGGGGATTCGTCCGGGCCGTTCGGGACCGTCACCGGGACGGTGGTGGTGGTCGGCCGCCCGTTGGTCGGGGTGGTGCCGGTGACCGGGTCGTCCGTGGTCACCGGGACCGGGACCACCACGCCGCCCGGGGCGATGGAGATGCCCGGGATCGGGGTGTCCTTCGAGGGTACGGGCCCGAGCCGGACCGTACCGTTGCTCAGGTGTTCCACCGGGCGCGACGGGTCTCCCGGCTTCGGGGAAACGTAGGTGTCGCAGGCCTGGCCGTCCAGCTCGAACACCATCGGGGCCGCGTTGCTCAGGTCGTAGCGGCCGGTGAACTGCATGGTGGTGGACGCCTGCGGGCTCAGCGTGGTGTTCGAGTTGACCGTCACCTGGCGGGCCTGCTGGTCGAGCTGGAGTTTGCCGTTGCCGGAGACGACCTGGTCGCCGGGCATGAGGAACCAGAGTTTCCAGTTCGCGACCGCTCTGACGTCCCGGTTGGCGATGGTGACGGCGGCTTTGAAACGGTCGCCGTCGTCGGACCAGACCGCGTAGCTGACCACGCACTTGTTGCCGGGCGGCTGGGGGGCGATCGCGTTGGAGAGGACGCCGTCCTTGGGAGGTTCGCTGGTGAAATTGCCGAACGCCCAGGCCAGGACCCCGGCACCGAGCACCGCGCCGGCCACCGCGAGGATCCGCCGGCGGTGGACGACGCTGATCCTGCGCAGGGGTGGGACCCGCTGGGGTGCGATCGGGCCCGGCCGCCTGGTGGGTACGGGTCCGGGCTGCACGGTGGCGCTCTCGGGGCGCGACGACAGACCGGCCGCGAGAGCGGGATCGCCGAACGCGGGTCGCAGTGCCGGGCCGCGTCCGCCACGGTCCGGACGGCCGCCGCGGTCTTGATCAGCGCAGTGGTCCGGACGGCCGCCGCTGTGTTGATCAGCGGAGTGCTCCGGACGACCGTCGCCGAGCGGATCGGCGGGGTCGTCGTAGCCGGGCGTGGGCTCGAGGAAGGACCCCGGGGGTGGCATCGGGGGCGCGGCCGGCGAGCTCGGTGCGGATGTCGACGGCGGCATCGGCCCGAAGCGACTGTTGCGCGGAGCACGCTGCGCTGGCGCGGAGGACGGACCGTACGGCGGAGCGGAGGACGAGCCGGACGGGGCTGACGCCAGACCGGACGACGGGGCCGCCGACGGGACGGAGAGCGAGGCGGCCGGTGAGGTGGACAGCGGGAGGGCCGGCACGTGCTGGGCCGGGATCCCGGAGGCCGGCGCGAGCGGGGTGTCCCCGGCCCGGCCCTGAGCCCCGGCACCCGACGCCGCAGCGCCAACAGCACCGGGACCAGCGTCAAGAGCACCGGGAGCAGCGTCGAGAGCACCGGGAGCAGCGCCGGGGACCGAGGCCCGGCCGCGGTCGTGGGGAGCTGCCGCCGGCAGGCCGGGGCGGAAGCGGCCCGGGCCGCCGGTGTAGGGCTGGGACGGCAGGATGGTGGTGTCCTCGCCGGCCTCGGCCCAGTCCGGGACGAAGGCGCGCGAGGCCGGCACACCCGCGGAGACCGTGCCGAGCACGTGGGCGAGTTCGGCGCAGGACGGCCGGTCGGAGGGGCGTTTCTGCAGGCAGCGAGCGATCAGGGTGGCCACCGCGCTGGGCAGGCCGTCGACCGGTGGCAGCGGCTCGGGTTCGGTGTACTGATGGGCGCGCAGCAACGCGGTCGTCGTGCCCACGTCCCAGGGGAGCTGCCCGATCAGGGTGCGGTAGATCAGCAGGCCCACCGCGTACACATCGGTTGCCGGGCTGACCTGACCGCCCTCGAGGCGTTCCGGGGCGAGGTAGGCCGGGGTGCCGAGCAGGCTGCCGTCGGGGTCGATGTCATTCTCGCCGATGAGGGCGGAGATACCGAAGTCGACGACCTTGGCGCCGCCGGGGGTGAGCATGACGTTGGCCGGGGTGACGTCGCGGTGCACGATGCCGCGGGCGTGGGCCGCGGCCAGCGCGGCGGCCACCTCGGCGGCGATGCGGACGGCGGCGTCCCAGGGCAGGCGCCGGGACCGGGCGAGGACGGCGGCCAGCGATTCGCCGTCGACGAGCTCCATGACGACGTACGGGACGGGTTCACCGTCGACGGTGATCGCTTCGCCGTAGTCGTACACATTGGTGATGTTCGGGTGGCTGAGTCGCGCGGCGGCCTGGGCCTCGGCCCGCAGCCGCCGCCGGAAGGACGGGTCGGCGCTCGTGGACGGGGGCAGCACCTTGACCGCCACCTGCCGTCCGAGGACCTCGTCGAACCCTCGCCACACCACTGACATCCCGCCGGCGCCGAGCCGCTCGACCAACCGGTAGCGATTGGCCAGCAGGCTCGAGCCGGGCAGGTCCGTCGTGCTCATGTGCCCCCACATGCGCGATCGGATGGAACACCGGGATCACACCGCCATGCGTCCCGATGCCGGGGTTCGCCTGCGATCCGTGACCGGACCGGGCGTTCCCCATCGACGGCCAGGATGTTAGCCGACTTTCGGTCTACCGCTCGACTCCTCTGCGTGCGGAATGACCTGCGACTGGTCACCGTCCGTTTCCTGGCGTGCGCCCGCGGTGCGTGCCCGGCCGTTGTGGAGAAAGTCCTGGTCAGAGCTGTATAGACAGTCATAGGAAACAGCCAACGCGGCTTTTGAGTGCTTTGCCGGTACTTGCGGGTATCACGGCGAAGAAGGGCCATCTACATGGGAATCTGCACGTGCAGCGACGCATGCATCACCCAGGGATCAAAATAGAGAAACCTTCAAGTACGCGCGTACGGTTGCTTGCTCCCCGGCAATGACCTGCGGCACCCCACCTGATCGGGTGAAAATCGCACGCCGATCATGCCTTGTTGCGGATCGTGACTCACCGATGGGGCAATTCACCCAGAAGAGTGCACTCACGACGCCCCGCAGCGGGATGCCGCCCCGGCACCACGATCGGCGCCTGGGCCGCCGGGATCGCTCCGAGCGACTCGAGGTGACGCAGCATCGGCGTGAGGTTCTCGTAGAGCACGAGCACCACGTCGCCCGGCGCGGCCATCGTGAGCGCCTCGGCCACGGCGTCGCGGTAGCCGCCGGCCCGGACCGGGCGCAGACCCGGTCGCCGGCCGCGCATCTCCCGCTCCACGAGCGCGCTCACCTCCCCCGGTTCCCGGCCCCGGAGGTCCTCGTCGTCGTGCAGCACCGCCCGGGTCACCCCGTCGGCCAGCACCTGGGCGCAGGCCGCGAGCAGGTCGTCGCGGCGGTCACCGGGCAGTGTCACCAGCGCCACGCAGCGGTCCGGGCCGTACAGGCGGTGCAACGTACGCAGCACCGCCGCCAGCGCCGCCGGATTGTGCGCATAGTCGACGAAGAGCGTGACCTCGCCGAGCCGCAGCGCCGTCCCGCGCCCGGGGTTGTGCACCCGCGGCTCGAACTCGGTCAGGCGCGTGGTCGCCACGTCCGCCGGGGTGCCCATCACCCGGGCCGCCGCCAGCGCCGCGAGCGCGTTGGCCGTCACGTACGGAGCCGCCCCGCCGTACGCCCCGGGCAGATCGGTGACCCGCAGCAGCGGCGTGCGCCGGGCCCCGGTCGCCTGCACGAGCCACCCGTCGTCCTGCACGTACGCCGTCCCGCCCCGGGCCAGGTGCGCGGCGACCACCGGCTGCCCCGGGTCGGCGCCGAACCAGATCACCCGTTTGCGGTCGGCGCGCACCCGCGGGCGGTCGGGCAGGCTGCGTACCCACGGGTCGTCGGCGTTGAGCACGAGCGTGCCGCCGTCCTTGACCCGTTCGGCGACCAGGGCCTTGACGTGCGCGATGTCCTCGATGGAGGACAGCCCGTCCTGCCCGAGGTGGTCCACGGTGATGTTGGTGATGACGCCGACGTCGGTCCAGTCGTAACCGAGGCCGCGGCGCAGCAGGCCGCCGCGCGCGGTCTCCAGGACGGCCGCCTGCACGCCCGGGTCACCGAGGACCATCTGCGCGGAGCGGGGGCCGGTGGCGTCGGCGCGGAACACCGTACGGCCGTCGATGCTCACCCCGTCGGTGGTGGTCAGCCCGACCCGGACGCCGGTGCCGGCCAGCATGAACGCCGCCATCCGGGCGACCGTCGTCTTGCCGTTGGTGCCGGTCACCGCGCAGACCGGGATGCGCCCGTCGGAGCCGCCGGGGAACATCGCGCGCACGATCGCGTCGCCGACGTCACGGGACCGGCCGCGCACCGGTGAGAGGTGCATCCGCAGGCCGGGCACCGCGTTCACCTCGATCACCCCGGCGGTGTCCGCGTCGAGCCCGACCGGCTCGGCGATGTCCGGCAGCCGCAGGTCGATCCCGACGATGTCGAGGCCGACGATCCCCGCGACGCGCAGGCAGAGGCGGGTCACGTCGGGGTGCACCCGGTCGGTGACGTCGTATCCCGTACCCCCGGTGGAGAGGTTGGCGTTGTCCCGCAGCCAGACCTGGCGGCCCTCGGCGGGCACCGCGCCGGCGTCCAGGCCCTGACGCGCCAGCACCGCCCCGGCGGTCGCGTCGAGCGCGATCCGGGTCAGCGCCCGGGAGTGACCGGTGCCCCGGCGCGGGTCGGCGTTGGTCGCCGCGACCAGCTGTTCCACGGTGCTCAGCCCGTCACCCAGCACGTGCGCGGGGACCCGTTCGGCGGCGGCCACCACCTCGCCGGCCACGACCAGCACGCGATAGTCGCGGCCGGGCAGTTGCCGTTCCACCACCACGTCCCCGCCGGCCGCCGCGAAGGCTTCGACCACTTCTTCCTCGGTACGCACATTGAGCGCGACGTTCTCCCCCTGCCGGCCGTGCCGGGGCTTCACGACCACCGGCGCGCCCAGTTCGGTGAGCAGCCGCACGGCGTCCTCCACCCGGCCGGCGGCCTCCCCGGCGGCGACCGGGACGCCCGCGTCGGCCAGCAACCGGCGGGTGACCTGCTTGTCGCCGGCCACGTCGATACCGACCGCGCTGGTCCGGTCGGTCATCGCGGCCCAGGCCAGCCGGCGGCGGGTGCCCCAGCCCAGCCGCAGCAGGCTGAGGTCGTCGTAGCGTTCGACCGGGATGCCGCGCCGCCGGGCCGCCGCGATGATCGACGAGGTGCTGGGGCCGGTGGCCTCCCGTTCGGCCACCTCGGCCAGGCCGGCCAGCCGCCGCCCGACCTCGGCGCCGGTGACCACCGCGCCGCCCGCGACGTCGGTGACCAGCTCGATCGCGGCCTCCAGCAGCCGGGCCGGCACGGTGGAGCCGGGTGACTCGTCCACCGGGCACTCGACGGTCAGGTCGTACACCCCGGGTTCGCCGGTCGTGACCGTGCGCCCGAAGCTGATGTCGCGGCCGATGCGCTGCGACAGCTCGATGGTGACGTGCTCGGTGACGTGCCCGAAATAGGTGCCGCCCCGCATCCGGCTGACGAACCCGCCCGGCGCCCCGGCCGCGCAGTGGTGCTCGGTGAGGCCGGGCAACGCGCGCAGCAGACGTTCGGTGAATCCGGCGAGGTCGCTGGTCTCCTGTCCGGCGAGGTCGTCCAGCCGGAGCCGGGCCACGACCGCGGGCCGGGACAGGTGGACGTTGGGGCCGCGCAGTCGGCGCAGGTTCAGGATCTTCACGCGGCATGTCCCCGTTCTGCTGCGGCCCCGGCCAGGGCTGGTCGCCGGCCGGTGAGCTCGAATGCGCTGCCCGCGCTCAGCACGTGCAGGCGCGCGCCGGCGAGCGAGATCGGGCCCTCGTCCGGCACCCGGATGTCGGTGGCGGCGCCGGCGTCCACGACGGTGACCGTGCCGGAGCCGAGCACCTCGAAGCGGTCGCCGTCGGACAGGATCGCGGTGTCCTCGTCGATGCCGAGGCCCAGTTCGTGGGGGTACAACGCGACCGCGCTGAGCAGCCGGTTGAGCCGGCCCCGCTCGGCGAAGTGCATGTCGATGAGCACCCCGGGCAGGAATTCCAGGCCCGGTCCGGTGCGCACGCTGGCCCGCCCGACGCCGGGTGCGGACCCGCCCAGGATCATGGTCCCGGACATCATCGCGGCACCGGCGCTGGTGCCACCGAGGACGGTCCGGCCCTCGCGCACGAGCCGCTGCAGCGCCGAGTCGGCCAGCGTGCCGCCGAGGACCGTGGTGATCCGCTGCTGGTCGCCGCCGGTGAAGAACACCCCGGTCGCCGGCGCGAGCGCGTGCACGACCGCCGGGTCGTTGGCCTGTCCGCGGTCGGCGATGCGCAGGCCACGGGCGTGGCGCGCGCCGAAACGGGTGAACAGCGCGGTGTACTCGGCCTCCAGGCTCGCCGGTTCGCCGCTGGCGGTGGCGATGACCACGATGTCAGCGCGCGGTCCACCGGCGAGGTCGACGAAGCGGCGCAGGATGGCCGTCCCGCCCGGACGGTCGCGTTCGGCGCCGCCGATGACCAGCAGTCGGGACGTCACGCCGCACCTCCTGCCGGGTCCGCCGCGCGGGACAGCGGCTCACCTCTGAGGTTAAGCGGAACAAATCCGAAACATCGGTCTAATTCTCATGTTGGGCGGGCAGCAGGTGCGTGACGGTCGCCGGGCCCTCCGCCAGCGCGACGGCTCTGTCCTCCTCGTGCTCGTCGCTGCCGGTCAGCCGCTCCCCGTGCTGGCGCAGGTGCTCCTCCCACGTGGGCACCTGGTAGACCTCGACGAACTCGTCGGGCTGCTCGCCGTCGCGGAACAGCCCCCACCGGGTCGCACCGGTGCGCTGCCGCCCGCGCCGGACCGGCTCCATCGCCGCGATGAATTCCTCCCGGTTCTCCGGCTTGACCCGGTACCGCAGGCTCACCAGGACCGGTCCCTCGTCGAGGTGCGGTTCGAGCATGAGGTGCGGTTCGGGCCAGTAGCTCGCGGTGGCCCGGTCCCCGGCCTGCTCGTGCAGCGGCAGCCACGGCACGCTGGCGGTGCCGAGCAGCATCAGGCCGGCCGCCACCAGGTACGCCGTCGGCAGGTCGGTGACCTCGGTGACCTGACCCCAGGCGAACGCGCCGAGCGCCTGTCCCCCGGCGAACACCACCTGGTAGACGGCGAAACCGCGGGCCCGGACCCAGCTCGGCAGGAACAGTTGCAGGCTGGCGTTCATCCGCGACACCTGGACCATCCACGCCAGCCCGGCCAGCGCCAGCACCGGGATCACCGCGTACGGACTGGGCACGAGCGCGACGACGGCCAGCGCCGCCGCGTACCCCAGACCCGACAGGATCAGGAGCCGGTTGGGCGGCACCTTCTCCCGGATCCGGGGCATGAGCAGAGCCCCGAGGATCGCGCCGAGGCCGAGTGCGGCGAGCAGGACGCCGTACCCGCGGGAGCCCATGTGCAGCTGCCGGTCGGCGACCAGCGGCACCAGCCCCCAGACCACGCTGCCGGGCAGGACGAACAGCACCACCCGCAGCAGCACCCGGCGGACCACCGGCGAGTACCGCACGTACCGGCCGCCGGCGCGCAGGGCGGGGCCGAAATGTTCAGCGTGGGTGCCCCCGGTGCGGGCCGGGCGGTGCCAGCGCAGCAACGCGTACGCGAACACGGCGAACGACAACGCGTTCAGCCCGAACACCACCGGCACCCCGGCGTGCGCGACCAGCAGACCGGCGACCGCGGGACCGGCCGAGCGGGCCAGGTTGGTGTTGACCGCGCCGAGCGCCGAGGCGGATGCCAGCTCGTCGCGGGGCACCACCTCGGGGATGACCGCCTGCCACGTCGGCAGCGTCAGGGCCTGGCCGACGCCGAGCAGGAACGTGAAGCCCAGCAGCAGCGGGGGCGGCATCAGGTCGGCGGCGGTGAGCGCGGTCATGGCCGAGGCCACCACGAACAGCCCCACCTGCACACTCAGCAGCAGGCGCCGCCGGTCGAACGTGTCGGCGAGCGTCCCGGACGGCAGCGCGAGCAGCAGCACCGGCAGCATCGTCGCGGTCTGCACGAGACTGACCCAGGTGGCCGCGTCCGGCTCACCGACCAGCCGCCAGGACGCGCCGACGGTCTGCATCCAGGTGCCGACGTTGCTCGCCAGCACCCCGATCCACAACCCGCGGAAGATCTTGTCGTGCAGAGGTGCCCAGGCCGTGGTGCTCACGGCCGGGGAGTTTATCGCCGCCGGGCGCCGGGTCCGGGACGCGGAGCGATCTCCCGGTACGCGTCGACGGCGTGCCCGTCCACGCAGCGCAGCTCGGCACGCACCTCGGTGCCGCACTCCCGGTGCACCATCGTGAGCGGCGGCCCCTCCGGCTCGGCGAGATAGCGGTCGCCCCACGCCTTCACCGCGACCAGCACCGGATACAGGTCCAGCCCCTTCTCGGTCAGCCGGTACTCGTGGCGGACCCGGGCGCCGGGCTCCTGATACGGCTCCCGCCGCAGCACCCCGCACTCCACCAGCAGGGCGAGCCGGTTCGCGAGGACCTGCCGGGGCACACCGCTGTGCTCGCGCATGTCCGCGAACCGCCGGACCCCGTTGAACACCTCGCGCAGCACCACGATCGTCGATTTCTCACCGAGGATCTCCATGGCACGCTCGATCGTGCAGGTGTCGATGGACCAGTCCAGGGCCGCGGGCCGAGCTGTGGTCTGGGTCATAGCCGCAAGGCTAGGTCTCGTTGACAGACACAGCAAGCCGTGCCAACCTGCGTCCATGACGCAGACCCAGAGTGAGGCTCGCACCCGCACGTTCGGCTGGAGCGACCCGGCCGAGAACGCGAGCCTGCTCGGCCGCCGCTCCGGCCTGGACCTCCTGCGCGCCATGGCCGCCCGGGAACTGCCCTCACCCCCGGTCATGCACCTCATCGACATCGCCGGGATGGACGTCGAGGAAGGAAGCGTGACCGTCCGCCTGCAGCCCCAGGAATTCCACTACAACCCGCTCGGCACGGTCCACGGCGGAGTCCTGTCGACCCTGCTCGACACCGCCGCCGCCTGCTCGGTGCACAGCACGCTCCCGGCCGGGGTCGGCTACACCAGTCTCGATCTCAACGTGAAGTTCCTCCGTGCCGTCACGATCGATTCCGGTCTCCTCACCACCACCGGCACGGTTTTGCAGCGTGGGCGGCGGACCGCTCTGGCCGAGGCCCGGATGACCGATTCCTCCGGTCGTCTCGTCGCTCACGCCACGTCGTCGTGCATGCTGTTCGATCTTCCCTGAGGTTGCCTTCTCACCGCTGACCTTGCATGCGAGCTCGCTGCCAGCGAAGACTCTGGTCACCGGCACCCTGATTGCCGTACAGGCTGAGCGGTCACCTGCCGGCTGCGGAATCTGGCTTCCGCGCGGCGGTCATCCCAGGAGCTTTACTCCAGCGGGCGGACCTGAGTGGTGGGGCGCGGGAGCATAACCGTGCCGCTTGCGCTCAACCCCACCCGATTTGGGTTGAGGGTGAGCGGCACGGTTCTGCTCCCGCGCCCACCCACCAAGGTCCGCCCGCCGGACCGACCCGCCTGGGGTAAGCACAGCGCGGAAGCCGGATTCCGCAGCCGGCGGGTGATCATTCAGCCGGCCCTGCAATCAGGATGCCGGTGACCAAAGTTCGGAGCCGGTAGCGAGTTCGCCCGCGAGGGCGGAGGCCGGGGTGACCATCGTCCTTAGACAGCGAGCAGCCGACGGACGCTTTCGTCGTCGCGGAGGGAAGCGGCGGAACCGGACCGGACGACCTCGCCGGCGTCGAGAATGACGAAGGCGTCGGCGAGGCGGAGGGCGAGTTCGAGGTACTGCTCGACGAGCAGGACGGTCAGGCCGGAAGCGTGGAGCTGACGGATCGCCTGTTCGATTTCCTGGACTGTCGAGGGCTGGATTCCCTCGGTCGGTTCGTCCAGCAGGAGCATGCGGGGCTCGGTCACCAGGGCCCGGGCGATCGCGAGTTGTTGCTGTTGGCCTCCGGAGAGGAAACCGGCCCGGCGTTTGAGCAGGCCGCGCAGGGCCGGGAACAGGTCGAGGGCTTCGTTGAGGGTCTCGGGGCGTTGCCGGGGTGCGGCTTCCCGGGCCACCTGGAGGTTCTCGGCGACCGTGAGCTGGGGGAAGGTCTCGTGGCCCTGGGGGACGTAGCCGAGGCCGGCTCGGACCCGTTCATGGGTCGGTGCCCTGGTGATGTCGTCGCCGTCGAAGAATATTGTGCCCTCGCGGGTGGGCAGGACGCCCATCACTGCCTTGAGCAGGGTGGTCTTGCCGACGCCGTTGCGGCCCATGAGGCAGACCAGGGAGCCCGGTGGGGCTTGCAGGGTGACGCCGAACAGGACCTGGGCTCTGCCGTACGCGACGTTCAGGTTGTTGACCTCGAGCATCAGACCACCTCTTCCTCTTCCTTGCGTCCGAGGTAGACCTCCTGGACCCGGGGGTCGGCCCGGACCTCGGCGACGGTGCCTTCGCGGAGCAGCCGTCCCTCGTGCAGGACGGTGACCGTGCTGGCGAAGCGGCGCAGGAACGCCATGTCGTGTTCGACCACCAGCACGGTGTGGTCCTTCGCCACCGATTGCAGCAGTTCGCCGGTGCGGTCGCGTTCGTCGCGGCTCATGCCCGCGACCGGTTCGTCGAGCAGCAGCAGGCGGGGCCGTTGCACGACGAGCATGCCGATCTCGAGCCATTGCCGCTGGCCGTGCGAGAGCACCCCGGCCGGGCGGCCGGCCAGGTCACCGAGGCCGATGGTGTCCAGTGCGGAGGCGACGTCGTCGGTGATGCCGTGCCGGCGGCGGAGCAGGCCGGTCAGCGGGCGCCGGAAGCCCGCCGCCAGGTCGAGGTTGTCGAGCACGCTGAGCTCCTCGAACACCACCGAGGTCTGGAACGTACGGCCCACGCCCGCCCGTACGATCTTGTACTCGCGCTTGCCGGCCAGCTCCTGACCGGCGAACCGGACCGATCCGGAGGCCGGCTTGGTCAGCCCGGTGATCACGTCGATCAGCGTGGTCTTGCCGGCGCCGTTGGGTCCGATGAGGAACCGGAGCTCACCGGCGTCCAGCGTGAAGTCCAGGCCGGTGATCGCGTGGAACCCGGAGAACACGACATCGAGGCCACGGATCTCGAGGAGCGCGCTCACGCCGGCACCGCCTTCCGTCTCGGTATCCGCAGGCCGGCCAGGCCCCGGGGCGCCCAGAGCATGACCGCGACGAACAGCGCGCCCTGGAAGTACAGCCAGCTGTCCGGCCACTGCTCGCTGAACATGGTCTTGGCGTAGTTGAACAGCAGTGCGCCGCCGACCGCTCCGGCCAGCGAGTACCGGCCGCCGATGGCGACCCCCACCAGCAGTTCCAGCGAGGCGACGATGCCCAGGTTGGCGGGGGACAACAGACCGACGACGGGTACGAACAGCGCACCCGCGATCCCGGCGAGTCCCGCCGACACGGCGAAGGCCGCGGTCTTCACCAGCGCGGGGTCGTAGCCGAGGAACCGCACCCGGTCCTCACCGTCGCGGATCGCCACGAGCAGTTGCCCGAAGCGGCTGCGCACCAATTGGCGTACCCCCAGGAAAGAGGCACCCAGCGCGAGCGCGGTGATCAGGTAGAGGATCCGCCGGTCGGTGTCCTCGTAGAGGTCCAGGCCGAGGAAGTACTGGAAGTTCGTCAGGCCGTTGGTGCCGCCGGTCAGGCCCTGCTGTCCGACGAGCAGGATGACGAACGCCGCCGCGAGCGCCTGCGACAGCACCGCGAAGTAGGCGCCGCGGACCCGTTGCCGGAACACGAGCAGGCCCAGCACGACCGACACGGCGACCGGCAGGACGACCACCATGGCCAGCGCGAACACCGGGTTCGCGAACGGTTTCCAGAGCAGCGGCAACTCCTCGACGCCGCTCCAGGACATGAAGTCGGGCAGGCCACCTTCCTGGAGCTTGAGGTGCATGCCCATCGCGTAGCCGCCGAGGCCGAAGAAGACACCCTGGCCGAGGGTCAGCATGCCGCCGCGCCCCCAGGCGAGGGAGATGCCGACGGCGACGATGGCGTAGCAGAGGTATTTGCCGAGCAGGTCGAGGCGGAACGGCGACAGATAGATCGGCGCGGTGGCGAGAACCAGCGCGGCCACGGCGAAGAGAATCCTGTTTCTCATGACAGGGCCCGCGATCGCAGGACGAACAGGCCCTGTGGCCGGAACTGCAGGAACGCGATGATCACCGCGAACACCACGACCTTGGCGAAGCTGGCGCCGTTGGCGGTCCAGAACTCCACGAAGCTGTTCAGCACCCCCAGCGCGAAGGCCGCGATCACCGCGCCCTTCAGCTGCCCGAGGCCGCCGGCCACGACGACCAGGAAAGCGTCCACGATGTACGCGGTCCCGAGCGTCGGCCCGACCGGCCCGATCAGGGTCAGCGCCACCCCGGCCACCCCGGCGAGCCCGGAGCCGATCAGGAACGTGAGCTGGTCGACGCGGCCGGTGGCGACCCCGCTGACGGCCGCGAGCTGCCGGTTCTGCATCACCGCGCGCATCCGCCGGCCCTGGCGCAGCCTGCCGAGGTACAGCGAGATCAGCACCACGCAGCCGATCGCGAGGCCGAGGATGAACAGCCGGTTGGCCTGCAGCCGTACCCCGCCGAGGTCGAAGCCGCCGGTGAGCCAGCCCGGCGCGTCGACCTGCACGTTCGGCGCGCCGAAGAGGTCCCGGGCGGCCTGTTGCAGGATCAAGCTGATGCCGAACGTGAGCAGCAGCGTGTCCAGCGGCCGGCCGTAGAAACGCCGGATGATCAGCCGTTCCAGGATCAGGCCGAGCAGGCCGGCGACGGCGAACGCCACCGGCAGTGCCACCAGCACGGCCTGGTCACCGACGAGCGGTTGCAGCACGTACGCGGTGTACGCCCCGGCCATGATGAACTCGCCGTGCGCCATGTTGATCACGCCCATCTGCCCGAACGTGAACGTCAGGCCGAGCGCGGCGAGCAGCAGCACCGCGCCGATGCTCGCCCCGATCACCAGCTGGTTGAGCGTGCCCATCACGAACCCAGCCCGGCCGCCCACGGATAGCCCTTGAGGTACGGGTCCGGTTTGACCGGCTCGCCGGAACTCCACACCTCCTTGATCTGCCCGTCGGGCTGGATCAGGCCGATCCGCGCGGTCTTGTACACGTGCTGGTTCTCGCCGTCGATGGTGACCTTGCCCTCGGGCAGGTCGAGCGCGATGCCGCCGGCCGCCTTCTTGACCGCGTCCACGTCGGTGCTGCCGGCCTTGTCCACCGCGGCGGCCCACAGCTTGACCGCGTTGTAGCCGGCCTCCATCGGGTCGGAGGTCACCTTGGTCGCGCCGTACTTCGCCTGGTACGCCTTGACGAACGTCGCGTTCGTGGCGCCGGTGGTGGTCTGGTAATAGTTCCACGCCACGAGGTGCCCGGCGACATTCGCGGGCCCGATGCCGGCGACCTCCTCCTCGGCGACGCTGACCGACACGGTCGGCATGGTCTGCGCGGTGAACCCGGCGCTGCGCAGCTGCTTGAAGAACGCCACGTTGCTGTCGCCGTTGAGCGTGTTGAACACGACGTCCGGCTTGGCCTGGCCGAGCTTGTTGACGATCGTGGAGTATTCGGTGGCGCCCAGCGGGGTGTACTCCTCGCCGGTCACGGTCATGCCGTTCGCCTGCGCGTACGCCTTGATGATCTTGTTGGCGGTGCGCGGGAAGACGTAGTCGCTGCCGACCAGGAAGACCGACTTCTTGCCCTGCTCCTTGAGGTAGTCCAGGGCCGGCACGATCTGCTGGTTGGTGGTCGCCCCGGTGTAGAAGATGTACGGCGAGCTCTCCAGCCCCTCGTACTGCACCGGGTACCACAGCAGCGCCTTGTTGCGTTCGAACACCGGCAGCATGGCCTTGCGGCTGGCCGAGGTCCACCCGCCGAACGTCGCCGCGACCTTGTCCTCGTTGATGAGTTTCTGGGCCTTCTCGGCGAACGTCGGCCAGTCCGACGCGCCGTCCTCGACGACCGGCTCGAGCTTCTTGCCGAGCACGCCACCGGCGGCGTTGACCTCCTCGATGGCGAGCAGCTCGGAGTCGCGGACGGTCACCTCGCTGATCGCCATCGTGCCGCTGAGGGAGTGCAGGACACCGACCTTGATCGTGTCGCCGTCGTCGCTGTCCGCCGGATCGGAGGCGCATCCGGTGAGGATTACGCTTGCGGCAAGGAGGGTGATGAAAGTCCGTCTAGCAGGTGACATACGACTGTCCCTTCGCCCACGGGTTCGTGCCCCGAAGCTAAGAACGATCTATTTCACGGAACGCGTTCAGGCATGTCCTTTGTGTTACGGACTAGATTTGTGCCGTGATCAACGGAATTCTCGTCCCCGGCGGCACCGGGCGGATCGGCACGCTGCACGACATCGCCTGGGAAGTGCTCGCCGACCGCACCGCCCACGTGGAGACCATCGAGTGGGAGACACCGCGCGACGACCTCGAGCCGTTCGTGCGCGCCCAGGTCGAGGCCGCCCTCGACCGCGCCGCCGAGGTCGCCCCGCGGGCCAGGCCGGTGCTGATCGCCAAGTCGCTCGGCACCCTGGCCGCCGGGCTCGCCGCCGACCGCTCGCTGCCCGCGATCTGGCTCACCCCGATGCTGACCCGGCCGGACGTCGCCGAGGCCATCGCCAAGAACCCCGCACCCCAACTGCTCATCGGGGGTACAGCCGATCACCGCTGGTGGGACGCGGAAGCGGCCCGCAACACCGGCAAGGAGATCCTGACCATCCAGGACGGTACGCACTCCCTGCGCGTGCCCGGGCCGATCCGCAACTTCACCGACGTGCTCGGCACGGTCGGCACCGCGATCGAAAAGTTCCTAGACGCCCTGGACTGACGGCACGAAATCCTCCGCGGGGGGCGCCCAGGTCGCGGCGTCCGCCTCGACCTGCTCCCCCGACCGGATGTCCTTGACCGTGTCCGGCTCGCCGTCGGCACCCGGGAACCACACGTACGGGATACCGCGGCGCTCGGCGAACCGGATCTGCTTGCCGAACTTCGCCGCCGACGGGGCCACCTCGGTGCTGATCCGCCGCGACCGCAGCGACCGGGCCACCGCGTCACACCGGCCCCGGAGCTCCTCGCTCGGCAACGCGACCACGACCGCCGTCGGGACACTGCGCGACACCGTCAGCGCGCTCTGGCCGAACAGCAGGCCCAGCATCCGTGACACGCCGATCGAGATGCCCACACCGGGGAACCGCTCGTTGCCCGACGACGCCAGGTTCTCGTAGCGGCCCCCGGAACAGATCGAGCCGTGCCGTTCGTACCCCTGCAACTGGGTCTCGTAGACGGTGCCGGTGTAGTAGTCCAGACCGCGGGCGATCTTGAGTTCGGCCCGGATCAGGCCCGGCGCGTGCTCGTTCGCCGCGTCCACCACCGCGACCAGCTCGCCGAGACCCTCATTGAGCAGGTCGTTGTCGACACCCAGCTTGCGGACCTCGTCCACGAACGACGCGTCCGCGGTCGAGATCTGTGCCAGCCGCAGCACCGCGTCCACCTGGGCCGCGCTCGCCCCCAGCGTGGCCAGCAGCTCGCCGACCTTCGCCGGGCCGATCTTGTCCAGCTTGTCGACCGTGCGCAGCACCTCGTCGGGATCCTCGAGGCCCAGCCCGCGGTAGAAGCCCTCGCACACCTTGCGGTTGTTGACCAGGATCGTGGCCGGCGGGATCGGCAGCGACCGGAACGCGTCCCCGATCACCAGCGGCAGCTCCGCGTCGTAGTGGAACGGCAGCGAGTCGCGGTCCACCACATCGATGTCGGCCTGCAGGAACTCGCGGTACCGGCCCTCCTGCGGGCGTTCACCGCGCCACACCTTCTGGATCTGGTACCGCCGGAACGGGAACTGCAGCTTGCCGCTGTTCTCCAGCACGAACCGCGCGAACGGCACGGTCAGGTCGAAGTGCAGACCGAGCGCGTCGTCCTTCTGGTTCGCCGGGTCCTCCTGCAACCGGCGCAGGACGTAGACCTCTTTGGACGTCTCCCCCTTGCGCAGGAGCTGGTCCATCGGCTCGACCGCGCGGGTCTCCAGCGGTGCGAAACCGTACAGCTCGAACGTCGACCGGATCCGCTCGACGACGTTCTGCTCGATCATCCGCTGGGCGGGCAGCCACTCCGGGAAACCGGACAGTGGCGTGGGCTTGCTCATGACTCTCCTAAAGATCCCGCAGGTACGGGTTCTGGGCGCGCTCGCGGCCGATGGTCGTCTCGGGTCCGTGGCCGGGCAGCACCACCGTGTCGTCGGCCAGCGGCAGGACCTTGCCCTTCAAGCTGGTCATCATCACGGCCGTGTCACCGCCCGGCAGGTCGGTGCGTCCGATGGAGCCGGCGAAGAGCACGTCACCGGAGAGGCAGATCTCGTCCGCGTCCCACGACGTGCCCGCACCCGGCAGCCGGAACATCACCGACCCGCCGGTATGGCCCGGCGCGTGGTCCACGGTGACCTCCAGGCCCGCGAGGCTCAGCGTGGCACCGTCGGTGAGCTCGGCGACGTCCTCGGGCGGCGTGTACGTCAGCGCGCCCCCGAACATGTCCCGCAAGCTCATGTTCAGGCCCTTCTCCGGGTCGGCGAGCATCTCCAGGTCGGCGGGGTGCACATACGCCGTGATGCCGCGCGCGCCGCACACCGGCGCGACGGAGAAGGAGTGGTCGAAATGGCCGTGGGTCAACAACACCGCGGCCGGTTGCAGCCGGTGCTTCGCGAGCACCTCGTCGAGCTCCCGCAACACGCCGACGCCGGGATCGACGATCAGTACCTGTTCACCGGGACCGGCCGCGACCACGTAACAGTTGGTGCCGAACGCCTGCGCCGGAAAGCTGGTGACGAGCACTCCGCACCCCCTCGAGACTTTGTTGGTACGCCCGAAGCCTAGTCCGACGCACCGTACACACCGTCACGGAACCTCGCACACCACATTCCCAGCAGTTACCCGTACACTCTTGCGGGCGTGTGGCATGGCGCACTGGATCGGAATTTCGCCTCTGTTTTCTGAGCGTCTTCCGGTCCCGGGCGTCTCTGGTTTTGAGGAGAGGGAGCACTCGGTGCCTTCCAGCAAGGACCGGCAGCGGAAGCTGGCGCGGGACAAGTTCGACCGCCAGTTGGCGCGCCGGGCCGTCAGGCAGCGTCGGCGACGTCAGATCCAGGCCGGCGTCGGCGCCGCGGTGGCGCTCGTCGTCATCGTGGGCGGCATCGCCTGGCTGGGTGGCGCGTTCGACCAGGACGAGACGCCCGTCGACGCCGCGAACTCCGACATCTGCGCGTGGACCCCGCAGAGCGCGGATTCGAACCCCAGCCTCAAGGACGTCGGTGACCCGCCGACCACCGGCATCCCGACCTCCGGCACCCGGGACATGACGATCACCACCGACAAGGGTGACCCGATCGTGGTGAGCCTCGACCTCACGGACTCCCCGTGCAGCGCCGCCAGCCTCGGTTACCTCGCCGGCAAGCAGTTCTACGACAACACCACCTGCCACGAGATCACCACCGAGGGTGCGATCAGGTGCGGCGACCCGAGCGGCACCGGCCAGGGCGGCCCCACGTACAGCGTCTACAACGAGAACGTGCCGGTGGTCCCGAGCCCCGAGCCGTCCGCGTCGGCCTCCACCGGGAAGGCCGCGCCGCTGTACCCCAAGGGCACGGTCGCGATGATCGGTGACCCGCCGGGCAACAACAGCAGCCAGTTCCTCATCTTCTACAAGGACTTCACCCCGAAGACGGAACCCCAGTACTCGATCGTGGGCACGGTGACCAGCGGCATCGCCACCGTCGACAAGATCGGCAAGATCCCGGTGACGGCGAACGCGGCCGGGGACAACGTCACCCCGAAGAGCAAGATCGCCGTCAAGAGCGTCACCGTCGGCGAGTACACCCCCGAGGGGGCGGCACCCGCATCCGCCGCGCCCTCCGCTTCCAGCAAGTCCTGAGCTTTCCGGAGCAGAATTCACCCGATCGCCCCCTCACCGCACGTAGGCAAAACAGGAGGAACACCGTGTCGTCGATCAAGGACAGGCAGCGCGCGGCGGCGCGGGCGCGCCTCGAGAAGGAGATGGCCGAGCGCGCCGCGACCGCCAAGAAGCGGCGCCAGCGGCAGGCCATCATCGGCTCCGCCCTCGCCGTCGTCGTCATCGCCGGCGCGGCGGTCTGGATCGTGGCCGCCCTCGGCAACGACGACGACTCGACCCCGTCGGCCTCGGCCCCGCCGGCCGGCACGGTCGCCTGCGAGTGGATCCCCGAGGACGGCAGCGCCGGTGGAAAGGTCACCGACACCGGTGGCGTCCCGCCGGCCAACGCGCCCAACACCGGCACCAGCACGCTGACCATGGACACCAACCTCGGCGCGATCACCGCCACGGTCGACCTGGCCAAGGCCCCCTGCACCGGTGCGGCGTTCACGTACCTCGCGAGCAAGAAGTTCTGGGACGGCAGCAAGTGCCACCGGCTCGTCACCGAGGGCCTCAAGGTCCTGCAGTGCGGCGACCCGAGCGCCAAGGGCAAGGGCTACCGCGACACCGACGGCCAGGGCGGCCCCAACTTCCGCTACGCGGAGGAGAACCTGCCGACCAACGCCACCCCGACGTACCCCAAGGGCACGATCGCGATGGCCAAGACCCAGGCGCCGAGCAGCACGGGAAGCCAGTTCTTCATCGTGTACGAAGACACCACGCTCCCGGCCGAATACACCGTCCTCGGCACCATCACCAAGGGCTTGGACCTCGTCGAAGGCGTCGGCAAGGCCGGCACCACCACCGGCGAGACCGACGGCCCGCCCAAGAAGGAAGTGGACATCAAGACCCTCACGATGTCCGCGGCCTGACCTGAGCAGAAGGAAAGGGCGGGTCCCCTCGGGGGCCCGCCCTTTTCGTATGTCCCGCGGTCAGGCGCCGGAGGTCACCCGGTAGGCGTCGAAGACCCCGTCGACCTTGCGGACCGCGGCCACCAGGTGCCCGAGGTGTTTCGGGTCGGCCATCTCGAACGTGAACCGGCTGACCGCCACCCGGTCCCGGGTCGTGGTCACCGTCGCGGACAGGATGTTCACCCGCTCCTCCGACAGCACCCGCGTCACATCGGCCAGCAACTTGTGCCGGTCCAGCGCCTCGACCTGGATAGCGACCAGGAACGTCGACGCGGACGTCGGCTTCCAGCTCACCTCCACCACCCGCTCGCCCTGCACCCGCAGGTCCTCGGCGTTGGCGCAGTCCTCACGGTGCACACTCACGCCGCCGGAGCGGGTCACGAAGCCGAACACCGCGTCACCGGGCACCGGCGTGCAGCAGCGGGCCAGCTTCACCCACACGTCGCTGACACCCTTGACCACGACACCCGGGTCCTGAGCGGACGTACGGTTGCGCGGCGGCCGGGTCGCGACGGCGGTCTCGGCGATGTCCTCGACCGCGCCCTCCTCGCCACCGAACCCGGCGACGAGCTTCTGCACCACCGACTGGGCGGAGACCGCACTCTCACCGACCGCCGCGTACAACGAAGCGACATCGGCCAGATGCAGGTCACGGGCGATCGTGGTCAGGTTGTCGCTGGTCAGCATGCGCTGCAGGGGCAGACCCTGCTTGCGCATCGCCTTGACGATCGCTTCCTTGCCGTCCTCGATCGCCTCTTCGCGGCGTTCCTTGTTGAAGTACTGCCGGATCTTGGTGCGCGCCCGGGGACTCTTGACGAAGCCCAGCCAGTCCTGTGTGGGCCCGGCGGTCGCCGACTTCGACGTGAATATCTCGATGACGTCGCCGTTGGACAGCGTCGACTCCAACGGCACCAGCTTGCCGTTGACCCGCGCACCGATCGTCTTGTGCCCGACCTCGGTGTGCACCGCGTACGCGAAGTCCACCGGCGTCGACCCGGTCGGCAGCGGGATGACGTCGCCCTTCGGCGTGAAGACGTACACCTCCTGGCTGGACAGGTCGAAGCGCAACGCGTCCAGGAACTCGCTGGGGTCACTCGCCTCGCGCTGCCAGTCCAGCAGCTGCCGCAGCCACGTCATCTCGTCGACGTGCGCCGGCGGCCCGACGATCGCGACGCCCTTCTGCTCCTTGTACTTCCAGTGCGCGGCGATGCCGAACTCGGCGGTCCGGTGCATCGCGAACGTCCGGATCTGCATCTCGACCGGCTTACCGGTCGGCCCGATGACCGTCGTGTGCAACGACTGGTACATGTTGAACTTGGGCATCGCGATGTAATCCTTGAACCGCCCCGGCACCGGCTGCCAGTTCGCGTGGATGACCCCGAGCGCCGCGTAGCAGTCCCGCACGGTGTCGACCAGGATCCGCACCCCGACCAGGTCGTAGATGTCGCTGAAGTCCCGCCCCCGCACGATCATCTTCTGATAGATCGAATACAGGTGCTTCGGCCGCCCGGTGGTCTCGGCCTTGATCTTGGCGGACTTCAGATCCAGCGAGACCCGGTTCGTCACCTGCCGCAGCAACGCCTCCCGCTGCGGCTGGTGCTCCCCGATCAGCCGGTTGATCTCCTCGAACCGCTTTGGGAACAGCGTCCCGAACGCCAGGTCCTCGAGCTCCCACTTGATCGTGTTCATACCAAGGCGGTGAGCCAGCGGCGCCAGGATCTCCAGCGTCTCCTTGGCCTTCTGCTCCTGCTTCGGGCGCGGAAGGAACGTCAGGGTACGCATGTTGTGCAGCCGGTCGGCCAGCTTGATGACCAGCACCCGGGGATCCTTGGCCATGGCGACGACCATCTTGCGGATCGTCTCCGCCTTGGCGGCATCCCCCAGCTTCACCCGGTCGAGCTTCGTGACCCCGTCGACCAGCAGCGCGACCTCGGGCCCGAAGTCGGACTTCATCTGCTCGAGGCCGTAGTCGGTATCCTCGATCGTGTCGTGCAGCAGCGCGGCCACCAGCGTGGTGGTGTCCATGCCCAGGTTCGCCAGGATCGTCGCGACCGCGAGCGGATGCGTGATGTACGGATCCCCGGACTTACGATACTGCCCGGAGTGCCACCGGGCGGCGACGTCGAAGGCCCGCTGCAGCGCCCGCCCGTCCGCCTTGGGATGACTGGCCCGATGCGTGGCGATCAGCGGCTCGAGCACCTCACTGACCTGCGTGCTCTGCCACGGAGCATTGAACCGCGCCAGCCGCGCCCGCACCCGCCGCCCGGTAGGAGCACTGGCCAGCCCGAACCCACCCGGAGCCGCCTCGACCACCGGAACGCTCTCCGGCACAGCCACAGCCGCACCCGCCCTGACACCGTCGGCCTTCACCCCATCGGCCCTGACTCCGTCAGCCCTGACACCGTCAGCCCTGACACCGTCGGGGGTCCCGGTCCGACCGGCCGCCGGCACACCGGTCCCGACACCGCCTGCCGGGTCACCCTTACCGCCACCCGACGCCGCGGCTGTCGCGGACGCGGCATTCACCGACCCAGCCTTCGTGGCCCCAGCCTTCGTCGCCCCAGCCTTAGCGGACTCAGCCTTAGCGGACTCAACCGTCGCCGGCTCAGTCTTCGCGGATCCAGCCTTCCCCGACCCGACCTTCGCGGACTCAGCCCTCGCGGACTCAGCCCTCGCGGGTGAAGCCTTCGCAGACTCAGCCTGCGCGGGTGAAGCCTGCGCGGATGAAGCCTGCGCGGATGAAGCCTGCGCGGATGAAGCCTTTCCGGGCGCGTCCTTCGCCGCAGAATCAGCCTTCGCCGCGGCGGAAGACCCGCCGGAAGCCGTCGTGCTCGATGCCGACCCGGAAGACGTCGCGCCGACCACACCCGAAACGGAACCGATCACACCAGGAGCCGCATCATCGGTCACCACCGGAGCCGGAATGCCGGTCCCACCCGGAGCCGAAGCGCCGGTCGCCGCCGGAGACGGACCGCTCGTCGCGCCTGAATCCGGACCGCCGCTCGCAGTGGAAGGCCCCGAATCCGTGGGTCCAGAAGCCGTGGGTCCAGAAGCGGTCGGCCCAGACCCGGCAGGACCGGACGCGGTCGATCCAGACCCGGCGGGACCAGACCCGGTGATCTCGGCTGCGGTGGCAGGCGCGGTCTTCCCCGCCGCTCCCTTGGTGGCCGTCGACGAGGCCACCACAGCACCGTCCGCCACAGCACCGTCCGCCACAGCACTATTCGCCGCAGCACCGTTCGCGGCGGCGCCGTCCGCCGCGGCAACCTTGGCCGCAGGGACCTTGGCCGCACCGTCACCCGTTGCGGCCGCGCTGTCACCGTTCAGCGCAACACCGTCACCTGTCGCCACCACGTCCCCACCCATCGGCGTCTTTTGGTGTGATTTGTCGGCGCTCAAGCTTGGCCTCACGGACGTCGGCGCACCAGCGGGAGCTGAGAGGACACCATCGGCCGCAGCAGCGCCACCCTGGGGCGCCGCGCCGGCGAGGGGCAGGTCACGCCCCGCAGCGCCGGTCTGCGGCGTCGAGGCCCTGGCCGCGTCGGTCGGCTGCACCGTGCCCTCCGTCGGAGGGGCGACGTCGCTGGACACCGGCCTCCTCACGTCGCTTCTGCTCACCTGGATCGAAACGCCATCCTACCCGCCACGTCTTCCCCGCCGCCCTGGCCCGAAGCTCCGAAAGCGCGCCACCGCACGGACAGACAAGGATCAAACAGTCAACATGGCATGCACCGTACGGGGTTCGAGGCGCGTGCGGCCGTCGAGGAAGCCGAGTTCGAGCAGGACCGTGAAGCCGGAGATCGTTCCGCCGGCTCGTTCGACCAGGTCGAGGGCGGCTCCGGCGGTTCCTCCGGTGGCGAGCACGTCGTCGACCACGAGGACGCGGTGGCCGGGGACGAAGGCGTCCTGGTGGACCTCGAGGGTGGCTTCGCCGTATTCGAGGGCGTAGGACGCGGCGTGGACCTCGCGCGGCAGTTTGCCGGCCTTGCGGATCAGGACGACGCCCTTGCCGGTGGCGTAGGCGATGGCCGCGGCGAGCACGAAGCCGCGGGCCTCGACGCCGGCCACCACGTCGAAGGAGTCTTCGCCGTGGTGGGTGATGATCTCGTCGATGACCTGGTGGAACACCTGACCGTCGGCGAACAGGGGCATCAGGTCCTTGAAGACGATGCCCGGCTTGGGGAAGTCCGGCACGTCCAGGGCCCGGCTGGCGACCAGCTGGGCGACCTTCGGGCCGCTGTCCCCGCGTACCTCTGCAGCAGTGTCCGTCACCCGCACAGCCTAGATGGCCCCCCAAAGCGACGACCCGCTGTCCCCAGGGGGCAGCGGGCCGTCGGGCCGTCCGGTGTCTCAGCGGCGCTTCTGACCGCCGCTCGGGCGGTTGCCCGCGGCGCCGCCACGGTTGTTGGTGCTGCGCTTGACGACCGGGCGGGCGCCCGGGCGCGGGGTGGTGGAGGCGGGGGTGGTGGAGGCCGGGGTGGAACCGGCGTAGGCCGGGACCTCGTCCGTGCCCGCCTCGGTGGCCGGCCGGGCGCGGTCGCCGCGGGCGACGTCGCCGGAGCGGCCCGAGGAGCGACGGGCCAGGACCCGGGCGTTGTGCGACTTGATGCGGGGGTCGGTGTCCTTGAGCGCGGCCAGCATCGGGGCGGCGAACACGATCGAGGACACGACGCCGAGGCCCATGCCGACGAACAGGACCAGGCCGAGGTCCTTCAGGGTGCCGGCGCCGAGCAGGCCGGCACCGATGAAGAGCAGGCCGCCGACCGGGAGCAGGGCCACCAGACCGGTGTTGATGGAGCGCATCAGGGTCTGGTTGACGGCGAGGTTGGTGGCCTCGGCGTACGTCCGGGTGCTGCCCGCGGTGATGCCCTTGGTGTTCTCCTGGACCTTGTCGAACACCACGACCACGTCGTAGAGCGAGAAGCCGAGGATCGTCAGGAAGCCGATCACCGTCGACGGCGTGACCTCGAACCCGACCAGCGAGTAGACGCCCGCGGTGAGCACCAGGTCGAGCAGCAGCGAGGAGACCGCCGCCACCGCCATCCGCCACTCGAAGCGGACGATGAGGTAGGCCATCACCACGATGAGGAAGATGGCCAGACCGAGCAGGGCCTGCTTGGTGACCTGACCGCCCCAGGCCGCGGAGACCCGGTCGTCGCTGATGTCGGTGGCCGGCACGCCCAGGTCCTGGACCAGTGCGGCCTTGACCGCGGCCGACTCCTCCGGGGAGAACGATCCGGTACGCACGTTGTAGCTGGCGTTGTCACCCGAGCTGAGCTTCTGCGCGGTGGTGACGTCGGCGTCCTCGCCGACCCCGGCCGTCTGGACCGCCTTGACGACGGCGTCGTGCGCCGCCTCGACGCTGCCGACACTGGCCGGCAGCGTGAACTGGGTGCCACCGGAGAACTCGATGCCGAGGTGGAAGCCGCGGATGAGGAAGCTGCCGAGCGCGAGGACCACGAGGGCTCCCGCGATGGCGAACCACATCTTGCGCCGGCCCACGATGTTGAGGTTCGCCTCGCCCCGGTAGAGGCGGTCGGCAAAGCCGTTGGCCATGTCAGGCCTCCTTCTCGGTCGGCTGGCGCTTGAGGGCGCGGCCGAGACCGCTGACCCGCGGCGACATGAACGCCCGCGTGTTCGCGAACATCGTCATGATCGGGTGACGGAAGAGGAACACCACGACGAGGTCGAGCACCGTGGACAGGCCCAGCGCGAACGCGAAGCCCTTCACGGCGCCGATCGACACGATGTAGAGGACCACGGCCGCCATGATGGTGATGGTGTTGGCGGAGATGATGGTACGCCGCGCACGGGCCCAGGCCCGGGGTACGGCACTACGGGGACTTCGACCCTCGTGGATCTCGTCCTTGAGTCTCTCGAAGTAGATGACGAACGAGTCGGCCGCGACGCCCAGTGACACGATGAAGCCGGCGATGCCGGCGAGGGTCAGCGTGAAGCCGGTGGTCCGGCCGAGCACGACCAGCGCACCGAACGTCAGCAGGCCGGACAGCACCAGGCTGAGCAGGATCACGGTGCCGAGCAGGCGGTAGTAGAAGAACGAGTACAGCGCGACCAGGCCGAGGCCGATCGCGGCGGCGATGAGGCCCGCCTGCAGCTGCTGGATGCCCAGGGTCGCGGAGACGGTCTGGGTGGCCTGCTGGGTGAACGTGACCGGCAGCGCACCGTACTTGATCTGGTCGGCGAGCTCCTTGGCCGAGGCCGAGGTGAACTGGCCGGTGATCTGCGACTGGCTGCTCAGCACGGCCTGGATCTCCGGGGCCGAGATGACCTTCTTGTCGAGGACCACCGCGACGAGACAGTGCGTGGCAGTGCTGGACAGCGCCTGCGCGGCGGTGAGGCAGGTGTCGCCGGCGGCCGGCTGGTAGGCCTCACGGGTCAGTTCGGTCCACTTGCCCTGGCCGGTGCTGGTGAAGTCGAGCGAGACGACCCACTGGCTGCCCTGCGACTGGTCGACCTGGGCGCTCGCGGTGGAGATGTCGGTGCCGAGCACCTTCGCGACGTCCAGCAGCAGCTTGGCGCCGGTCTGGCAGGCGACGACCTTCTGGTCGATGACGTCGATGGCACCGCTGGTCCGGGCTTCGAGCTGCGCGCAGCTGATCGTCGGGACGTTGAACTGCATCTCCGTGGAGAGCGCGTTGACCTCGTTGCCGTTCAGCTTGTTGAACGCCTTGAACGGCTCGCCCGCGGTGGGGTCGGTCTGCAGGTCGACCGGGGCGGTGAGCTTCTCCGCGGCGGCCCAGGCGGCGGCGCCGACCTTCTTCTCGATCGCGGCGCGCTGCTGCTCGATGCTCTCGGAGACCTCGGGCTCGGCGGCCGGGGCCGACGCGGCCGGGGCGGGAGCCGCGGACCCGCTGGGAGCCGGGGTACTGGGGGCCGGCGTGCTGGGCGACGCCGACGGGGCACGCTCGCCACCGCCCTGACCGCCGCTGGACGCGGACGGTGCGGGGTTCGCGGCCGGGACACTGCCGCTGGGGGCGGCGCTGGGGGCACCGCTGGGCGCCGCGCTGCCGCTCGGGGCGGCACTCGGCTCGGCGGTCGGGGGGTTGATCACGTAGTCGGCGGTGTCGCCGGTGACCCCGATGACCTTGCGGAAGCGCATCTGCGCGGCCTGGCCGACGTTCTTGAGCTGGTCGTTGGCCTCGCCCGCGACCGAGACCACGATGTTCTGGTTGCCCTCGATGACAACCTCGGCCTCGGCGACGCCGAGCGCGTTGACCCGCTGATCAATGATCTTGCGGGCCTCCTCCATGCTGTTCTGGTTCGGCACCTGGCCGTTGGCCAGCAGCGACGCCTTGTACGTCGCCTGCGTGCCGCCGATCAGGTCCAGACCGAGCTTGGGGTGCAGCCGGTCCGCGTAGCCGAGGTCCTTGGTGCCGGGTCCCCAGAACACCAGAACATAGAGCACGGCGAAGAGGAGACCGAGTACGGCGAGTTGCCGCCCGGGATGCTGTTGTCCCTGTGGTGGTCGTGCCACGACTTTCGATCTCCTCGAGCTGAGAGCAACCGCGGGAGCGCGGCGGCAGGTGGGGATAGGGCGGGCAGGCGATCTCGGACCCGAAACGAATTTCCGGCCGTTTTGCCCGGTGACGATTATTCACAACAACGGGCCGCGTGGGGGGCCTGCCCCGCCCGCGGCCCGTGACTTGCCTCTTCGAGTCAGAAAGACCGACGGCCCGCCGGGACGGGCGGGCCGCTGCGGACCATCAGTCCTTGGGCTTGCGGGTCTCGACGACCGGGCTCTCGATCGGCTTGTCGCCGGCGTTCACCACCGCGTCGTCCACGATCGGGTCGTCCACGACCGGGTCGTCCTCGACCGGCTCGGGCACGACCGCGGACTCCTGCTTGATCACGCGGGCGATCGCGGGGCGGGCATACCGCGCGTTGACCCCGGGGTAGATCTCGACGGTCACCACGTCGTCGTCGGCTTCCACCACCGTGGCGTGCAACCCGCCGATGGTGACGATCTCGTCGCCGGGGCCGAGGGCGGACTGCATCGCCTGCGCCTCACGGCGCCGCTTCTGCTGCGGGCGGATCATCATGAAGTACATGACGCCGAAGAGCAGGACGATGAGGAGCAGGGGCGCGAAGCTGCCGCCGCCGCCCTCCGCTGCTGCTGTGTGAAGCACGAGGTGAAACCTTCCGTGGGGCCGTAACCGGGGCTTATAGCACCCGGAGCGGTGATGGAGCCATCCCGCTAGACGGCGGCGAGTCTAATCCCTCTTGCTGGGAAAGGATGACGCGGCACACGTCACGTTCACATTACGGAGAGGCATTTTCGTCACGCGTGAACAGATCGGGCAGCTGACTCGCGATCCCCCGGTTGTCCGGCGGGGTCTTCCCGAGGTGGTGCCAGCCCGCGTCGGTGGCCACCCTTCCCCGCGGGGTACGGGCCAGCAGCCCCGCCCGGACCAGGAACGGCTCGCACACCTCCTCGACGGTGTCGGACTGCTCCCCCACCGCCACGGCCAGCGTGGAGAGCCCGACCGGCCCGCCCCGGAACGACTCGATCAGCGCCCGCAGCACGGCCCGGTCCAGCCGGTCGAGGCCGAGCTGGTCGACGTCGTACACCTGCAGTGCGGCCTTGGCGGTCTTCTCGTCGACCACGCCGTCCCCGCGCACCTCGGCGTAGTCGCGCACCCGGCGCAACAGCCGGTTGGCGATCCGGGGCGTGCCCCGGGACCGGCCGGCGATCTCCGCGGCCCCCTCGGCCCGGATCGGCACACCGAGGATGCGCGCGGACCGGTGCAGCAGCGAGTCCAGGTCGGCCGGCGAGTAGAAGTCGAGGTGCGCCACGAACCCGAACCGGTCGCGCATCGGCCCGGACAGCAGACCGGCCCGGGTAGTGGCCCCGACCAGCGTGAACGGCTCGACGTCGAGCGGGATCGCGGTGGCTCCCGGGCCCTTGCCGACCACGACGTCGACCCGGAAGTCCTCCATCGCGCTGTACAGCAGTTCCTCGGCGGGCTTCGCGATCCGGTGGATCTCGTCGATGAACAGGACGTCGCCCTCGCTGAGCCCGGTGAGGATCGCGGCCAGGTCACCCGACCGCTCGATCACCGGCCCGCTCGTCGTCCGGATCCCGGTCCCCAGCTCCGCCGCCACGATGTTCGCCAGCGTCGTCTTACCGAGGCCGGGCGGGCCGGAGAGCAGGATGTGGTCGGGTGGGGTGCCACGGCCCATCGCGCCTTTGAGGAGCAGGTCGAGCTGGTCGCGTACCCGGTGCTGGGCGATGAACTCGGCCAGCCGCCGCGGACGGACGCTGGCCTCCTCGTCCAGGTCGGCGTCCTCGGCGAACGGTGAGACCAGGTCGTCGGTCATCGGGTGCGGCCCAGCAGGCGGATCGCCTGGCGCAGCAGGATCGGCACCGGCGGGATCTCGCCACCGTCCAGGGTCTCGGTGACCGCCGCGACCGCCTGCTCGGCCTGCTGGTTGCTCCAGCCGAGGGCGATCACACCCTGGCGGACCTGCTCCTGCCACCCACCGCTGAGCGCCCCGGCGACGCCGTCCGGCCCGGTGGAGACCGCGCCGATGCGGTCCCGCAGCTCCAGCACGAGACGTTCGGCGCCCTTCTTGCCGATGCCGGGCACGCGGGTCAGCGCGGCGATGTCACCGGAGGACACCGCGCGGCGTACGGCCTCGGGCTGGTGCACGGCCAGGACGGCCTGGGCGAGCCGGGGACCGACGCCGCTCGCGGTCTGGAGCAGCTCGAAGAGATGTTTCTCCTCGTCCTCGGCGAAGCCGTACAGGGTCAGCGAGTCCTCCCGCACGACCAGGCTGGTGGCGAGCCGGGCCTCGGTGCCGGTCTTGAGCCCGGCGAGCGTGCCGGGCGCACACTGCACGGACATGCCGACGCCGCCGACCTCGATCACGGCGCTGTCCGGGGCGATCGCGGCGACCACACCGCGCACGCTGGCGATCATCAACGGGCTCCTGTCCGGCGGGCTGCTCTGATCGCGGCCGCTTGGATCTTGCTTCGGGTGCCACCACGCCAGATGTGGCAGATGGCGATGGCCAGCGCGTCCGCCGCGTCGGCCGGGCGGGGTGGGGCATCGAGGCTCAGCAGCCGGGTGACCATGGCGGTGACCTGTGCCTTGTCGGCCGTCCCGGACCCGGTGACGGCGGCCTTGACCTCGCTCGGGGTGTAGGTCTGCACCGGCAGCCCGGCCCGCGCGCCGGCCAGGATGCCGACCCCGCTGGCTTGCGCCGTACCCGTGACGGTCTGGGTGTTGTGCTGGCTGAACACCCGCTCCACGGCGACGCTGTCGGGTTTGTGCTCGGCGACGAGCTCCCCGAGGGTCCGGTCGAGGTGCAGCAGGCGCAGGGCGATGTCCTCGTCGGGCTCGGTGCGGACCACGAAGTAGCCGACGAGCTTGCAGGGCCGTCCCGGCAGGCCCTCGACGACGCCGACACCGCAGCGCGTGAGACCGGGGTCGATGCCGAGCACCCGCACAGGTCACCCCTTTTTCCTCGGACGTGTGTTCGACACCCTAATACCCGGCGCCGGGCGTCCCGCAGCCGACACAGCCCTTGCGCTGTGACCGACATCACTCGATGCTGGGACCGTGGCCTACCTCTTCCCACCCATGGACGACGAGCCGCCGGCGGACTACTTAGGGTTCGCGACGGCCCGCGCCGGCGCCGTGCACCACGAGGCCCACCGCCTGACCGGCGGCGATCGCCTGGCCGCCCAGGTCATCACCATGGAGGTGCTGACCGACCTGGCCGGCCACTGGCGCCGGCTGCGCTGGCAGGGCCGCCTCAGCCGCCACGACGCCCGGGCGCGTTATCTGACCCACCGCCTCGCGACCAGGACCGGACACTGGCGCGACGAGCAGCTCCATCCGGTCGAGGTCACGGTCGACCGGCCGGCTCCGCGACGGTCACCCACGGGACGCACGGTCGCGCTTCGACTGGCGGCGATCCTGCCCACCACGGTACGGGACCAGAGCGGCGCTCTCGCGGAAGCGGAGATCGCCTGGGTCCACGCATACCGGCGTTACGTCTGGCACTGCTACGCCCGGGTGAGCGCGGGAAGCTTCCTGCTGGTCTTCGCGATCATCCACTTCTTCACCCGCATCTCGGGCGCCGAGACCTGACGCCGGTCAGCGACCGCGATACTCCGGCTCAAGCTCCGACAGGAGCAGGCTGCGCTCACACACATAAGCAGCTTTGGCCCCGGAGGACGACAAAAGATGGATGTGGACGAGCGCGTCGTCGTCGGAGCGGTCCGACGTCTGCTCGACGATCCAGTACTCCGGGATACCGCGTTCGGCATACCAGGACATCTTGTCGGTGAACTCGCCGTTCAGCGAGTTCTCCGACACCACCTCGACGACCAGGCGGTAGGCCGAACCGGGCAGGTTCGAATACGTTGCCAGGCCCGGGGGAAGCGCGTCGACGACCCCGAGGTCGGGAAGACGGCAGTCACGCGGCCGGACTCCCCGCACCCCAGGATCCTGGAACGCGTCGAGGCCGGCCGCGTGCAGCATGAAAAGCAGACGGCGCGCCATCGCCTTATGCCAGAAGGACGACGGCGTCATGATGACGAGGTTTCCTTCGTGCAGCTCGTAGCGATAGCCCGAGGGCAGGGTGAGGAGATCCTCAACATCGAGATCCTCGATCGGGGGGATGTTCAGAGCCATGAAGGCGAGCACCTCCTCACACTACCCGTCACATGACTAGATGTCACGCGTCAATGGCGGCCATGACCTCTTCGGAGACGTCGAAGTTGGCGTAGATGTTCTGGACGTCGTCGCTGTCCTCGAGCACGTCGATCAGCTTAAAGATCTTGCGCGCCGCTTCCTCGTCGACCGGGACCGTCATGGTCGGGACCAGCGACGACTCGGCGGAGTCGTAGTCGATGCCGGCATCCTGCAGGGCCTTGCGGACCGTGACCAGGTCCGTGGGCTCGCTGACGACCTCGAAGGAGTCGCCGAGGTCGTTGATCTCCTCGGCGCCCGCTTCCAGGGACGCCATCATGATGTCGTCCTCGGTGACCGTGCCCTTGGGGACGATGATGACGCCCTTGCGGTTGAAGAGGTACGACACCGAGCCCGCGTCGGCGAACGTGCCGCCGTTGCGGGTCAGGGCGGTGCGGACCTCGGTCGCGGCGCGGTTGCGGTTGTCGGTCAGGCATTCGATCAGCAGGGCGACGCCGTTGGGGCCGTAGCCCTCGTACATGATCGTCTGCCAGTCGGCGCCGCCGGCTTCGAGGCCGGAGCCGCGCTTGACCGCGTTGTCGATGTTGTTGTTGGGGACCGAGCTCTTCTTGGCCTTCTGGATGGCGTCGAAGAGCGTCGGGTTGCCGGCCACGTCACCGCCGCCGGTGCGGGCCGCGACCTCGATGTTCTTGATGAGTTTCGCGAACATCTTGCCGCGCTTGGCGTCGATGACGGCCTTTTTGTGCTTGGTCGTCGCCCACTTTGAGTGGCCGGACATGCAGAACCTCCGTGTATCGCTACCGTGCGTCTACGGCCTGGCGGACCATCTCGACGAAGTACCGGTGAACGCGGAGGTCTCCGGTCAGCTCCGGGTGGAAAGCCGTGGCGAGCAGGTTCCCCTGCCGAACGGCGACAATCCTACCGGCGGCGGGACCTTCGGTGACGCGGCCCAGCACCCGGACTTCCGGACCGGTCTGCTCGACCCATGGCGCGCGGATGAAAACGGCGTGGAAATCGTCGCCCTCGACGTCCTCGATCCGCACCGGCGCCTCGAACGAGTCGATCTGCCGGCCGAACGCGTTGCGGCGCACGGTCATCTCGATCCCGGCGAAGGACTCCTGGTCGGGGCGTCCGTCCAGGACCGTGGTGGCGAGCATGATCATGCCGGCGCAGGAGCCGTAGACCGGCATGCCGTCGGCGATCCGCTTGCGGACCGGGTCGAGCAGGCCGAACGTGACGGCCAGGTTGCTCATGGTCGTGGACTCGCCGCCGGGGACGACCAGCGCGTCGACGTCGTCCAGCTCGCCGGGGCGGCGGACCGGGCGGGCGAGGACGTCGCTCTCGGCGAGCGCGGCCAGGTGCTCACGGACGTCGCCCTGCAGGGCGAGTACGCCGATGTTCACCGGATCACCAGCCGCGTTCGGCGAGGCGGTGGGGCTGGGGGATCTCCTCGACGTTGATGCCGACCATGGCCTCACCGAGCCCCCGGGAGACCTTGGCGATCACGTCGGGGTCGTCGTGGAACGTGACGGCCTTGACGATGGCCTCGGCGCGCTGGGCCGGGTTGCCGGACTTGAAGATGCCGGAGCCGACGAAGACGCCCTCGGCGCCGAGCTGCATCATCATGGCCGCGTCGGCGGGGGTGGCGATACCGCCCGCGGTGAACATGACCACCGGCAGCTTGCCGGCCTCCGCAACCTCTTTGACCAGGTCGTACGGCGCCTGGAGTTCCTTCGCGGCGACGAACAGCTCGTCCTCGGGCAGGGACGTGAGCCGGCGGATCTCGCCACGGATGGTGCGCATGTGGGTCGTGGCGTTGGAGACGTCGCCGGTGCCGGCCTCGCCCTTGGAGCGGATCATGGCCGCGCCCTCGGTGATGCGGCGCAGGGCCTCGCCGAGGTTGGTGGCTCCGCACACGAACGGGGCGGTGAAGGCCCACTTGTCGATGTGGTTGGCGTAGTCGGCCGGGGTCAGCACCTCGGACTCGTCGATGTAGTCGACGCCGAGCGCCTGCAGCACCTGGGCCTCGACGAAGTGGCCGATGCGGGCCTTGGCCATGACCGGGATCGAGACGGCGGCGATGATGCCGTCGATCATGTCGGGGTCGCTCATCCGGGAGACGCCGCCCTGGGCGCGGATGTCGGCGGGGACCCGTTCGAGCGCCATGACGGCCACGGCGCCGGCGTCCTCGGCGATCTTGGCCTGCTCGGCGGTGACCACATCCATGATCACACCGCCCTTGAGCATCTCGGCCATGCCGCGCTTCACACGGGCGGTACCGGTGGTGGTTCGGCTCTCGGACACGGTGACGGGCTCCTCACGGAAGGTCGAACAGTGGCTTCGTGAGGAACTTTAAGCCGGTCACCCCGGTCCACCGATGGCCAATCGACCCCTCGGTGGACTGCTACGAGAGAACAGTCGCGTCCGGGAGCGGGCGCCGGGCGGCGGGCAGGGTCGGCTCGACCATCTCGAAGTAGGTGGGCAGGTCGTACTGCCGGGCCATGCCCAGCGCGCGGACCAGCGGTCGGCGGCGGGCGGTCAGCGCGTCGCGGACCAGGTCGGTGTGCACCTGGCGGGCCAGGACGGCCCGGCGGCTGGTCGCCACGAGGGTACGGGTGGCCGGGTCGGCCCCGGTCAGCGTGGCGGCCTGCAGCTGGCGGGTGAGGTCGTTCTCGGCGGCCTCACGGTCGTCGTCGTCGGCGTCCAGGGCGAGGCGGGCGGCCGCGTACAGCTCGATGAAGTCGGTCTGTTCGGCGACCACCGCGGCGGCCGCGGCGCGGCGCAGCAGGTGGGCGTCGAGGGCTCGAGCGGCGGACCGGGCGCGGACGTGCACGCGCTCCACCCGGTGGGCGGTCCAGGCCAGGTATGCGGTCAGTACGGCCGCCACCGCGATCGCACTCATGACCCACCACATGCGGGGCATCGTAATGCCTGACCGTTACGGGACGTCACTTCCCGGGACGTGGTTCCGCCCACTCCTCGTCGATCACGCGCCCGTCGGTGGCTTCGATCGCCGCTGCGTAGACCTCGAGAACACGCTGAGCGACACTCGGCCAGTCGAACGCCTTGACCGCGACCCGTGCGCACTCCGCCAGCTCGGCCCGCCGGGCCGGGTTGTCGAGCAGGTCCGCGAGCAGTTCGGTGAGCGCCGCGGCGTCGCCGTTGGGGAACAGCGCACCGGCCCGGCCGCCGTCGAGGACCCGCCGGAACGCGTCGAGGTCGCTGGCCGCGATGGCCGCACCGGCCGCCATCGCCTCGGTGAGGATCATGCCGAACGACTCGCCGCCGGTGTTCGGCGCCACGTAGACGTCGACGCTGCGCAGCATGCGGGCCTTGTCCGCCTCGCTGACCAGGCCGAGGAACTCGATCCGGGGGTGCAGCTCGGGCGGGAACTGGGCGTACAGCGCCTCGCGGTCGCCGGGACCGGCCACCAACAGGCGCAGGCCGGGGCGGTCGGCCGCGAGCGACACGAAGGCCGTACGGAGAATGGGGAAGCCCTTGCGGGACTCGGTGAACCGGCCCAGGAAGCCGAGCGCGAGGCCGTCCCCGGGCCAGCCGTCGAGGCGGGGGACATCGGCGAACTTGGCCACCGCGACGCCGTTGGGGATCTCGACCGCGCCGCCGCCGAGGTGTTCGACCTGGACCTTGCGGGCCAGTTCGCTGACCGCGATCCGCGCGGTGATCTTCTCGATGACGAGCTGGAGCAGGCCCGCCCCGGCCGACAGCACCCGGGAGCGGGTCATCGCGGTGTGGAACGTGGCGACCACCGGCCCCCGCGCCGACAGGACCGCGAGCAGCGACAGGCTCAGCGTCATCGGCTCGTGCACGTGCAGCACGTCGAACTTGCCGCGGGCGATCCAGCGGCGCACCCGGGCGGTGGAGACCGGGCCGAACGCGATGCGCGCCACCGAGCCGTTGTAGGGCAGCGGCAGGGCGCGGCCGGCCGGGACCACGTACGGCGGCAGGTCGGCGTCCTCGTCGGCGGGGGCGAGCACGCTCACCTCGTGACCGAGACCGATCAGCGCCTCCGCGAGGTCGACGATGTGGTTCTGCACGCCGCCGGGCACGTCGAACGAGTACGGCGAGACGATCCCGATCCGCACGCCCGCCGCCTCAGACCCGGGCGTTCTGGTTGAGCCACAGTTTCTGCAGCATGTGCCAGTCCTGGGGGTGCTCGGCGATCCCGATCGCGTACGCGTCGGCGAGCCGCTGGGTGGTCTGCCGGACCCGCACGTCGAGTGCACCCTCGGTGGCCGGCTCGACCCGGCGGATCCGTCCCACCGTCTTCGTCTCGGTGAACCACAGGTCGACGGCGTACAGCGGGGCGCCGGTGCGGATCGCGAGCAGGGCCGGGCCGGGTGGCATCCGGGTACGGCCGCCGAAGAACTCCACCTCGACGCCGCTCTTGGTGAGGTCACGGTCGGCGAGCAGCGCTACGGCGTACCCGTCCTCGGCCTTCTCGGCCAGGACCTCCAGCGGCGGCCGCTGCCCGCCGGTGAGCGGGAGGACCTCCATGCCGAGCTTCTCCCGGTACGCGACGAAGCGCTCGAAGAGTCCCTCGGGTTTGAGCCGCTCGGCGACGGTGATCAGCCGGTGGCCGTTCGACACCACCCAGGCGGCGGCCGCGTCCCAGTTGCCGACGTGCGGCAGCGCGAGGATCACGCCGTTGCCCTCGGCCAGCACCCCGAGGAATTCCTCGGCGTCGACCAGCTCGAAGTCGCGCAGGAAGTCGGCCTTCGACTGCGACGGGAGCCGGAAGGCCTCCATCCAGTACCGCGCGTAGGAGCGCATGCCGGCCCGGACCAGCTCGTCGAGCTCCGGGTCCGGCAGCGCGGGGCCGACGACCTGGCGCAGGTTGCGCCGCAGCCGCTGGATGCCGGGGCCGTTGCCGCGGGCGGCCCGGTCGGCGCCCATGTCGAACAGGGCCCGGGCGGCCCGCCGCGGGAGCATGCGCGTGATCCGCCAGCCCGCGGCGTAGCCCAGCTCGGTGAGCTGATCCTTCACGGCAGGTCGGGGGCCGGCGGGGTGACGGTGAGCGGCACCGGCGGGGCGGCGTCCGGGTCGTCGGACTTCGAGGCGTGGATGAGCCGCTGGAAGATGGTCACCACGGAGAGCGCGGCGAGGACCCACAGCGCGGCCGGCAGGCCCCAGTCGAGGCCGAAGCCGCCGAGCAGGCCGCCGGCGCCGACGATGAGCAGCCGTTCGAGGCGCTCGGCGATGCCGACGTCGGCGTTGAGGCCGAGGCTCTGCGCGCGGGCCTTCACGTAGGAGACGACCTGGCCGCCGACGAGGCAGACGAGCGCCGCCCAGGTGCCGCCGTACGGGTTGCCCTCGGAGGCCATGTAATAGACGACGGCCCCGAACACGGCGCCGTCGGCGATGCGGTCCATCGACGAGTCGAGCAGCGCGCCGAAGTGGCCGCCACCCTTGGGGCGCATCCGGGCCATCGTCCCGTCGAGCGCGTCGGTCAGCGCGAACGCGGTGACGACGACGGTGCCCCAGATGAGTTCACCCTGGGAACCGAGCCACGAGCCGAACAGCACCCCAACGGTGCCGGCGACGGTGACGGCGTTCGGCGTGACGCCGATACGCAGCAGGAATCGGGCTACTGGATTGACGCCGTAACTGACGACGGCACGGGCTGTCACGTTCACGATCTTTGCCATGGCCGTCCCACCATAACGGTGGCCGCCGACGGGCGGTACGCCGTGCGTCACGCGTCGCCGGATCGTCACCTGCGAAACCCTGATGATTACGAAGGGTTGCGATCGTCACGACGCTGGGTGTCATATCCAAGGGTGGCGCGTTACAGGTCCGTGACAAAAGGCCGCCGGGGGCCGCGCCGAGGGAGTCCGGGAGAATGAGGGCCGAGGAGGACCAATGGCGCAGAGAACGCATGACAACACAGCCGGGCCGGTGGTGACCGAGCCCGGCAGGGTACGCAACGTGGTGCTCTTGGGGCACGCCGGCGCGGGCAAGACGACGCTGATCGAGGCCCTCCTGGCCGCGACCGGCACGATCAGCCGCGCCGGGTCGGTGGCCGAGGGCACCACGGTGACCGATCACGATCCCGCCGCCGTGCACCGGCAGCACTCGGTGGCGCTGTCCTGCGCGCCGCTCGTGCACCAGGACGTGAAGGTCAACCTGCTGGACACCCCCGGGTCTCCCGACTTCGTCGGGGAGCTGCGCGCCGGCCTGCGGGCCGCGGACGCCGCGCTCTTCGTGGTGTCCGCGGTCGACGGCGTGGACGACGCGACGGTCGCACTGTGGGAGGAGTGCGCCGCGCTCGGCATGCCCCGGGCGGTCGCCGTCACCCGGCTCGACCACCCCCGCGCCGACTACGAGCAGACGCTGCAGGACTGCCAGGACGCGTTCGGCGAGAACGTGCTGCCGATCTACCAGCCGATGCTGGGCGACGACGGCGACTCGTTCGCCGGGCTGATCGGCCTGATCACGCTGCGGGTGCTGGACTACTCGCAGGGCTACCCGCCCCGGGAGGCCACGTTCGAGCAGGCCCACATCATGCCGATCAAGGACGACCGCGAGACGCTCATCGAGGCGATCATCGCCGAGAGCGAGGACGAGAGCCTGATGGACGCGTACGTCGCGGGCGAGCTGATCAGCACCGCGACGCTCGTGCCGGACATGCAGAAGGCGGTCGCCCGGGGCACGTTCCACCCGGTGATCCCGGTCTGCGCGGCGACCGGGGTGGGCCTCGACGCGCTGCTCGACGGCCTGGTCGACGGCGCGCCGTCACCGCTGGAGCACGACCTGCCGGTGGTGACCGGGGTGGACGGCGCGCCCCGGCCGCCGCTGGCGTGCGACCCCGACGGCCCGCTGGTGGCCGAGGTGGTCAGGACCACGATCGACCGGCACGTCGGGCGGGTCTCGCTGGTCCGGGTGTTCTCCGGCACGCTGCGCCCCGACCTGACCCTGCACGTCTCCGGGCACGGCCTGCAGGAGCGCGGGCACCCCGACCACGACGCGGACGAGCGCGTCGCGCACGTGTACTCCCCGCTCGGCGCCCAGCTGCGCGAGGTGCCGTTCTGCCTGGCCGGGGACATCTGCGCGATCACGAAATCGGGCAGCGCCGAGACCGGTGACACGCTGAGCGGCAAGGAGGCGCCGCTGCTCATGGAGCCGTGGACGATGCCGGAACCGCTGCTGCCGGTCGCCGTGGTGGCCCGGTCGCGCTCCGACGAGGACGCGCTGGCCCGCAACCTGGCGAAGCTGGTGGCCGGTGACCCGGCGCTGCGGCTGGACCGCAACCCCGAGACCCGCCAGCTGGTGCTGTGGTGCATGGGCGAGTCGCACGCCGAGGTGGCCCTGGAACGGCTCCGGGCCGGCGGTGCCGAAGTGGACACCGAGCCGGTGCGGGTCGCGCTGCGTGAGACGTTCAGCACCGCGGCCAAGGGTCACGGCCGGCACGTCAAGCAGTCCGGCGGGCACGGGCAGTTCGCGGTCTGCGACATCGAGGTGGAACCGCTGCCCCGCGGCGAGGGCTTCCGGTTCGTCAGCGAGGTGGTGGGCGGCGCGGTGCCGCACAACTACGTCCCGTCGGTGGAGAAGGGGGTCCGCGCCCAGCTCGAACGCGGCCTCGTCGCCGGGCACCCGGTGGTGGACCTGCTGGTCCGCCTCGTCGACGGCCGGGCACACAGCGTGGATTCCTCGGACGCCGCGTTCCAGACGGCCGGCGCGCTGGCCCTCAAGGAGGCCGCCGGGCAGGGCGGGATGACCCTGCTGGAGCCGGTGGACGAGATCGTGGTGCGGGTGCCGGACACGTTCGTCGGCGCGGTGCTGAGCGACCTGTCCGGGCGCCGGGGGCGGCCGCTGGGCACCGGCACCGACGACGACGGCGGGTACGCCGTGGTCCGCGCCGAGGTGCCGGCCGCCGAGCTGGTGCGCTACGCCGTCGACTTGCGCGCCCTGACGTCCGGATCGGGCTCGTTCACCCGTACCTATGTTCGGCACGAGGCGGTCACGAGGGAATGACCACGGCGTTGGCCGCTTCGTGAAGGGGCCGGGTCACCTGCTCGATGATCTGGCGCTTCCAGGGGTTGAACCGCAGCGTACGCATGCCGTAGTTGCGGAACGCGAGCTGGAAGCGCCCACCGGGCACCATGTCCCCGGCCATCTTGCGGCCGTAAGCGAGGTTGCGGTCCACGTAGGGCCGCATGACGCGCTCGTACCCGGCGAGGTCGCCCTTGTCGATCGCGTCCGCGAGCACGTACGCCCCGACCAGCGCGAGGCTGGTGCCCTGGCCGGACGCGGGTGACGGGCAGTAGCCGGCGTCGCCGAGCAGCACGACCCGCCCGCGTGACCATTGCGGCATCTCGATCTGGCTCAGCGAGTCGAAGTACAGGTCGTCGACGCCGTCGAGCGCCGCCAGGAACGAGTCCACCCGCCAGCCCATGCCCGCGAACCGCTCGCGGAGGACCGCCCGGGGCCGCGGGTCCGTCAGCGGCGGCGACGCGAACACCATGCCGATCTTGGTGGGGGTGCCGGGACCCGTGCTGTAGGCGAAGACCATCCGCCCGGGCGCGCTGAAGAAGATCTCCTCCCGGTCCAGGCCGAGGTCGTCCGGCACGTCGAAGATCGAGATGTACGCCCCCAGGTGCCGCGCCGCGACCTCGCCGAACGCCATCCGGCGGGTCGCCGAGTGCAGCCCGTCGGCGCCGACCACGTAGTCGTAGCGCTCGGTGGCCCCGCTCGCGAAGAGCACCTCGCCGTCGTCGCGCAGCTCGGCGATCGAGTCCCCGAAGCGGTAGCCGACGTCGGCGGCGGTGGCGTCGTGCAGGATCCGGACCAGCTCGGTGCGGACCACCTCCAGGTCGTCGCCGCGCCGGCCCATCAGCAGGCTCGCGTCGAGCGTGGCGATCGGCCGCCCGTCCGCCTTGATGTAGGTGACGGTGCGCATGTCGGTGTCGGCGGCCCGGGCCGCTTCGAACAGGCCCATCCGCTTGAGCACCTCGGTCGCCGCGCCCCGGATGTCGACCTTGTAGCCGCCGTCGCGCAGGGCGGGGGCCCGCTCGACGACCGTGGCGCGGATCCCGCGCCGGTGGAGCTGGTGGGCGAGGGCCGGGCCGGCGAGGCCCGCACCCGAGATCAGTACCGATCGCTGCGTCATGCTCCGAACTATACAAACGTCTTACACGCTTGTATAGATTCTAGGATGACAAACATGGGACACCGCGAGAACCTGCTCGACGGCGCGAAGCGCTGCCTGTACGAGAAGGGCTACGCCCGCACCACCGCCCGCGACATCGTGGCCGCCTCCGGCACCAACCTCGGCTCGATCGGCTACCACTACGGCTCCACCGAGGGCCTGCTCAACGCCGCGATGCTGAGCGCGATCGAGGAGTGGGGTGACGCCGTCGCCACCGCCCTGGCCACCGAGGGCGACGAGGACGCGGACCCCCTCGTGCGCTACTGGCGGCGGGTCATCGGCAGTTTGCAGACCGACCGGCGGCTGTGGCTGGCCAGCGTCGAGTCGACCATCCAGGCCGAGCACAGCCCCGAGCTCCGCGCGCAGATCGCCGACGGCATGGACCAGGGCCGCGCCGGGCTCGCCGCCATGCTCACCGGCCGCGACGAACAGGACCTCGACGACGAGACCATCCGTACGGTCGGCTCGGTCGCGATGGCCCTCATGTCCGGCGTGATGATCCAGTGGCTGATGGACCCCGCCCGGGCCCCCTCCGCCGAACAGGTCGCCGCGGGGATCCGGGCCCTCACGGCCTAACATCCGGCGCCGAGGTGTCGATCTCACTTCCGTGGCCCCCCGACGGCGAACCGAGCCGCGCGCCCTGACGTCATGGCGCGTCCTGCTCGTCGTCCTGCTCGCCGTCCTGGCCACGCTCGCCGGCGGGGTTTACGCCCTGCGGCAGCAGATCCGCACCCGCACCCTGGACAGCGCGGTGCAGGGCGCCGTGATCATCAGCTCGCTGATCCTCGAGCGCAGCGTCACCCTCGACGACCTCACCGTACGGCTGCACCCCGCCAACCGGGCCCAGCTCGACACCGACGTCGTGCTCCTGCAGCAGAAGGGCGAGCTGCGCGGGCTGATCATCTGGTCGGTCGCCGACGGCCACCTGGTGTACGCCGACCCGGACCACGCCGACGCCGGCCCGCTCACCGCCGCCCGGCGGGCCCCGGACAACCTGGCCCGGCCGTACGCCGCCGACACCGCCGACCCGAACACCGATGAGGACCAGCTCGAGGTCAGCTACCCGTACGACGCGAACGGCGACAGCGTCATCGACGCGCTCGCCGTGCTGCTGCTGCCCCGCCGCGACGTCGACACCTCGATCGCCCACGCCACCCGGCTGCTGTACGCCGGCGGCCTGTTCGTCCTGCTCGTCACGATCGGCGGGGTGCTGCAGGTGCGCCGCCGCCAGAAACTGCAGGACCACGCCGCCGTGCACGACCCGCTCACCGCGCTCGGCAACCGCGCCAAGCTGCGCCGGCTCGCCGTCCCCGCGTTCGCCGCCGCGACCCCCGACCGCCCGGCCGCGCTGCTGCTGCTCGACCTCGACGGTTTCAAGGGCATCAACGACACGCTCGGCCACCATGCCGGCGACCAACTGCTCGTCGAAGTCGCCGCCGCGGTCGCGACCGCCTGCCAGAGCGCCGGCACCGCCATCCGGCTCGGCGGCGACGAGTTCGCCGTCCTGCTGCCCCGCGCCGACGAGGACCGGGCCATGCTGATCGCCGAGGCGGTGGCCGCGGCGGTCCGCCGGCCGGTGCTCGTCGAGGGTCTCACCGTCGAGGTCGGCGTCAGCATCGGCGTGGCGCTCGCCCCCACCGACGGCACCGACCTGGCCATCCTGCTGCAACTCGCGGACCAGGCGATGTACCGCGCCAAACAGGGCGGCGGGGGCGTGCAGCGCACCGACGACGGCACCGCCCGCAACGCCACCGTGCTCCCCCAGCTGCGGCAGGCCCTCGACGACGACCTGCTGGAGCTGCACTATCAGCCGGTCTTCACCGCCGCCGGCGAGGTGCACGAGCTGGAGGCCCTGCTGCGCTGGAACCACCCCCAGCACGGGCTGCTCACCGCCGGCGACTTCCTCGTCGCCGTCAAGCAGACCTCCATCGTGCGCCCGCTCACCGAATGGATGCTGCGCACCGCGATGGCCGAGGCCGTCACCTGGCGCGCCGCCGGGCACGACGTACGCCTCGTGGTGAACCTGGCCGCGCAGAACCTCGTCGACGACACCCTGCCCCACCTGGTCACCGGCACCGCCGAGACCACCGGGCTGCCGCTGGACGGATTCAGCATCGAGTTCAGCGAGGCCGCCGTGGCCACCGACCCGCCCCGGGTGGCCGCCGCCCTGAACCGGCTCGCCGCGGCCGGGATCACCGTCGGCCTCGACAACGTCGGCGCCGGCACCACCCACTGGCTGACCGTCGCACACGCCCCGGTCAGCCGCCTCAAGATCGACCGCGAGCTGGTCCGGCTCATGCCCGGCAACGAGGCCGCCGACCGGATCGTCGCCGGGCTCGTGCGCATCGCCGACGACCTCGGCCTGACCAGCGTCGCGGTCGGGGTGGAGAGCCGGGAGACCGCGCGCCGGCTGATCGACCTCGGCGCCGGCGGACTGCAGGGGTACGCCCTGTGCCGCCCGATGCCCGCCGCGAAGATCCCGCTCTGGCTCTCCGCGTGGAAACTCGCCCGTACCCGCTCCGAGAAGGTGGCGCCATGATCCGCAGGTTCCTCGCCGCGTTCGCCGGCCTGGCCTTGTTGTCCGGCAGCGCCGCGTGCGGGACCGGCGACGGCACCGCGGACGACCGGATCACGCTCACCGTCGACGACTTCGGCTCGTTCGGCTACAAACAGCTGCTCGACGAGTACGAGGCCGCCCACCCCGAACTGCGCGTGGTCGAACGGGTCACCGAGTTCAAGCAGCACCACCAGGACCTCGCCGCCCGCCTCGACGCGGGCACCGGCGCCGGTGACGTCGTCGCCGTCGAGGAGGGCTACGTCGTGGAGTTCCGCAACCGCTCCGCCGACTTCGTCAACCTGCTCGACCTCGGCGCCGGGGCCCTGGAGAGCACCTGGCTGCCCTGGAAGTGGGATGCCACGCTCAGCGCCGACGGCACCGGCCAGATGGGACTCGGCACCGACGTCGGTGGGCTCGCCATGTGCTACCGCCCCGACCTGTTCACGGCCGCCGGGCTGCCCGCGGCCCGGGAGTCGGTCGCCGCGATGTGGCCGTCCTGGCCGGACTACATCGCCGCCGGACGCCGGTTCCAGGCCGCCGACCTGCCGGTGAAGTGGACCGACGCGGCCAGCAACATCTACAACCAGATCCTCGCCCAGCAACCGACCGGGTACTACGACCGCGGTGAGAACCTGACCATCGAGACCCAGCCGGGCGTGAAGACCGCCTGGGACCTGACCGTCAGCATGGTCCGCGCCGGGGAGTCCGCCAAGTACGTGGCGTTCAACCCGCAGTGGCTCGCGGCGCTGCAGGGCGGCCGGTTCGCGACCCTGACCTGCCCCGCGTGGGTGCTCGGCTGGATCCAGCAGAACGCGCCGGCCACCCGCGGGCAGTGGGACGTCACCGCGGTCCCGGGCGGCGCCGGCAACTGGGGTGGCTCGTGGCTGACCGTGCCCCGGCAGAGCGCGCACCCCCGGGAGGCGTACGCGCTCGCGGCCTGGCTGACCGCCCCCGAGCAGCAGCTGCGGATCTTCAAGGAGACCGGCAACCTGCCGTCCGTACCCGCGCTGTACGACGACCCGGCGGTGACCGGCTTCCAGAACGCGTTCTTCTCCGGGGCGCCGGTCGGCAGGATCTTCACCGCCGCGGTCTCCCGTAAGCCGGCGCAGTACCTCGGCCTGCACAACGCGTCCGTCCGCACCATCGTGGAGGACAAGCTCAGCAAGGTCGAGATCGGCCGGCTGACCCCGGAGGCCGCCTGGCAGGAGGCCGTCACCGAGGCGACAGCGGTGCGCTAGACCGCCGCCCAGGCCTTGGCCAGCAGCTCCCGGGTGTCGCTGAGCAGCTGCGGCACGACCTTGGTCTGCCCGATCACCGGCATGAAGTTGCCGTCCCCGCCCCAGCGCGGCACCACGTGCTGGTGCAGGTGCTCGGCGATCCCGGCACCCGCCACCGACCCCTGGTTCATACCCAGGTTGAAGCCGTGCGGGCTGCTCGCCCGCCGGACCGCCCGCATCGCCCGCTGGGTGAACTCGGCCACCTCCACGGTCTCCGCGGGCGTCAGGTCGGTGTAGTCCGCGACGTGCCGGTAGGGACAGATCAACAGATGACCCGGGTTGTACGGGTACAGGTTGAGCACCGCGTAGACCAGCTCGCCGCGCGCCACGACCAGGCTGTCGGCCTCCGGCAACCCGGGTGCCACGCAGAACGGGCAGTCCGCCGGCCGGCCCTCCCCGGAGACGTACGCCATCCGGTGCGGGGTCCACAGCCGCTCGAGTCCGTCGGGTGCCGCTGCCTCACTCACCTTGCCACCCTAACCGCACAGCACATGTGACGCTCCCGGCGTCTGTACAGAGGGAAGTGTCCGCGGGGCGAGGAGGACGGATGGGCTTCGAGGAGTTCGTGGCGATGCGGTCAGCCGCGCTGCAGACAGCGACGACGGCTGGGGACCCGTCGTCCGCTGAGACCAAAAGGGGGTACGGGGCTGCTGTGCCCCGTACCCCCTTACTGATGTCGATCAGGCCGCGGACGGCCCGGTGTTGACGCGGGAGCGGACCACCTCGGCGACGTGGGCCACGGCCTCGTCGATGGTGACGCCGTTGCGCTGCGAACCGTCCCGGTAACGGAACGAGACCGTGCCGCCGTTGACGTCGTCGTCACCGGCGATCGCCATGAACGGGATCTTCTGCTGCTGGGCGGTGCGGATCTTCTTCTGCATGCGGTCGGTGGAGAAGTCGACCTCGGCGCGGATGCCTTCCTTGCGCAGCCGGGTGACGAACTCCTGCAGGTAGTCCGCGTGGTCGTCGCGGATCGGGATGCCGACCACCTGCACCGGGGCCAGCCAGGCCGGGAACGCGCCGGCGTAGTGCTCGACCAGCACGCCGAAGAATCGCTCGATCGAGCCGAACTTCGCCGCGTGGATCATCACCGGTTCCTGGCGGGAACCGTCCGCGGCCTGGTACTCGAGACCGAAGCGGGCCGGCTGGTTGAAGTCGTACTGGATGGTCGACATCTGCCAGGTCCGGCCGATGGCGTCCTTGGCCTGCACGCTGATCTTGGGGCCGTAGAACGCCGCGCCACCCGGGTCGGCCACCAGCTGCATGCCGGACTCGGTCGCCACGTCCTCGAGCACCTTCGTGGCCACGGCCCACTGCTCGTCCGTACCGATGAACTTGTCGCTCTTGGGGTCCCGGGTGGACAGCTCCAGGTAGAAGTCGTCCAGACCGAAGTCGCGCAGCAGCGACAGCACGAAGTTGAGCAGGTGCCGGACCTCGTTCGGGGCGTCCTCGGCGGCCACGTAGGAGTGCGAGTCGTCCTGGGCGAACCCGCGGACCCGGGTCAGGCCGTGCACGACGCCGGACTTCTCGTAGCGGTAGACCGAGCCGAACTCGAACAGGCGCATCGGCAGCTCACGGTAGGACCGCCCGCGCGACTTGAAGATCAAGTTGTGCATCGGGCAGTTCATGGCCTTGAGGTAGTAGTCCGCCCCCTCCAGATGACTCGGGGGGAACATCGTGTCCGCGTAGTACGGCAGGTGGCCCGAGGTGTGGAACAGGCCCTCCTTGCTGATGTGCGGGGTGCCGACGTACTGGAAGCCCTCCTCGATGTGCCGCGCGCGGACGTAGTCCTCCATCTCGCGCTTGATCACACCGCCCTTGGGGTGGAAGACCGGCAGGCCGCTGCCGATCTCGTCGGGGAAGGAGAACAGGTCGAGCTCGCTGCCCAGCTTGCGGTGGTCGCGACGCTCGGCCTCGGCCAGCCGGGTCAGGTACGCCTTCAGCTCGTCCCGGCTCGGCCACGCGGTGCCGTACACCCGCTGCAGCTGGGGGTTCTTCTCACTGCCGCGCCAGTAGGCGGCGGCGGAGCGCATGAGCTTGAACGCCGGGATGAACCGGGTGCTGGGCAGGTGCGGGCCCCGGCAGAGGTCGCCCCAGACCCGGTTGCCATCCTTGTCGAGGTTGTCGTAATGGGTCAGCTCGCCGCCGCCCACCTCCATGACCTCACTGAGATCGGCGTCTGGGCCACCTTCACCCTTGATGTCGACGAGCTCCAGCTTGTACGGCTCGTGCACCAGCTCGGCCTTGGCCTCGTCCAGCGAGGTGTACTCCCGCCGGCGGAACGTCTGGCCGGTCTTGATGATCTCCTGCATCTTCTTCTCGAGCTTGACGAGGTCGTCCGGCTGGAACGGCTTCTCGACGTCGAAGTCGTAGTAGAAACCGTCGCGGATCGGCGGGCCGATGCCGAGCTTCGCCTCGGGGAAGATCGCCTGCACCGCCTGGGCGAGCACGTGCGCGGCGGAGTGGCGCAGCACGTCGAGGCCGTCCGGCGAGTCGACCGGGACCGGGGTGACCTCGGTGTCCTGGGCCGGGGCCCAGGTGAGGTCACGCAGCTGACCAGCGGGGTCCTTGACCACGACGATCGCCTTCGGACCGCTCAGGGGCAGCTTCGCGGCGGCTACCGCGTCAGCCGCCGTCGTCCCGCCCGGGACAACGAGAACGTCGGACACGGTGAGCTCCTTAAGTCTTGTTTTGGGTCGGGGGTGATGCTATCCGGTCACCCAGTCCGGCAACGGCTCCCGGGCCCGCAACCATTCCCCCGGGACACCGTCGGCCCCGGTGTACGCGGCCACGACTCCCCCGGCCATCGCCGCCGTGGTGTCCATGTCACCGCCCGCCGCGATGCAGGCCTGGACCGCGCCCGGGTAGTCGTCGAGGTGGTGGGCGGCCACCCACAGCGCGAACGGCACCGAGTCCAGGGCCAGCGAGCGGGTGCCGTTGCCCAGCTCGTGGGCCGCCTCCGCGGCGGTGCGGATCGTGGTGGCACGGCCGAGGCTGTCGCGTACCCGGCTGTGCGGGGTGTGGGCGAGCACCGCGCCCAGCAGGTCCACCGGTTGCCCTTCCAGCCGCGCGGCGGCCGCGACCGCCGCGGCGACGGTGACCGCGACGGCACCGGCGATCCCCTCGGGATGGGCGTGGGTCACCTCCGCGGCCCGGGCACCTTCCGTGGCGGCGTGCACGAGGGAGTCGGCGTGCCAGGCCCCGAGCGGAGCCGCCCGCATCGCGGCACCGTTGCCGGCCGACCCCTGACCGTCGAACGCGGCCGCGGCGGCGATCGGCCAGGGCGTGCCCTCGCGGATCTGCCGCAGCATCACGACCGCACCGGATCCGTAGCCCCGGGAGGCGTCGAAGTGCCGGCCGAGCAGATCGGCGAAATGGTCCCGGTCCAGGCCGTCATCGTCGGTCAGCGCCTTGACCAGGCAGCACGCCTGCTCGGTGTCGTCGGTCCAGCGCCACGGCGGCCCGTGCCCCGCGCCCCGCGCGTCACCCACCGACAACCCGGCGAGGCTGTCGGTGGCGAGGGCCGCGCGGGTGTCGGGAAAGAGCGTGAAGGACATCGGTCACCGACTCTATCGCTTTTATCAGCAACCCTCAGTAGTCAAGCGATGGCCCTGAATGACGGATTCGGTCTATCTTGCCAGGGGCAGTACCTTCTCTGCATGGCCACGGTGTTGCTCGTCGAGGACGACCACGTCGTGCGCGGTGCGATGCTGCGGTCGCTGGCCGACCGGGGACACGCCGTGCACGCCGTCGGAACGGCTCTCGACGCCCTGCGCCGCGTCGCCGCCGAGACCCCCGACCTGGTCGTGCTCGACCTGGGGCTGCCCGACCTCGACGGCTCCGACGCGCTGCGCATGCTGCGCGGCATCACCGACGTGCCGATCATCATCGCCACCGCCCGCGACGACGAGCAGACCGTGGTGCGGCTGCTGCGCGCGGGCGCCGACGACTACATGGTCAAGCCGTTCACCGGCGCCCACCTCGACGCGCGCATCACCACCGTGCTGCGCCGGGTCGGCCGGGCCAGCCGCACCGCCCAGCCGGCCGTGCACGAGGTGGGCGAGCTGCGCGTCGACATCGGCGAGCGCAGCGCCACCCTGGGCGACCAGACGCTGGCACTGACCCGCAAGGAATTCGATCTGCTGGCCTACCTGGCCGGCCGCCCGGGCCGGGTGGTCTCGCGTCGTGAGCTGTTGGAGGAGGTATGGCGACAGCCGTCAGTCGGCGAGGACCAGACGATCGACGTGCATCTGTACTGGCTACGTCGGAAACTGGGCGAATCCGCGGCGAAGCCTCGCTACCTGCGCACCGTGCGGGGGGTCGGATTCCGGTTGGTGGCGCCGGACTGAGGGCCCGGCTGGCCTACGTCACCGCCGCCACCACCGCGATCGCCGCCCTCTCGTTCCTCATCCCGCTGGGCTGGGAGCTGCGCGCCGACCACCGCGACAAAGCCATGTCCATCGCGGAGACGCGCAGTGCCACGGTCGCCGGCGCGGTCACCGCCGGTGCGAACAAGAAAGGCGTCGACGCCGCGGTCAAGGCCGCCGGCGGCGAGCTGATCCTGCACGCGCCCGGCACCACCGACAAGAGCCGGGTCTCCGCCGGTGCGCTGACCGGCGCCGCCTCGGGCACCGAGCCGGTCGAGATCGACGCCGACGGCGGCACGGTGCTGCTGCACCCGGTCACGGTCGGCGGCAGGACGTCGGTCGTCGAGGTGTTCGTCTCCGGCCACGAGCTCGGCGAGGGCACCGCCCGGGACTGGTGGATCCTGCTCGGCATCATGGCCGGCCTGGTCATCGGCTCGGTGATCGTGGTCGACCGGCTGGCCCGCGGCGCGGTGTCGTCGGCGCGCAACCTGGTCCAGGCCGCGATGGCCGTCGGCGGCGGCGACCTCGGCGTGCGCATCCAGCCCAGCGGCCCGCGCGAGCTCGCCGAGGCCGGGTACGCCTTCAACCGGATGGCCGACCGCCTCGTCACCACCCGCACCAGCGAACGCGAGATGGTCGCCGACCTGTCGCACCGGCTGCGGACCCCGCTCACGGTGCTGCGCCTGGACGCCGAGGCCCTCGACCCGGACGACACCCACATCGGCGAGTTCTCCGCGGCCGAGCTCGACCGCCGCCGCGGCATCCGGCGCATCCGGCAGGCCATCGTCACGCTCGAGGGCGAGGTCGACCAGCTGATCAACACCACCCGCGCCGCGGTCGCGGCCCAGGTCGCCGAGGCACCCGAGGAGGGGCTCTGCGACGCCGCCGAGGTGGTGCGCGACCGGATGGTCTTCTGGTCCGCGCTGGCCGGCGACCAGAACCGGAAATACCAGGTGGTCGGCGCCCAGCTGCGGGTGCCGGTGCCGGTCGCCCGCGCGGAGCTCGCGGCCGCCCTCGACGCGGTGCTCGGTAACGTCTTCCGGTACACCCCGCAGGGCACCGAGTTCGAGGTCGTGCTGTCCCGCCGGGACGGCTGGGTGGCGTTGCGCATCGACGACGCCGGGCCCGGCATCGACGACCCCGAGAAGGCACTGCAGCGCGGCCAGAGCGACCAGGGCTCGACCGGGCTCGGCCTGGACATCGCCCGGCGCGCGGCCCAGGACGCCGGCGGCTCGGTGAGCCTCGCCCGGGCCGGCCTGGGCGGCGCGAGCGTGGTCATGCTCCTGTCCGACCCCGAGGCCTCGCCGAAACAGGCGAACCGTTTCGGGCTGGTCGGCCGGCTCGCCCGGGAACGGGACCGGCGATGACAGCCGTACGGAAATACCCCGGACGAGTCAACGATTGCTTAGATCTGTATTAAAGGCATTCCCAGGGCGGGCCGGCGCCTGACAGTCTCGAACCGCGATCCCATCCGGCTTCCCGGCCCGAAGCCTTCCGGCAGGTCCCCACACCCAGGGCCGGCGAAGTCCCCCCGCGGTGGGAGGTGGTCACCCCATAACCCCCTCCCACCGCGACCCCGCAGTACGAGGAGATGGTTTGTCCGCCCACCGACGGATCGCGCTTCGTGGGGAAGCACCGCAGCCCGGGCGCCGGCAGGCCGCCGACCGGGGCCGCCGGCGTGCGTCGGTGCACCCGCGACGGCTGATCCTGGTGCTGCTCGGGATCCTCGCGCTCGGCGTCGGCGGGGTGGTCGGCCCCGGCCTGGTGACCGGCGCCTTCACCGGCGGGGCGGACGACGACGGGCCGGTGTCGTACTCGGTGCTGCCCCGCGACAACCGCGCCGAAGGGCTCGTCTACACCGGGCTGACCGCGGCCGACACCGGGACACGGTGCGCCGGGACGTACCAGATCGATGACGTGACCTGCAGTTACGGCCCCATGCCGGCTCCCGCCGGGATGTCGGTGAGCCAGGACGCCGCACCGGTCGCGGCCAAGGGCGCCGCACCCGCCGCCCCGGCCCGGGAATCCCCCGCGGTGCCTCAGGACGCCGAGATCATCCGCGACGAGGGCGGCATCTCGCTGTCCGCCGGGGCGCCCGCGCTGATCCCGGACGCCGCCCCCGGCCAGGCCGACTTCGTCATCGGCGCGCACGACGTGGCCTGCGAGGCCGACGGCCACTCCGGCAAACGCGTCCAGGTGCTGTACCTGCACGAGTTCGGCACCCCGAGCCGCTACAGCGACTACGTCGGCTCGATCCGGACCTGGGCGGCCGGCGTCGACGAGATCTACGACGAGAGCGCGGCCGAGACCGGCGGCTCCCGGCACCTGCGGTACGTCACCACGCCGCAGTGCCGGGTGGACGTGGCCGAGGTCCAGCTCCCGGCCGGGGCGCTCGCCTCGTTCACCGCCAGCACGGCCGCGCTGGCCGAGCTCGGCTACAACCGCACCGACCGCAAGTACCTGATGTTCGCCGACAGCCACGTGTACTGCAGCATCGGCACGTACATCGCCGACACGCGCAAGGGGCTGGGCAACCGCAACAACGGCGGGCCGTCGTACGGGCGGGTCGACGCCGGCTGCTGGAGCTCGTCGGTCGCCGCGCTGGAGACCACCCACATGCTCGGCGCGGTCCTGCGCGACTCCCCCAACGCCACCGGCGGCGGCAGCTGCACCGACGACTACGACCTGCTCTGCGGCCCGGACCGGTCCGGCAAGGAGGTCCGCGAGGTGTGCCCCAAGCGGCACGAGACGCGCCTCGACTGCGGCCACGACGACTACTTCAGCACCAACCCGGCGCCGGGCAGCTACCTCGCCGAGCACTGGAACGTCGCGCTCAGCGAGTTCCTGCTGCGCGGTGACGGCGGCGACGACGTGCCGGACGCCCCCAACGCGGCCCCGGCACCCTCGGCGGCCCCCGGCACCGCGGCCTCCGCGCCCCCGGTCGGCGGCGGTGGAGACGAACCGCCCGCCGGCGGCGCCCCCTCGTCCGCGCTGCCGACCACCAGGGCCGCCGCCGGGGTGCAGGCGGTGGTGGAGATCCGCGACCCGACGAGCACCTCGGTGCGGCTGACCTGGAGCGCCGCCACCGCCGACGCGACGTACGAGGTGGTCGTCGACGGGGTGACCGTGGCGACCACGACCGCCACCCGGGCCCGGCTCGTCGGCCTGCGCCCGGACGCGAAGTACCAGGTCGCCATCCGCAGCGCCGAGAACAGGTACGAGGCCAAGGGCACCGCCCGGTCGGCGCCCGCGGCCCGCCCGGCGGCCAACACGTGGTTCGTGCTGACGAACTCGCTCACCGGCGACGCGGCCGACCTGTACGCCGCCCGGACGGCGAACGGCACCCCCATCACGCTCGGCGGTGCGGAGGGCGGCTCCCAGCAGCAGTGGAAGCTGGTGCCCGCCGCGGCCGGCACGTTCTCCCTGCAGTCGCGGGCCACCGGCAAGTGCGTGGTCCCGCTGGACGGCAACCCGGTCGCCGGGACCCCGCTGGTGCAGGGCGAGTGCGACCGGGACGACAGCGGCCGGTGGAAGCTGTTCGCCACCGACTACGGGTTCGGCCTGCGCACCAGCGTCGGCGGCCTCGCGGCCGGCGTGGGCAGCCAGCGCTTCGACGAGTCGCGGCTGCTCGTGCTGCAGAACCCGAACCGGACCCGGCACCAGAGTTGGACGGCACTGCCCGGCTGAGCGCCGGGTCATCAATCGTCAGGAGAGGCCATGCTGGACACGGACGTTCGCACCACACCGCTGACCGACGAGGACGAGCCTCGCGACGGCTTCAACCGCCGCCGGCTGATCCGGGTGGTCGCGGTCCTGACGCTCGGCATCCTCGCCGTGCTCGCGGTCTGGCAGGAGCCGCTGTACGCCGGTCACTGATCCCTGCTCACCGGGCCGCGTAGGCACCGATCTCGGCCAGCAGCTTCTCCTTGCCGGCGGTCGGCAGGAAGGACGCGCCGACCGCCGCTCGCGCGAGGTCGGCGACACCGGTGCGGTCCAGGCCGAGCAGGTGCGCGGCGACCGCGTACTCCTCCTCGAGCGTGGTGCCGAACATCGGCGGGTCGTCGGAGTTGATGGTCACCGTGACCCCGGCGGCCACCAGTCGCGCCAGCGGGTGCTCCTCGATCGTGGCGACGGCCCGGGTCCGCACGTTCGAGGTCGGGCACACCTCCAGCGGGATCCCGTGCCCGGCCAGATACGCCATGAGCTGCGGATCCCCGGCGGCCGCGATGCCGTGCCCGATCCGCTCGGCGCCCAGGTCGCGCAGCGCGTCCCAGATCGTCTCCGGGCCGGTGGTCTCGCCCGCGTGCGGGACGCTGTGCAGCCCGGCCGCCCGGGCCTTGTCGAAGTACGGCTTGAACTGCGGCCGCGGCACCCCGACCTCGGGACCGCCCAGGCCGAAGCTGACCAGCCCGTCCGGCCGCTCCTCCAGCGCGATCCGCAACGTCTCCTCCGCGGCCGGCAGCCCGGCCTCCCCGGGGATGTCGAAGCACCAGGCGAGATCGATGCCGAAGTCCTTGGCGGCGCCGGTCCGCGCGTCCTCGATGGCCGCGCAGAACGCCGGCGCCGGGATCCCCCGCCGCACGTGCGAGTACGGCGTGATGGTCAGCTCGGCGTACCGGACCTGCTGGCGGGCCAGTTCCCGGGCGACCTCGTAGGTCAGCGTCCGGACGTCCTCGTCGTCGCGGATCAGGTCCACGACGCTCAGGTAGACCTCGATGAAGTGACCGAAGTCCCGGAACGCGAAGTAGTCGGCGAGCGCCGCCGGGTCGGCGGGCACGGGCGAGCGCCCCTCGTGCCGGGCGGCCAGCTCCGCGACGATCCGCGGCGACGCCGAGCCGACATGATGCACGTGCAGCTCCGCCTTCGGCAGACCGGCGATGAACGAGGCGAGCTCGGTCATGATCACTCCCTACAGATGGGCCACCACGAAGATCCGGCGGAACGGGAACGCCACGTATCCGCTCCGGGCAGGGTAGACCGACTCGAGCCGCTGACCGAGCGCGGCCCGGAAGGACCCCCACAGCGTGTCGTCCAGCGCGGCCCGGACCGGCCGCAGCGCGGTGCCTTCCATCCAGCGCAGGACCGGGTGCCCGGCGCCGTCCGCGGGCAGCAGGTGCAGGTACGTCGTCTCCCACGCGTCGACGCTCGCACCGGCTGTCAGGAAGCGGGCGGCGTAGTCCGCCGGGTCGTCCACCGGCGCCTCCCGGACCAGGTCACCGAGGATCGCGGCGTAGGGCTCGCCGCGGGCCAGTTCGCGCAGCGTCCGGTGGGACGGCGCGTCGAAGTTGCCCGGCACCTGCATCGCGAACCAGGCACCGGCGGGCAGTTCCTTGATCCAGCCGTCGATCAGCCGCTGATGCCCGGGAACCCACTGCAGCGCGGCGTTGGTGACCACCACGTCGGTGTCCGGGTCCGGGTGCCATTGCGCCAGGTCGCCGACCTGGAATTCCGGACCGGCCGCCGGCGGCGCCTTCGCGATCATCTCCGCAGCGCTGTCCAGGCCGCGGACGCGGGCGCCGGGCCAGCGGTCGGCCAGGGTCGCGGTCAGTTCGCCGGAGCCACACCCCAGATCCATCACGGTACGGGGTTGAGCTGCCCCGATCCGGCTGACGAGATCGAAGAACGGGCGGGACCGTTCGGTGCCGAACCGGTGGTAGACGGTGGGATCCCACATGGCGTGCCCTCCAAACCGTACGTACGTTTTGTTTGGTCAGCGTAGCGCACGGCAGAGCTTGGGCTAGGCTTCCGGCGTGGAAAAACGTGGGTTCGGGCGGCTCGGCCGCGATGTCGGTGTTATCGGTCTCGGCGCCTGGCAGCTCGGTGCCGACTGGGGCGAGGTCAGCGAGGAGGACGCCCACGCGACCCTCGCCGCCGCGGTCGACGCGGGAGTGACGTTCATCGACACCGCCGACGTCTACGGCGACGGCCGCAGCGAGCAGGTCATCGGCAGCTTCATCAAGAACCGGCCCGGCCTGACCGTGGCCACCAAGATGGGCCGGCGCATGGCGCAGGAGCCGGCCAACTACACGCTCGACAACTTCCGCGCCTGGAACGACCGTTCCCGCACCAACCTCGGCGTGGACACCCTCGACCTGGTCCAGCTGCACTGCCCGCCGACGCCGGTGTTCAGCAGCGACGCGGTCTACGACGCCCTCGACACCCTCGTCGAGGAGAAGCGCATCGCGGCCTACGGCGTCAGCGTCGAGAAGGTCGACGAGGCCCTCGCCGCCATCGCCCGCCCCGGCACCGCCAGCGTCCAGATCATCCTCAACGCCCTGCGCCTCAAGCCCCTCGAGCAGGTCCTCCCCGCGGCCGCGGCGGCCGGCGTCGGCATCATCGCCCGCGTCCCGCTCGCCTCCGGCCTGCTCTCCGGCCGCTACGACGAGCACACCACGTTCGGCGCCGACGACCACCGCAACTACAACCGCAAGGGCGAGGCCTTCGACGTCGGCGAGACGTTCTCCGGCGTCGACTTCGCGACCGGCCTCGAAGCGGTCCGCCGCCTGCGCCCCGAGGTCCCGGCCGAAACCACGATGGCCCAGTTCGCCCTGCGCTGGATCCTCGACCACCCGGCCGTGACCGTGGTCATCCCCGGAGCCCGCAACGCCGGCCAGGCCCGCCTGAACGCCGCGGCGGCCGGCCTGCCCACCCTGCCGGGATCCACCCACGACGTGGTCCGGTCGGTCTACGACGAGCTGATCCGCCCCCAGGTCCATGACCGCTGGTGACCAGACGCCGCGCCCCCGCGGCCAGGAACCCTGGGGCCAGCCTTCCCTGGGCCAGCCCTCTCCGGCGGGCGGGCCTCCTCGGCTCTCCCGGCCGATCGGGGACGGTCAGTCCTGGGAACAGGCGCCGGCCGCCCCTCCCGGCCTGCCGCCCGCTTCGCCGCCGGTGAGCGACGAGGCCCCGGCCACCGCGCCGGCGCGGGCCGAGGCCGTCCTGCTCAAGGGCTGGCCGTGGATGACCGGCGGCATGCTCGCGCTGGTCATCGGCGGACTCTGGACAGCCCAGGGCCTCGACCTGGTGCACGACAGCATCATGAGCGGCGTGACCGCGTTCGCCCTGATCGGGCCGGTGGTGGCCATCGCCGGGCTGGCGCTCATCGTCATGGGCGTCCGCTCCCGCGGCAGGTACAAACGCGACCTCGCCGCCTGATCCCGGACCGCTGGATCCGGACCGCCGGATCAGGGCAGGATGCGCTCGGCGCGATAGCGGTCGAGCAGACGCGGCAGAGCTCGCTCGGTGCTCACGTAACCGGTGAACCCGGCGAGCCTGCTGTTGGTCATGTCCGCCAGCACCTCGGTGTCGCGGCCCAGGTCGGCATCGGTGTGCCACCAGGACGCGACCCGGGACAGGACCGGCTCCACCAGGTTGTGCTCGGCGACCAGCCGGGCCCAGACCGGCTCCGCGCCGGCCATCTGCTCCTCCAGGGGCAGCACGGTGTCCCCCGGTCCGCGCGCCTCGACGCCGAGGTGGGCGGCCAGGCGCGGCCAGAGCCGGCGCCAGCGCACGACATCGCCATCGACGATGTTGAACGCGGTGTCCGCCGCGGCCCCGGTGGTGGCGGCCCACAGCTGATGATCGGCGAGCAGCGCCGCGTCGGTCAGATCCACGACGCCGTGCCACGAGGTGAGCGACCCGGGGAACTGGAACGGCCGCCCCGTCGCGCGCACGATCGCCGCGTAGGCACCGAGCGTCGACACCAGGTTCATGGCGTTGCCGACGGCATGCCCGATGACCGTGTGCGCACGATGCACGGACCAGGTGAAGCCGAAGGCCTTCGCCGCGGCGAACACCTCGTCCTCCTGGGCATAGTAGAAATTCTCGACCGGACGTCGCTCGGCGTCCTCGAGGAACGGGGTGTCGGGCAGGACGCCCACGCCGTACGCCTCGAACGGGCCCAGATAGTGCTTGAGCCCGGTCACCAGCGTGACGTGCCGCAGCGAACCCTGCGGCCCGAGCACGGCCAGCAGGTCGCGGACCATGCCACCGTTGACCCGGATGTTGTCGGCCTCCGTGGCCTGACGCGACCACGCGGTGATGAAGACGTGAGTGGGCCGCAGCTCCCCCAGGGCCGCCCGCAGGCTGTCCGGGGACAGCAGATCAGCGGCCACATGCCCGGCCCCGGCGATCTCGGCCGGCTTGCGGGACAGCCCGGTGGCCCGCCACCCGGCGGCCACCAGCTGCTCCAGCAACGCCGACCCGGCAATCCCGGTGGCCCCGACGACAAGTGCGTGCGCCCCCTCCGGCGGCCGGCGAACCGGGGTCGGCGCCCGGTCGGCAGCCGGGGTGGGTGTGGTGACGACGTCCGGCACGATAGTTTCCCCTCGATCAAGAATGCATCCTGCACTGACAAGGGTTGACTACCCCGCAAGATCAATTCTATCCGGCCGCGGAAGATATACGCGGCGTATGGGGCGAGCGGCAATCGATCGTCACGTAGCGGAATCATTGATTACCGCCGGCAAGGAATGCGCGGAGTTAACAACCGCGTGCCGAACGGGCAAATCGGGACGCTTCATAAGGGTAGATCCGGCATGAGCAGGACGGATACCACTCTCTTATGCGAGGCCGCGCGCCGCGACTCAATAACTCAGCGTGGAACCTGACCTCAGCAGCATAGATTACCCAGAGTAGGTGACACGCGACCGGATGCCCTCACCCGGCGTGCAGGGGCGGTGACAGCGAAAGCCCCGCGCGCCCGGGAGGATCCGGGAGCACGGGGCTGACCGCTAGAGCCGATCTCCGCCAGGCGATCGGCGGCCGGCGTCACCACCGGCTGGTTGGTCTCAGAGCGGGCGAACCTGCTCCGCCTGCGGGCCCTTCTGGCCCTGGGCGATCTCGAATTCGACCCGCTGGTTCTCCTCCAGAGTGCGGTAGCCGCTCGTCTGGATGGCCGAGAAGTGGACGAACACGTCAGCACCCCCGCCGTCGACGGTGATGAAGCCGAAGCCCTTGTCTGCGTTGAACCACTTCACGGTGCCTTGCGCCATGCTGAACTCTCCTTCTGAAAATTCCGGCCCGGTGATGCAGAGCCGACGGTTGTTTTCGAGCAGCGGCGCCGCGAACGGCATCAGAAGGAAGAGCCCTCTGCAGAAAGGCTTACCACCTGAACCACTTCTACAAAAACTGGCCATACTGTACCTGAAGAATGCCTCTGAAAGCTTCCCCCAAGTTCGCATCCGGCGCTACTCCCGCGGAGACAAGGAAAAGGCCCTCAGCATCGCTGAGAGCCTTGACCATGGTCTATACAGTTGCCGGACTAATCCGGCCAGGATCCGGTCACCTTGCGGACCCCGACCGCTCCGCCGCGCTGGACGGCCGCGCGGACCACCGAGAAGATGGCGCCCTGGATGGCGGCCGCGGCGAGGATCTCGCCCCAGCCGCGCTCCTCGTCGCTGTAGTCGGGAGCGTCGTCGTCGCCCGCGGTGAGTTTCCAGACCTCTTTGAACACCGCGCCGGCGATGGCACCGGCCGCGACGCCCAGCAGGAGACCGACCGGCTTGTACGCGATCTTCTGTGCCCTGCCGCTCATCGGCGCCGCCCCCGCACGATCAGGATGACGCCCGCCAGGGCCAGTCCGGCCGCCACGATCGCGGTGAACGGGATCGGGTTGCGCCGCACCTGGTCGCGGGCGTCCTGGGCGATGTCGAGGGTGCCGGAGTCGCGAACCTTGTCACCGGCCACGGACGTCGCCGCGCGGACCTTGCCCGACGCGGTGGCCGCCGCCGAGGAGGCGGTCGCCGCGGCCGAGGTGGCCACCTCGCGTACCTTCTCGGTCGCGTCCAGGACCTGGGCCTTCGCCTTCGCCTTGGTCACCTCGACCTGTTCCTTGGCCCGCGCCTTGACGTCGGCCTTGGCCGCGAGGGCCTGGACCGTCTCGCCGAGTTCGGCGCGGGTCTGCTTGATGTCCTCGCGGAGTGCTTCCACGTCGGGCTTGGCGCCCCCGGACCCGTTCTTCTCGCTCATGCCCGGCTCCTGCCGCTCTTGATCGCGTGCTTGACCTCGTCGACGTCCGCCTTCGTGCTCGCGATGGCGGATTTCGGCTCCGGCGGGACGGCTTTGGTGACCTGCTTCTTGCCGAGCAGCGCGAGGATCCCGGCCGCGGCGAACAGCACCACGGTCATGATCAGTGCGGCGAGCCACAGCGGCAGGAAGAGGTCCAGCACGATGATCAGCGTGGCGATCATCGCCCCCACGCCGTACATGGCGAGCACGCCGCCACCGCCGAACAGACCCACACCGATGCCCGCGTGCTTGCCCTTCTCGGCCAGTTCCGCTTTCGCGAGAGCGATCTCGTCCCGGACGAGCCGGGACAACTGCTCACTCGCCTTCTGAACCAGTTCCGAGGTGGACTGGTCGGACCCCGGACGGATAGGGGTGCCGTTCAGGACATCGGCCATGAGTCCTCCTTCTTCGTCTGAAGGCTGTATGCCCTGCGTGACGCCAAGTCAATCCTGCTGGTCCGGATGACCTCAGGGCCGATGTCCGGCGGTCACCGGGTCGAGCCCCCGGACCGGGGCCGGCTGGGCACCCGGAGCGGGCGGCAGCTCCTCGTCCGGGCCGGAGAACACGGCGGCCCGGTCGTCGCTGAAGACGCGGGCGTCCTCGGGGTGCCCGGATCCCGGGACCGGGGACGGCGCGGGATCGGCCTGGCCGGGGTGCACGGGGACCGGGCGAGCGGCGGAGCCGATGTCGGCGCGCATCCGGGGCAGCGAGTCCTGGCGGTGTTCGAAGACCCAGGTGACCAGGCGCTCCCGGACGAGGCAGCGCAGGTCCCAGAGCGACGGGGCGTCGTTGGCGCTCACCAGGGCCCGCAGCCGGATCATGCCGCCGACCGCGTCGGTCACCTGCAGCACGCAGACCCGGCCGTCCCACAGCTCGGTGCCCTCGCAGACGGTCCGCAGCTCGGCGCGCATCGGCTCGATCGGCAACGACCAGTCGACGTCGATCTCGGCGGTGCCGAGCACCGCGGAGCCGCGGCGGGTCCAGTTCTGGAACGGTTTCTGGGTGAAGTACGAGGTGGGCAGGATCAGCCGCCGGTCGTCCCAGATCTGCACCGCGACGTACGTCAGGGTCAGCTCCTCGATACGGCCCCACTCCCCCTCGACGACCACGACGTCGTCGATGCGCACGGCGTCGCTGAACGCGAGCTGGAGGCCGGCGATGAGGTTGCCGAGCGTGCTCTGCGCGGCCAGCGCGGCGATCACCGACACCAGGCCGGCGGAGGCGAGCAGGCTGGCGCCGACCGTACGCACGCCGGGGAACGTCATGAGCATGACGCCGATGGTGAGCACCACGATCGCGGCAACGGTGACCCGGCGCAGCATCTGCACCTGGGTCTTGAGCCGGCGGGCCTTCATGTTGTCCGGCACGTCGACGCGCCACCGGGCGAGCGCGAGGTCCTCCACCACCAGCAGCAACGCGCCGACGAGCCAGGCGGTCGCGGCGATCACCAGGATCACCATGGTGTGCAGGACACCGGTACGGCCGGGGAAGTCACCGGCGAAGCCACGCACGGCCACCTGGACGGCGAAGACCACGGCGGCGAAGAGGAACGGTTTGTGCGCGGTGTTGGCGAGGTCGCGCAGGAACTCCGATTTTTGACCGAGTCGTTTGAGCACCCGATGGATGGCCTCGACGAGCACGATCGCTGCTCCGGCCGCAATGACGACGGCGAGCAGGGCGGTCAGAACGCTGGTCACGGTTCCCTCTCCTCAACAGGGTTGGTTGCCAGCGATCTACCTTGCCCCGCTCGCCTGTGTTTTTCACGTGCGATCGGAAAGTCAGACTTTGTCCTTGATCACACCTTGCGGTAGCGCGCCTGGAAGAAGCAGTAGACGCCGAACGCGGCGATACCGAGGGCGATCAGGCCGAGCATCCAGGGACCGTACGGCGCGGTGGCCACGGTCTTGAGCGCGGAGTCGAGACCGCGCGCCTTCTCCGGGTCGTAGTTCACGGCGGCGACGACGACCAGGACACCCGCGATGGCGTACGCGATTCCCTTGGCCATGTAACCCGCGCGGCCGAGGCGTTCGACGGTCTTACGCACCTTGGCGTCCATCTGCTGGGTGTTCAGGTGCTTCTCGAACTTCTTCTTGAAGCCGTAGATCGCCAGGCCGATGCCGACGCCCACGACGACCACGCCGATGAAGCCGACGAGGAAGCGGCCACCGCTGTTGTCCATGAGCGTCGACGCGCCCTGCTGCGAGCTGTCACCGCTGGAGGCGTTGGCACCCGAGAGCACCTTGATGCCGAGGAACGCGAAGTAGAGGTACATGACCGTGCGGCAGCCCGAGATGAACCGCTCGGCGAGCGCCGTCTTGTTCTGCTCGCCGCTCTCCCCGATCGCGGCCTCCAGCGCCTGCCAGATGGCCAGCCCGATCATGCCGACGATCGTGATGATCACGAGCGTCTTGCCGAGCGGCTGCTGGGCGAGCTCCTGGAAGGCACCGGACTGGTCGTTGTTGCCTCCCGACCCGGAACCGAAGGCGAGCTGCAGGGCGATCCACGCGAAGATCAGGTGGATCACGCCGTACGCGACGAAGCCGCCGCGGGCGAGGTATTCGAGCGGTTTGCTGTCGGCGGCGCGCGATGCCGTGTTCCGGGCTTGTGAGGAGGCAGTCATGCCGCCTTATGTCTCCGGAACAGCGAAAATCCAAACTACCGTGACACCTGGAGACCGATGGTGTCCGCGGTGACACTGTCGAGTGTCACCTGCAGGCCCGCCACGTCGACGGCCTGCTGGCCCTTGGTGAGCTGGATCTGCTCCCCGGCGATCTCGAGCGTGACCGTGTTCTGGTCGGCGCTGAGGAATTTCGCCTCCACGCCCAGGAAGCTGGCGCTGGCGTTGACGCTGCGGTCGATGGTGACGGTGCACTGGTCGAGGCCGCACGAGACGTTGTCGTTACTGCACCCGGACACGAGGCCGAGGCCGAGAACGGCGGCGGTGAACAGGGCGGCCAACTTGGGTGCTGCGGTGTTCATCACCCATCCGAGGATACCGGGCCGATGCGAGCCTAATCTGGGACTCATGGACGTCACTGTGCAGGACAACCCCGAGCGTCGCCGATTCGAGTTGCTGGTCGACGGCGAGGTCGCAGGCTTCGCCGACTACCGGGTCCGCGACGGGATCCTGGTGATCGTGCACAGCGAGGTCGACCCGGCGCGACGGGGCCAGGGCCTGGGCAATGTGCTTGCCGAGCAGACCCTGGACACCCTGCGGGAGCGCGGCGAGAAGATCGTTCCCGCCTGCCCCTTCTTCGCCCACTACGTCTCCGAGCACCACGAGTACGACGCGATGCTCGTGGATTAGAAGCCTCAGGCGGCGAGCGCCTGCTTACTGCGATCCGGCACGGTGGCACCGGCGATCAGTTCGGCCGCGGCCTGCCCGCAGGCCCGGGTCGCACCGTACGTGGCCAGGTGCAGCCCGCCGCTCACCGCGACCGGCACGCCCATCTCGACCACGATCGCGTCCGGGCGTACGGCCAGCGTGCGGGCCAGCGCGTCGGCGAGCCACGGGTGCCGGTGCGCGTCGCGGACCACCAGCACCAGCGGGCGCGCCCCGGCACCGCGCAGCACGGGCGCGACCGGGTCGCTCACCCCGGCCAGGTCGTCGGCGGTGAGCCGCACGGACGTGGTGCCCGGCAGCAGCTCGACAAGCGGCGCCCCGACGCCCCACGGGGTCTCGGCGCCGATGGCGATGTTGCGCGGCGGGGCGAATTCCACCACGTGCGGCGCGACGGTCAGCGGCAGTCCGGGCGCGTCCGCGGTGGCGGTCACCTTGAGCGCCCGCCGGGCCGCGGCCTGCCCGACCACCGAGCTGTGGGTGACCCCGACCAGGGAGTCGGCGACCGCCCGGGCACCGGTGGCGGTCTGGGTCCCGAGGGTCCAGGCAGCGAGGGAACGGACCCGGGCCGCGGCGTCGCGCAGGCGGTCCTCACCGAGCTCGCCGGAGCGCACGGCCGCCACGATGGCGTCGCGCAGGCGCACGGCGGTGTGCTCGTCGGCGTGGTCGCCACCGACACAGATCGCGTCGGCACCCGCGGCGAGGGCCCGGACGGTGGCACCCTCCAGGCCGTACTTGCGGCGCACGCCCTGCATCTCGATGCCGTCGGTGACGATCAGGCCGTCGAAGCCGAGTTCCTCGCGGAGCAGGCCGGTCAGGATGCGCCGGCTCAGCGTGGCGGGCAGGTCCGGGTCGTAGGCCGGGACGATCAGATGGCCGGTCATGATCGAGCGGACCCCGGCGGCGATGGCGGCCCGGAACGGCACGAGTTCGACGTCGCTCAGCCGGGCCCGGTCGTGGCCGATCACCGGGACGTCGTGGTGCGAGTCCACGGCGGTGTCCCCGTGTCCCGGGAAGTGTTTGGCGCAGGCCGCCACCCCGGACTCCTGCAGGCCCCGGATCCAGGCCGCGCCGTGGCGTGCCACGAGAGCGGCGTCGGCGCCGAATGCCCGTACCCCGATGATCGGGTTGTCGGGGTTGTTGTTGACGTCGGTGTCGGGTGCGTAGTCGAGCGTGATGCCGGCGTGCGCCAGGTCCCGGCCCAGGTCCCGGGCGACGGCGCTGGTCAGTTCGAGGTCGTCGACCGCGCCCAGGCCGAGGTTGCCGGGGCGGGAGCTGCCGTGGCGCGACTCGAAGCGGGTGACGTCCCCGGCCTCCTCGTCGATGGCCACGATGACGTCCGGCCGCTCGGCGCGCAGCTGGGCGGTCAGCGCCGCCACCTGCGCGGGCGTCTCGACGTTGCGGGCGAACAGCGCGACGCCGCCCAGCCCTTCACCGAGCCATCGGCGCACCCAGTCCGGCACGGTGGTGCCGACGAAGCCGGGCTGCAGCACCGCGGCGGCGAGATGGGACAGGTCGCCCGATTCCGGCATGACTTCGCGTACCTCCGCTGATGATCCACACGCGCTCCGGGAGCACGTTCCCCTCAATCGTCACCAATGGTCACCCACGCCCCCCGTTTTAGTCAACAAACCTTTCTATTAAACATATTTAAAGTCTTTGCGAACGACCGCGCCGGGTACGATGCGACGCGTGCTTTCACCCGCAGTGCTCGCCGCGTCCGGTGTCGACTGGTCCGAGGTCCACGCCGTCAAGTTGCTGGGCGTCGCCCTCGGCGCGCTGATCCTGTTCTGGGCGATCAAGCGCATGTTCGGCGGCAAGTAACCGGGGTATCCGCCCCGGTATGCGAATCGGATACTTCCTGTCCAGCGAGGAACTGACCCCCGCCGAGATCATCGAGCAGGCCAAGGGTGCGGAGCGGGCCGGGTTCTCGGCCCTGTGGATCTCCGACCACTACCACCCGTGGGTGGACGCCCAGGGCCAGAGCTCGTTCGTGTGGTCCATGATTGGCGCGCTGAGCCAGGCCACCTCCCTGCCCATCACCACCGCCGTGACCTGTCCCACCGTGCGCATCCACCCGGCCGTCATCGCCCAGGCGGCGGCGACCAGCGCGGTGCTGACCGGCGGCCGCTTCCGGCTGGGCGTCGGCACCGGCGAGGCGCTCAACGAGCACATCTTCGGCGACGCGTGGCCCGAGGCCGACGTACGGCTCGAGATGCTCGAGGAAGCCGTCGCGATCATGCGGGAGCTGTGGAAGGGCGGCGTGGTGTCGCACCGGGGCAAGCACTACACCGTCGAGAACGCCCGGATCTACACGCTGCCGGAGCAGCCGATCGAGGTGCTGGTCTCGGGCTTCGGGCCCAAGGCGGTGGACCTCGCGGCCCGGATCGGCGACGGGTACGTCAGCACGATGCCCGACGGCGACCTCGTCGCCCGGTTCCGCGAGCACGGTGGCGGCGCCAAGGTGGCCCAGGCCGGGTTCAAGGCGGCCTTCGCGGACACCGAGGAGGAAGGGGCCCGGATCGCGTACGAGAAGTGGCCGAACGCGGGCGTGCCCGGTGAGCTCTCCCAGGTCCTGCCGTCACCCAAGCACTTCGAGCAGGCATCCGAGCTGGTCACCCAGGACATGGTCAAGAAGGCGTTCGTGTGCGGCAACGACCCGCGGGCCCACCTGGAGATGATCGACACCTACGCGAAGGCCGGGTTCGACGAGGTCTACGTCGCCAACACCGGGCCGCACTGGCAGGGCCTGTTCGACCTGTACGCCAAGCATGTCCTTTCGTGACGTTTGTTTGTCACACCCCTCGGGCACAATGGCCGCTCGATGAAGCTCAACGTTCCTATCTATGGGCCGCGGCTGCGCAAGGTCGCGCGCAAGCACTTCGGCTGGCCGTCCCTGCGCCCGGGTCAGTTCAAGCCGATGCGCGCGGTGCTGCGCCGGCGCGACGCCCTCGTCGTGCTGCCCACCGGCGCCGGTAAATCGGCGATCTACCAGATCCCGGCGGTGCTGCTGCCGGGGCCGACGGTGGTGATCTCGCCCCTGCTCGCCCTGCAGCAGGACCAGATCGCCGCGCTCAACGAGAAGAACGACCCGAAGACCCGCGCCGTACGGGTCAGCTCGGCGGAGACCCCGGCCCAGCAGCGCGAGGCCATCAAGGAGATCCGCGAGGGCCGGGCCGAGTTCCTGTTCATCACGCCCGAGCAGCTCAGCGACCCCGAGCGGCTGGCCGAGGTGCGGGCGCTGCGCCCGGGCCTGGTCGCGGTCGACGAGGCGCACTGCATCTCGGCGTGGGGGCACGACTTCCGGCCCGACTTCCTGCAGATCGGTCACCTGATCAAGGGGATCGGCCGGCCGCCGGTGCTGGCGCTGACCGCCACCGCGTCGCCACCGGTGCGCGACGACATCATCGAGCGGCTGCACCTCAACAAGCCCGAGATCCACGTGTCCGGGCTGGACCGGCGCAACCTGTTCCTCGAGGTGGCCCAGTGCCCCGATGAGAACTACCGCTGGCGCCGGCTGACCGCGCTGCTCGACGAGACGGAACGCCCCGGCATCATCTACGTCGCGACCCGCCGGGCGGCCGAGGAACTCGCCGAGAAGCTCACCAAGGCCGGGTATCCCGCCGACTACTACCACGGCGGGATGGCCGCCGGCCTGCGCGAGCAGCGGCACGAGGACTTCACCGACGACAAGCTCGACATCATGGTGGCGACCTCCGCGTTCGGCATGGGCATCGACAAGCCGAACATCCGCTGGGTCGCGCACATGGCCCTGCCGGACTCCCCGGACAGCTACTTCCAGGAGATCGGCCGGATGGGCCGCGACGGCGCGCCCGGCCGGGCGCTGCTGCTGTGGCGCTCCGAGGACGAGGCGATCCAGCGCTTCTTCAACGGTGGCAGCCCCGACGTCGTCGAGGTCCGTGAGCTGGCCGCCGCGCTGCGGTCCGGGCCGGCCACGAAGGCGGCGCTCAAGGAGCAGACCGGTCTCGGCCCGCGCAAGCTCGGCCAGTTGCTGGCCCTGCTCGAGCAGGTCGGTGCGGCCACCTTCAAGGCCAACAAATGGTCGGCGCCGCGGTACGCCCCGCTGCCGGCCAAGGCCGCGGAGGCCGCCGTCGCCGAGCACGAGCGCCAGCAGTTGGTCCAGCGCTCCCGCACCGACATGATGCGCGGCTTCGCCGAGAGCCGGGCCTGCCGCACGCAGACGCTGCTCTCGTATTTCGGCGAGGACGTGAAGAAGGTCTGCGGCCACTGCGACAACTGTGTGGAGGGTGTCGCCGAGGAGATCGAGGAAGCCTCCGGTGACGAGCCGTTCAAGGTGCACAGCACGGTCACGCACCCGGAATGGGGCCCGGGCATGGTGATGGGCTACGAGGAGGAGAAGATCACGGTTCTGTTCGAGAGCCAGGGTTACAAGGTGCTGTCCGTACCCGTCGTCATGGAGCACAAGCTGCTCACGGCGGGGTGACCCGGCTGCGCTTGCGGCGGCGGATCAGGCGACGGCGACACGGGCATCGGCCATCGACGACACGTACGTGATGGGCGCGCCCGTCTCGTCCGAGGAGCGCTGCATCTGCATGGCCACCAGCGGGTTGGGCACGATCAGCGAGGCGTGCCGGATATGCTGGGCGACCGCCCGGCCCATGGTCCCCTCGATCACCGCCTGCACCCCCGGGATGGTCGCACCGAGCGCGCTCATGTCACAGATGACACTCCAGCCCTCCCGGGCCTCGGTGATCTTCTGCGCGAACTCCCGGCCGTACTCGTCGGCCAGCGACTGGTCGAACGTGCCCCGCAGGTCGATGTACATGCAGTTCGCGGCGCGGTCCCAGTGCACCTCGTAGCTCGCCTCGACGGTAGGCACGGCGGGCAGGCGCAGCGTGCCGGTCGACCGCTTGAGGTCGCCGGCGATCCGGCCGATCTCCGAGACCGCGAGCCGGTTGCGCTCGGCCGCGGTGGCGGTGGTCGCGGACCGCTCGCTGACCACCGCGATGGCCTTGGCGATCGACTCGGCCTGCTGGGACACCTCGCTGGTGGCGGCGTTCATCTCGCTGGTCGTCACGGTCTGCTCCTCGATCGCCGACGCGATCGAGTTCTGGTACTCCGAGATGCTGTCGATGATCTGCTGGATCCTGCTGATCGCCTCGATGGCCGACGCCGAGTCACCCTGGATCTGCTGCACCGTGGCGGCGATCTCCTCGGTGGCCCGTGCGGTCTCCGTGGCCAGGTCCTTGACCTCGGTGGCGACGACCGCGAAGCCCTTGCCGGCATCCCCGGCCCGGGCCGCCTCGATGGTCGCGTTCAGCGCGAGCAGGTTGGTCTGCTCGGCGATCGCGGTGATCGTCTTGACGATGCCACCGATGGTCGCGGACGATTTCTCCAGCGCGTTCATGGTCGTGGCGGTCTGCGCCAGCGTGTCGACACCGTCGCGGGCCACCCCCACAGCGTTGGTGACGTTGCGGGAGATCTCCTGGATCGCGGCGTGCATCTGCTCACCGGCGGCGGCGATGCCCTGCACCCGCGCGGAGACGTCCCCGGCGGACTCGACGATCGTGCCGACCTGCGCGGAGGTGTCCCGGACGCCGGACGCGATCGTCTCGCCGCTGGACTCCATCTCCTGGCCGGCGATGGTGAGCAGCTCGACGGCCGGGGCGAGCCCGCTCAGCGAGCGCCCGAGCGCACTGTTCCCGGCCGAACCGCTCAGGTCACCTTCCTGCAGCGCCGCCTCGGCCCGCGTGGCGGCGGCGATGAGGGTCCCGGTGAGCGCCACGGCCCGGCGGCTCAGCGCCAGCACGGCAACCGCCGCCACGCCCAGCACGATCACCACCGCGACGGTGGGCGCACCGGCCAGGACCAGGACGGCCCCACCCAGCATGCCGACGACCGCGGTCGCGGCGGGGGCCCAGACCACGCCGCTGAAAGATCGTGCCTGTGCCATGGAATCTCCTCACACCGTTACGCGGAACGCGACTTTCTCATCGCTCACCGTGATCAGGTTCTGAGGTTTTCCCACCGGGGACCAAACCGGCCAGCCGCCTGATCATGACCTGGAACCACGAGCTACCGGGCTCTTCCCCCGCTGCTGCCGGGGGCGTCGCGGCAGGTTCCCGGGCCGGCATCCCGACGCGGCGAGCGGCCGGGACACTCGCGTCGACCAGGGCCACGACGGCGTCCGCGCCCGCGTACGACGCCGGGTCGAAGCTGACCGAGAGCGCGTCGGAGCCGATCAGCCGCCGGGCACCGTCGGGCCACGCGAGCACCACCTCGCAGGCGGCGAAGCGTACGGTCGCGCTGTCGCCGTTCGCCGCGACCAGGCTGACCCCCTCGGGGCCGGCCACCAGCCGCGCGCGGTCGTCCGTCAGCGACCCGTATCCGGTGCCGGTCACCGCGGGCACCGAGGACCGGGGCGCCGCGGTGAAACCGGCCCGGTCGCCGTGGGTGCCGCGCGGGGTCATCAGCAGGCCGTCGTGCCAGGCCGCGACCGCGACCGCGGTCACGTCCGCCCGGGTCACCGCGCGCAGCTCGGCCACCGCCTCCTCGACCGGCTGGACCGGGCGCCCGGTGAGCACGGCGAACGCCTGACCCGGCAGCCGGGCCGCCCGGCTCTCGGCCCGTTCCAGCGCCGCGACGCCCTGCTCCACGACGGCGCCGAGGTCGGCCGGGTCGATCCGGCCCACCCGCAGGTCGGACAGTACGTCGACCAGGGCACCGAGCACCGCTGCCTGGTCCCGCGGCGGCGCCTCGGCCGACGCGGTGATCATGGTGGTGCCGTCACCGAGCGGTTCGTACGCGGTGTCGGCCACGCAGCTGAGGCCGCTCTCCTCGTGCAGGGAGTGCAGCAGCGCCCGGTCCAGCACCCCGGCACAGACCAGAGCGGCGGCCGAGCGCGGCACCACCGCGTTCCACGCGACCGTCCCGTCCGGCCCGGTGAAGTACGCCGGCCGGGTCATGGGCACCGCGGAGGGTATCGGCAGCGGCCGCCTCCGCCCCGGTGGCAGGGCGATCCGCAGGCCCTCGGGCAGATGGTCCGCCGCGACCCACAGCACCGCGTTCCGGGCGGTGAAGTACTCGGCCGCCCAGGCCCGCAGGACCTCCTCGGTGCAGCCGTCGAGGCCGAACTCCGGGAATCCCGGCGTACCGTGATCCCGGGCGCCGTACCGCCGGATCGTGAGCGGGTCGCCCACCCCGGCCGACTCCGCCCGCAGGATGTCCTTCTCCCGGTCCAGCCGGTCCATCGGCAGGTCGCCCAGGGCGGCGCAGACCCCGTTGACGAACGCCACCACCTCGGCTTCCGGGCCGCTGCGATGGAAGTACGTGTACCGCGCGCCGGTCGTGCCCCGCTGGTGGTACCCGCCGCCGGGCAGCGCCAGGTGCTCGATCAGGTGGGTGATGCCCCGCCGGGCCAGCGGCTCGTCGGCGGCACCCACCCGGAAGGCCAGGCCCGCGTGCATCGGCCCGGTCGTCGGCGCGAGCAGCGCGGGCACCCCGTCCACCACGAGCTGCTCGATCACCGCCGCGGGAACCTCTCCACTCCGGACATGGCGGGCAGCATAGATGATCATGCTTCGCGATTCCGCTTGAGGTCCCGTTCCCGCAGCTCAGAGGTAGTTTGAAGGGATGAGTCATCGTTACGCCACCGTCACCGCCGACCACCGGGCCGAGCTGCGGGACGCCCCCGCTGCCACCCCGGCCGCCGACGGCGTCGTCGTCGACATCACCTACTGCGGCATCTGCGCCACCGACACCCACGGGTGGGGCACGGCCGGCGCGCTGCCCGCGCCCGTCTTCGGGCACGAATGGACCGGTACGGTCAGCGCGGTCGGCGCCGACGCCGGGTCCCTGCGCGTGGGCCAGCGCGTCGTGGCCGCCGTCGGGCCCGCCTGCGGCCGCTGCGCGCAGTGCCGCGCCGGGCACACCGAGCAGTGCGACCTCGCGTTCGCCGAGGCCAACGGCGTCAGCCCGGGCGCCGGGGAGCACGGCGGGTTCGCCACCGCGGTGGCCGTCGCGGCCCGCCGGGTCGTCGCCGTCCCCGACACGCTCACCGACGAGCAGGCCGCCCTGGTCGAGCCGGCCGCGGTGACGTTCCACGCGGTGCGGCGCACCGCGTTCGAGCTCGGCTCGACCGTCGTCGTGCAGGGCGCCGGCCCGATCGGCCTGCTCACCGCGATGCACGCCCGGGCGGCCGGCGCCGGGCACATCATCGTGGTCGAGCCGTCGCAGGCACGCCGCGCGGTCGCCACCGCGCTCGGGTTCCGCGACGTGGTCGCCCCCGGCTTCGAGGAGCACCTCAGGGACGTCACCGACGGCCTCGGCGCGGACGTGCTGTTCGAGTGCACCGGCGCGGCGGCCCTGCTCCAGCCGTCGGCCGAGCTCGTGCGCCGCGGCGGCACGATGGCGCTGCTGGGCTTCCCGCTCACCCCGTCCACGGTGAGTTACGGCGACTGGCAGATCCGCGAGCTCACGGTGATCGGCTCGCTGGCCTACACGCACGCCGACTTCGCCGGGGCGATCAACGCCATCGCCAACGGCGCGGTCGACGTCACCCCGCTGCACACCGGCACCGTCGGCCTCGACGAGCTCCAGGAGACGCTGGCGCTGCTCGACTCGGGTGAAAGCGCCCACGCGAAGGTGCTTGTCGACCCCCGGCGGTGACAGCGGGTTTGCCCGACCGGGTTTGGGGATAGATCCTGGGCGCCAGCCTAGGAAGTGAGGACTTCGTGACGGACGAACCGTTGTACGCCCAGTTCGGCTTCACCGACGCCGAGTGGGGCCTGCTCGTGGGGCTGCCCCAGTCGGTGCTGACCGCGGCGAGCGTGGCCACCCACGACAGCGCCCGCAAGACCCGCCAGGAGACCGCCGCCGGCCTGGACGAGATCTCCGACGCCCGCGGTTCCGCCAGCCCGCTGGTCACCGCTGTCGCCTCCGCCGTGCTCGCCGCCACCGGCGACCCGGACCTCGGCGAGGAGCTCCCGGCCATCGAACCCGCCGACCCGGTCGGCTACGGCGAGGACGTGGTCACCCGCGCGGCCGAGGCGGCGGCACTGCTCGCGGCCAAGGCCTCCCCCGCCGACGCCGAGACCTACAAGCACTGGCTCGTGGAGATCGCGGACAGCGTCGTCGGCGCGGCCTCGACCGGGGGCCTGCTCGGCCTCGGCGGCGACCAGATCACCGACAGCGAGCGCAACTTCCGGGACAAGCTGGCCAAGGTCCTGACGGACTGATCACCCGTGGCCTCCTCGGCTGCCGAGGAGGCCACGTTCGAACGCGGCGGCCACCGCCGCGGCACGGTCACGGACCCCCAGCTTCGCGTACGCGTGCAGCAGGTGGGTCTTGACCGTCGCCTCGCTGATGAACAACTGACCCGCGGCCTCCTTGTTGGAACAACCGCGGGCGATCAGGCCCAGCACCTCCAGCTCGCGCTGGCTCAGCGAGTCCTGGGCCGGTGACCGCAGCTCCCCCAGCAACCGGCCGGCGACCACGGGCGAGAGCACCGATTCGCCCCGGTGGGCCGCCGACACCGCACGGAACAACTCCTCGCGGGGCGTGTCCTTGAGCAGGTAGCCGGTCGCGCCCGCCTTGATCGCCGGGAGCACGTCGCTGTCCCCGTCGTACGTGGTCAGCACCAGCACCCGGGCCCGGAAACCCTGGTCCCGCAGGGCCCTGATCGCGGTCACCCCGTCCGTCCCGGGCATCCGCAGGTCCATCAGCACCACGTCCGGGTCGACCGCACGCGCCACCACGAGCGCCTCGGCCCCGTCCGCCGCCTCGCCGAGCACCGCGAACCGCCCGTCCCCGGCGAACATGCCGCGCAGCCCGTCGCGCACCACCGGGTGGTCGTCGACGATCAGCAGCCCGATCACGCCGCCGCCTCGAGACGCAGCGCCGGCACGCACGCCGAGATCGCCGTCCCGGCCCCCGGCTCCGACTCGATCTCCAGGGTGCCCGCGATGCGCCGGACCCGTTCGCGCATGGCGGTCAGGCCGTAGCCACCGCCCCCGTGCGAAGCCGGGCCGCCTCGCGGGGCACCCGGGTCGAAACCGGCCCCGTCGTCGCGTACGTCCAGGGTCACCAGATCCTCCATGTACGACAAAGTGAGCGCGACCCGCCCGGCCGCCGCGTGCCGGGCCACGTTGGTGAGCGCCTCCTGCGCCGTGCGCAGCAGTGTCGCCTCGATCTCGGGCAGCAGCGGCCGCGGGTCGCCGGTGGTGATCAGCTCGGCCCGTACCCCGTGCCGGCCGGCCCAGCCGTCCACCACCTCGCGCAGTGCCTCCGGCAGCTCCGTCGTGTCGAGCTGCGCCGGCCGCATCGCCCGCACCGAGCGGCGGGCCTCGGTGAGGCTGTCCCGGGCCAGCCGCCGGGCCGCGCCGACGTGCCGCCGCCGGTCCGCGGGCCGGTCCTCCGCCTGCTCCGCGGCCTCGAGCTGGGTGACGATGCCGGTCAGGCCCTGCGCCAGCACGTCATGGATCTCCCCGGCCAGCCGCTGCCGCTCGTCCAGCACGCCCGCCTCCCGCGCCTGGACGAGCAGCTGGGTGTGCAGCCCGGCGTTCTCCTGCATCGCGGCGGCCAGCTTGCGGTTGGCCTCACCGAGCTCGTCGAGCATCGTGGCGCGGTGCGCGTGCCGCCGGTCGGTGCTGAGGCTCAGGAACGTCATCGACGTCCCGATCGCCAGGTTGAACGCCAGCACGATCGCGAACGAACCCCACTGCGTACCGGATGCCAGCGGCCCGAACCCACCCACCTGGGAGATCGCCGTGCAGGTGCCGGTCGCCGACGCGCCGAGCAGGACCCACCGGCCCCGCAGGGCGTACGGCGCGAGCAGGTATCCGGTCCAGGCGAAGAAGCCGTACAGCGGGTTGGTCCAGATCAGCAGCATCGCCAGCGCGACCAGGCCGGTGAAGAACACGGCCATCAGCCGGCGCCGGACCTGCCACCGGGGATGCAGCGTGACCAGCCACAGGATCCAGCCGGCCGTCACCGCGGCGACGACCAGCGAGAGCCCGAACGGCTGCCGCCGCAGCCCGCTCTCCCCCAGCGTGACCGCGGCCAGGACCGTCGCCGCCGCCAGCGCCGCGTGCGGCACCACCAGCCGGAGCCGGTCCACCAGTGTGGACCCCTCACCCATGACCCATCACTCCCAGCGGAACAGCTTGGCCGCGGTCAGGCCGAACACCGATGTGTACGCCACCAGGACGGTAACCGAACCCCACGCCGGCCACGACCCGGCGAGGGCGTCGTGCACGGCCCGTTCGGCGGCGCCCAACGGGCTGAGGTCGCTGATCCGGCGCAGCACCCCGGGGAAGACCTCCCGGGGCGTCCACAGGCCGGCGAAGAACATCAGCGGGAAGAAGAGCAACGTGCCGATCCCGTTGGCGGCCTTGCCGGTGCGGGCCCTCGCCGACACGAGCAGCCCGAGCGTGAACGCGACCCCGGCACACAGCAGGAAAGCCACCAGGAAACTCAGCGGCCGCCGCGGCAGCGCGACGTCGAAGACCAGCCGGGAAGCGCCCAGCATCAGGGCCACGGAGACGATCGCGACGAGCAGGTTCATCACCACCTGCGCGCCGAGCAACGCGACCGGCCGGACCGGCGTGGTGGCGATCCGCCGCAGGATCCCCCGCTCGCGATAGGTCACCAACGCCAGCGGCAGCACGTTCAGGCCGAGCGACGCGAGGGTGAAGACGACCGCGACGGCGGCGTAGACATCGACGACCCGCAGCCCACCCAGGCCGGGAGTGGGCTCCCGGAACGCCGGGACGCAGCCCAGGATCAGGACCAGGACGGTCGGGAACATCAGGCTGAAGAACACGAGCATCGGCTCCCGCAGGAACAGGCGCAGCTCGGACCGGGTCAGCGAGGTGAAGACGGTCATGTCAGCGCTCCTGTCCACGGCCACGGCCGGTCATCCGTACGAACGCCTCGTCCAGATCGGCCTGGTCGAAGCGCAGGTCGTTGGCGACGATGTGGTGCGCGGCGAGGACCGCGGTGACCGCCTGCAAGAGGTTCCCGGTGCCGGTCACCTCCACCTGCTCACCGCGCCGGGTGACCGTGGTGACGTCGTCCAGATCGGTCAGCAGCCGGTCGTCCAGGGGCGCGGAGGGGCGGAACCGCAGGCGTTGCTCCACCACCACCCGGGAGACCAGGCCGGCCGGGGTGTCCACCGCGACCACCACGCCGGCGTCGATCACGGCGAGCCGGTCGCAGAGCCGCTCGGCCTCCGCCATGAAGTGGGTGACCAGCACGATGGTGACCCCGCGGTCGCGGACCGACCCGATCAGGTCCCATGTGTCGCGGCGGGCCTGCGGGTCCAGGCCGGTGGTCAGCTCGTCGAGGATCGCGACGCGCGGATTGCCGACGAGCGCCAGCGCGATGGACAACCGCTGCTTCTGACCGCCGGAGAGCGAGCCGAAACGGTGCTTCAGCGTGCCGTCGAGCCCGAGATCACCGGCGAGCACCCGCCAGTCGGCCGGATCGCGGTAGAAGCCCGACCAGAGCTCGAGCGCTTCCCGTACGGTCATCTTCTCGGGCAGGTGACTCTCCTGCAGTTGCACCCCGACGAGGGCGCGCAACCCGGGGTCGCCGGGCTCGCGGCCCAGCACCCGGATCTCACCGCCGTCGGGGGCCCGCAGGCCGCAGACGCACTCGACGGTGGTGGTCTTGCCGGCCCCGTTGGGCCCCAGGATCCCGAAGATCTCCCCCGCGTCCACGGTGAAGGAGACATCCTCGACCGCGACGGTCGCGCCGTACCGTTTGTGGAGATGGGCGACGTCGATAACTGTCATGCACCGAGCCTGCCCGGCCGGCGTGGTGCACCGCGTCGACCGGTGGACGGTGCGGGGAGTCCACCAACCGGTGGACCCCTCGGCTACACCGTCGCCTCAGCCTCGTTGGTGCGCCGTCCCGCGACGGTGGAGTAGACCGAGCCCAGCTGCGACGCCACCCGCTTCCACGAGTAGGCCTGACGGGCCCGGTCCAGCGCCGCGGTCGCGTACGCGAATCGCCTGACCTTGTCGTTGACCAGGCGGCGCAGCGCGCTGCCGAGCGCGCGCGGGTCGCGGGCCGGGACCAGGTCGCCGGTCAGGCCGTCGACGACGGTCTCGGTCAGGCCGCCCACCGCGGTGCCGATGACCGGGACGCCGCAGGCCATCGCCTCCAGCGGGGCCAGCTCGAACTGCTCGTTCCACGACGCGGCGACCAGCAGGTCGGCGGAGCGGTACCAGCGGGGCATGTCCCCGGCCGGGACCGCGCCGACCAGCCGCACCCGGTCGGCGACCTTGTACTGCTCGGCCAGCGCCCGCAGCCGCTTGGCGTTCGGGTCCGTGGCGAGCTCGCCGGCCGGCGGTCCGCCGACCACGACGACCTCGGCGCCGGGCACGAACCGCATCGCCTGGATGACGTCGCCGAAGCCCTTGCGCTCGACCAGCCGGCCGACCGACAGGATGCGCGGGCGCTGCGGGTCCCGCTCGGCGGCGGGGCCCTCCGGGGTGAAGCGGATGCTGTCGACACCGGCCGGCACGACGGTGAGCCGGGCCCGTGGGACCCCGATCCGGACCAGGTCGTGCAGCTCGTCCTGGCTCTGCGCGACCACCCGGTCGACGGCCCGGCCGAGCGCCCGCTCGTAACCGTTGCGCGACGCGCCGGTGCCCACCGACACACCGTGCTCGGCCAGCTCGTGGAACGACTGGACGACCGGGATGCCGACCTGGCGGGCGGCGGTCACCGCGGCGAGGCCGCTGGTCCAGTAGTGCGCGTGGGCGACCTCGGGGAGCCAGTCCCCGTTGCACCATTCCGAACGCAGCCACTGCGCGAAGTCACCCATGTGCGGCAGCAGCAGATCGGGCGGCAGCACCCGGGCCGGACCGGCCGGCACGTGCACGACGAGCACCCCGTCCACCAGGCGCGCCATGGCCGGCAGCCCGGGGTTGTCACGGCGGACGTAGACCCGCACGTCATGCCCGAGTTCGGCCAGCGCTGTGGAGAGATCGGCGACATGCCGCTGCTGTGCACCGGCCGTACCACCCGGAACGGGCAGTGGGCTCGCGTGCTCGGAAATCATGGCGATCCGCACGTGGTCCTCCTCCGACAGCTTGGTTCCGGGAGAAAGACCGGAGTAGGGCTGGCGATACGCGGAGCAGCTTGCCCGTACCCCGGAAGCGTAAACATGCGGAGAGCGGGTATGGCTCAGCTCGTGGCTATCGTGCAGCGTATCGTCCCGGCCCCGCCGGATCAGGTTTTCGCGGTCCTGTCGGACGGGTGGACCTACAGCGACTGGGTGGTCGGCACCGTGCACATCCGCGACGTGGACGCGCACTGGCCGCGGCCCGGGGCGAAGCTGCATCACAAGGCCGGTCCCTGGCCCCTCTCGCTGCACGACTCGTCCGAGGTGCTGGCGATGGTCCCGGACCGCTCCCTGACGCTGAAGGCCGGCCTCTGGCCCGCCGGGGAAGCCACGATCAAGATCGATCTGGAGCCGGTGGGTACGGATTCCACCCGCGTCACGATGCTCGAGGAGTTCCACGCCGGCCCGCTCAACTGGGTGCACAACAAGCTAAACGACCTCGTCCTGCACCGGCGCAACATCGAGTCCCTGCGCCGCCTCACCGACATCGCCACCCGGGAGAAGAGCCACTCGTGAACCAGGTCGTCGTCATCACCGGAGCCAGCGCGGGGGTCGGCCGGGCGGTCGCCGTCGCCTACGCCCGCCGGGGCGCCCGCCTCGCCCTGCTCGCCCGCGGCGACGCCGGCCTGGAAGGAGCCTCCCTCGAGGCCCGGGCAGCCGGCGCGGCCGACGTCCGGACCTACCAGGTCGACGTGTCCGACGCCGACGCGGTCCAGCACGCCGCCGACGACGTGGCAGCCACCTGGGGCGGCATCGACGTGTGGATCAACGACGCCATGACCTCGGTGTTCGCCCCCGCCTGGGAGATCACCCCGGCCGAGTACCGCCGGGTCACCGAGGTCAACTACCTGGGCACGGTGCACGGCACGCTCGCGGCCCTGAGCCACATGCGCCCGGCCGGGCACGGCACGGTCCTGCAGGTCGGCTCCGCGCTGGCCTACCGGGGCATCCCGCTCCAGGCGCCGTACTGCGCGTCCAAGCACGCCATCCAGGGCTTCAACGACTCGCTGCGGGCCGAGCTGCTGCACGACGGCAACAAGGTCAAACTCTCGATGGTCCAGCTCCCCGCGGTCAACACCCCCCAGTTCACCTGGGTACGCACCCGGCTGCCCAACCACCCCCAGCCGGTGCCCCCGATCTACCAGCCGGAAGTCGTGGCCAAGGGCATCCTCTGGGCGGCCGACCACGGCAAACGCGAGCTCAACGTCGGCGGCCCGACCCTCAAGACCCGCCTCGGCAACATCGTGGCCCCGGCCTTCCTCGACTGGCTGCTCTCCCGCGACAAACAGGGATACCAGGGCCAGCAGACCGCCGACCCCATCGACCCGGCCGTCTGGCAGGACAACCTCGACAAACCGGTCGACGACACCCGCGACCACGGCGCCCACGGCATCTTCGACGAACAGGCCCGGACCAGCTCCTTCGCGCTCTGGGCGGCCACCCACAAACCCCTGGTCTCAGGCCTCCTCGGCCTCGGAGCGGGCCTGGCCGCCACCACCCTCCTGCGCCGGCGCTGACCGCTGCCGGGGCCGGGAAAGGTCGAGATAAAGCTCCTCGAACGGGACGATGCCCAACTGAACATTGCCCTGCCGGGCGACCTCCCGGATGCGCCGGATCTGCGCCGGCATCACCTCGGGCGGGCAGACCCGATTCGCCAGGGACGCCTCGGCCAGCCCGTGCCGGACCTGTCGCCAGTTTCGCGATGAGGCCGAGGTCCAGGGCCTTTGATTCAGTCACAGTTGCGGTTGTGGCCTGCTCTGCGGCTCGCGGTTCGGGCCCGGCGGGTCAGCGGTAGATCGCCCGGTGGGCCGCGTTGATCGCGCCCTGGTAGAGCGAACCCGTCAGCTTGCGGTCGCGGGCCAGGGCCGCGCGGGCCGCGTTCGCGCCCGGGGCTCCGTGGACGCCTCCGCCGGGGTGGGCCGAGGCGCTAGCTAGGAACAGGCGCTCGACCGGGGTGTCGGCCCGGCCGAGACCGGGGACCGGGCGCAGGAAGAGCTGCTGGAACGCGGCCGCCGTGCCTCCGCCCAGTGCGCCGCCGACCAGGGACGGGTTCTCCTTCTCCAGGTCGGCCGGGGAGAAGACGTTGCGACCCTCGACCATGCGGCCGAAGCCGGGGGCGGCCTCCTCGAGGACCGCCTCCATGCGCTCGACGTGGGCGGCGATGTCGTCCGCCTCCCAGTGCTTGCGGTGCGGGAGGTGGGTGTACGCCCACGCCGACTCCGTGCCCTCCGGCGAGTGCGCCGGGTCCGCCGTGGTCATCTGACCGAACAGCAGGAACGGGTGCGGCGGCAGCTCGTCGGTGGCGAGGTGGGCCGCGTACCGGGTGAGGCCGTTGAGGTCCGCGCCCAGGTGGATCGTGCCCGCGCCGGCCGCGGCCGGGTTCTTCCAGGGGATCTTGCCGTTGACCGCCCAGTCCACTTTGACCGTGGCACCGTCCCAGCGGAAGAATTCGAGGTCCTCGCGGAAACGGGAGGGCAGCCAGCGCTCACCGACCAGGTCCAGGTACAGCGCCGGGGCCGGGACGTCGGCCAGCACCGCCCGCAGCGCACGCCAGTGGCGGCCGTCGGCGGAGCGGACCCCCATCGCCTTGCCCCGGGCCACGAGAACGCCGGTGGCCGGGGTGTCGTATTCGATGCGGCCGCCACGGGACTCGAGACGGGATACCAGCGCGTCGGTGATGCGCTGGGCGCCGCCGACCGGCACCGGCCAGCCCACATCCTGGCCGAGCATCGCGAGCAGCCAGCCGTAGACGCCGCCGCCGGCCTCCTCCGGGGACAGGTCGGTGTGCAGGGCACTGCCGGCCAGCAGGAGCTTGGCCCCCTCCCCCCGGAAAAGTTCCGCGCCCAGTTCCCGTACCGAGAGAACCAGCCGGCGGGCAAGGCGCAGCGAACCCCCGACGCCCAGCGTGCGGGCAAGATCAAGCCCGGATCTGACCGGGGGGAAAGGCCGCAGGACCGCTTCCAGCATGGAATCGGAGACCTCGCGCCAATCGTCGTACGCGTGCAGCCAGCGCTCGCCGTCGCCGGGCGCGAACTGCTCCACGGAGGCCATGGTCGTCTCGAGATCGCGATTGACGGTGGCCGCGCGGCCGTCCGGCAGCAGATGCGTGAGCACGTCGGGGGCGTGCGTCCATTCCAGGCCGAAATCGTCGAGGCCCAGGTCGCGCAGCACCGGGGACGCGAAGCCCAGCGGATAGAACGAGCTGAACAGGTCGCTCAGATAACCGGGCGCGGTGACATAGCCCGACCGCACCGCCCCGCCCGGCTGGGGTGTCGCCTCGAGCACGATCACGCTCCAGCCGGCGTCGGCGAGCAGGTTCGCCGCGACCAGACCGTTGTGCCCCGCACCGATGACTATCGCGTCAGCTCGCTCCACGGGCCGACCGTACCCCTGACCGTTTGCCGCAAACGCCCGGCGGGTAGTGCGTCGTGCGCATGGTGTGACGAACGGGAGAGCCGATGACAGTTGCCACGACTCCACTGCCCAGCAAGGTCCGCCAACTGCACTGGTCGACGTGGCGCGGAGTGTTCAAGCGCAGCGTCATGGGCTACCTGGACCACGACTGCGGCGACCTGGCCGCGGCCCTCACCTACAACGCGGTCCTGGCCGTCTTTCCCGCGGTGATCGTCGTGGTCGCCCTGGTCAACCTCGTCACCGACGGGGGTACGGCGGTCAGCACGATCATCGGCATCCTGGAGGATCTCGGGGCCGGCGCGGTGGTCGGCAACGAGAGCTTCACCGCCGTACTGGACGCCATCATCGCCCAGGAGAGCTCGGCCAAGGTCCTGCTCAGCGTCGGCCTGCTCGGTGCACTGTGGTCCGCGTCAGGATATGTGGGGGTCTTCACCCGCGCCTCCAACCGCGTCTACGGCGTCACCGAGACCCGCCCGTTCTGGCGGCTCCGGCCCCTGCAGATCGGCCTGAGCGCGATCGGCCTGGTCCTCATGGCCGTCGTCGCCACCGGCCTGGTCATCAGCGGCCCGCTCGTGGACGCCGTCGGCGACGCCCTGCACGCCGGCGACACCGCGCGCCTCACCTGGTCGATCGGCCGCTGGCCGGTCCTGGTCCTCATCCTGATGCTGCTGCTGTCGATGCTGTTCTGGGTCGCACCCGACGTGCACCGCGCCCGGTTCCGCTGGCTCACCGTGGGCGGGGTGGTCGCGCTGCTGGTGTGGGCGATCGCGTCGTTCGGGTTCGGCCTCTACGTCGCCAACTTCGGTTCCTACGACAAGACGTACGGGAGCCTGGGCGCGATCATCGCCTTCCTGGTCTGGCTGTACCTGGCCAATTCCGCGCTGATGCTGGGCGTCGAACTCAACGCCGAGATCCAGCGCGGCCGAGCTCTTCAGGTGGGCCGCGGTTTAACCGAGGGCGAGCCGGGCACCCAGGAAGTACACGGAACGCAGATGAGGAGTGAGTCATCATGAGCACGGTCACCGAATCGGTTGACGTCAACGTCAACGTGCGCACCGCGTACAACCAGTGGACCCAGTTCGAGGAATTCCCGCACTTCATGAGCGGCGTGACGGAGATCCGTCAGCTCGACGCGACCACCACCCACTGGAAGACCGACATCGACGGCGTCAAGCGCGAATTCGACGCCAAGATCACCGAGCAGCTCCCGGACGAGCGGGTCGCCTGGACGTCCACCGAGGGCAGCAAGCAGGCCGGCGTGGTCACCTTCCACCGCCTCGACGACACCACCACGCGGGTGACCTGCCAGATGGACTTCACCCCGGACGGCATCGTCGAGCAGGCCGGTGACAAGCTCGGCTTCCTCGACCGCCAGGTCAAGGGTGACATGAAGCGCTTCAAGGAATACATCGAGCAGCGCGGCGGCGTGGAGAGCGGCGGCTGGCGCGGCCAGGTCGACCGGCCCCAGCCGTAAGTCACCGCAGTAGGTCACACGATCGGAGAAGCCGCCGGGGTTCCGGCGGCTTCTCCGTGGGTACCCCCACAGTCATGACAGATCGCGAAACCGACGGCGCGTGGCGCGACGAGGACAAACTCTCCGTACGAGACCTCTCCGAAGCCATGGCCACCTGGGACACCGACGGCCAGGGCGACCCGACCGGCAACGACGCGGGCGACACCCAGGCCGCCGACTCGACCGCCCAGGACAAACCCGGCCCGGGCACAACAGACCCTGACCGCGAATTCCGGCCCAGCACCACCGGCCGTTCCTGACGACGATGCCCGGGGCCGTGAGCCACTCACGGCCCCTTCGTCACGGCCGCCGCCTTGCCGTGGCCGCCTTGCCGTGGCCGCCTTGCCGCGACTTCTTGGTAGCACTCTTGTCGGCGCAGCCCCTGGCCGCCGCCCCTTTGGCACGGTCAGTGGCGTACGACCAGCTCACCGACCGTGGATCCGACGTCGATCTCATAATGGCGATCCGGGATCCGCCCGCCCGTGGAGCTGACGACCGAACCCCGCCCGGCCGGCCCCGGTGCCACCCCGGGCGCCGCGACGGAGCCGGCCCCACCGCGCAACCGCAAGCGGAACCCGGTCCCCGGGGGCACCGAGACCACCAGTTCCCCCACCGACCCGGTCACCCGGATCGGGACAATGCGGCGCGCCTTTCCCAGAACGAACGTTCTTTCTCGCAGCTGATCGAACGCTGCCATCTCCCGCGTCCCTCGCTCTCCCACCGGCAGAACGAACGTTCTTTCCAGCAGATGAGCCGCAGGCGCCGCCGCTCGCGACCTTCCCTCGGCCCTCGGTAGAACGAACGTTCTTTCCGGGGCCATCAGGGCGGGGGCGAACGAGGTTACCGGCGGGATGGTGGCCAAGCCCGGCAGACGGAGCCTGATCAGGCCCGCGCCGGAGCCGATGTCCAGCCGCCGGAGGTGACCTGCCGCCAGGTCGAGGTGCTGCTCACCGGCTCCGGCCGGGAGGCGCAGGTCCCAGCGGACCTTGCGATTGAGCAGAATGCGCACCGAATCCGGGCCACTCTCCCCGGTAGCGCCGAGATCGAGACGCACGGTGCCCGCGACATCGGTCACCCGCGGCGCCAGGCCGGAATCCGGTGGGGTGCTGATCCGGTAGAGCCGGTCCGGGAGCGCCACCAGTTTGATCTCGAGCACCGACGCGGGGTCGTCGACGAGCAGTGTCGCGGTGGTTTGGCCTCGCATATCGCCGACTACTACCCGTGCTGCTTCATTGACCGAGGGTGGTGGGCTGACGGGGTCGGGGGGACGCGCCGAGGGGGTGCAAGCGGCCAGGAGCAGGGTCGTTAATGGGATGAACAGGACTTGTGTACCGCGCGTGGGACGGCGGCGACGCTGCGCAGTAGGCACCATCGGACAACCCGAGATCGGCCGAAAGGGTGACGGCGCTGCGCCCGAATCGGGCAAGACTAGCCGGATGCGATCTGCTGCTGGTTTCCTCTCCGAGCGTCAGCGCCGACTTGCCTGGGTGGGCTTTCTGCTAGCCGCGTTCCAGGCCCCGCTCGCCGCATCGCTCATCGACGACGCCTCCTGGCTGTTCGCGGTCGTCGTGGCCCTCGTGGTCGCCACCGTGATCATGGCCGATGACGCCCAGCGTCAGCGGCCCGCCACCGACATCGAAGCCGAGACCGAGTAGGCGTTCTCACGGGCGGGCCTCATGGCCCGGCCGACCCGGAGTGCGCCGGCGTTCCTTGAGCTCCGCCTCCCACAGGTGCCGCCGGCCACCGGCGAGCTCGTCACGGGCATCCTTCTCCAGCGCGCGGAACTCGGCGTAATACCCGTCGTCGTACTCCTCGACCAGCTGGAACGTCCAGCGGCCGGCGAGCACGTTGCGGCCGATCAGCTCCGTCTCGATGCGGTCCGCCACGTGCGTGTGCCCGGCCTTGCGGAACAACGACACCGCGTCGTCGAGGTTGAAGTCGGCCTGCCCGGTGAGCTGATGCAGCGCGTACAGATGGCCCCTGATCCGCTCGACGGTCTCGAGCGACTCACTCAGCTTGCCCAGCGCCTCGACGGTCGTGTCGTCGACGCCCTCGGGCCTGCGGTGCTCATCGGTCATGGCCGCACGGGTACCCACCGGCGACGAGTTCAACCGAGCTGCACCGATCAGGCGAACCGTTGGCTACCTTTCGCTCTCTAACTTTTAGCTCATGAATGGCCTGTTCAGCGGCGCTGCCGCCCGTGCTGCCCTGCGTTCCGCCCACGCCTGCCTCGAGGAGCTGATGTCCTCCGTCGGAGCGACCGGCCTTGACGCGGCCACCCGCTCCCCCGGTCTGCTCGCCACCGTCGACCAGCACGAGGCGGGCATCCGCGACAGCCTGTCGACGGACGTCCGGCCGCTGACGCCGGTGATCCTGGCGGCCTACGCCGAGGGGGTCCGCGACGCCGCGTTCAAGCACGGCTGGCGCCCGCCGGCCGGCCCGATCGACTGGACCGGTAACGACTGGGTGCTCAACCGCCTGCTGGCGGTCTGCTCCCTGGCCCGCACGCTGCCCGCCCCGAGCTGACCGACCGCTTGCTGATCGACCGCTTGCTGATCGACCGCTTCCGGCACGACCGCTGCACGCACGACCGCCCGAGCTGACCGACCGCCCGAGAACGGGCCCGACCGCCCGAGACCGAGCAAGGCCCGCACCGCCACCAGGCCGTACACGACCCGGGGCCGGCACCTGATCAGGTGCCGGCCCCGCTTACTGTCAATCGTCGTCGCGGCGCGGAACCGGCTTGATGATCTGGGTCGGTTCGTCCTCGTCGTCATCATCAGAGCCGAATCCGGGTACGGGATTGTCGTCCCGGGGTCGCCGCTGCACCGGAATGATCTGGGTCTGCTCCCCCGCGGCGGCGTCGAGAAGCCGGCGCCGCTCCGCCTCGGCCCGCTCGTGCGCCGAATCCGTCCCCAGAACGCGCGTCCGCTCGTCGTCGTCCCGCGCTGACGACCGGGCTGCTCCACGAGGTTCGTCGTCATCCTCGACCAGCCGGGCCGCCCGTGCCGTCTCGGCCACCCGTGCTTCCTCGGCGACGCGGGCATCGTCAGCTACCTGGGAATCCTCGGTCCGACGGGCCTCGTCCGCACGGCGCGCCTCTTCGGCCCGGCTGTCTTCGTCGGCCCGCAGAGCGGCCTGCTGCCGAGCCGCCGCCTCGGCAACCCGGGATTCCTCAGCCCGGGATTCCTCAGCCCGGGATTCCTCGGCACGGGCGTCCTCGGCACGGCGAGCTTCCTCGGCGACGCGGGCCTCATCCGCAGCACGAGCTTCTGCAGCGCGGGCCTCCTCAGCACGGGCCTCCTCCGCAAGCCGGACTTCCTCGGCGTTACGCGCCTCCTCGGCAAGACGGGCTTCCTCAGCGACGCGAGCCTCTTCCGCGCGACGGGCTTCCTCAGCACGACGGGCTTCCTCAGCACGACGGGCTTCCTCAGCGACGCGCGCTTCCTCAGCGCGACGGGTCTCTTCCGCGACGCGAGCCTCTTCCGCGCGAGCCTCTTCCTCAGCGCGACGGGCCTCTTCCGCGAGGCGAGCCTCTTCCGCGCGACGGGCTTCCTCCGCGACGCGAGCGAGGCGGGCTTCCTCCGCAAGACGAGCCTCCTCAGCGCGACGGGCTTCCTCCGCAAGACGGGCTTCCTCGGCCTCGCGGGCGACGCGGGCTTTTTCGTCGGCGTAGCTGCGGGCGTGTTCGCGGATCACCACTGATTCCTCGCCCGCGCGTTCGAGCCAGGTTTCCCAGCGGCGCTGCATCGGGCGGATCAGGCCGCCTCCCACGCCGACGATCAGGACGCCGGCGATGGTGGCCAGGACCGCGATCAGGACCGGCTGGGTGACCGCGGTGGCGATGCGGACCTGGTCGAGGGCCGCGATCACGCCGAGGGCGACGATCAGCCAGTAGGCGGCCTGGGCCAGGATCCGGCCGTAGGTCAGGCCGCCGAGGGCGCTGCTGATGAGGTCGCGGGCCGCTCCGCCGATGGCCGCCGCCACCACGATGATCACGATGGCCACGAAGGCCCGGGGCAGCCAGGCCACGAGCGCGGTGAGCAGGTCGCTGACCGCGTTCGGGCCCCAGATGCCGAACGCCAGCTGCAGCGCGAACAGCAACACCGCGTAGAAGGCGATCTTGGCGCACAGGTCGCTCGGCTTGATCCGGTCGCCCAGGGCCCGGCCGATCGCTCCGCGTTCCACCGCGCGGTCGAAGCCGACGCGATGCAGAGCCTTGCCGACCACGGTACGGACCAGCCGGCCGAGGACGTACCCGATGATCAGAATTGCCAGGAAGGCCAGGGCCGCCGGTATGAAGAGCAGCACCGACCGCCACATGTCACTCAGCGCGTCGCTCAGTTCGGAACCGCTCATCCGCTCACTCCCACCATCGAGGAAACTCCAACGCGCAGCAGAGAGTAAATCGGCCGGCGTCAACCCGCACCCGCTCAGCCGACAGGGACGCACACCACACAGTCATCATCCGCACGTACCGGACAGATGAGGACGACCGGACAGTACCCCCATCGTCCGAACGGCCGAGCCGGGCTACGCTCATGGGATGGTCGGCATGGGGAGCCCTTCGGCGATGACGACGCTGCCTGAGCAGAGTGCCGGGGGTCCGGTCGCGGCTCGGGGCTGCGCCGAGCTGGTCGCTGCCCACCCGTGGCACACCACCGCCCTGGGCGCGGTCCACGAGTGGGACCCGGCCGTGCGCGCGGTGGTCGACATGATCCTGGCGTCGCCGGTGCCGATGGCGCTGGCCTGCGGCGAGTCCTTCATCCTGATCTACAACGACGCCTACGCCGACGTCATCGGCGCTCGGCATCCCGCGGCGCTGGGGCAGCCGGCGGCCGAGGTCTTCGGCGACGTCTGGGACACCGGGCTCGGCGGCATCATCGGTGACGTCTTCCGCAACGGTCAGGCGTTCCTCGAGGCGGAGACCCAGGTGGCGGTCCCGCGCGGCGGGCACGTCGAGCAGGCGTCGTTCACCAGGGGCCATTCTGTTGTACGCGATGAGCACGGCACCGTGGCAGCGGTGCTCACCGTGGCGGCGGAGACCACCCACGTCACCCGGCGGTTGCAGAGCCTCGGCGAGCTGACCGCCCGGCTCGCGTCGGTGCTGACCATCGACGACGTGGCGCGCGTGGTCCTGGCGTATGCCATGGCCTCGTTCGATGTGGATCACTGCGTGCTGTCCATCGACGACGGCGACGAGTTCCGGTACGTCCGGCGGATCCGTGGCGAGATGATGGACGAGGCCGACGAGCGCCTGCCCCCGTTGTGGAAAAGGATCCCGGCCGGCGCCGACACCCCGCTGGTGACCGCCGCGCAGACCGGGCGGGCGTCGTTCCAGTCCGACGGTTCGCCGCTGGCCCGGGTCGCGACCGACCGGCACGAGCGCCGGATCCGGGCGCTGGCCGCGATGCCGCTGCGCACGACGTCGGTGCGCGGCGCCCTGACCATGGGTTACCGCTCGGCGCACTCGTGGCTGCCGGCGGAACGAGCACTGTTGTACGCCGCCGCCGAGCTCGTCGCCCAGGCGGCCGAGCGGGCCCGCCGGTTCGAGGCCCAGCACGGCACTGCTCAGCTGCTGCAACGTTCGATGCTGCCGGAGCATCTGCCGGAGCTCGACCGGTTCCGCATCGCCGCCCGCTACGACGTCGGGGTCGACGGCAACGCGGCCGGCGGCGATTTCTACGACGCGTTCGAGCTGGCCGACGGCCGGCTGGCGATGGTGCTCGGCGACGTCGCCGGCCACGACGTGCGGGCCGCCGCGGTGATGGGCCAGGTCCGCGCGGCGCTACGGGCGCTGGCGCTGACCGATCCGGCCCCGGAGACGGTGCTGGCGGGCCTGGACCGGTTGGTCGGTTCGCTGGGCGCCGAGTCCCGCAACGAGGAGATCTTCGTCACCGTCGTCTACGGCGTGCTCGACCCGGCCGACGGCACGATCACCATGGCCAGCGCGGGTCATCCCCCGCCGGTGCTGCGTCGGGCCGGCCAGAGCAAAGGCCAGGGCGGTCAGGGCGGTCAGGGCGGTCAGGGCGGTCAGGGCGGTCAGGGCCAGGCTGGTCAGGGCCGGGCCACGGCGGCCCTGGTGCCGGTGCCGCCGGGCGCGCCGCTCGGGCTGGGCGGTCGCTGGCGCACCTGCACGATCGTGCTGGAGCCGGGCGACACCATCCTGATGTACAGCGACGGCGTCGTGGAGCGCCGGGACCGTCCGCTCAGCGACGGCCTCGACGCCCTGGTGGCGGCCGCCGCGGCGGCCGGCAGTGGGGACCCCCGGAATCTGTGCTCGCTGTCCACGGCAGCGGTCCCCGGCCGTACCGATGATGATGTCGCGGTCCTGGCGGTCGAGCGGGCGGTGGCACTGAGCCGGTCCGCGACGATGCTGGTCCCGGCGGAGCCGACCGGCCCGAGCCGGGTGCGGCAGTGGATGACCACCCGGTTGCGGGAGTGGGCGGTCCCCGAGCCGGTGATCGGGGCGGCGATCCTGTGCACGAGCGAGCTGACCACCAACGCGCTGCTGCATGCCGGCACCCCGGCGCAGGTGCACATCGACCTGAGTGCCGAGCGGCTGCTGGTGTCGGTGGCCGACACCGGCACCCGGGGCAGTGTCACCCGGGCCCGCACCGAGGCGCTGAGCAGCCGTGGGCGGGGCCTGGGCCTGATCGAGGAGCTCAGTGACACGTGGGGCACCGACCCCACGGTCCGCGGTTCGACGGTCTGGTTCGAGATGGTGATACCCCGCGCCGATTGAGGGTATGCCGCTGTATATGACAGCTACCCGAGGAGTGCTCTTCGACGTCGACGGCACCCTGGTCGACACCACGTACCTGCATGCGGTCACGTGGTGGGAGGCGATCCGGCAGGCCGGCCACGACGTGCCGATGGCCGAGGTCCATCGCGGCATCGGCATGGGCTCCGACAAGCTGGTCGGCCATCTGCTGGGCGACGACGGGGACCAGGAGGAGTTGTCGGCCGCCCATGACGTGCTCTTCTCCGCCTGGTGGGAGCGCCTGCGCCCGCTGCCCGGTGCCGCGGATCTGCTGCGCGGGTGCGCGGACCGTGGCCTGGCGGTGGTGCTCGCGTCGTCCGCCAAGGACGAGGAACTGGACAAGTTGCGCCGGATCATCGGCGCCGACGATGTGGTCACCGCGGCGACGTCGTCGTCCGACGCCGAGGGCAGCAAGCCGGAGCCGGACATCCTGCAAGCCGCCCTCGACCGGTCCGGCGTCGACCCGGCGCACAGCGTCTTCGTCGGCGACTCGGTCTGGGACGTCCAGGCCTCGGCCCGGCTGGACATCCCCTGCATCGGCCTGACCTGCGGCGGCACCGGCGCGGCCGAGCTGACAGCGGCCGGCGCGGTGGAGACCTACGAGAATCCGGCGGCTCTGCTGGCCGCCCTGGACCGATCCGCGATCAAGCGCCTGCTCTGACCGGCCGCACCCAAGCGCCGGGTCAGGACCACTGCCGCACCAAAACACCCACCCACGGCCGCGCCGGGAAGGGACCCGGGGCCGGGCCGCGATCGAGCAGCCGTGCCGGCAGCGGCCGTCGCGCATGGATTGGCACCATGCGGGGCAGTCATTGCGCGTGCAACTTTCTGACCTCCTCTTCGCGGTCTTCGGTGTGGGTGCGCTGCTGGCCGGGATCCTGCCGCGGGTGCTCGAGCGCCGGCCGGTGTCCATGCCGATCGTCTTCCTGGCCCTGGGCATGGTGTTGTTCGCGCTGCCACTAGGGCTTCCGGACGCCGACCCGTTCGCCCATCCGGTCCTGACGCAGCATCTCACCGAGGTCTGCGTGATCGTCGCGCTGATGGGCGCCGGACTCAAGATCGACCGGCCGCTCGCCGGGCGGCGGTGGACCTCGACGTGGCGGTTGCTGGTCATCGCCATGCCGATCACGATCGGTGTGGTCGCGCTGCTGGGCTGGTGGTGGGCCGGGCTGGTCCCGGCGGCCGCGCTGCTGCTGGGTGCGGCGCTGGCGCCCACCGATCCGGTGCTGGCCTCGGATGTGCAGGTCGGTGAGCCGACCGGCGAGGAGGATTCCGAGGACGAGGTGCGGTTCGCGCTGACCTCGGAGGCGGGGCTGAACGACGGCCTGGCGTTCCCGTTCGTGTACGCGGCGATCGCGATGGCCACCGCACTGGTGACCCACGAGAGCTGGCTGGGCGAGTGGGCGCTCAAGGACGTGCTCTACAAGATCGTGGCCGGGGTGGCCGGCGGGCTGATCGTGGGCCGGCTGCTCGGCAAGCTTTTCTTCCAGGCCCGCAACCAGAGCCTGCGTCTCGCCAAGCATTCGGAGGGGTTCCTCGCCCTGGCCGCGACGTTCCTGGCGTACGGCCTGGTCGAGGTCGCCGGCGGCTACGGTTTCCTGGCCGTGTTCATCGCCGCCCGGGGGATCCGGTCCGCACAGCGGTCGCACGAGTACCACCAGGTGCTGCATGACTTCTCGGAGCAGATCGAGCGCCTGTTGACCGTACTGCTGCTGCTGTTGTTCGGTGGGGCCGTGGTCGGCGGCCTGCTGGGTCCGCTGACCTGGCCCGCGGCGCTGGTCGGATTGGCCCTTGTCCTGGTGGTCCGTCCGGTGTCAGGATTCCTTTCGCTCCACGGCGCCCCGGGCCGTCCGGCGGAACACTGGGTAATCGCGATCTTCGGAATTCGGGGTATCGGATCGTTCTATTACTTGGCGTACGCAATGAGCCACGCAACGTTTCCGGCGATGAATGTCATATGGGCGACAGTGGGATTCGTCGTCTTGGTGAGCGTGGTGTTGCACGGTGTTGCCGTGACGCCCGTGATGCGGCTTCTGGACCGATCCAATGAGCGCTCCCGCACCCCGGAAGAGCGACACGCTCAGTAACCGGGTTCACGCTTGGTAATCACCAGTCCGCAAAACCGTAGTTTATTTAGGACATTGAACCCGGACATGGTGGCGGAGCGTATTCATACCTGTAAAGTGATCGGCACCTCCCCCAAGGCCGGTAATCCACGGTGGACGAAGAAACGATGGACGACGAAAGGTGCGGCCGATGCGTTTACGGGGCTTTGCGCCGGGGACACCCTGCTGGGTCGAGCTGGCAAGCGCGGATCCCGCCCGAGCGGCGGAGTTCTACGCCCGGCTCTTCGGCTGGGAGCCGGCTGGTGACCGATTCAAACTGAATGGACGCGCCGCGGCCGGACTCACCCGTACGCGCGCCGACCGGCCCCAGGGCTGGATGACATATCTGACCGAGCACAGCATCGAGGCCTCCCTGCTGCGCGTCCAGGAGGCCGGTGGCCGCCTGGTCAGCGAGCCGGTCGAGGGACACGGCGGCCGTTCCGCAGTCATCGCCGACCCGGCCGGCGCGACGCTCGGCATCTGGGAGCCCCGCGACTTCACCGGCGCCCAGGTCGGCGGTGAGCCCAGCACGATGACGTTCCCCGAGCTGCTCACCGACGACGCCGCGGCCGCCGCGCGCTTCTACGGCCAGGCGTTCGGCTGGCTGCTGCGCGACGAGTACGGCAGCGACGGCACCCGCGGCGAGTGGATCACCACGGCGCACGACGCGATGGCCGGGCTCGCCCCGAGCCGTGGCGGCAGCTGGTGGCGGGCCGCGTTCCAGGTGGCCGACTGCACCGAGACCCTCGAGGACTGCCGGGCGTACGGTGGCACCGTGGTCTCCGGCGTCGCCGAGACCGGCTTCGGCACCTACGCCGAGCTGCTCGACCCGTGGGGCGTCCCGTTCTCGATCGCGGCCCCGGCGGCGATCCCGATCGAGTTGACTATGCAGATGAACGCGGTGTCAGGCATGGAGTTGACGTTCGGCGGGTACTGATACGCCTGTACGAAACATCGGCTTCATCGAGGAGGCACGCCATGGCGACGAGCGAGCAGGATCCGGCATCGAACACGATCAAGGACCCGGCGGACTGGACGACCGGTGACGAGCCGGCCACCGGGGCGCAGGAGTCGTACCTGCACACCCTGGCCTCCGAGGCGCACGTGGACGTGCCCGAGGACCTGACCAAGGCCGAGGCCTCCCAGCAGATCGACGTGCTGCGCGAGAAGTCGGGCCGCGGCCTGTAAGGAACCGTCCGGAGAAGGGCCAGCCACACGGCTGGCCCTTTTTCCTGCCGTTGATGTCAACTCTGGTTGACACGGTCGGACTGTCAACGTAGGTTGACACTCATGACCGAAGCAACGGACCTCGCCGCCGCCGCGGGCAGCACCGACCCCCGGGTCGGGCTCCGCGCGGTCGTGGCGCTGCGCCGCCTCCTGGAGGGCCTCGAGCACCTTCAGGTGGCCAACGCCCGCCGCAAAGGGTGGTCCTGGCAGGAGATCGCGGACGCCCTCGAGGTGACCCGCCAGGGCGTACACAAGAAACACGCCAACCGAGTGCCGATGCAGGACCCACGGGAGAGCTGACATGTTCGAACGATTCACGCACGCCGCCCGGGACGTGGTCATCCGCGCCCAGGCCGAGGCCCGCGACCTGGGTCAGAAGCCGATCGGCACCGAGCACATGCTGCTGGCCCTGCTCGCCGACCCGGCGGGTCCGATTGCCACCACCGCGGCCCTGACCGAGAGGGGGGTCGATGCCCGCCATGTCCGCGCCGAGCTCATCCGCCGGGTCGGCACCGGCACCGCCGACCCGGCCGCGTTCGGGCAAGCGGACGCCGCGGACGCCGAGGACCGCGAGGCGCTCAAGGCCATCGGCATCGACCTCGACGCCGTGCGCCGCACCATCGAGGAGAACTTCGGCCCCGGCGCCCTGCGATTGCCCCGCGACACGAAGCCGAGGCGCAAGGGACTGCTGAGCCGCTTCTCCAGCAGCGGTCACTCACCGTTCTCCGACCGCAACAAGAAGGTGCTGGAGCTTTCGCTGCGTGAGGCGCTGCGTCTCAAGCACAACTACATCGCGCCGGAGCACATCATGCTCGGGCTGCTGCGTGAGGGTAACGGCCTCGGCGCCCGGATCCTGGCGGAGGCTGGGGTCGACGTCGGCCGGCTGCGCGAGCAGGTGACCCGGTCGCTCACCGCTAAAGCGGCTTGAGAAGGCCGGTTCCGGGGTAACCAGGGCGCCATGACGTACCGGGTCGAGTACAACGGCGAGGGCCTCGAGGTCGCCACGCTGGATTCCGCGCTGGACAACGCCAAGCACGCCATCGCCACCGACGTCGGCGCGATCAGCGGCTGGTCGGTCGAGCACGACGAGTCCATCAACGACTGGTTCGTGCAGGGCGTGCTCAACGGCGAGCCGGTCGGGCCGACCGCGGTGGTGACCGGCCCGGAGCCGATGCTCGCGGTCCAGGAGTTCCCCCGGCACGCGCCGGCCGCCGCCGAGCGGGAGTCGCTGCGGATGACGTTCACCGGGGCGACGCCCGCGGAGGCACTCGGTCAGGCGGCGACGTGGCTGGCCGGGCGCACCGAGGTCCGTGACGTCGACGACCTCGGCTGGCACCCCACCAGCAGCGGTTACGAGCTGCGGATGTATTACCGCGGCTGATCGGCGACCGCCGCGAACAGCAGACGGTCGCACCACCGGCCCCGGATCAGGTAATGGTGCCGCAGCAGGCCCTCCTCGACCATGCCGATCTTGCGCAGCACCCCCGCCGACCCGGCGTTCTCCGGGTCACAGGTCGCGGTGACCCGGTGCAGGCCGAGCCGGTCGAGACCGAGTTCGAGCAGGGCCCGCGCGGCCTCGGTCGCAAAGCCCTGACCCCAGTGCTCGCGGGCGATCAGATAGCCCATCGTCGCGCGGCGGTGTTCCGCGCTCTCGATGTGCAGTTCCGCCGAGCCGATGAGAACCGCACCGCGGACCACCGCGAACCGGTAGGCCCGGCGCGGTTGCTCGACGTCGGACTGCAGCGCGAGACCGAGGAAGATGGCGGTCTCCTCCGGGGTGTTCGGGCCCCAGTCCATCCAGCGCACGATCTCGGGGTCGGACGCGAAGGCGTGCACCGCGGCGTGGTCGCCGGCCCGGAACGGGCGCAGCGTCAGGCGTGGGGTCGTCAGCTCCATGCCGGTGATTCTGCCGCCCAGGCCGCCAGCGCCGCCGCCCCGGTGATCTCGTCCAGGCCGATGATGGCCGCGCCCTGCAACGGGCCGTCGTCGCCGTGCACCGCGGCCAGCACGGCCGGCGGGTGCCCCTTGTGGAAGGCCATCAGGGCACCGAGGTACGCCTGCTCGAACGCGTCCGGGGCGGCCGCGCGCAGCAGCGGGGCCAGGCCGCCCAGGGTCACCACCTCCGGGTCACCGATGTTGACCAGCGCACCGGCCCCGTCGCCGAGCGCCGCCGCCACCCGGGACAGCGCCTCCCGCGCGGCCGGCTCCGGGGACGCCAGCACCCGCCGCGCGTAGGCGTACGGGTCGTCCGGCTCGGCGTCACGCAGGTGCCGGGCCAGGGCACGGCCGTCCACCGCGAGGTCCCAGCAACCCCGCGCACCGCAGGGACATCTCAGGGCACGATCGGCGTACGGCTGGTGCCCGTACTCGCCGCCGGCCCCGTGCGAGCCCGTCGCGGGGCGTCCGCCGACCGTGACGGTGCCGCCGATCCCGACGGTGACCAGCAGGTGCAGCGCCGTCGACGCGCCGAGGGCCGCGCCGGTGCGGGCCTCGGCCACCCCGGCCAGCGTCGCGTCGTTGCCCAGCAGCAGCGGCACCGGGGCACCCACCAGCCCCAGATCCACGTCGTGCCAGCCGAGCGTGGCCGATTGCACGAGCCGGCCGTCGTACACGGTGCCGGCGACCGCGAGGGAAACGGCCCGGACCCTTTTCCCGTACGCCGAGAGCACCGTCGCCACCCGTGCCCGGATCGCCGCGAGCACCGCCGACGGGGTTCTCGATCCGTGCCGGACCTCGGTCACGTCGTGCAGGCTGCCGTCCAGCGCGACCACCGCCGAGCGCCACCCCTCGGTGCGCAGCACCACCGCCAGCAGCACCGGGCCCTCGGGATGCGCGCCCAGGACCGTGGTCGGCCGCCCCCGCCCGGCCCGCGGCGCCGGGGTCTCGTCGAGCAGCCGCACCGCCCGCAGCCGCGCGGTGACCTCGGTGGCGAGCCCGCTGGCCAGCCGCAGGTCCTGCGTCATCGCGGCCCGGGTGCCGCCGGGGTGCTCGCGCACCCAGGTCAGCACCTGATTGCCGGTGTGCCAGCGTGCCTCGTCCGCCCGAACTCTTGCCACCGACCCCGTCCCTCCGTTTATCCTCGCGGTACGAGAATATTGGAGGAACCGTGGATCTCACCACCATCCGGGCCGTCCTTTTCGACATGGACGGCACGCTGGTCGACTCGGACGCCGCCGTCGAGCGCGCCTGGACCGTCTGGTCCGGCGAACACGGCGCCGACCCGGCCGCGGTCCTGGCCGTGTCGCACGGCGCCCCGGCCGAGCGCACGGTCCGGCTGGTCCGCCCCGACCTCGACGACGACCGGGTCCGCGCCGCCGCCGACCGCCAGCTCGAGCTGCAGTACGACGACCTCTCCGACGTGGTCGCCTGTCCCGGCGCGCACGACCTGCTGGCCGCGCTCACCCTGCCCTGGGCGGTCGTGACCAGCGCCGACACCCGGCTCGCGAAGGCGCGGCTGGGTGCCGCCGGCATCGTGGCGCCGGTGCTGGTGACCGTCGACGACATCAGCGCGGGCAAGCCCGACCCCGAGGGTTACCTGCGCGGTGCCGAGCTGCTCGGCGTCGACCCCGCCCGGTGCCTGGTGGTGGAGGACGCCGCGGTGGGCGTGACGGCCGGGCGCGCGGCCGGGGCCACCGTCGCCGCGCTCAAGGGCGTCGACGGCGACCTGCGCATCCGTGACCTCGGCGAACTCGCCCGGCTGCTGCCGCGATGACGGCCGTCTCCGCGCCGCCCCGCGGCCTGGCGCCGGTGCTGCAGGCGGGCATCGCGCAGGCCGCGCTCGGGTACGCGATCACCGGTCTCGGCGCGTGCCTCGTGCTGCTCGCCGGCGACCTGAAGGTGGCCCCGGAGGACCTGGCCTGGCTCCCCGCGACGTTCGGGTTCGGTCTGCTGCTGATCGCGCCGGCCGGGCCGTACGTGCTGCGGCACGGACCACGGCTGGGCATGGTCGCCGGAGCGCTGGCGCTGGCCGCCGGGATGTCCCTGCTCGCGCTGAGCCCCACCCTGCCGCTGATCGGGGCCGGCGCGCTGTTCATCGGCATGGGCGGTGCGGCGATCGTGCTGGTCACGCCGGTGGTCATGGCCGGGGCGGCGGCGCAACTGACGAAGGTCATCGGGGTGTCGAGCGCCGCGTCGGTGCTGGCCCCGGCGGCCATCGGCGGACTGGACGCGAGCGGGATCGGCAACGGGAGGATCGCGCTGCTCATGGGCGTACCCCCCTTGTTGTTGCTGGCCGTCGCCACCCGCCCGGCCGCACCGGTCGTCCCCGGCGGGAGCACCGCGCGGCCCGCCGTGGGGGTGACCGCGCGACGCTGGACCGTGGTGCTGCTGGCCGTCGCGGTCGAGTTCTGCTTCACGATCTGGGCGGTCGCCCGGCTGACCGGGACCGGACTGCCGGCCTCGCGCGCCGCCCTGCTCAGCATCGCGTTCCCGATCGGCATGGCGATCGGCCGGCTCACCGGTCCGCTGCTCATCGACCGGATCCCGATCGTGACGACCGGCGCCGTGGTGACCGCGGCGGGCGCGGTCACGGTGATCGTCGCCGGCGGTCCGGGGCCGGTGACCGCGGGGCTCGTGGTGGCCGGGCTGGGCGTGGCGACGCTCTATCCGATGACACTGGCCGGCCTGGTCGCGACGCCGGGCCTGAGCGCCGCGCACGCCGCGTCACTGGGCGCGCTCGCTTCCGGTACGGCCATCGTGGCCGCCCCCGCCGCCCTCGCGCGCCTGGGCGACGTGGTGGAACTCCGGCTGGCGTACCTGATCACCTTGCCTCTCCTGGCGCTGCTGCTCCTCCTGCGTCATCGGCGGTGAACACCACACCCCCTGGTATTTCAGATTTGAAAGAGTTACTGTCTCTGTCATGGCCGAACCACTGGACGCCCGCCGACAGAGCATGTGGCGGGCCTACATCGACAGCTCGTGGGCGCTGCAGACCCTCCTCGAGGACGAGCTGCGCGCCGCGACCGGGCTGAGCATGGCCGATTACCACGTGCTGGTGGTGCTCTCCGAATCCCCCGGGCACCGGCTCCGGATGGGCGAGCTCGCCGGCCGGATGGTCTTCTCCCCCAGCCGGGTGACCTACCAGATCACCTCGATGATCAAGCGGGGCCTGGTCCGCAAGCAGAGCTGCCCGGACGACGGCCGCGGCCAGGAAGCCGTCCTCACCGACGCGGGGATGGCGGCGCTCGAGGCCGCCGCCCCGCAGCATCTGGCCACCGTCCGCGACTCCTTCGTCGACGACCTCGACGACACCGAGATCGCCGCCCTCACCAGCATCTTCACCCGGTTGGGCCACAACCTGCGCCCGGCCGCTCTCTAAGGGGAACGCCCATGCCCGCGATCACCGTCGACGACGTCCTGGTCCTGCCCCGCCTGCCGCGGCTCGACCCCGCCACCACGAAATACCGCCCGGTCCGCCGCCTGACCACCGCGCCGAGCGGTTACGAGGGCGAGGGCTTCCCGGTCCGGCGCGCGTTCGCCGGCGTGCCCGTCAACGAGCTCGACCCGTTCATCCACCTGGACCAGATGGGCGAGGTCGACTACGCGCCGGGCGAGCCCAAGGGCACCCCGTGGCACCCGCACCGCGGCTTCGAGACCGTCACGTACATGATCGACGGCACCATGGACCACCAGGACTCCCTCGGTGGCGGCGGCTCCATCACCAACGGCGACACCCAGTGGATGACCGCGGCCAGCGGCATCCTGCACATCGAGGCGCCGCCGGAGCAGCTCGTCACCAGCGGCGGCCTCTTCCACGGCATGCAGCTCTGGGTCAACCTGCCCCGTGCCGCCAAGATGATCACCCCGAAGTACCAGGACATCCGCGGCAAGGAGTCCTCCCTGCTCACCACCGCGGACGGCGGCAGCCTCATCCGGGTCATCGCGGGCGAGGTCGGCGGGCACTCCGGCCCCGGCTCCACGTTCACCCCGATCAACCTGGCGCACGTCACGCTGCAGCCGGGCGCCCAGCTCGACCTGCCGTGGCAGCCCGACTACAACGCGCTCGTCTACGTGATGGCCGGCCGGGGCACCGTCGGCGTCGAGAACCGCCCGATCCAGATCGGCCAGCTCGCCGCCCACGCGGCCGGCGACGCCCTGCGCGTCAACGCGGCGGCCACGCAGGACACCAACATCCCGGCGATGGAGCTGTTCATCATGGGCGGCCGCCCGATCCGCGAGCCGGTGGCCCACTACGGCCCGTTCGTGATGAACACCAAGGAAGAGCTCAAGCAGGCCTTCGAGGACTTCCAGAAGGGCCGGCTGGGCACGATCCCGCACACCAGCTGACCCGAGGCCGGCTGAGCTCAGGCCGGCTGAGCTCAGGCCGGCTGAGCTCAGGGCAGCTCGACCAGGCCGGTGTGGTCGTCGAACGGCAGATCGCCGCCGGCCACCGCGGTGATCATCAGCTCCGGCATGGTCAGCATGCCGGACAGCGTGGTCGCCAGCGCGGTGTCGGCGGCGTCGCGGCCGGTGGCGATCCGGATCAGGCTCTGCCGCGGCGCGAGCCGGGTCGCGTCCCACACCGTCCACCGGCCGTCGATCGCCGCCTCCACCACCAGATGGAAGTCCATCGGGGACAGACCCGGCGCGTACACGGCGGCGACCCGGGCCGGGATGTCGCGCGCCCGGCACAGCGTCGCGACCAGGTGCGCGTAGTCGCGGCAGACCCCCCTGCCGTCCAGCAGCGTGTCGGCGGCGTCGGTGCTCGGGCCGCTGCTCCCCACGGTGTAGACGACATGACGGTTAACCCAGGACGCGATCTCCCGTACGGTGTCAGCGGCGTCCTTTGTCATGAATTGCTGAATGGCGAACCCGGCGAGCCGGTCGGACGGGCAGTACCGGCTCGGGCGCAGCGCGACGACCCGCTCGATCGGCGTGACGTCGGCCGGTCGTGGCAGCGTGAGCGGCACCTGCGCCGCGTAGGTGACGGTGAGCGTCCCTTTCGGAGCGTGCACGAGGTGCTGACGCCCGGGCAGCTCAACCACCTCGACCTGCTGCCCGGCGTTCGACACCGTCAGGGTCTCGTGCAGCGGCGCCTGGGCGGCGATCTGCAGCACGATCTCCGCGGGCTCGGTCACGTCGAAACCGAGGGTGCTGCCGACCTGGGAGGTGTCCACGGCACCAGGTTATCCACCGGGCGCGCCGGAAAAACGTCGCAGGCGTTACGGTCCATCGCGTGAACCGGATCGTGACCGTCGTGCTCGCCGACACCTCGGGAGAGGTGCTCGGTGCGTTGCCCGCCTTCGAGACCGAGGTGCCGTGGTGGCAGGAGGTGGGTGACGTCGTCAGCGCCGTCCGGGCCCGGCACGGCCTCGACGTCACGGTGCTGCGCCTGCTCGGCGCCGGCCACGAAGCCCCACCGGGCGGGCCGGTCACCTACCTGGCCCAGGTCGCCGGGCCGGTGACCGTGGCGCTGACACCGTTCACGACCGACGCCTCGCCCGACCCGTCGCGCGCGCCGTGGGCGGTCCCCGGTGGCCCTGCCGCGTCGATGAGCTGGGCGCTGTCGGTCCTGCCCGACGTGGCCGCCACCCAGGTACGCACCTGGAACCTGTCGGCGCTCTGGCGGCTCGAGGCGGGCGGGCAGCCGGTGGCCTGGCTCAAGCAGATCCCGGCCTTCCTCACCCCCGAACCGGCCGTGCTGCGGTTGGTCGCCGGGTTCGCCCCCGCTCTGGTCCCCGAGGTGCTGGCCACCGGCGACGAGGGCCGCAGCCTGCTCACGCACGTGCCCGGCGAGGACGGGTACGGCGCCGGCACCGCGTTCCGGGCCGGGATCGCCGCCGACCTGCACCCGGTGCAGGATCACTTCGCCGGCCGGCTCGGCGAGCTGCTCCGGGCGGGCGTGCCGGACCGGCGCGCCGGCCTCGACCGGATCACCCGGGCCGCCGCGCCCTGGCTCGACCACGTCCGCGGCCTGGACGACCTGCTCGACGAACTCCCGGCCCGGCTCGCCGCCGTCGCGGCCTGCGGCCTGCCCCCGACCCTCGTCCACGGCGACCTGCACCCCGGCAACGTGCGCGCCCGGCCCGACGGAAGCCGCGTCATCGTCGACTGGGGAGACTCGTTCGTGGGCGACCCCGCGTTCGACATCCTGCGCCTGACCGAGGACGTTCCCGCGGAAGCACCCGAGCTCATCTCCGGGTGGGCGGCCCGGTGGCGGGAGTCGGTGCCCGGCTGCGACCCGCAGACCGCGGTCGAGCTGATCCGGCCGGTGGCCCGGTTGCGGGCGGCGGCGCAGTATCAGGACTTCCTGGACCACATCGAGGACGCCGAACGGCCCTACCACGAGAACGACGTGCCGGAATGCCTGCACGCCGCGGTCGAGGCCGCCCGCCCACGGCACACGTCCTACCGTGGGAGGCGTGACCGAACTGGGACGCCGCCTCGTGGGCGAGATCGAGCATGACGGCGTCACGCTGACGCCGGCCCTCGCGCGGGCGTTCGCCACCGTGCCCCGGGAGACGTTCGTCGCCGGGGGCTTCCACCGCCCGGACGGCACCTGGGCCGGCCCGGGGAGCACCGGGTTCCTCGACGCCGTCTACCGCGACGCCGTGCTCGTCACCAAGCTCGACGACGGGACCCCGGTCAGCTCCTCCAGCCAGCCCGCACTCATGGCCATCATGCTGGAGGCGCTCGGCGTGCGACCCGGCGACCGGGTCCTGGAGATCGGCACCGGTACCGGTTACAACGCCGCCCTGCTGGCCCGGCTCGGCGCGACGGTGACCAGCATCGACGTCCAGGACGACGTGGCCGCCCAGGCCCGGCTCGCCCTGGCCCGGGCCGGCGCCACCGGCGTCGAGGTCCGGGCCGGCGACGGCTACACCGGCGCCCCGGGCCACCACTTCGACCGGGTGATCGTCACCGTCGGCGTATCCGGCGTCTCCCCCCACTGGCTGTCACAGACCAGGGCCGGGCCGACCGGCCCGGTCGAGACCGGCGCGGTCGTTGTTCCCGTCGCGCATGGTGGGACCCATCCGGTGCTCGCCGTCCGGGGCTCCGCGGGCGGCCCGGTGACCGCGTCGGTGGTCTGCGCCGCGGGCTTCATGAGCGCGGCCGGCCCCCTGGCCGCACGGCACCCCGCGAGTCACCCGGCCCCCGCGGTGGTCGCCGGCCTCACCGAGGTCGCTCCGGCGCGCTGGACGGAGCCGCTGGACCCGGCGGGGTACCGCGACCTCTGGTACGCGGCCGGCGTCTGGAGCACCCGGGCCACCCAAGCGGCCCTGCCCGGCCGGCCGCAGAGCACCCTCGCCCTGATCGACCACGACGGCACCGGCGGCGGTGCGGCGATCCGGCCCGACGGCGGGATCGTCGCCGGCGGACCGCACGCCGGCCGGCTCGCCGCCGAGGCCGCCATGGTCCTCGACCGCTGGGAGTCCGCCGGCCGGCCGCCGATGCGGGCGTGGCACGTCACGCTCGAGCTCGCCGGCGACCACCGCGACCCGATCTGGGTCCCGGCCGGCTGGGCGCTCGCACCCCGGTAGGCGTTACGAGGGGAACGAATCCGGGTCCACGTCGCTGGTCGACGCGTTGCCGCCGATCACCGGGGTGAGCGTGATGGTCCAGATGGAGGACGAGGTCGACGTCGTCGAGAACTCGAACGTGTCGTCGAACTTGCTGAACGAGCAGTCCCGGGTGAAACCCTTCTTCGCGGCGTTCCAGTCCACACCCGACGCGGTGTAGATGCGGTACGTGCCGTCCCGGATGCCCTTGGCGGTGAACGACTTGCCGCTGCGGACGTACACGGTGAGGACCGGTTTGGGCTTCTTGCCCTTCGCCGGGACCAGCGAGATCGTGGTGTCGTCCGCGCCGTTCTCGACCTTCAGGTGACCGAGGCCGCCGCTGGAGGTCCGCTTGACGAAGTTGCCGTTCTTCAGGCGGCGCTTCTGGTCCTTGGGGGCGGCCGGCAGGAAGCTGCCGAACTTGTACTTGCCGTCGGCCGACGAGAGCTTCCTGGCGCCCTTGCGGATCCCGTCGGCCCAGCCGGACTGCAGCACCTCGGTGATCGGGGACGCCGCCGGGCATTCCGCCCGGGCGTCCGCGGTCTCCTCGACCATGTCACCGAGCCGTTCCAGGTCGCCGGCGAGCTGGGTGTTCACCCCGTCGGCGCCCGCCGGGGGTGCGGTCGCCCGCAGCTTGGCGGCCTCGGCGCGGATGCCGGCCACCGCCCCCGGTGCCGCTTTCGTGAACGCCTTCGCGTCGGCGTTGGTGAGCCGGCCGAACGTGCCCTTGAGCGCGGCGTCCGACCGGGCGAGGATCTGCGCGTACTGATCCGGGCTGGTCGCCGGCGCGGTGGTCGGCACCGTCGTGACCGGGGCGGCGGGCCCGGTGGTCGTGGTGGTGGTCGCGGGGGTCAGCGTGTCGGCCCGGGCGACGTCGTTCTTGTCGTCGTCGCCGGTCATCACGCGGATCACACCGCAGCAGCCGAGCACCAGCAGGGCGGCCACGCCGAGGCCGATGATCCGGTTACGCCGCCCGGACGTGGGCGCTGCCGAGGGACCGGTGGCCGCGAGCGGCGGATACTGCGGGGCGCCGGAGACCGGGGCCGGGAACGGAGCGGCCACCCGCACGGTGACCGCGACCGGGCCGGCCGTGGACTGCACCCACAACACGGCACCGTCCACCGTGCCCGCGGGCACGGTGATGGTCAGTGAACCGTGACTCGGTGACCAGAGTGCTCTTGTCGTGCCGGCCGCTGCTTCCGCCGGCGGGATCTCGATGAACGCGCTGCTGTAACCCGGCTCCCCCGTCATAGGGAAAAGTATGGATGAGGCGGCCCGGTGCGCGCTGCCCCCGATGTGTCAATTATCAGGCCATGAACAGCATGGCCCCGACGCCGAGGAGCACCAGCACCAGCATGGTGATCAGCAGCCCGCGCTCCGAGGCGTCGGCGGCGGGGGCGGCGGTCGTGATCATGGGCTCAGTGCTCATCGGGTGTGTCCTTCGGCGCGAGGGGGTAGGAACAGCTCCGGGTCGCCGCAGTGACGGCCGGGGGAGGTTGTCCGCATGACGCTGGAGGATTGGTTCCTGACCACCGGGGAGCGGGGCAACCCGGACTCCGAGATACCCACGTGGTGCGAAGGAAACACCGCTGAACCGTTGTTTCATGGCAAAAATTATTTCGACCGGCTGGTGGACGAGGTCGAACAGCTGAGTGAGGGCGACCACCTGTTCTTCACCGACTGGCGCGGCGACCCGGACGAACGGATGCGCGACGACGGCCCGACCATCGCCGAGCTGTTCGCGGCGGCCGCCAAACGCGGGGTCGTGGTCAAGGGCCTGCTGTGGCGTTCGCACGTCGACAAACTCGCCTACAGCGAGGAGGAGAACCGGGACCTCAGCGAGGACATCGCGGCCGCGGGTGGCGAGGTCCTGCTCGATCAGCGGGTACGCCGTGGTGGCTCGCACCACCAGAAGGTCGTCATCCTGCGGCACCCGGACGAGCCGGAGCGCGACATCGCCTTCGCCGGCGGCATCGACCTGTGTCACAGCCGCCGGGACGACGAGCGGCACCTCGGCGATCCGCAGGCGATCGCGATGGCCTCCGCGTACGGTGACCACCCGCCCTGGCACGACGTGCAGCTGGCACTGCGCGGACCGGTGGTCGGCGCCCTCGATCTGACGTTCCGGGAGCGGTGGACCGATCCGGTGCCGCTGGACCAGCACGGGCCGATCTCCACCGTGACGGACAAGCTCCGGCACGCCGACCTGCGCGCCGACCGGCTGCCGCCGAGGCCCGCCGACCCGCCCGCGACCGGGACGCACAACATCCAGGTCCTGCGCACCTATCCGGCGATGCGCCCGCCCTACGGTTTCGCGACGCTGGGTGAGCAGAGCATTGCCCGGGGTTACACTAAGGCCATCAAACGGGCACGGCGGCTGATCTATCTCGAGGATCAGTACCTGTGGTCGACCGAGGTCGCGCAGCTGTTCGCCGAGGCCCTCACCGACAACCCCGAGCTGAACCTGATCGCCGTCGTGCCCCGGCACCCCGACGTGGACGGCCGGTTCGCGCTGCCGCCCAACCAGATCGGCCGCCAGAAGGCCATCGACCTGTGCCGGAGCGCCGCCCCCGACCGGGTGCACATCTTCGACGTGGAGAACCATGTCGGCACCCCGGTATACGTACACGCCAAGATCTGTGTCATCGACGACGTGTGGGCGAGCGTCGGCAGCGATAACTTCAACCGCCGGTCCTGGACCCACGACAGCGAACTGTCCTGCGCCGTGCTGGACGACACCCGCGACGAACGGGCGCCGTCGGACCCGGCCGGGCTGGGCGACGGGGCCCGTGCCTACGCGCGGAACCTGCGGCTCTCCCTCATGCGCGAACACCTCGACCTCTCCGCGGACCAGGACCTTCTGGACCCCGACGCCGCGGTACGAACAGTGCGCACCGCCGCCGGAAAACTCCTCGACTGGCATCGTGACGGCGAGAAGGGCCCGCGCCCGCCGGGACGGTTGTCGCCCCACGACCCGGAGAAGCTCCCCTGGTACCAGCGATTCTGGGCGGCCCCGGCGTACCGGTTGATGTACGACCCGGACGGCCGTTCGTGGCGGGCCCGCAAGGCCGGCGAATGGTAGGGCTGGGTATACCCCGGGACTAGGTCTGGACGGCTGGTCCGGCCCGGTCCCGCTCGCCTACCGTGACGCTGTGTCCATAACAGAAGCCCCGTTCCGTGCCCTGCTGGACCGCCGGTACCTGCTCACCGGAGCACCGTGGCGGGCCCTGCTCTACACCGTGACCGCCCTGCCGTTCGCAGGACTCGCCGGCGCGGCCACTGGCCTGCTGACCCTGCCGTACCTGGCGGCGGTCACCCGGATGCGCGACGGTGCCGCACCGACCGGCGCCCTGGTGTTCCTGATGGCCGTCGCACTGGCCCTGGTCGCCGGTGCCGGCCCGCTGGTGGCGATCCCGCTCGCCGCGATCGAACGGGCCCGGCTCGCCCTGCTGGACCCGCGGCCGCTGACCTCGCCGCACCCGCCGGCCCCGGCCGGGCCGGCCGGGTGGCTCCGGGCCCGGTACACCGAGGCCGCCACCTGGCGCGAACTGCTCTTCGGGCTCTTCCTCGGCACGGTCGTCCCGGCCGCGTACTCGCTGGTGGCGTTCCTGCTGGTGATCGACGCGGGGCTGCTGCTCAGCCCGTTCCTCGCCGGCACGGACGCCCTCGGTCTCACGATCGGTTCCTTCACCGTACGCACCACCGCGCAGTCCGTACCGTTCGCGCTCGGCGGGATCATGCTCATCCCGGTCATCGGCTACCTCGTCGGAGCGATCGCGGCCGGCCAGGCCGCCGTCACCAGGGCCCTGCTCGGCGACCGCAACGCCGTCGCGCTGCGCGAGGTCGCCCGGTCCCGGGCCCGCCTCGCCGACGCGTTCGACCTGGAACGCCGCCGCATCGAACGCGACCTGCACGACGGCGCCCAGCACCGGCTCACCAGCCTCACCCTGCAACTGGGCATGGCCCGGCTGGACGTACCCGAGGACTCCCCGGCCGCCGTCCCGCTCAACCAGGCCCACGACCAGGCGAAGGAACTGATGGTGGTCATGCGCGACCTCATCCACGGCATCCGCCCGCAGGCGCTCACCGACCTGGGCCTGCCGGCCGCGCTGCGCGAACTGGCCGGCCGGTCACCGCTCCCGGTGCTCGTGACGGTCGCGGACGGCGTGCCCCGGCCCACCGAGCAGATCGAGGGTACGGCCTACTTCGCCGCCTCCGAGGCCCTCGCCAACGTCGTCAAGCACGCCGGCGCGACCCGGGCCGACCTGCTGCTGGCGCGGGCCGGCGAGGTGCTGGTCCTCGAGGTCCGCGACGACGGCCGGGGCGGCGCGGACCCGGCCGGCGGCACCGGACTGACCGGGCTCGCCGACCGGGTCGCGGCGGCCGGCGGGCGGCTCCTGCTCTCCAGCCCCGAAGGCGGCCCCACCCTCATACGTGTCGAACTTCCCTGGGCCGCGACGTCCCCCCGGAAGGTGCTCGCATGACGCGGGTGGTCCTGGCCGAGGACGGCGTACTCCTGCGCGAAGGTCTGTCCAGTGTGCTCGGCCGCTTCGGCTTCGAGGTGGTGGCAGCCGTCGGCGACGCCGAGGAACTCGTCGCGGTGGTCGGCGAACACAGCCCCGACCTGGTGGTGACGGACATCCGCATGCCCCCCGACTTCCGCGACGAGGGCCTCCGGGCCGCGGTGGCGATGCGCCGCATCCGCCCCAGCCTGCCCATCGTGGTCCTCAGCCAGTACGTCCAGGAGGAATACGCGACGGCCCTGCTGGCCAGCGGCACCGGCGAGGCGGTCGGCTACCTCCTCAAGGACCGGGTAGCCGACGTCCACGACTTCGTGGCATCCCTGCGAACGGTGGCAACCGGAGGCACCGTCGTAGACCCGGAGATCGTCCGCCGCCTCCTGCGCCGCCCCCCGGACCCCCTGGCCACCCTCTCACCCCGCGAACGGGAGGTCCTGTCCCTGCTGGCCGAAGGCCACTCCAACTCAGCCATCGCCGCACACCTCTTCGTAACCGAAGCCGCCATCGGCAAACACGTAGGCAACATCTTCGCCAAACTAAGCCTCCCCCCAGCCGACAACACCAACCGCCGCGTCCTGGCCGTCCTCACCTACCTCAGCGCCTGACCCCACCACCGCACCCCACCACCCGCTCACCGCCCCGCCGGCGACCCACCAACCGCACGCCTGCCATATCTGCCCACGCCCACACCTACCCACGCCTGCCCGTCCGCGCCTGCTGCCTGCTGCCTCCTGCGCCTGCCCTTCGTGCCTGGCAGCCGGGCTGCCCCGCCTGGCAATCCGCCGTCTGCCCTTAGACCAAAAGTCACACTTCCGAACCCCCCGACACCGCCACCAATTCCCTGCCGCGCCGGGCCGATCCAGATCGCACTCGACAGACCGAGACCATAACCGCCGACCGAGGCACTGTTCGAACATCGATCCGTCAAGCCAAGGATCTATACCACTGCCAAGAACCGATCCGAAAAGCCATTCTCACTTGATCAAAATTTCTCACCAAATAGGTGCACGGGCGGTCGACAGATCGCCCACTGACATCAACGTACGCCTCTCCAGCGCGACACGCCCAACGTAGCCACCCTCTTCTTCTGTCGCTCTTTCGTCAGTGAGCTTCAGCACGTCACGATGGCATATGTCCTTCATGGACCAATAAACTGAACACTGCTCCGATTGGTGTCCGCAGACGGGACGAGGCATCATTGAACGCATGGGGCAGTTGCAGATCTTCACACCGATGCAGGTCTCTAAAATGCGCGATCCAACCCTGTCGCGCAACTATTCCCCGTCCCGCGCAGAGTTCCGCCGAGACCATGCGGAGCGCCGCGCCTGGGGCAAATACCGACTCCACGTGGCGCGCGCTTGCGAGTTGCGCTCGCTACGCGGTGACGAGTGGGCGAAGTGCGCGATCAAACGTTTCTGGGCCGAATTGATGCGGGCCCTACAGGCACTTCCCGCGCCTGAGTCCACACGCGCATCCAGGCCCGCGCCAGCGCGTAACTCAACGGCTCCGGGCGAGGCTTCAGGCCCGGCCCGAACTCTCGCCTCTGATCCGGCTCGAACGCCAGCTCCCGCGGAGGTTCCTGTACCTACCCGGATTCCAGCCCCTGCCAAGGCACCCACTCCTGCCGGAACTCGGGGCCCCGCTCCTACTCGGGCCCCGTCCCTCACCCGGCCCTCCATCCCGGGCAAGACCCCGACTCCCACCCCGGCCGCGGCCTCCGCCAGGACCCCCGTTCCTGTCAGGACCAGAGGTCCCGCCCGAACCCGGACTCCAGCCCCGGCTCCGACCCCCGCTCGCGCCCGAGCACTCGACCCCGTTCCAGCCCCGCCCGCCGCTCTGCCTCCGCCCCCTGCCCTCGCTCCGACCCGGGCTTTCGATCCGCTCCGAGTCCTCGCTCTCGCCCGGAGTCCGCACCCCTTGTCGTCGGCGGCTCGGGGTGGGATCGAGAATGGGGCCCAGGTCGCCGCTGGGTCGAAGGCAACGGCGGCCGGCAGCGGGCTCAGGCGGCCATTCACCGGGGTGCCGAGATCGAGCCGAGGCCGGGGCCAGATCAGAGCCAGAGCCAGGCTCGGCGTCACGGCCAGGCTCGGCGTATGGCCAGGGACGGCGTCACGGCCAGGCTCGGCGTATGGCCGGGGACGAGGCCGGGTCCATGGCCAGGGCCAGGGCAGCCCCAGAGCCAGAGCCGTTTCGTCTGTGTGGCGGTCCGGGTTCAGCTGCTTGCCGCGGTCCGCGGGGGTGTCACAGCTGGCAGCGGGATCGTTTCATTGACTGAAAGGCCACTGTGGCGCGCTGCTCTTGTCCGGGCGCCTGTTGCTTCGGTATCGGACCGGGTGTTGCCGGCCAGGCGCAACCTGTCACGCGGAACCTGCCGTCGGTCCTGATTACGTCGGTGTGCGGGGTCGGGTGGGCATGACTGTGACGATGGATGGGGGCAGCCACCGGGTGCTTCGGACGCGTGCGGGGCACGCGCCGGGGAGCACGCAGCGGGTCGTATACGGGATCACCGGTTGGGCCGGGGGCAGCGACGGGGGGCTTATGTTGTCGCTTCGTAGCGGGCTCTCAGGACTGCTGCGTCCGGGTGGCCGTGGAGGCGGAGGCGGGCCATGCCGCCGTCCGGGAAGATGTCGAGGCGGACGTGGGTGGCTACCGGGACCACCGGGATCGGGAAGCGGTGGCGGGTGTCCGGGCTCAGGCGGATCTGGGGCAGCAGGTCGAACCAGTCGTCCGGGTCGTCGAGCAGGCCCACCCGGGCGTCGATGCCGCGCAGGGTGGCGCTGCCCGGGGCGTTGCCCTTGAAGTGGCTGGTGTCGAGTTCGGCGAGTTCGATCACGGCGGGGGCAACCAGTTGTACCAGGACCCAGTCGTTGCCGTCGTCTCGGCGGCGGGAGGTTTCCCAGCCGTCGCCCATGGAGCGGGCCAGACCCGGGTTGATCATGTGCTGGGGGTGGCCGTAGAACATGTTGCTGCAGCTGGCGATGCGGGCTCCGTGCTCGGCGGCGGCGACGTCGAACACGCTCGGCAGCAGGGCCGGGTCGGGGACCACCTCGCCGTGTACGCGCAGCCGGGCCACCCCGCCGTCCGGGAAGATGTTGAGGCGTACGTGGGTGAACCGTTGCCGGGAGTCGACGGTGAACAGGTTCTGGCTGTCGCCGGCGAGCGGGGACCTCGGCACGAGCGGCACCCACGTGGCGTCGGCGAGCTGGCCGGCGTCCGGGTAGCCCTCCATCGCGCAGCCCTCGAGCGAGGCGGCCGGCGGATAGTTGCCGGTGAAGAACGCGGTGTCGATGTCGACGCCGTGCACCACGCCGGGGGCGCCGAGCCGCACGATCACCGTGTCGTATCCGGGTTCGCGGCGCCGCCGGGTCTCCCACCCGTCGTACACCTGCCCCTTCTGCCCGAAGGTCTGGGGTGCGAAGACCGGGCTGCCCGGCTCGACCAGGTGGTCGGCGGCCGCGAAGAACTCGTCGTTGGCGAACACCACCCCGCCGCCGTAGACGCGCGACGCCAGGTCGGGCAGCATCGTGAACTCTTCCATCAGGAAACCTCCCGGGTGAGGAAGCGGCCCAGCGGCGACTGGCCGGTCACCGGCTGCCCGCGCAGCCAGGTCGTGCGGACAAGCCCGGTCAAGGTCTTCCCCGCGTACGGGGTGACCGGGTTGCGATGATGCAGCGCTTCCGGATCGACGACGAAGGTGCCGTCCGGGTCGAAGGCGACGAGGTCGGCGTCGGCGCCCACCGCGAGCCGGCCTTTGCCGGTGAGCCCGACCAGGTCGGCGGGCCGCCGGGCCATCCAGTCGACGACGGCGGCGAGCGAGTGGCCCCGGTCCCGGGCGGCGGTCCAGATGACCGGCAGCCCGAGCTGGACCGAGGCGATCCCGCCCCACGCGGCGGCGAAGTCCCCGGTGTCACGGCGTTTGAGGTCCGGCGTGCACGGCGAGTGGTCGCTGACGACGCAGGTGATCAGCCCGTCGGCGAGCGCCGCCCACAGCTGGTCGCGGTTGGCGGAGTCCCGGATGGGCGGGCAGCATTTGAACTCGGTGGCGCCCTCGGGGATCTCGTCCGCGTCGAGGGTCAGGTAGTGCGGGCAGGTCTCGGCGGTGACCCGCAGCCCGTCGGCTTTCGCGGCCGCGATCAGGGGCAGCGCCGACGCGGCGGACAGGTGCAGGATGTGCACCCGCGCCCCGGCGACCCGGGCCGCGGCGATCGCGGTGGCGACGGCGGCGTGTTCGGCGTCCGGGGGGCGGGAGGCGAGGAAGTCACGGTACGCCGCGGAGGACACCGCCGCGTGCAGGTGATCGGGGTCCTCGGCGTGGATCACGAACTGGGCGTCGACGGCCGCGAGGGCCTCGGCGAGCTGGTCCGGGTTCAGCGGCGGGAACTCGGGGACCCCGGAGTCGGCGAGGAACGCCTTGAACCCGTACACCCCGGCGTTGTGCAGTGCGGCCAGCGAGCCGGCGTTCCCGGGGATCGCCCCGCCCCAGAATCCCACGTCGACGTGGATCTGCCCGGCGGCGGCCCGCTGCTTGATCCGCAGCGCTTCCACGTTCACGGTCGGGGGCAGGCTGTTGAGCGGCATGTCCACGATGGCGGTGACCCCGCCGGCGGCGGCCGCCCGGGTGGCGCTGGCGAAGCCTTCCCATGCGGTGCGCCCGGGCTCGTTGACGTGCACGTGGGTGTCGACCAGCCCGGGCAGCAGGGCCACGTCGCCGAGGTCGATGTCCTCCCCCGCGTCCACCGCCGCGTCGTAGGCGCCGACCGCGACGATGCGGCCGGCCAGCACGCAGACGGACGCGGGCCGCTCCCCGTCGGGGGTGACAGCACGCCGGGACCGCAGCACGAGATCGACCATGGTCCCGAGCCTAACCGCCCAGCGTTGCCGGACGGCTACGTCGAGCGAAGCAGTTCCTCCCGGGTAAAGGCGACGTCGCCGGGGGCCAGGGCCCCGCAGTCGAGGCCGCGCAGCAGGTAGGTCGCCAGGGCCCGGGCGGTCGCCGGTTCGTCGAGGATGCCGCCGGCCTGGCGGTCGAGGTAGCGGCGCAGACGCAGGACCGCCGCGTCCGTGCCGTCGGCGAAGAAGGCGTAGGTGGCGGCGAAGCGGGTGGGCAGCTGCGCCGGGTGCAGGTCCCAGCCCTGGTAGTAGCCGCGTTCGAGGGAGCGGCGCACGAGCCGGTGGTGCAGGGCCCAGGCCTCGTGGACCGCCACGTCGGTGCCGACCGGGAGGATGTTGGTCGAGCCGTCGGAGAGCCGGACGCCGGTGCCGGCCGCCGCGGCCTGCATGACCGCTTTGGCGTAGTCGGCGACCGGGTGGTCCATGGCCTGGTGGGCGGCGGCGACGCCGGCGGCCGCGCTGTAGTCGTACGTCCCGTAGTGCAGGCCGGTGCAGCGTCCGGCCGCCGCGGTGATGAGGCGGGCGACGGTGGCGGTGCCGTCGGCGCCGAGGACCGCGGCGGGGAGCTCGATCTGGATCTCGAAGCGCAGCGTGCCGGCCGGCAGGGCGTGGGCCCGCTCGAGGCGGTCGCAGAGCGCGACCATCGCGGTGACCTGGTCGGGGCCGCTGACCTTGGGCAGGGTGATCACGAACGGGTCGGGGTAGTGCGTGAGCCACAGGTCGAGGGTGCGCAGGGCCCGGTGCCGGGTGGGGGCTTCCAGGGATTTGATCCGCAGGCCGAGGAACGGCGGCCGGGGGCCGTCGAGCAGCGTCGCCACGGCCTGTTTGACCGCGGCGTCCTCCTGGTCGTCGTCGCGGACCCCGTACCCGTCCTCGAAGTCGACGCGGAGGTCCTCGATGGGTTCGGTGGCGAGTTTGGCCCGGACGCGTTCCTCCAGGGCGGCGGGGAACGGCAGCGGCGGGTGCTCGTCGAGCGCCGCCAGGGCCCGGGGTCCCCACTCGCGGAAACCGGTGATCCGGTCGGCCGGGATGTACACGGTGTGCACCGGCTGGCGGCCGGGGCGCTCGCCCGGGTAGCGCGAGCGCAGGAACGCGTCGTGACCGGCGAGCGAGTCGTCGAGCGCCGCGTAGTCGTCGTCGGTGAGCCGCACGGTCAGTCGATCGCTTCGTAGGCGACGGTGGTCAGGAAGTCGGCGAAGTCGTCGGCCAGCGCGACCCGTTCGAACAGTTTGCGGGCCTCGTCGAACCGGTTGCCCGCCGGCTGGTCGATCTTCGCGAGCTCTTCGTCCTCAATCCGGGCGACCAGCTCGGCGGTGATCGGGGTGCCGTCGTCGAGCCGCACGTCGTTGTGGATCCACTGCCAGACCTGGGACCGGGAGATCTCGGCGGTGGCGGCGTCCTCCATGAGGTTGAAGATGGCCACCGCCCCGTTGCCACGCAGCCAGGCCTCCAGGTACTGCAGCGCGACGGAGACGTTGGACCGCAGGCCGGCCTCGGTCACCACGGCGCCGAGCGAGGCCACGTCGAGCAGCTGCTCCGCGGTGACGGTGACCTCGGAACGCGTACGGTCGAGCTGGTTGGTCTTCTGGAAAGCGTCGAAGCAGATGGGTACGAGGTCGGGGTGGGCCACCCATGATCCGTCGAAGCCGTCCCCGGCCTCGCGTTGCTTGTCCTCGCGGACCTTGGTCAGCGCGACCTCGTTGACCGCCGGGTCCCGGCGGCTGGGGATGAACGCGGCCATGCCCCCCATCGCGAACGCGCCGCGCCGGTGACAGGTCGAGACCAGCAGCTCCGAGTACGCCCGCATGAACGGCGCGGTCATCGTCACCGCGGCCCGGTCCGGCAGCACCATCGCCGGGTTGTCGCGGAAGTACTTGATGATGCTGAAGAGGTAGTCCCAGCGGCCGGCGTTGAGGCCGGAGATGTGCGGGCGCAGCGCCCAGAGGATCTCGTCCATCTCGAACGCGGCCGGGATCGTCTCGATCAGCACGGTGGCCCGGATCGTGCCGACCGGGATGCCGAGCGCCTCCTGGGCGTGGGTGAAGACGTCGTTCCAGAGCGCCGCCTCGTGGTACGACTCCATCTTGGGCAGGTAGAAGTAGGGGCCGCTGCCCCGGGCGACCAGCTCGGCCGCGTTGTGGAAGAAGTAGAGCCCGAAATCGACCAGGGCGGCGACCGCGGGGGTGCCGTCGACGGGCAGGTGCCGCTCGTCGAGGTGCCAGCCCCGCGGGCGCATGACGATCGTCGGGTACGGCCCGTCGCCGAGCTGGTACGTCTTGGCCGGGGTCTCCAGCGACACCGTGCGCCGGATCGCGTCGTACAGGTTCTGCTGGCCGTCGAGCACGTTCGCCCAGTGCGGGGTGTTGGCGTCCTCGAGGTCGGCGAGCCAGACCTTGGCGCCGGAGTTGAGCGCGTTGATGGTCATCTTGCGCTCGGTGGGGCCGGTGATCTCGACGCGGCGGTCGCTCAGGTCGGCGGGCGCCGCCGGGACGGTCCAGTCGCCGGCCCGGATCTCCGCGGTCTCGGGCCGGAAGCCGAGCGTCTCACCGGCGGCGATCTGTGCGCGGCGCTCGGCGCGGCGGGCGAGCAGCTCGTCGCGCCGGGGGCGGAAGCGCCTGGTCAGATCGGCGACGAACGCGACTGCCTCGGCGGACAGAATCTCGGTCACGGCGGACGACTCCCCTCGGCGAAGCGATACGCGAACACCGTATCGGGAAACCGGAACCGGCGGCCCCCGATGGGGACCGCCGGTTCACCGGGGAGGTGCGGTGCTCAGTTCCAGCCGGGGGTGGTGCCGCACTTGGCCTTCTGGGTCAGGCAGACCTTGACCAGGTCGGACAGCTTTTTCGGGTCCCAGGCGTTCATGAAGTCGCCGTGGATCGAGGAGGCCATGCCGGAGGACAGCTTCAGGCCGTCGCCGCCGAGCGTGTCGTAGCCGAGCATGAACGACAGGTTCGGGACCGCGACCGGGTAGTCACCCTGGCACTTGCCGTCGACCGCGTTGGCCATGTGCGACTTGTGGTCCGGCGAGTCGATGTTCTTGCCGTCCCAGCAGTCCTTGAACGTCAGCTGGTAGATCAGGTTGCCGCCGGCGGCGCACTTGGGCCAGTTGCCGTCGGCGCTGCGGCCGATCTCGGCGCTGCCGGCGCACCAGAACTGGCCGTTCTTGCCCTTGGGGGTGGCTTCCTGCAGCTTGGCGTCGCCCTGCACGATGCGCAGGCCGGGCGGGAACGGCTTGGTGACCGACGGGTCGGCGAGACGGGAGCCGTAGTAGACCCGGAAGCCCTGCATGGGTACGGTCTTGCCGTCCTGGGTCAGCGTCGGCGCCCAGTACGCGCTGAAGTCACCGGGGGCGTCACAGTTCGTCCTGGTGGTGAGCAGATCCTCGTTTGTCGTGCTCGCGTCGATCTTCTCCGGCCCGAAGAACGTGTGCATGTGCGATGCGCCCGGCATGTTCGGGAAGACGATCGGGTCGACCGGCGCCTCGACCGTGGCCTTGCAGTTGGTCTGGAACTCCGCCACCCGGACGATGTCGCCGGGGACCTTCTGCAGCGGCACCGAGTCGAAGTAGTCCAGCTCGGCCTGCCACTTCGCCTGGTCGACCGGAACGAACCCGGCCGGGGAGGTGGGCGCGGACGACGTAGGTGAGGACGAAGCGGGTGAGGACGAGGGAGCCGAAGAAGGAGCAGCCGACGACGGGGAGGGCGACGGGGACGCGGGAGAAGCCGGCCCGAGGGTGAACCAGTTGATGTTGACGAAGTCGCTCTGCTGGGTGCTCTTGGCGACCGCGAACACCGTCTGCTTGCCGCTGGGCACGGCCGACGCCCGCGCGGTGACCGTGGTCCACTTCTGCCAGCCGCCGGTCGAGGAGACCTTGAACGTGCCGAGCAGCTTGCCGGTCTGCGACCCGAGGTGCAGCTCGATGCTCCCGCCGGTCCTGTTGTCGGCGGCGACCCGGGCGGTCAGGTCGGTGCCGGTGATCGACACGTTGTCGAAGCGCAGCCAGTCACCGTTCGACACCCAGCCGACGTTCTTGCCGCCGTCCTTGTCGCCGGTGCCCTCGGTCTGGGTGCCGGACTGGGCCGCGAACGCCTCCGCCTGCAGCCGGCCCGGGACGACGACCTCGGCGGCGCTGGCGTTGGCGATGTAGACGCCGCTGCCACCCACCGTCACGGCCACCGCCGCCGCGAGCGCGAGGCGGGTGCGGCGGCGGCGCTTCTTCACCGGGTCCTGGGGTGCGACATGCAAGCTATTCCGCATTGCTTCAATCCTTCGGGTCTGCACGACACAGCGTTTCCGGGAAGGAGTATGCGGAGGTCAGAGCGCTTGTTTCAACTCACGAAAGAAGAATTAAGAGGGGCCGGAACAATGGCCCCTGGTCGCCGCCGGACGAGCTTTCGATAACATTTTCTCCGGCCCTGTTCCTTAAATCTTCCTTAAGAGGCGGGCGGTCAGGCCGGCGGCGTCCGCGTTGACCAGCGTGCCCCGCTCGACCACCGGGGCACCGTTCACCAGGGCCAGTTCCACCGGGGCGGCCGGGCCGAGCACCAGCGCCGCGACCTTGTCGCCGATGCCCGCGTGACCCAGCCCGTCGAGGCGCCAGAGCACGAGATCGGCCAGCTTACCCACCTCGATGCTGCCGATGTCGTCCTGCCGGCCCAGCAGGCGCGCGCCACCCAGCGTGCCGAGCCGCAGCGACTCCCGTGCGGTCAGCGCCGTCGGGCCGCCGCGCAGCCTCGCCACGTACAGTGCCTGGCGCAGCTCTTCGCCCAGGTGGGAGGCCTCCTGGGAGGCCGCGCCGTCCACCCCCAGCCCGACCGGGACGCCGGCGTCGAGCAGGTCCCGGACCCGGGCCAGACCCGCACCGAGGCGGGCGTTGGAACTCGGGCAGTGCGCGACCCCCGTACCCGTCGCGGCCAGTTTCGCCACCGACGCGTCGTCGAGGTGGACGCCGTGCGCGAGCCACACGTCCTCCCCCAGCCAGCCGAGTCGTTCGGCGTACTCCACCGGCGTGCAGTCGAACTTCTCCCGGCAGAAATCGTCCTCGTCGTCGGTCTCCGCGAGATGGGTGTGCAACCGCACGCCCTTGCGCCGGGCGAGCGCCGCGGCCTCGGTCATCAGCCGCTCGGTCACCGAGAACGGCGAGCACGGCGACACCCCGATCCGCAGCATCGACTCCGGCGACGGGTCGTGCCAGCGGTCGATCGCCGCCTCGGTGGCCGCGAGGGCCTCGTCGGTGTCCTCGACCACGTTGTCCGGCGGGAGCCCGCCCTGGGACTGCCCGAGGTCCATCGAACCGCGGGTCGGGTGGAACCGCAGCCCGATCTCGCGGGCCGCGAGGATCTCCGCCTCCAGCACGTCGCCACCGTCGCGAGGGAACACGTAGTGGTGGTCCATGCTGGTCGTGCAGCCGGACAGCGCCAGCCAGCCGAGCGCCGCCCCGGCCGCCGCGCCGACGGTCTCTGCGTCGATCCGGCCCCAGATCGGGTACAACGTCTGCAGCCAGCCGAACAGCGTGCTGTCGGTGGCCAGCCCCCGGGTGGCCCACTGGTACAGGTGGTGGTGCGTGTTGACCAGACCGGGAGTGATCAGGCAGCCGTCGCCGTCGACCCGCCGCCCCGCGCCGGCGTAGGACCCGGGGCCGACCGCGGCGATCCGGCCGTCGTCGCCGACCACCACGTGCCCGTCGGCGTACTCGGTGCCGGCCGCGTCCACGGTCGCGACGGCGCAGTTCTCGATGATGATCACAAATACCACTCCACCAGCGCCGGCGGCGCGTCGTCACGGGTCACGGTTCCCTCGATCAATCCGTACGGCCGGTCGCCCGCCATGAACACCTCACCCGGGTTCTCCAGGTCGAACCGGGACAGGTCGACCAGGTAGTGATGCTTGTTCGGCAGCGCCAGCCGGATCTCGGCGATCCCCGGGAAATCGGTGATCACCCGCTTGCCCATCGCGTACAGGGTCTGCTGCAGCGAATAGCTGTGGGTCGTCACGAACGCGTGCACCAGCGCGTCCTTGACCGCCTCGACATCGGCGACGCCGGCGCTGTGCCGCCAGGACGCGGTCACCGACGTGGCCAGGATGCGGTCGGTGGTCTCGGGAAGCGTCGTGTAGCGGTCCCGCGGGAAGCCGTGGAACTCCGAGTCGGTGGTGTTCATGACCACCAGGTCCCGCAGACCCGAGACGACCTGGGAACCGGAGGACGACACATCGACCACCGCCGTACGGACGAAGTCGCCCGCCCGCCGGAACGAATGCGGCCCGATCCGCTCCCACCCGAACGACTCGATGCCGATCCGGGCATGCGTGATCTGCGGCTGCGTCTGCACGAAGTGCCGCCCCAGCAGCAGAGCGAACTCCTCCGGCGAGGCGACACCGTGCTCCCGCGCGAACGCGTACACCGTGTTCTTCATCGTGTCGGTCGGCAGCACGCCGGCGTTGTCCCCGCTCAGATGCGTCGCCGACAGCTCCCCGGACAGCGCGACGCTCACGTTCAGGTCCGCCAGGCCGTGCGTGTCACCGTCCCGGGTGACCCGCACCAGCCGGGTCTCCGCCTTGCCGTAACGGTTCGGTCCCAGCACGATCGCCACGCGCGTCAGCTCCCTCGATAGGTGGTGTAGCCGTACCTGCTCAACAACAACGGCACGTGATAGTGCCGGTGCGGGTCGTGCACACGGAACGCCACGGAGATCTCGGGGAAGAACGCGTCCGCGCCGAGATAGGGCTCCACCGCGAACGTCAGCCGGTAGCCCCCGGCCGGCACCGCCACCGCGAACCGCACCCGCCCGTCTGCGTCGGTGCGACCGGAATCGGTCAGTCCTTCGCCGTCCAGGCGCACCGCCACGTCGCGGGCCGGCTCACCGGTCACCGTGTCCAGGATGTGCGTGGAGATCGTCGCGCCGCCGTCAGCCGAGCTCATCGAGCATCCTCTCCAGTCGCAGCACCGCGATCCGGGCCAGCTGGTCCGCCACGACCGTCCGCTCGGCCGCCTCGTCGTTGCCCAGCCGCTGTTTCGCCGCGGCCAGGATCTCCGCCTGCGACCGGCCACTCGCGAAGATCAGGAACACGTGCCCGAACTTCTCCTCGTACGCCCGGTTGACCGCGACCAGCTCCGCCTTCGTGGCGTCGTCCGCGGTGGACGCCGCCGTCGACTGCTCCCGCCGCGACCACGCCGCCTCCTTGGCAGCACCCTCGGCGCGCTCCCCGATCCGCGGGTGCGCGGACAGGCCCTTGAGGACCTCGTCCCAGCTCAACCCCCGCACGAGAGCGCCGGCCGCGTGCAGAAGAGCTTCCCGCGACGGGTACGGGCGCCCGGCCGTCACCGCCGCACCCCAGGCCGGCGCGGCACACACGGCCAGCAGCTCCGCCTCGAGCTCGGCCGCGGGAAGGGCGTCGAAGTCGTTCATCGAGCCAGTCAAGCAGCCCGGCAACGGATCTTCCACGCCTACGCGCCGATTTAACACACGCTCTGTTCGTGGGGGACGATGGGTTGATGTTGATCGCCGTGGACGACCTGCCGGACCTGCCGATCCGGTCCGTCCTGCCCGAGGTCACCGCGGCGCTCGCGGCACCCGGGGCCGCCGTGCTGGTGGCCCCGCCCGGCACCGGGAAGACGACGGTGGTCCCGCTGGTCCTGGCCGATCCCGGCAGCGGCCTCGTGGTGGTCGCCGAACCCCGCCGGGTCGCCGCCCGGGCGGCCGCCCGGCGGATGGCGTCCCTGCTCGGCGAGGAGGTGGGCGGCCTGGTCGGCTATTCAGTACGCGGAGACCGCCGCGTCTCCGCCCGGACCCGCGTGGAGGTCGTGACCACCGGGGTGCTCGTCCGCCGCCTGCACCGCGACCCGGAACTCGCCGGCACCACCGCGGTCGTCCTCGACGAGTGCCACGAACGCCACCTCGACACCGACCTCGCGCTCGCGTTCCTGATCGAGGTCCGGGCGGCGCTGCGCCCCGACCTCAGCCTGCTCGCCACGTCCGCGACCGCCGACTCCGACCGGCTGTCCCAGATCCTCGGCGACGCGCCCGTGGTGACCGCGTCCGCCGCGATCTTCCCGGTCGAGGTGCACTGGTGCCCGCCACCGAAACCGGTCAAGCCCGCACTCGGCCTGCGCGTCGACCCGCTGCTGCTCGACCACGTCGCCACCACGGTCCGGCGCGCGCTGGCCGACGGCGACGGCGACGTGCTCGTCTTCCTGCCCGGCGCCCGCGAGATCGAGACGGTGGCCGGCAGACTGCGCGGCGCCGGTGCCACCGTCGTCGCCCTGCACGGCCGCCTGACCGGCCTGGCCCAGGACGCCGCGCTGCGCCCCGGCCCGGAACGCCGCGTGGTGCTGGCCACCGCGGTCGCGGAGAGCAGCCTGACCGTCCCCGGTGTCCGCGCGGTCGTCGACGCCGGGCTCAGCCGGGTGCCGCGTACCGATCACAACCGCGGCCTGGGCACCCTCGTCACCGTCCCGGTGTCCCGCGCCGGAGCCGTCCAGCGGGCCGGCCGGGCCGGGCGTGAGGCCCCCGGGCGCGTCTACCGTTGCTGGTCGCAGGCTCAGCACGACCGGCTCCCGGCCCAGCCCGAACCGGAGGTCGCGGCGGCGGACCTCACCAGCTTCGCCCTCGATCTGGCCCTGTGGGGCCACCCGGACGGCACCGGTCTCGCCCTGCCCGACCAGCCCCCGGCCGGAGCGCTGCAGGCGGCCCGGTCCACCCTGCGCGACCTCGGCGCGACCGACGACAGCGGCCGGGTCACCCCGCGCGGCCGCTCCCTCGCCGACGCCGGCCTGCACCCCCGCCTGGCCCGGGCCCTGCTCGACGGCGCCCCCGAGGTCGGCAACCGGCGAGCGGCCGAGATCGTCGCGCTCCTCGACGGCGACCGCACCTCCGACGACGTGGCCGTAGCCTGGCGCCGGGCCCGCAACGACCGCGACGGCGCCTGGCAGTCCGAGGTCCGCCGCCTCACCGCCGCCCTGGACCGCAACACCGGCACCTCGACGCCACGTACCCACCTCACCGATGATCTCGCGGCTGGGCTGGTGGTCGGGCTCGCGTACCCGGAAAGGGTCGCTCGGGCACGGGAGGCCGGCTCCCGGTCGTACCTGATGGCCGGCGGGACCGAGGCGGAGCTGCACGGCGGCAGCAACCTCGCCGGGACGACCTGGCTCGCCGTCGCCGACGCGGACCGCGCACCGGGCGCACGCACCGCCCGCATCCGCAGCGCCGCCCCGCTCGACGAGGCCACCGCCCGCGAAGCCGCGTCGACCCTGGCCCGCACCGACACCGAGATCGGCTGGATCGACGGCGACGTGGTCGCCCGCCGCGCCGACCGCCTCGGCGCGATCACCCTGGTCGAACGCCGCATCGACAACCCGGATCCGGCCCTGGTGCAGCAGGCCCTGCGCGATGGCCTGCGCCGCGAAGGCCTCGGCCTGCTGACCTGGTCCCGCACCGCGACCGAGCTGCGGCAACGCCTGGCGTTCGCCCAGGCCGCCCTCGGCGACCCCTGGCCGGAGGTGTCGGATGAGGCCCTCGCCGAAACCGACTGGCTCGACCTGCGCCGTGCCCGCCGCCGCGCCGATCTCGCCAGACTCGACCTCGCGACCGCCCTGCGCGACCTGCTGCCCTGGCAGGTGGCCGGCCGCCTCGACGAGGTCGCCCCGGAACGCCTCCCGGTCCCCAGTGGATCCAAGATCCGCGTCGACTACACCGACCCGGACGCCCCGGTGCTCGCGGTCAAACTCCAGGAGACCTTCGGCTGGCAGAACGCCCCCCGCCTGGCCGACGGCCGCATCCCGGTACGCCTGCACCTGCTCTCCCCGGCGGGCCGCCCGCTGGCCGTGACCAGCGACCTGGCATCGTTCTGGGCCACCGGGTATCCCCAGGTCCGAGGCGAGATGCGCGGCCGATACCCCCGCCACCCCTGGCCCGAGAACCCGGCCGAGACCCCACCGACGCGCCGCCTCAACCCCCGCGCCCGCTGAACCCGCTCCCCATGGTCGAGGGCGGAGCCGGCCGAGGGTTGCCCTAGGTGTGATGTCCGGTGAGGTTGGTCAACCGTGTGATGGGTGGCAGGCCGCCGATGGCGGTGTGGGGTCGGTGATGGTTGTAATCGTGCAGGAAGGCC
>NZ_JBITDZ010000013.1:0-238640 GCF_044454705.1 Actinoplanes sp. NPDC051494
GGCCTTCCTGCACGATTACAACCATCACCGACCCCACACCGCCATCGGCGGCCTGCCACCCATCACACGGTTGACCAACCTCACCGGACATCACAACTAGTCACCCTCACAACCCGGGCTCGGGCCCGGTCCGGGGATGCGCGTGAGGGTGACCGTGTCCAGCGGGACCCCGCCCGCGGCGAGCCTCGTCCCGGCACCCTCGGCGTCGTCCGCCCGCCAGGCCACGGCCGCCGCCGTCCGTACCGCCAGCAGCTGGACCTGGTACCGCTGGCCCACGGTGGCGTCCTCGCGCCCGAAGTACTGCGCCCCGCGCCAGTCACGCAGCCGGGCCGGATCGTCGAAATGATGCACCACCTCGGGGTACCGGCCGGGGTCGCCGTTGTCGAGGTTGCGCATGGCCAGGATCAGCGTCATACCCGGTGGGACGACGGCGGTGCCGGTGAAGTACTCGCACTGCCGGGCATGTCCGCCGTCGGCCGGGGACCGGATGGCCCCGGCATAGCCCGGCGGTGTGCCGGGAGCCGGGCGCGCCGGCGGTTTCCCGTGGCCCCGGCTGTGCGATCCGCCGAGCAGGGCGAGCATCGCCGTCAGCGCGATCAGAAGACGGAGCGCCGGGATCCGCTGCCGCCTGCGGCCCAGCCGTTCCAGCCGCTCACCCCATCGCACCAGGTCGGTGGGGCGGCGGCCGGGATCGGGATCCAGCGCGGTCAGGATGTGCGCGGCCAGCGCCTCCGGGCCGGCCACCTCGGCGGCCAGGGCCGCCGCGACCAGCTCGGCCCGCAGGTCCGGCGCGGGGCCCGGGTCCTGACCGGTCAGACAGTACGCGGTGAGCGCGCCGAGCGAGTACGCCTCGGCCGCCGGGGTACGCGGCCGGTGCGGTGCGGCCCGTACCTCCGGTGCGGTGTACTGCGGGGTGTGCAGGCCGACGGAGTCGAAGCCGTCGTCGATCGGGCGCAGGGTGCTGACGTCGATCAGCACCAGCCCCCGGTCGCGGGCGATGATGCAGTTCCCCGGCTTGACGTCGCGGTGCAGGCTCGCGTTGCCCGCGGTCAGGGTGTCCGAGGAGAGCACGGCCAGCGCGGTGGCGGCCTGTGTCACATACCGGAGCCGGGCCGCCACCGTGGTGCGCCCCGCCGGGATGCCCCGGCACAGCCGGCTCAGGGTCGGCCCGTCGATCCATTCCATGACCAGGTACGCCATGACGGGACCGTCGCCCGGGGTGCCGGGTGGGTGCGGCGGCGGGCCGGAGAAGATCTCGTGCAGCCGTACGACGTGGTCCAGGCGCAGATGCCGGAGCAGGGCGGCCTGGTCCTGCCAGCGACGGCGCTCCGCAGCTGACGGCCAGCCGGGTGCGGCGCCGGGTGGCGGTCGCAGCAGTTTGACGGCGAGCGGCAACGGGGCACGCAGCCGGCCGCGGTACCGCGCGCGCCAGGTCGTGCCCTCACCGCCGGTGATCCCCGCGCCCACGAGCTCGTAGCGGTCGGGGTCCTCGGCCGGGCCGGCGAACGCGGGGTCGTCGGGTGGCGCGGGCGGCAGTTCGTATCCCCCTCGGGTGGGCGGCTCGGCGTCAGGCGTCATGATCGGCCCGCACGTCATCGGGGGTGACCCAGCCGCTGCGGACCGCCCAGCGCGCGAGCGCCCAGCGGAAGTCGTCGTGGGTGGCGGCACGGTCGTCACGGGTGAGGCCACCGATCCCGTACCCGGCCAGCTCCTCACGCAGTGACTTCACCACGTTCCGGACGTACTGCGGTCGCAGGGTGAGGCGGTGCCCGATCTGCGCGTACGTCGCCGGGGCGGCCCGCGGCCCGGACTCGGTGAGCAGCGGTGCGCACAACGCGACGAGCACCCGGTGCTGGGTGCCGCTGAGGCTGACCGGGTCGGTCACGGTCTGTGGTGCGCGGGTCTCCGGATCGCCGGCGGCGCCGGGTGTCACCCGGGCCGCGTCGACGTCGATGCGCACCGTGGCGCCACCGCTGCCGGCCAGCACCACGGCGAACCGGCGGAACGGCAGCGAGGTGGTCGCGGCGCCCGGCTCGACGACCCGGTCCTCGCCGGCGGGTGGCCGGACCACCAGCGGCTTGTGCTGTGACTCGTTGCGTACCAGTACGCAGTCGTCGAGGACCCGTAACAGCCCGGCCCGGCGCGACAGATGGTCGTCGTCGGGCAGCCGGACCATGCTGGCCCGGCTGCGGCCGATGGTCACCTCGGCACCGCGCGGCACGAGCCAGCGTTCCCCACCGAACTGGATGAGGACGTCGCCCGCGACGGCGGGACGGGGTTCGGATCGATGCGACATCAGTGTCATGGTCGTCCCGCGGACAGCGACGGAGAACATCCCTACGGTCACCTTTAGTGACCAGAGGGGAGGGGCCAGTGCAGCCCTGCACTGTGGCCCGCTGTCCCATCGACGGTTGACTTCCCCCAATCGGCACCGACGGCAACGCGGTGTCACAGTGGAGGGAGCCGCAATGAGACGGATCGCACTATGGCTGGTCGCGTTGACGATCGGCATCGCCGGCAGCCTGGTGGCCACGGCGCCCGCCGAGGCCGCACTGTCGGAGTGCTCGCCCGGACAGGTCTGCCTGTGGGGCGAGAACGACTACTCCGGCTGTTTTCGCGGGATGACCAACACCGGGTACGACTACAACACCATCGTCTGGTCGACCTGCACCACGTACAGCATCAACAACGGCGCGAACTCGGTGCGCAACTACGGCAACTCCTGCGCCGTGGCGCTGTTCGACGGGGCCCAGCACACCGGACCGGCGATCCTCTTCAACCGGGTCGCCGACAACTACAACTATCAGGATCCGAAGCTGTCGAACGGCGGTGGCGTCGGCTTCAACGGGGCCTACGCCGGTCAGAACTGGCAGGACCGGATCAGCAGCCACAAGTTCTGCCCGTGAGGAAGTTCCTGCCGGCAGTGGGCGTCGCCACCGCGGTGGTGGCGGCGTCCGCCGGGATCCTCGCCGGCGCCGGAGCCGGTCCGGTCCCGGCGGACGTGCCCGCCCCCGGCCGGCGCATCGTGCTCCCGCTGGACGCCTTCGGTCTCTCCGTCCAGGAGAGCCGCACCGTCGACCTCGCCGTCAACCTGCTCCTCGCCGGCTGCATGCGGGCCGGCGGTCATCCCATGGACGTCGTCGACCGGGTCGGCGAACCCCTGACCGCCGACCGCCGGTACGGGATCTCGGACGAGGCGGAAGCCCTTCGGTACGGCTACGCCCTTCCGCCGGCGACCGCGGCACAGAAGCGCGAAGAACGACTCAACGGTCGCGCGATGGGCCGCGACGAGGCGGCCACGTTCGCGAGGTGCGGCGCGGAGCCGGCGATCCGTGAGCTCGCCCTCGCCCCTCCGCTGGCGCAACGTCTCGGCCGGGAGTCGTACGACGCGGTGCTCGGCTCCCCGGTCGGCCGGACCGCACTCACGGACTGGAAGGCGTGTCTCGCGACCCACGGTGTCAGCCGTGTCGATGACGTCTGGTTCCCGGCCGGAGCCCTGCCCGTGGACACGGCGACCAGCCGCGATGTGGCCCTGCTGGATGTGCGGTGCAAGCGTTCGACCCGGCTGGTCGAGAGCTTGACCGCGGCGGAGGCCACGATCCAGACCGCTCTGGTGCGCCGGCACGCCGACGAGTTGACCGCGGATCGCCGGCACATCGCCGAGGTGGTCCGCCACGCGGAAACGGTCGTCACCGCGCGGCGGGCCGCCACCACCAGTGGTCAGCGCAGGTAGGAGGCCAGGGGGATGTTCTGCTCGCGCAGCGCGGTGGTGATCAGGCCGGCGATCTGGCGGGCCCCGGCGATCTCGAAGTGGGTGTGGTCGTTGCAGAAGAAGGCACCGACCGCACCGGCGGTGTAGTCGCCGTTGTTGGGGCAGAGCTTCAACGTGTTGTAGAGCGCGACGCTGCGCGCGTGCAGGTCGATCACCGGGACGCTGGTGGCCGTGGCCGCGTTGCGGGTCTCGGTGAGGAAGCCACGGTTGCCGACGGCGGTGCTGCCGCTGCAGGTGATCGCCGCGACCGGGGTCACCAGGACCGGCTTGGCGCCCTTGGCCTTGGCCGCCTGGACCATGGCGCCGAGCAGCTGCTGGTAACGCGCGCCGCCGACGTGGCGGGGGCAGGCCGAGTCGCCGTCGTTGATGCCGAACTGGATGAACAGGTAGTCACCGGATTTCATGCCGTCGAGCGTCGCGGTCCAGCGTGAGCTGTACGTGTTGGGGCTGACGACGCATTCGCCGGCCGCGTCCTTCGTACCCGTGACGTTGCCCTCGTAGAGCCAGGTCTGGACGCTGCGCCCGCCGACGGCCTTGTTCTGCACGGTGACGTCGCTGGTGAAGTAGGGGGCGAACTGGCTGCCCCAGCCGGCCGGGCAGACCCCGCCCTGGGGGTTCATCATGGTGGAGTCGCCGGCCATCCAGACCGTGACGGCGGCCGCGCGCACCGACGTCGTGGCGGGGGTCGGGCACAGCGCGGTGGCGGCGGCGGTCTTGGCTTCCAGCAGGGGTGCGAGCCGGGCCGCGATCGCCTGGTGACCCGCGTCGTTGGGGTGGACGTTGTCGGTCAGCCCACCGGCCGGGATCCAGCCGTCGGTGGCGATGTAGAACGTGTTCGCGTCCCCGGTCGCGGTCACCGCGGCCTGCGTCTGTGCGGCGTACCGTTTGGTGAAGGTCTGCAATGCCAGGATCGCGGCCCGTGGGTACCGGGCCCGGACGTCGCGCAGCAGCTGGGTGTAGACGGTCTGGAACGTCGTGGTGCTGACCCCGTGCCCGACGTCGTTCGTGCCGAGGTTGATCACCACGGCGTCGGCCTGATACTTCGTGAAGTCCCACAGCGGCGAGCCGGCGACCGGGCTGGTGCGCAGGAAGCGGTCGGCCATGCCGGTGCAGCCGTCCGCGGCACTGACCAGGCAGGCCCCGCCCTCGGCGATCTGCGTGTGCGCGGCACCGAGCTTCTCCCCGGTCAGCCATCCGTACGCGGTGAGCGCGTTCCTGCTCGATGTCGTGCCGACGGTGATGGAGTCGCCGATGAACTCGAACAACCGCGACGGCCGCGCCGGGGCGATGGTCCTGGCTCCACTGTCGAGGATCAGCCCCTGGAAGACGGCGTCCCCGTGGTACGACCCGGCGACGACCCGGTACGACACCCGCAGCGTGTGGTTGCCGGCGGGCAGCGCGCTCGGCGTGAGGCCGACCGTGCCGCTCTTGTTCTGCAGGTAGACGTCCGTCCCGCCGTCGATGCTGTAGTAGAGGTCGATCGCGTTGCGCTGCTTGAGCGACACCCGCGTACCCGTGAAGCCGGTGATGAAGTAGGCGCCCGCGAATTTCGGCACGACGGCGGCCGGATCCGTGGTGTCCCATCGGCCGTGGAAGGCGATGTTGGGGTCGTTCGGGGCGCCCACCGCGGCCTGCGCGGGGGTTGCGTACAGGATCCCGGCCAGGCTCATGGCGAGGATCACGGCGAAGGTCTTCACGGGCGTCTCCTAACGCTGTGGGAGCGTTTCCAGGCTGCGCCGGGCATTGATTAATGTCAATGGAATGACGTCGTAACACGCGCGTCCGATCAGCCGACGGTGATCGGCACATCGCGCCATGCCGATCTCCCGCGCCCACGCCGGGCGACCACCGCCGCCCCACCCCCTCGGCAGAACGACCGTTCTTTCCACCGGTGTCCGCCGGTTCCCGGCGTTTCTGTCGTACCTCTGCGGTATCAAGGACACCGACACCGCAGGGGACGACAGAAACGAGCGCCACATGCCGACCACCGAGACCGCTCCCGTCGTGGACGCCGCGCATGCCGCTCCCTACGACCACGCCGAGGCCTATCACGAGGCGATCGCCCAGATCAGGGCCGCCGCCACGACGTACTACGCCGGCGACGACCTCGCGATGGACGACGCCACGTACGACGCACTGCTGGCCCGCGTCACCGCCACCGAGTGGGCGCAACCCGGCTGGACCGCCGCCGACTCCCCCACCGGGGCCGTCGCCGCCGGGGCCGTCGCCGCGGGTGACGTCGAGCACAGCACCCCGATGCTGAGCCTCGCCAACGTGTTCGACGCCGACGAGCTGCGCGCCTGGGCCACCCGGCTGGACCGGGTCCTCGGCCGCCCGGCGAACGGCTACACGGTCGAGCCCAAGATCGACGGCATGGCGATCGCGGCCCGCTACGTCGACGGGCGGCTGGTCCAGGTCGCCACCCGCGGCGACGGCCGCGCCGGGGAGGACGTGACCGCCCAGGCGCGTGCGGTGGCGGGTCTTCCGGCGGAACTCACCCGGCCGGTCACCGTCGAGGTCCGCGGCGAGGTCTTCATGACCGACGACGACTTCACCAGGGCCAACGAGCTGCGTACGGCCCATGACGGCAAGCCGTTCGCCAACCCCCGCAACGCCGCCGCCGGCACCCTGCGCGCCCAGGACCGGGCGTACACCGCACCGCTGTCGTTCCTGTCCTACGCCGTGCACGACCTGCCCGGCGGCGAGGGCCTCACCCACTCCGCCGCGATGGCCATGGTCGCCGGCCTCGGCGTCGCCACCACCGCGGGCTCCCCGGCCGGCATGCCCGGCTGCGCCACGGTCGACGACCTGCTGGCCGCGATCGCCGCCCTGGGCGCCCTGCGCGGCACCCTCGGCTTCGACATCGACGGCGCGGTCATCAAGGCCGACGACCCGGCCGACCGCGACGCCGCCGGCTCCTCCAGCCGCGCACCCCGCTGGGCCATCGCCCACAAGTTCCCCGCCGACACCCGCACCGGCAGACTGCTCGCCATCGAGGTCCAGGTCGGCCGCACCGGCGTCATCACCCCGGTGGCGGTCCTGGAGCCGGTCCAGGTCGGCGGCGTCGTGGTCACCTCCGCGACACTGCACAACTTCGACGATCTCGTACGCCGCGACGTCCGCGTCGGCGACACCGTCTTCGTCCGCCGCGCCGGCGACGTCATCCCCGAGATCACCGGGGCCAAGCTCGACGAACGAGCGGCCGACGCCCAGCCCTTCACCCCGCCCGGGGTCTGCCCTCGCTGCGGCGGCGCCATCGACCGTACCCAGAAGAGGTGGCGCTGCACCCAGGGCCGGGCCTGCGGCGCGGTCGAGTCCCTCGCCTACTTCGCCGCCCGCGACTCCATGGACATCGAAGGCCTCGGCGACAAGGTCATCCGCTCCCTGGTGGCGGCCGGCCTGGTCACCGACCCCGCCGACCTGTACGACCTGGAAGCAGACGCCCTGGAGAAACTGGACCGCCTGGGCCGCACCTCGGCGACCAAGCTCGTGGCCACCATCGAGGCGAGCAGGACCCAGCCCCTGTCCCGGGTCCTGACCGGCCTCGGCGTCCGGATGACCGGCCGCTCCATGTCCCGCCGCCTCGCCCGCCACTTCGCCTCCATGCAGGCGCTGACCGAGGCCACCGTCGAGCAACTCCAGGAGGTCGAGGCGGTAGGCCCGGAACGAGCCACCACCATCGCCGCCGAACTGGCCGACCTCGCCCCGGTGATCGCCAAACTGACCGCCCGCGGCGTCAACATGATCGAACCCGGCGTGACCGCCTACGCCGACCGCCCCCGGGACCCGGCCCCCACGGCGACCCTCCCCCTGCACCGCGAGGACGGCACTCCCATGACGGTCGTGGTGACCGGCTCGGTGCCCGGCCTCACCCGCACCGAGGGAAACGAGGCCGTGGAAACCCTGGGCGGCAAGTCCTCCGGCTCGGTCTCCAAACGCACCGACCTGGTCGTGGTCGGCGAAGGCGCGGGCTCCAAGGCCACCAAGGCCGAGGACCTGGGCCTGACCATCATGGCCGCCGACCGCTTCGCGGAGCTGCTGACGGCCCACACCGAAGGCACCCGGCCCGCCCTCGCCGACTTCCTCAGCTGAAAGCCACCCGCCCGGGGTGACGCTTGACCGGTGATCTGCGCCCACCCATAGCTATCGATCTCTCTCGATTCTATGCTGCGTGAAAGCCCTGAGGTAAGCGCATTCCTGAGGAGTGATCATGAAGCTCGCACGATGGATGACAGCGGCGGTCGCAGCAACCCTGACCGCAGCGACCCTGACCGCAGCAACACCGGCCGCAGCGACACCGGCCGCAGCAGCAGCCCCGCCAACGGCGGTGGCTGCACCCACGGCGGCCATTCGGGCTCCGGGCACCGTGACCCGGCCGGTGTTGTCGTGGGCCGAGGCCCGGCCGTTCACGCCGGCCCATTACCTACGGTGGTCGGGACGGTATGACGCCCCGGTTGACGATCCGTGGGCGCCCGGGCCGATCCGGACCGGTGGGCGGCCGGACTTCGTGGTGGGACCGGGCCGGTTGGGGAGCGTGCAGGAAGCTGTCAACGCCGCTTACCGGGCCGGCGAGCCCAGCACCATCGCCATCCTGCCCGGCACCTACACCGGAACCGTTCTCATCCCGGCCGGCACTCCCCCGCTGACCGTGTACGGCGCCGGGCGGCCCGGGGAGGTCCGGCTGGAGTTCCAGGTCGACGCCACCCTCACGCCCGCCGCATGGGCCGCCCTGGTCAACGCGGACGGACGGTACGCCGAGGGTGACCCGGCCTGGCCGATGTTCCAGGCGTGCGCGAACCGGACCAGCGCCACCGCCGGCCTCTGTGCCACCGTCGTCTGGTCGCAGAGTCCCGGCCTGAAGCTCAAGAATCTGACCATCACGAACACCCTGCTGGACACCGTGGACCGCGGCACCCACCAGGCGCTCGCCCTGCGCACCGACGCCGACCGGACCCAGTTGGAGGCGATGCGGCTGATCGGGCGCCAGGACACGTTCATGGCCAACGCCGACGACGTCGCCCGGATCGCCCGGGTGTCGGTGCGGGACAGTTACATCGAGGGTGACACCGACTTCGTCTTCGGCCGGGCCGCCGCCGTGTTCGAGCGGACCCGGTTCCACCTGGTCTCGTCCCGCAAGGCCTCCGGCGGCGTCGTTTTCGCACCCAACACCGACCCCCATTTTCCGTACGGCTTCCTGGTCACGCATTCCCTGATCACCGCCGACAACGGGTACGCGGCCGCGCCCACCGGCTATCTCGGCCGCGCCTGGGACCAGGGGGCAAGCGCGACCGGCTACCTGCCCGGCGTCACCCCGAACGGCCAGCTCGTCATCCGGGACAGCCTGATCGGCGCGGGTTTCAACGCGGTGACCCCGTGGGCGCCGGCCGCGACCACCTCGCGCCCGTTCACGACGAGCGTCGAGGCGGGCCGCGACCTTGACGATGTCACCACCAACCGGCTGTGGGAATACCGGAACCTAGGGCCAGACGTACGGTGAGCGGGTCGGCCTCGGCTCGCGCGGCTGGCGGAACGGGTGGGCCCGGAACTGGGCGGTGTGCAGGCCGAACGAGCGGTCCAGCTTGGGCATCCAGTAGGCGTCGTCGTGCCGGCCCGCGCCGAGCTGGTAGTCGTGGCGCACGCCTTTGGACGCGAGCGCGACGCTCATCTGCTGGGCCGCCGTACCGAAACGGTAGTCGTCCTGGTCTCCGCCGTCGAAGTAGTAGGTGTGCCGGTTCAGCTCGGCCGCGGACCGGCCGGCGACCAGGGTGAGCGGTCGCAGTCCGGCGTTCGCGGCCTGTTCCTGGGCGGTGCCGGCCAGCGGGGCGAGGCTCAGGGCGCCCATGTGGCTGGCGATCGAACTGAACAGGTCCGGGCGGGTCAGGCCGAGCGTGAACGCGCCCTGGCCACCCATGGAGACGCCGCTGATGCCGCGGTGCTCGCGGTCCGGGATCGTACGGTAGGCGCGGTCGACCAGGGGCACCAGCTCGTTGACGATCATGGACTTGAAATTTCCGGCCGACGTGTCGACGTACCAGCCGCTGTCGCCGTCGGGGAACACCACGACCGACTCCTCGAGCCCGGCGTCGACGGTCAGCTTGTCGAGCACCGTGTCCATGTCACGGGCTTCCCACTCGACGTTGCTGCCGTTGAAGCCGTTGAGCATGTAGACGACCGGGAACCGCTTGGCGTTCGTACGTGTATAGCTCCTCGGGAGGTAGATGGTGAACTGGACCCGGCGGCCCATCGCGGTGGAGGGGTAGCTGTCGCGGAAGAAGCGCGCGTGGTCGCCCAGCTCGAGCGGTCTGCGCGGGTCGAGGTAGAGCAGCTCGCGGGTGGGCGGCTGGAGGCCCGCCCAGCTGCGGATCGTGTCGGCGACGAGCCGGCCCTGGGTGTCGACGAACACCTCGACCTGCTCGTCCTTGAGGGTCTTTGAGCCGCGCACCTCGGCGAGGCGCCGGGCGGTGGTGTCGCCCTGGTGGAAGAAGTCCGGCGCCAGGGTCGCGGCGTAGGTGCGCAGGTCACCGGCGGCGATGGCGCGGTGCTGCCGGTTCAGGATCGCGCAGGCGTGGGCCAGCTGCTTCGTGGTGGCGGGCGTGCCGGTGACCGGGCGCAGCCGGGACTTCGAGAACAGCCCGATCGGGCCCTGGTAGAGGCCACCGCCGCCGGTGCCGTCGTAGACCCGGATCGCGATCACGTTCGTGGCACCCCAGCGCAGCAGACCGTCGGCCGGGTAGTACTCGCGCGGCACCTCCCACGTGGAGTCGAAGCTGGGCGGGAACCCACCGGTACGCCCGATCTCGGTGCCGTTGAGGAAGCTCTGGTCGGCGTCGTCGAGCTGGCCGAGCGCGGCGACGACCGCGGCGTCGGGGACCCCGGCCGGGCGCTGCGGCAACGTGAACGTGCGCCGGTACCACGCGAAGCCGTCGTAGGTGGACAGGTCGGAGGCGCCCCAGTTGTCGGGCACGGTCCAGGCGGTCCAGGCACTGTCGTCGTACCCGGGATCGGCGAACGCCGGGTCGTCCCCGGTCCGGAAGCGCCATCCGGGCCCGGCGAGGTCGACGCCGAAGTCGACGGAGCCGGTGGTCGCGCAGGAGGTGTCGGTGGGCTGCGCCTTACCGGTGGCGGAGACCGGCACCGCGGGAGTGAGAGCTATGAGGAACGAGACCGCGAGAACGCGCCATCGCGTACGAAACATAGATGCTCCGACCACAACAGAAACGAACACGAAACATGACGGTCGAACATTCGCAACAATCGACACGGATGTCAATGCGTCCCACGGACCCCGTCGTGGCGGGAAACGGCTCCGTCCTGGCGGGAAAGGCAGCGGGCTCGCGGGCGGTCACCAGCTGTTCGCGAGCCCCCGATGACCACACGCGACCGGCTGGACGACTGCCCGCGAGCCGGTCAACGGCCGACGAGCCTGGGCTGACCGGTGGTGGCGGTGCCCAGCAGCATGGGCATGGCGTCGGCGGGAACGGTGATGAGGAAGCAGCCGGGGCGGCGCGCCACCTCGGCGGTCACACCGAGCAGGCGGGCCGCCCGGACCAGGACCGCGGCGATCTCGTGGTCACCGAGGCGGACCAGGAGCACCTCGGCGCGGATCCGGCGGCCGCCGGCGAGCAGGACCGCGCGCCACACCGCGCGGGCGAGCGTGGTCCGCTGGGCGTGCCGGGGCGCGGACGGGCCGAGCGGGTCGGTGCTGAACAGTGACTGCCGGCCCTGGCGCCAGGCCGCGTCGAGCATCCGGGCCGCCGCGACGCGTTGCGGGTCGGGCACGATGATCCGCTGGACGTCGTAGCGGCGCCGGCCGCCGCCGGTGCGGACCCCGTGGCTCGCGGCGCAGCCGAGCCCGGTGAGCAGCGCGGCCAGCCGCGCGGCGGCGTCCTTCTGATTGAATTCGGCCAGCGCGGTGTCGATCAGCGGGTCCAGGACCGGGGAGTGGTGCCATTCCGGGCGGCGGCGGCCGGGACGGCGGGTGACGTCGGTGCAGCGGACGAGGCACGCCGACTCGAAGGCGGCGGGCAGCGCGTCGGCCAGGACGACGGCGCGGGCCTGTACGTAGGTCATCGTGGGTCCCCTTTCCGCTTCTGTGGATACCGTGGCCGATCGAACCGTTCGGCCGGTACATGCAGCGGAAGGTCTTGAGGAAAAATTGTGCGTACGGGTCTCGTTCTAGCCGAGGGGTACGGGTGACCCCCCACACCAGAGTTCACCGGCACAACGTCCTGCCACGCCGGACGTTTCTCGCCGGGCTGGTGGTGCTCGTCACTGGCTGTGCCGCTGACACTCCGCAGCGCCGCCGGATCCGGATCGCGACCGGCAGTCCCACCGGGGTCTACTACGCCGTCGGCACCGCGATGGTCGGCCTGATCGAGCAGGAGATGCCCGGATTCGACGCGAACGTGCTGGTCACCGCCGCCTCCGCGGAGAACGTGCAGAAGGTGCTGACCGACGCGGCGGAGATCGGTTTCACCCAGTCCGACATCCTGGTCACCGGCGCCGGTCCGGCACCGGCGCTGGCCGCCCTGGCCCGGGTGTACGACGACCTGTTGCACCTGGTCGTGCGCGCGGACAGCCCGATCCGGGCACTGCCGGACCTGGAGGGCCGCCGGGTGTCGGTCGGCGCGCACGGCTCGGGCACCGTGGTGACCGTCGGGCGGCTGCTGGCCGCCGCCCGGATGGGTGATCCCGCGCTGGTGGACCGGCGCGAGCTCAACCTCGACGACTCGATCGAGGCGCTGCTCAGCGGCGCGATCGACGCGTTCTTCTTCTCCGGCGGGCTGCCGGTGGCGGGGATCCGCCAGCTCAGCGCCGAGGCGCCGGTCCGGATCGTGGACCTGTCGCAGTGGGCCCGGGACCTGCGCCGCGACTACAGCGACGTGTACGTGGTCCGCGACGTCCCGCTGTCGGCCTACCAGCTGCCGGCCGTGTCGACCGTCGCGGTACCCAACCTGCTGGTGGTGCCGGAGTCGATGGACGACCAGCTGGCGTACGACCTGACCAGGATGCTGCTGGAGCGCCGGGACGTGCTGGCGGCCGCGCATCCGGCGGCCGAGCGGCTCGACGTCCGGTCGGCGATCGCGACCCTGCCCGTACCGCTGCATCCCGGGGCGGCCCGGTACTACAAGACCGTCAAGCCGTAGCCGCCGGGAACCAGATCAGCGCGGACAGCCCGCGCGCCGGGCCGGGAGCGAGCTCGAACCGGCCGCCGGACGCCTCGACCAGCACCGCGACGATCGGGAGGCCGAGGCCCGCCCCGTCGACGTTCTGCGCGTCGGGGGCCCGCCAGAACCGGCCGGTCGCCTCGCGGCACTGCTCCGGCGTCATCCCGGGCCCGGTGTCGCGTACGGTCACCTCGACCCCGCCGTCCCGGGGCCGGGCCGTCACCTCGACCGTGCCGCCCTCCGGGGTGAACTTGATCGCGTTGTCGATCAGCGCGTCGAGCGACTGGTCGAGCGCGGTCGCGACGATCCGGGCGGGCAGCGGGTCGTCCGGGACGGTGGTGACCAGCTCGATGCGCCGGCGTTCGGTGAGCGGGCTCCACGCCTGCGACCGGTTGCGGGTGACCGCGGCGGCGTCCACCACCTCGACCCGGTGCTGGCCGCGTTCGGCCCGGGCGAGTGCGAGCAGCCCGTCGAGCACGCTCGCGAGGCGGTCGATCTCCTCGAGCGCGATCGCGTGGTCTTCCACCGCGCCGTCGCCCACCAGCCGGGTGCCGAGGTCCTCGACGCGCAGGCGCAGCACGGTGAGCGGGTTGCGCAGCTGGTGGCTGGCGTACGCGACGAACGAGCGCTGCCGTTCCAGCGACTCGGCGACCGCGTCGGCCATCTCGTTGAAGCTGGCCGAGAGCCGGCGCAGCTCCGGCGGGCCGAGCCCGGGCTGCACGCGGGCCCCGTCGGCACCGGCCGCGATCTCGTGGGCGGCCGCGTCGAGCCGGGTGACCGGGCGCAGCGCCCAGTTCGCGAGCCGCACCGCGGCGATCACGCAGGCGGCCAGCGCGATCAGGATGACCAGGCCGAGCTCGAGCCACTGCCGGGTGACGGCGCGGCGGCTGCGCACGGTCGGCGAGACGGTCAGCACGGTGCCCAGGACCGCACCGCCGTCACTGATCGGCACGGCCACCACCAGGGGTTGCGCCTGCCACGGCCACAGCGTGCCCGGGGTGCTCACCTGCCGGCCGGCGAGGGCGACGCGGATGGCCGGGCCGGCGTCGACCGGGCCGCCGAACACGCTCAGCACGTTCTGGTCCTGGTCGACCAGCATCGTCCCGATCCCGTACAGCCCGTGGTATCGCCGCAGCTCGTCGGTGACGGCCTCCAGCTCACCGGTGCGCATGGCCGGTGCGGCCAGCGACGCGAAGCGGGTGGCGTCGGCGAGCCGGTCGGCCACGACCCGCTGGGTCTCCCGGTTGGTCAGCGCCACCGCGAGCGGCACCTCGAGGGCGAGCAACACCATGGACAGCAGCAGCACGTACGTGGTGACGAGTCGCTTGCGCAAGCCGCCTCCCCGTCGTGTGAGCCTCAGTCGGAGCGCAGACGGTAACCCACGCCGCGTACCGTCTGCACGAGGTCGGGGTGCCCGAGTTTGGCCCGCAGCGACGCGACGTGCACTTCCAGGGTGTGTTTGCCGGACCACGTGGTCTGCCACACGTCGAGCAGGATGCGCTCGCGGGACAGCGCCTCGCCCGGGCGCCGCGCGAGCGAGGCCAGGATGTCGAACTCCTTACGGGTGAGCGCGATGTCGCGGGACCCGGTCCGGACCGTCCGCGCGGCGTGATCGATGCGCAGCGGCCCGATCTCGACGATCGTGCCGGCCGGCGGACCGGGCCGGGCGGAGCGCCGCAGCAGGGCCTCGATGCGGGCCTGCAGCTCGGCCATCGAGAACGGTTTGACCACGTAGTCGTCGGCGCCGGAGCGCAGCCCGGACACCCGGTCGCGTTCCTCGCCGCGGGCGGTCACCGCGATGATGCCCAGGTTGGCGTCCTGGGCCCGCAGCGTGCGGCACACGTCGATGCCGTCGCCGTCGGGCAGGTTGAGGTCGAGCAGCACCAGGTCGCACGGGGCCGCGGACAGGGCCGCCCGGACGGTGGCGGCGTGCTCCACGTCGTAGCCCCGGCGCTGCAGCATGGACGACATGACAGAAGCGATCCGGTGATCGTCTTCCACGAGAAGAATGCGCATCAGGGCCAGAAGGTAACCCACCCATGTTTCCGGACGGGGACCTCGCGCCGGGCCGGGCACCGAACCCGGCCCGGGCGTACCTCACCAGGACGCTTCACGGACCCCGGGAAGCTCGCCACGCAGGGCCGTCGCGCGGAACCGGATCCGGGAGAGCCCGAATACGCGAAGGACGCCACGGGGCCGCCGCACGGTGCGGCCCTCGCTCTGCTGCTGGTGTCGTACGACATCCGGCGCGTCCGGGACGGCATCGTGCGCCGCACCGTGCGCACCGCCAGGGCCGTCCTCGAGGACGTGGTAGTCGAGCTGGTCCACGGCTGCGTCTCCTGCACGCTGCGTGACGACGTCCTGCCCACCCTCGTCCGGCTGGCCCGGCGACGCCCCGGCGCCGACCTGCTGCTCGCCCTGCCCACCGTCATCGAGCCCGAGGCGGTCGCCGCGGCCTGCGCACACTGCGCCGTCGACGGGGTCGCCCTCACCGACGTGGTCCGCTTCGACTCGTACGTGACGGTGGTCGAGGCCGTCGGCTTCCTCGACGACCTGGACAGTACCGACGACCTGCGCGACCGTGACCTGCACGCCGCCGACGAGGACCGCCGCGGGGTCGCCGACGTCGTCGTCCGGCAGGTCGAGTACGCCGACACCATCGTGGTGTGGGGCAGCCCCCGCTACGACGCGCTCGACGACGCCCGGCTCACCGCGCTGCTGCACCGGCTCGCCCCCTGGGCCACCCACGTCCGGGTCGGCGAGACCGCGACGGTCGACTGCACCGAGCTGTCCACCCGGCTGCGCGGCACCGCCCGGCACGACCCGCAGAGCCCGGGCATGCTCGGCCGCGCCCTGGCGGGCTTCTCCATCGGCGTCGACGACCCGGCCGGCGAGCACGGCGCGAATTCCCTGGTGTTCCGCTCCCGGCGCCCGTTCCACCCGGAACGCCTGTACGAGGCGCTCGGCGAACTCACCGGCGAGACACTGCGCGGCCGGGGCCAGCTGTGGATCGCCAGCCAGAGTGACACCGCGATCGGCTGGGAGTCGGCCGGCGGCGGCGTCACGCTGAGCAGCCTCGGCCGCTGGCTGGCCGCACTGGAGCCCGAGCGCCGGCACGAGGCCGGCGACCTGCGCCGGATCGCCGCCGACCTGGACTGGGACCCGTACTACGGCGACCGGCGGACCGTCCTCGCACTCATCGGCCTCGGCCTCGACCACGACGCCCTGCACGACCGGCTGACCGCCTGCCTGCTGACCGACGCCGAGCTGGCCGACGGCTTCGACGGCTGGACCACCCTGACCGACCCGTTCGCGGGCGTTTTCGACCTCGAGGAGACCGCATGAGACCACACGCCCGCTAGATTGGTCGGGTGCGGGAGACCCTGGAGCGGCTGCTGGCGCGGACCCAGGCCGAGGCCGCCGGGCTGGACGAGGACCTGCGCGCGCTGTTCGAGGCGTCGCGGTCGTCCAACGCCGACGACGAGCACGACCCCGAGGGCGCCACGATCGGGTTCGAGCGGGCCCAGCTGAGCGCCACCCTGGACGCGGCCCGGCGGCGCATCACCGAGATCCGCACCGCCCTCGACCGCTACGACCAGGGAAAATACGGCATCTGCGAGAGCTGCGGCGAGCCGATCGACCCCGAGCGGCTCGCCGTGCGCCCGGCCGCGCAGACCTGCGTCAGCTGCGCGGGCCGGCGTCGCTAGCCTCGCAGCCGGCGACCGCGGGGACGCCCAGCGCCCCGACGAGCCGGGTGGCGGCCGGGGCGTGCTTCGCGTACGCCTCGGGGTATGCGGAGATCTGCACGGCCTGAGCGGCCTCGGTGAGCCGCATCTTCTGCCACCCGTCGACCTTGAGCAGTTTGTCGTAGAACTTCCGGGTCTGGTAGGCCGGGTCGGCAAGCTGCCTCGGCGTGCCCCAGCCCTGGCTCGGGCGCTGCTGGAACAGCCCCACCGAGTCCCGGTCACCGCCGCGCAGATTACGCAGACCCGACTCCTGCAACGCCGTGGCGACCGCGATGACCTGCCCCTGGACCGGCACCCGCCGCTCGGTGCCGATGCTCACGATGAGCCGCGCGTTGGCGACCTTCTCCCTGCTCCATCCGTCCACAGCGGGCCGCACCGGAGCCGACGCCGCCGGGGCCGGTGTGCAGCCCGCGTCGGCGCGCATCAACGGACTGAGAACGAAGCCTGCCAGCACAGCGACAGCGATCACGAACAACGCGCGCACGACGTGAGGAACCTTCCAGGTTTACGGGAGCCCGGCGAAGGTTACATTGATCGTCCTCACGGGACCAGAGGGGTCACCACGTCGGCGCGGTTGGTCCAGATCCAGCCGGGCCGGCCGTCCGGCACCGCGTCGAGGTCCGCGGGGCGGTCGAAACCCTCCGACCAGTCGCCGTCGAGCAGGGAGCCGGCGCAGGTCCGCGAGCGTGCGGGAACGTCTGGGCCACCCCGCGGTGGGCGATCACCAGGACCACGGCTGCTGTGCCGACGAGCTTCCTGCGGCGCATCCGACCACCGTCCACTAGAGACGCTTCTCGAAGAACCGCCAGTACCGTTGCAGGTGCGGCGGGATCTCGGTGCCCTCGTACGGGTCGCGTTCGAGCAGCCCACGGGACCCGTACAGGCGCTGCGCGTCGGTCATGAAGCGGCAGGTGTCCAGGCGCACGACGCCCGCGCCCAGCGTCCCGGCGGCGGTGTCGAGCAGGTGGTCGAGGATCGCCGAGCCGAGCCGCCGCGACCGGAACGCGGGCGTGACGTACATCCGCTTGACCTCGGTGACCCCGGGCTCCAGCGTGCGCAGCGCCCCCGTACCCACCAGCTCACCGCCGCTCTCGGCGACGACCAGGTAGCCGGCCGGCGGCAGATAGGCGGGCAGCGAGCGGCTGATCTCGCTCACGTCGGTCGGTGAGTCCTCGACGCCGTAGGTCGCTTGCAGGGTCGCGATGGCCCAGTCCAGATACTCCGCCAGCAGCGCGGCGACCGCCGGACCGTCCGTCTCGAGCCGCGCGGGCCGCAGTGCCCAGGTCGCTTCCATCTGTCTCCCCAGCCCTCACGTTACCCGTTTGTCGATCATGGAAGAAATTACCCCGGCCGCCCTCGGCGTAGCGTCGGTCGCCGCCGGGGACGAGCGGACGGCTCGCCTGTACGCCCGCTTATGGCGTTTTGTGCGACTATGACCGGATGTCGCCGTCACGTCGCACCCTGATCCGCGCCGGAGCCGCCCTCCCCCTGGCCGGACTGCCCGAACAGGGCGGCGGGCTGCCCGAGCAGGGCGGCGGGCTGCCCGAGCAGGGCGGCGGAATGCCCGAGCAGGGCGGCGGGCTGCCCGCCCGCGGCGCCGGACGGCCGGGGCGTGGTGCCGGGCCGGACTGGACGGCGCTGGCGGCGGCGGTCGACGGGGCGGTCGTGCTGCCCGGGACCGGGGCGTACGACGACGCGCGGCGGCTGGTGGACCCGCGGTTCGACGGGGTGCGGCCGCCCGCGGTCGTGCGGTGCGCGCACGGTGGCGACGTCGCCGAGGCGATCCGGTTCGCGCGGCGCTCGCGGCTGCCGGTGATCACCCGGGGCGGCGGGCACTCGTACGTCGGCGCGTCGACCGGCACCGGGAGCATCGTGCTCGATCTGCGCGCCCTGGACGCCGTGTCGTACGACACCGGCAGCCGCACCGCGACGATCGGGGGCGGGGCCCGGCTCATGGAGGTGTACACCACGCTGGGCGCGGCCCGGGTGTCCGTACCCTCCGGATCCTGCGGCAGTGTCGGCATCGGCGGCATCACCCTGGGCGGCGGCGTCGGGATGGCGTCGTCGGCGTACGGCCTGACCTGCGACGCCGTGGTCGGCGCGAACCTCGTCACGGCCGACGGGGTGCTGCGCGGCGTGCACGCCGGCCGCGAACCGGAGTTGTTCTGGGCGCTGCGCGGCGGCGGGGGCGGGCAGTTCGGCGTCGTCACGGGCTGGCGGATGCGCACCCACCCGGCCACCACGGCCGGCACGTTCAAGCTGTCGTTCCGGTGGGCGGACGCCGCCCGGGTCGCCGCCGGCTGGCAGGCCCGGCTGGCCACGGCGCCCGACGAGACGTGGTCGACCTGTCAGTTCACCAGCGACGCGAAGGGCCGGCTCGGCGTCCGTGTCTCCGGTTTCGTGCTGGACGGCCGGGCGGACGCCGAGGCGGCGGCGATCGTCGCGGCCATCGGGCGGGACCCGTCCGCGGCGACGCTGGACCGGCGCCCGTACCTGGACGTCGTGCGGGACCGGGCCGGCTGCGACGACACCGCGTCCTGCGCGGTGCGCTCCACCGAGTTGGTCGGCAGCGAGGTCTTCTCGGCCGTGGTGCCACCGGCCGGGATCGCCGCGTTGCTGGCCGTCGTCGAGCGCCGGGCCCGCGCGCGGCGCCCCGGGGTGGCCAAGTTCAAGCGGATGACCGGCGCCCAGTCCCGGGTCGCCGTGGACGCGACGGCGTTCCCGTGGCGTGGCGTGCGGACCATGCTGCAGTGGCTGGTAGAGTCGCCCACCGCGGACGCGGCGGCGGCCCGGGACGCGTACGCGTGGATCGACGGCGGACACCGGGCGATGGCGCGCTGGTCGGCCGGGCGTTACGTCAATTACCTGGAGCCGGATCCGGCCGCCCTCCCCCGGTATCACGGCCGGCACCTGGCCCGGCTCCGGCGTGTCCGGGCGGCGGCCGACCCGCAGCGGTTGTTCCGATCCGCGTACGCGCTCTGAGTCAGTGGAAGATCTTCAACCCGGCGACACCGGCGACCACGAGCAGCAGGGAGATCACCCGAGGTAGCGTGACCGCCTCGCCGAACGCGACCATGCCGGCCCCCGCGGTGAGCACGATGCCGATGCCGACCCAGACGGCGTACCCGGTGCCGGCCGGGACGGTACGCAGCGCATAGCCGAGGCCGGCCATGCTGAGCACGAGCGCGACGCCGAAAACGGCGGTCGGGAGCGGGCGGGTGAAGCCGGCGCTGCGGTCGAGCGCGATCGCCCACACCGACTCGAGGACCCCGGACAGCACGAGAACGAACCAGGCCATGACGAACCCACCTTTGACAGCGGTCGTCTTGTCAGGCCGGGTACGACACACACTCGTCCGGGTTGTCCGCGTAAATACGGCAACCCAACCAACCTAGCACCGCCGGGTCCGATTCATTGACATCGATGTCGGTGGTGTAAATTTCTGGCCGGAAACCTTCTCAAACCTTCAAGCTCCCCGTATTGATATCGATACCAATGGATGCACCCGCATCCGGGGAATTGGGGAGGAACGGGTTGAGAAGAGCTCTCACACTGGCCGGCATCACCCTGCTGGTCAGTAGCGGCCTCGCGGTCACCGCCACCAGTGTTTCCGCCGCACCGGCACCCACGCCGGCACCCTCACCGCTGGCCGCCGCCGGCGCGGCCCTCAAGGAGCACGCCCCGGCGATCCGGGCATCCGCCGAGGACCGGTACGCCGTCCACAGCAGCAAGAGCGAAGCTGACGGCACCGGCGTCGTGCGCTACACCCGGACGTACCGCGGGCTGCGCGTGTACGGCGGTGACTTCATCGTCCGTACCGGCGCGAACGGTGCCTTCCGTGGCAGCTCGGTCGGCCTGCAGAAGCCGCTCGCCCTCGGTGTGACGCCGAGGGTCAAGGCCGCGAAGGCCCAGGAGACCGCGAGGACCGCGTTCTCCGGGAAGATCACCGCGACCGGTACGCCGGAACTGTTCGTCGACGCCGGCGACGGCACCCCCGCGCTCGCGTGGGAGACCGTCGTCTCGGGCTGGGCCAAGGACGGGCAGACCCCGTCGAAGCTGCACGTGATCACCGACGCCGCCACCGGCGCCGTCCGCGGCTCGTTCGACGAGATCGAGACCGCCGACGGCACCGGCAACAGCATCTACTCGGGCGCCGTCGAGGTCGACACCACGCTCAGCGGCTCGACGTACAGCCTCGTCGACCCGGAGCGCGGCAACGGCCGGACCTGTGACCTGAACGGTGGCACCTCCACCTGCACCACGTTCACCGACGCGGACAACGTCTGGGGCACCGGCACCACCGGCGACCGGGCGTCCGCCGCGGTCGACGCCCACTACGGCGCCGCCGTCACGTTCGACTACTTCAAGAACGAGCACGGACGCAACGGCATCTTCGGTACGGGCGCGGGTGTGCCGTCGCGGGTGCACTACGGCAACGCGTACGTGAACGCGTTCTGGGACGGCGCGCAGATGACCTACGGCGACGGCGCGGGCAACGCGAAGCCGCTGGTCGCCATCGACGTCGCGGGCCACGAGATGTCGCACGGCGTCACCGAGAACGTGGTGCCCGGCGGCCTGACCTACTCCGGGGAGTCCGGTGGCCTGAACGAGGCCACCAGTGACATCTTCGGTTCGATGGTGGAGTTCTACGCGAACAACACCAGCGACGCCGGCGACTACGACATCGGCGAGAAGATCGACATCCGGGGCAACGGCGCGCCGCTGCGCTACATGTACAACCCGTCGCTCGACGGGTCGTCGCACTCCTGCTGGTCGACCGCCACCAACGGCGTCGACGTGCACTACTCCAGCGGCGTGGCCAACCACTTCTTCTTCAACCTCGCCGAGGGCACCGGGACGACCGCCTACGGCACGTCCCCGATCTGCGGCGCGGCGGAGCCGGTCACCGGCATCGGCCGGGAGAAGGCCGAGAAGATCTGGTTCCGGGCGCTCGACACGTACTTCGTGTCGAACACCCGGTACGTCAACACGGCGACGCCGTCCAACACCGCGCGGGCCTACTCGCTGTCCGCGGCCGCCGACCTCTACGGCCTCTGCGGTACGGAGTACAAGACCGTGCAGGCCGCCTGGTCCGCGGTCAACGTGGCCGGCAGCGACTACTGCCCCACCGACCACGACTTCAGCGTCGCGGTGTCCCCGGCGAGCGCCGCCGTGGACCGCGGTGAGGTGGCGACGACCGAGTTCGCCACCACCGTCACCAACGGCACGCCGGAGACGGTCGCGCTGACCACCGGCGCGCTGCCGGCCGGCATCACGGTCGCGTTCGAGCCGGCCGAGATCACCGCGGGCGAGTCCACCACGGTGACCGTCAGCACCACCGACACGGTCGGCACGGGCACGTACCCGATCACGCTGACCGCCACGTCCCCGTCGGTCGCCCACTCGACGATCTTCACGCTGACCGTGAGCAGTTCGGGCGGATGCTCGGGCGCGAACGAGAACGACGTCGCCATCCCGGACAACACGACCGTGACGAGCACGATCGACCTGAGCACCTGCGCGGCCACGCCGTCCGCGACCAGTGCGGTCGAGGTGCACATCGTGCACACGTACATCGGTGACCTGGTTGTCAGCCTTGTCGCCCCGGACGGCACCGCCTACGTCCTGCACAACCGCACCGGAGGCAGCACGGACAACATCGACCAGACCTACTCGGTGAACCTGTCCGGCGAGACCCAGGCGGGGGTCTGGACCCTGCGGGTCCAGGACGCCGCATCCATCGACACCGGCCGCATCGACAACTGGAAGCTCTCCCTGTAGCCGAACGGATCCCGGCGCGGCTTCCCGAGCCGCGCCGGGATCAACCGGCGTGACTGATCCGGTGGTCCAGGCAGTCATGTTCGGTGAATGCCCACCGGACACCGGGAGCACGCGATGGACGACCTGAAGGACCTCTTCGACCGGGCCCTCGAGGACGAGCCCGTCCCGCTGCCCGGGAACCCCGCGCAGGACGGAGGTCTCCATTTTCCTGGCCGACGACGTCACCGACGCGCAGCGCCCCACCCTGCGGTCCGCGCTCACCGACAGCCCCGCGGTCCGCGATGTCCGGTTCGTCGCCTCGGCCGACGCCTCCCAGCTGCCCGAGTCGTTCCGGATGCTGACCACGTTCCCGGCCGGGTACCCGGCGTTCGAGGCGAGGTTCCGCGACTACGCCGGCGTGCAGGACATCGTCGGCCAGCTCTGCCCCGTGGCCACCAGGTGACCGGCACCGTGTCGTCCTCCCCCGGCTGGACCCTCACGCGGCGCAAGCAACGTCACGCCCGCGACGAGGAGTTCGCCGCGTTCGTGGCCGCGGCCACGCCCCGGCTGCGGCGCACCGCGTACCTCATGTGCCGGAACTGGCACCTGGCGCAGGACCTCACCCAGCTGACCCTACCCAGCTGACCCTACCCACCTGGCCCTGGCCCGGATGTACGCGTCCCGGGCCCGGATCCGGCGCACCGCGAACCTGGAGGCGTACAGCCGCCGGGTGCTCATGAACGCGGTGTTCGACCAGCGCAAGCGGCGCAGCACCACCGAGACGGTGCTCGCCGAGCTCCCGGGCAGAGCATGCGCGCGCTGGGCCGGCTGCGGGAACTGCTCGGCGAGGACTTCGTACGGCTATGACGAACCTGACCGGAACCCGACACAAATGTCGCTATTTATCGGCATTTGAATACCCTCGGTAGTCGTCACGCACCGACCTACCACGGGGGGAAGATCATGAAAGGGACATCGATCGTCAGCACGCTGGCGATGGTGGTCGCGGCCGTCGGGGGCGTCGCCGCACCGGCGGCCGCCTACACGCCGGCCTACACGTTCGCCGGCGTGGCGGACTGGGACCGCGACGGGCACCAGGACATCGTCGCCCGAGGCACCAACGGGGACCTGTGGCTCTATCCGGGGCAGTCCAAGCGCGGGTACAGCTCGGCGAACCGGGTCCGGATCGGCAACGGCTGGCAGGCGTTCACGTTCGCCGGCGTCGCCGACTGGGACCGCGACGGCCACCAGGACATCATCGCCCGCAACAACAACGACGGAAACCTGTGGCTGTACCCCGGTCAGTCCAAACGCGGCTACAGCTCCGCCACACCGGTGAAGATCGGCAACGGCTGGGGGCCCTTCACCTTCGCCGACGTCGCCGACTGGGACCGCGACGGACACCAGGACATCGTCGCCCGCAACGCCAACCGCAACGTGCTGTTGTACCCGGGGCAGTCGAAGCGGGGCTACAGCTCGGCCTCGCCCGTACAGATCGGCAACGGCTGGGGTCCTTTCACGTTCGCCGGGGTGACGGACTGGGACAAGGACCGCCACCAGGACATCGTCGCCCGGGGCGGGAACGGTGACCTCTGGTTGTACCCGGGGCAGTCGAAGCGGGGCTACAGCTCCGCGACGCCGGTCAGGATCGGCAACGGCTGGGGGCCCTTCACCTTCGCCGACGTCGCCGACTGGGACCGCGACGGCCACCAGGACGTCGTCGCCCGGGACGCCAACGGGTACCTGCTGCTGTATCCCGGGCAGTCGAAGCGGGGATACAGCGCCGCACTGCCCGTACGGATCGGGAACGGCTGGTGAAGCCCCCGGCGTCAGAGCTTCCTGACGCCGGGCGGTATCTCGCAGAGCTCCAGCATCGCCGGGAGGGATGCGACGCCGGGACCACCGGCGGCCACCCACCCGGCGATGTCGTCCACGATGTCGTCGTCGAGCACCAGCCCCAGCCACACCGGTCGCGCACCACCCCGGCGGGCCGCCGGAGCCGGATGCACCACCATCACGGTGGCCTGCGAACACACGTCGAGGCACCGGCTCCCGCGAGCCCGGTGCCCGGCCGCCCGCAGCCGCTCGATCTGCCGCCCGGGATCCACCCGCCGGCGCCCGACCGGCACGCACTCCCGGCACACGGTCACCGCGCAGCCCGGCCCGTCCGCGATGGTCATACCGCCACGGTAACCTCTCGCCCCAGATGATCGACTCGGGGAAGGTACGACCACGATGTGGCGGCGCACACGGCTGATCGAGGAACACTTCAAGGCCGACTTCCGCAAGGCGGTGGTGTTCGGGCTGCTCGCCCTCGTCACGCTGATCGCCGGCTCCGAGCTGGGCGACCCGCACGACGGGCTCAAGCGCAGCCTCATCGCGTACGGGTGTGCCCTGCTCACCGCGATCCTCGGGGTGGCCGCCAGCCGGACCGCCGCCCGTGAGGTGCACCGCGTCACGATCTCCCGGGCCGGCACCGCCGCGGCCACCCCGTTGCGCCTGCTGACACTGCTCGGCGGCTACCTGATCTGCGCGTTCTCGGTGTTCGACCTGATCGGCCTCGGACTCGAGCACCTGCTGGTCGGCAGCGCGGTCACCGGCGTCATCCTCGGCCTGGCCGCCCAGCCGGTGCTGAGCAACCTCTTCGCCGGCCTGGTCCTGCTGTTCGCCCGCCCCTACGTGCCCGGCCAGCGGGTCCGGGTCATGTCCGGCGCCCTCAACGGCCCGCTGACCGGCACCATCGTCTCGGCCGGCCTGCTCTACAGCGTGCTGGAGACCGAGGACGGCCCGCTGAACATCCCGAACTCGGCCCTCATCGCCGCCGCGGTCGGCCCCGCCCCCGACGACCCCGAACCGTCCACGGACCCCGACCAGTCCGATGTGGACCCCGCAGCCGACCCCGCGACCCCGGCCCCCGCAGCCGGAGCAGCCGCAGTCGGAGCAGCCGCTGGGCCCGCGACGCCATCCGCTCAACCCGCCGCCACCGCCCCACCTGCCGCCGCCCCACCTGCCACCGCCCCACCTGCCACCGCGTCATCGGCCGGCGACGGGGATTCATCGGACTAGCAGGTTCTCGATGAGGTCGACGCCGGCCGCGGTGCCGCCCGCCGCGGCCATGGCCGAGCCCAGTTCGGCGGCGCGAGCCGTCATCCCCGGATGGTCCAGCACGGTACGCACGGCCCGGCGGATCCGCTCCGGCGACGGCTTCGGGGTCCGCAGGTCGATCCCGGCCCCCGACCGGGCCACCCGCCGCGCGACCTCGGGCTTGTCGAGCGACCCGCCCGCGACCACCAGCGGCACCCCGGCGGCCACCGCGGCCAGCACCCCGTTCCACCCGCCGTTGGTCACCATGACGTCCACCCGCGGCAGCAACCGGTCGTGCGGCACGAATGCGGCCACCCGGGCGTTGGCCGGCACCGCCCCGGCGAGCGCCGGCCCACCGGTGGTCGCGACGACCAGCACCGGCTCGTCCGCCAGTGCTTCGAGTGCCGGCCGGAGCAGATCGTCCGCGTCGGTGTCGAGTGTCCCCTGGGTCACGTGCACCACCGGCAGCCCGCCGTCCAGGTCCGCCCACCACCCCGGCAGCTCCCCGACCGGCCCGGCCGCCGCCATCCGGCCCACGAAGTGCACGTGCTCCGGCAGGTCGCCGCGGACGTACTCGAGGCCGGGCACCCCCTGCGCCAGGACGAGCTGTGGTGAGTGCAGGGCGTCGAAGAAGGCGCCGGGCGGGACCGGGCCGAGCCCCGCGGTGCGCCGGATCGCGTTCAGCCGGGGGTCCAGGACCCGCCGGGACACCCCGGACACGATCCGGCGCACCGTCGCGTCCCGGAACCGGCCGACCGGCCCGGTCCCCACCGGCCACGGCATTCCCGGCGGCGGCAGGTCCCGGCTGGACAGCTGCAACGGGGTCACCGCCACCGTCACCCACGGTATCTTCAGGGCTTCCGCGGCGGTCGCGGCACCGAATGCCAGCTGGTCGCCGACCACCGCGTCGAAGGGCTGACCGGTGTTTGCGGTGAGGATGTCGGCGGCCTGCCCCGCGGCGGTGCCCAGCAGGACGTGTTCGACGTTGGCCCGGCCGCCCCGCAGGCCTTTGCCGTCGCCGACCGCGGGGAAGGTCGCCGACAGATCCGCGTCATCGAAATCGGTTGCCCGCTCCCACGGTAACCAGGCAGCCCCGGCGAACCGGCCGGCATATTTCGCCCCTGTGTAGGCGACCACGTCGTGCCCCCGGAGGGCCAGCTCGACCGCGACAGCGGACAGCACCGTGACGTGCCCGGCGAACGGTAAGGAAGCGACCAGGATTCTCGGCATCGGACCATCGTCGTCGAAGGCGGGCACAAGCGCGGCCCATCAGTGGCACAGCAACCGCTCAGCTGTACGTGCCGTCGGGGTCACCGATGAACTTCTGGAACGCGCCCTGGGCGAAGCCGGGCCACTGTGCGATCGGGATGACCGGGTTGCGCCGCAGCTCGATGAGGATCTGCTTACGCTCCTCCTCGTTCTCGCCCGTTCCGATGTCGACCGGGTCCTTGGTGCTGCCCCAGACCGGGTCCTGGCCGCGCAGGATCTCACCGACGAAGTTCTTGGCTTTGGCCCGGCCCCGCTCGTCGTCGAGGAGATCGGGCCAGACCTCTGCGACCAGGTCGACCACGTCGTCCAGCTTGATGCCGGCCGCGATCGCTTCCGCCTCCAGCAGGCTCCTCATAAGCCGGGGGAAGCTTGTCTTGAGCAGGATGGGCATGTCCTTGGGCAGCCCGGTCGGGTGCGCGACCTTGTGCACGATGCCCGCCGCGATCGCCTGCAGCAGTCCCCGGACGTCGGCGACCTGTGCGGCGGTCGCGGTCTCGGGCATCTTGAAGGCCTTCCGCAGCTCGGTTTCCGCGAGGGTGCCGACCCGCCCGGCGACCGCGGCGCCCGTCGCGAGTTCCTGCCGGGTCGCGTCCTGCTCCCAGAAGCCGCCGGTCGTGGCGTTGTCGGCGCTGTGGTAGGTGTCGAAGTCCCCCGCCGACTGCTGATAGAGCGTGGTCAGCGCGTCGAGTGGGATGTCCGGGTTGACCTGTGGCTGCCCCCGGTCGTCCGGTCGGAGGACAACGAGGCGGTCCGTGCCGATGCGGAACTCGGTGAACTCCTCGCTGTCCGATCCTTCCCGGTCCTCCGCGAACTTCGCACGGAAGAAATTCGCGGCACTCCTGATCTCACCCATGATGGCCGCCACGTCGCCCCCGGTGGCGATAGGCGACGTCACGAACTCCAGGTTGCGGCCGTCCTGCACGACCCACCAGCCGTTGGGGCCGTAGTGCGGAAACCGTCCGCGCAGGTCGTAATACTCACCGTCCGAGCTGGACGAGGAGCTGGAGGACTCGGAGTCGTTACCGAACGTGAAGCCGTCGTCCGATCCGCTCTGCGATCGGGCCGGCGCCGGACTGGTGACCCTGACGTCGCTGTTCAACTGCTGGAACTCGAAACCGATCTTGGCGGAGCTGGTGGCGCGCTGCACGACCGGGCCCTGCTGGGCCGAGGCGCCAGCACCGTGCAGGAGCGTCTGCGCGGACTCAGAGGGCGCGCGCATGACGGCCTCGCCGAGTGGGCTGCGCTGGGCGACCTGGGAGGTGACGGCGGCGTTGCCGACGAGCCGTTGCAGCTCCAGCATGCCGAGCGGCCGGCCACGGGCGGGCGTCGTGCCCGAACCGCCCCTCCCGGGAGCTCCGGTCTGCCGGCTGTCCTGGCTGTGCGACCGCAATGCCCGACTCCCTCCCCGTCATGAACAGAAAACGCTTCTACGATCACTCGGCCGGGCCGCGCGGGCAAGGGCCGCAAGGGCATCCGGAAGGGCAGACCGCGCGGCGTTCAGCGGTCGAGGAGCTGGGCCAGGTGGACGGCGGGGCGGTCGCGCAGGTCGGCGACCTGGGTGCGGCAGGAGAAGCCGTCGGCCAGCACCAGCGCGTCCGGCGCGGCGTCGAGGGCGGGCAGCAGGTTCTGTCCGGCGACCGCCACCGAGACCTCGTAGTGGCCCAGCTCGACACCGAAGTTGCCGGCCAGGCCGCAGCAGCCGGCCAGCCGCTTCACCTGGGCGCCGGTCGAGGCCAGCAGGTCGGCATCGGCCTGCCAGCCGAGGACCGCGTGATGGTGGCAGTGCGGCTGGGCGACGACCTCGACGCCGGACAGGTCGGGCGGGGTCCAGCCGGGGGTCTTCGCGAGCAGTTCGGCGAGGGTGTGCACCGCACCGGAGACCGCCACCGCGTCCGCGTCACCGGGGAGCAGCTCCTGGACGTCCGAGCGCAGCACCGCGGTGCAGGACGGTTCGATACCGACGATCGGGATCCCGGCCCGGGCGTCGGCGGCGAGCGCTGCGACCGTACGGGAAAGGATCTTCTTGGCACTGTCGAGCTGTCCGGTGGTGATCCAGGTCAGGCCGCAGCAGACCGACCCGGACGGCAGGCGCGGTTCGTAGCCGGCCGCGCGCAGGACCCGTACGGTGGCGTCGGCGACCTCGGGTGAGAACGCGTCGGAGAAGGAATCGGCGAAGAGCACCACGGGTGTGCGGGTCGTGACCGTCTCTGGCACGAAGCCGCGATGGAACGGGCGCCGGGCGAACGCCGGGACCGAGCGGCGCTTGTCGACGCCGGCCAGCCACAACGCCAGTCCCTGGATGCCGGGCAGCCGGGTGGCGAGGTTCGCCAGCCGCGGGGTCCAGCCGGCCAGGCGCGCCCACAGCGGCAGTTTGCCCAGCGTGTAATGCGAGCGCGGGCGCAGTTTGCCCTGGTAGCTCTGGTGCAGCACCTCGGACTTGTACGTGGCCATGTCGATGCCGGTCGGGCAGTCGGAGGCGCAGCCCTTGCAGGACAGGCACAGGTCCATGGCGTCGTGCACCGACGGGTCCGAGAACGCGAGCTCGCCGCGGACGACCTCCTGCAGCACCCGGGCCCGACCGCGGGTGGAGTCCTTCTCCTCGCGGGTGGCCAGGTACGACGGGCACATCACGCCACCGGCGGCGGAGTTGTCGGCGCGGCACTTGCCGACCCCGGTGCAGCGGTGCACGGCCTGGCCGAGGTCGCCGCCGTCGTGCGGGTAGGCCATGGCCAGGTGCTTGATCGGGAACCGGCCGGCCGGGCGCACGTCGGCATCGATCGGGTCCGGGTCGACCAGCACGCCCGGGTTGAGCAGGTTGCCCGGGTCGAACGCGCGCTTGATCCCGCCGAACAGCGCGATCGCGTCCGGGGAGTACATGTGCGGCAGCAGCTCCGAACGGGCCCGGCCGTCGCCGTGCTCCCCTGACAGCGACCCGCCGAACTCACCGACGAGACGGGCCGCGTCGGTGAGGAAATCCCGCATGATCTTCGTGCCGCCGGGCTGGTCCAAGGGCAGATCGAGACGTACGTGCATGCAACCGTCACCGAAGTGCCCGAACGGCGCGGAGGTCATGTCGTACGAGGCGACGAGCTCGTCGAAGCGGGCCAGGTAGGCGCCGAGCTTCTCGGGCGGGACCGCGGCGTCCTCCCAGCCCGGCCACGCGGGCTTGTCCGACGGCGCCCGGCCGGCCAGCCCCGCGCCGTCCTCGCGGATCCGCCAGAGCCGGGCCTGGATGCCGGGATCGGTGACGACCAGCGCGTCCAGGGCGATACCGTCGGCGGCGAGCCGCCGCGCCCGCTCGGTGACCTCACCCTTGTCGTCGCCCGCGAGCTCGACGAAGAGCCAGGCACCCCCACGCGGCAGCGGGGGTACGGCGTCCGGGCCCCGCCGCGCGCGTAGCACGTCGAGCAGCCGGGAGTCGAGCCCCTCACAGGACGTCGGGCCGTGCGCGACCACGGCCGGGGCCGCCTCGCCGGCCGCGACGATGTCCGGGAAGCCGAGCACCACGACCACCCGCACCGGGGAGTCGACGACCAGCTTCACCCTCGCCCGGGTGATGACCGCGAGCGTGCCCTCCGAGCCGACCAGCGCCCGGGTCAGGTCGAAGCGCTCCGGCAGCAGATGCTGCACGGCATAGCCGGACACCTGCCGGCCGAAGCGATCGAACTCGGTCCGGGCCGTCGCGAGATGACCCCCGATGACGGTACGCAGCTCGTCGAGCACTCCGTCGCCCCCGGTCACGCCGTCCGGGCCGGTGGTGAGCGTCTCCCCGGCCGCGGTCAGCAGCTCCAGGCCGGCCACGTTGTCGGAGGTCCGGCCGTACGCCAGGGAGCGCGAGCCGCAGGCGTTGTTGCCGATCATCCCGCCGATCGTGCAGCGCGGGTGGGTGGACGGGTCCGGCCCGAAGCGGACGCCGTGCGGCAGGGCGGCCTTCTGCAGGACCGCGTGCACGGTGCCGGGCTCGACCACCGCGGTGCGCGCCCCGGGGTCGATCTCGAGCACCCGGTTGAGGTGGCGGGAGAAGTCCAGCACGATGCCCCGCCCGACGGCGTTGCCAGCCACCGACGTGCCGGCGCCCCGGGACGTGATCGGCACCCCGGTCTCGCGCGCGACGGCGAGGGCCGCGGCCACCTCGTCGACGTGCCGCGGGCGCACCACGGCCAGCGGCGGGATCCGGTACAGCGAGGCGTCGGAGGCGTACATGCCGCGGGTGCCGGCATCGGAGCGCACCTCGAGCCCGGCCTTCTCCAGGGCGGACACCACGGTGCTGCCCTGCTGGCTGCTGGCCTGCTCGGTGCTGAGCTGCTCGGTCATGGGTAACATGTTACGCATGCCTGAGCTTGTGCTGCCGCAGGAGGCGGATTCCCTCGCCGACGCCGTCGTCGAGGCGGTCCGCACCGGGGTCGCGGCCGGCGAGCTGGCGCCCGGCACCACGTACTCGGTGTATCAGCTGGCCGACCTGCTCGGCGTCTCCCGCAGCCCGGTCCGCGAGGGCCTGCTGCGCCTGGCCGAGGCGGGGCTCGTCGAGATCCTGCGCAACCGCGGTTTCCGGGTCCTGCCCCCGCGCGCGGACGACATCGAGGAGATCATCGGCATCCGGCTCGCGCTCGAGGCACCCGCCGCCCGCCGGGCCGCCGAGCTGGGCACCCCCGAGCAGCACGCCACCATCTCCTCGGCGCTGGGCACCATGGCCGCGGCGGCCGCCCGCGGGGACGAGGCGTCGTTCTGGGCCGCCGACCGGTCCCTGCACGACCTGTTGCTGCGCGCCTCGGGCCGGCCCCGCACCGCGGTCATCATCGAACGGCTGCGCGGCACCACCGCGCTGCTCGGCCCGCCCACCACGGCCAGCGGCCGCACACTGGCCGAGATCCACGCCGAGCACGAACCGATCGTCACGGCTGTCCTGGCCCACGACGGCCCCGCCGCCGAGGCCGCCATGCGCACCCACCTCGAGGCGACGGCCCACCTGCTGGTGGCCAACCTCGCCGGCACGGTCAGGAGTGCTTGAAGGTCACCGCGACCCGGTTCCTGGTCGCGAAGATCGTGCCCGCCCAGCCGCTGTCGTCGGTGAACGCGATCGTCGTGGCGCCGCCCTCGTCACGGTCACCGACGACGGTGAAGAACCCGATCGGGAGCCACTTGCGGTAGAACGCGACCGTGGTCCGCGAATCCGGCGCGGTCAGCACGAACGACGCTCCGGTGGGCTTGTCGTCACGGTCGCTCACCTCGGCGTTCGGGGGGAACCGGAAGTTCGCCGGCACATACCGGACACCGACCTCGACCGGCGTGAGCGCCTCCGGCCCGGCGACCGCCGCCGGGGATTCGCTGCTCGCGGCGGCCAGCGGCTGGAACGTGAGGGTCGAGTCGCCGGACTGGGCGACAACGGTCACCGACCAGGTCTCGCCCTCGAGCAGCAGGAGCCCGCTCGTGTCGGTGACCGCCCGGTAGTCCGCCGACGGACCGCTCTCGCGGTAGTAGCTGAGCACCGCCTTCGGCTCCGGCTCGGTGAGGATGACCGTCGCCCCCGCACCGGCGGCGAACGCGTCGGACACCTTGCTGCCCGGCGGCAGGTCGAGCCCGGGAGCGACCCCGCCGATGGTGCGGCCGTCCACCTGGACCGCGTGCCCGGCGGCATCGCTGGCGATCGGGGCATCGCTGGTGACCGGGGCACTGCCGGTGATCGGGGCACTGCCGGTCGCGGCGATCGCGGGCGGCACCGCGACGGTCGCCGGCTCCGCCTCTTTCCCGCAGGCGGAGACACCGGTCAGGGCCAGCGCACCGGCCAGCACGAGGCCCACTCGCTTCACGAACATCAGCCCACTCTAGGCGGCGGCCTCAAGAACCGGGGAGTACGGCTGACCGGCCCGGTGATGCCGCCGGCAGAGCACCACGTAACCGACGTCGGCACCGGTGTCACCGAGCACGACCGTGTCCCCGTCGCGCACCATGGAGCCGCCGGCGACCCGGGCGTTCATCCGGGCCGGCTGACCGCACCAGCACATCGGGTACACCTGGAGCGCCTCGACGATGTCGGCGAGCACGACCAGCCGCGCCGAACCGGGGAACTGCAGCCCCCGGAAGTCCGACAGCAGGCCGAACGTGAACACGTCGATGTCGTGGTCGTCGACGAGCGCGGCGAGCTGGTCGACCTGCTCCGGCGCGAGGAACTGAGCCTCGTCGAGGATGACGTGGTCCACCCGCGGGCCGGGCTGCGACAGCACCAGGTCGATCAGGTCGGTCGACGCCCCGATCTCCAGCGCGTCGGCGGCCAGCCCGATCCGCGACGACACGATCCCGGTGCCGGCCCGGTCGAGCCGGGTCATCAACAGACCGTTACGACCGCACGACGCGTACGTGTGCCGGTATTGCAGCACCATGGTGCTCTTGCCACTGTTCATCGCCGCGTGCCGATAGTGCAGCTGAGCCACCGTGCGAAGCCTTCTTCCCCAGGTCCCGGGCCGGGTCCCGGCACGGCAAACGGGAGAAATGATAACCGCCGACGTTTCGATGGCTGTCGGCGCACGTCGTTTGCGGCTTCGGCGCACCGGGTATGCCACCGTCCATGGTGGATGTCAAAGCTAAGTCGGTCCTCATGTACGTCGTCGAGCTCCTGGCCGGTCTGGCGATCATCCTGGGCGTGCTGATGCTCGTCGCCGGCATCTTCCGGGCCGACCTCTTCGGCGGCATCCTGGGCGCCGTTCTCATCGCGATCGGCGTATTCGTGTTCAAACGTCCCGGTCGATAGCGGCAAACCCGCACGATCCATGGCAGGTACGTTGGTCCCACCATGGATCTTGAAACCAGACACCGCCGTACGGCGCTGTTCGTGCTGTTCTTCGTCCCCGGCCTGGGCATATCGTCCTGGGTGACCCGAACCCCCGCCATCCGGGACATGCTGGGCGCGTCGACCGCCGAGATGGGCCTGGTGCTGTTCGGGCTCAGCGCCGGATCCATGGCCGGCATCCTCTGCTCGGGTGCGCTCGTAGCCCGGTTCGGCACCAAACCGGTGGTCATGGCCGGAACCACCTGCATCGTGGCGAGCATGCCGGCGATCGGCATCGGCGCCGCTCTGTCCCAGAGCCTGGTGGTGGCGGCCGGTCTGGCACTGTTCGGGGCCGGCATGGGCGGTGGCGAGGTCGCCATGAACATCGAGGGCGCCGACGTCGAACGCCTCATCAGCCGCCCGGTGCTGCCCACGCTGCACGGCTTCTTCAGCCTCGGCACCGTCGCGGGAGCCCTCGCGGGCATGGCCCTGACGGTCATCGACTTCAACGTGACCTGGCACCTGCTCATCGTCGGCGCGATCTCGCTGGTCGCCTCGGGCACGGCGATGCGGTTCCTGCCGTCCGGGGTCGGGCGCTCCGCCCGTACGGAAAAAAGCACGTCGGCCGGCACCCAGGTCTGGCGCGACACCCGCCTGCTCCTGATCGGCGTCCTGGTCCTGGCCATGGCCCTGGCCGAGGGCGCGGCCAACGACTGGCTGCCGCTGCTCATGGTCGACGGCCACGACCTCGACCCGGCCCTGGGCTCGGCGGTCTACGCGGTGTTCGCCGCGGCGATGACGATCGGACGCTTCGCCGGCGGCTGGTTCCTGGCCCGCTGGAGCCGAGGAACGGTCCTGCGCGGCGGCGCCATCATCGGCGGCATCGGCCTGGCCGCAGTCATCGCCATCGACAACCAGATCGTCGCGGGCGCGGCAGTATTGTTGTGGGGCCTCGGAGCTGCCCTGGGTTTCCCGGTGGCCCTCTCCGCAGCAGGTGAATCCGGCGACAACGCGGCGGCCCGGGTGTCGCTGGTCGCGACGGTAGGTTACGTCGCGTTCCTGGTCGGCCCGCCCGCACTGGGCTTCCTGGGCGAACACTACGGCCTGCGCGGAGCCATGGTCGTCGTCCTCATCCTGCTCGCGGCAGCCGCGGTCCTGGCCCCCGCAGCCGGCCGCAGCAAGACCCCCGTCCACTGACGCCCCACTCGGCCCCGGGGAACCCCAGCACGGTCACGGCCGGCACCGCATCCGGTTTCAGATGGTGAACATGGATCTCTGCAGCCCTTGATCAATTTCCAGGCTCTCGTACACCTGTTCTAAGTTGTTCCCGTGATGGTCGACGTGCAACAGCTGGTCAAACAAGCGGCGGAACTCGCCGCGGCCCCGCTGTGCTCACCGCTGGACCACGAGATCGTCGGCCTGCTCCGCGCGGCGCATCACCTGGAGCAGGTCGCGATCGTCCTACAGACCCGCCTGGCCCACGAGGCCGACATCCGTAAGCTGCCCCAGACGCAGGGCGCTCGTTCCCTCAGTGGATGGCTACGACACATCCTGCTGCTGGACCCGCACCAAGCGCGTGAACTCGCCACCCAAGCGACCCCGGTGATCGAGCAGGCCGTCCTGGACGGCCACCTCAACATGCGCCAAGCCGCGGTGATCACCACCACCGTGCAGGCCATCCCCGACGACCTCGCCGCCATCCCCGGTGCCGTGAATGTTCCGAAGGTCGTGCAGGACGCCGAGACCATCATGCTCACGCATGCCGGGCAGTTCCCCGCCTACCAGCTACGCCGTATCGGGGAACGTATCCTCGCCCACGCCGCCCCCCACCTCGCCGACCAAACCGACGAAGCCGCCCTGATCCGGCAGGAAGCCCGCAACCACCGCCGCCGCGGTCTGACCCTCTCCCTGCCGGTGCAGGGCCTTGTCCGGGTCTCCGGCCTGCTCGGTGCCGAAGAAGCCGCCACCATCAACGCCGCCCTGCACCCGTTGTGCAAACCCGTCCACGATGACACCCGCACCCCCGCCCAACGCCGCGCCGACGCCCTGATCAGTGTCTGCGCCCTCGCCCTACGCACCACCGAGCTACCCGACGACGGCGGCGAACCCCCACAACTCGCCATCACCGTCGCCTACCACCCGCTCACGTGCGCCTTGGGCACGGCTACCACTGACACCGGTGAGCGCGTGTCCGCCGCGACTGCCCGCAGGCTGGCCTGCGATGCCCGGATCCTGCCCACCATCCTCGGCAGTGCTGGGCAGATCCTCGACATGGGCCGACGCAGCCGAACAGCCGGCACAGCTGTGCGCCGCGCCCTGCACCTGCGTGATCGTGGTTGTGCTTTCCCCGGCTGTGATCGGCCGCCACGGTGGACGGACGCGCATCACATCAAGCACTGGATCGACGGAGGCAGCACGAGTCTGGACAACATGGTCCTGCTCTGCAGGCACCACCACCGACTCATCCACCACCCCACCGCCGACTGGACCATCCGACTCAGCCCCGACAGCTTTCCCGAATTCGTTCCCCCGTACACGATCGACCCGACCCAGCAACCCCGCCGCAACCTCTACCACCTGCGCATCTGACCACCCGCACGAATTGGGCGTAAACGAAAGCACGCAATCCCAGACGTCATCGCGTGCCACAACACCGTGCGCCGCGACCACGCGCGATGCCCGCGCTCCCGACAAGAGACAGCCACGCCACGCAGCTCACACCTCCGCACGCTGCGCTCGCGCCCCTGTGCCCCCGCACCCCGAACCCCCGCACCGCCGAACCCCCGAACCGCCGCACCCCGGCACCCCGGCACCCCCGCACCCCGCACCGCCGCACCCCCCGAACCGCCGCACCCCGGCACCCCGCACCCCGCACCGCGCACCGCCGCACCCCGCACCGCCGCACCCCGCACCGCGCACCGCGCACGGGACTGTCAAACGAGCGGTGTAGCTGTGGGTGTTGAGGTCCATAAGCGGGTCTCCGTGAGGCGGCCCTCGAAGGTCAGCACCGTCTTGCCCCGGGCGCCGTTTCGGAAATTGTCACCGTTGCTGCCGGCTGGGTCGCCCTTGTCATGGACGAGGTGACCGGTGATCCCGCCGCCCGGGGCATGCTCGATCACGCATGTGGTCAGGTGTTGCAGCAGATCGACATCGCGGCCAGACGTAGGCCCGCGGCACCGGCCTGCTCGACCAACCGGGCGGCCAGTTGAGCGCCCACCCCGCTGGAGCATCCACGGCTGCCATTGTCATTGTCAGGGCATCGCTCCTTGATCAGGAGCTACACCGTTCGCTTTACCGGCCCACGACTGAACGGCGTCGCTGTGAGTGAGGGGTCGCCATCCGTTGCTGGGTGCCGGGAGAGTGATCGCCCGGCGAACCACCACCAGTTCTTGTCCGTCCCGCAGCCACAACGCCCAGTCTCAGCCGGGTGGGCGGTCGTTGGTGCCGGGGCGAGCGGCGGTGCTGTCCTTCCGTCGCTTCGCGGAGGTAGCGCGGTGCGGGGCGGAGGTTTCGATGGTCGTGGGTGGCGTTCGCGGCCTCGACGGTGGGGACGTGGCTGGGATCCGGGCATTTCCGTTGATCGCGATCCGGGTGCTCGGCAGTGGACCGGCGGCCATGTCAGTCCTGGCCTCGGCTGGGGTGCCGGTGGGGCGCTGGTCGCGCTTCCGCTGGAGCCTTGGGGTGGGCGGCCGGGCCGAGAAGCGGTCATAGTCGTCACCGATGTTGTGCGCCTTCTCGCACTGATGAGATTCCTGTCGCGTACGTCTCGGTGGGTCAGCTCGGCGGCCGGGACCACGTTCCGGTCGGCGAGTCGGGCTTTCGGTTGACCGGCTGCTGGAGGGAAACGTGCGCACCGAGTCGACCACCATGATCGGGACGACGTCGGGTGGTGCGGCCATGACGGGGCTCGGTCCGGTGGTCACCGCTGTCGCCAACGCCGCGGGGTTCCATTTATCGGCGGTGGCGGTCGGGCGGATTGACCATGCCGAGGCGGCCGCTCCCCGACGGGGCCGGGTCGACCGGGTCGGCGGGGTGGGCCGGGTACCGCGGCCGTTGTTCTGGAACACCGTTGCGGTTCCATGGCTACGGTGCCTCTGCTCGCCGTGCTGGCGTCGGGGGAACTTGGCTTGACGGTACGGCCTTGCGTTCGGGGTGGTCTGCTCGGTTCGCCAGGCGAGCCGGTGGTGGCCAGGCGAGCCGGTGGTGGCCAGGCGAGCCGGTGGTGGCCAGGCGAGCCGGTGGTGGCCAGGCGGGCCGGTGGTCGTCGGGGTGGGTTTGGTGATCGTGGTCGAGCTGGGCATCATCGCGTGCGGGGGCGCCTTCGACGCGTTGCTCGCCATCGAACGTTTCGAGGCTTCCCGGGGGTGCCGGCCGCGGTCAGCGGGGCACGTTTCGTGATCGGGGCGGCCGGGGTCCTGCTCCTGGACACACCGCTGTTGCCGCGCGCCGTAAAATTTGTGCGGCCCGGCCTCAACCATTCTCGGCAACCCCGGCGTCCTTAAGCGTCGAGGGAGGTGGCGGATGGCTGATCATGACGATTTCCGAGAGTTTGTCCGGGAACGTACCCCAGCGCTGTCCCGCCACGCGTACATGCTGACCGGAGACCATCAGCTCGCTGAGGACCTGTTGCAGAGCGCACTGGCGAGCACATACCGGCATTGGCGGCGGGTCCGGGACACCAATCCCGAGGGGTACCTGCGGCAGGCCATGTATCACCAGCACATCAGTTGGTGGCGACGGAAACGCGTACGGGAGCAGTTGTTCGCGGCGCCGCGGCAGGCCCCGCAGGCCGACCCCTCGGACGCGACGGCGCTGCGGCTGAGTATAGCCCAGGCGCTGGGACAGCTGACCGCGAAACAGCGGGCGGTGATCGTGCTGCGGTTCTACGACGACCTGACCGAGGCGCAGGCGGCGGACGTGCTCGGCTGCCGCATCGGCACCGTGAAACGGCACGCCCATGACGCTCTGCGCCGGCTGCGCGACATCGCACCGGATCTGCTCGACGACGGGGAAAGGACCGCGCGATGACCGCTGGACTGCGCGAACAGCTGCGACGCGAGGCCGGCGCGGCCAAGACCTACGACGTGTACGAACGTAGCCTCGCCACCGCACGGCGCACCCGTCGCCGTACGGCGGTGTCCTGGGCGGCCGTGGTCGCGGCCTTCGCGCTGGCCGTGCCGTTCCTGCCGCACCCGAGCGCGCAGCCGGTCGTCCCGGCCGACGGGGTGACCTGGTCGTTGCCGGACCGGGTCGGGGTGCCCGCGTTCGGGTCCGCCGACGCCACCGCGAAACCGTTCCTGGGCGCCGCGTCGATGCTGTTCACCGGTGGTGGCATGCGTTTTGCCGGCGGCCTGGGCGACACCGACCGGTACGCGCTGGTGGGCTCGTCCTCCGACGAGTACCGCACGCTGCGGGCCGACACCACCGACGGGCCGGCGCTGCTGTCGCCGGACGGCACCGTCGTCGCGACCTCGGAAAGCCTGGTCGATCTGCGCACCGGGGACTCCACGCCGTCACCGGGTACGCCGATCGCCTGGTCACCGGACGGCCGGAAGCTGCTGACCGCGGGTGACCGGCTGGCCATCGCCGACCTGGACCATGGCATTTCGGTCGGACCGGGCACCTCGGTCGACCTCGGCGTCCCGGACCGGTCGATCTCGGCGGCCTGGTCACCCGACGGGCGGCGGCTGGCATTCGTACGGTCCGGCCGGGTCCAGGTCGTCGACGAAGCGGGCACCCAGCTGGTGTCGTTCACCCGGCCCGGCACCTCGGCGCTGGCCGGCAAGGGCGCCTGGCTGCCGGACGGGAGCGCGTTCGCGACGGTCCCGACGGACTCCACGGCCTGGTCCCTGCGCTGGTTCGACGCCACCACCGGTCAGGAGGTGACCGGCCCGGTGCTGCCCGCTGTCACCGGCACGGTGACCGGCGGCGGGATCCTCGGGTGGCGCCCGAACGGCACCGCGCTGGTGTTCGTCTACGGCTACCCCACCTACGAGAACCCGCAGGCGAGCGCCCCGCCCCGGGCTCTGCTGCTGGCCCCCGGGGCGCCGACGGCGTCCGAGGCGTTCGAGGTCCCGGACGAGATCACCGGCCTCGACGTCGCCGATCTGGCGATCGCGTCCGGGATCACCCGCGACGGCAGTCCGCCGTTCCCGATCGGGCCCCGGGCCTGGCCGTGGGTGCTCGGGGGCCTGCTCGTCGCCGCCGTGCTGGGCGGCCTGATCTGGCGGTTCATCGATGAGATCCGGGCCTGGCAGGCGGCGTCACCCTGGAACCGCGACTGACTCACCGCCGGAAAACGAAACGGGCAGGCTCAGCGCGGGGGGAGGCTCAGCGCGGGGGCAGGCGCAGCGCGGGGGCAGGCGCAGCGCGGGGGCAGGCGCAGGCCGGACATGCCGCCGTCCACGGCGAGGGACATGCCGGTGGTCGCGGAGCTGTCCGGACAGGCCAGGTACGCGACGGCCGTCGCCACCTCCCGCGCGGTGACCAGGCGGCCGGTCGGCCGGCGGGCGGCGAGCCGGGTCTTCTCACCCTCGGGATCGCCGGTACGGGCGAGCAGCCGGGCCACCCACGGTGTGTCGACCGTGCCCGGTGCCACGCAGTTGACCCGGATGCCGTCGCCGACCAGGTCCGCGGCCATGGCGAGGGTCAGGGCGTGGACCGCTCCCTTGGAGGCGGAGTACAGCGCGCGCTGCACCAGCCCCGCGGTGGCCGCGATCGAGGAGATGGTGACGATCGCCGCGTGGTCGCTGCGCCGCAGGTAGGGCAGCACCGCCGCGGTGGTCCGGGCGACACCGATCACGTTGACGTCGAGGACGCGCTGCCATTCGGCGTCGTCGTTGGCCTCGACCGTGCCGACCGCGCTGATCCCGGCGTTGTTGACGAGGATGTCGATGCCGCCGAACTCGGCCGCCACCCGGGCCGCCGCGCGCTCGAGCACACGCTCGCCCCGTCGGGCGACCGGGTCAACATCGACTCCGTGGCCCGTGAGCTGGCGGTCTCCCCCACACCCGTCCGCGAGGCACTGGCCCGCATGAAGTCCGAGGGGCTGGTCCGCAAACGCCCCCTCGCCGGTTACCCGGTCAGCCCACTGCTCACCCGGGCCGAGTTCAACGACATGTTCGACATGCGCCTGCTGCTGGAGTGCGCCGCCGCCCGCTGGGCCGCCGCCCGGGCCACCGACGAACAACGCGACCAGCTGGTGCACGTCGCCGCGCGCACGATCGAGGGCGGCGACGACCCCACCTGGCACGCCGCGTTCACCGCCCTGGACGCCCAGCTGCACGACCTGGTCGCGGCGGCGTCAGCCAGCCCGCTGCTGCTGCACGACAGCATCACCCGGTTGCACGCGCAGCTGCACCTTCATCGGCGCTATTTCCCGTACGCGCAGACCGCCGTGACCAACGACGAGCACCAGGACCTCGCCGCCGCGATCCACGACCACGACCCGGACCGCGCCGAGTCGGCCATGCGCCTGCACCTGACCCACGCCCGCTAGCGCCACCTCGTCACTTTCGACTGACGTCCAGGCGCGCTTCGATGCCGTAGTGGTCGGACAGGAACACCGGCTCGCCGCCGGGCCGGATCACCGCGTCCCGCAACACCAGCCGGGTACGCGCGGCAAGTCCCGGGCGTACCAGAACGTGATCGAAAGCCGGCGGCGACGGCCATTGCTCCGTCGGCCGGTAGGTCGGCTCGGGGTCACCGGCCCGGGTGTCGAGCAACCCGGCCGCGGCCAGGAACTCGGCCAGGACCGGCGACGACCGCGGCACGTTGAGGTCCCCGGCCACCACGACCGGGAGCGCCGGATCGATCGCCGTCACGATGCCGGCGAGATGGCGCAGTTCGGCCCGCTGGACCCGGGTGTACCGGTTGCCCGCCGACCAGTCGTCGTCCCGGTTCGCCGACAGATGCGTGTTGACCACCGCCACCGGCCCGCCGGCCGTCCCGACGACCAGCACCTGAGCCCCCTTGCGCATGATCAGCTCCGGCCGCACCGGCCCGCCGACCGGATACCGTTCGAACCGCACCCCGCTGACCGGCAGCCGCGACAACGTCACGAGGCCACCGGCCAGCACGACCGCGCCGGTGTGGGCGCGATATCCGTGCGAGCGAGCCAGACTGCCGATCAGCCCGGCGTTCGCGCGATACATGACCTCCTGCAGACACACCACGTCATGATCGGCGGCCTCCAGGATCGGTCCGAGCAGGCGCAACCGGGCCCGGACGTCATCCTTCATGAGCGCGTTCAGGGTCAGCATCCGCAGCAATGTCACCCGAGGATTCCACCACCTGCCACACTCGGCGGGTGCCCTCACCATGGCCGGCATCGACACTGGCCGACCTCGCCCGCACCCGGCTCCGCATCGAGAACGGCCAGGTGGTCGCGATCGAGGCCGACGACGACCACCTCCCGGTGATCTTCAACTGGCGACAGAACCCGACCCGTTTCGCCGTACGGTCGCCGTGGCCCGACGACACACCGGAGGGCCCCTGGACCGGCCTCCCCATGGACTCCGCCGAGGAATGGGTCGCAGAATGGGGCGGCTTCCTGTCCGAGGAACTGTCCAACGGGCTCGTACGCTGGGGGTTGCGGACCCCGCGGGACGGCTACGTGGAACTGAACCACCCGCCACCCGCCGAACCGTCCGGGTTCTCCGTCACCGACCTCCCACCCGGCCTCGGCGCCGGCATCCGGCTCACCCTGCAAGGCCTGGACATCGCAGCCGGCCGGCGGGCATCGTGGAACGGCCACCTCCTGGCATGGCTCCGAGCCGTCGAGCACACCACCGACGCCCGGACCCTCGGCCACGCCGTGGTCACCCGGGAACCGGACCACCCGCACACCGCCCGCCTCACCGCCCTGGGCACGGTCCCGGGAGCCCCCGCCGAGCTGGCCGCCCACCTGGTGGTACGCGCCCAGCTAGAAGCCGCCGACGCCGGCGCAACACACCTGGTGACCGCGCTACCGGGCCCCATCCCCCACTTCCCCACCACCCCCGGCGACCGAACCCTCCCCACCGACCACCTCCCCACTGATCCCAGCCCCGCCCCCGATCCCAGCCCCGCCGCCTATCCCGGCCCGCCGCCGCGCTAGTCCCGGCCACCGCCGCGCTGATTCCGGCCCGCCGCCGCGCTGATTCCGACCACTGCCACCGGGCGCGAGTCAGCGCCACCGGGCGCGAGTCAGCGCCACCAAGCACGGGTCAGCGCCACCAAGCACGGGTCAGCGCCACCGGGCGCGAGTCAGCGTGGCGACTGCGGCGACCGCTGCGGCAAGACCGGCGGCGGCGATCATCCAGAGCCCCGCGCCGACCCCGAGCCGGATAGCGCCGGCACCCGTTTCCGCCAGGTCCGATCCCGACCTCACCAGCGCGGTGATCTTCCAGGCCGCGAGTCCGATCAACCCCACCGAACCACCGGCCGAGACCACGCCGGCAGCCCGCGGCCGGCCCCATAATCCCAGCACCGAGCAGAGAACCAGAACCAGTCCGAGACCGGCACTCACCCATCCGAACGGACCGGGAACGATCCCGGACACACTTTCCCGCCCATCCTGCGTACTGAACGTCGCCCACGGCAGAAAGGACCCGAGGATCCCGGCACCCCCGGCGATCAGCAGCACCCAGGAACCGGCCGACGCCGGCCCGGATGACGCCCGGGACAGACCCAGGCCGACCGGCTCCACCACCGGCCCGGCCCCCTGCACCCCGGCCCCCTGCACCCCGGCCCCCTGCACCCCGGCCCCCTGCACCCCGGCCCCCGGCCACTCCCCGCCCCCGGCACCTCCGGACTCGTCCAGCTCCGTCGACTCCGGCCCGGGCAACCGCACCGAATTCCACCCCCCGAAATCCTGCGCGAGGGGTTCGGAGAAGGCCCGCGGAAACGCATCGACCTGCGGTGACAGCGGAAACAGCTCCACCGACGGGAACGACTCGGCCCGCGAGAACGACTCGGCCTGAGAGTACGACTCGGCCCGCGAAAACGACTGGGCCCGCGAAAACGACTCGGCCTGAGAGTGCGACTGGGCCTGAGAGTACGACTCGGCCTGAGAGAACGACTCGGCCTGAGAGAACGACTGGGCCTGCGGAAATGGCTCTGGTCGCGGGAAGGACCCGGCCTGTGACGCGAAGTCGGCCGGGGCGAAAGGCAAGGCCTGCGGGAACGGCATGGCCTGCGGGAAGAGCGGCGGCTGTATCGCTTCCGTCGGTCCGCGTTGGACGACGGCGGCCTCGTCCGGTGACGGTGCGGCCGGGGAGAAGAGCTGAGGTTGCCGAACCGGTCCGGGGCGGGCGGACGAATCAGCCGGATCGAACGGCGAGGCCTGCGGGAACAGATCGGCACGCTCGACCGGGAAAGCGTCGGCTTCCTGGACCGGGAGCGGCTGGGGGAACGCCGGTGGCAGCGGGAAGGGCGGCGCCTGGCGAAAGAGCGCCGGCTGCGACCGGCCGGCCACGGGGTGACCGGCCACAGGGCGACCGGCAATGGGCTGGCCGGCGAGCTGCTGTTCGGCGAGGGGCCAGTCTGCGGAGGAGGAGGAGGAGGAGGAGGAGGAGGAGGAGGAGGGCTGGGGTGCGGGGGGCGGCTGGTGGGGCATGGTGCGTCTCCTGGGCGGAGCTCACTGGACCGAGGGGTGCGGAACCGCGGTTCGGCCCAGTGCGCGGGAGGCCGGCCGCATGTCCTGCCATCGGCAGCCGGTCGTTCAGGATGAGGGTTCCCGGGTGCGGGCTCGCCACCGCACCAGGGTGTGCAGCGCCACCAGCGGGAGGACTCCTACGGTGTACCAGGCCAGGTCGCCAGCGTCGAACTGGACGCCCAGAGCCAGGCGGGAGAGGGCGCTGTGGGCCGACCAGCGGGCGGGCAGGCCGGTGAGCTGGAAGCATTCGACCGCCCAGCAGAAGACCACGGCTACCGCTCCGGCCGGCCAGGGGCGGGTCGCCGGGGCCAGGACGTAGACGCCGGCGTAGATCATCGAGGCGTAGAGGGCGGTTCCGGAGTACTGGGCCAGCGGGCCGGAGCTGTCGAGGACACCGTTGTCGCCGGCCAGGAGCCGGATGCCCAGGGCGGTGGCCAGGATGAGACCGACGGCCAGGACGCCGGCCAGCCGGACATGTACCGATTTCACGGCGTCACCTTAGCGATCACCATCAAGGTAAGCGCTTGCTTGGAGGTGGGTGGCGGCCGTACGGTCCCAGAGTCTATCGATGCTTGTCGATCATTGGGGGATGTCGTGGATCGTCGGACGGTGCTTGCCGGGATGGGGGCGGCCACGGTGGTGCCGCTGGCCGGGCCGGAAACCACAGCGACACCGGGAAGAGGCGAGCGCACCGCGGCCGGCAAGCTGATTCTCTGGTACGACGAGCCCGCGACGGACTGGGAGAGCCGGGCGCTGCCGATCGGGAACGGGATTCTCGGCGCCTCGATCCTCGGGGGCGTGGCCGACGACGGGATCCTGCTCAACGAGAAGACGCTGTGGACCGGTGGGCCGGGGTCGCCCGGATACAACTTCGGGAACTGGCACCGGCCGGGCGCGATCGCCGGGGTGCAGCGGGCGATCGACGAGCGGGAGCGGCTGGCCCCCGAGGAGGTCGCCGCCGCGCTGGGGCAGGCCCGCAACGGGTACGGCAGCTATCAGCCGCTCGGCACCCTCACGCTCACGACCGACGTGACCACCGATGTCGAACACTATCGCCGCGAACTGGATATCGAGCAGGCCATCGCCCGGGTCGATTATGTCGCGGACGGGGTGCACCATTCCCGGGAGTATTTTGTCAGCCACCCGGACCGGGTCGTCGTCGTGCGGATCAGCGCCGACCGGCCCGGCCAGGTCGCTTTCACGGCGAGCCTGGGCAATGCCACCTCGGCACGGGGCCGGATCACCCTCGCCGGCGCGCTCGCCGACAACGGCCTAAAATACGAGGCCCAGGCCCAGATCAACACCAGGGGCGGCTCTCGTACGGACAATGCGGACGGATCAGTAACCGTCAGCGGTGCCGACAGTGCGACGATCGTGGTGGCCGCCGGCACCGATTACGCCGACCGTTATCCGGCGTATCGGGGCACCGATCCCCACGCCCGGGTCACCGAGACGGTCGAGCGCGCTTCCGGCCGTACCCAGGAAAAGCTGAAAGCGGCGCACGTGCGCGACCACCGCGCGCTTTTCGGCCGGGTCGAGCTGGATCTCGGGCGGCGGTTGCCGGATCGGCCGACCGACGAGGTCCTGCGAGTGATCCGGCCGCACTGGAGGAGCTGTTCTTCCAGTACGGGCGGTACCTGCTGATCGCGTCCTCGCGTTCCGGCACTCCCCTGCCCGCCAATCTGCAGGGCATCTGGAATCCCTATCCGTCGGCGCCGTGGTCCGCCGATTATCACGTGAACATCAATCTGCAGATGAACTACTGGCCGGCGGACGCGACCAACCTCGGCGAAACCGTCGCGCCGCTGGTGGATTTCGTGGACGCGCTGCGGCGCCCGGGTGCCGTCACCGCGCGGGAGATGTTCGGTGCGGGTGGCTGGGTCGTGCACAACGAGACCAATGCGTTCGCGTTCACCGGGGTGCACGACTGGCCGACCGCGTTCTGGTTCCCGGAGGCCGCGGCATGGATCGCGCGGCACCTGTACGACCATTATCTTTTCACCCTCGACCGGGAATTCCTGCGCACGAGGGCGTGGCCGGTGCTGCGCGAGGTGGCCCGTTTCTGGCTCGACGAGCTGCATGTCGATCCGCGGGACGGGCGCCTGGTCGTCTCGCCCAGCTATTCGCCCGAGCACGGCGATTTCTCGGCCGGGGCGTCGATGTCGCAACAGATCGTCTGGGACCTCTTCGTCAATGTGGCCGAGGCCGCGGCCCTGATCGGCGACCGCGGGCTGGGCCGCGAGGTCACCGCCGCGCTGGCCCGGCTCGACCCGGGCACCCGGATCGGTTCGTGGGGGCAGCTCCAGGAGTGGAAGGGCGACTGGGACGACCCGGCCGACGATCACCGGCACGTGTCGCACCTGTTCGCGCTGCACCCGGGCCGGCAGATCACCCCGGCCGCGACGCCGGAGCTGGCCCGGGCGGCCGAGGTGTCGCTGCGGGCCCGCGGTGACGGCGGTACCGGGTGGAGCAAGGCCTGGAAAATCAACTTCTGGGCCCGGCTGCAAGACGGCGACCACGCCTACCTGATGCTCAGCGAACAGTTGCGGACCAGCACCCTGGCGAACCTGTGGGACACCCATCCACCGTTCCAGATCGACGGCAATTTCGGGGCCACCGCCGGGATCACCGAGATGCTGCTGCAGAGCCACGCCGGCGAGGTGCACATCCTGCCCGCCCTGCCGTCGGCCTGGCCCCGGGGGCGGGTCACCGGGCTGCGCGCCCGCGGCGACCTGACCGTGGGGATCACCTGGTCCGGCGGGACGGCCCGGGAGATCACGCTGCTGGCCGGGCACACCGGCGAGGTGACGGTGCGCAGCCCGCTGTTCGAGGGCCACTACCGGATGGACGTCGCGCACACGGTCGAGGCGGACCGGTGCACGTTCACCGCCCGGGCCGGCGTCGCGGTGCGCGTCGTCAGCCGATGATCTGCTCGTGGGAGTACATCGGCGGCATCGCCGGGACGGGGGCCGGGGCGGGCATCCGGTACTGCAGGGTGTCGCGGACGTTCTTCTGCACCGCGACCGCGGCGAACAGCGTCATGGTGAACGCGAGGCCGTAGAAGCCCTTCTCGCTGGCCGCCATGCCGCTGTTGATCAGGCCGATCACCAGCATCAGGGCGCCGAGCGCGACCACCGACCAGGACAGGCCGAGGTACAGCGCCGACACCGGCAGGCCCTCGGCCTTGTCCCGGACCGACTTCTGCAGCGACACCGCCGCGAACACGCCCAGCAGCAGCACGGCGGCGTAGAAGCCCTTCTCGCTCTTGGTCATCTCGGCGTTCCACAGGCCCACCGCGTAGGAGACGAAGCCGAGGACGAGCACGGCCCAGGACGCGCCGACGAAAGCGGGGGTGGGCCTGGTCGAGGACGACGGGTGGTTCGCCATGGGACTCTCCGGGGGTGGTGACGGCCCGCACGGTGCGGGGCACGGGGTCCAGCCTGCGCGAATGCCGGACGATCATCATGAGTAGCGGTACCTACCGGCGGTAGGTAGGTGCGTGAAGTACCGTCTTGCGTCATCGACACGAAGGCGGCATACACGACGGGAACGGGCGTACGGCTGGCGGCGGTCCTGGCCGGAGCGATGATCGCCGCCGCCGGTTGCGGTGGCGGGGCCCCCGCCAGGAACACGGACACCGGCGCCGCGGGGGCGAGCGCCGCGGGGGCGACAGCCGCCCCGGAAACCGGAGTCAGCGCGGCCGCTGGAGCCAGCTCGGACGCGGAAGGCGGGAGCGCGACCGACGCGCAAGGCGGGAGCGCGACCGACGCGGGAGGCGGGAGCGCGACCGACGCGGGAGGCGGGACCGCGAGCGGCTCGGATGACGGGACCGTGGATGGGCTGCCGCCGGGGAAGACCTGTGCGGAGGTGGCCAGGGCCATCGCCCGGGCGACCGGCATCGCATGGGTCAAGCCGGCCGGCGTGGGCGACGAGACCCAGCCGGGCGAGCGCCGGTGCGAGGCCCAGGCCCCGGGCGCGACGTTGCGGGTTGTGCTCTACCGGCCGGACTGGCCGGCCGACACCCCGGAGAAGTTTCTCACGGACGCCAAGGCGCGCAGTGGCGGCTGCTCGACCGAGATGGCCGCCCCGCTGGACGGCGTCGGTTACGCCACGAGCTGCGTCGACCCGAGCGGGTCGGTCACCACGCTCGTCATCGAGGCGGGCTGGGTCGTGGTGTCCGTGACCGCCCCGGACGAGACGGTCACGTTCACGCAGAAAGCGTCACGCAAGGGCGCGGTCAGCGCACTCTCACTGCTCTGACCGCGGCCTTCATTCGAAATCCCCCGGTACGTTCACCCGGGCCCCGCTCTCGGTGACGGCCGTGATCGCGTACGCGTCCCCGGTCGCGTCCCGTCCGCCGGAGGCGTAGGTGTACCGGGCGAAGAACGTGTACGTGCCGGGACCGACCGAGTCGCCGGACGACATCTCGAAGCGGTAGATCAGCGCGTCCGGCTCCTCGGACACCGAGGTGGTGACGCTGGCGCCCGGGACCTGGCGGCTGCCGCCGCGGGACGCGAGCTCCGGCGTACGCGTCACCTTGATCTCCACCTGGAAAGCGGTCAGCCGTTCGGTGGTCGTGAACGTCACGACGCTGTTGCCCTGGGTATCGCCGTTGGTGGGGTCGACCGAGCCGTCCGCGGTGATCGGCGCGGGTCCGGCCGGGGTTGCCTGACCGGTCGTGGCCGCCGGGGGCGACAAGGACGGCGAGGTGGTCCGCGACGGGCGGGGTGTCGACGACGACGTGGTGTCCGGGGCCGGGCTGCTGGTGTCCGGAACGACCGGCGCGGTGACCGTCGGCGATGGCGATGCGGTCACCACCGGTGGTGGTGGCACGGGCTGCCCGTCACCGTCCGCGGCCAGCGCCCATTGCGCGATGCCACCGCCGCCGAGCAGGGCCGTCATCGCCACCGCCGCGCCGGCCATCCGCAGCCGTACGGGTGACCGCTTCCCGGCCACCTCGTCGCGCAGCACCGTCCGGGTCACCCGGTCGAGCATCGCGTCGCGGTCCGGCCGGTACCCGGTGGCCTCGGCGCGCACCGCCGCGCGGACCGTCTCCTCGGTGAGCCTCATCGCGCCGTCCCCCAGCCGTCGACGGCGGTCAGGTCGCCGCCGAGCAGGTCGCCCAGCTGCCGGGCACCGCGGGTGATCTCGGCGCGCACCGCCGTCACGGAGGTGCCGAGGATCCCGGCGATCTCCCGCTCGGACAGGTCGAACGCGTACCGCAGGACCACGCAGGCCCGGCGCCGGTGCGGCAGCCGGAGCAGGGCCCCGGGCACGTCGGCGGCCGGCCCGCGACGCAGCAGCCGGAGCAATCCCCGGGGTACGCGCCGGCGGGCGAGGCCGAGCACGACCGCCCGTCCGTACCCGGCGGGGTCGCGTTCCCGGGAGGCGTGCTCCCAGCGTCGCCAGATCTCGGCGAACGCGTCCCCGGCGAGGTCGTCGGCGGTCGACGCGTCACCGGTCATGAGGTACGCCAGGCGGGCGAACGAGGCATGGTGAACGTCGAAATAGGCACGGAAGGCGGTGTCGCGCATCGACACCCTTCTGACTGGTACGGATCGGTGGGCACCCTGAGCGACCCGGGCCCCGCTCCGGACGGATCCGGGGTGGGGGCGTGTCGTCACGTGGGCCGCAGGATACGGGAAACCGGCGGCCGGATCGATCACTCGCATCCGGCACCAGCGGCGCTGCGTTCCACGTCGGGTTCCTCCTGATAAGTGCATTGTCACCGCCGCACGCGGTCACGCCCCACTAGTGGCCGGAGCAGCCCGGAAGGTTGTCCGGGTGACTGAAGTCATAGCGAATTCCCGGCTTCTGCACGCCGTCTTGCACCTCGGAGGAAGTGACCGTTAACATGCCAAAAATATCGAAGCTCATAAATACGTACGGGAGGTTCGGCGCATGTCCCCATCCCACGTCCGGCGGGCAGGACTGGTGGCAGCAGCAGCCGCCCTGACCGCTCCGCTGCTGAGTGCCCCCGCGTTCGCGGCGACCGCGATCACCGTGGCCGCCGACGGCAGCGGCAACTACACCACCATCCAGGCCGCCGTCGCCGCCGCGACCACCGGCACGGTCATCACCGTCAAGCCCGGCATCTACCAGGGCCAGGTGCAGATCCCGGCGAGCAAGTCCGGCATCACCATCCAGGGCTCGACCGGCACCTCCGGCGACATCGTCATCACCGGCAACAAACCCCAGTCCACCGCGGGTACGGCCGGCAGCGCCACGGTCTACAACCTCGCGGCGAACACCACCATCAAGGGCCTGACCATGCAGAACACGTACGGCGAGGGCAGCCAGGCGCTCGCGCTGTACGCCGCCGGCGACCGCCAGACGTACCGCAACGTGCAGATGAAGGGGTACCAGGACACGTTCCTGTCGTGGGGCGGCACCGGCAGCTCCCAGATCCGGCAGTACGTCTACAAGAGCTACATCGAGGGTGCCGTCGACTTCATCTACGGCAACGGCGCGGTGGTCATCGACTCGACGACGATCAAGTCGCTCGACCGGGGCAGCAGCAACAACGGCTACATCACCGCGGCCGCGACCCACTCCTCGAACCCGTACGGCATCCTCATCACCCGCTCGACGCTGCAGGGGCCGTCCGCGGCGCAGACCGTGGCGCTGGGCCGGTGCTGGCACGCCGGCGGTGCGGCGGACGCGATCGGCCAGGTGCTCGTGCGCGAGTCCATCCTCGGCGGGCACATCCGCCAGGCCGGGGCGTGGCAGGACATGAGCGGGTTCTCGTGGAAGACGTGCCGTTTCACCGAGTACGCGAACACCGGCGCGGGTGCCTCCACCGGCACCGGCGACCGGCCGCAGATGAGCGCTTCGACCGCGGCGAACTACACCGCGCAGAAGTACCTGGCCGGATCCGACGGCTGGAACCCCGTCCAGTGACGAGAGGACCCCTCATGAAGATCGCCGTCCGCATCCTCACCGCCGTCGTGGTCGCCGCGGCATCGTTGATGACCGTCGCCGCGCCCGCCGAGGCCGCCGTCTGGTCGTCCACCGACCGCTGGGGCACCTGGACCAGCAACGGGTACACGCTCTACAACAACGTGTGGGGCTCCGGCTACGGGCCGCAGACGATCTGGGCCAACTCGGCCTCCAACTGGGGTGTCTGGGCCAACCACCCGAACACCGGGGGCATCAAGTCGTACCCCAACGCCACGAAGTACATCGGCAAGAAGGTCAGCGCGCTGGGCACCACGACCAGCAGCTTCAACGTCACGGTGCCGACCAGCGGCGTCGCGTTCACCACCGCGTACGACATCTGGAGCTCGGACCACGCGCACGAGATCATGCTCTGGATGAACAAGTACGGCGCGGTCGGGCCGCTGGGCACGCTGCAGACGACGACCTCGGTCGGCGGCCACACGTGGGCGATCCACCGCGGTTCCAACGGCTCCAACCAGGTGTACTCGTTCGTGCGCACCATCAACACCAGCTCCGGCACGGTCGACATCCGGGCGATCGCCCAGTGGATCCGCGCCCAGGGCTGGTTCGGTGACGTGACGATCGGCGACGTCCAGCTCGGCTACGAGATCACCTCGTCGGCCGGCGGCAAGGACTTCGTCACCAACTCGTTCTCGGTCACCGGCTGATCAGATCCGGATGTCGTCGACCTTCACGTCGACGCCGGTGACCTGCACGCCGTAGTTCTCCACGGCCTCGATGACCTTGGTACGCACGTCCGCCGTCACGTCCGAGACCACCTCGCCCGCCGCGATCACGAGCACCACGGTGATCGCGGCGGTGGTGCCCTCGACCCGGGCCGACACCCCGCGGGTCGCGTCACCGACCTCGTCGAGACCGACCTTGTCCAGCACCGCGTTGAAGAACCGGGCGACGTCCCCGCCGAGCTCCGCCACCCCGGGCACCGAACGGGCCGCGGCGGACGCGATCTTCTCGACCACCTCACGGCCGACCGACGTGGCGCCCCGGTACGCGGCGACCTCGACCACCTCGGCACCGCCGTGCTGCGGCACCGGGCCCGAGACCACGGCGGGCAGGAACATCTCCAGGGTCCGGTCCGTACGGTCGTCGTCCATTGTTCCCCTCGCGTGATCCACAGCAGAGCGTGGGGAGCCTACTTCACGCCATAGGCGGCTATGACAGCATGTGCGCGTCGTCCCGCCCGCCTCGTGACAGGGAACCGTTCCGTGGAGTCGCTTCAGCCGTCCGACCCGGCGACCATCGGTCGCTACCGCCTCACCGGACGACTCGGGGCCGGCGGGATGGGCAGCGTCTACCTGGGCCTCTCCCCTGGCGGGCGGCCCGCCGCGATCAAGGTCGTCCACGAGAGCTTCCAGCACCACCCCGAGGCGCTGGCCCGGTTCCGCCGCGAGGTGGAGACGCTGCGCACGGTCCACAGCGCGTACACCGCGGCGCTCATCGACAGCGAGACGCAGAAGGCGCCGTACTGGGTGGCCACCGAGTTCCTGCCCGGCCCCACGCTGCACCGGGCCGTCGGCGACAACGGCGCGTTCTCGACCGCCGCCTGCTACGCGCTGTTCGCCGCCCTGGCCGAGGGCCTCACCGACATCCACACCCGCGGCGTCTGCCACCGTGACCTCAAGCCGCAGAACGTGATCATGTCGGCGACCGGGCCACGCCTCATCGACTTCGGCATCGCCCGCGGCGAGGAGCAGACCGGCCTCACCCGGACCGGGCACGCGGTCGGCACGGCCGGATACACCGCACCCGAGGTGCTCACGGCAAACCAGGTGGGCCCGGCGTCGGACGTGTTCGCGCTCGGCGTGACCGTGGCGTTCGTGGCGACCGCGCGGGCCCCGTACGGAACCGGCACGTTCACCGCCATCACCATGCGCGCCATGACCGGCGAGATCGACCTCGCCGGGGTAGACCCGGGCCTGGCCACGCTGATCCGTTCGTGCGTCGCCGTCGACCCCGCACAGCGACCGGACCCGGACGCGATCATCGACACCTGTCTGCGCCAGTCCCCCGGCACCCCACCCCCGACCCCAGCCACCGCCGCCGACGCCGACGCCGCAGAGGCAACAAGCCTGATCCCGGCCGTCCAACCAGCCCCCGGCGCCGCGCAGTCCGGCTTGGGCGAGGCCGCCGTTTCGAAGCCTTCGCTGGAGACGACGACGTTCGGCCCGGCCGCGGGCCATGGCGGGCCGACCGCCTATGGGCCGGGCACCACAGGGCCGGGCGCTTACGGGCCGGGCGCCACCGGGGCGGCGGCCACGCAGTTCGCGGTGGGACCGCCCTCGCCTATACCTTCTGGCCCTTCGGCGGCGGGCGGGCGTGGTCCGGCGGGGCTCAGCGGCCGGGTCCTGGCGTTGCTCGGCGGGGCCGGACTGTTGATCATCGGCTTGCTCGTGGTGGTGATCACCCAGGCGTTCGCCGGGGACGACGATGCCACACCGGCGGCGACCGGCCCGACCGGCCCGACCGCCACGACCACCGCCGCCACAGCCGCCGGCACCGGCACCGAGGCCGGAACTGGGCCTGAGGCCGGCACCGGACCTGAGGCCGCCGCACCCCCGCCCGCGCCGGAAACGGAGCCGGGGACAGAACCGGCCACCGAGGACGGGACTGCGGAGAACGGGGCTGCGGAGAACGATGCGGCGGAGAACGATGCGGCGGAGGACGGGGCCGCGGAGGACGGGACCGCAGGAGACGGGAACGCAGGTGGGGCGATCAGTGACCGGAGTGGCAGCCTGTGCATCGCGATGCCGGACGGCGGGGAGCTGCTGGCCGAGGCAAAGGTCGCGGCCTGTGACGGTTCGCCGGCGCAGCGGTGGGTGCGTACCTCGTGGGACGGATTTCAGCAGGGCGACCTGTGTCTGGACATGGGCCCGAACAAGGCGGTCCCCGGGGAGAACACGACCCGGATCTTCCTCTGCAACGAGTCGGACACCCAGCAGTACCACTATCGCGAGGACGGGTCGATCGTCAGCCCGGAGACCGGCCTCTGCCTGGTGATCCCCGACGAGTTCGCGCCGCGGCCCGAGGACCACCACCTGACGATGGTGGGCTGCGACTTCACCTTCGCGTGGACGGTGCCCGGGCGGGCCTGACCGTTCAGATGGTCAGGTCGGCGTCGATGCGGCGCAGCTGGAAGCGGGCGAGGCCGAGGTTGGCACGGTTCTTGTCCAGCGCCAGGTAGAGGAAGAACGAGTCGCCGGACCGGCGCGGCTGGAGCATGCGGATCAGGTGGTACTCGCCGCCGAGCGTGATGAGGATGTCCTCGACCGCGTCGACGAGCCCGATCATCTCCTGGGTGCGCAGCTGGGCACGGACCACGTCGGTGTTGCCGGCGGCGGCGACCTGCATGTCCAGCGTGGGGCTGCCGCCGAGGGCGCCGAGGGTGAGGCCGCTGGAGTAGTCGACGAGGGCGACACCGATGGCCCCCGCGATCGTCATGGCTTCCTTGAGCGCGCCGTCGATGTCAGCCATGGTGGTGTCCTCCGTGATGCATTATCCATCCGGTGATCCGGGAATCACCGGACGTCATGATGTTGATCTTTGTGCGGGCCAGCGTGACAGACGATCCCCGGAACACGAAAATGGGGTGCCCGAAGGCACCCCACGATTCCCCCTAAAGCGTCACGGCTTGGGCAGCAGGCACCCGGAGATTGTCAGATCGATCACCCTCGCCGAGGTCAGGCAGGTGGTGAACCAGTACGTCTCCTGGCCGTAACTCTGTCCCTCGATCACGGTCGTGGTGCCGTCCGCGGCCACCTCGCACGGGTTGTCGAGCGTGCACATCTCGCCGCTCTCGTTACCGGTGTTGTTGATGCCGACAACCTGACCCGACGCGGTGTCGACGATCGGTGACCCGGACGTGCCCGGGATCGTGTCGCAGCCGGTGCTGTACCGGATCGAGTCCTTCCAGGTCCACTCGTCCTCGCGCAGCGTCGGCACGAAACCGTTGATCGAGCAGTTCCAGATCTCCTTCCAGTAGCTGGACGGGATCGCCATGGCGCTGCCGCTGACCGGGTGACTGCCGGAGATCGTCAGCGCGGTCACGCCGTACGAATTGGTCAGCGCCGCGTACGTGGAGGTCAGCCGGTACAGCGTGACGTCGGTGCCGGTCATCGTCGCGTAGAGCACCCGGTCCGCGCGGACCCGGCCGAGCGCCGCGCCACTGCTGTTGAGCAGCGTGCCCGTACGCGTGCTGGTGCGGTTCTGCAGCACCGTGCCGGCGGCGATGAACCCGCCCTCGTAGCAGTGGCCGTTGGTGAGCATCAGGGCCCGGTCGGTGCTGACCGAGGTCGGGTAGCGCACCAGCGAGGCCGAGCAGTTGCTCAGGGCGATGGTCGATCCGAGGCTGACGGCGTTCACCGCCTGCGCCGGGGCCGGTCCGAACAGGGCTCCGCCGGCCGCCGCGAGGGCGGCGACGCCGAGTGCCAGGACGCGTCGTACGCGCATGAATGTGGTCCCTTCCGCAGGACGAGGATCTTTCACCTGCCGGTAGGTTGGCATTTTGCATTGATTGATGTCAATGCGGGTAATCCCTTGACTCTGCATCGGTGACCGTTAACATTTTCGAAACATATTGGACACCGATCTGCGGGAGCCGCCATGATGATGCGTTTGCTGACCATTGCCGCGACGGTGGTGGCCACCGTCGGCGTGGGCGCGGCACCGGCCGCGGCCGCGGACTGCGGGGCGCTGTCCTACCAGGCCGATGCGACCCTCAGCGGCAGCACGTGGACCGCGCGGCATGCCGGCACCACGGTGTACACCGGCACCGACATGCGTGCCGCCGTCCAGGCCGCGGTCAGCAGCCTGCCCGCGGGACGGACGGCCAAGCAGAACGTGCTGGTGCGCGGCTCCGGCACGGTGAGCGCGAACTCCCGCATCTCGCTGCCCAGCTACACCCTGCTGGACGTCTGCGGCACGATCACCGTCACCGGGAGCGGCAGCGGTGACCAGGCACCGGTCTACTCCCGCGGCACGCACGACGTCGAGGTCGCCCACCTGAACCTGGCCGGCGCCCCGTTGTACGGCATCTTCATGCGCAGCGTGTCCAACCTGATCCTCGGGCAGATCGACATGCGGCTCAGCGGCGGGCTCGGGGTCCGGATCGACAACTACGGCGACACCGGCGTCATGGCCAGGAACATCAGGATCGACAACGTGTACGTCTCCGGCGCGAGCTCGCACGCGGTCGAGACGTACGGCGTCGACGGCATCACCATCGGCACCGTGACCGCCCGCAACGTCGGGGAGTCGGGTCTGCTGCTCAACCAGACGATCAACGCCACGGTCGGCACCGTCGACGCGGAGAACGCCGGCACCGGCACCGGGTACGCGGCGTTCCGGATGGCCAACCGCAACGGCCGGGTCGGCGGCGCGTACCCGACGAACATCAGGGTGGGCCTGGTCAAGGCCCGCGGTGGCGGCCGGGGTGTCTTCTGCGTCTCGGAGAGCGGCGGCGCGCTGATCGACCGGGTCGACATCGCGAACACCGGCAACAACGCGGTGCTGGTGGAGAACTGCTACAACGTCGTGCTGGCCGGGACGTCCGGGACGATCAGCGGCGGCGGTGAGGTCCGCATCTCGTCCCGGACCGAGTTCGCGCCGTCGTCGGACGTCCGGTTGCAGAACCTGACGGTCAGCAACACGGCCATCCGCTGGAGCCCGTGCACCGGCACCAACAACACGATCAGCAACGTCACCCGGGTGAACTCGACGCTGACCTGGTGCTGAGTCCGGGTGTCAGCCGCCGGTCGTGAGCAGGTAGTCGTCGGCGTCGGGGCTCCACTGGAGCTGGACCGTGCCGCTGGTCGCCGCCGCCTTGCAGAACTGCAGGAAGCTGCGGTAACCCAGCTTCTTCTCGCTGAAGTCGGGCCGGACCTTGCGGACCTGGTTCTTGAGGCCGGACAGGGCCACCGAACCGGTGCCGTCGCCGCCGGTCAGGTCCAGGACCACGGAGTGCAGCAGGGCGAACGCCGCCTCGCGGTCACCGTGCTCGGGGAGGGTGACCTCCGGGTCGCCCTTGGCCGAGCCGTCGAGCAGCTCGACGACGTTCTTGCCGGCCAGGTGCCGCAGCAGCTCGCCGAACGCGCGGAAGCCGTAGTCCGCCTCGTTGAACGTCGGGTCCTTGCGCAGCAGCGTGCGCTTGAGGGTGGACGCGGTCACCGCCCCGCTCGCGCTGCGCTGCAGGCCGGACACCGTCTGGGCGACCAGCGCGTCCAGGCTGTCGACATCGCGGGCCGGGCTGCCGGCGACCGGGGCGTCGGCGACCACGGCACCCTTGCCCCGGAACTGATCGGCCCGGAACTGATCGGCCCGGAACTCCTCGGCGCGGAACTGATCGGCTCGGAACTCGGCGGCCCGGAACTCGGCGGCCGGAACCCCGGGAGGCGCGACCGGGCTCTCCACCACGGGGGCCTCGGGGGCCGGGACCTCGGCAGCCGGGACCTCGGCAGCCGACGGGGCGGCGTCGGTGACCGGCGGGGTCTTGACGGCCGGCGCCGAGGCGGCGGCCGACGGCGCGGCCTGGTCGGAGGAGTTGTTCGGGCGGCCGCGGCGGGGCCGGGCCGGCGGGACCTCGACGCCCTCGAGCCGGTCGTAGAAGAGGAACTCGTCGCAGGCCGGGGGCAGCAGCGCCGACGTCGACCGCTCGACGCCCACGCCGATGACCCGCTTGTTCAGCTCGCGCAGCTTGTGGACCAGCGGGGTGAAGTCGCTGTCGCCGGTGCACAGCACGAACGTGGAGATGTAGTCGCGCTCGAACGCGATCTCGAGCGCGTCGACGACCATCTTGATGTCGGCGGCGTTCTTGCGTGACGCGCCCATCCGCTGCGGCATGTCGATGAGCTCGACGTGCGAACGGGTCAGCATCCGGCGGTCCTCGTCGAAGTACGACCAGTCGGCGTAGGCCCGGCGCACCACGACCCGCCCCCGCTCGGCGAGGGCGTCGGTCACCGGCCGCAGATCGAAGGGCATGCCACCGAGGTGCTCGCGCGCACTGATCGCGAGATTCTCGTAGTCGAGGAACATGGCGATGCGTTCTTCTTGATCCACGCAGGTCAGCCTACGGGGTCACCCGGAAAAGCGGTTCAGGGCCGGTCGGGCCGGAACCAGAGGCGCAGACCCCACAGCCCGGCGATGACCGCGATCAGCAGGCCGGTGCCGCCCCCGGTGGCCGCGAGGAACGGCATGCTGAGCCACAGCAGCAACGCGAGCCCGGGACGGCGGGGCGGCTCCCGGGTCTCCGGCCTGTCGGCGAAACCCGGGTCCTCCTCGAGCAGACCCGAGACGATCTCGTTGAACCGCCGCCGGTCGTAGGAACTGAGCACATTACCTCCCGCACCACGTCATGCCGGAACCGCCAGAAGCAGATACGGACAGCCTGACCCGGCCGGACGAGGCCGGGACGTACGAATCTGTGGGATCTCCGTCACAGTGGGAGAAAGGCGAGGTAGCGCGCCTGCCGACCGTACTGTCCAGTGCCCGACAGCGGTCTCAGCGGGTGAACAGCACCGCGATGAGCAGCAGCACGGGCACGCAGCAGATGCTGGACAGGAAGATCGAGTCCCGGATCAGCACCAGGCCGGTCCCGAAGCGCTGGGCGTACAGGAAGACGTTCTGCGCGGTGGGCAGCGCGGCCAGCACCGTCACCGCGTACGTGGCGTCGTGGTCCAGACCCACCGCGGTGGCCAGCAGGAACGCGATGGCCGGCATGCCGGCGGTCTTGAGCGCGACCGCCGCGATCGTGGGCGCGCGGTCCGGGCCGGGGGCGAGCACCCGGCGCCCGACCAGTGACATCCCGAACGCGATCAGCACCACCGGCACCGCGGCCTGGCCCAGCGCGTGGACCGGGTCGGCGAGCACGCCGGGCAGGTCGAGGCCGGTCACCGCGGCCACCGCGCCGAGCAGCACCGCGATGATCATCGGGTTGCGCAGCGGGCCGAGCACCATCGACCGCCAGGAGGCGCGACCGGTGGTGCCGATCTCCAGCAGCGAGAGCGCCAGCGGGGTGATGATCAAGAGCTGCAGGAACACGATGGGTACGACGAGAGTCGCGTCGCCGAGCACGTACGTCGCGACCGGGAGGCCGATGTAGTTGGCGTTCGTGTACCCGCCCGCCAGCGCCCCCAGGATCCTGGTGCCCCGGTCCCGGCGCCGGAAGAACAGCGCGAAGAGCGCGAAACAGAGCACGGCCGCCGCACCCGACACCAGCAGCGGCTCACTGAACAGCAGGTGCAGGTCGGCGCCGGCCACCCCGGTGAACAGCAGGCAGGGCGCCAGCACGAGGTAGACCACCCGGCCCAGCACCGCCTCGGCGTTCTCCGGCAGCGTCGACCAGCGGCGCAGCCCCCACCCGACCAGCACGATGGCGCCGATGAGCGCGAACCCGGAGAATGCATTCATCACGCCGGGGACGCTATGCCATCAGGTCCGGGCTGTGTGATCGGCGGTGGAGGCGAGCGCCTACGGTAGGACGGTGACCTCGGCAGCTGGAGAACTACCTGAGCCTGCTCAAGACGGGCCTGCTCACGAGGGCCAGGTGGTGCGGCGAGCCATTCCCGAACCGGAGGCGTTCCGGGAGCTGACCACGTTCATGATGGTCTACAAGTTCGGGCTCGCCGAGATCCGTACCAAGATCGACATCCTGGCGGAAGAGCTTGCCCACCGCGGCAGCGGCAACCCCATCGAGCACGTCAACCCGCGCCTGAAGACCCCGGCGAGCATCACCGCCAAGGCCCAGCGGATCGGCTGCCCGCTCACGTTCGACGACCTGCGCGGCCGGATCCGCGACATAGCCGGCATCCGGATCGTCTGCAGCTTCGTCTCCGACGTCTACACCGTCGCGGAGATGCTGACCCGCCAGCCGGACGTCAACCTGGTCGTCACCAAGGACTACATCGCGAAGCCCAAGGCCAACGGATACCGCAGCCTGCACCTGATCGTGGAGATCCCGGTGTTCCTGTCCGACCAGGTGGTGGCGGTGCCGGTCGAGGTCCAGCTGCGCACCGTCGCGATGGACTTCTGGGCCAGCCTCGAACACAAGATCTACTACAAGCACGACGCGACGGAGATCTCCGCCGCCCTGCGCGCCGAGCTCGCCGCCGCGGCCGAGGACGCCGCCCGCCTGGACCAGCGCATGGAGGGCCTGCACCGCGAGATCCACGGCCCCCGCCGTCCGTCACCCGCCTACCCCAGGGAGTAGGCGGCGGCCAGGGCGGCGTACCCGGTGGGATTGAGATGCAGGTGGTCGCCGACGTCGTAGGCGGCGGCCAACCGGGTGGGAACGGCCGGGTCCCGCACGGCGGCGTCGAAGTCGACCACCGTGTCCACCAGATCGCTGCTCCGGATCCAGGCGTTGACCGCCTGCCGGGACCGCGCCCGCAGCCCCCCGGGGTCGTCATAGCCTTCGTGCCCGCCGAACGGTGTCAATGTCGCCACCTGAAATTCCAGGTCAAGGGCCTGAACCCGAAGACCGATCTGGATGTACGCGCTGAGCACGTCGGCGACCACCCGCTGCTGGGCCTCCTCCGTGGCGGCGGTGGTGCCGATGTCGTTGACGCCCTCGAACAACAGCAGCCACCGCGCCGAGCCGATCGTCAGCACGTCCCGGTCGAGCCGCGCCAGCACACTGGGCCCCAGCCCGTCGTTGAGCAACCGGTTGCCACCGGCGGCCTGGTTGAGCACCGCGACGCCGGCCGTCCGGGGCCGGGCCCGCAGCCGGGCCGCGAGCTGATCCGGCCATCGATCGTTGCCGTTGGTGGTCGACCCCCGCCCGTCGGTGAGCGAATCCCCCACGATCACCAGCGCCCGCGCGATGTGCGCGGGGGCCACCTCCACGCCGCTGATCAGGTACCAGTGGTCCACGGGGGTCGCGCCGGGGAGGTCGGGGGCGGTGTGGTGGTCGCCGAGGATGAGGTGGGAGGTGGTGCGGGAGCCGGGGTGGGAGGTCAGGGCGCTGCCTGCCTGGCCGGTCGCCAGGTAGGCGGTGATCGTGAGCTCGGTTCCGGGGCGCACCGGCAGGGGCACCGGGTCGGAGACGACCTGCGCCCCGGGCGGCACCACCGCGGACGGGCGGCCGGAGAACGTAAGGTCGCGGCTGGTGCCCGCCTCGATCGCGGGCGAGCCGGCACGCCCTCCGGCGGGCTCGGCCACCGCGGCGGCGGTGATCGGCAGGTCGGTGGTGCCGAACGCGTTGGAGAACCGTACCCGCACCTGGCCGCCACCGAGCGTGAGGTGCACGGTCTGGCGCAGCGTGGTGCCGGCGAGCAGGCTCCCCGGCCCGGTGAACGGCGCCGGTGGCAGGTTGCCCGGCTCGGTGAGCTGCGGCATCGCGACCCACGAATGCACCCAGCGCACCCGCCGCGCCCGCCGCCCGGGAGGACCGGCTCCGGCGGCCGCCGGGTCGGTGAGCAGGGTGGCCGGGACGGCCGCTCCGGCGAGGCCGAGGACAGAACGCCTGCGCATGTCAGTGACCTCCGTGGGTGGCCCGGCGGCTCTCGGGCGGGCCGAGGTAGCTGTAGGGCAGCGGGGTGGTCCGGACCACCAGGCGCTGGACGACGATCGTCGGGTCGAGGGGGCGGAACGTGAGGGTGTGGACGCCGGGCCGCCGCACGGTGTGCCGGGTGGTCGTCACGTTGATGTTGTCCGAGGTGTTGCGGGCCCAGGCGGTGTTCATCGTGCCGTCGTCGGAGCCGGTGGCCGCGATGATGTCGACGACCTGGGGCGGCGCACCGTCCAGGGACACCTCGTAGCGCAGCGGGGCGCCGGTGCGGTTGCGCGGTGACAGGTAGGCCGCCACCGTCACCGGGCCGGCGGCGGTCAGGGTCATCGTGTAACCGAGGGTGCCCGCGGTGGGGCTGGTCAGGCCGTTGCCGGTGCGGCCGATGCCGGACAGCAGCCGCCAGTCACCGGACCTGCTGGTGTAGTGGTCGGCCTCCATCGCGACGTAGCCGTTCGCTTCGAGGAAGCCGGCGCCGGGTTCGCGTACGTTGCGGATCGGGGCCTGGATCGTGATCGTCGATCCGGCACCGGTGACGGTGATCGGCACCGTGGTGGTGCCGGCCGGGGCGCGGCGCCAGTCGACCGTGACGGTGGCGCGGATCTGGTCGGTGACCCGTCCGGTCGCGGGCGTCACGTGCACCCAGGGCCGGCCGGCGGTGATCCGGTATCCGAACGGTGCGGTGCCCTTGTTGTAGACCTCGAGATACTGCGCCGGCTGGGCCTGCCAGGGGCTGAACTCGGGCAGCGTGACCGGGTCACCACCGTCGAGGGCGACGCCCAGCGCGGCGGCTGGCGGCACCTCGATCCGTTTGAGGTGCGGATATACCGCGTCCGGCAGCGCCACGTTGTTGAGTTCGGGCTGCTGCCACGGGGCGTTCGGGCCGTAGCGTTCCACGTCGCCGTACCCGATTTTGGGCTGGGTCTGCCAACCGTTCCATTTTCCGCCGGCGAGGACCGTGTTGTAGTAGCGGCTCATGTCCTGGTCCTCGGCGAAGAACTGTTCGGCCCGGTCGGCGAGTTTGTTCGTGGCGGCCCGGCCCTGTTCCGCGTACATGATGTTGGTGAATTGGGCGCGCCGCAACGCGTACACGACGGCGGTGTCCTTGATCGCGTAATGGACGAGTTGGTAATAGGCGTCCCGGGCGGCCGCGGGAACGGCGCGGCGCATGCGGTCGGAACGCCGGGCGAGGCGCTCCCAGTCGGCGACGACCCGGTCCATCTCCCGGTACGCGGTGAGGCTGAACGGATTCTCCTCGTCGTCGTAGACCACGGCGTTCGTGGCCGGGTCGAGCGTGATCCGGCGGTTGAGCAGCTCCGGCTTGCGGCGGGACTGCAGGCGGCCGTACTCGTCGAGCAGTGCGGCGATCCCCGGCGCGAGAGCGGGACCGAAATTCTGCGCGGCATAACCGCGCAGCCAGGCGTCCGGCCCGATCGACGGGTCCCAGGCGTAGTCGAGGAAGAACTGGGCCGGCAGCTCCTCGTTCTTCAGGTCGCCCACATTGGCGACCCACAACCGGTCGACCCCCGAGATGTACGCGCGGTTCAGCTGCTCCCACGTGTTCGTCAGATTGGCGGTGTCGGCCCACTTGTAATTGCGCCCGACACCGACGTAGTCGAAGTGGTAATACATCCCGTAACCACCGGAGCGGGCCGGCATAGACGGATCGGGGAGCTTGCGCATGTTGCCCCAGTTGTCGTCGCAGAACACCACGGTGACGTCGTCGGGCGGGCGGTATCCCTGTTCCCAGTAGCGCTGCACCTCTTTGTAGAGGGTCTGCACCTGGGGCCGGTCGACGAGCCCGGTGTCGCGCAGGATCTCGCGCTGGCCGTCGATGATGGAGCGCATCAGGTCGATGCCGTCGCCGTCGGGCAGGCTGGTGTCACCGTTGCCGCGCATGCCGAGCGTGATGACGCCCTCGATGTCCTGGTCGGCCATCCGTTGCGCGCCGTCGCGCCAGTACGCCTTGATCGCGTCCGGGTTCTTGACGAAGCTCCACTGGCCGGTGCCGGCCGGGTGCCGGTTCCACTCCTCGATGCCCCGCATCATCGGCGCTTCGTGCGAGGTGCCCATGACTACGCCGTACAGAGTGGCGGTGGCATGGTTGAGCGGGTCGTCCTCGGCGAACGCGCGGCCCCACACGGCCGGCCACAGGTAGTTGCCCTTCAGCCGCAGCAGCGTCTCGAAGACCTGACCGTAGTAGGCGGCGTTGAGCCCGCCCGGGTATCCGGGTGCTTTGCCGGGGCCGAAATAACGGGGGGCCCACGTACCCGTCGCGGGGTTCTCGTCGTTGATGAACAGCCCCCGGTACTTCACTGCGGGCGTGCCCTGGGTGTGCCGGCCCGGCGTGACGTAGACGGCGGCGTGGTGCTGCGCCGGCACGTCGTCCCAGAACGCCCACGGCGAGATCCCGATGCGCTTCGACAGGTCGTACGCGCCGTAGATGGTGCCGCGCTGGTCGCTGCCGGCAATGACGAAAGCCTTGCGGACGCCGGGCAGCGGGTCGGTGACGACCTGTTCGACGGTGGTCTCCCACGCGCCGCGAACCCCGCGGACGTCGAGCTTGCCGCGGGCCACGATCCGGTCGACGAGCGGGCTCTTGCCGAGCGTGCCGATGATGATCGGGGCCTGTCCCGCGCGTTCCACCGCCCCGGTGACCTCGTGGAGGTCGTCGCGCAGGTCGTCGGCGACCCGGATCACGCCGGCGTGGTCGTCGGTGCTGACCACGACCGGCGCACCGGCCAGCGGGAACCGGCCGGGGCCGGGCTCGAACGCGACGTAGCCGCCGCTGCCCGGCGGGGGCGCCGCCGCCACCGGCGACGGCGACGCGGCCGGTGGCACCACGGCCAGGGCGACCACCATCAGCATGGCCAGCGGTCCGGACATCGACGCCCCCTTGTTCCTTCGTAAGTTTCGGAAACATTACGGTCGGCTATCGCAAGGTAGAGGCATCCATCGATCTCCGTCAAGGTGCGGATTTAACGCGTCAGACATTTACCGACATCAAAGGCCTGGCGTATGTGTCCGATTGCCGACGCTCGGGGATCCGGAACTTCCGGTGATCTTTCCGGCCGCACTGCGACGCTTTTCGGGTCCACCAACCACTCCAGAAGGAGTTCGTCATGCACCGGATCAGCGCACTCACCACCAGCCTGCTGATGGCCGCCGCCGTCATCCCGGCCACCGCCACCACCGCCACCGCCGCGCCCGCGGCCATGCCGGTCACCTCGGGGTACGCCTACGTGTGGGCCAACCAGCCGACCACGGGCTCGTACGTCCCGGCCGCGGCGTACAGCGCCAACTCCACCGGCGGCGTCAACACCGTCAGCCGGCTGGGCACCGGACGCTACATAGTGCGGATGCCCAACCTGGGCACGTTCGGCGGCGTCGCCCACGCCACCGCGTACGGCAGCACGGACGCGACCTGCCAGGTCAACCAGTGGTACGTCGCGGGCACCCGGATCGACCTGTACGTCCAGTGCAACCGCGGCACCGGCGCGCTGCTGGACAACCGGTTCACCGCCAGCTTCACCAACGAACCGGCGTCGACCACGACCGGATACCTGTGGGCCGACCAGCCGTCCGCCGCGTCGTACACACCGAGCCCCACGTACCAGTGGAACTCGGCCGGCGGCACCAACACCGTGCAACGTCAGGGACCCGGCAGCTACGTGGTGCGGCTGCCCGGTCTCGGCACGACCGGCGGGCACGTGCAGGTGACCGCGTACGGCAGGAGCGCCGCCCGCTGCAAGGTCGTCAGCTGGGGACCGAGCGGGAGCACCCAGCTGATCCGGGTCAACTGCCGCAACGCCGCCGGGGTGCTGACCGACAACCGGTACACCCTGACGTACGTGGACCACAGCGGGCTGCTGTCCAGCGACTCGTCGGCGTACGTGTGGGCCAACTCCCCCACGTCCGCCCAGTACTACCCGGCGGCGAACTACCGCTTCAACTCCAGCGGCCTCACCAACTCGGTGCGCCGGATCAGCACCGGCAACTACCTGGTCGCGCTGCCGCACCAGCCGCTCGGCAACGGCACGGTGCACGTGACCGCGTACGGCCCGAAGGCGCAACGCTGCACCGTCGGCTCGTGGGGCAGCGCCGGCGTCCGGGTGCTCTGCCGCACCTCGGCCGGCGCGTGGACGGACACCCAGTTCGACCTGGCGTTCCAGCGCTGAGCAGCACCGTGTGGGACGGCCCTGACCGGCACCGGCGGTCAGGGCCGCAGCACGGCAACCACAAAATCGGACCCCGGCGTGTACGGCCGCAGGTCCCACGTGGCGAGCAACAGATCCGGGGTCAGCCCGGCGGTCTCCACGTCGACCAGGAAGTCGTCGACCTCGTAACCCCGGCCGGCGCCGAACCCGACCACCGCCCGGCCGCCCTCGGCCAGGTGCGCGGCGAACCGGCGCAGCACCGCCACCCGGGTCGCCGGAGCCACGAACGTCATCACGTTGCCGCCGCAGACCAGCACGTCGAAACCGGGCCCGGGGAGCTCGAGCTCAGCGAGGTCCCCGACGGTCCAGGACGAACCGGGATGCGCGGCCCGCGCCTCCGCGATCAGCTCCGGGTCCAGGTCGACCCCGGTCACCCGGTGCCCGGCCGCGGCCAGGAACCCGCCCACCCGGCCGGTGCCGCAGCCGGCGTCCAGGATCCGCGACCCACGCGGCACCATGGCGTCCACCAGGCGCGCCTCCCCGGCCAGGTCGGCACCGGCCGCGGCCAGATCCCGGAACCGCTGGATGTACCGCTGGGAATGCCCAGGGTGCTCCGCGATCTGACGCAACCACAGATTTTCCTCGATCACCCCTGCACCCTAGTGCGGATGTTCACCCGCCCGTACGTGTCAACCGCCACCACACCGACGGCTCGGGAGTGACGCCGTCCGAGCGCAGCTCCACCCGTACCCGCGGATCGCTCTGCCCCGCCTCGACCGCACCGACCACCGTGCCGGCGGTGACCGTCGGACCCGGAGCCGTCGTCGTGACCGTGACCGGCACACTCAGGCCGGGCCAGCCGACCACCTTGACCGCCGACGCCGGGCTCACCGTCGTGGTCGCACCCCACGCGGTACGCACCTCACCGACCGGGTCCGCGGCCAGCAGCGGATACTCCTTGACCGTCGTGGCGACCGCCTTGAGCAGCTTGCGGACCACCTTGTTGACCTCGGCGAGCTGCTCCGGCGTGTTCGCACCCGGCTGGTTGAAGACCGCGCCGACAATGGTCAGCTTCCGGCCACCGACAGTAAGGTATGCGGAGAAGAGCAGGTTGCCGCCCGCCTCGTCGGTGGAGCCGGTCTTGATGCCGAAGACCCCGTTCTCGCCGAGCAGGTCGTTGTAGTTCTGGATCGTCCCGGCCACCGGGATACTGGCCGACGGCAGCGCGACGATCTCCGCGAACGACGGCAGCTGCAACGCGGCCTGCCCCAGTTTCACCTGGTCGGCGGCGGTGCTGATGGTGCTGGGCAGGAACCCGCTCGGGTCGGTGTACTCGGTGTCGTCCATCCCCAGGTCGTCGGCGGCCGCGTTCATCTTCACCAGGAACGCGTCCTGACTGCCCGCGTCCCACACACCCAGCATGTGCGCGACATTGTTCGCCGACGGCAGCATCAGCGCCTCGAGAGCATCCCGCTCGGTCATCACCTCACCCACGGTGACCGGCACCAGCGACTGCCCCATCGGGATCCGAGCCTGATAATCCGCGACGTCGGCGGCACTGACCGTGAGGTCCGGGCCCTCCTCGTCACCCTCGAGCGGGTGCTCCTTCAAAATCACGTACGCGGTCATCACCTTGGCGACACTGCCGATAGCGGCCGGCTCCGACGCCCCGGACCGGCCCAGACTGCCCAGCCCCTGGATCATGATCTCGGCGGACCCGGCCTCCGGCCACGGCAGCGAAGGAGCCTTCCCCGGAATCTTCAACGTCTCGGCGACCGACGCGGTCAGCGTGGCGGCCGGCAACGACCGGTTGAGCTGCACCGCGGACCCGGCCCCGAGCCCGGCGACGAGCAGCACGGCGAGCACGAGGGCAGGCAGCAGGCCCTTACGCTTCTTACCGGGAGCGACCTTCGCATCCCGCGGCTGTGAACGATAGACCCCGGCACCGTCCGGGTTGGACGATCCGGACCCCGCACCTGCCCCTAGCCCGGACCCTGACCCTGACCCGGACCCGGACCCGAACACCGTCCCGGCCCCGGCAGGACGCCCCGGACTGACCGGCGCATTCTGCGGCGGCCGGGCCCCGCTCCGCTGAACAGGAAGAACCGGAGCAACCTCCGGAGCCCGAGCAGCCGGCCCCACCACCTGAGCAGACCCGGCACCCACCTGCGCCACCCCGGCTCGACCGACCTGCCCCGACCCGGCCTGCCCCACGTGCGCCGACCCAGCCTGGCCCACGTGCGCCGACCCAGCCCGGCCCACCTGCGCCGACCCGGACTGGCCCACCTGCGCCGACCCGGACTGGCCCACCTGCGCCGACCCGGACTGCCCCGGCCGGCCGGCCTGCGCCGACCCGAACTGCCCGCCCTGACGCACCTGCCCAGACCCGAACTGCCCGCCCTGACCCACCTGCCCGGTCTGCTCGCCCTGACCCACCTGCGCGGACCCAGATTGCCCGGGCTGGCTCGCCCGCGCGGACCCGAACTGCCCGGGCTGGGGTGGCCCGGACTGCGGGGCAACCTGCGCCGATCCGGACGCCGGGCGCCCCGATTGTGCCACTCCAGCAGCCGGCTGACCCGGTTGAACAGACCCGGGACCAGCCGGCCGGGCCTGCGCCGACCCGGATGCCGGACGACTCGCCTGACCGGAACCCGCCGGCGGACCACCCGCTTGCACGGAACCGTCGGCCGGGCGACCCTCCTGGCCAGGACCCGCGGCTGGATGACCCGCGGGGGCCGCAGCCGGTGCCGGGCGATCCGGTCGCGCGAAGCCCCCGGCCGGCAGCGCGATCTGCGCAGAACCGGCCGCTCGCGGCGGATTGGCCGGCGTGCTGCCCCGCTCCACACCGGCCGGCGCGACCGAACCCCCGGACTGGTCGACGGGCGGACGGGCCTGCCCGGAACCGGAGACCGGGCGAACCTGCGCAGAACCTGCGGCCGGGCTGCCCTGCACGGCACCAGCAGCATCGCGGGCCCGCGCCGGAGCTGCAGCGGGGCGAGCCTGCCCCGGAGCTGCAGCGGGGCGAGCCTGCCCCGGAGCTGCAGCGGGGCGAGCCTGCCCCGGAGCTGCAGCGGGACTTCCGTGCACCGAACCAGAAGCCGGGCGAGCCTGCGCGGAGCCGGCGGCCGGACTTCCGTGCACAGAACCAGCCGCCGGGCTGCCCTGCACAGAACCAGCCGCCGGGCTGCCCTGCACAGAACCAGCCGCCGGGCTGCCCTGCACAGAACCAGCCGCCGGGCTGCCCTGCACGGAACCGGCCGCGGGGCGGGCCTGCGACAGGTCAGTGGGTCGGCTGCCCTGCACCGGGACCACCGGTGAGCGGGGCGAAGGCGGGACCGGGGTGGCCGGTGCCGGACCACGTGTGGGATCGGGTTGCGACGGGACCGGCGGGCCGCCACGTGCCGGGGCCGCCGACGGGGTGGGGTGCGTCGGTGCCGGCGGGGTGTTCACCCTTGCCGAACCGACCGATGCCCGGCCCGCGGCGCCTCCCGGCGTGCCGGGTGAACCGGGGACGCCGGATGAGCCGGAAGCTGCTGAGTCACCGGCGAAACCGCTGCTGGGGGAACCGGCAGGAGCACCGGGGGCTGAGCCGGAAGCTGAGGAGGCACCGCCGCCAGTGCCACCTGGGGAATTACCCCGGGGACCACCGTCATGGCCACTAGCGGGAGCACCAGAATGACCACCCACGGGAGCGCCACCGGGGCCACTCGTGGGAGGGCCAGCGGGACCACCTGCGGGCGCGCTGCCGGGACCGCCCTCGGGAGGACCGGGAGGACCACCTGGGGAGGTGTCGCTGGGACCGCCTGCGGGGGCGGGCTTGGGTGATTTGTCCGGGATGGGCGGCGCCGAGGCTGAGTTTTCGGCCGGCTGGTCCGGGTGTGCCGGCTGTGTCATTCCTCGGTCTCCCCCCGGCCCGGGGGATCCGGGCGAACGACAAGTATCGCGGACGGGCGCCAGCCCCCGAACGGCCGTGTCGGTCGTCGGGGGCTGGGCTGCCGGTCAGCTGGTCATTGCCTTGCTGATGGCCTCGATGATGCTGGGACGGAGTTCGGCGGCGCTGATGATGGCGTCGACCGAGCCGACCTCGACCGCTCGCTGGATGCTGTGGACGCGGTCGAATTCGGCGGCCACCTCGCCCAGTTTTTCGGCTCGGACCGCGGACTGGACCTCGGCCAGTTGTGCGGTGAGGGCGGCGCGGGCTGCTCCGCTGAGTGCCGAGAGCTGGGCCTGGAGGTCCTTGACCCGGGGGTCGGTCGCGGTGCGGTTGTTGACCTCGCCGGAGAACACCACCGCCGCCGCGGGGGCGCCGCCGAGGACCGAGGCGAACGAGCCTTCCAGGGCCAGCACCGTCATGGACGGGTTGAGGGCCTTGGAGAAGACCACGAACGCTCCGCCGTGATAGCGGGAGATCACGCAGAAGACGATCGGGCCGTCGAAGTTGACGATGGCCCGGCCGATCTCGGCTCCGTATTCGAGCTGGAGCTTGCGCATGGATTCCGGGGAGCCGTCGAAGCCGGACAGGTTGGCCAGCACGACCAGGGGGCGGTTGCCCGAGGCCGCGTTGATCGCCCGGGCCGTCTTCTTGGACGAGCGGGGGAACAGCGTGCCCGCGGTGTACGTGTCCGGGCCGTCGGTGGGCGGGAAGCCCCGGCGCGGGACCGAGCGGGACTCGATGCCGATGAGGCAGACCGGCCAGCCGCCGAGGTGCACGTCCTGCACCACGGACGTGTCCGCGTCGGCCATGCCCGCCCATCGTTCCAGGACCGGGTGGTCCTGGTCGGACAGTGCGCGCATCACCGTACGGATGTCGAAGGGCTTCTTGCGGTCGGGGTTGTGGGTCGTGGAGAAGATCTGGCCGACCGTGGTGAAGTCGCTGCCGGCGATCGTGTGCGGGAACTCGGTGACGCTGCGGTCGGCCGGGTCGGTCGTGGTGGCCTTGCGGGGTGCGGTCTCACCGGGGACCACGTAGGTGTGGTCGTAGTGGGACATCAGCACGGTGCGGGCGCCGGCGAGGTCGGGGGCCCAGTACTGGGCCTGGCCGTTCGGGCCCATGACCCGGTCGTAGCCACCGATGCCGAAGTTGTCCTCGGCCGACACGCCACCGGAGAAGTCGAGGGACTGCTTGCCGGTCAGCACCATCGCCGAGTCCGGCGTCATGATCAGGATGCCCTTGGTGTGCATGAGCATCGTCGCCTCGGCGTTCCAGTACGGCTGGGCGCCGACGTTGATGCCCGCGACCACGATGTTGATCTCACCGCCGGCCTGGGTGAACGTGACGATCCGCTTGAGCGCCGCGGCGACCCAGTCCATGTTCTCGGTGCCGGAGGACATGGAGATCCGGGCGCCGGCGGACAGCGCGAACCATTCCAGCGGCACCCGCATCCGCTCGGCGAGGTCGAGCGCGGCGATCACCCGGGCGCATTCCGGCTCGGAGAGGGCGCCGAGGGCCTTGGTCGGGTCGCCGAGCAGCAGGACCCGGGTGATGCCCTCGGGATGCCGTGCGGTGACGGTGGTGACGACGCCCGCCACGAGCGCCGCGCTGTTGCGGCCCTTCGGACGGTCGACGGGCACGAGCACGCCGTCCGCGTCGAGGTCGTGCTCCACGAAACTGCCGAGCAGACCGGTCAGCTCGTACGGGTAGACGTTGCCCCGCCGCGCCGCCCGCAGCACCTTCTGGCGGTAGTCGTCGAGCGGCTGGATCGGCTCGGTCGAGGGCGCGCCGACGTCGAGCTGCGCGCCGTTGCCCGGTTCGAGGGTGATCCGGACCGCGGCCTCGGTCAGCTCACCGGACTCCTTGCGCTGGCGGGCCAGGAACTGGACCTCCTCCAGCCCGGCGCCCGCGGTGGTCGGCAGGATCCGCTGGACCAGCGTGTTGAGCTCGTCGGGGGTGAGCTCGGTGGGCGGCCAGACGTACATCATGATGCGGTTGGTGTCGAAGCGCTTGTTCTGCGGGCGCTGCGCCTGGATGGCCCGGATGGCGTCGACACAGCCGGAGACCATGTCCTCCAGCGCGGGCAGCGCGACCAGCCGGCCGTCGGTCTCGCGCAGCGGGGTGAGGTCACGGACCTGGCCCAGCGCGATGAGCCGTTCGTCGGCCGGGTTGCTCTTGGCGACGGCCTTGAACAGATAGACCTCCTCGTCGGCCGAGGGCAGCCGGGTGAGGTCGAACTCGCGCAGCCGGTGCAGCTGCAGGCGGCCGGCGATCTGCGGGTGCAGGCCCCGGATGAGCCGGTCCTCCTCGAAGGACGAGGCGGACGACGAGGAAGCGCCGGGCCGGAACGTGAAGTGGTGGTGCATCGCGCCGCTGGAACCGGCGACGGTCGCGGTGACCCGGCGCACCCCGGCGGGCAGTCCCTGCCCGGCGATCAGCGCGCCGAGCCGGACCGCCATCGTGTCGGCGTCGGGCTGGTCCTCCCACGTGACGTACAGGTCGGCGACGAGACCGCGCTCGGGCACGCCGGCGGCGAGCGTGCCGACGGCGCCGATCGCGTCGGGCAGGGCGGCGATGTCGACGGCGGTGGTGACCACCCGGGTCACCCGGGCCGGTCCGGTGTGCTGGGCGGTGACGAACTGGCAGCCGCCGACCTGGCTCGCGGTCACGTCGGACAGCCACCGGTTGCCGTAGTAGCGGCGGGTGAGGACCTCCAGCAGCGGCGCGTGGTCGCGGCCGGGGCGGCCGATCCGCTGGCCGACGAGGCGGACGAGCGGCTCGGCACCGGCCACCATGGACTGGATCCGCTCGGCGCGGTCCGGGGCGTCCGGGTTCTGGTCGAGGTGGCGCAGGTCGGCGCGGACCGCGGCGTACACGGTGGCCCGGTTGCGGCGCAGCAGCGGCTGGGCGAACCAGCGGAACACCACACCGCGGGCCAGGTCGGACACCGCGGGGAAGCGCACCTGGGTGGCCTCGATGAGGTGTTCCAGGGCGAGCCCGGCGCGTTCGCCGAGTTCGCCGAGCGGCGGCGACCCCGCGAGCCACTGGCGCAGCAGCTCGGAGACGACCGTCGCGTCGGCCGGCATCCGCTGCTGGGCCAGGAAGATCCGGAAGACCGCGGCCTCGAGCTCGGGCGTGCGGTCGAGCTCGGTGACGCCGTAGTGCGCCAGGACGCGCTTGAGCTTGGCCTGGAACGCGTCGGGGAGCCCGGCGCGCTCGGCGTCGAGGCTCTGCAGGTAGCTGTGGAAATACTCGCGAGGGCTGTGCACCGGGCTGCCCGGCTCGACCTCGATGCCACCGGCGGGCTTGTTGCGGCTCAGCTCGGAGAGATCGGCGAACACGGTCAGCAGGTCCAGCTCGGCGGGGACCAGCCGGCCACCGGACCCGGCCCGCGCGTCCAGGAAGCCGGTGAGCAGCAGGCGGCGGTCCTCCGGGTCGACGTCGAAGCCCAGCAGCAGGCTGCGCAGGTCCTGCAGGCCCCGGACGGCACGCTCGGCGGCGGAGGCCACGGCGGGCGCCGCGGGCAGGTCGATCTCGACGGTCTCGCCGGAGACCTTCTCCTCCTCGGCGCCCTCGTCGGCGAGCGGCTCCAGGCGCATCAGCGGGGTGCCGGTCTCGACCTGGCTGCCCACCGAGACCGGGCATTCGCGGACCCGGGCGCGGAACGGCGCGCGCAGCACCGTCTCCATCTTCATGCTCTCGAGCACCAGGATCGGCGCGCCGGACTCGACCTCGTCGCCGACGGCCAGCGGGGTCGCGACCACGAGCGCGGGGGCCGGCGAGCGGACCACGCCGCCCTCGTCGCGGCTGATCCGGTGGGTGGTGCCGTCGACCTCGACCAGGTGGATCGGGCCGTGGGTGGCCGACACGAAGCGGAAGCGCCGCCCGTTGACGTGGATCTGGCCGCTGTGCGCGTCGTAGCGGTCGATCTCGACGTCGGCGCGGTGCGGGTCGCCGCCACCGGAGATGCCGACCCGGAAGCGCTTCTGACCGACCCGGGCCACGCTCACCCGGTAGCCGGCACCGCGGAGTTTGAGGTCCAGCGGGCGGCCGCTGTCGTGCTGCACCTGCGGGCGGCCGCCATGCGCGGTGACGAGCAGCCGCTGCCGGCTGATCTCCTCCTCGTCCTGGTAGGCCTCGATCGCGGCCGCCGCGAGGGCGATCGCGGAGTGCTTGTGGCTGACCAGGCGGCCCTCGGCGCGTACCCGGTCGATCCAGCCGGTGTCGGCACTCGCGTCGATGACCTCGGGCTGGTCGAGCAGATCCAGCACGAAGCTCTTGTTGGTCGTGCCGCCCTCGATGATGACCGTCGTCTCGGCCATGGCCCGCCGCAACCGGCCCAGCGCCTCGTTGCGGTCGCGCCCGTACGCGATGATCTTGGCGATCATGGAGTCGAAGTCACCGGGGATGGTGTCGCCCTCGCTGACCCCCGTGTCGACCCGGATGCCGGGGCCGGCGGGCAGCGCGAGACGGGCGATCCGGCCCGGCGACGGCGCGAAGTCACGATCCGGGTCCTCGGCGTTGAGCCGCGCCTCGACCGCGTGCCCGAACTCGACCGGCTTCTCACCCTCCAGCTTGCCACCGGCCGCGACGTGCAACTGCAACCGCACCAGGTCGGTGCCGGTGGTGATCTCGGTGATCGGGTGCTCGACCTGCAGCCGCGTGTTGACCTCGAGGAACGCGAACAGCTTCTCACCGGGGTGATAGAGGAACTCCACCGTGCAGGCGCCGCGGTAGCCGACCGTGATGGCGAGACGCTCGGCGGACGCCTTGACCTCGGCGGTCTGCTCCGGGCCGAGGATCGGGGAGGCGGACTCCTCGATGATCTTCTGATTGCGGCGCTGGATCGAACAGTCCCGTACACCCAGGGCCCAGGCGGTGCCCTGACCGTCCGCGATGACCTGGACCTCGACGTGCCGGGCACCGGTGACCAGGCGCTCCAGGAAGACGACACCGGAGCCGAACGCCCGCAGGGCCTCCTGGCTGGTGCGCTCGTAGGCGTCGGCGAGGTCAGCGCCGGAGGCGACCATCCGGATGCCGCGCCCGCCACCGCCCGCGGTGGCCTTGAGCATCAGCGGGTAACCGATCCGGTCACCGGCCGCGAGAGCGTCCTCGAGCGTGGCGACCTCACCGCGGCTCCACGGCGCGACCGGGACCCCGACCTCCTCGGCGATCAGCTTCGCGCCGATCTTGTCGCCGAGCTTGCGCATGGCGTCCGCGCTCGGGCCGACGAAGGTGACGCCGATCCGGTCGCACAGCTCCGCGAACGCGGGGTCCTCGGCGACGAAGCCCCAGCCGACCCAGGCGGCGTCGGCACCGGTGGCCAGCAGCGCGCGTTCCAGGACCGCGAGGTCGAGATAGGGCCGGGCCGCGGCCGGGCCGAGCGGGTAGGCGATGTCGGCTTCCCGGACGAACGTCGCGTTGCGGTCGGCGTCGGTGTAGAGAGCGACCGTCTCCATCCGCGTCCCGGTTTCCGCCGAAAGATCCCGGACAGCATGGATGAGCCGCATCGCGGCCTCACCACGGTTGACGATGGCGACACGACTGAACACCGGCTGAGCCTCCCAGATACCTGCACGCTGACTACCTGCACTGTGCTCGACTACCGACCGGTAACCAATGCCGCACGCCAGCGTGCCAGAGCCGCAGGTTTGTAGGAAACCTACAAAAGCCGTCGGGCATTCCCGACACCCCCACGGAACCGGCCATGACGTTACTGTCGGTGACAAAACACCACGCGGAGTGCCCGATTTCGTGAACTTGATCCACGTTGCTATGTTGCCGAGTCGTGAACATCGGCCACCTTCCCTCCGATCCCGTCACTCGCCGTCGCCTGCTGGGCACCGCCGGGTCGATCGTCGCCGGGGCGCTGGCGCTCGGGGCATCCGCGTCCCCGCCAGGGCCACGCAGGACGGTGGCCTCGGCGTTCCCACGACCGGCCGGCCCGGCGGGCGCCTCGCACAAGCCGAAACCGAAGCCCAGGCCGCTGCCGACGCTGAACCGCCCGGTCTTCACCCTCACCGACTACCGCAAGGTCGTCACCGGCCCCGCGTTCCCGGGTCACGCCGTCGCGCTGACCATCGACGACGGGCCGCACCCGGTGTGGACACCGAAGATCCTGCGACTGCTGGAGAAGCACCACGTACCCGCGCTGTTCTGCATGATCGGCAATCAGATCCGCGGCCACGAGGCGACCGCCCGGGACGTGGTGCGCGACGGCCACCACATCGCCAACCACACGTGGAGCCACCCGCTGCGGCTGTCCAAGAAGTCGCACCGCACGCTGGACCGGGAGCTGACCCGCGGGCAGGAGACGATCCACGACACCACCGGGCAGACACCGACGCTGTTCCGCTCCCCCGGCGGCGACTGGGGCACATCGTTGCTGAAAAGTGCCGCCGCGCACCAGCTCGTGCCGCTCGACTGGAACAACGACCCCCGCGACTGGACCCGCCCCGGCACCGATGCGATCACCCACCGCATGCTGACCGCGAGGCCCGGCCAGATTCTGCTCTGCCACGACGGCGGCGGCGACCGCTCCCAGACGTACGCGGCCCTGAAGGCGGTCATCCCCCAGTTGAAGGCCCGCGGCCTGCACTTCGTGGCCCTCGACGGGCGCCCGTCACCCAAGCCCGCGGCATAGCGGCCGGCGGGGACGTTCCCCCGGCGAGGACCCCCAAAGGCTGACGTGTGGACGGTTGTGGCCCTCGCCCTCGCAGCTCCACCCCACGCGACAGCGTAGGGTGGCCACATGGTGACGGATCTCGCCCGGGGCTTCCTCCGGCGCGTGCTGTCCACCTTCCTCGCGCTGGCCCTCTCGGCCGTCGCCGCGCCCCACCTCGCCGCCGGCCCTCCCACCGGGAACGCGCCCGCCGCGCAGGCCGCCGCCGCGACCACGGCCCAGGCCACCACGTCCACGGCCGCACCGCTGGTGGAGGCGGACGCCGCCGCGCCGCCCGGGGTCTGCCTCGCTCCCCCGGCCGAGGTCCGGGGCGAGGCCGTCGTCGTGCGACCGGGCGTCCTCACCGCTCAGTTCTCCACCGGGGTCCCCGGATCCCGTGCACCGCCGTCCGTCCACGTGTGAGTTCCCCCGCCGGCCCCGCCCGGCTCCCACGTGACCGACGAACGGAGCTGCACCATGTCCAACTATGTCGCCGAGATCTTCCTGAACCAGCCCGCCCCCGCGATGATCTGGGGCATGTTGTGGGTGCTCACGCTGCCCGCGCTCGTCGTGCTGGCCGGCCCGGACGGTCCCGGGCACCCGTGGCGGGCGTTCCGGCACACGGTCGGGGCGATCCACCGGATGTGCACGGAACGCCGGCGGCGGCGGGCCGAGGCCGCGGCCACCGTGCGCTGGGCCGGTGAGCTCGACGTCGCCGCCCGCCGCGCCGAACGCGCCGCCGAGCTGTGGCAGACCCGCTGGACGGACACCGAGGCCGCGGTGGAGACCGGCTGGCAGGCGTGGCAGGACGCCCAGGACCGGCTCGACCGGGTGCTGACCGCGACCGCGTTCCGCAAGCCGTTCAGCGTGCCCACCCCCACCGAGTACGCCGGCCGGGAGCGCTACCTGCACCGGGCCGTCAGCGCCGCCGCGGACCGGGGCGACCTGCCGGTGTCCGCGGTCGCCGACGCGTACGCGGGCCGTGGCTGGGACGCCCGGCTCGACCCGTTCGACCAGGAGCTCGCCGTGCTGCGGGCCGCGGTCGCGCACCGCGGCGCGGGCTACCGCCGGGCGGTCGCCGAGGAGCAGCGTGCCTGGCACGACCTGCACCTGGCCCGCACGGTCCGCGCCGACCTGCACACCCAGCGGGCCACCGCCGCGACGACCACCACCGCGGCCTGGAAGGTGCTCGACGCCACCGCCACGCGGATCCGGCCGGCCCGGACCGCCCTGCGGGTCCGCACGGCGTGACCTCAGCAAACCGGCGGACCTGCCGATGGGGCTCACGGGTGGCGTGTCACCACCCGTGAGTTCCCCCAGGAGGCGCGGTGGGTGTCCGGCTGTCGGACGAGGCGTTCCGTTCCCGCCACAACGCGCTGCGCGTGGTGTTGTGGGCCCAGTTCCCGATTCTCGCGCTGGTGGCGTGGTGGCACGGCCCGCACATGGACGCCGCGCCGGCCGCCGAGCTGGCGGCCCGGATCGTCCAGGCGGTGCTGGTCGTCTGCGCGCTGGGCAGCCTGATCATCCGGAACCGCCGCGCCGCCGCGGTCACCGTGTCGCTGGGCCTGCTGCTGTCCGCGGCGGCGCTGACCGAGGTCGGTGGCGGGCGTACCGATCTGCACTTCGCGTTCTTCCTGATGGTGGGCCTGATCAGCCTCTATCAGGACGGGCTGCCGCTGGCGCTGGCGGTGGTCCTGGTGATCGCCCACCACCTCGTCATGGGCATGCTCGACCCGTCGATGTTGTACTCCGACCACGGCGCGGACCAGGAGTGGATCCAGCTCGCCGCACTGCACGCCGGGTTCGTACTGGGCTGCTGTGCCGTCCAGATCGTGTACTGGCGGTTCGCGGCCCGCGCGCAGGCCGAGACCGACGCGGTCCGCGGCGCGGCGGAACGGGCCCTGCGCGCCGGTGCGGAACGTTACGAGTCGCTGGTGCAGGACGGCTCGGACATCGTCACGGTGGTCGACCGGGCCGGCCGGGTCGTGTCGGTCAGCGCCGCCGTGGAACGGATCATGGGATTCCGGCCGGACGACCTGACCGGCACCCGGTACCCGGACCTCATCCACCCCGACGACCGGCACCGCTACCGCGACGGCGATCCCGACGACTACCGGGCCGAGGTCCGGCTGCGGCACGCCGACAACACCTGGCACTGGCACGACCTGGCCGTCCGTGACCTCACCGACCGGCCCGCGGTGGCCGGACTGGTGATCAACCACCGGGACGTCACCGAGCGCCGGGCGTTCCAGGACCAGCTGCAGCACGAGGCCACCCACGACGCGCTGACCGGGCTGGTCAATCGGGGCGAGCTGATCCGTACGCTGGCCGCGCGGTTGACCCTCGGGGACGACCTGGCCGTGCTCTATCTCGACCTGGACGGCTTCAAGAAGGTCAACGACACGTACGGGCACGAGGCCGGCGACGCGCTCCTGGTCGCCGTCGGCCGCGCCCTGCACCGCTGTGTGCTGGGGTCGGACACCGTCGGCCGGCTCGGCGGCGACGAGTTCGCGGTGGTGCTGACCCGGATCACCACGGTCGACGACGCCGTCGCGGTGGCCACCCGCATCCTGGCCGAGCTCGCCCTCCCGGTCGAGGTGAACGGCCGGGACCTGCAGCCGCGGGCCAGCATCGGCATCGCCTTGGCGATCGGCGAGGCGGTGGGCACGGACGCGCTGCTGCACCGGGCGGACACCGCCATGTACCACGCGAAGCGGGACCGGACGGCGAACTGGCGGCTGTACGTCGACGGCCTGCACGACCCGGACAACGCGGCGGCGACGCTGGAGGACGACCTGCGCGACGCGGTCGAGCGCGACCAGCTGCACCTGCTGTACCAGCCGGTGGTGGCGCTGGAGACCGGCGAGCTGGTCGGCGTCGAGGCGCTGGTGCGCTGGGACCACCCCACGCACGGGCTGCTGCCGCCGGAACGCTTCCTGCGGCTCGCCGAGGAATCCGGGCTCATCGACGAGATCGGCCGCCGGGTGCTGAACCGCGCGTGCCGTCAGGTCCGCCGCTGGCAGCGCCGGATGAGTGCGGCGGGCCGGCTCAGCCTGTCGGTCAACCTGTCACCACGCCAGCTCGAGCACGACGGCACAGTGGCGGACGTGCTCGCCGCCCTGCGCGAGACCGGGTTCGACCCCGGCGACCTGACGCTCGACGTGGCCGAGACCGCGGGCGCGGCCACCCCGCGCCTGGGCGTGCTGCGCGACCTCGGCGTCCGCGTCGCCCTGGACGATTTCGGCTCCGGGAACTCCTCGCTGCACCAGCTCACGAACCGGCCGGTGGACGCGCTCAAGCTCGACCGCCGGTACGTGGCGGACCTCGACGGGACGGGTGGCGGCTCGGCGGTCGCGGAGGCGGTCGTCCGGCTCGGCCACCTGCTGCACCTGGACACGGTCGCCGAGGGGGTCGAGAACGCCGCCCAGGCCGCCGAGTTGACGCTGCTCGGCTGCCGGACCGCTCAGGGGCACCATTTCGCGTACCCGCTGACCCCGGACGAGGTCGGCGAACTGCTCGACAGCGTGCCCGCCGGGACCCGGCCCCGGCTGCCGGTGCCGCTCACGTCCGCGAACCCGGCCGCTGCGGCACGGGAGCCGTTCCGGGCCGGGTGACCGCGCCGCGTTCCATCTCCGCCACCCGAGGCCACTGTGGAGCGTCGGCCCCTAGGAAGCGGCGGACGGCCGGCGGAGCTGGGACAGCGCGCGGGTCACGTAGGCGACCAGGACCACGCCGGCCACCGTACCGAGCGCCACCAGCGCGGCGCCGATCGGCCAGAGACCGTCACCCTGGGGGTCGGTGGACGCGGTGACGACGAAGCCCGTGGTGATCGCCACCGGGATGACCGCGGTGGCCAGGCCCGGGCGGCCGGCGCGGCCCGCGGCGAACGCGAGCAGGCCGACGATCGCGGCGAGCCCGAGCACCTGCCAGGCCGACCAGGGACCGGTGTACGAGTTGGTGTCCGGGTGGAAGTCCTTTTCGGAGTCCCAGCCGAGCAGCGCCCAGTAGGCACCGCCGGAGAGCACCGCGAGGCCGGCCACCCAGCCGAGCGTGCGGGGGAACGTGGTCAGGTCGGCGCGAAGAGGGCTGGCGTGTTCAGTCATGCCGATGAGTCTTGTCGCCGCCACCGCACCCGGGATGAGTGCGGGTACTCAAACCCGGGTGGGTGTCCGCTACCGCGCGGTCCGGGGCCGCATGACGCCGGCGCCGACGGAGGCGAACGCCAGCAGCAGCGCCACCAGCCACAGCGCGGTCAGCAGGCTGGTCCCCTCGGCGAGGAAGCCGATCGCGGGCGGCCCGGCCAGGCTCGCGAAGTAGCCGATCGTCGCCACCACGCTGACCCGGGCGGCCGCGTTGGGGCCGCTGTCGGCCGCCGCGGACATGCCCAGCGGGAAGCCCATGGACACCCCGATCGCCCACAGCACGACACCGATCAGCAGCAGTGCCGGGTGTCCGGCCAGGATGAACAGGGCCACGCCGAGAACGCCGAGCGCCGAGGTGATCCGTACCGTGCGCACCCGGCCCAGCCGGTCGACCAGCGGGCCGCCGGCGACGCGGGCCAGCGTCTCGCCGACCGCGAAGACCGTGAAGAAGAGCGCGGCGACCGCGGACGCCTGGCCGTGGCCGTCCTTGGCCGCGAGCGTGAGCCAGTTGTTGGCGGAGCCCTCACCGAGTTCGGCGCCGAGCACGAGCAGGCCGATCAGCAGCAGGCGCCAGTCCGTCCAGCCGCGCAGCCAGCGGCGCAGGCTCTCGGCGACCGGGATCTTCTCGTCCGAGGCCTCCTCGCCGTCGCGGGCGCCCAGCGGGATGGCGCCCGCCATCACCAGGGCGGTGCCGGCCATCAGGATCGCCGTTCCCGCGAACTGCCAGGCCGGGCTGATCCCCAGCCAGGCGCACGCGGCGCCGATGCCCGATCCGGCGGCCGCGCCCGCCGGCCAGGCGGCGTGCATGAGAGGCATGAGGGTACGGCCGGCCGCCTTCTCGATCGCCGCCCCCTCGACGTTGATCATGACGTCCAGGCAGCCGATCGCGAAGCCGACCACCACGAACCCGGCGCCCACGACCGGGATCGAGTGCAGCATTGCCGCACCGGCGCCGATGACGGTGACCGCCACCGCGATGAGCAGAACGGCACCGGTGATCGCCCGGCGGGCCCCGAGCCGGCCGAGCAGCGGCGTGGAGGCGAGCAGCCCGGCGACCGACCCGACGGTCACGCCGGCCAGCAGCACGCCGATGGACCCGGTGCTCAGGTCCAGGTCGGCACGCAGGTCGGGCAGGCGTGGTCCCCAGGTGGCCAGCGCGAGACCACCGATGGCGAACGCGATGATGATGGCGTTGCGCCAGCGGGCGAGCTCCCGCCGGTCGGTCAGCACTTGCGGCTCGGACACCCGTACCCCCAGATGATCTGATCGTTTGATCGTCGAGAACGATCGTTTGATCACCGTAAGGTAAAGTGTGGCCATGGGCAATCAGCTGCGCCAGAAAGAAATCCTCGACGCGCTGCACCGCGACGGCCGGGTGGAGGTCCCGGAGCTCGCGGAACGGCTCGGCATCTCCCCGATCACCATCCGCCGCGACCTCGACCAGCTCGCCGCCGCCGGGGCACTCCGCCGGGTCCGCGGCGGCGCGGTCACCACCGTCCTGCGTGGCGAAGGCCTCCCGTTCACCGCCCGGGCCGTCGACGACATCGCCCTCAAACAACGGATGGCCGCGGTGGTCGACGGCCTGATCGCCGACGGCGAGGCGGTCGCCATCGACGGCGGCACCACCGGAGCCGCCGCCGCGACCGCCCTGGCCCGGCGCCGGATCACCGCCATGCCGTTCTCGGTGCAGGCCATCGCCGCCCTCGCCGGCAGCCCGAGCGTCAACCTGATCCTGCCCGGCGGCTCGGTCAGCATGCGCGAAGGCACCATCGTCGGCCCCCTCGCCGAACGGACCCTCGCCGGGCTGCGCTTCGACACCGCGGTCCTGACCTGCTGCGCCGCCGCACCCGCGGTCGGCGTCACCGCCTACGACCCGGCCGAGGCCGCGGTCAAACAGGCCATCCGGGCGTCCGCGGCACGCACGGTCCTCATCGCCGAGGGTGCCAAGTTCACCCGCAGCGCCATGGCCCTGGTCTGCCGACTCGAGGAGATCGACGTCCTCGTCACCGACCCCACCGCCCCCGCCGACCTGATCGCCCACCTCACCGGCGCCGGGGTCCGCGTCGAGGTCTGCGGCGCGCCTCACCAGGCAACCGGCGCCGATGAGGCAGAATCCAGCGGTGCCACCGACTGAGGATCTCGACACGTCCCGGCTGCCCGCTCGCCAACGGGAGATCCTGCTGGTCATCCAGAGATGGGCGATCAGGTACGGCTACTCCCCCTCCACCCGCGAGATCGGCGACGCGGTGGGCCTCGCCTCCACGTCCTCGGTCAGCCGCCACCTGCGCGCGCTCGAGGAGGCCGGATTCCTCAGCCGCGGACGAACGGTGACCCGCCCGATCGACGTACGCATGTTCCTCGAACCGGCCATCCCCGCGCAGCGCGACCGGAATACCGTCGGCGTGCCGCTGGTCGGCGTGATCGCGGCCGGAAGCCCGATCCTCGCCGAGGAACACGCCGAGGAGATGCTCGAACTCCCCCGCGATCTCGTCGGGCGCGGGACGCTGTTCAGCCTCACGGTCCGGGGTGACTCCATGGTCGACGCCGCCATCTGCGACGGTGACATCGTGGTGGTCCGGCAGCAGCACGAGGCGTACAACGGCGACATCGTGGCGGCGATGATCGACGAGGAGGCCACGGTCAAGGTCTACCGCCGGCGGGCCGGCCACGTGGTCCTCGAGGCGCGCAACCCGGCCTACGACGACATCGACGGTGATCGGGCGGTCATCCTCGGCAAGGTGGTCTCGGTCCTGCGCCGGGTGTGACACCTCCCGGGCCGGCCTGACACGTCACGCTCAGCTGCCGAGATCGATCGCCGCGACGATCCAGCGACTCACCGGCGTGTGACCATGCGCATCGGGTGGGGACAGATGACACAGTGGACCGATGTTGAAGCAGGTGGCTGACGGGGTCTGGGTCCGGCAGAGCGAGTGGGTCTGGAGCAATGCCGTCGTGGTGCGCGGCGAGGACGGGCTGGTCCTGGTCGATCCCGGCATCGACGGCGCCGATCTCGACCAGCTCGCCGACGACGTGGAGCGGCTCGGTGTCCCGGTGGTGGCCGGGTTCTCCACCCATCCGCACTGGGACCACCTGCTCTGGCACTCCCGGTTCGGCGATGTGCCCCGGTACGCCACCCCCGGCTGCGCTCAGGTTGCCGGTGAGGCCCGGGAGCGGGCGCGGGCGATGGCGGAGCAGAGCGCGCCGGGCATCCCGCTCGAGCTGATCGGGCTGCTCACCCCGCTGCCCGAGGACGGAGGGGCCCTGCCGGGCGAGATCATCGAGCACGAGGCGCACGCGGTCGGGCACGCCGCGCTGCTGCTCGCGGACCGGGGCGTCCTGATCGCCGGGGACATGCTCTCCGACGTGCTGATCCCGCTCCTCGACCCGCGCCGGCCCGGTCAGGTGGACGCCTACCGCACGGCACTCGACCGGCTGGATGCCGCCGCCCGGCAGGTCGACGTCCTGATCCCCGGCCACGGGGCCGTCGCCGAGGGCCGTGGGATACCAGCCCGCCTCGCCGCCGACCGGGCCTACATCGACGCGCTGCGGCTGGGCGAGGACCCGGTCGACGCGCGGCTCGAGCAGGACTGGCTCGCCGGCCCGCACCGGGCGAACCGGGAACGGGCCTGACGATCAGCCCGGGGCCAGGACGCCGAGCTCCGTCAGGCGCGCGACCGTCTCGGCCTGTTGAGCGGGCGAGGTGGTGGCAAGCTCGACGTGCACGCGGTTCTTCACGGTCTTGGGCTCCGGGGAAACAACGAGATCCACGCAGACGGCGACCGGGTCGGGGGAGACGATGACCTCGGGCTCCAGGTTGGTCACGCCGGGTGCTTCGCTGGAGATCTCCCAGCCGAGTGCCTCCGCCCAGAAACCGCCGAGCGCGGCATCGTCGCGAGCCTTCATGGCGATCTGCACCAGCCGTGTCGCCATGTCGGCAATCCTGACGACGGCCTTACGATCGTCGTCGTGCAGACAGAGCCCATCACCATCGAGGGTGTAGCCGGCCCGGTCGTGGTGACCACCGCCAGATTCAGCTGGCGTATCGAAAAGCGGATACGCCACCACAACATGCGCGGGTCTTCAGTGGAGGCATGAACCTCGACTCCGTACGTGGTATCGGCCGGCGGCGACTGCTCGGGTGGGGTGGGCTGGCCGCGGCCGGTGCGCCGCTGGCCGGTGCTCAACTCGGACGACCCGATTCGTTCTCCGGCCTGCCACCGGAAACGGGGCCCGGCGGAGCGTACGACAGGTATCTGGCCGAGCTCGCCGCCAAGGGTGAGTTCTCCGGGGTGGTTCTGCTGTCGCACCGGGGCCGGACCGTGCTTTCGCGCGCTTACGGCCTGGCCGACCGGGAGAAGGGGATCCGGAACCACCCGGGCATCGCGGTCAGCATCAGCTCCGCGGGCAAACCGTTCTGCGCGGTGGCGATCCTGCAGCTCGTGCAGCAGGGCCGGGTGAAGCTGACCGACACGGTGGGCACCCACCTGACCGGGTTCGCCGACGAGATCGCCGAGCGGGTGACCATCCACCACATGCTCACCAGCACCGCCGGGTTGAGCAGCCCGGCGCAGGACCCGCAGCGCATCTTCACCAGCCGCGACGAGGTGCACGAATACCACGAGCGGTGGACCCGGCAGGCGACGCTCGTGGCCGCGCCGGGGACGAGCAGCGACGGGCACTCCGGGGCGGACTTCGCGATCCCCGCGCAGATCGTGGAGGCGGTGACCGGCATGACGTACTGGGACTACGTGGAGAAACACATCTTCGCGCGCGCCGGGATGACCGGTTCGGGGTTCTACACCCGGCCGCGGTGGCTCACCGACGAGCACATCGCCCACTCGTACATGCTGCAGGCCGACGGCAGCCGGGTCGACGTGGTCCGCAACCTGGACAAGGGTAGCGAGGACCCGTTCCAGCCGGGCAAGAACCCGGCCCGGAGTGTGAGTTCTCAACGAATCTGATCCAGTCTCATTGCAACTGATCCACCGCCACTGGATCTCCTCCTGTCGGCGTACGAGCGGTGGCTCGGAGCCGCGTACGCAACCAAGTACGCCGCGGCCATCGGAGGATCCGCATGCGCGCCGGCCAGCTGATGGCCGGTCCGAAGCCAGTACAAGATTGACCACCGAGGGTAGTTCTTCCGGACCCTTGGTGCCGTTCGGATCTGCCGATGACAGTGTGTTGGTGCGGCAAAGCCGCTCAGTGTTCAGCCGTCCGCGTTACGGACCGTTTTCGCGTTGCCCCTGTCATGTGCCGGTCGGCATGCCGACGGCGATCGTGCACGTCGATCTCGTCGTCCCACTGCTCTAGTCAGGATGGACCTTCACGTGTAATTTCTAACTTACAGGTAGAAGGACGAGGTGATGTCTTGCGAGAGGCGGAGCGGTTGCCGTCGATCGTTGCCGCGCTGGACCATCCGCTCCGGCTGGCGATCGTCGCGACTCTGGGCGATGGCAGGCAGTATGTCAGCGCCCTGGCCCGGCAGCTGCAGATCAGCCGGCCACTGCTCTACATGCATCTCGAGCGGCTGGAGAAGGCAGGCCTGGTCGTCAGCTCACTCGAGCTGGGCGCTGACGGCAAGGCGATGAAGTTCTATGAGCTGCAGTCATTCGACCTGCACCTGACACCGGCGACGGTCGCCGCCGCCCACGATTGGGCACGACAGCACCAGAAGGAGCAGCGGGATGAGTGACGCATGGCTGGCCGCGACGTACATCACGGTCGTTGCCGTCGTAGGTCTGATGGTCACCGCGGTGGTGATCACTCGGGGGCGGGTCGTGACGGCCAGGGCCTCGGGCGAGCAAGCACAGAAGTATCGCGAGGTCGCCGAGCGGGCGGCAGCGTCGGAGCAGGCGGTCGCCGAGGAGCTGGCCGAGCTGACACGGCGCGTCGCAGCGGTCGAATCGCTACTGCGCAGCGTGGACTGACGATGGACCGGCGCGGATGGGAATGGCCGGCATTCACGCTGGCTTGTCTGGTCGTCGCGGGCGCTGCCGCGACGGGGAACCTGAGCGCGATTCCTGTTGCTGTCAAACTGGTCTTGTTGATTCTCCTTCTGGTCGCGATTGGCTATGGCCTCCTGTCTCGACGGTGGATCCGTGTGCTGGTGGCCGCCGCTGCTCTCCTCGTTGCGCTGGTCATCGGCACGGGCGCCGTATTCAGCGGGCCGGCCACGTCCGTCGCGCCCAAAGCCGCCTGGACTGGTGTCACCCTCATGCTTGCTTTTCATCTGGCTCTGGCGATTCGGATGCGCCGCGGCGTTCACCCAAGCGTGGTCGTACCCGACGATGCAATCCCGCTCGTGCGGGCACGTCTGGACGCGCTGACCGCCCGGGTGGACGCAATCGAGGAAGCGGTGCGTTCATGATCAACCGTTCACCGCTGCTCACGTTCTTCGCTCTCGCGTACGGGTTCAGCTGGTTGCTGTGGACCCCGTATGTCCTGTCCGAAGGCGGCATCGGCCTGTTACCGTTTCACTGGAACGAACTGGGCGGACTTCTGCCCGGCGCCTATCTCGGACCGCTCGGAGCAGCGTTCCTGGTCACGTGGCAAGTTTCGGGCCGCGCCGGGATACACCGCTGGCTCAAGCGCCTGACCCATTGGCGCGTACCTGTGCGCTGGTACGCCTTCACCCTGATAGTTGTTCCGGCAAGCCTCCTCGCCGCGACCCTTCTCCTGCCCGGCGCAGTCGCGGACCTGACGATGCCGTCGATGACTCCGTTCCTGCTTTATCTGCCGATGCTCGTCATCCAGATGTTCACCACTGGCCTGGCCGAGGAGCCTGGCTGGCGTGACTTTGCACTACCCCGCATGCAGCGCCGCCTCGGCCCACTCCCCGGCACGCTGCTGCTGGGTCTGCTGTGGTCAGGCTGGCACCTGCCGCTGTTTCTCACCGGCTGGGCAATCGGGCGAGACCTACTGACGCTCGTGCAGTTCACAGTGGTCGGTATCCTGCTCAGCATCGTGATGACCTGGGTTTTCAACCGCACGCACGAGAGCATGCCATTGTCTGCGCTCGTGCACATCAGCAACAACAACGCGTTGTCCGTACTATGGCCGGCCTTCTTTCCCACGCTTCCCGGCCCCATGATCCTGGCCGCGAGCATCGTCGCGTACGGCGTCCTGTCCGTAATCCTGCTCGTCGCCACCCGGGGTCGTCTGGGTTATCCCGTCGAGCGGGACACCGAAGTCTGCACACCGGTTCAGGTCGGATGAGCCGGCGCGACGGCTCCGGAGCGTCATCCGGATCTGCCGCGATCCGGGCGTCGACTCTCGTACGCGGACAACGCACCGTGAGCAGCGAGCTATAGGCGACCGGCATCGGTTGGAACCCGCACCTCGTTCGCGCGGGCAGAGAGCCTGCCGTCGATCTACACGCTCGGGTTACAGCCCAGTCTCGGCGAGCCTGATTCGTCAGCGCTGTGTCGCTCTTCTCGGTGATGGGAGGTTGGGCTCGTCGGCCATAGCCTCGAGTAACAGGGGTGCGGGCGGTGGGAGGGTCATGGCCGAGGCGGCGATAGCGGCAGGTGCGGCGTCCGCAGCCGCACGTCAGGTCACCGCCCGGCGGTATGCGATCGGATATGCAGGGCCGGACGGCGTGGAACGCACGGTTGGTTTACCGGAGGCGCTGTCGGTGGCGTTTGAGGCGGTGCCGCCGGTGCGGTCGTTCGTCCGCTATCGCGGCCAGCGCAGTAATACCGGGCTATGGTGATCGTCTTCGACCGGCGGGCATGTGGGGTTCGAGTCCTGGCTGGAACGCGATCATCTGATGCTCCTCGACTTCGATCCGATGGTGGCCGCGATCGCGTCGCAGCCGTTCCGGTTGCACGACGACGACGGCGGCCGTGCACGCCGGCATGTGCCGGACTTTTTCGCCCGGCTCACCGACGGCACCGGTGTGGTCATCGACGTGCGGCCTGTCGCCCGCGTGAAACCGGCCGACGCGGCGGCGTTCGCCGCGACCGGCCGCGCCTGCGCACTGGTGGGCTGGCCGTATCGGCTGCTGCACGAGCCCGATGCGACCATGACCACGAACGTGCGCTGGCTAGCCGGCTACCGGCACCCCCGCTGCGCGCCGCACGACCTGCAGCTTGCGGCGGAAAGTATGGCTGCAACGCCGATGCCCTTGATGGAGATCGCGACGCTGCTCGATGATCCACTGGCGAGCCTGCCGGTGATCTACCACCTGCTCTGGTGCGGCCGGTTACGCACCGACCTGACCATCGCCCTGTCCGCCACCTCGCCCGTCACAACGGCCCGCCGATGACCGTGAGCCGCAACCAGGTGCTACGCGTCGGCGATCGGGTGCGTTTCGAGGACGACGAGTGGGTTGTCACCGGGCTCGACGGCACCCGCGTGCGGCTGTCCGGCCACACCGGCCGCGCGCAATTGTTACTGGTCGGCTATCTGCTGGCCAGCCCGGGCTTCCGGCTCCTCGGAGCAAGTCCTGCGGCCCGAGTCTCGACCCGATCGGGCTGCTGGACGCCTTGCCCCCTTCAGCGGTGCAGCGGGCATGCAGCTGGGAGCGGCATGTCGTCGAGGTCGAGACAGGGCTACCGCCCGACGCCCCGGCCGGCACACCTGCCCGCGTCTCGTTCGACCCCGCCACGCACACCCTGGCCCAGCGTGATGCCGCGAAAGCCGCCGAACTGAGCGCCGCCGGCGAGCACGTCAGCGCCGCAACCGTACAAACGGATGCGCCTGCGCCACCGCGCCGGCGGCCTCTGGGCTCTGGTCGACCACCGTGGCACCCGGCCGGTCGCCCGGCACGGGCGCGTCGAGCAGCAGATCGCAACCGAATACGGCGACCAAGACCTGCACATGCCGTCACGGGCGACGTTCTACCGGCTTTGCGCGGCCATGGACGGAAGCCGGCACACCTTCGGACAGGCGACCACCCGCCGCACCCAGGCGAACCGGCCGGAACGCCCGTTCACCCCGACACTCGCCCAGCGGCCGGGTGAGCTGGTGCAGATCGACACGACACCGCTGGACGTTGTCGCTCTGCTCGACGACGGCGTGCCCGGACGGGTCGAGCTGACCATCGTGCTGGACGTCGCGACCCGCTCGATCTGCGCCGCTGTCATACGCCCGAGCGGCACTAAAGCGGTGGATGCGGCGCTGCTGCCGGCCCGAATGCTGGTGCCCGAACCAACGCGGCCCGGCTGGCCCGAGGCGCTGCGCATGGCTCGCTCCAGCATCCCGCACAGCCGGCTGCTAGCGCTGGATGAGCGACTCGAGCACGCCGCAGCGCGGCCGGTGATCGTGCCCGAGACCGTCGTGACCGACCGCGGCTCGGTGTTCCTTTCCCAGACCTTCGTCAACGCGTGCGCCCGGCTCGGGATCTCGATCCAGACAGCGCGGCCGCGTACGCCAACCGACAAGGGCATCGTCGAGCGGTCATTCCGCTCGATCAACACTTTGTTCAGCCAGCACGTTGCGGGCTACCTCGGCTCCGATGTCACCCGCCGCGGAGGCACGGAGGCCACCGCGGCCCACTGGTTGGTCCCGCAGCTGCAGGAGCTGCTCGACGAATGGATCGTCGCCGGCTGGCAGCCGCGCCCGCACGAAGGTCTGCGCTCACCGGCTTGCGGGATGCGGCCCCTGTCGCCCAACGAGATGTTCGCAGCGGCGATCACCGCAGCGGGCTATCTGAGCCTGCCGCTGACCGGCGACGACTACCTTGAGCTGCTGCCGGTCTGCTGGCGCACCATCGGCGACCACGGCATTCAAATCGGTCACCGGCATTACGACAGCCCGCAGCTCAACGCCTGCCGGCACTCCGCGTCCGGCGTGGCCGGCAAGAATCGGCGCTGGGAGATTCACTACGACCCCTACGATCTGTCCCAGGTCTTCGTCCGCGACCTGCGCGGACAGCGGTGGATCACCGCTACCTGGACCCACCAGCCCATGGTGGCAGCGCCATTCGCCGACTTCACCTGGCGCGCCGCCCAACAGATCGTGGCCAGCCAAGGCGGCGACACCTCGCAGCAGAGCGAGGTGGCACGCGCCCTGCATGACCTGCTCAACCGCGCCGCCGGACCACCCGCCGCACCAGACGCCCACGCGCGCCGGGCCCGCGCTCGCACGGCAGCAGCCCCACCCGCTCCCCGGCCGGACCTTCCCGCGACGCGCACCGACAGCCTGGCAGACGAGGACGATGAGGTCCCTACCGCAAAGGTGATTCCGCTGCGCGCCTTCGAGGCAGGAGATGAGCGACGCTCCCGATGACCAGCCAGAAGGCTGACCCGGAGGCCGAGCTCGAAAGCCCGGCCACCACCAAGGAGGGCTGGGCGGCCTTCGTCAACCACCAGCCTGCACCCGTCGTGCTCAACCGCGGCCAAGACACCGCCCGCCGGGGACTGGTTGTTACCGGCGAATCCAGCACCGGCAAGACCACCGCGATTAAACAACTGGGCAAACACCACGAACTGCTCGCCCGGCGCCGCCGCACCGCCCCTGGCCCGTTCCTGCCGGTCGTCTACGTCACCGTCCCACCCGCAGCGACCCCGAAGGTCCTCGCCGCCGAGTTCGCCCGGTTCCTCGGCCTGCCGCTACCGCGGCACCTCAACCAGGTCAACATCACCAACGCCGTCTGCGACCTGCTCTTCCAGCTACGCACTGACCTCGTGCTCGTTGACGAGATCCATAACCTCAACCTCGCCACCCGCGGCGGCGCCGAAAGCTCCGACCAGCTCAAATACCTCGCCGAACGCATCCCGGCCACCTTCGTCTACGCCGGAATCGACGTCGAACACGTCGGCCTGTTCACCGGTGTCCGTGGCCGCCAGATCGCCGGCCGCTTCATCAGCATCGCCAGCACACCCTTCACCTACGGCAGCCGTAGCCAACGTGACCAGTGGGCGGCCTCGATCGCCGCATTCGAAACCGCCCTGCGACTACACCGGCACCACCCCGGCAGCCTGCCCCGGCTAGCCACCTACCTCTACGAACGCACCAACGGCATGATCGGCAGCCTCTCCCATCTGCTGCGCGAAGCTGCAATCGAGACCATCTACGACGGCACCGAGCGCTTCACCCAGACCAGCCTCGACCAGGTCACTCTCGACCACACCGCCGAGCACCAAACCCCACCACGGCCACGCCGCCGCCAGTCGGCCGCCCGACCCGCATGATCCGCCCGGACGCTCAAAGCCTCTCCGGTCCCTGGCAGCAACCCGCCCGAGCGCTGCCCACACCCCTGTCACCACTACCGCGCGAGTTCTTGTTCTCCTACGCCCGGCGGCTGGCCGCCGCCAACCACACCACCCCGCGACTGCTGCTGTCCCACTTCGGATACTGGGCCGCGAGCATCCGCACACGCTCAGAACCCGGACCGACATTGCCTGGTGGCAGGGAGTCGCCGGGGATCCTGCCGGCGCCGCCACGGCCACCGAGGACCTCCTCGCCGACCAGCTCCGCGTGCTGGGCCCGGAACACCCCCACGTCCGAGCCACCCGGCACCAGCTCGACCTGCTTCGAGAACAGCGCCACCACTGACCTGAGACTGATGTTCATCGATACGATACGGGGATGAAACGGTTCACCGCGCTTGCCGCGACGCTTGTCCTGCTACTGATCCCCGAGCCGGCACTGGCCGCCGCTCCGACGGTCAGCCAGCTCTCGACCACGGTTCTCACCACGACCGGCCGGACCGCGCTGACGTACACCGGGTACATGAACGGGGAGTCGTTTCAGCAGGACGGGATCGTCACGTTCGGCGGGTGGCAGTATTCCGCTTTCTGGGACCAGAGCGGATACGTCAATCTTTCCCGGCGGCAACTGCCCGGCGGATCCTGGCAGAACGTCCGCCTGACCGATTATCAGACCACCTCGACCGACTCGCACAACACGATCAGCATCGGCATCAGCGCCCAGGACGGGTCGATCCATCTGGCGTTCGACATGCATTCGAGTCAGTTGCGGTACCGGCGGTCGGTGGTCGGGGTCGCCACCTCGCCGGGGAGTGCGACGTGGGCGGCGTCGAGTTTCGCCGGGGTGGTCACCGGCCTGGCCGGGACGACGATGAGCCAGATGACGTACCCGCAGTTCCTGAGCGCTCCGGACAAGACGCTGCAGCTCGCGCTCCGGACCGGGTTGAGCGGGGCCGGGAACGAAGTGCTCTATGAGTACGCGAACAGCGCGTGGACCTACGTCGGCGAGTTCATCAACGGCACGACCGGGGACGACAACGCGTACCTGTTCGGTATCGAGTACGACTCGACGAGTCTGTTGCACGCCACGTGGACGGTGCGGGAGACGCCGGACGCCAGCACCAATCATGACCTCTACTACGCGTACAGCAGGGACAAGGGGCGGACCTGGCGCAACAATGCGGGCACCGTCGTGGCCACCACGGGCAGTTCCCCGCTGGCCGCGGACTCGGCCGGGTTGCGGGTGTGGGGCATCGGGCAGAACCGGGGGCTGATCAACCAGGAGTCGCAGGTCGTCGACAAGGCCGGGATCGTGCACGTCCTCGCCTCGCACCTGCCCGCGGCGGCCGCGGACACCACGAACTTCACCGCGGCCCGGGAGCAGGCGGTTCTCGTCCACTATTGGCGGGACAAGGCTTCCAAGGTGTGGCATCAGACGTACACACCGTTCCTGGAACGGTCGGCGCGGGGCGACATCGCGGTGGACGCGAACGACAATCTGTACGTCGCGAGTGGTGACTCGTCCACGAGGAAGTTGCACATCGAAACGGCGTCGAAAGCGTCCGGGTGGACCGACTGGACCATCCGTTACACGTCCGGCGCCGTCTACTATTCCGACCCGCTGATCGATCACGAGCGTCTCCGTACGCTCGGGGTGCTGAGCATTTTCGCCCCGCGTTACGGCGGCAGCCAGATCGACGTGCAGGACTGGCAGGTGATCGGTTCCTAGAGGTTGTACGGATCGTCTATCGCAGGATGCCGCGGTCCTGGAACGCCTTGCGGGTCGCGGTGGCGGCCCGGCGGCCGTGCAGGAGGCCGGCGGTGGCGACGGTCGCCTCGGCGGCCCGGGGCATGGTCACGTCCGGGGTGAAGCGGAACTGGGCCTCGAGGATCACGCGGTTGGCCACCCGGCGGCCGAGCGCCTTGTTGACGTCCCAGAGGGCGTGCGACCAGATCTCGCCGTCGCCGTGCACCGAGCCGGTCAGGTCGTCGGGGTAGACCTTGGCGGTGTCGGTGCGGCGCAGGCAGTGCGGGACCTCGTCGGTGTACGACGTGGAGTCCCAGTCCATGACGCAGGCCCACGGGGTGACCGCGGTGTCCGGGCTGGTGGCCTGGGACATGGTCACCGCCCAGTAGTCGCCGAAGCCCTCGCCGATCGCGCCGGACTCGTCGGTCACGCCGAAGCCGGGGACCTGGTCGTCCTGGATCGCGTGACCGTACTCGTGCCAGATGACCTCGTTGTCCTCGGCGTCGTCGACGCCGCCGGTGCCGAACGTGATCGCGTCCACCGAGGGGTCGTAGTACGAGTTGTCGTCCTCGAAGCCGGTCGTGTAGTAGTCCTGCGGCTCGTTGTTGACGTCGGTGAACCCGAGCCGGTGGATGTACTCCTCCGCCGAGGTCATGCTGTGATACGCCATGACCTGCTCGAAGCCGGCCTCGTCGCGCCGGAACGAGTAGTCGCGGGTGGCGGAGGTGACGGCCGGCTCGCTGCGGTTGTTCGCATACTTCCCCTGCAACGTGTCCGTGCCGGCGTCGAGCTGGCGCAGCCGGACCGTACGGTACGCCGCGCCGAGCGCCGGGTGATCGGCGTCGTCCTGGTCGGTGAGCGACTCGTCCTGCAGCGCGACGACCGGGTTGGGGTCGAACACCTGCCCGGTGCCGGTGGCCTCGCGGACGGTGTTCTCCTCGCTCAGCACGGCGCCGCTGTCCGCGTCGAGCAGGGACCGGATCGTGCCGGCCGGGGTGCCGGTCAGCGTCTCCCAGGCGAGCGTGGCGGTCTCCCCCGGCACGATGACCAGCCGTGAACCGTCCGGCTGCGCGCCGAGGCGGCCGGCCACCGTGGACCGGGCGCGCTGCTCGCTGACCTCGGCGGCGGCCCCGTCGAACCCGGTGATCTTCTTGCGGCCGTCGGCGACCTCCCGGGTCCCGGCGGCGTCGGTGTGGGTGGCGTAGTAGCCGCCGAACACGGGGATCCCCTGGTAGGTCTGCTGATACCAGACGTGGGTGCCGAGCAGCGACTGCCGGGTCCGCACCGGGAGCAGGTCGCTGGGCGGGGCGGCCCCTGCGGGCCCGGCGGCCGCCACGGCCAGGCCGGTGATCAGCGCTGACGCGAGCACTAACGAGGTCTTCTTCATCGACTTCCCCCACTGTCCCGGGTAGAGGAGATCGATACTAGTCAGTCCCTGTGACGTCCAGCTCTCCGGCGAGCGCGGTGCAGACCGGTTCGACGTCGCGGTAGGTCTCGCGGATCCGGGCCAGGGTGGGCTCCGGGTCGGGCAGGACGCCGGCCCGGGCGCTGTCCTCGAGCGCGCCGAACAGCTCGCTGAGCACGGTGACGCCGAGGTTGGTGGCCGAGCCCTTGAGCGCGTGGGCCTGGTCGCGGACCTCGTCGGCGGCACCGGACGCCAGCGCCTCGGCCAGCCGGTCGATCGCCGGCGGGGTCTTCGTCACGTACGAGGTCAGCAGCCGCACCAGCAGCCGGCGCTCCGGTTCGGACGGCTCCGGATCGCAGATCTCGTCGAGGCGGGCCTGGATGCCGTCGCGAACGCCTACCATGCCTCGCCGCTGGAGTCGAGCCGGGGCAGCAGGCTCTGAATGGTGCTGGCCAGCACGTCCGGGTTGACCGGCTTCTCGAGGTACGGCACCTCGGAGCGCACGATGCCGGAGCTCAGCGCCACGTGCCGCGGGATGCCGCTCACGTACACCGTCTTGACCGCCGGGTAGACCGAGGCGACCCAGCGGGCCAGGCCACCGCTGGTGTCGCCGGGCAGCGACAGGTCGGCGAGCAGCACGTCGATCTTGCCCCGCCGCTCCTTGAAGATCTCCACGGCGGTGTCCTTGTCGGCCGCGGACAGCACCTCGAAGCCGCGCTTCTGCAGCGAGAAGGTCATGACGTCGCGTACGTCCGGGTCGTCCTCGACGATCAGGACCACCGGCAGCGAACCCAGCTTCTGGCTCGTCATTCCCCCACCTCCGCGGCCGACGTTAGCGGCCACCCGGGCGATTTGTTGGTCTATGCCGGGAATTAGGCCCCCAGGGAGTGAAGGCGGTCACATCGCGCAACGGAGAATGCATCGACGCACACCTGGAGGTGAGTTCCGCCCACCCCACCCCGCAGCGAAGGGAACGCCCCGCGATGGCCAGCAGAAAGCGGCGACTGATCGCCCTGACCGCCTCCGCCGTGGCAGCGGCCGTGCTCGGCACGGCCGGTCTCGCGCTCACCCAGCAGGCGAGCGCCGCCACCGTCGACACGAGCGCCTACTACGTGCTCAAGAACCGCAACAGCGGCAAGGTCCTCGACGTGTACGAGTACTCGAAGGCCGACGGCGCGAAGATCGACCAGTGGTCCCAGAACAACGGCGACTGGCAGCAGTTCCAGTTCCTCGACATGGGCAGCGGCTACTACCGGCTCAAGGCCAAGCACAGCGGCCGGGTCCTCAACGTGGCGAGCGCGTCGAAGGCCGAGAACGCCGGACTGGTCCAGTCGACCGGCGACAGCAAGGCCACCAGCCAGCAGTTCGAGCTGCTGGACATGGGCAGCGGGTATTACCGCCTCAAGAACCGCAACAGCGGCAAGGTGGTGAACGTGGCCGGCGCCTCGACGTCGGACGGCGCGGCCGTCGTGCAGGTCACCGGTGACAGCAAGGTCGCCAGCCAGCAGTGGCAGCTGGTCAAGGTCGGCAGCGGTGACACGGGTACGGGCAGCGGTGGCAGCACCGGCACCAGCCCGACCGCGGCGTGGCCGAAGGAGACCGGCAGCCAGAAGGTCAGCTCCGTCATCAGCGTCCCGAAGGCCGGCCTCGACGGCGGCAACAAGCGCTACTACGCCTCCGGCGGCGGCCAGGAGGAGGGCCAGGACCCGATCTTCGAACTCGCCGACGGCGCGACGCTCGCCAACGTCATCATCGGCGCCCCGGCCGCCGACGGCGTGCACTGCCTGGGCTCCTGCACCCTGCGCAACGTGTGGTGGCTCGACGTGGGCGAGGACGCCGCGACGTTCCTCGGCGGCACGTCGGCGACCTACACCGTCGACGGCGGCGGCGCGAAACTGGCCTCCGACAAGGTGTTCCAGCACAACGGCGGCGGCACGCTGACCATCAAGAACTTCCAGGTCTCCGACTTCGGCAAGCTGTACCGCTCGTGCGGCAACTGCTCCAAGCAGAACAAGCGCGCGGTCGTGGTGCAGAACGTCGTGCTCACCGCGCCGGGCAAGTCCGTGGTCGGTATCAACACCAACTACGGCGACACCGCCACGCTGAGCGGCATCACCATCGTGGGCGACAGCTCGAAGAAGATGGCGATCTGCGACCGCTTCACCGGCAACAGCACCGGCGCGGAGCCGCCGAAGACCGGCACCGGCCCGGACGGCACCTACTGCAAGTACTCCACCAGCAGCATCACGTACAAGTGACCCGGCCGGGGGCGGCGCCGCAGGACGCCGCCCCCGAAAAGGACCGCGCGACCGGCGACGCGTACCCGTCGGGAATGTTCGGTCTTGATTCTTTCCGTGGTTCCGCTGTTTTCCAGCACGTCCGAGTTCGGTGATCGGGGCCGGACCGGTTAGGGTGCTGCGTCAGCACACCCTACGGAGGGATGTTTCGTGGCCGGGCTCTGGAAACGGGTGGGCGTTCGCACCACCTCTGTCGGACTCCTCGTCGTCGGTGCGATCGGCGGCGTCTATGTCGGACAAGTCCGAGATGTCCAGGTGGCCGGCGTCGAGACCCAGCTCGTCGCCCAGGCCGACGCGAACGAGATCATGCTGCTCAAGGCCCGGCAGAACCAGCACGCCGCGGCCCGGTCGTGGCAGCGGGCGGCCGAGGGTGTGGCCGCCGAGCGGGCGTCCGCCGACGCCAAGACCGCCGCGACCAAGGCCCGCGACCTGGAGAAGTCGCGCATCACCCGCAAGGCCGAGGAGAAGGCCGAGAAGGCCCGCAAGGCCAACGCGCTGGTGCCGTACGACGGGCCGATCCCGTCCTCCTGCAAGGAGTTCTCCGGCAACCAGGCCACCGGCTGCGCGCTGATGCTCGAAGCCGGTTTCGGGATCGACCAGTTCCCGTGCCTGAAGAATCTGTGGAACAAGGAAAGCGGCTGGAACGCCCGCGCCGAGAACCGCAGCAGCGGCGCGTACGGCATCCCCCAGGCACTGCCGGGCAGCAAGATGGGCACGGTCGCCAGCGACTGGAAGACGAATGCCGCCACCCAGATCAAGTGGGGCCTCGGCTACATCAAGGGCCGTTACAAGACGCCGTGCGGCGCGTGGTCCTACTTCCAGAACAACGGCCACTACTGAAACTTCCGGGTACGTGAACCCGGGCTCCACATCAGACACATCGTCGCAAGTGAATGTCTGGTCGATCCGTCACCACCCCCTTGCTTTCCGTCGACATTTCCTCGAATATTGCCGGGCAGCACGTTGGGTGCAGTCGTGGCGGCGGCTCTCGGTGTGGGGGAATGGGAAAGTTTATGTCCCGTCTCGGCGTCTTACGCGCAGAGATCCGGCCGCATCTCGGTAGTGCGGCCATCATCGCGGGTGGATTGTTCGCCGCGATTCTGACGATGGCCGGCCTGGTCTCCGCGACAACGGACGACAAGCGACCGGCCGGTGACGATTCCGCCGGTTCGTGGGCGGCACCGTGGACCCCGGGCACCCCGGCGGTCCCGGTGCCGATCTTCACCGACGAGGCCCCGTCGAGGGAGCCGGTCGCGACCCTGACCACGACGGCGGCCGCACGGACGTCGCGCCGGGCCACCGTCGCACCGCCCTCCTCCCCCGCACCGCCCGCCCCCACCCCGTCCCGGACCCCGGCGCCCTCCCCGGGCGACCGGGTCAGCCTGGTCGCCGACGGCACCGCGGGCCTGCTGCTGCGGCACCGCGACTTCCGGCTCCGCCTCGACCCCGTCGGCGACGACCTGAGCCGGGCCGACGCGACGTTCGTGCTGCGGCGCGGCCTCGCCGACAGCCGGTGCCTGTCCCTCGAGGCGGTGAACTATCCCGGCCTGTTCGTCCGGCACCAGAATTTCGCCCTGGTGCTGCGCCGACCGGACCGGGGTGCCACGTTCGCGGCCGACGCGACATTCTGCCGGCAGGACACCGGTGGCACGACGGTGCTGCGGTCGGCGAACTTCCCGGATCATTACCTGATCGCGGACGGCGGCCTCATCGGCCTGCGGCGGGTGCCGGCCGCGAACGCCCAGCGATTCCGATTCACCGCCCCGGCGGCGCCCGTGGCGAATGCACTCCGAGGCGGGTATCACCGATGAACCGGGTGGTCATCTCAAGTCCGGGAAACGCACCGGACACGATTATGCGCTGGATCCGGGTGCTGCACCTCGGCACCGGTAACGACGCATTGTGGGCGGCTCTCACCGGCGAATTCCGGCTGACCGTCGCGCAGCACTATCTCATCTCGATCGGGCGCGAGAACGACGACGAGCACGCGGCCCGGCTGTCCGCTCCCGCCTCGGAGGAGAACGGTTTCCGCTACATGGTGGACCGGCAGTGTCAGGCCTGGCGCGACGAGCACCTGCCGCTCGTGCACACCGGGGCGGTCGTCGCGGCGCGGCCCGTCGGTGCGTACCTGGAGATGGTGACCGTGGCCGGGCAGTCGAAGGCGGAATTCCGCTTCCTGGTCCGCCACAGCGCGGCCGGCCACAGTGGAAGCGAGACGTCGGTCGCCGCGGTCGGGCACAAGCTCCCGGTGCCCGGATGGCCACCCACGCAATGGCCGATCCCGCACCTCCTGCTGCCCTCCTGACCGGCTGACCCTTCAGCTGCCGGTGCAGCTGCCCAGGACATCTCCGGTGCGGACGCCGGCCGGCCGGAACTCGCGATCGGTCACCGAGCAGATCGTGTCACAGCCCCGGGTCCTGGCCGTTACGGACGGCCAGGACCCAGTCCGCGAACGCGGCCACCTGCGTCAGGCGGTTGTCGAGGCCGGCGAGGCGGGTCAGCGCCGCGTGATCGTCCGCCGGTGCGGCCAGGCGCAGCAGATCGCTGGGGCTCCGGAACTGGAAGGGCGACGTATCGGCGCGAGCCAGGGCGAAGCAGTTCCGCACCTCCGCCTCGATCTCGGCCGGGCCGGCGGTCACGTCGACCTCGATCTCCATCTGGATCCCGTTCCGATGGCGGGTGACCCGGGACCGCGCGGGCGGGCCCCCGACGGGATGGTAGGCGGGGAGGAGTTCCACCCTCAGGCGCGGGTCGGTGTCGATGAGCAGGGTGTCCTGTTCCTCGACGCCGGCCACGAGGACGTCGAGGCGTTCCCGGAGCGGGCGCAGCGCCCGTTCCCGCGGGGAACCCCATCGCGCGGATGCGGTGCGATGCCGCTCGTGGATCTGCCCGCCGATCCCGGGCTCCTCCTCGAACCGGGCCGCCATGGCACCGATGCTGTCGATGAGTGCGTCCACGGCCGCCCAGGCCCACGCCTCGGTGAGCCGCAGGGTGAACGTGTTCCGCAGCGACGCGGGCGTGGCCTGTTCGGGAACGGTGCCCAGGAAGGTCATCCACTCCTCGAAGACGAAGGGATTGACGACCGGCTCGTGCAGGGTGAGCACGGTTGCCATCGACATGTCGATGAGCGGCGGGCCGGTCGGTGTCACGTTCCACCGCGGCGGGTGCCGGAGGTAGTCGGACCGCTCGGCGAAGCGATGCCCGCTCCACCCGGCCGGGAAAGCGGCACCGCTGCCGGGTTGGGTCCACGCTGCGACGGGATCGCGGAGCTGGATTACAGCCTCGGCGATGTGCTCGGGTGATGCCCGGCGCGACAGCGCCACCATCGTCTCGTTCGGCCGGACCAGAAGCATCTGGGCCGCGGCCGGGGAGGGCAGGGTTCCGGCCACGAACCATATCCCGCCCGAGTAGCGATGCCGGTCGAGATCACCGCCGATCGGCAGCCCGAGGGCCGGCTCCGACGGGTCGACCGTCTCCAGCCGGCTGCCCTCGGGATCCCACGCCCGGAACGCGTCGGTGAGCACGTCGACGGTCGCACGCTCGGGCCCCGGGGGAGGGTCGCCGGCCCCGGAGGCGTTCAGCGTTTCCTGGATCTCAGCGGCCCGGCGGCCCAGTCGGCGGGCCACCGTTTCCGGCCGGGTCATCGGATCGTCCATCGGCTGCCCCATCTCGTCGGTTCACCGGCCGACCGGCTGGATCGTCAAGGTTCCGGCGCCGGCGTCGAGGTCACCGTGGCCGTACGGCAGACCGCCGAGCACCGGGTCGCTTGTCATCAACGCCCGCCGAACGCCGTCAGCCGTCGAACCGGCGGCGTCCTGGACCGCATACGGCGCCGCGGGACCGTGGACCGTCGCCAGCCCGCCTCGCACCACAGCCGGCCAGAGGGAAATGGCGGCGCAGGGCGTTGTCACCCACGCGGACGTCGCGACCAACGCCACCAGGTCACCTGAACGCAACGCCGGCGGTCTGATCCGCGCGGGAGAAACCATGACGGCACTATAGATGCACGCGATGGTGCACAGGGTCACGCACACATAGGTGACGGTCACCATGACCGTCAGCTGGGGTGGCGCCCGGCTCCTACGCTGCGCCGGTGACCGACGACAACGAGCGACCCGTGCTGCTCAGCGGGCTGTGGGCCGTACTCGCCGGCGGGTTGCTGCTGACGTTGCTCAGCATGTGGGTGGTGGAACCGCCGTCCGGGCCCTGCGGCAGCAGTGGCAGCGGCAGCCACAGCAGCTTCCGGGATCCGTCCTGGGATGTGATCGTGCCGCTGCTGGTCCTCGGCTGGCTCCTGCTCGTCGTCATGGAACAAGTCCTGTCCATCACGTGGCGGGGCCGCGGCAAACTGGCCGGCGCCATCCGCGCGGGTGCCGCGGTCCTGCTGTGCCTCACCGGCTCCTGTTTCTTCCTCTCGCCGCTGGTGGCCTGCACCTGACACCGTCTCAATCTCATGGCGGGAGCCTCGGGCTCAGCCTCAGCGGTGACGCTTTCGTACGGCACCGGAAACCCTCACGTCGCTGACCTCGGCGTCGATGAGCCGGGCATGCGTCGTGCGTACCGGCCCGCCCTGCTGCTGGTGACCCTCTCGCTCGCGGTTCCCGGCACGTGTGCCCCCGCCCTCGCCGCCGACCCGGCGACGGCTCTGACCAGGGCCGAGATGGCGGTGGCCCTGACGCAGGTGGCGGCTGACTCCGCCGCCGCGGCCGATCACGGATGGCGGGGCACCTACGCCTTCACCGCCGGCCCGAGCGGTTTCACCGAGGAGATCCTGGTCGACACCGGCACCGGCACTGTCGTCGACCGTTCCACCAACGGGACCACCACCGCTGTCACGTATGCCCGTGCGGGCACGGGACTGTACGAGGGTCTTTTCGACCGGAGGTCCCGGGCCATCGTGCGGATGACCGGCCGCACCGGGACCGGTTACCTGTTCACGCCCGGCAGGACGCTCACCGTCGCGTCGTTCCTGGAGGAGACCCCGGTCCCCGCCCCCGGCAGAGCCGGCGCGAACGCGCACGAGGCGGGCACCAGGATCACCCGGCCGGACGGCACGACCGACTACCGGGTCGCCGTCGCCGAGCACAGCATGACGTTCACCTTCCACGTCTCGGCCGCGGGCGTGCTGACCGGCATTGACGGGGTTTCCCCGGAGGTCAGCACATCGACCACCTACACGTACGGCAGGCAGAGCGTCACGCCGCCGCCCGCGGCACAGGCGATCACCCGGGCCGAGTACTGGCTCGGCAACGCGTACCTGAAGATGTCACGCACCGCCGAGCACGCCAAGGTCGTGGCCGACACCGGGGCGGCCGCGACCCGCGAGGCCGCCAAGGGCAGAGCGATCAAGGTGCCCCGCCTCCGCACGCAGCTTCGCACCACGGCCAGGCGGTACAACGCCGGCATCGGGATGACGATCGTCAAGATCAAGGACATCAGGGGCGGGGTACGCGTCTACGTCACCAATCCGTGGACCCATGAGACCAGGTGCTACCCGGTGAAGGCAGCCGGCAGGAAGGTCGTGGTGACGTCCGGGTGGTGAGCCGGCCGACGAGGCCCAGCCCACCACCCGCCGAACTCACAAGCCGGCGTCCCCCGCGGCGACCGCTTCGGAGACCGCCGAGGCGCGGCGGTCCTCGGCCCGGTCCTCGCCGCGTTCCCCGCGCGGGGCCGCGGCCGGAGCGGAAGAGCGGGCCGCGGCCGGGGCGGGATCGCCGACCACGCCGCCGCGGATGCGGTTGGTGGCCGCCACCCGGGCCACCGGCGTGTTGCGCTGCACGGTCAGTTTGCCGTCGATGATGCTGTCGCCGACCGTCACCGTGCCGGTGGTGTTGGTGATGCTGACGTCCGCGCCGAAATAGCCGCCCGAGGCGCAGGTGTCGAGGGCGCCGTCCGGGCCGAGCTGGACGCCGCCGAGGTTGCCGGCGAACGTGGACCGGCCGCGGACCGCGCTGCCGCAGATCACGCTGCCGGTCGAGCTGTTGAGCACCGACAGGGTGCCGTCCACGAACGAGTCGTGCAGGTCGGTGTAATAGGTGCCGGTGGTGGACAGCGAGCCGGTCAGCTCGGTGCCGGCGTCCAGGCGGACCTCACCGGCCTGCGCGTTGACCGAGCCGGTGATGCTCGCGTCCTCGGCGAACAGGAAACTGTCGATGGTGGCCGAGCCCTTCGCCCGTACCGTGACGGACCCGCTCTCCGCGGTCTGCAGGTAGACGCCGTAACCGCCGGAGGCGACGGTGATCTCGCCGCGGACCGTGCTCCGCTTGGCGTCGAGGTAACCGTTGGACGCGATGCTGACCTGGCCGTCGACGCGGCCGCCGGTGACGACGAGGTTGGCGCCGGCGGCCACGCTGACGTTGCCGGTGATGATGGTGCCGGTGAGCGCGCAGGACTCGCCGGCCGGGACGTACAGGTCGTTGGGGACGGTCACCGCTCCGCCCGTACCGATGCAGTAGGTGACCAGGTCGGCGCTGGCGCTGGGCGCGTTGCCCAGCACGGCGGAGGTGACGGCCGCGGTGGTGGCGACGGCGAGGGCGACTGAACGTCTCATGCGTGCTCCTGTCCAGAAGAAGAGTGCCGGGCCGCGGCCCGGACGATCGTCCCGGCCTGCCGGGAGGTGAGGGTGCCGGCCGCAACCAGGCCGTCGGTGACGCCCTGGACGTGCCGGACGAACGCGGCGTGGGTCGGGTAGTCGGCGTGCTCGTCGATCAGGTCGTTGATCGTGCAACCGTTGCCGGTGTCGGTGTTGGCGACGCCGGTGTCGTCGGCGCCGATCACCACCGTGGGCCGGGTGTCGGAGGCGGGACAGTCGTCGGTGCCGTCCGCGGTGACCGTGAAGGCCGAGGACTGGGCGGTGGAGGCGTTCCCGGCGTTGTCGGTCGCCCGGAAGCGGACGGTGTGCGCGCCGGGTGCGGTGACCACGACCGGTGCGGTGTAACGGGTCCAGGCTCCGGCGTCGAGGGCGTACTCCACGGTCGCGACGCCGGAGTCCGCGTCGGTGGCGGTGAGGGTGACGGTCGCCGAGCCCACGCCGCCGGTCACGGCCGCGGTGACCGTGGGCGGGGTGGTGTCCGGGTTCGGCGCGGGTTCCACGGTCACGTGGGCCATCTGCTCGGCCGACGTGTTGCCGGCGTTGTCGGTGGCCCGGAAGTGGACCATGTGCATGCCGGCCGTGGTCAGCACGATCGGCTGGGTGTACGCCGTCCAGGCCCCGCCGTCCACCTGGTACTCGATGCGGGCCACCCCGGAGTCGTCGTCGGTGGCGGTGAGCGTGACGGTCGCCGAACCCACGCCACCGGTCACCGCGGAGGTGACCGTGGGTGGCGTGCTGTCCTCGTCATCGGGCTCGGTGACCGTGAACTGCACCGAGCCGGTCTGCGAGACGTTGCCGGCCCGGTCCGTGGCCCGGAACTGCACCGCGTGCGAGCCGATCGCCGTCACCACGACCGGTGCCGTGTACGGACTCCAGCTCGTGTCGTCCACCTGGTACTCGACGGTGTCGACCCCCGACCCGGCGTCGGTGGCGGTGACCGTGACGGTGGCCGAGCCGACTCCCCCGGCCACCGTGGCCGAGACCGTGGGCGCGGTGGTGTCCGGGGCCGGCTCCCCGCCGGTCACGACCAGCTCGCCGACCATGCCGCTGTGCCCGGGGATGGTGCAGTAGTAGCGGTACGTCCCCGGGCTGAGCGTGACGGTCGCCGTGTGCCGGCCGTTGTTCGTGTCGAACGGGCTGGCCAGGATGTTGACGGTGACGTCGTGGTTGTATCCGGCCGTGGTGGTGTCGAAGGTGAGTGTGTGCGGCATCCCGGTGGTGTTGCCGGTGGCCGCGCTGTTCTCCCAGACGATGGTGGTCTCGCCCGCGACCGCCGTGCCGGGCACGGACTTGTAGCGGGTGATGTCGTCGTCGGCGGTCCAGGTCAGCGTCTGCGCGGCGGACGCCGGGGAGGGCGTCACGGCGAACAGGAGCACCAGCAGGACCACACCGAGCGCGGCGCGAAGTGATCTCATGACAGCTCCCGGGCCCGGACGTTGCGGAACTCGGCCAGGTCGGCGTCGCCGTGGTTCTGCAGCCCGATGTGCCCGCGCAGGAACTGCCGCAGGTCGGTCGGCGGATCGCCGGCCCGCGACGACTGCTTGCCCGGGGTGTTGTCGAACTCGTTGATCACGACGCCGTTGCGGATGATCGTGTAGTGCTGGCCGACGGCCTTGATCTCGTAGTCGTTCCACACGTTCTTCGGGGTGACCCCGGCCGCGGACAGCGGTTGCGGGTCGAAGTTGTAGACCGAGCCGGTCTTCTGGGGCTCACCGGTGTCCCCGTCGTAGATCTGGATCTCGTGGCCGCAGTAGATGGCCACCCAGGCCTGCGACGTGCGGGCCGAGCCGACCGTGCCGCAGCTGTCCGGCGGGCGCTGCTCCAGCGGGGTCCGGGGGTCCGGGAAGCGGATGAACACCCCGGTGTTGGCCCGGCCGGTGCCCGGGGCGATGTCGCGGAACTGCAGCTTCAGGGAGAAGTCCGCGAGCTCCCGGGTGTGCCAGAGCATGCCCAGGCCGCCGGCGGAGCGCAGGGAACCGTCGGGCTGGATGCTGAACGATCCCGAGGGGGCCTGCTCCCAGCCGAGCAGCGAGGCGTCGGTGCCGTCGTACAGCGGCTCGTAGCCCTGATATCCGGCCGTCCCGATCGGGGACGCCGCCGCCGCCCGGGTCAGGGTGCCGATCTGCCGCGGGGTCAGGGCGGAAGAGGAAGCGACCTTGGTGACGTGCCGGACGAAGCTGTCGTGGTCGGGCCAGGTGCTCTCGTCGTCGATGAGGTCGTTGAGCGTGCAGCCCCCACCGGTGGCCGGGTTGGGCACCCCGGTGTCGGTGTCGCCGAGGTGGACGGTCGCCCGGGAGTCCGGGACGGCACAGCCGACGGCCACCGTCGTCGTCACGGTGACCTGCTCGCCGTCGGCGTAGGTCACGGTCAGCTTCGCGGTGTAGGTGCCGGTCCGGGCGTACGTGTGGCGGGGGTTCGCCTCGGTCGAGGTCGCACCGTCACCGAGGTCCCAGCGGTAGCTGACGCCGCCGGAGCGGGAGCCGGTGAACGCGTACGTCAACGGCTTGTTCTGGACCGCGACCGAGGTCGCGGCCGGTGCCGGGGTGGCCGGGCCGCCCTTGTAGCTGACCTTGAGCAGCTTCTGGGCCGGGCTGAGGCTGAAGAAACCGCCGCCGTAGTCGAGCAGGTACAGCGCTCCGTCGGCGCCGAACTTGGCGTCCATCCAGGACTGCAGGCGGGTGTCGCCGGTACCGCCCGGGAGGATGGCGCGCAGCGACTCGGCGAACGGCGGCGGGGACTGCGCCGCGACGCCGGCCGGGTCGACGGTGACGGCCACCCGGTTGGCGGCGTTGGACTGGTCACCGAGGAACCACTTGTCGTCCCAGTACTGCGGCCAGGCCACCCCGCTGGTGGTGTCCGCCCGGTCGCGGTGGTAGGTCGGGCCGGACATGACCGCCTGACCACCACCCTTGAGATAGGGCTGCGTGTACGTGGCGTCGGCCGCGACGTACGTCGGGACGCCACTGCCGTCGGCGCGCGGCGGGAAGACCGGGCCGCCGCCGTCCGGCGCGTACCAGATCATGTTGTCGCGGGCCGGCGGGATGTCGGTCAGGCCGGTGTTGCGCGGGGATTCGTTCTTCAGGTTGCCGCACTGGTACCAGCCGGTCAGCACGGTCGCGTCGGTGCTGCTGCGGTCGCGGTACGGCTGCCGGTTGCCCATGCAGTACGGCCAGCCCTGGTTGCCGGCGGAGGTGAGGATGGTGGCCGTCTCGTACTTGGCCGGGCCGAGCGTCGGGCTCGGTGAGGTGGCGTCCGGGCCGACCCAGCCGGCGGTCAGCCACTGGCGTTCCTCGTCGATCTGCAGCCGGGCGATGTTGCGCACGCCCATCACGTAGATCTCCGGCCGGGTCTTCGCGGTGCCCGGCGGGAAGAGGTTGCCCGGCGGGACGGAGTACGTACCGTCAGCCTCGGGGTGGATCCTGATGATCTTGCCCGCGAGGTCGTTGGTGTTGCCGGACGTGCGCCGCGCGTCCTGGAACGAGATGCCCGCGTACTCGGCGGTCCAGTTGTTGCCGGAGTATCCCGAGGAGCCCTCGGAGGAGTTGTTGTCGCCGGAACCCACGTACAGGTTGCCGTCGTCGTCGAACGCCATGCCACCGCCGGCGTGGCAGCAGCTGTGGATCTGCACCGGGAACCGCAGCAGATCCTTGCGTGTGCCCTGATCGATGGTGCCGCCGGCATACGTGAACCGGCTGATCGTGCGCTGACCGATCCGCTTCTCCCGGTCGATGGAGTTGTGCGGCATCCAGTACACGTAGATCCAGCCGTTCGTGGTGAACGCCGGGTCCGCGACGATGCCGAGCAGGCCCTCCTCGTTCTTGACCAGCTCGGAACCGCTGCCCCGGTTGCCCATCACCTCGAGCGTGGTCAGCAGCTTCACCCGCTTGGTCGCCGGATCGTACGAGTGGATGGTGCCGCAGCCCTTGCCCACGTTCGGATCCGACCACTCGACGATCGGGCCACCCGGGCACGCCGCCTTGCCGACGTAGAAGATCGTGCCGCCCGGTGCCACGGTCAGCCCGTGCGGCTCGCCGATCTGGTCGAGCTGCCCGGTCTGGTTGGCCGCGGTCAGCCGCTCGGTGGTGTAGTTGGCCGCGATGGTGGCCTGGCAGTCCCCGCGGACCAGGCCGGCGGCCCAGCCCAGGGCACCGGACAGGTGCTTGCGGAACGCGTCCTCGGCGTAGCTGCCGGCGGTGTGGCCCATGCCGGTGTAGAAGGACCGCCCGCCGTCGTAGTCCCGGCACCAGGACACCGGGTGGAACGGCCCGTTCGCGCCGAGCCCCGGGTTGTAGTGGCGCTCCTCGACCTGCGCGACGGTGTGCACCGTACCGATCGGGTTCGGGTCCCAGTTGTACCAGCGGTCCGACCGGGTGACGGTCAGCGGCAGGTCCTCGGTCGCCGGGTGCTGCCGGTCGAGCACGTCGACGACGGCCCGGTTGACGCCCGGCGACGGCGGTGTGGTGGTGGCGCCGGTGAACAGCCGCAGGTCGGCGAGCTGGATGAGCGGCTCGCCGCTGTTCGCGGTGATGGTCAGCCGGAAGAACTTCCAGGTGGCGGCCGCGGCCAGGTCGAAGCGCCGGGTCTGCAGCCGTTCCGGGAACGTCTGCGCGGTGCGCCGGTCGAGATCGGTCCAGCTCTGCCCGTCCGCGGACCCCTGCAGGGTCCAGTCTCTCGGGTCGCGCCCGACGAAGTCGTTGGCCGAGGTGAGCGCGTACGCGGTGATGGCCTTCGCGGCGGCCAGCTCGTAGGTGACCCAGCCGGTCGTCGTACGGACCAGCCACTTGGTGCCCGGATCGCCGTCGGTCAGCTTCGTCGCGATCTCGTTCGGCGGGTTCTCGCCGCTCGCGGTGACCCGGGCGACCGGCTCCGAGTTCGGGATCGCACCGACCGGCCGGGTGCCGATCAGGCCGGTGAACCACGCCGAGTCGAGCTGCGCCTTCGCGGCGTCGCCGATGCCGACAAAACCGTTGCCGGCCTTCACATAACTCTGCAGCGCCGCCTCCTGCTCACGGCTGAGCGCGGTGCCGGCCGAGGAGAGGAAGACCACCGCACGGTACGCAGCCAGCGTCGCGGGCGTGAACACCGCCGGGTCACTGGACGTGGTGACCGTGACGCCGGCCGCCGCGCCGAGCTCCTCGACGGTGTCGGCGGCGACCGCGACCGGGTCCTCCTGCTGGGCGGCCGCGCCGTGGAAGACCAGTACTCCTGGACCTTCTGCTTCGTCGGCGAGCGTCGGCGCCGGCGCCGATATCAGGCTCAGCACCAGCGACAGTGTTACCACTGCGGACATTCGTCTCATTCCACATGCCCTTCATGAGAGGTGGTGTGGACGTGGCCCTGGAAGCGGTCGATGGCCTCCTGCGCGCCGGGCGGCATGCTGCCGTCGGCGTTACGGACCAGGAAGATGCCGGCCATGCCGCCGTCGGAGTGGCTCTGCACGTGGCAGTGGTACATCCAGGCGCCGGGGCCCACACCCTCGCCGGCGAGCACCTGGAACCCGAACGAGCTGCCCGGGTTCAGATCCTTGTTGTCGACCGACGCGCTCGGATCGGCCGGACCCTCGAGCATCCCGGTACGGTTGTCCACCCACCGGTGCGCGTGCAGGTGGAACGTGTGCAGCGAGTTGCCGTGGCCGACCGCGACCCACTCGACGCGCTGGCCCAGGTTCGCCTCGAACATCGGGGTGTTCGGCGCCGCCCTGTTGTTGATCGACATGTCGTGGAAGACCGCGACGAACCGCTTCTCCGGCAGGATGTCGCCGCGGCGGCGCACGATCAGCGCGCCGTACAGTCCGCGGGCGACCCCCAGAGAACCGTGGTCGGTGCCCATCGCGTGGTCGTGGTAGTGCCAGTAGCCGGCGCTGCCAGGCATGAAACGACGGCCCGCGACGGCGGTCATCTCGTGCGAACGCCAGACATAGGTGCGGGTCTGCCCGGGCGCGTTGAACGAGTTGTTGAACGGCGCGCCGTCGGAATCGGTGCTGTAGTCCACGCCGTGCGGGTGGATCGACAGCCGCTGGTCGGTGGCGTTGACGAGGGTGATCTCGAGGGTGTCGCCCTCGTACATCTCGAGCGTGGGCCCGGGCACGGTGGCGGTGCCCGGCGCGTAGCCGTACCCGTAGAGCCCGCCGGGCAGCGCCTCGGCGTAGATGGTGACCTTCTTGATCGCGCCGTCGGCCCGGGCGGGCTGCCCGCCGGTCAGCGCGGCGGCGGCTACACCGCTCCGCCGACCGTCGGTCCAGGCTTGGGTAGCGGCAATGGGCACAGCCAGCCCGAGCGCGCCGGTGGCGATCAGGGAGCGCCGGGAGAACCCCGGGCGCGGGTTGTCAACGTTGTCAGCGTCCATGCGTCTCCGTTCACGGTTGCGCAGGGTTATCGCGAACTTTTGTCGGATGACAGCAACTTATGCATCGCATCGACGAAAGTAAAGGTCCTCTGTAGAAAAGTGCTGACAGCATTAGCACTGTTCAAGACCCATTTAGCGGTACGTGGTGGCGACCGTCCGGGCAATGGAAGCGCTCCCGGTGTTGTTACCAGGAGTTCATCGGCCACGATCGTCCGTAACGGGCCCGCAATGTTGTTCACCCTGAGTTACCGAAACTGACTATTGACTGATATCTATTCAGCAAGTCAGGATTCGCCGCATGACAGCGCCTCGCACCCTGGGCCGCACCGGCGTGACAGCAGGGCTCGCCACCCTCCTGCTCGCCCTGGCCGCATCACCCGCGTTCGCCGCCCCGCCGGCCGGCCTGCCGCAGAACGCGGGTGGCTACGAATCCACGTTCTCCCCGGCGTACGACTACGACACCGACGGCTGCTACGCCACCCCGGCCATCGGCCCGGACGGCACCCTCAACGGTGGGCTGAACCCCACCGGCGCGGTCAACGGCAACTGCCGGGACCAGTCCGATCTCGACAACTCCCAGACGTACGCCCGCTCGAAGTGCAACAACGGCTGGTGCGCCGTGGTGTACGCCAGCTACTTCGAGAAGGACCAGGCAGTCGCGGGCAGCAGCCTCGGCGGTCACCGGCACGACTGGGAACACGTCATCTCGTGGGTCAACCAGAGCAGCAACCAGGTCGACTACGTGACCACGACCCAGCACAGCAGCCAGGTGACGTACCCCCGGTCGCAGGTCCGCTTCGACGGCACCCACCCCAAGACCGTGTACCACAAGGACGGCCTGTCCACGCACTTCTTCCGGCTGGCCGGCACCGGCGACGAACCCCCGGAGAACCACTACCACAACTGGCGCTACCCGCCCCTGGTCGACTGGAACGGATACCCCAGCACCGCCCTGCGGGACACCCTGATGGCCGCGAACTTCGGCTCCGCCTCGCTGAAGATCAAGGATGGCGCGTTCGAGTACCTGCTCAACGCGAGCAAGCCCGCGGCGATCCCCTTCGACCCGTACGCGTAGGCCCTCGTGGACCGGGACGGCGTCCCCCTCGGCCGCCGTCCCGGTCCGCTGTTCTAACGGCCCGTGCCGCCGGTCGCCGGGGTCGCGGTCTGCTGGGTGCCGCCGGGACGGGACTGCCCCGCGGCGTCGTGCACGCTGAGCCGGGCCGCGTCCGCCACGTGCCCGGCCGTGATGCCGAACTCCTCATACAGCCGCTCGTAGTCGGCCGAGGCACCGAAATGCTCGAGGCTGACGATCTGACCGGCGTCGCCGACGATCTCCCGCCAGCCCTGACCGATCCCGGCCTCCACACTGACCCGGGCGCGGACCGACGGCGGCAGCACCTCGTCCCGGTAGGACAGCGGCTGCGTCGTGAACCACTCCCGGCACGGCATGGAGACCACCCGTACCGCCAGGCCCTCCGCGACCAGAGACGTCCGGGCATCCAGCGCGATCTGCACCTCGGAGCCGGTCGCGACCAGGATGACGTCCGGCACCTCGGCACCACCGGCCAGCACGTAACCACCGCGGGCCGCGCCGTCCGCCGCCGCGTACCCGTCCGGGCCCCGGTCCAGCACCGGCAGGTTCTGCCGGGTCAGGATCATCCCGGCCGGCCGGTCGGTGTGCTCCAGCACGGTTCGCCAGCACACCGACGTCTCGTTCGCGTCCCCCGGCCGCACGACGTCGAGCCCGGGGATGGCCCGCAGCGCGGCGAGGTGCTCGACCGGCTGGTGCGTCGGCCCGTCCTCGCCCAGCCCGATCGAGTCGTGGGTCCAGACGTACGTGGCCGGCAGGCGCATCAGGGCGGCCAGCCGCACGGCCGGCCGCATGTAGTCACTGAACACCAGGAACGTGCCACCGTACGGGCGGGTCAGGCTCTGCAGCGTCATGCCGTTCAGGATCGAGCCCATGGCGTGCTCCCGGATCCCGAAGTGCAGGGTCCGGCCGTACGGTCCGCCGCTCCAGTTCGCGGTCTGTTTTCCCACCGGGATGAACGACGGCTCGCCCGCCATGGTCGTGTTGTTGCTCTCCGCGAGATCGGCCGAGCCGCCCCACAACTCCGGCAGCACCGGCGCGAGCGCGCTCAGCACCTCCCCGGACGCCTTGCGGGTGGCCATCCCGTTCGGATCGGGGGCGAACACCGGCAGCGCGTCGGTCCAGCCGACCGGCAACTCGCGCTTCATCAGCCGGTCCAGCAGGCCGGCCCGCTGCGGGTTCGCGGCACGCCAGGCCTCGAAACCCGGCAACCACTGACGGTGTACGCGGGCACCACGGTCGCCGGCGGCCCGGGTGTGCGCGAGCACCTCCCCGGACACCGCGAACGTCTCCGCGGGATCGAACCCGAGCAGCACCTTGGTGGCGGCGATCTCCTCGTCGCCCAGCGCCGAACCGTGCGCCTTGCCGGTGTTCCGCTTCGTCGGCGCGGGCCAGCCGATGACCGTCCGCAGCACGATGATCGACGGACGCCCGGTCTCCTCCCGGGCGGCCTCGGTGGCGTCCCGCAACGCGTCGACATCCTCGACGTACTCGCCGGTCCGGGTCCAGTCGACGGTCTGCACGTGCCAGCCGTACGCGGCGTACCGGGCGGCGACATCCTCGCTGAACGAGATGTCGGTGTCGTCCTCGATGCTGATGTGGTTCGCGTCGTAGAACACCACGAGGTTGCCGAGCTCCTGGTGCCCGGCCAGCGAACTCGCCTCCGCGGTGACACCCTCCATCAGGTCGCCGTCGGACGCCACCACGTACACATGGTGGTCGAACGGGCTCTGCCCCGGCGCGGCGTCCGGGTCCAGCAGCCCCCGCTCCCGGCGGGCGGCCATCGCCATCCCGACCGCGCTGGCCAGCCCCTGCCCGAGCGGCCCGGTGGTGATCTCCACGCCGCGGGTGTGCCGGTACTCCGGATGCCCGGGCGTCGCGGAACCCCACGTCCGCAACGCTTTCAGGTCGTCGAGCTCCAGGCCGTACCCGGCGAGGTAAAGCTGCACGTACAGGGTGAGGCTGGCATGCCCGCAGGACAGCACGAACCGGTCCCGGCCGAGCCACTGGTCGTCGTTCGGGTCGTGCCGCATCACGTCCTGGAACAGCAGGTACGCCAGCGGTGCCAGGCTCATCGCGGTGCCGGGATGGCCGTTGCCGACTTTCTGCACGGCATCGGCGGCCAGCAGCCGGGCGGTATCGACCGCCCGGCGGTCGAGGTCGGTCCAGGTGTTGGTCATCGAGTGGTGCTCCCAGCGGGTTGAAGGTTGCCGACGGTGTCGAGGTGGCGCAGCACCATCGCGTACGAGGGAATCAGTCCGGTCTCCAGATAGGACACGCCCCGCCCGGCGCAGAAGGCCCGCACAAGGGGCTGCGCGTGGCGCAGGTTGACCCGGGGCATCGACGGGAACAGGTGATGCTCGATCTGGTAGTTGAGGCCGCCGAGGGTGAGATCGGTGAGCCAGTGCCCGCGAATGTTGCGCGAGGTGAGCACCTGCCGGCGCAGATAGTTCGCGTCGTCGGCGGCGCTGAGCGGGGGCATGCCCTTGTGGTTCGGCGCGAACGAGCACCCCAGGTAGACCCCGAACAACCCCTGGTGGACCACGACGAACAGCACCGCCTTGCCGGGTGACAGAACCAGGAAGACCGCCGTCAGGTACGCGACCACGTGCGCGAGGATCAGCAGACCCTCCCGGACCCGCGGCCGGGTCCGGTCCCCGAGCAGATACCGCACACTGGACACCCGCAGGTTGAGTGCTTCCAGCGTCAGCAACGGGAAGAACGCCCACGCCTGGTAGCGGTAGAACATCCGGGCGGGTCCACGCGCCGCCCGGGCCTGCCCGCTGGTGAACACGAGCGCACCGGCTTCGACGTCCGGGTCCTTGTCCTCGTCGTTCGGGTGGGCGTGGTGGCGGCTGTGCTTGTCCACCCACCAGCCGTAGCTGAACCCGACGCCGAGGTTCGTGAACACGAGCCCGGCCAGCCGGTTCGCCCGCGCGGTCCGGAAGATCTGCCGGTGCCCGGCGTCATGGCTGAGGAAACCGACCTGGGTGGAGAGCACCGCGAAGGCGACCGCCACCAGGAGCTGCCACCACGAGTCGCCGGCCAGCAGGAAGACGACCGCACCACCCGCGCAGAGGGCAAGGACGACCGAGATCTGCAGCGCGTAGTAGCCCGGACGCGCGTCCAGCAGGCCGGACGCCTTGATCTGCCGGGACAGTTCGGCGTACTCACTGCCTCGCAAAGTCTGCACGATCTGCTCCAACCGAACACCGACGGATACAAGAACCGCCGCCGGGGTCTCGGGCGAACAGGACCCGGTGATACCCGTCAAACTCCTTTGCAAACAGGACGTGCGCACTGTTCAGATGTCGGCTTGCCTCTCCTATCGGAACCGGAACCGGAACCGATCCGGGTGCGGGCCGCCGCCACTGGCTGGATCATCCTGGGCATCGCCTCCGCCCTGACCGGAGCCCTGATCCCCCCAGTCGTCCGCCGAGCCATCGCAAACCCGCCAAGCCCACCCACATCCGAGCCAGCCCCACCCCCACCCCACCCGGTCGCGCTCAAGCAGTCCCACCCGAACTGGCCCCGCCCAGCCCGGTCACGCGCCAGCCGATCGCACACCGGCCAGCTTGCTTCGAAACCCAGCGTCTCACCGGACGACCGCGGGGTGCTGGCGGAAATCGGACTTCATCCTTGCTCGATCCCGGAGGCGGGTAGACCGTCCCTTCACGCCACGTGAATTGCGCGGCGGTCGAGGAAAGGCCGCCGCGCGGGGACCGGGTCGCCGGCAATCCGTCGGACCGTGCCTGCGGAGCTTGAGGTCCGGCACATCATGGCCCTTTGCGCTAGACCCGGACTTCGCACATGCTTTGGAGTGAATGCCCGTCACTCTGATCAAGATCGATGTGTTGGTCGAGTATGGGTGTGCCTCGTCGTAGTGCTGTGCGTCCTCGGGCCGAGTTGGTCGAGGGTGTTGTGCTGGAGAAACGTCTCGGATCGCTGCCGGTGATCGCGGATTTCTGCCGACGGATCGATATCGCCGGGATCATCGACAGGTTGTGCCCGATCCGCGACGTCGCCCTGGCCACGCATGGCCAGGTCATCGAGATCCTGATCGCGAACCGGTTGACGCAGCCGTCCGCGATGACCGGGATCTGCGACTGGGCGCGGGCGTGGGCGGTCGGTGAGGTCTATGGGATCGCCGCCTCGTCGTTGGGCGACGACCGGCTCGGCAGGGCCCTGGACGCGGTAGCCGACAACGTCGACACCATCGTCGGGACGGTCGGCGCTTCGGCGATCGAGGTGTTCGGCATCAACGTGACCCGGCTGCACTGGGACATGACCTCGATCTCGCTGTTCGGCGCCTACTCGCAGAACGATCCGGACTATCCGCAGCCCGGGTGGGGGCATCCGAAAGACCGGCGCCCGGACTTGAAACAGATCCAGGCCGGGATCGCGGTGTCCGCTGACGGGGCGGTCCCGGTGTTCCATCAGGTCTACGACGGCGGCGCGGGCGAGATCGCGCAGGTCGTCGACGCCATGCACGCCCTGCAAGATCTGGCCGACACGCCCGGATTCTTGATGGTCGGGGACTCGAAACTGATCTCGTATGGCAACCTCAGCGCGATGACCGATACCGCAGTCTGGTTCCTCGCCCCCCTCGCAGCATCCCGGGTCCCGGCCGGCCTGTTCGCCGGTATCGACCCCGCCGCGACCGTGGCGGTGGATTACATCGCCCAGCGAGACGCCGCAAAATCCGCCGAACAACGTTGCGTCTACCGGGTCACCGAAGACGTCATGCACCTTCCCGGGCCCCGCAAAACCGACCGGGTGCACGCGGTCCGCCGGATCCTGGTCCACTCCAGCGCCAACCAGAACGCCGCCCACACCGCCCGGCAGCTGAAACTCGGCAAAGCCCGCACCGACCTGGACACCCTCGCACGGACTGCCGGCACCCGGTATCACCCCGACACCGCCGCCGTGACCGCGAAAGCCGACCAGATCAGCAAAAAACGGCGTGTCGGCGCCTACCTGCGCACCACCATCACCACGGACCCGGACACCGGCAAGCCCGTCTTCGCCTGGCACTTCGACCAGGACGCGATCGACGCCGAAACCGCTACCGACGGCTGGTACGCCCTACTGACCAACCTCGATCCCGCCGACGCCGACCCCGCCGAAGTCCTACGCCGCTACAAAGGCCAAACCGCCGTCGAACAACGCTACGCAACGGTCAAAGGACCCCTCGCCGTCGCACCAATATTCCTGCAAACCAACCGCCGGATCACCGCCCTGATCACCGTGATCTGCCTGGCCCTACTCATCTTCAGCCTCATCGAACGCGAAGTCCGCCAGCGCCTCGCCGAACAACACCGCCACGACATGACCGGGTTCTACGCCTTCGACAACCGAGCCGTCAGACCCACCGCCCGACTCATCCTGCACGCCCTGAACGACCTACGACTCATCCCCGCCCACGACCACCAACCACCCAAAATCCCCACCCCAGGCTGGCTACAAGCCCAACTCCTCGCCCTACTCAACGTCGACCCCACCCGACCCCGCTGGCTCTAACCACAGTCCACACCCATGTGCGAAGTCCGGGGCTAGACCGCCCTCCTGCGGATTGCTCCGCCGCAGGTCAGGGTTTCGCAAGGGCAGAGCCGAACTCCGCACTGGACGGACATTGCGCCGGGATTTAGCAACTTCTGGTCGCCTGGACAGGCCGCGGCGCAATATCGAGCCCGGGAACATTACCTACACCCCCGGCGTTCGCGACGTTCCGTGATGTGACCTGAGCAGATAGTCGACAAAGGAATGGGCGCCGGCAGAAGTAAGAGCACCGGCCCACCGCGGTCGGATTCCGTCATGCTCGCTCCGAATTCCATGACGGACCGCCGGGACCCCGGGAAAGCTGGGTCGCCGGAACACTGGAACGACAGGAAGCTGGGCCACCGGGAGCTGAGCAGGAGAGCAGTCGGGGCAGCGCAGGCTGGACCGGCAACAAGTTGCGCCGCGGGAGAGTCGAACCGACGGGAACCTGGGCGGGGAGCTTGGGCCGGCAGGGACCTGGGCCGGGCGGCGAGGCTGGGCAGGCAGGAGGCTGGGCCGACAGGGAACGTGGCCGACAGGGAACGTGGCCGGCAAGACGGTGGGCAGAGGGTCGGGCTGGTAGGGACTCAGGGTGGGCGCGGACTCAGGCTGAGCACGGACCCAGGCTGAGCACGGACCCAGGCTGAGCACGGACCCAGGCTGAGCACGGACCCAGGCTGAGCACGGACCCAGGGTGGTGGGGAAGTCTCGGCGGGGAGCTGGGCGGGGTGAGTGGGCGACCCGGTGGGTGGCCGGGCCGGCTTGGGTGCGGGGCCGATCGACGTTGGTGCGGAGCGGTGGCGGGGTGGTGGGCGGCCCGGGAACGTGGGGTCCACTGTAGATTTTCAGGATGGCGGAGAGACCGGTTGCCGTGGTGACGGGTGCGGGGCGGGGCATCGGGGCCGCGACCGCATTGCTGCTCGGGCAGCGGGGGTATCACGTGGTTGTCAATTATCTTCAGGATGTGGACACCGCAGCCGCTGTGGTTGCCCGCATCGAGCGTGCGGGTGGGTCCGCGGTCGCCGCCCGGGCTGATGTTCGGGAGCCGGGGCAGATCGGGGAGCTGGTCGGCGGGCTGGACCGCGTTGATGCTCTTGTCTGCAACGCCAATGTCCGGCAGCCGGTTCGGGCCTCGTTGGAGCAGACCAGCTGGGACGAGCTTGCCGGTAAGGTTGCCGACGAGCTCGGTGGGGCTTTCCACATCACCCGCGCGGTCCTGCCGATCATGCGGGCGGCGGGCCGGGGGCGGATTGTGTACGTGTCCAGCATGTCGGCCGGGTGGACCGGTAAGCAGCAGCTTGCCCACGCTGTCTCCAAGGCTGCGTTGAACTCTTTCGCTGAGCAGGTGGCGGCCGATGTCGGGGCGTACGGGATCAGTGTCAACACCGTTGCTCCGGGGGCGGTGCGGACCGAGGCCGGTGCGGCGTTCATGCCGGCGGCGATGGGTGAGCATCTGGCCGGGCATTCGGTGCTGGGGCGGATGGTCGAGCCGGAGGATGTGGCTGCCGTGATCGGGTTGCTGCTCGATGAGCGCACCGCCGCGCTCACCGGGGCGCTCATCCCGGTCGATGGTGGGTTCCAGGTCATGGTGGGCGGGCCCCCGCGCCTGCCATAACCGGGCCGGTTGCGGGTATGCAGGGCGGATGGACAACTTCGTGCGCGTGCGTGGCGCGGGTGAGCACAACCTGCGGGACGTCGACGTGGACCTGCCCCGGGACGCGATGGTCGCGTTCACCGGGGTTTCCGGGTCGGGGAAGTCGTCGCTCGCGTTCGGCACACTGTATGCCGAGGCGCAGCGACGGTACTTCGAGTCGGTGGCGCCGTATGCCCGGCGGTTGCTGCAGCAGGTCGGCGCTCCGCGCGTACGGGAGATCTCCGGCCTGCCGCCCGCGGTGGCGCTGCAGCAACGCCGGGGCGCGCCCAGCTCGCGCTCGACCGTCGGGACCCTGACCACGCTGTCGAACCTGATGCGGATGTTGTATTCGCGGGCCGGGACGTATCCGCCGGGGGCGCAGCGGCTGGAGGCCGAGGCGTTCTCACCCAACACACCGGCCGGGGCCTGCCCGCACTGTCACGGCCTGGGGGTGGTGCACGACGTCGCCGAGGACCTGCTCGTGCCGGATCCGTCGCTGAGTATCCGGGACGGGGCGATCGCGGCGTGGCCGGGAGCGTGGCAGGGCGCGAACCTGCGCAGCATCGTGACCGGCCTGGGTATCGACATCGACAAACCGTGGCACAAGCTGTCGCGCAAGAAGCGGGACTGGCTGCTGTACACCGATGAGCAGCCGTCGGTGCTGATCAAGCCGGAGCGGGACCGGATCGACTACGGGTACATGGGCATGTTCTGGAGCGCCCGCAAGCATGTCATGCACACGCTCGCCGACTCGAAGAGCGAGCGGATGCGGGACCGGGCGCTGCGGTTCGTGCGCAGCGTGCCGTGTCCCGATTGCCGGGGCAGTGGCCTGCGCCCGGAGGCGCTCGCGGTCACGTTCAACGGGCGGTCGCTGGCCGAGGTCAACAGCATGTCGTTCACCGAGCTGGTCACGCTGCTGCAACCGGTTGCCGGTGCTTCCGAGGCAGCGGTACGCCTGTGCGCCGACCTGGTCGCGCGGATCGAGGTGCTGCTCGAGCTCGGTCTGGGGTATCTGAGCACGGGCCGGAGCTCGACGACGTTGTCGCCCGGTGAGGCGCAGCGGCTGCGGATCGCGACGCAGCTGCGCTCGGGGCTGTTCGGTGTCGTCTACGTGCTCGACGAACCGTCCGCGGGGCTGCACCCGGCCGACGCGGAACCGCTGCTGGAGGTGCTGGACCGGCTCAAGGCGGCGGGCAACTCGCTGTTCGTGGTGGAGCATGACATGGACGTGGTACGCCGTGCGGACTGGATCGTCGACATCGGCCCCGGCGCGGGTGAGGCCGGTGGCCGGGTGGTGTACAGCGGTCCGGTCGCGGGCCTCGAGCAGGTGGCGGAGTCGGCGACGGGGCACCACCTGTTCGGGCGGGCGGCGCGGTTCGAGCATGCCACCCGGGCCCCGCAGGGGTGGCTGCATCTGGGCGGCGTCTCCCGGCACAATCTGCGGGACGTCTCCGTGGACCTCCCGCGCGGTGTGCTGACCGCGGTGACCGGGGTGTCCGGCTCCGGGAAGTCGACGCTGCTCACGGAGATCGCCGCGCTGTCGGGGGAGTTCGACCGGCTGGTGGTCGTCGACCAGCAACCTATCGGGCGGACGCCACGGTCGAACCTTGCCACGTACACCGGGATGTTCGACGCGGTGCGCAAGGTGTACGCGGCGGAGTCCGGGTACAGCGCCGGACGGTTCTCGTTCAACGTCGCCGAGGGCCGGTGCGAGACCTGTCAGGGCGAGGGGTTCGTCGCGGTCGAGCTGTTGTTCCTGCCCGGGATGTACGCGCCGTGCCCGGCCTGCCACGGCTCGCGCTACAACCCCGAGACGCTGGATGTGAGGTACCGGGGGCGGAGCATCGCGGACGTCCTGGCGATGAGCGTCGACGAGGCCGCCGGGTTCCTCACCGATGTCCCGGCCGCGGCGCGCGGCCTGGCGACGCTGCGTGAGGTGGGGCTGGGGTACCTGCGGCTGGGTCAGCCGGCGACGGAGCTCAGCGGTGGTGAGGCCCAGCGCATCAAGCTGGCCACCGAGTTGCAGCGGATCCGGCGCGGGCATGCCCTGTACCTGCTGGACGAGCCGACCGCGGGGCTGCATCCGGCGGACATCGCACTGTTGCTACGACAGTTGCACCGGCTGGTCGACGCGGGCAACACGGTGGTGCTGGTCGAGCACGACCTGGACACGATCGCCACCGCGGACTGGGTGATCGACCTCGGGCCGGGTGGCGGGGACGCGGGTGGCACGGTCGTCGCGGCCGGTACGCCCGCCGAGGTGGCGCAGGTCAAGGGCAGTGCGACGGCTCGATTCCTTGCGCCGAGGCTGGTTGACATCTAACATTTCAGTTGTGGAAAGCATCGGACGGCACCTGCTGCGCGACGCGGCGTACGGCCGGCTGCGTGACGCGATCATCGACGGCACGCTCGCGCCCGGTGCCGCGTTGCGCGCCGACGACCTGGCCGAACGCCTCGGGTTGTCCAGGGCGCCGATCCGCGACGCGATCGCGCGGCTGACCGGCGAGGGCCTGGTCGAGACGAAGCCGCAGAGCTACACCCGGGTCACGCCGGTGGTCACGAAGGACGTCGAGGACGCCGCCGCCGTGCTCGGGGCCATGCACGCACTCGCCGTCGCCGCGGTGGCGGGCGGGCCCACCTCAGCGGGCGCCGCAGCCGGTGGCGGGCTCTCCGCCGCGCTCATCGCTCGGATGCGCGAGGCGAACGTCCGCTTCGCCGCCGCCGTGGCCGCCGGGGACGTCGACGCCGCGCTGACCGCCGACGACGACCTGCACGCGGTGCCGCTGGCCGCCTACGGCAACGCCGCCGCGACCGGCACGGTCGAGCGGTACACCCCGCTGGTGCGCCGGGCCGAACGACTGCTCTTCACGTCACCGCAGGCCGCGCGCTCGGTGCGGCTGCACGACGACCTGATCACCGCCCTGGCCGCGCGCGACGAGGCCCGCGCCACCGAGATCAACTCGGCCATCTGGGGGCACCTGCATCACAGCGTCGACCTCGAGTAGGAGCTCCACCATGCCGCTTGCCGACTTTCCCCGCCACCCGCTGCTGTTCGGCCGCTCCCCCGTGCACCGCCTCGACCGGCTCACCGCCCACCTCGGCGGCGCGGCGGTCTGGGCCAAGCGCGAGGACGTCAACTCCGGCATCGCGTACGGCGGGAACAAGACCCGCAAGCTGGAGTATCTGGTCGCCGACGCGCTCGCGACCGGCGCCGACACGCTCGTCTCCATCGGTGGCGTGCAGTCCAACCACACCCGGCAGGTCGCCGCGGTCGCCGCGCACGTGGGGCTCAAGGCCGTACTGATCCAGGAGAGCTGGGTGGACTGGACCGACCCCGGATACGACAAGGTAGGCAACATCCAGCTCAGCCGGCTCGCCGGAGCCGACGTGCGGCTGGTGCGGGCCGGGTTCGGGATCGGGTTCAAGCAGAGCTGGGACCAGGCGGTCGCGGACGTGGTGGCGGGCGGCGGGACGCCGTACCCGATCCCGGCCGGCGCCTCGGACCACCGCCTGGGCGGTCTCGGTTTTGCCACCTGGGCGCAGGAGGTCATCGACCAGGAGCGCGAGCTGGGGGTCTTCTTCGACACCATCGTGGTCTGCTCGGTCACCGGCAGCACCCAGGCCGGCATGATCGCCGGGTTCGCCGCGGCCGGTGGGCGCCCGCGCCGGGTGATCGGCATCGACGGTTCCGCCAAGCCCGCGGAGACCCACGCGCAGGTGGCCCGGATCGCCCGGAACACGGCCGCGCTGATCGGCGCCCGCGAGCTGACCGACGACGAGATCATCCTGGACGAGCGGTACCACGCCGGGATCTATGGCGTCCCGGACGAGTCCACCCTCGACGCGATGCGCCTGGCGGCCCGCACCGAGGGCATGATCACCGACCCGGTGTACGAGGGCAAGTCGATGGCCGGCCTCATCGACCTGGTCGCGCGGGCCGAGATCCCCCGCGACGCCACCGTGCTGTATGCGCATCTGGGTGGGCAGCCGGCCCTGAACGCGTACTCGACGCTGTTCTGAGCGTCAGCCGAGGGTGACCGTGGTGAACCAGCCCGCGGTCACCTGCCGGCCGCGCACCCCCGGCACCTCGGCCGGGGTGGCGCGGTCCTCGGTGTCGCCGACGCCGAGCTGGCCGTCGCCGTTGAAACCCCAGCAGAACACCGATCCATCGGTACGGGTGCCACAGCTGTGCGCCGACCCGGAGGTCACCGACGTCCAGCCGGTCCCGGTGCCGACCCGCTGCGGCAGCGCCCGGCTGTCCCGGTCGCCCAGGCCCAGCTGGCCGTGACCGTTCTCGCCCCAGCACCACAGCGTGCCGGCGGTCCGGATCCCGCACGCGTACTGGGAGCCGAGCGCGACGGAGCGCCAGTTGGCGTCCGCGCCGACCTGTTCGGGGCGGTCCGGCCCGCCCTCGCCCCAGCACCAGAGCGTCGCGTCGGTGCGGACCCCGCACGAGCGGTCGCCCTTGACCGAGACGCTCGCCCAGCCGCCCGCGCCGGCCACCTGTTGCGGGGTCGACGTGCCGGTGGTGGTGCCGGTGCCGAGCTGGCCCGCGTCGTTGATCCCCCAGCACCACAGCGTGGCGTCGGTGCGGACCGCGCAGGTGTGACCGGTCGCGGTGCTGACCTGTGTCCAGGTGGTGCCGGCCCCCACCCGGGCGGGTTCGGCCCGGTCGCGGGTGTCCCCCAGGCCCAGCACCCCGGAGTCGTTGTCACCCCAGCACCACAGACTTCCCCGGGTACGCAGCCCGCACGCGTTGTAGCGCCCGAGCGTGACCGTGGCCCAGTCGGAGGCCGAGCCGACCCGGGTCAGGGTGGCACGCGGCTCCACGTCGCCGAGGCCGAGCTGGCCCTGCCCGTTGGCGAAGCCGCACCACAGGGTCGCGTCGTCACGGACCGCGCAGACGCTCATCCGGCCCACGCCCACCCCGGTCCAGGACGTGCCCGGGTCCAGTGCCGCGGGCGTGAGCAGGACCGCCCCGAGCTGCTGGTCGATGTTGTAACCCCAGCACCACAGCGTGCCGTCGGTGCGGACCCCGCAGGTGCTGACGTCGCCGGTGGAGACCCCGGCCCAGCCCGGCGGCCCGCTGACCGGCGTCGGGGTGGAGCGGCTGGCCCGGTCGCCGCTGCCGAGGTCACCACGGGTGTTCTCACCCCAGCACAGCAGCGTGGTGTCCGCGCGGACGCCGCACGCGAGGTCGGTGCCGGTGGACAGCGCCCGCCAGCCGTCCTGGTCGCCGGCCCGGGTGGGTTCGAGCCGGTCCGTGGTGTCGCCGGTGCCGAGCCGGCCGGACCGGTTGAAGCCCCAGCACCACAGCGATCCGGTGTCCTGCAGGCCGCACGAGTACCGGTCACCGGCTCGCACGTCGGTCCATGACGTGGCGTCGCCGACCCGGGCCGGGCTCAGCACGTCGGGCACCACGCCCTGCCCGGTCTGGCCCTTGTCGCTGAGACCCCAGCACCACAGGCTGCCGGAGGTGCGTACGCCGCAGGTGCTGGTGGTCCGGATCGAGACCGAGCGCCACTGCTCCGTGCCCACCCGTACCGGGCCGGGGCGGGTCTGCTGGTCACCCTGGCCGAGCTGACCGGCCTCGTTGCGGCCCCAGCACCAGAGGCTCTGATCGGTACGGATCCCGCACGTCGACCCTGCGCCGGTGGACACGGACGCCCAGTCGGTGTCGCCGCCGACCCGTACCGGAAGGTCGAGGTCCCCGGCGAGGGACACGCCCCAGCACCACAGCGAGCCGTCCGACCGGATGCCGCAGGTGGTGTTGCGGCCCGCGGCCACGCTCGCCCAGGACGCGTCGCCGATCCGGCGCGGCGCGTACATCTCGTCGCCCCGCTGGTCCATGCCGAGCTCGCCGCGGGAGCTCGTGCCCCAGCACCACAGGCCGCGGTCGGCACGGACGGCACAGACGTGCGCGCTGCCGGTGGCCACCGTCGCCGGGTCCCAGTCCGTCGCGGTGCCGACCTGGTGCGGGGTGATGTACGGCCGCCCGTCGTACCCCCAGCCGGTCAGCGCGCTCCCCGCGGCTCCGGCGCCCCGGTCGAAGAAGACCGCCGCGAGGCCCCCCGCGATCAGCAGGAGCACCGCCACGGCGGCGAGCAACGGGACCAACCGGCGCGGCCGGGTCTGCCGCGCGGCCGGCGGGACCGGTGTCTCGCCGTTCACCATGGCGAGCAGCTCGGCGGCGGTGGGCCGGTCGGCCGGGTTCTTGGCCAGCGACCGGGCCACGACGTCGCGCAGCGGGAGCGGCAGGTCGTCGATCCGCGGCGGCTGGGTGAGGATCCGCGCGGCGGTGGCCCCCGGCGAGTCCGCGGCGAACGGGGTGCGGCCGAGCCCGGCGAACGCGACGACGGCACCCCACGCGAAGACGTCCGCCGCCGTGCTGATCTCGCCGACCGAGTCGTCGAAGCGTTCCGGCGCCATGTAGTCGACGGTGCCGACCAACTGATCGGTACGGGTGTGCCGGCTGGTGGGCTCCATCGCCCGGGCGATACCGAAGTCGATGACCTTGATGCCGCCGTCGGGCAGCAGCACGTTCTCCGGCTTGAGATCCCGGTGGATCACCCCGGCGCCGTGGATCGCGACCAGCGCCGTCGCGACCCCGGCGGCCAGCCCGTGCAGCGCGGGGCCGTCCATCGGGCCCTCGAAGAACACCACGTCGGCGACGCTGGGCCCGTCGACGTACTCGGTGACCAGGTAGGGGTTCTCGTGGTCGGGGTCGGCGTCGAGGACCTCGGCGGTGCACGACGAGGGCACCTCACGGGCCCGGTTGACCTCGGAGCGGAACCGCCCCCGGAATTCCGGGTCGGCGCTTATGTCGACGCGCAGCATCTTGACGGCCACGTAGCGTCCGTCGCGCTCGGCCAGATAGACAGTGCCCATCCCGCCCTGGCCCAGCAGTCCCACCAGCGTGTACGGGCCCAGCGACAGGGGATCCGAAGGCCGGAGCGGGTCCATCCGCGACGTCATCAAGATCCATGGTGCCATGACCTCGGACTACTGGGCGAGGAAGCCCCCGTCGACGAACAGTTCGGAGGCGTTCATCGCGCCGTTGTCCAGCAGGAACTCCACGGCGCCGGCGATCTCGTCCATGGTCACGAGCCGCCCGATGGGGGTACGGGTCACGTGGGCGCCGAGGTCGGCGTCGCGCCACCGCGGGCTGTCCCCGACCATGGCCGGGTGCACCGCGTTCACCCGGTGCGGGGCGATCTCCAGCGCGAGCGTCTTGACCAGGCCGGTGAGCGCGCTGTTGTGGGTGGTGATGACGGTGGACCCGGGGTGCGGGCGCTCCTTGGCGAGCCCGCCGAACAGCACCACGGACGCCTCCGGGGTGAACCGGCCCCGCAGCACCCGGACGGCCTCGGCATACCCGACGAGCTTCGTGGTGACCGCGACGATCGCGTCGTCCAGGTCGAACGCGTCGAGCGTGTTGGGCCGCTGGTGGCTGGCGGTGATGACGAGGTGGTCGACCGGTCCCACCCCGGCCAGCGCCGCCTCGATGGTCCGCGGTCGGGCGAGGTCGACGCCCAGCCCGACCGCCTCGTCGCCGATCTCCCCGGCCACCGCGGCGGCCCGGCCGGCGTCGCGCCCGGCGATGACGACGTGCTCGCCCCGGGCGGCCGCGCGCCCGGCGATGAAGCGCCCCAGCCCGCCGGTGCCCCCGATGATCACAGTGCTGCCCATGACGGCCCCTCTCGCTATTGGCCAAGTGGTCAATAGCGACTGTAGCCCGTACAGTCGGGTCGTGACCACCTCCCCCGCCCGCCGGCCCCGCCGCCGTGATCCCGAGGGCCACCGGCAGGCCATCCTCGAGGCGGCGCAGGCCTGTTTCGGCGAACTCGGCTACACGCGCACCACCGTCCGCGGCATCGCCGCCCGGGCCGGCGTCACCCACGGTCTGGTGCTGCACCAGTTCACGTCCAAGGAGCAGCTGTTCCTCGCGGCCGTGCCGGGCCACCGCGACCTCGGCGAGGTGCTCGCCGGCGACCGGGCCGGGCTGCCGGAACGCGTCGCCCGGGGATTCGTCGAACGGATGGAGACCGGTGCCGCCGGGGACCCGCTCGTGGCCGTGCTGCGCGGCGCGGCGTCCAACGAGAAGGCCGCCGCCGCACTGTTCGACGCCATGGAGACCAACAGCGTCGCGGCGTATTCCGGGATGCTCGACGGCGACGACGCCCCGGCCCGGGTCGCCCTGCTCGGCGCCCAGCTCGTCGGCGTGACGTTCACCCGCTACATCGCGGCGACCGGCCCCCTGGCGCGGATGTCACCGGACGAGCTGACCGGCCATCTCACCCGCGTGCTGCGGCAGATCCTGTTCGACCGATGAGTTCCACGAGAGCGGCCCGGGACGGGCCCGGGACCGGGGACGGTCGCCAGCCGCTCTCGTACAGCCGGCGGGCGCCGGGCTCGGCCGCCGCGAGCGAGGACGGCAGGGCGAGCATCCCCAGGTACGGGCCGACCAGCGGCTTGAGCGCCGGGTCCGCGTCGGCCGCGGCGGTGATGTGCACGGACGCCAGCGGCCGGCTCAGGTCGAGGTCCTCCCCCGCCAGCTGGCGTACGACCTCCGGGTCCCCGGCAAGGTGGTCCTCGAACCACGGCCTGATCCACCGGGTGCAGTGGTCGTCGAACGCCAGGGTCGCCGCCTCGACGTCGCCGGGGTGCTCGCCGAGCAACCGCACCAGGGCCCGCGCCTGCGCCAGCGAGGTGGCGATGCCCCGGCCCGCGGTCGGGTTGGTGGTGCACACCGCGTCACCGGCGTGCACGAGCCCGGGCAACGCGACCCGGCCCCGCTCGTCGAGCTGGCCCCGGTACGTGTTGCGCAGGTGGACGCCGGGCAGGACCCGGGTGATCGGCTCGCTGCGCCCGGGCTCGGTCCACTCCGCGAGCCCCGGCACCACCCGGGTCACCGCCTCGAAGACCGCCGGGAAGCGCAGGGCGGCGAACGCGTCGTCGGTGCTGCGATGGGTGAGCGACACCGACACGGTGCCGGCGTCCTGCACGAAGACCACCCCGAGATAGCCGTCGAAGCGGCTGATCAGGCCGACCGCCGAACTGACCGGCCCGGGCGCCGCGCCGGGCCGGAGCCGGTACTGCCGGGACACGTAGGACACCCCGCAGTCCCCACCGGACTCGGGGGCCCGCAGGTCGTCGCCGAGCCGCCCGGCCCGCCCGGACGCGTCGACGACCAGGTCCGCCGCCAGCTCGGCGCCGTCGACCAGCAGCCCGGCGGCCCGGCCACCACGGCGCAGCACGTCGCCGGCGTGCCCGGTCACCATCGTGACGCCGGGCTCGGTGACCGCCGTCGCCCGCAGCACCCGTTCGAACGTGAGTCGGCGGGACCGGATCCCGGCCGGATGACCTTTCACGTCGATGGCCTCGGCGCCGGCCGCGAACAACGCGGCCGGGAAGTCGGGCAGGACGTCGTCGAGCACGGCCATGATCGGCTGGCGCAGCCCGTGCGGGTGGTGGAACTGCGGCACCCCACGACGGTCCCAGCCGCCGTCCGGCGCCGGCCCGGGATCCCGGTCCACGACCGTGACCCGGTGCCCCCGCCGGGCCAGCGCGATCGCCATGAACAGCCCGGTGGGCCCCGCTCCCAGGATCGCGATGTGCGTCACATGCCGATGCTAAGCCCTCACGCGAGCCAGGTGGTGGTCGCGCCGAGGACGCGCGAACCGTCCAGATCGGCCAGTGACAGACCGGCGAAGGCCTGGGCGCCGTCCGAGGTCTGCCAGCGGAAGCGCGGGGTCGCGGTCACCGCCGCTTCGACCACGGTACGGGCGGCGTCCGGTGCCGGCTGGGCGTTCGCGAAGCTGCCCGCGGCCCGGCGCAGGTACGCGGCCAGCAGCTCGGCGTAGGGATCGTCCGGGCCGCGGCCGGCCGGGTCGCCCGCCACGTTGCTGACGAACTCGCTGGCCACCGCGCCGGGTTCGACGATGCTGACGTCGATGCCGAAGCGCGCCACCACCGGGGCCAGGGACTGCATCAGGCCCTCGACGGCGAACTTCGCCCCGCAGTAGGCGTCGGCGAACGGCTGCCCGACCGCCCCGCCGACGCTGGTGACCGTGACGATCCGGCCACGGCCGGCGGCACGCATGCCGGGCAGCACGAGCCGGGTCAGCACGGCGACGCCGACGTAGTTCACCTCCAGCTGCGCCCGCAGGTCGTCGGTGCTGAGCTGTTCCAGGGTCGCGACCGAGCCCCGGCCGGCGTTGTTCACCAGCACGTCCACCCGGCCCAGCTCACCCACGAGCGCGGTGGCCTGCGCCTCGTCGGTGACGTCCAGGGCCCGTACCTCGAGGGTCACGCCCGCCTCGCCGGCCGCGGCCCGCAGCTCGTCCGCCCGGCCCGGGTCGCGCATGGTCGCCACCACCCGCAGGCCGGCCGCGGCGAGCCCGACCGCGGTGTGCAGGCCGATGCCGCCGGACGTGCCGGTCACCAGGGCAACTTGTCGATCACTCATCGGCCCAGTGTCGCAGCCCGCCCCTCGGGACGTCGCAGCCTCAGCCCTCGGGGCTCAGGCGAGCGAGGGGAATGAGCGCGGCGCCGTCCCGGCCCGGGCTGCGGCGTGCCATGCCGAGACCCGCCATGATCGCGCCGAGGTCGTCGATCTCCGTGGTGGGCGTCTCCACCGCGAACTGCTGGATGCTGGTCGGCCCGTAGCCGATCAGCGGTCCGACCTGTCCGGCGACCGAGGGATGGGAACCGGCCGCCTCCTCGTCGTCCCACAGGCAGATCGCGCCCCAGGCACCGGCCGACGAGATCCACATCTGCTGTCTCAGCCCCGGAATCGATGCGCCCGCGCCGGCGGTTCGTTCGCGCAGTGCGGCAACGGTGCGATCGGAGCGGGACAGGTCCCAGACAATGATCGTGCAGTACAAGGCAGCCTCCCGGATACGGACCCGCGTGCCCCGAACTGTAACGGAGAAATGACAGGGAGTTGCCGGTCCCGGCGGTGCCACCGGCGTCGTGAGCGCTGCGTGAAAGCGTCCGCTATTTGACAGTCACCACGCGGCCCGCCGATCAGTTATCGCTGACCCTGATGAGCTCGGTGAGCACGTCACGCACGAACGGTTTCTTCGCCTCGGCGTCCGCGAGATCGTCGAAGAACAGCAGCCGGCGGGTCGGATAATCGCCTTCGAGCCGAGCATCATCGATGGTCACCACATGTGCGTGGTGGAACACGAGGAAAACCCGCGGCCGGGAGAAAAGATTGAACGTGGTCAGATAATGGCCGCGGTAGGAGAACGACGGCGCTTTCCATTTCACCTGCTCCACGATCTCGGCATTGCTCGCCTTGATGCCCGCCCGGATCAGCTCCACCCCGTCCTTGAAAGGGTGCTCGAGCGTGGCCATGAAAGCGTCGACGTCCGCGGTCCGGTTGATCATGTTTTCGCTCCTGGCCATCCGCTGAGCGTACCGAGTGATCAACGTCCCAGCGCCGCACCCGCGGGGCGGGCTTGCGTTTAGGCTCCACGCGCAAGGTGACAGCGACGGAAGCCGGTGCAAGCCCGGCACGGTCGCGCCACTGTTACCACCCGCACCCGGGTGGGAGTCAGACCCGGCGCTGTCACGACACACCTGACCGCGGGACGCGATGTTCCCAGGAAGGTTTTCTCGTGACGGTTTCCGCACGTCTGCTGCTCGTGCCCGCCCTGCTGCTCGCCCTCGCCGGCTGCGGTGGCTCCGGGGGTGCGGCCACCGGCGACACGCTCAGCGTCGCGATGCAGTTCCCGCCGCGGTCCGCGTACGCGTTCGACGCCGACGACGGTGCCCTGCTGATGACCCTCGGCGTCGCCGAGACACTGACCACGGTGGACGCCGAGGCACGGCCCGCGCCGTCGCTCGCCACCGCGTGGGAACAGACCCCGGACGCCCGGACCTGGCGGTTCACGCTGCGCGACGGCGTGACGTTCCATGACGGTACGCCGCTGACGGCCGACGCCGTGGTCACCGCGCTGAGCTACATCTCGTCGGTCAGCGCCCCGCCCCGGGCGGTCCGCGACATCGGGTTCACGGCGGTGGCGGACGGCCCGCTCGCCGTACTCATCGGCACGTCCGCTCCCGATCCGGTGCTGCCGTTGAGGATGAGCAGCGGCAACCTGGGCATCCTCGCCCCGGCCGCGTACGCCGGCGGCGGGCAGCCGAACGTGGTCCGGACCGGCACCGGGCCCTACGCGCTGACCACCGTCAACGGCGCCGACTCGGCCGTCCTCGAACGCAACGACACCTACTGGGGCACGCGACCCGGCGCCCGTACGGTGACGATCCGTTATGTGACCGACCCGCAGAGCCGGGCCCTCGCGCTGCAGTCCGGTGACGTGCAGTTCGCCGAGGGCCTGCCGGACGCGTCGGTGGCGCAACTGCGGTCGGCGGGTGCGCGGGTGACCGGTTACCCCGCCGCGCGTACCGTCGAGCTGCTGCTCAACCAGGCCGCGAAACCGTTCTCCGACCTGCGGGTGCGCCAGGCGGTGACCGCGGCGATCGACCGGCCCGCCCTCGCCGCGCGGGTCCTCGGCGGTGCCGCCACCCCGGCCGCCGACCTGTTCGGCTCAGCGGTGCCGTGGGGCTCGGCCACCGCTGCGGCCGGTGCCGACCCGGACCGGGCCAGGCAACTGCTGACCGCCGCCGGGTACGGACCGTCGAGCCCGCTGACCGTACGGCTCTGGACGTTCCCGAACCGGCCGGAGATGCCGCTGCTGGCTACCGCGATCCAGGCGATGCTGGCCCAGGCCGGGATCACCGTGAAGATCACCGTCGGTGAGTACTCCGCGCAGGAGCCCAAGGTCCTCGCGGGCGAGTTCGACATGTTCCTCAACTCGCGCAGCTACCTCTCCGACTTCGCGGACGCGACGAGCGTGCTGACCTCGGACTACACGTGCAAGGGCAGCTACAACATCGACCACTACTGCTCGGCGGAGTTCGACGAGCTGGTCGGCACCCTCGCCGGTATCAGCGACGTCACCGAACGGCAGAAAGTCTTCACCCGGGCCGCCACGATGCTCACCGACGACGCGGTCGGCGTGATGATCGTGCACCCGCACAACACCGCCGGCGAGAACGGCACGCGGGGCTTCGTCCCCGACCCGCTCAGCGTCCGACCGGTCCTGCCGCAGCTCACACCGGCCGGGTGAACCCGCTGCCGCGGCGGCTGCTGGCGGTGCCGCCGGTGCTGCTGGCAGCATCGGTGCTGGTCTTCACGCTGCCCCGGCTGACCGGCATCGACACCGTCCGCGCGGTGCTGCGGACCCGGGTCGCCGCGGAGGTCCCCGACCCGGCCACCGAGGCCCGGGTCGCCGCCGAGTTCGGGCTGCACGGCTCGGCGGCCGGGCAGTACTGGCACTGGCTGACCGCCGCCCTGCGCGGCGACCTGGGCCTGTCGTTCGTCACCCGCACCCCGGTCGCGGCGGCGGTCGGCGACGCCCTGCTGGTCTCCGGTCTGCTCGCGGTCCTCGCCCTCACCCTGGCCGCGGTGGCGGGCGGCAGCGCCGGGGTGTACGCCGCCCGGCGCCCCGGCGGCCCGCTCGACCGGGCCCTGACCGCCGCCGGCGTCGTGGGCGTCTCGGTGCCGGAATACGTGCTGGCCCCCGTCCTGATGCTGGTGTTCGCGGTCTGGGCCGGGGTGCTCCCGGCCGTGGGCTGGGGCGGGCCGCGGCACCTGGTCCTGCCGGTCCTCACCCTCGCCACCTACCCGGCCGCGCTCGCCGCCCAGCTGGTCCGCGCGGAGACGGTCGCGGTGCTGGCCCGGCCCTACGTGCGCACGGCCCGGGCCAAGGGCCTGTCGCCCGGCCGGGTGCTGTGGCGGCACGCGGCCCGCAACGCGACCACGTCGGTGCTGTCGCTGTCCGGCATGTTCGTGACCGGTCTGCTGGGCGGATCGGTGGTGGTCGAGGTCGTGTTCGGCATCCCGGGACTGGGCCGCCTGCTCTACGACGCCGTGCTGGCCCAGGACCTGCCGATGGTCCAGGCGGCGACGCTGTCGGTGGTGGCGGTCGCGCTGCTGGCCGGCATCGCCGCCGAGCTGCTGCAACTCGCCCTGGACCCGCAGACCCGCCGACCGGCCGGCCCCCGATGAGCACCATGCGGCGGGTCCGGTGGCGGCTGATGGCGGCGGCCGTGGCCGGTGGGGTGCTGCTGGGCGGGTTGCCGCTGCTGCTGCCCGACCCGGTCGCGGCGGACTTCGGGTCGATTCTCGTGCCACCGTCGTGGGGGCATCCGCTCGGCACCGACCAGCTCGGCCGGGACGTCGCCGCGCGGCTGCTGGCCGGGGCCCGGCTCACGCTCGGGGTCACCATTGTCACGGTGCTGCTGACCGGGATCGCCGGCACCGTGGTCGGGCTGATCGCGGGATACCGGGCCGGGCGGGTCGCCCGTGCGCTGCCCCGGCTCGCCGACCTGGTCGCGTCGCTGCCCACGATTCTGCTGGGACTGCTCGCCACCGTCATCCTGGGGCCGGGGCTGACGTCCGTACTCATCGCGGTCTGCCTGGTGGGGTGGACGCCGTTCGCCCGGCAGGCCTACCACCTGACCGTGCGCGAATCAGCCCAGGACCACGTCGACGCGGCCCGGGCGCTGGGTGCGCGGCCGGCCCGGGTGCTCGCCCGGCACATCGTCCCCACCATCGCCGGGCCGCTGGTCGCCCACGCGTGCGTACGCTTCGCGGGCACGCTGCTGACCGTCTCCGGCCTGTCGTTCCTGGGCCTCGGCGTCCAGCCGCCCACCCCGGAATGGGGCGCGATGGTGGCGGAGGGCCGCCCGTATCTGTTCGGCTCCCCGCACCTGGTGCTCGCCCCGGCGCTGGCCGTGGTCGCCACCGCGACCCTGGCCACCGTCCTCGGCCGCCGCCTGGACCGCGACCGATGAGCCGATCGGACCACCACCGCTTGACGCCGGCAGGACCATCACCGGTTCAAGCCGGCCGGACCACCGGCCGGGTTGAACCGGCCAGGCCACCGACAGGTTGAACCGGGCCGGCGGCGGCTGGTCAGCGGAGCAGGTCGTCCACCGGGGTTCCGGCGGCATCCGCGCGGCCGGCGGCGGCCTTGCGGCTCATCGCCACCGCGACCAGGATGCCGACGACGACCGTCGAGACGATGAGCAGCCCGACGGCCAGGGCCGACAGCGCGGGCCGGCTGGGGAACCACTCGAGGTCGGCGGTGTTGACCAGCCCCGTGATCCCGAGCAGGGCCGACGGACCGGCCACCAACCACGGTTCGACGAAGGCCTTGCGGCACACCGCGGCGGCGGTCCTGGACCGGGGACTCATCAGGAGGAACAACGCGGCCACGAGAAGTGTCGCGCTCACGATCAGACCGGCGGTCGGCACTGGCACCGTCCTCGGGGATGGAGATGCTCCACGATAACGACGTCTGATTTCCGCCAGCATCTCGGTGGCCCGCGTCGTTACCTTTCGAGGTACGCAGGCCAGCTCCCCCAGGAGGTGATGTCGGTGGCGCCTTCGGTGGCGATCGCCTCGCAGAGAAAACCGGTGACGGGGGTGCCGTCGGCGAGTTCCACCGTGCCGATGGCCATGGGGGACGGCAGGGCGGCGACGAACGCGCCGAAGGCCGCGGCCGGCAGGCGCCACAGCTCCCCCGCCAGGGAGGCGCCGTCGTCGGCGACGCGGACCAGACCGGGTTTGGGCGGCGTGGTGGGCAGGGCGAACATGCGATACCGATCGGACGTACGCACCGGGCGCACCAACCGGCCGCCGGCTCCGGTCAGCTGGTGGTTGAGGGGCTGGCCGGTGAGGTGGGCACCGAAGACGGCCAGGTCGACCGGGGGGTGGCGCAGGGCGGTGGAGATCAGGGTGGCGACGTCGGCCAGGCGTTCGTCGTCGAAGGCCGCGCCGGTGAGCATGAGGCCGAACGGCAGGCCGGCGACGTGACCGGCGGGCAGCGCGACCGCGCTCATGTCGAGCAGGTTGGCGTAATTGGTGAACCGGCCGAGTGCCGCGTTGGCGCCGATCGGGTCGGCGGCCACCTCGGCGAGGGTGGGGTGGCCGGTGGTGGTCGGGGTGAGGACGGCGTCGTAACCGGCGAGCAGGTCACGGGCGGCCACACGGGCGGCGTCGAGACGTTCGAGGTCGTCGAAGAGCGCCGCCGCCGACGGGTCGCGGCCGGCCAGGATGATGCCCGCTACGGTCGGGTCGAGGTCGCCGCCGACGAGGCCGGGGTGGGCCGCGATGTACTCGCCCACGGCGGCGTACCGCTCGGCGACGAACGCGCCGCCGTACAACAGCTTCGCCGCGTCGAGCAGCGGGGCGATGCTGACCTCCTCGACGGTGACGCCGAGACCGGCCAGCGTGGTGAGTGCCGCCTGGAAAGCCTGCGACCAGCCCGGTGCGAGGGGGCCGAGCTCGGCCGGCGGCGGCACGGCGACGCGGCGCACCGGCGGTTTCGGCAGGGGGGCGAACTCTCGGCTCAGGGAGTCGCCGGTGTCCGGGCCGGACATCAGGGCCACGGCGTGGCGGCCGAGTTCCGGTTCGCGGCTGAAGACGGTGACGCAGTCGATGCTGCGGCAGGCCGGGACGACGCCGGTCGCCGGGACGCGGCCGCGGGTGGGCTTGAAACCCCAGATGCCGTTCAGCGCGGCGGGGACCCGGCCGCTGCCCGCGGTGTCCGTGCCCAGGGCCAGGTCGGCGAGGCCCAGGGCGACCGCGACGGCCGAGCCCGAGCTGGAGCCGCCGGAGATGCGGGTGGGATCCCAGGCGTTGCGCACCGCACCGTACGGACTGCGGGTCCCGACGAGGCCGGTGGCGAACTGGTCGAGGTTGGTCTTGCCGAGCACGATCGCCCCGGCGGCGCGCAGCCGGGCGACCGCCGGGGCGTCGGCCGTGGGGAGGTAGGCGTAACCGGGTGCACCGGCGGTGGTCGGCAGGCCGGCCACGTCGATGTTGTCCTTCACCGCGAGCAGGATCCCGGCTAGCGGCAGGCCGCCCCTGACAGCGGCGCTGTCGATCGTGGCGGCCTCGGCGAGCAGGTCCGCGGGCGGGCGCAGGCTGATCCAGATCTCCGGGCGGTCCGCGGCCTCGATCGCGGCCAGGGCGGCGAGGACCCGGTCGTGGGCGGCGGCGACCCGGTCGTGGGCGGCGGCGACCCGGTCGTGGGCGGCGGCGACCCGGTCGTGGGCGCTCACGCGGGCACCGGGGCGGTGACGATCATGCGCAGCGGGGTGGGGTTGAAGTCGTTGCAGGGGTTGTTCATCTGCGGGCAGTTGGAGACCACCACGAGGACGTCACGGTCGGCGCGCAGGGCCACCCGCTTGCCGGGGGCGCTCATGCCGTCGACGATGCCGAGGGCGCCGTCCGCCTCGACCGGGACGTTCATGAAGAAGTTGAGGTTGGAGACCAGGTCCCGGGCGCCGAGACCGTGCCGGGCGCCCTCGCGCAGGAAGTTCTCCCGGCAGGCGTGCTGGTGGTGGGTGTGGTGGCCGTAGCGCAGGGTGTTGCTCTCCTTGCTGCACGCCCCGCCGATGGTGTCCTGCCGGTCGACCTCGTTCTCCACCACGGTCATCAGCGGGCGGCCGGACCCGGCGCGCAGCACCGTGCCCGTGCGCACGTACGCGTTGGCCTGGAACAGGATGGTCTGCTGGGCGTCGTAGCGCTCGGACGTGTCGGCGGCGTCGTAGATGAGCGTGTCGGCGGACTGGTTCCCGCCGACGTCCACGATGGTCAGGACCTCGCCCGCCCGGATCACACCGGACCAGGCGGCGCGTTCGGCGACCAGATCGTTCGTCACATCTGTCCCATCGAGGTGAGGTAGTCGAGGGTGTTCAGGTAGGCGCGCTCACGTTCCGGGGAGGCGTCGCGGAACGGGTGGGCGCCGTCGGATCTCCACGCGTGCACCCGCAACGGGGTGACGGGGTAACCGAGACGGGGGTCGAGCGGGTGCGGCACGTTGGCGACGAGCACGAGCAGCGGCATCTCGGCGACCAGGTCCACGTGCTTGCCGGGGCCCGCGGAGCCCTGGAACGTGAGTGCCCCGTCCGCCTCCACGCGTACGCCCTGGAAGAACGAGACGCTCGGCGGCAGGTCCCGTTCGGACAGGCCGTGCTTGAGGGCCGCCAGCAGGAACAGCTCCCGGCCGGCCGGGGTGGCCGATTCGGGAAGCCAGGTCCCGTATTTCTCCTTGGCGAGTTCCGGGCTGCTGGTGCCGCAGAACGCGTCGTGCTGGGCGGAGTCGTCCTCGGTCACGGTCGCCAGGACCCGGCCGTCGCCGCTGAGCAGCGGGTGGCCCGGACCCAGGTACGCCTGCCAGGGGATCTTCTGGGTGTCGGCGACGTTGAGGCGTTCAGCGGGCTCACGGGCGTTGTAGAGCAGTACGTGGGCGCACGCGTCACCGAGCGGGTCCTCGAAACGGATCCGGGCGCCGCGGGGCAGTAACCGGTGGGTGTATCCGCCGCCGGCCACCGTCTCGGCCCACAGCAGGTCCTCCGGTGCGACACCGGGCGGGCAGAAGGGGCTGCTGGACGCCGGGACGTAGGGCATCGCCTCGGCGGTCTCGCCGGCCCGGGCGCGGGCGTCGTCGCGCGCCGAGAGCACCGAGTCAGTGGCCATGGTCTTCTCCTTCGCGGACGGTGTAGGACCAGTCGGGGTCGTGACCGGGCCAGACCTCGGTTCCCGCGACGCGATCCAGGTCCCGCAACCGGCGTGCGGCAGCCTCGGCAGCAGGGGCGTCCGACGGTCGCATGGTGGTGCCGCACGCGATCGCGTCGACGATCTGGATCCGCAGGTCCGCCGCGTCGCACGCCAGCACGATGGTCCTGGTGGGCAGCTCGACCGCGAACGACTGGTGGCCCGGGGTGTGGCCGGAGGTGTCCAGTGCGGTCAGGCCGGGGGCCAGTTCGGTGTCGCCGTCGAGCAGCTCGATGGCGAGGCCGGTGCGCAGGAAATCGCTCTGCACGACGGTCCGGGCGAATGCCTCGGCCGGGGTGAGCGCGGCCGCGTACTCGTACTCGGCGCGCTGGAACACGACCGGCACCCCGGCCGGGACGTGCCGCAACCCGCCGGTGTGGTCCACGTGGGTGTGCGAGATGGCGCAACCGCGCAGCGACGACCACGGCAGACCGAGCGCGCCGAGCTGGTCGGCGAGCGGGTCGCCGGGCGGCACCACGGCGGTGTAGCTGTCGTAGTTGAAGTGGTGGCCGCGCCGGGCCGGGTCGCGGACGATCTCGACGTTGAAACCGGTGTCCAGCAGCACCCAGCCGTCCGCGTAGACCACCGCGGCGACGGTGACCGGTTCGAGCAGGAAGCGGGCCGGGTCGCCGCCGAGCACCGAGATGGACTCGGCGATCGGCTCGTAACCCACGACCATCGGGTGCAGCCGCAGCGGGCGGCCGGTGACGGCGAACGTCACGGGGTCACCGCCGCGAGGCTGGGCGAGGCGGCGAGCAGCTGTTTCGTGTACGGGTGCTCGGGTGCGGCGAAGATGCGTTCCACGGGACCTTCCTCGACGATCCGGCCGTCGGTCATGACGGCGATCCGGGTGGCGATGCGTTTGGCGACGGCAAGGTCGTGGGTGACCAGCAGCAGGGACACCCCGGTGGACCGGCGCAGGTCGTCGAGCAGGTCGACGACCTGCGCGGCGAGCGTGGCGTCGAGCGCGCTGACCGGCTCGTCGCAGAGCAGGATGCCCGGCGACGATGCGAGCGCCCGGGCGATCGCGGCGCGCTGGCACTGCCCGCCGGAGAGCTGCCGGGGTTTCGACGCCGCCATCCGGGCGTCGAGGCCGACCTGGCCGAGCAGCTCGGCGACCCGGGCGGCCCGGTCCCCACGAGGCACACCGGACGCGGCGAGGCGTTCGGAGAGCTGGCTGCTGACGCTCAGCCACGGGGTCAGCGACGACCGGGCGTCCTGGAAGATCAGTTGTGGTCGTCCGGCCGCCGGTGGGACGTCGGCGCGGCCGCTCGTCGGGGTCTCCAGCCCGGCGGCGATCCGCAGCAGGGTCGACTTGCCGCAGCCGCTCTCCCCCACCAGCACCAGCGATTCGCCGGCGTCGAGGCGCACGTCGACACCGTGCAGCACCCGCCGCTTCGCGCCGCGCTTGTGCGGGGCCGGGAAGTCCTTGACCACGCCGGAAAGCGTCAGGACCGGCTCACCCTCGGCGATGACCGAGGCCGGCGGCAGCGGACCGGCGATATCGAGCCGGGAGGCAAGCAACTTCTTGGTGTACGCGTGTTCGGGCGCGGTCAGCACCCGGGCGGCCGGACCGTGCTCGCGGATCTCGCCCTCGCTCATCACCACGATGCGGTCGGCGATCTGCGCGGCGACCCCGAGGTCATGGGTGATGAGCAGGATCGAGCAGCCGTGGTCGTCGCGCAGGCGGGCGAACAACTTGATGATCTGGTCCTGCACCCGCACGTCGAGCGCGGTGGTCGGCTCGTCGGCGACGATGAGCGCGGGGACGCCACCGGGTTCGGCCGCGGTGATGGCACCGGCGATGCTGACCCGTTGCCGCAGGCCGCCGGAGAGCTGGTGCGGCCAGTAACCGATGCGCTGCTCGGGTTCGGGCACGCCGCACTCGGTCAGCGCCTCCAGCGCGCGGGCCGCGGAGGCACCCCGTTCACGGATCTGCCGGCCGACCCGCATGGTCGGGTCCAGCGAGGTGAGCGGGTCCTGGAAGACGGCACCGAGCTCGTGGCGGCGTACCCGGCGCTTGTCCTTCTCCGGACCGCCCACCATGTCGGTCCCGCCGACCTCGACCCGACCGGTGATCCGGGTCCGGTGCCCGCCGGGCACGAGGCCGAGCAGGCAGTTGCCGAGCACGGTCTTGCCGGACCCGGACTCGCCGACCAGCGCGACGATCTCGCCGGGTGCGATCTCGAGGCTGACGCCCTTGAGCGCCTGGAACGGCGTGCCGGACCGGTCGAACTCGACGACCAGGTCTTCGACGCGGGCGACGCTCATGCCGGCTCCCTCAGCCTCGGGTCGATCAGGATCTGCAGCGTGTCCACGACGAACGTGATGAGCACGTACGCGACGCCGAGCACGATGACGACGCCGGCGATGGCCGACAGGTCGGAGTTGGCGATGGCGTCGGACAGGTAGTTGCCCAGGCCGGGCCAGGAGAACAGCATCTCGATGATCACCGAGCCACCGAGCATGACGCTGACCTGCACGCCGGCGATGGACAGGGCCGGGCCGAGCGCGTTGCGCAGCCCGTGGCGCCACACGACGGCGGGCCAGCTGCCGCCCTTGGCGCTCGCGGAACGGACGAAGTCGGTGGCCAGCGTCGCCCGCAGCGAGCTGCGCAGCACCCGCCCGATCGCCATCGCGGGCGACAGCGCCAGCACGAAGGCGGGCAGCACGAGGTGGTTGACGGTGTCGGCGAGCGCGGCGGTGTCGACGTGCACGAACGCGTCGATCAAGCGCAGCCCGGTCGGTTCGCTCACCACGAGGGTGTCGCCGCGGCCGCCGGCGGGCAGCCAGCCGAGATCGCGGTAGAACACGAGCAGCAGCAGGATCGCGACGAGGAACGTGGGGGCCGACGCGCCGGCCACGCTGATCACCCGGACGGCACCGGAGAGCCAGCCGTCGCGGGCGCCGACGACGCCCAGCAGCAGGCCGCCGAGCAGCGCCAGCACACCGGCCACGAACACCAGTTCCAGCGTCGCCGGCAGGTATGCCGCGATGTCGCTGCTCACCGCGTTGCGGGAGGTGACCGAGATGCCCAGGTCGCCGTGCAGCAGGCGGCCGAGGTAGTGGACGTACTCGATGAGGAACGGCCGGTCCAGGCCGAGCTGTTCGCGGGCCGCGGCCAGGGCCTCCGGGGAGGCGGTCCGGCCGGCGAGCACCCGGGCCGGGTCGGACGGCAGCTGGCGCTGGATGAAGTAGACCGCGAACGTGAGCACGACGAGGACGCCGAGCATGGAGGCGACCCGGGCCGCGAGTTGTCGCAGGAAAGCCATCAGCCCATCCGTTCCTGGACGGCGTCACCGGCGAAGTTGGAGATCATGGCCACCGCGAACAGCACGCCGGCCGGGGCCAGGGCCACCCAGGGGGCGCTGAACACGTACGTGAACCCGGCCGACGCCATGCTGCCGATCTCGGCGGCCGGCGGCGGTGCGCCCAGCCCGACGAACGACAGTCCGGCGAGGACCAGCAGCACCGCGCCGACGTCCATCGAGGCGACCACGACCACCGAGCGCAGCACGCCGGGGAAGACGTGCCGGGTGACCACCCGCAGCGGGGAGAACCCGGCGGAGCGGGCCGCGTCGACGTGCGGGAGGCGGCGCAGCACGCGCACCTGGCCGCGGACAATCCGGGCGTACCAGGGCCACCAGGTGACGATGACCGCGATGAGCACGTTGCGGAAGCTCGGGCCCAGTGCCGCCACCACCAGCAGCGCGACCAGCGGGCCGGGCAGCGCCAGGAACGCGTCGGTGAGCCGCATGAGCACGGTGTCGACGACGCGGCCGGACATCCCGGCGACCGTGCCGACCACCGCCCCGATCAGCACGCCGCTGGCGATGACCGCGATCGCTCCCCACCAGCTGGTGGAGAGGCCGATGACGACCCGGGACAGCACGTCGCGGCCCTGGTCGTCGGTGCCGAGCAGGTGCCCGGCGCCGGGAGCGGTGAACGGGACGCCCACGATCTCGGTCTCGCCGGCCGGCATGAGCCGGCTCGCGATCGGCAGCAGCACCGTCAGGGCCACCACCACCCAGAGACAGACCTGCTCGGCAGTTCCGCCGCGGACCCGCATGGGTACGACCCGCCACCGCCGCGTGGGTGGTCCCGCCATCGCTCCCGGCGTCATCAGTTGGTGGCCCGCTTGAGCGTGCGCAGGTCGAGTGCCAGTGGCGCGGGCAGCCAGTGCCCGCCACCGGTCAGGTCGGCGCGCATGATGAACGAGTCGTTCATGTCGGCGAGCGTGATGTACGACGCCTGGGCGTGCACGAGGTCACCGGCCTTGGCGTAGTCGCTGTCGATGGTGGCCTGTTCGGTCGCCGCGGCCCCCGCGTCGATCGCCGTGTCGGCTTCCGGGGTGCCGCCGACCAGGTAGTTCAGCGCGCCGTTGCCCTTTGCCGTGTCGGAGTACCAGAAGAGCCGCGACCAGGTGTCCGGGTGCGTGGAGTCCGGGTACGCCGTCTCGTAGATCATGTCCGGTGCGGAGCCGAGGTTGCTGCTCAGTCCGTAGATGTCACTGCCCTGGACCGCGACGAGTTCCACCTTGGCACCGGCCGCCGCCCAGGTGGCCTGGAGCGCTTCCGAGGCCTGCTTGTCGCGGGCGTGCCCGGAGACGTAGCCGAGGGTGAGTGTCTTGCCCGCGGCGAGGGCGGACAGGGCGCTCGGGTCGGTGGTCCACGCGTCGGTGGCGGTCTCCGCCGGGACGTTCTTGACCGGGTACATCTGCGTCGACACCGTGGCGTGCGTACCGAAGATCTGCTTGGTGAAGGCGGCGCGGTCGATCGCGGCGCGCAGGGCCTCGCGCAGCTTGACGTCGGCCAGGGAGCCGGTGACCTTGAGGTGCAGCTGGGCCTTCTGCAGCGTCGGGTACTCCACGACCTGGTAGGCGTCGTTCCTGGCGAACTGGTCGAGCGTGGCGACCGGCTGGCCGGTGACGATGTCGAGGTCACCGCCCTGCAGCTGGAGCAGCTGGGTGGCGGCGTCGCCGATGACCTTCACCGAGACCTTGGCGAAGCCGGGTGTGCCACCCCAGTAGCCGGCGCGGGCGGTGAGCTCGTAGCCCTGCCCCTTGGTCATACCGGCCAGCTCGTACGGCCCGGTGCCGGCGGTGTGGTCCTTGAGGTACGTGGTGGCGCTGTCGGCGGCGTTCTTCGTCAGCACGTCCGAGTCGATGATCTTCGGGCCGAACGGGCTGGCGACCAGCGACAGGAACGAGCTGCTCGGCGCGGAGAGCGTGACCACGAACGTCTGGTCGTCGGGCGTCGCGTAACTCTTGACCCCCATGACCATGTACGACATCTGCGACGCGACCTTCTCGTCGGCGAGCCGTTCGAAGCTGGCCTTCGCGTCCTTCGAGGTCATCGTCCGGCCGCCGGTGAACGTGACGTCGTCGCGCAGCGTGAACGTATAGGTCAGCCCGTCCGGCGACACCGTGTACTTCGCGGCCAGCTGCGGCACGATCTCCTCGCTGGAGGTCGGCGAGTAGCTGAGCAGGCCCTCGTACACGGCGGTGAGGACCTGGTTGCCCTCGTACTGGTACACCGTCGACGGGTCGAGCGTGGGCAGGTCGCTGGAGACCGCGAGGCGCAGCTGGTCGGTGGGTCCGGTGGTGGCGGCCTTGCCCTCGCCGCTGCCGCAGGCGGCGAGCGTGAAGGCGGCGGCGAGGAGCCCGGCAGCGAGGACGCGCCGACGGGACCGGGGATTCTTATCGGCTGTACGGGGACCTGTCATGTGGGCTCCTCGTCCGGGTGGACGTTACTTTCGATCGACCGACAGATATTCGGTCGGCCCATTGAGCGCCCGGCTTGTTACAGGTTTACTACGGCCCCGGGGCCGATCATGTTAAAAAGCTCGAATGGCAGCGAGCCGCTGGTCAGCGACCCGCAGCACGCGCAGCACCGCGTCGGCGATGGCGGGGGCGACCACATCGGCGTCCATCTCACCCTCGGCCCGGCGGCGCAGGATGACCGACTCGACGAGCCCGAAGACGAGACCGGTGGCGGCGGCGTCGGGCACCCCGAGGACCGCGGCGACCAGATCGTGGTACACCGCGTAGAGCCGCGCGTGCTCGGCGCGGAACTCCGCGAACGCGTCGCCGGCGACCTCGGGGATCAGGTACAGCGACCCGATGTTGTCGCGGCCGGCGAGCAGCAGGCGTACGTCGTACGCGCACAGGGCCCACAACCGCGCGTCGGCGGGCTCGTCGCGGCCGGCCAGCCCGAGCGCGTACGTGACGGAGGGCCGCACCGTGGCGAGCAGCAACCGGAGCAGGATGTCCTGCTTACCGGCGAAGTAGTGGTACATCGTCGCCTGGCTGATGCCGGCCTCGGCGGCGATCCGGTGGGTACTGGCACCGCTGTAGCCGGCCTCGCAGAACAGCCGGGCGGCGGCGACGAGGATGTCCTGCTCGGTGCTCAGCCCCGACCTCGACGGCCCCTTGGCGCGCGGCCGTCCCAGTGTTGCCATGCCCGGGAAACTACCGCACTCGCGTTACACCGACTTAACGCCCCGGAGACGCGACGTCAACGCCCAGCTCATTGACTTTCTATCAGTCAATCGAAAGTCGGGGCCTGATGAGAACATTGCTCGTCGCCAACCGTGGCGAGATCGCCTGCCGGATCATCCGATCCGCGCGCGAGCTCGGCCTGCGCACGGTCGCGGTCTTCGCCGAGGCCGACCGCGGCGCCGCGCACACCCGCCTGGCCGACGAGGCGGTGCTGATCGGCCCGGCGGCCCCGTCCGCGAGCTACCTGTCGGTGCCCGCGGTGCTCGAGGCCGCGCGCCGCACCGGCGCCGACGCGGTGCACCCGGGTTACGGATTCCTGTCCGAGGACGCCGCGTTCGCCGCGGCGGTCGAGGCCGCCGGGCTCGCGTTCGCCGGGCCCACCCCGGAGCAGCTGCGCGTCTTCGGCCAGAAGCACACCGCCCGCGCGGCGGCGCTCGCGGCGGGTGTCCCGGTGTTCCCCGGCACCGGCCTGCTCGCCTGCGCCGACGACGCGGTGGCCGAGGTCGCCGCGATCGGTTACCCGGTGATGCTCAAGGCCACCGGCGGGGGCGGCGGTATCGGCATGACCGTCTGCCGCGACGAGAGCGAACTGCGCGCCGGGTACGACCGGGTCACCCGCCTCGCCGCCCGGAGTTTCGGCGCCACCGGCGTGTTCGCCGAGCGCTACGTCGAGCACGCCCGGCACATCGAGGTCCAGGTCTTCGGCGACGGTGCGGGCACCGTGGTCTCGCTCGGCGACCGCGACTGTTCCCTGCAACGGCGGCACCAGAAGGTCGTCGAGGAGGCCCCCGCCCCCGGCCTGCCCGACGGCGTCCGCGAGCGGCTGCACGCGGCGGCCCGGGACCTGGCGGCGTCGGTGTCGTACCGCTCGGCCGGCACCGTCGAGTTCGTCTACGACGCGGCCCGCGAGGAGGCGTCGTTCCTGGAGGTCAACGCGCGGTTGCAGGTCGAGCACCCGGTCACCGAGGCGGTCACCGCCGTCGACCTGGTCGCCTGGATGCTGCGGCTGGCCGCCGGTGAAACGGGCCTGTTCGAGGCGGGCGCGATCCCGGTGCGCGGTCACGCGATCGAGGCCCGGGTGTACGCGGAGGACCCCGCCGCCGGGTTCCGGCCCAGCGCCGGCCGGCTCACCCGGGTCCAGCTGCCGTCCGGCCCGGACGTGCGGGTCGACGGCTGGGTGGAGACCGGCACCGAGGTCTCCACGCACTACGACCCGCTGCTGGCCAAGGTGGTCGTGCACGCCGCGGACCGGGACGCCGCGATCGCCCGGCTCGGCACCGCGCTCGGCGACACCCGGTTCGACGGCATCGAGGTGAACCTCGGCCTGCTGCGGGCGGTCACCGCGCTGCCGTCGTTCGCCGCCGTCACCCACCACACGACCACGCTCGACGAGGTCGGCGACCCGTCACCGCGCATCACGGTGACCCGGCCCGGCCTGATGACGACCGTGCAGGACGCCGACGGGCGGCTCGGGCTGTGGCAGGTCGGCGTGCCGCCGAGCGGGGCAATGGACGACCGGTCGCTGCGCGCCGGCAACCGGTTGCTGGGCAACGACGACAACGCACCCGGATTGGAATGTACGGCCACCGGCCCGGCCCTGACCGTCACCCACGACACGGTCGTCTGCGTCACCGGCGCGCCCGCCCCGGTGACCGTCGCCGGCGTCGAGGTACCTATGTGGACCCGCCTGACGGTGCCGGCCGGATCGACGCTGGACATCGGTGCGGCCAGTGCCGGGCTGCGCACGTACGTGACGTTCGCGGGTGGTCTGGACGTGCCGTTGTACCTGGGCTCGGCGGCGACGTTCACGCTCGGCGGCTTCGGCGGGCACGGCGGGCGGGCGCTGCGGCCCGGCGACGTGCTGCGGACCGGGGTCTCCGAGGCCTCCGGGGCGGCGCTCATCGCGGCGCCCATCGCGGCGCCCATCGCGGCGCCGGAGTTCGGGACGCACTGGGAGCTGACGGTCGCGATCGGGCCGCACGGCGCGCCGGACTTCTTCACGCCCGCCGACATGAAGGAGATCCTGGCCGCCCGCTTCGAGGTGCACTTCAACTCGGCGCGGACCGGGGTGCGCCTGATCGGCCCGAAACCGGTGTGGGCGCGGCGCGACGGCGGCGAGGCCGGCCTGCACCCGTCGAACATCCACGACAACGCGTACTCGATCGGCGCGCTGGACTTCACCGGCGACACCCCGATCCTGCTCGGGCCGGACGGACCGTCGCTGGGCGGGTTCGTCTGCCCGGTCACGGTGGTCACCGGCGACCGGTGGAAGCTGGGGCAGTTGCGGCCCGGGGACACGCTGTCGTTCGTACCCGTCGCGGTTGTTCGTCCGGTCCCTCCGCGTGGCTGGTCCGCGCCGGACGAGGACGGCGTGCTGCTGCGCCGCGACCCCGGCGACGGCCGTCCCTCGGTGACCTACCGCCGCAGCGGCGACGACAACGTGCTCATCGAGTACGGCGACATCGTGCTCGACCTCGGCCTGCGCGCCCGGGTCCACGCCCTGCACCAGGCGCTGACCGACCGCGACACCCCCGGCGTCATCGACCTCACCCCCGGCATCCGCAGCCTGCAGGTGCACGTCGACCCGCGGGCCCTGCCGGTCCCCCGGTTGCTCGGCCTGCTCACCGAGATCGAGGACGAACTGCCGGCGGTGTCCGCCCTGACCGTGCCGAGCCGGCGGGTACGGCTGCCGCTGAGCTGGGACGACCCCGCCACCCGCGAGGCGATCGAGCGCTACATGGCCGGGGTCCGCGACGACGCCCCCTGGTGCCCGTGGAACATCGAGTTCATCCGCCGGATCAACGGCCTGCCCGGCGTCGACGACGTGTACCGCACGGTGTTCGACGCGGAATACCTCGTCCTCGGCCTCGGTGACGTCTACCTCGGCGCCCCGGTCGCCACCCCGCTCGACCCGCGCCACCGCCTGGTGACCACCAAGTACAACCCGGCCCGTACGTGGACGGCGGAGAACTCGGTCGGCATCGGCGGCGCGTACCTGTGCGTGTACGGCATGGAGGGCCCCGGCGGCTACCAGTTCGTCGGCCGCACCACCCAGGTCTGGCGCCCCTACCCGGCGCCCGGCCAGAACCCCTGGCTGCTGGACTTCTTCGACCGGATCAGCTGGTACCCGGTCTCCCCCGAGGAACTCCTCGACCTGCGCGCCGACCTGGCCGCCGGCCGCACCACGCTCGACATCACCGAGGGCACGTTCGCGCTGGCCGAGCACGAGGCGTTCCTCGCCACGAACGCCGACTCGATCGCGGCGTTCCGGCACACCCAGGCCGAGGCGTTCCAGGCCGAACGGTCCCGCTGGGAGGCCGCCGGCGAGTTCGACCGGGCCGAGGCGGCGGCCTCCACCGTCATCACCGGGACCGTCGAGGTCGAGGTCCCCGACGGCGGCGTCCGCGTCGACGCCCCGTTCGTGGCCAACGTCTGGAAGGTCGAGGTCGCGGTCGGCGACCGGGTCGAGGCCGGTCAGCCGCTGGTCGCCCTGGAAGCCATGAAGATGGAGACCAGCCTCGTCGCCCCGGCCGCCGGCGTGGTCACCGCGGTGCCCGGCCGGCCCGGCGCCCAGGTCGCCCCCGGAGACCCCCTGGTCGTGCTCGGCCCCCTCGCCGGCTGAGCAGGATCGCCAGCGCCACGCCCAGCACGGCGCAGACCGCCTGGAGGGCTACCCGGACCCCGTGGAACGGGTGGTCGTCGGGGACCCCGAGCGCGGAGGCGACGACCGTGCCGAGGAACGCGGCGCCGATGCCGAACAACGCGGTGGACCACCAGGGGACCTGCTGGTGGCGGGCGACGAACAGATGGCCGGCCGCGCCCACGGTCAGGCCGATGGCGAGGATCTTGAGCAGCGTCACGAGCAGCATGGTCAGTCCGCGATCAGCTCGGTGCCGGTGCCGCGCAGCAGGGTGGCCAGCTCGCGGGCCTCGTCGTCGGCCAGAGCGATGGTGCGCAGCGCCCGGTCGGGGTCCTCCGGGTCGTAGACGACCAGGTCGCGGTGCCCGGTCAGGTGACTGATCACCCCGATGCGTTCCTGGGCCTGGGTGCGGACAAGATGGCTGATACCGACCCCCGGCAGGGCCGTGCGCTCGATGGTCATGTTTCCAGGTTGGCCCGGCGCGGCGCCGGTCACCATCCGTGCCGACCCCCATAACGGCACGTCAACATGGGGGTCAGCACGGATGGACGTTCGTCCACCGGCCGGGCAGGCTCGTAGGCGACGACAGACGGGCCGACGAAAGGGGACAACGGGTGACGCTGTTCTGGCGGATCTTCTCGCTGAACGCCGCGGTGCTGCTGGTGGCGACCGCGGGGCTGCTGCTCGGCCCGGTGACCGTGTCCACGAACTTCGTCCTGACCGAGGCCCTCGTGCTGGGTTCCGGGCTGATCGCGATGCTGGTGGCCAACGCCGCCCTGCTGCGCTTCGGGCTCGCCCCGCTGGCCCGGGTCACCCGTACCATGGCGACCGTCGATCTGCTGCGGCCCGGCACCCGGCTGCAGGTCACCGGCCGGGCCGGGATCGCGGAGCTGATCAGCACGTTCAACGCGATGCTGGACCGGCTCGAGGCCGAGCGCGCCACCAGCGCCGGCCGGGCGCTGTCCGCGCAGGAGGCCGAACGCCGCCGGGTCGCCCAGGAGCTGCACGACGAGATCGGGCAGACGCTCACCGCGGTGCTGCTGGAACTCAAGCGCGTCGCCGACAAGGCCCCCGATCCGGTACGCGACGAGTTGCGCCAGGTGCAGGAGACCACCCGCAACAGCCTCGACGAGATCCGGCGGATCGCCCGGCGGCTGCGTCCCGGGGTCCTCGAGGAGCTCGGGCTGGCCAGTGCCCTGCGCGCGCTGACCAGCGAGTTCTCCACCGCCGGCCTGGCCGTGCGCAAGCAGCTCGCCCCGGACCTGCCGGACATCCACGTGGACGTCGAGCTGGTGCTGTACCGGGTCGCCCAGGAGGGCCTGACCAACGTCGCGCGGCACTCCGGTGCGCGCAACGCCGAGCTGGAGCTGCGCCGCGACGGCGACGCGGTGGAGCTGTTCATCCGCGACGACGGCCGCGGGATCGGCGGCGCCGCCGACGGTGCCGGACTGCGCGGCATGCGCGAACGCGCACTGCTGGTCGGCGCCACCCTCACGGTCGGGCCTGGCCCCCAGGGTGGGACCCAGGTCCACCTGCGCGTGACGTCCCCGGGGAGGGCCGTATGACCACCCGCATCCTGCTCGCCGACGATCACGCCCTGGTGCGCCGCGGCGTACGGCTGATCCTCGACAACGAGCCCGACCTGAGCGTGATCGCCGAGGCCGCCGACGGCGCCGAGGCGGTCCAGCTGGCCCGGGTGGACCCGCCCGACCTCGCCATCCTCGACATCGCCATGCCCCGGATGACCGGCCTGCAGGCCGCCCGGGAACTGTCGCGCCGCCACCCGGACCTGCGCATCCTGTTCCTGACCATGTACGACAACGAGCAGTACTTCTTCGAGGCGCTGCGCGTCGGCGCCGCCGGGTACGTGCTCAAGTCGGCCGCCGACCGCGACCTCGTCGAGGCCTGCCACGCGGCGATGCGCGACGAACCGTTCCTGTACCCGGGGGCGGTCACCACGCTGGTGCGCGACTACCTGGCCCGGGCCCGCGACGGCGCCGACATCCCGGCCCGCGCGGTCACCGACCGGGAGGAGGAGGTCCTCAAGCTCGTCGCCGAGGGCCACTCCACCCGGGAGATCGCCGAACTGCTGTACATCAGCCACAAGACCGTCGAACGGCATCGCTCGAACATCCTCCAGAAACTGGGCCTGCGGGACCGGCTGGAGCTCACCCGATACGCGATCCGCGCCGGGCTCATCGAGCCCTGATCCACCGGAAGGTCCCACGCTTTTGCTTGTCGTACTGATGACCCATGCCCTGGCCGCGGTGCTCGCACCGGGGCTGGTCCGCGCGTGGGGGCGGCGTGCCCTGTACGCCCTCGCGCTGGTGCCCGCCGCCGGCTGCGCGTGGGCCATCGCCCAGACCCCGCGCGTGCTCGACGGGCGCCCGCCCGCCGAGACGTACCCGTGGGTGCCGCAACTCGGCGCCGAACTGGCCCTGCGGCTGTCCGCGCTGGGCTGGCTGATGGTCGTCATCGTCGGTGGCATCGGCGCGGTCGTGCTGGCCTACAGCGCCCGCTACTTCGCCGAGGGCAGCCGCGGGCTGGGCCGGTTCGCCGCGGTGTTCCTCGCGTTCGCCGGGGCCATGTTCGGCCTCGTGGTCAGCGACGACCTGCTGCTGCTGTACGTGTTCTGGGAGCTCACCACCGTCTTCTCGTACCTGCTGATCGGCAACGACCCGGAGAGCGGCCCGAGCCGCCGCGCCGCCATGCAGGCGCTGCTGGTCACCACACTGGGCGGGCTGGCCATGCTGGTCGGCTTCGTGATGCTCGGCCGGCACGCCGGCACGTACCGCTGGTCGGAGATCGCCGCCATGGAGGCGCCGTCCGCGGGCTATCTGGGTACGGCGGTGGCACTGATCCTGCTCGGCGCGCTGTCCAAGTCGGCCATCTTCCCGTTCAGCTTCTGGCTGCCGGCCGCGATGACCGCGCCGACCCCGGTGTCGGCCTACCTGCACGCCGCGTCGATGGTGAAGGCCGGGATCTTCCTCGTCGCGATGCTCGGCCCGGCGTTCGCGACCGTGCTGCCGTGGCAGCCGGTGCTGGTCGTCGGCGGCCTGATCACGCTGCTGTCCGGCGCGTGGGCGGCGTTGCGCCAGCACGATCTGAAGCTGCTGCTCGCGTACGGCACGGTGAGCCAGCTCGGCCTGCTCGCGGTGGTGCTCGGGTCGGGCACCCGCAACACGGCACTGGCCGGGACGGCGATGCTGCTCGCGCACGCGCTGTTCAAGGCCACGCTGTTCCTCGTCGTCGGCATCATCGACCACACCACCGGCACCCGGGACCTGCGCGAGCTCAGCGGGCTGGGCACCCGGACGCCGGCGGTGGCGGTGATCGGCACGCTGGCCGCCGCGTCGATGGCCGGGCTGCCGCCGCTGGCCGGTTTCGTCGGCAAGGAAGCGATCTTCGCGTCGCTCGACAACCCGTTCGTCCTGGTCGCGGTCGTGGCCGGCTCCGCCCTGACCGTCGCCTACAGCCTGCGCTTCGTCTGGGGCGCGTTCTGGGTTAAACGCGGCGTTGAAGGCACCTCGTTCAAGCGACCGGGTTGGGCTTTCGTCGTTCCCGCCGCTCTGTTGGCGGTGGCCGGATTCACCGCGCCGTTGTTCGACCCCGTCCTCAGCTCCTACGCCGACGGCTATCCGGCCGTGGAACACCCGTACCACCTCGCGTTGTGGCACGGGTTCGGCCTGCCGTTGCTGCTGTCCGCGGTGGCGGTCGGCGGCGGGGTGCTGCTGTTCTGGCTGCTCCCCCGCGCGCCGAAGGAGAGAAAAGCGCGCCGGTCCGCGTACTCGGCGGTCATGACCGGTGTCGACCGGCTCGCGGTGGAGGTCACCGGTGCGACCCAGCGGGGTTCATTGCCGTTCTACGTCGGGGTGATCCTCGCGGTGCTGGTGGCCATCGGCGGCACCGTGCTGGTGGCCGGCGCGCCATGGCCCGCCGGGATCCGGTGGTGGGACGAGCCCACCCAGCTCGTACCCGGGATCGCGATCGTCGTGGCCGCGCTGTGCGCCGCCCGGGCCCGCCGCCGGATGACCGCGATGATCCTGGTCGGCGTCTCCGGCTATGGCATCGCGGTGCTGTTCATCCTGCACGGCGCCCCCGACCTGGCACTGACCCAGTTCCTCGTCGAGACCGTCACCATCGTCATGTTCGTGCTGGTCCTGCGCCGGCTGCCCGAGCATTTCTCCGCACGCCCGCTGGCCGCCAGCCGGCGCATCCGCAACGTGCTCGCCGTCGCGGTCGGGGGCGTCACCGCGGCGATGGCGTACGCGGCGGTCAGCGGGCGGCAGGCGATCCCGATCTCCACGGAGTTCGCGGACCTCGCGGTCTCCTACGGCGGCGGGCACAACATCGTCAACGTCGCCCTGGTCGACATCCGCGCCTGGGACACGATGGGCGAGATCTCCGTGCTGGTGGTCGCCGCGACCGGCGTGGCCAGCCTGATCTTCCGCCGCTCCGGCAACCTGCGCCGGCGCAGCGCCGAACAGGGCAACGGCCGGACCACCATGACGGGTACGGACGGCTGGCTCGCCGCGGCCGGCAACCCCGAGGCCCGCCGGCAGTCGATCATCCTGCAGGTGGTGGCCCGGATGATGTTCCACACCATCGTGCTGTTCTCGATCTACCTGCTGTTCTCCGGGCACAACGCGATCGGTGGCGGATTCGCCGGCGGCCTGGTCGCCGGGCTCGCCCTGACCGTGCGCTACCTCGCGGGCGGCCGCCTCGAACTGAACGCCGCCGCGCCGGTCGACGCCGGCCTGGTGCTCGGCACCGGCCTGCTCGTCTCGGTCGGCAGCGGCGCCGTCTCGATGATGTTCGGCGGCCAGATCCTGCAGAGCGCCCTGCTCGACTTCCATCTGCCCCTGCTGGGGCACGTCCACTTCGCCACGTCGACGTTCTTCGACATCGGCGTCTACCTGATCGTGGTGGCCCTGGTGCTGGAGATCCTCCGCAGTCTCGGCGCGGAGCTGGACCGTCAGTACGAGAGCGAGGTGTCCTCATGACCCCGAACCTGCTGTACGTGATCGTCGTGGGTGTGCTGTTCGCGACCGGGATCTCGATGCTGCTCGAACGCAGCCTCACCCGGATCGTGATGGGCGTGATCCTGCTCGGCAACGGCGCCAACCTGCTGATCCTGCTCGGCGGCACGGCCGGTGGCGCCCCGATCGTGGGCACCACCGACGAGGCCGCGATGAGCGACCCGCTGCCGCAGATCATGATCCTCACCGCCATCGTCATCACGCTGGGCATGACCGCGTTCCTGCTCGCCCTCGCCTACCGCAGCTGGGCCCTGTCCGGCCACGACGAGGTGCAGGACGACGTCGAGGACCGCCGGATCATGCAGCTCGCCGAGCTGGACGAGGGTCCCGGCACCGCCGACCACGACGACACCGGGACCGTACGATGACCTTCCTCGTCCCCCTGCCCGTGGTGATGCCGCTGCTCGGCGCCGCCCTCACGCTGATGATGGCCGGCAAGCCCCGGGCCCAGCGCACCGTCAGCCTCAGCGTGCTGACCAGCACACTGCTCGTCTCGATCGCGCTGCTCATCCTGTCCACCACGGACGGCCCGCTGGTCGTGGCCGTCGGCGGGTGGCTGGCGCCGGTGGGCATCGCGCTCGTCGCCGACCAGCTCGCCGCGCTCATGCTGGTGGTGTCCTCCGCGGTCACGCTGTGCGTCCTCGTGTACTCCATCGGCCAGGGCATGGCCGACGGCGACGAGGAGACACCGCTGTCCATCTACCACCCGACGTACCTCATCCTCACCGCCGGTGTCACCAACGCGTTCCTGTCCGGCGACCTGTTCAACCTGTACGTCGGCTTCGAGATCCTGCTGGTCGCGAGCTACGTCCTGCTCACGCTCGGCGGCACGGAGAACAGGATCCGCGCCGGTACGACGTACGTGGTGGTCAGCCTGGTCTCGTCGTTGATCTTCCTGACCGCGCTGGGGCTGGTCTATGCCGCCACCGGCACGCTCAACCTGGCCCAGCTCGCCGAACGGCTCGACGCGCTGCCCGACGACCTGCGCCTGATCCTGCAGGGCATGCTGCTGCTCGCGTTCGGCATCAAGGCGGCCGTCTTCCCGCTCTCGGCCTGGCTGCCGGACAGCTATCCCACCGCACCGGCGCCGGTCACGGCCGTCTTCGCCGGCCTGCTGACCAAGGTCGGCGTGTACGCGATCATCCGCACCGAGACGCTGCTGTTCCCCGGTGGCCGGGCGGCCGCGCTGTTGCTGGTCGTCGCCCTGCTCACGATGGTGGTCGGCATCCTCGGCGCGGTGGCGCAGTCCGACATCAAGCGGTTGCTGTCGTTCACCCTGATCAGCCACATCGGCTATCTGCTGTTCGGCGTCGGGCTCGCCACCCGGCTGGGCCTGTCCAGCGCGATCTTCTACGTCGTGCACCACATCACGATCCAGACCACGCTGTTCCTGGCCGCCGGGCTGATCGAACGCCGCGGGGGCAGCACCGGCCTGGACAAACTCGGTGGCCTGGCCCGGCTGTCCCCGGTGCTCGCCGGGCTGTTCCTCATCCCCGCGCTGAACCTCGCCGGGATCCCGCCGTTCTCCGGCTTCATCGGCAAGGTCGGCCTGCTGCAGGCCGGCGCCGGCGACGGCGGCGTGCTGGCCTGGGCACTGGTCGGGGGCGGGGTGCTGACCAGCCTGCTCACGCTGTACGCGATCGCCCGGGTGTGGAACCTGGCGTTCTGGCGCGCCCCCGACCCGGCCATGCCCGACCGGTCCGGTGCCCTGCTGCCCAAGCTGATGGTGGCGCCGACGCTGGCGCTCGTCGTCCTGGGCATGGGCCTCACGCTGGTGGCCGGCCCGCTGTTCGAGATCAGCGACCAGGCCGCCGGCTTCCTCATGGAACGCAGCGGCTACGTCGACGCCGTCCTCGGCGAGGAGACCCCATGATCCGCAAACTGATCGCCGCGACCGGGCTGACCGTCATCTGGGTCCTGCTCTGGGGCCGGCCGACCGCCGTCAACATCGTCGGCGGGCTGCTCGTCTCCGGCGCGATCCTGACCGTCTTCCCGCTGCCCCCGGTCACCCTCGCCGGGCGGGTCAACCTGCCCGGGCTGCTGCGCCTGGCCGGGCGCTTCCTGATCGACCTCGTCGTGGCCAGCGTCCAGATCGCACTGCTGGCGTTCCGCTTCGGCCACGTGCCGCGCAGCGCGGTCATCGCCGTACGGCTGCGGGCGCCGTCCGACCTCGGCATCACCCTGACCGCGCAGGCGCTGTCACTGGTGCCGGGCAGCCTCATCGTCGAGGTCGACCGGGCCGAGGGCGTCCTGTACGTCCACGTCCTCGGCCTGCACGACCCGGCCGAGGCGGCCGGTTTCCGGCAGAGCGTGCTCGACCTCGAAGCCCGCATCGTGCACGCCTTCGGCTCCACCGCCGACCGCGACCTGCTCGCCGCGTCCACCACCCGCCGTCCGATCCCCGAGGAGGTCTCCCCATGACCGTCGTCGCTGTCGTCGTCACCGTCCTGCTCGCGGCCGGTACGGCCCTGACCATGATCAGGATCCTGCGTGGACCGTCCGTCCTGGACCGCATCGTCGCCACGGACGTCCTGCTCGCCATCGTCGTCGTGGCCGTCGCCTGCGTCGCGGCGTTCAGCCGGGACGCGACCGCCCTGCCGATCCTCGCGGTCCTGTCCATCCTCGGCTTCACCGGCTCGGTCAGCGTGGCCCGCTTCGCCACCCGCCAGGCCGGCGCCGCCGATTCCGCTCCCGAGGCCGGCCACTCCCTTGAGGAAGGCTCCCGGTGAACGCCGCGCTCGACGTCGCCGCGGCGGTCTGCCTGCTCGCCGGGGCCCTGCTGAGCCTCGCGGCCGGGGTCGCCCTCGTCCGCTTCCCGGACCTGCTGTCGCGCATGCACGCGGCGACGAAACCCCAGGTCCTCGGCCTGCTACTGGTCCTGCTCGGCTGCGGCCTGCGCCTGCGCGACACCGTCGACATCACCACCCTGCTGCTGGTCGCGGTCTTCCAGCTGGGCACCGCCCCGGTGGCGGCGCACATGGTCGGCCGGGCCGGCTACCGGGCCCGCCAGGTCCGCCACGACCTCCTGCTCCTCGACGAACTCGCCGACCAGCCCGGGCCGGCCGCCGAACGGGGTCGCGAAGCAGCGGTCCGATCAGCACAATGGCCGCAGTGAGTATTGATCAGAACGACGGTCGCGGCGGTTACCTCTGGGCGCAGGACCGGGAACAGACATCGCCGGAGGAACTCCGCGGAACGCGCCGCCGGAAGATCGCCCTCGTGGCGGGCGGGGTGCTGGTGGTCGCCGCGATCATCGGCGGCATCGTCCACGCGAGTCGGACTACCTGAACCGGTACAAGTTCACCAGGGGCTACGAACGCAGCTGGCTCCAGGTGGACGGGTCGCAGATCACCGTCCGGTTGATCAGGTTCGAGGGCGACGAGAACGCCGCTCACTACATGAGGGACAACCTCGACCTCAACAAAATGTGGGACAAGGCCCTGCGTGACGACGAGGTGCCGGGGATCCCCGGGGCCCGGTCCCTCGTCGGCGGGACGCCCGTCGAAGGGTCGAACACCACCACGAGTGCGGCGCCCGCCGGCGACGTGACGGTGTTCGTGCTCCTCGACAGCGCCGAGCCGCAGAGCGCCGACGTCACCGAGAAGATCCTGGCTGAGCAGTACGCCCGGATGTGACGCGCCAGGCGCTGACGCCGAGTCTGCCGGTGCTGCCGAGATCGAGGCCGCCGTCCGGGGTGAGCAGCTGGGCGGGCCCACCCGCGGCCGGTGCCACCTCGATGGTGGCGACGGTGACCGGCGGCTCGCGGATGTCGTCGTAGGTGTTACGCCAGGCGAGCGTCGCCACGGCCTGCTCCCCCGGCCGCAGGGTGAAACGCCGGGGCGCGCCGTCGATGGTGTCGAGCGCCCCGGTGATCTCGCTGACGCCGTCCAGGATCGTGATGTCCAGGGTGGACCGGTGCTCGTCCAGCGTTCGCACGGACGGGCGACCGTTCACCTCGTACGGCCGATGGCCGCAGGTGATCAGGGTGAGGCCCAGCACCCGCAGGCCCATCGCCGCGTCGGCATCGCCGAGTTCCATCCGGAGTCCCGCCGGACCGCAGGTGACCGGCGGCGACACCGAGGCCGTCGGCGGGGTGGCGATCGGGCGCCCGCCCCGGTCCTCGGCCCGGGCGCAGCCGGCGACGAGGACGACGAGCAGTAGCAACGCGGCCGGCAGCCTGGTCACGGACGGCCACCGAGGTAGGTGACGACCTGGGACGCCTCGGCCACCTGGGGGCCGAACACGGCCGGATACGCGGTGGCGAGGAGGCGGAAGACGCGCAGGGACTCCTGGGCGGCCGCTCTCGACTCGGGCAGGCGGGTGCGGCTCTCGGCTCCCGTCAGCGCGTACAGGAAAAGGGAGTTGGCCAGCGACGGCGCGTGGGCCTCCGGGTTCTGGGCGGTCAGGCCGTGCCGGACCCGGATCGCCTCGGACACCGCCGCGAACGCTTCCGGCCAGCGGGCCAGCTTGTTCAACGCACCGGCCAGGTTGTGCAGCGTCACGCCGTACTGTGGCAGGTGCGCCGCCGGGTTCTCCGCGACGAGTCCCCGCATGATGGTGGCCGCCTCCTGGGCGATCAGCAGGGCGGTCCGGTGCTCTCCCAGGCCGGAGCGCGCCCGGCCGGCGTTGGTCAGTGCCATCGCGAGGTGGTGCAGCTGGCCGGGTTCCTCATCGGCCAGCTGCCGGTACACCGTGACGGCCTCGTCGGCCAGGGCGCGAGCCCGGCGGACGTCGGTGTCGTGGACCTGGCTGGCGAGGTTGTTCACGGACATCGCGAACTGCCCCCGGTATTCCCGCGGGTCGTCCGCGGCGAGGACCCGGAAGCGGTCCACCGCCTCGCCGGAATACCGCAGACCTTCCGGTGCCCGGCCGTGTCCGGCGAGGATCCGGCCCAGCGTGCCGCACAGCATCGCGTAATCACCGGGGTCCGGCTCGGGTGTCACCGCGTAGATGTCGCGGGCCTCCTCCGCCGCAGCGAGGGCCTCGTCGCGCTGTCCCTCGTTCCACAACCATCCGCTCAGGTTGTTCAGTGCGACGGCGAGCTGGGACCGGTACGACCCGGGGTTGGCAAGGGCCAGCTCACGGGTCACCGCGACGCATTCCCGGGCCCGGTCGATCGCCTCCGGGCGGCGGCCCTGGTCGAACAGCAGCATGCTGACCAGGTTCAACGACCGGGCCAGTGGGGCCGCCTGCCCGCCGGGGTTGTGCACGGCCGCCTGCCGGAACGCGTCGAGCGCGTCGCCGACCTTGACCAGCGCCTCCTCGGGGCGGCCCGTCTCCGACAGCAGGTAGCCGACGTTGTACAGCGACATGCCCAGGTTCGCCCGGTGGGCGGTCACCGCCTCGGCCGGCGGGCGGGGCACGCCGGGTCCGGCCTCGATCGCAACGGCCGGGCCGGACGCCTCCAGCTCGAGGACCGCCCGGTGGTACGCGGCCGTGTCGTGCTCGGTCAGCCACTGCCGCAGCTCCAGCGCCCGGGTGGCGAGGTCCAGGGCCGCCGCCTGGTCGCCGAGCCGGGCCAGCACCGAGCCCATGTTGTTCAGAGCCAGCGCGTACAGGGGGCCGTACGCGGCGGTGTTCGTGTCGGCGAGCTCGCTCATGAGGTCCATGGCCTCACCGGACGGGGCCCGGGCCTCCTCGAGGCGGCCGAGCGCGGCGAGCAGCGCGCTCACGCTGATCAGCGATGACGCGAGGCCCGGCCGGTGCGCGACCGGGTCCGCCCGGGCCAGCTCCCGCCGCAGCGCGACCGCCTCGACGGCCTGCGCCAGCCCTTCCTCGTCGCGGCCCAGGTCGGCGAGGACGGCGCTGACGTTGTGCAGCGCCCGGGTGTAGGGCGGCAGGTAGGTGCGGGGGTTGCCCTCGGCCAGGTCCCGGTAGCGGTCGCGGCCCTCCTCGGCCGCCGCGAGGGCCGCCGGGTGGTCGCCGAGCAGGTGCAGCAGCCGGGCCAGGTTCGTCAGTGCCAGGGCGAGATCGGGCAGGTGGGCCGCCGGGTCCGCGGCCGCCAGGTCGCGGCTGAGCCGGACGCCGTCCTGCGCCGGCCCGCGCCCGTCCACGGGGCGGCCCACCTCGGCCAGCACCTTCCCCAGGTTCGTCAGCGCCCGGGCCAGATCGGGGCGGTGCCGGTCACCGGTGAGACCGTGGAAGATCACGACGGCCTCGCCGGTCGGCGCGACCGCCTCCTGCGGCCGGCCCAGGTCCGACAGGACGGTCCCGAGCATGCTCAGGCTGCCCGCGAGGAACGGCTGGAACACCTCCGGTGCGACCCCGGCCAGTTGCCGCCCCAGGCGGACCGCGGCCTCGGCGGGGGCGAGCGCCTCCTCGTGCCGGCCGCCCCGCGACCGGTAGAACGACAGCCCGGACAGAGCGCTCGCCAGGTGCGGCACCTGATCGAGGTCACCGGCCTCGACGGCCCGGTACAGGGTCCGACCGGCCTCGTCGGCCACCGCAGCGCTCTCGGCGAACCGGCCGGCGTTGGCGAGCCGCGCGGCGTGCACGACCAGCACGCGGGCCAGGTCGACCGGGTCGGCGACGGTCTCCCGGCGCCGGGCGGTGAGCGTGGTGCTCAGCGCCGCGGCGCCGACGTCGAGGTCGACGTGCGGACCGGGCGGCAGCAGTGCCTCGACCGCCTCGAGCACGTCCGTGCCGACCTCCGGGACCGCGGTCAGGGTGGCAACCGCCGCGCTGCCCGCGTCCAGCACCTGGTGCGGCCGGGCGAGGACCCGCGGGAACAGGTGCCGGGGCCCGAGAACCGGCCACCGCACCGCCGCTGCGATGAGGAACGTCATCGCCCGTACGGTGTCCTCGGCCGACAGCACGCGCTCCAGCAGGGCCGGATGCTCGGCGGTGCCCTCGCCGGTGAGGCAGAGCGCCAGGTAGTCCTCGGCGAGCCGGTCGGGATACAGCGGCTCCAGCACGGTCGCGCGGTCCGGGACGGCCGGTGGGTAGCACTTCGTGTGGTCGCGCAGCACCTGCTCCGGATCGGGTGCCCGCACCGCGGCGACCCCGGCGTCCCAGTCCCGCGGGCCGGTGAGGGCGGCGGTGAAGACCACGCCGCCCAGCACGCCCGGCGAGGTCAGGAAGTCGAGACCGTCCCGGCGGCCCCGCTCGTACAGTTGCGCCCAGTGGCCCCGCTCGCGGTCGATCAGATAGCGGGTCAGTTCCGCCGGGTCGTCCGGGACGGCCCGGCCGTTCACCCGGGCGTCGACCGCGACCAGGGCCGCCACGTGCAGGGTCAGGATCAACGCAAAATCCGGGTGCCCGAGCGCCGCCGGCGGCTCGATCCCGGCCGGGTCGGTGACGCCGTACACCGCGGCGAAACTGTCCCGGGCCGCCACGAACATGCGCTCCCGCTCGGCCCGTCCGTCACCCAGCGGGGGCAACTCGCGTACGGACGTGTCGATCGCCTTCGCCGGGTCGCCGAGCGACGAGCGCAGGGCATGCCAGCCCCAGTCCGTACGGGCGACGAGCAGCACCCGGGTGGGCACCCCGGGCCGGTACAGCAACACGTTGCTGAACATCCAGGTCAGCGTCGTCTGCGGCCAGCGGTCGGCGTAGTCCACGAGCAGCAGTACGCCGCTGCTGCCCGTGGCGTCCAGGTTCTGGCTGCCGGGCTGGTCCAGGACCGGGCCCGCGCCCTGGTCGGCGACCAGGACCTTCCAGCCCGCGGCGGCGGCCTGCGCGGCGATACGCGCGGCGAGCCGGGACTTGCCCTGCCCGCCGGGTGCGTGCATCCAGCGGACCCGGAAGCGGGTGCCCGTCGTGAGCCACGTGTGCAGCTCCTCGAGCTCGTCGGTCCGGCCGGTGAACGTGACCACCTCCGTGGCGGCGTTCAGCATCCGGCTGGGCATTGCCCGCAGGCCGGCCGGGTCGGCGGCCGCCGGGCCGGTGTATCCGCGCAGCACGTAGAGCGGCGCTCCTCCGGGCACGGTGTGCAGATCGCCACCGACCACGCCGTACGCGAATCCGCCGGTCGCGCTGACGTGCTGTTCCGTCATCGCGGCGGGGGCGGCGCCTGGTGGTTGACGATGCTGCCGAACATCACGCCCTGCGCGGTGGCGTTCGGCGCCGAGGCGGTGATGTGCTGGACGTTCGGCCCGGTGATCCGCTCCCCCAGCGCCCGGATCCCCTCGGCCGCGTCCGGCGTCCCGGCCGCCAGCTCCGTGAGTCGCTCCTGCCAGGCCCGGCTCACCTTCGCCCGGGCCGCCGCCTCGCCCTGCGTCCCGACCGCCTCGGCGATGATCCCGGCATCGGCGTCGAGCTGCTGCTGCGGGTCGCGGCCGAACCGGCCGAACAACGCCACCACGCCTTTGCGGGCGTCGGCCCACGCGCTGGTGCCGGCCGCGGCGGCCAGCGCGAGCGCCGCGGACTCGATCACCGTCTGGAGTTCCATGCCCGTCACGAGAGACCTCCCGAGCCTCGGTGTCCTCGGTCGAGCATGACACCGACCGGCCACCGGGCGCAGCCCCGCGGGTCACCAGGGTGCGACGGTGCCGTCCCAGGAGAAGAAACCGGCGGTCGGCCCGTCCGGCGCGAGCTGCGCGAGCCGTACGGCTGCGGCGGCCGCCTCACCGGGGACTCCGCCGAGCTCGGCGGCGCGGGCGTTCAGGTTCGTGGCGCGCAGGCCGGGCGCCAGCGCATTGACCTTGAAACCCTCGGCGGCGAGCATCTGACCGTAATGGACGGTGAGCGCGTTCAACGCCGTCTTCGAGGAACGGTATGCCGCGGCGGCACCCCCGGTCCGATGGTCGAACTGCGGGTTGGGGCCGGTGCTCCAGCCCAGCGAGCCCGTGCCGCTGGAGATGTTGACGATCCGGGGCCGGGCCGACCGGCGCAGGGTGGGCAGGAACGCGTTGGTGACCGCGACGACGCCGAACACGTTCGTCTCGTAGACCCGGCGCAGGGTGTCCGTGTCCAGGTCGGCGGGCTGCTCACCGCGGTCGCCGATCCCCGCGTTGTTGACGAGCACGTCCAGCTCGGCGACCCGCTCGACGGCCGCGGCGATGGACCGCTCGTCGGTCACGTCGAGCACGAGCGGCCGGGCCCCGGTCTCGGCGGCCGCGGCCCGGCCGCGCTCCGGGTCGCGGGCCGCGGCCCAGACGGTGTGGCCCGCGGTGACGAGCTGCCGGGTGATCTCCTTGCCGATACCGCTGTTCGCGCCGGTGACAAGTACGTGCATGGTGCCTCCTTCGTCATCTCCAACGGTAGCGTTGGAGATAGCGGAACCGCAACGCTCGCGTTGGAATCGCCTATCGTGGGCCGATGGCCTGGGACACCGAGGGAACACGGCGCCGCCTCAAGGAGGCCGCCACGGCCGAGTTCGCCGAGCGCGGCCTCGACGGGACGACGATGACGCGCATCGCCACCCGCGCGGGCATCAACAAGGAGCGCCTCTACAGCTACTACGGCGACAAGAACGCGCTCTGGGAGGTGGTGCTCTCCGACGAGCTCGACCGGCTCGCCTCGGCGGTGGCCGTCACCGGCACCGGCCTCGACGACATCGGCGACTTCGCCGGGGCGACCTACGACTACCACGCGGCCCACCCCGAGCTGGGCCGGCTGCTGCAGTGGGAGGGCCTGACCCGAGGCCCGGCGGCCCGGGCGGCCCAGCGCTCGGCGCGCTACCGCGACAAGGTCGAACGCTTCGCCCGGGCCCAGCGCGACGGCCTGCTCGACGGCGGCCTCGACCCGGCCCACCTGGTCTTCGCCCTGATCGCGCTGGCGGCCTGGTGGCAGACCGTCCCGCAGCTCGCCGAAATGATCACCGGGGCCGGCGGAGACGACCTCGCCGAACGGGCCCGGCGCCGGGCCTTCGTCGTCGAGGCCGCCCGCCGCCTGGCCGCGCCGGCACGACGATGACGGCCGCGCCATCCCGGGCGTGCGGCACCCGGATCGCCGTCATCGGCGGGCGCCCAGAGCCTTTGCCAGCAGCGCTTCCAGCAACTTGAGATCCGCATCGGACAGTGCCGCGAACGGGGTCTGCTCGAGCATCGCGTGGAGCACCTCGGCGCGCACCCTGCGACCGCGTTCGGTCAGGATCAGCACCCGGGTCCGCCGGTCGGACGGATCCGCGCCGCGCTCCACCAGGCCGCGGTCGATGAGCTGGTTGGTGATGAACGTGAGGTTCGGGGCGTTGCAGTAGAGCCGCTCGGTCATCGTCTTCATCGACGGCGGCGCCTCGGCCGGGTCGATCGCCCACAGCGCCTGGGCGGTCGCGGGCGTCAAGCGGTGCCCGGCCAGCACGGGGGCGATCCGGTCGCCGGCCAGCATTGAGATCTCGTGATGGGCGGCGACCACCGCGGTGAGCCGTGACGCTGTCATGCCATCAGCCTACAAACCTTTCGAGTCTCGAAGTTTATGCTAGCCTCCAATAACTTCGAGACTCGAAAGAAAAGAGCGTTCCGCATGTACGGATACCGCGGCACCACCGTCCTCGTCACCGGCGCTTCGAAGGGACTCGGTACGGCGTACGCGCGCGAACTCGCCCACCGGGGAGCCCGCCTCGTCCTCGTCGCCCGGTCCACCGAGGCTCTCGAAGCCCTCGCCACCGAGCTGCGCGACCGGCACCGGACCGAGGTCGAGGTGATCGCCGCCGACCTGGGCAGCCGCCAGGGACCCGAGCACGTCACCACCCGGCTGCGCGAGCGCGGGATCACCGTCGACGTGCTGCTCAACAACGCGGGCATGGGCACCGCCGGCTCGTTCCTCACCCGGCCGCTGGCCGCACAGCAGGCGTCGGTCGACCTGAACGTGAGCGGTCTCATGGCGCTCACCCATCTCCTGGGCGCGGACATGGTGGCCCGCGGAGCCGGCGGCGTCATCAACGTCGCGTCGACCGCCGCGTTCCAGCCGCTGGCCTATCAGGCGAGTTACGCCGCGACGAAGGCGTTCGTGCTCTCCTTCAGCGAGGCCCTCGCCGAGGAGTTGCGCGGCACCGGGGTCCGGGTCATGGCGGCACACCCGGGCGCGACCGCCACCGGTTTCTTCGACGGCACCACGGCGACGATGGACCCGCGGTTCACCGACACCCCGCGCAGCGTCGCCGCCCGGACGCTCGACGACTTCGCCCGGGGCCGCGCGGCCTCGTACCCGGGTCGTCCCCTCAACCGGGTGACCACGTGGATCGGCCGTCTCGTGCCGCGCACCTGGGCGGCCCGGGCCGGCGCCGCGGTCAACCGCCGGGTCGGCCTGCACGACGTGCACGATGTCGCCGGGGCCGGGCACTGAGAACGTCTGCCGTCCAGCTGGCCAGGAACGCCAGTTTCTCCTGGGCCCGGGAGCCGGGCTCCGCGGTGTAGACGGTCAGCAGGTGGCCCGCGTCGGCCGGGCCGGGCAGCTCCAGCGACGCGTAGGCCAGCTCGATCGGGCCGGCGTCCGGGTGCTGGAACGTCTTGGCTCCCCGGTTGTGCAGCAGGATGTCGTGGGTGGCCCACCGGGTGCGGAACTCCGGGCTCACGGTGGAGAGCTCACCGACGAGGTCGCGCAGGTCCCGGTCGCAGGGGTGGCGGCCGGCCTCGGTGCGCAGCAGGGCGACCACGATGCCGGCCGCGGTGTCCCAGTCGGCGTAGAAGTCGCGGGCCCCGGGGTCGAGGAAGTGGTAGCGGGCCAGGTTGGGGTTGCCGGCGGTGAACGCGGGCGAGTACAACGCCCGGCCGAGCGCGTTGCTCGCCACCACGTCCCAGCGCCCGTTCGTGACGATCGCGGCGGACATCGTCATCGCGTCGAGCATCCACTGGACCTCGCGGGGCAGCTCCGTCGCGCGCCGGCGGGCCGGGGCGCACCCGGCCGGGCGCGCGGCCCGGGCCAGGTCGAACAGGTACGTCCGTTCCTCGTCGTCGAGCCGCAGCGTGCGGGCGACGGCGTACAGCACGTCCTCGGAGACGCCGGCGATGTGGCCCTTCTCCAGCCGGGTGTACCACTCGGTGCTGACCCCGGCCAGGACCGCGACCTCCTCGCGGCGCAGCCCGGGCACCCGGCGCCGGCCGCCGGGCGGGAGCCCGACCTGGGCCGGGCTCAGCCGGGCCCGGCGGCTGGCCAGGAAATCACGCACATCCGCCCGGTTGTCACTGTTGCTCACGACGCCACGGTACGCCGCCGGATCCCGGCCGAGGGGGTCGAGTTTCTACCCCTGTTACGAGGTCACGAGCACCTTGAGGCTGGTCCGGGCGGCCATGTCCCGGTAACCGCCGGGCACCCCGTCCAGGTCTGTGACGGCGTCGAACACCTTCCCCGGTTGCAGCGTGCCGTCCAGGACCCCGGGCAGGAGCTCGCCGATGTAGGCGCGGGTGGGTGCCGCCCCGCCGGTGAGCGTGATGTTGCGGAAGAACAGGCTGCCGAGGCCGACCGGGGCGTCCTCGTACTGCGGGACGCCGACCCGGCTGATCGTGCCGCCGCCCCGGACCACGCCGACGGCCTGGTCGTACGCGTCCCGGGTGCCGACCGCCTCGATGACCACCGGGGCGCCGTGCCCACCGGTGAGGGCGCGCACCTGCTCGATGCCGTCCGGGCCGCGGGCGGCGACCACGTCGGTGACGCCGAACTCCCGGCCGAGATCGGTACGCGCCCGGTGCCGGCCCATGAGCACGATCCGCTCCGCGCCGAGCCGCTTGGCCGCCAGCGCCGCCAGCAGCCCGACCGCCCCGTCCCCGATCACCGCGACGGTGCTGCCGGGCGTGACACCGCCGGCCACCGCGGCGTGGTGACCGGTGCCGAACACGTCGGAGAGCGTGAGCAGTGACGGCAGCAGTGACGGGTCAGCCCCGCCCGGGACCTTGACCAGCGTCCCATCGGCGAACGGCACCCGCACCGCCTCGGCCTGGCCGCCCTCGCCGGGCAGGAGGTCCCACATCCCGACGTGCACGCAGCAGGAGTACCGGCCCTCCCGGCAGAACTCGCAGGTGCCGTCCGAGATCAGCCACGGGGCGATGACCAGGTCGCCCTTGCGCACCGAGGTGACCTCGGACCCGGTCTCCTCGACGATCCCGACGAACTCGTGGCCCATCCGCGCCGGGGTGCCGCCGGGCGCCATGGACGCGTACGGCCACAGGTCCGACCCGCAGATGCAGGAGGCGCTGACCCGGACCAGGGCGTCGGTCGGCAGTTCGAGGGCGGAGTCGGGGACGTTCTCGACGCGGACGTCGCCGGCGCCGTACATGAGGGTTGCTCGCATGCCCCTATGCAAGCGGTCCGGGAGCGGATCCGGCAGGCCGAGCTTGTAGGGGTGGAACGTGTACCCCCGCAGCGGTTCAGTGGGATTCGCGGGCCACCCGGTCGCCGCTGGAGCCGAGCAGGAAGTCCAGGTCGGCGCCGGTGTCCGCGCCGAGGACGGTGTCGACGTAGAGCTTGGTCCAGCCCCGGGCCGGGCGGGCGAACGCGTCGGTCAGCACCGCCGACGGGGCCCGGGCCGCCAGCTCGTCGTCGGGGACGTCGACCGAGATCGTGCGGGCCGGGACGTCCAGGACGATGATGTCGCCGGTGCGGATCCGGTCGAGCGGACCGCCCGCGGCGGCTTCCGGGGCGACGTGCAGGACCACCGTTCCGTACGCCGTGCCACTCATCCGGCCGTCGCAGACGCGCACCATGTCGCGTACCCCCTGCTGGAGCAGTTTGGCCGGGAGCGGCATGTTCGCGACCTCGGGCATGCCCGGGTAGCCGCGGGGGCCGCAGCCGCGCAGGACCAGGACGGAGTCGGCGTCCACGTCGAGGTCCGGGTCGTCGAGGCGGGCGTGCAGGTCCTCGACCGAGTCGAACACGACCGCCCGGCCGCGGTGCCGCAGCAGGTGCGGGCTGGCCGCGGCCGGTTTGATGATCGCGCCGGCCGGGGCCAGGTTGCCGCGCAGCACGGCGATACCCGCGTCCGGCAGCAGCGGGCCGGTCCGCGGGCGGATCACGTCGGTGTCGAGGATCGGGCTGTCCGCGAGGTGCCCGAGCAGCGGTGTGCCGGTCACTGTCGGCGCGGTGGGGTCGAGCAGGTCCGCGACCTCGCGCAGCACCGCGTGCAGGCCACCGGCCCGGTACAGGTCCTCCATGAGGTACTTCCCGGCCGGCTGCAGGTTGACCAGCAGTGGCACGCCGGCCCCGATCCGGTCGAAGTCGTCCAGCGTGAGCGGCACGCCGAGCCGGCCGGCGATCGCCAGCAGGTGCACGACGGCGTTGGTGGAGCCGCCGAGGGCCGCCAGGGTGACGATCGCGTTGTGGAACGACGCCGCGGTGAGCACCGTGCTGGGCCGGCGGCCGGCGGCGACCATCTCCACGGCGAGCCGGCCGGTGGCGTGCGAGCGGGCCAGCAGACGGCTGTCCGCGGCCGGGATCCCGGCCGTACCCGGCAGGGTCATGCCGAGCGCCTCGGCCAGCAGGCCCATCGTGGACGCGGTGCCCATCGTGTTGCAGTGGCCCCGGCTGCGGATCATCGAGGACTCGGAGTCGAGGAACGCGGCCTCGCCGAGGGTGCCCGCCCGAACCTCCTCGCTGAGCCGCCACACGTCGGTGCCGCAGCCCAGCGGGGTGCCCCGGAACGTGCCGGTGAGCATCGGGCCGCCGGGCAGCACCACCGCGGGCAGGTCCACCGAGGCGGCGGCCATCAGCAGCGCCGGGATGGTCTTGTCGCAGCCGCCGAGCAGCACGACGCCGTCGATCGGGTTGGCGCGCAGCATCTCCTCGATCGCCATCGCGGCCATGTTGCGCCAGAGCATCGCGGTCGGCCGGACCTGCGTCTCGCCCAGCGACACCACGGGCAGGTTGAGCGGCACCCCGCCGGCCTCCCACACGCCGCGTTTGACGTGCTCGGCGACCTCGTCCAGGTGGCTGTTGCAGGGCGTGAGGTCGGAGGCGGTGTTCGCGATCGCGATCTGGGGCCGGCCGGCGAACGCCGAGTCGGGCAGGCCCCGGCGCATCCAGGCGCGGTGGATGTAGGCGTTGCGGTCCTGTCCTGCGTACCACTCGTCACTGCGCAGCACGGTCATCCAGTGATTATTGTCGATTCCCGGACGATCAGGCGGCACGGCTGCCGGAAAAGTCCGCTCGACGGCCGGCCGTCGAGGGCCGCGGACAGGTGGGCGACCGCGGCGGCGCCGAGCTGTTCGAGGTTGAGGTCGATGGTGGTCAGCGGCGGCCGGCAGTCGGCGGCGAGCTCCAGCCAGTTGTCGTAACCGACGACGGCGACGTCGCCGGGCACGGAGCGACCCAGGTCGCGCAGGCTCTGGGCCACCCCGGCGGCGATCTGGTCGTTGCCGCAGAAGATCGCGTCGAGACCCGGGTCGGCGGCGACCAGCAGGTGCGCGGCGTGCCGGCCCCAGCGCTGCGACCACTCGCCGTACAGCGGCTCGCCGCCGGACAGGGCGAGGCCGTGCTCGGCCAGCACCGCGCGCAGCCCGGTGACCCGGTCACGGGCCGCGCGGTAGCCGTGCGGGCCGGTGACGTGCGCGATGCGGCGCCGGCCGAGCGCGATCAGGTGCTCGGCCGCCAGCCGTGCCCCACCCGCGTCGTCGGCGACCAGCGACACGTCGGCCGGGTCGTCGGACTCGGCGTACACGTAGACGACCGGGACCGGGATGTCGCGGGTCAGCGACGGGCGCACGTCGTTGCGGTCGCCGACCACGATGAACCCGTCGACCTGCTGGGCGAGCAGCGTGTTCACGTAGTGCCGGCGCCGGATCGCGTCGCCGCGGGCGTCGCAGAGCAGCACCGACATCCGCTCGTTGCCCAGCGCGTTCTCGGCGCCGAGCAGGACCGGGATGGAGAAGCGCCCGCCGAGCTCGTCGGTGAGCAGCCCGATGGTCCGGGTGCGGCCGGAGATCAGGCCGCGGGCGAGCGCGTTCGGCCGGAACGACAGCTCACTGGCGGCGAGCAGGACGCGCTGGCGGGTCGCCTCGGCCACCTGGGCGCGGGCATTGATGGCCTTCGACGCGGTGGCGACCGAGACCCCGGCCAGCCTGGCCACGTCGGCGAGGGTGACCGCCTGCGATCTGCGACGCCCCATCGAAAACCTTTCGTTGCCGGATTTCCGGGATAACGGACGGTATCAGCAGCGGAGCAGTGTCCACATGACTCATTTCCGTAACCTGACGAACATCTTGCCGAAAACGTTTTCGTACGGAACGCTGGCGATCGAGTGACCCTCGTCACTGCACAATGGAGGTACGGATGTCAGGAAGAAAGGTGCTGGCCGCCGCGGCCGTGGTGACGACCGCGATCGCCGCGCTCGCCACCCCGGCCCACGCCGCCAACCCGATCATCACCGCCATCTACACCGCCGACCCGGCTCCCCTGGTCGTCGGCAACACCATGTACATCTACGCCGGGCGGGACGAGGCCCCCACCGGCAGCAGCAACTTCCTGATGCGCGAGTGGCACGTCCTGTCTTCCACCGACGCGGCGACCTGGACCGACAACGGCGCCAAGGCGACCATCGCGACGTTCGGCTGGGCGGGGGCGGACGCGTGGGCCGGTGAGGTCGAGCCCCGCAACGGCCGCTACTACTGGTACACCTCGGTCAACGGCAACGGGCCCGGCTGGATGAACATCGGCGTCGCGGTCGGCGACAGCCCGCTCGGGCCGTTCACCGACGCCAAGGGCGGGCCGCTGATCAGCGACAGCACCGCGAACTCCGCGGGGCTCAACATCGACCCGACCGTGTTCGTCGACGACGACGGCCAGGCCTACCTGTACTGGGGCGGTTACTGGTCACCGCGCGCGGTGAAGCTCGCCGCCAACATGATCGACACCGTCGGCGCGGTCGTCACCCCGCAGGGCCTCACGAACTACTGGGAGGCCCCCTGGATGTTCAAGCGCAGCGGCCTCTACTACCTGATGTACGCCGCGAACGACACGAACGGCTGCGTCACCGATTCCGCCTACGCCTGCCAGCGCTACGCGACCGCGACGAACCCGCTCGGGCCGTGGACCCAGCGCGGCATCGTCCTCGGCCAGGTGTCGTCGACCACGAACCACGCGGGCATCGTCGACTTCAACGGCCAGTCGTACCTCGTCTACCACACCGCGGACGCCCCCGGCGGCGGCACCTTCCGGCGCTCGGTCGCCGTGGACAAGCTGTTCTTCAACGCCGACGGGACGATCCAGCGGGTCACCCCGACGACCGGCGGTGGCGACGGCAACCTCGCGACGTCCGCGACGGCCTCCACCTCGTACGTCTCCTCGTGGGAATCCCTCGCCGCGATCAACAACGGGGGCGTCCCGGCGAACTCGGCCGACCGCTCGAACCTCGCCTACGGCAACTGGCCGCAGCAGGGCACCCAGTGGGTCGAGTACACGTGGCCCACGGCTCGGTCGATCAGCCGGACCGCCACCTACTGGTTCGACGACGACCAGGGCATCGACCTGCCCGCCTCGTGTCAGGTGCAGTACTGGAACGGCAGCGCCTATGTGCCCGTACCGAATCAGTCGTCCTGCGGGGTGGCCGGCAACACCGAGAACGTGACGACGTTCGGCCCGGTCAGCACCACCCGGCTGCGACTGTCCATCACGTCGCGGACCGGGCTCTCCACCGGCGTGCTCGAGTGGAAGGCGTACCAGGCATGAGAAAGGTCCTGGCGTTCACCCTGGCCGCCGTCCTCGTGAACCTGACGGTGCCGGCCGCCGCGCACGCCGCCCAGCCCATCGGTTATCCCACGTTCACCGGTGGCACCATCGCGGCACCGCCGGTCGGCTACTCCACCGGCGACACCATGCAGGCCATCTACGACGCGGAGAGTTCCGGCACCGACTTCTGGATGGACCGGCTGCTCTCGCGTACGGGCAACGACCCGGCCGGCACCCTGCTCATGACCCGCGGCCGGGGCGCGTTCATGTACACCCACAACCCCGCGGTCATCGGCTTCGGCGGCAACGCGGCCTACTGGGACAACCTCAGCAGCGAGAACGCGTACGCGGTGACCGCCTCCCCCGGCACGTTCACCGAACAGCCGGCGCAGCGCGTGCAGTCGCCCAGCAACTGGCGCAGCGTGCACACCAGCGGCGCGATCCGGCTCGAGGTCACCAAGTTCATCACCCACAACAACGTGCTCGTCACGAACCTCGCGGTCGTCAACACCGGCACGGCGGCGGCCACCGTGCAGTTGCGGGCGGTGTCGCCGTACGCCGCGACCGGCAGTGGCACCGAGCTCACCGGAACCCGGGCCGTCAAGAACAACCTCACCACGATCTATCCGCGCTTCTCCGGTGACGGTTTCGCCGCCGCCGGTGGAGCGTTGACCCGGTCGGTCACGGTCGCGGCGGGCGCCTCGGTGACGACGAAGGTGCAGCTCGGTTTCGTGACGACGGAGATCCCGCAGTCGCTGACCGAGTACACCGCCTACCGGGGGTACGCCCCGGCCGCCGCGTTCGCCACCCACGTGCGGGAGTACAACCGGTGGTGGGCGCAGAACGTGCCGTACATCGACGTGCCCGACGCGGCGATCAAGAAGAACATCTACTACCGCTGGTGGCTGATGCGCTTCAACTATCTCGACGTCGACATCCCCGGGCAGGACTTCCAGTTCCCGCAGTCGGTCGAGGGTGCCACCGGGTACAACAACGCGATCGCGCTGACCCAGCCGATGCACATCGACGACCTGAAATACCTGCGCAACCCGGAATACTCGTACGGGCCGTATCTCGCGGTCGGGCAGTCCTCCGGCGGCGGCCGCTTCATGGACAACCCCGGCGACCCGGAGAACTGGTCCAACTCGTACACGCAGTACATCGCCGAGGCGGCCTGGCGCGCCTATCAGATCCACGGTGGGCAGCCGGCGATGCTGCAGAACTTCGCCCGCTACGCCGAGGGTGACGCCAAGGGACAGCTCGCCACCTACGATTCCAACAACAACGGCGTCATCGAGTACGACTGGGGCGCGCTGACCGGCAACGACGCCGACGCGGTGTCGTTCGACTGGCGGGCCGGCAAACTCGACCGGGCGGAGACGGCCTACGTGTGGTCCGGCACCAACGCCGCCCGCGACGCGTACACCCTGCTCGGCAACACGGCCAAGGCCACCGAGATGCAGACACTCGCCGACCGCATCCGCACCGGGGTCGTGAACACGCTGTGGAACCCGGACCGGCAACTGCTCGAACACAAGCACGTCGCCACGAACACCCATGTGCCGTGGAAGGAGATCAACAACTACTACCCGTACGCCGTGGGCCTGATGCCGGACACCGCGGAGTACCGGCAGGCCCTGCGCCTGTTCGCCGACCCGGCCGAATACCCGATCTTCCCGTTCTACACGGCGAACCAGCGTGACAAGGCCGCCGCCGCGGCGGCCGGGTTCCCGGGCAGCAACAACTTCTCCACCATCAACTCGACCGTGCAGTTCCGGCTGTACTCGTCGGTGCTGCGCAACTACCCCAACCAGTGGATGAACGCCGAGGACTACAAGAAGCTGCTCTACTGGAACACCTGGGCGCAGTACGTCGGCGGCGACACCCGCTGGCCCGACGCCAACGAGTTCTGGGCCGACTACAACGGCACCGGCATCGAATACCGCTCCTGGATCCACCACAACATCCTCGGCAGCAGCAACTGGACCGTCATCGAGGACGTCGCCGGGCTCCGGCCGCGCACCGACGCGCAGATCGAGCTCTCCCCCATCGACATCGGCTGGCCCAGCTTCGCGGTCAACAACCTGCGATACCGCAACACGAACCTCTCCGTCGTCTGGGACGACCCGGCCGACGGCGTCACGAAGTACGCCGGGGTGCCGCAGGGATACTCCATCTACCTCAACGGCACCCGGGTGGCCACCGTGGACCGGTTGGCCCGCTTCGTCTACAACCCGGCGACCGGCGCGGTCACGTTCCCGTCCGGCACCGGCACGGCCACGTACACCGCGGCGTTCACCGGCCTGCAGGCCCCGCAGAACGTCACCCAGACCAGCGACCGGATGGTCGACATCTTCGCCAAGGCCGGCGTCGACCTGACCTCCACCACCCCGAACCTCGCCCAGGGCGCCACGACGACCGCGTCCTACACCGCCGCGGGCACCACCACGGCCGCCGCGGTCGACGGCCTGCCCACCAACGCACCGATCTGGGGCAGCTACGGCACCCCGAACACCACCGACTGGTACGAGGTGAACCTCGGCCCGGTCCAGACCGTCGACGAGGCCCGCGTCCACTTCCGCAACGACCGGGCCACCAACCGGTACCGGCCGCCCACGGCGTACACCGTGCAGTACTGGAACGGCACCGCGTGGGTGGCGGCGGCGAGCCAGGTCAAGACGCCGGGGACGCCACAGTCCAACTACAACAAGGTGTCGTTCAGCCCGGTCAGCACGACCCGGCTACGGATCCAGTTCACCCAGCCCACCGGCGCGGCCAAGACCGGGCTGACGGAACTCAAGCTGTACCGCCGCGGCACCACGACGGTCACCAACCTCGCGGCCGGTGCCACGCCGACGGCTTCGTACACGTCGGCCTGGGAAAGTGTCGCCGCGCTCAACGACGGCATCGACCCACCGTCGTCCAACGACACGGTCAACCCGCGCTGGGGGACCTGGCCCGAGCAGGGCACCCAGTGGGCGGACCTCACCTGGCCCACGGCCCAGACGCTGACCTCGGCCCAGGTCTACTTCTTCGACGACAACGGCGGCGTCCGCGTCCCGGCATCGTGGACCCTGCAGTACTGGAACGGCAACGCCTACGTGGACGTACCGTCGCCCAGTGGCTACCCGGTCGCCGCCAACCAGTTCAACGCGGTGACGTTCGGCCCGGTGAGCACCACCCGGTTGCGGGTGGCGCTGACCAGCGGAGCCGGCTCGGTCGGGCTGCTGGAGGTGAAGGCCTTCAGCTGACGTCCGGCGCGAAACCGTCGCCGACCTCCTCGACGTGTCGTACGCCGGCGGCAGGCCGGGGAGGCGGAGCAGCAGCCGGGCCGCGAACCGCCCGTCACCCGGCCCTGCCCGTCACCCGACCCTGCCCGCCACCCGACCCTGCCCGTCACCCAGCCCTGTCGGGACCGGTTCGTCGTCACCGGCCACCACGCGGTCGAGGGTGGCGGTGACCACGGCCCGCTCGGTGGCACTCGAGCGCCGGTGGGCGCGCGACGCCCTCGCCGCACCGGACCCCGCCGACCAGATCCGCCTGCACGACGCCGGCGCGGCCGGCTTCCACCTGCGGGCGGCCGCGCCGCTCGACGCCATGCCCGTGGAGACGCCGCCGACATCATGCTGACCTCGCCGGCGCCTGAGACGTACCGGCTGCCGGCGCACAACCGCGGCAGCGCGCTACGGCAGATGCTCACCACCCTGCCGTAGCGCGTGCCCCGGTCGGATCAGCCGTTGACCGTGATGGTCAGCGCCGCGGAGTACCCGGAACTCACGCTGCCGGTGACCGTGGCCATCTCGCGGGCGGCCAGGTCGTCGCCGAACACCATGTCACCGGCCAGCGTGATCCGGCTCAGGTTGGTGACGCTCCGGCTGTACCCGGTGGTGGCGTAGACCGCCGACGAGACGTCCTTGGGCAGCGCGATCTGCGACGTCTTGACGATCGGGCCGCTGCCGCCGGTCGCGGCCGCCAGCGAGGAGAAGACCTCGAAGTGGATGTGCGGCCACCGGCCCGCGTAACAGCCGGGATAGATGCTGGTGAAGCTCACCCGGCCGGTGGCGTCGGTGGCTTGGATGCCGCGCAGGTAGTTCTGGCCGGTGACACCGCTGGAATACATCGAGTACCGGCCCTCGCGGTCACAGTGCCAGGCGTAGACCGCGGCGCCGACGAGCGGCGCGCAGTTCAGCTTGAGCACGGTCAGCGAGAAATTCAGGCCGATGCCTCCCGCGACCCCGGTCGGCCCGCCGAAGGACGATCGGATGTCACTGCGGACCACCCCGGCCACCGTACGGATCTGAGGTCCGTTGCTGCCGTCCGCGGGGTACGGCCCGGCGGTCTCGGACTCGACCTCGGCCGCGCAGGCCGCCACCGCCGGATCGGCGTCGGTGAGGATCCGGCCGCCGACCGCGGTCAGGACGCCGGCGGTGCCGAGGGCGGTCAGCATGCGCCGGCGCGACATCGTCCGCAGATCGAACTGTAAACCCTTGTCATGAACCTCACGGACGTACGCGTCATTGTCGTTGATGGCCTCTGACATGCGATTACTCCTCCTCGTGAGAGCGAGCACAGATTGAAACATGTCTATCTATGAATGGCCTATGAACGTCCGGGCGACCGCTGTCCGAAGCCGGTCAGTATCGTCACGCACGGTAAGCGTCATAGGCTTGCCGGATGACCACCATCGGCATCCTCGGCGCCGGCAAAGTCGGCACCGCCCTCGCCCGGCTCGCGGTCGCCGCGGGCTACGAAGTCCTCGTCGCCGGCTCCGGGGACCCGTCCCGGATCGCGCTCATCATCGAGGTGGTCACCCCCGGCGCGAGCGCGGTCACCGGCGCCGAGGCCGCCGAGCGGGCCGACATCGTCGTGCTCGCACTCCCGCTCGGCAAGCACACCACCGTCCCCGAGGCGGCACTGCGCGGCAAACTCGTCGTCGACGCGATGAACTACTGGTGGGAGGTCGACGGGATCCGGGCCGACCTCACCGACCCGCTGACCTCGTCCAGTGAGATCGTGCAGGCCTTCCTGCCGGAGTCACGCATCGTCAAGGCGTTCAACCACATGGGTTACCACGACCTCGAGGGCGGCGCCCGGCCCACCGGCACACCCGACCGCAAGGCGATCGCCATCGCCGGGGACGACCCCGCCGACATCGCCGCGGTCTCCGCACTCGTCGACGCCCTCGGCTTCGACCCGGTCGTCGCGGGCCCGCTCGCGGAGGGTGTGCGGATGGAACCCGGCACCGAACTCTTCGGAGCGAACACCACCGCCACCGAGGTACGCGCCATGCTGGACCGTTTCCCCGATTCCAACCGGGGAAAGGTGGTCACCACGGCGCGCGCCGATCACGCAGAGTAATGTTCCGGGGTTCTCAATACCGGTGCCGGTCCGGTAGGATCCGACTCATCCGCGGGACGTGATATCGGCACCGCCCCGGGATGACGACGGTCAGGAGAGTCACGGGTGCGACTGCTCGCGGGGCGCTACCGGGTGGAAGAAGCCGTCGGGCGTGGTGGCAGTGCCGTCGTGCACCGGGGCTACGACCGGACCCTGAAGCGCCGGGTGGCCATCAAGCTCTTCTCGCCGTACCGGTCGGCGGACACCGAGCCCGCGCGGGAGGTGCTGCGCGAGGCCCAGACCGCCGCCGGCCTCAACCACCCGAACGTCGCCCGGGTCTACGACTACGGCGAGGCCACCGAGGGCAACGAACGGGTGCCGTTCCTCGTCATGGAGTTCCTCGACGGCGACACCCTCGCCGACCACGTCGCCCGCGAAGGCGCCTTCGCCTGGCCACGGGCCGCCGCCATCTGCGCGGACACCGCCGCCGCCCTGGCCGCCGCCCACGAACGCAACTTCGTGCACCGCGACGTGAAGCCCCGCAACGTGATGCTCACCCCGGCCGGCGTGAAGGTCCTCGATTTCGGCATCGCCGCCGCCGCGGGCCAGAACAGTCTCGACACCCAGGGCCAGCTCTGGGGCACCCCGGCCAGCCTCGCACCGGAACAGCTCCGCGGCGAACCCACGTTCCCCGCCGCCGACGTCTACTCCCTCGGCCTGCTGCTGTTCGAATGCCTCACCGGCCGCCCCGCCTGGCCCGGCCAGAGCGTCGGGGAGATCCTCGCCACCCGCCACCAGCGCCAGGCCCCCCGCCTGCCCCGCATCGCCGGGCTCCCCCGCGAGGTCATCCGGCTCTACGACTCCTGCATCGCCGAGGACCCCACACGCCGCCCCACCGCGTCCGCAGCGGCCGAGGTACTCCGGCGAGCAGCCGGCCGCACCCCGACGGTGCGCCCCCAGGTCGCCCGCACGGTGTCCCTCGCGGCCCAGCCCTCCCCCACCCCGGCCTTCTCCCTCCGCGGCCTCACCTCTTCCCGCCGCAGCCCGGCCTCCACCCTCGGCAGCCCGGCCTTCTCCCGCCGCAGCCCGGCCTCTTCTCCCCGCGGCCCGGCCTCCACCCTCGGCAGCCCGGCCTCCACCCTCGGCAGCCCGGCCTCCACCCTCGGCAGCCCGGCCGCTTCCCTCGGCGGGCAGGGCTCTTCCCTCAGCAGCCCGACCGCTTCCCTCGGCGGCCCGACCTCTTCTCCTCGCAGCCCGGGCTTCTCCCTTCGCAGCCCGGTCCGTTCGCTCCGCGGCACGGTTAGCTCCCACGGCGGCACGGCGGGTTCCGTCAGCGGCCCGACCAGCCCCCTCGGCGGCCAGACCAGCTCGATCGGCGGCCAGACCAGCTCGATCGGCGGACCGACTGGTTCCCTCCATGGGCCGGTCCGCTCTCGTCGCCGCGCGGCCGCGATGGCCTCGGTGGCGGTTGTCACCGCGATCGCGAGCATCCTCGGGGTCCAGCTGGCCAATGGCGCCGCGACGCCCAGCGGCCGGCAGGCGGACGCCGCCGTCGACGGGGTGATCCCACCCCCGCAGGTCCAGCGGACCCCCGGGCCCACCGTCTCCCCGCCGGCGTCACCGTCCCCCTCGACGACGACCACCGAGCCGTGGTGGGACGACGACCCGGGCACGGTCCACCGGATCGCCGACACCCGGCCACCCGTGGCCGGCCGCAGACCCACCACGTCACCCACGACAACACCACCGACCCGGCGCCCGTCGACGTCCCCACCAACCACGACGTCACCGACGTCGCCGACGCCCAGCCGCACCCCGAGCACGCCGCCGGTCACGCACACCTCGTCACCGCCGGCCGAGCCGCCGTCGCAGACCCCCGACTCCAGCCCGACGCCGACCCACACCGAAGAGCCGACGACGGACCCCGATCCCGAGGAAACCACCACCCCGCCGACCGAGCCGACCACGCCCGTGGAGCCCCGCACCTCGTCGTCGGCCGGCTGAGAGCTTCCCCTACATCTCGGTCCGCGCGGTCCAGAGCTCCGGGAACACCGTGCGGCTCATGCTGCGCTGCAACCAGGCCAGCCCGTTCGACCCACCGGACCCGGTCTTGGCGCCCATGGTCCGGTGCACCGCTTTGAGATGCAGGTAGCGCCAGTCACCGAAACGGTCGGAGACCTCGGTCAACGCCTCACCGAGCAACCGCAGGTGATTGTCCGGCCCGGCATCCCGGTAGACCAGCACCCACGCCCCGGCCACCGACGAGTCCGGCTCGTACTCCCCGGAGACATCCCGCTTGAGCACCTCCGCCGCGATGTCGTGTCCCTCCCGGTCGAGCAGCGCGATCACTTCGTCCCACAGGCTCGGCTCGTGCAGCAGCGCGGTCAGCTCGTCGAACGCCGGACCACCCCGGAACGGCCGGATCAGCGCCGGGTTCTTCAGCCCGAGCAGGAACTCCAGGTGCCGGTACATCGCCGACTGGAACCCGGACCCCTCACCGAGCAGGTCCCGGAACCGGTTGAAGTCGGCCGGCGTCATCCAGCTCAGCGTCTGCCACGCGGCGTTCAGCCCCTCCAGATGAAGCACAGCCCGGCGCAGCGGGGCCAACGCGGGCCATACCCGGTCAGCCCGGACATGGTCGCGGGCTTGCAACAACTCGTGCCGGACCAGTTTGAAGTACAACTCCATGATCTGGCTCACGACCAGGAACGACATCTCCCCGGGATCGTCACTCAGCGTTCGCTGCAGCGAGTGCAGGACATCGGTACGCACATACGCCTCGTACGGAACGTGCCGCCCGAACTCCAGCGTCGGGCTCCCGCTGTTGCCCGCCGCCCGCTCGTCGCGTTCCCCGGCGGTCGTCGACCGGATGACAACGGTGTCGCTCGTCTGCATGTCCCCATGATCCCGCTGGGAGACCCGTACCCGGAATGCCGATCCGACGGTCCTCGGCACCGGGTTCAGTTGATCGAGAGCTAGATTCGCCACATCGGTTTCCATTCGGAAAGTCGCCGACCGGGGGTCGTCGAGTCGGAGAGGTTGGCGTCATGGATGCGATGGATTGGGCCCTGCTGCGGGAGCTGCAGGCCGACGCGCGCCTCTCCTACAGCGAACTGTCCCGACGGGTGCACCTGTCCCCGCCCGCGGTCGCCGAGCGGGTCCGCCGTCTCGAGGAGACCGGAGTGGTGACCGGATACCACGCCCACGTGGACCTGGCCAAAGCCGGCCGCACGGTGGTCGCCCTGATCAGGATGTCCTGCTACGGCCCGGCCTGCGTGCTACGCGACAAGGACGTCGCCACCTGGCCCGAGGTCCTCGAGATCAACCGAGTCACCGGCGACGCCTGCAGCATGCTCAAGGTGGCCGCAGCCTCCATAGAGTCCTTCGAGAAGGTCGTCGACCGCCTGGGTGGATATGGCACTCCCTCCAGCACGATGGTCCTTTCCAGCCCTCTTCCATGGCAGCCCATCACCCCCTCCACCGACTGATCCCGCCGCCCTGCATCAAGGTTGGCACGAGGATCCGCCGGCAGCCTGGTCCTGTCGTGCCCAGGCAGAACAGGACCAGGCTGCCGGCCGCCACCGGACGCAAGCTGAGCCCATGACAAACACACCTCGCACCGCCGTGGTCACCGGTTCCACCAGCGGCATCGGCGCGGCCACCGCCCGCGCCCTGGCCGCCACCGGCACCACCGTCGTCGTCACCGGCCGTGACGTGCCCCGCGGCACCGCCCTGGCCGAGGAGATCGGTGGCATCTTCATCCCGGCCGACCTCGCCGGCACCTTCGCCGACCTGCGATCCTTCACCGCCGCCGCCCGCGAAGCACTCAGCGGCCGGGTGGACATCCTGGTCAACAACGCCGGCATCTACCCGGTCATGCCGACCGCCGACCTGCCCGACGCCGACCTGGACCGCATGCTGGCCATCAACGTCCGCGCCCCGCACGTCCTGGTCGCCGACCTCGCCCCGGCCATGGCCCGGCGCGGCTACGGCATCATCATTAACATCGGATCCTGGATGTCCCGGGTCGGCGTGCCCACCGGAGCCGGCTACACAGCGACGAAGGCCGCGATCGAGCAGTACACCCGAACCTGGGCAGCGGAATACGGACCGAGCGGGGTCCGCGTCAACACGGTGGCGCCGGGCATCACCCTGACCCCGGGAAACGAGTTCGCCCAGGACATGGTCGAGGCACAGGCCAAATCCACCCCGGCCGGAGTTCCGGTCAAGCCCGAGGAAGTGGCAGCTCTCGTAGCCTTCGTCGCCTCCGACGCAGCCGCCGGAATCAACGGCGCCACCCTGGACGTAGACGGAGGCCTGACGGCAACCCGCCTGACCTGGTAACGCCCCAGCCCGCCTACCCACCCGCGCCGCCCCCGGCCCGCCCGACTGGTCTGGTTAGTCCGACTGGTCCAGCCCGCCAGACTGGTCCGGCCGGGCTGGCCGGGCTGGCTGGGCTGGCCGGGCTGGCCGGGCTGGCCGGGCTGGCCGGGCTGGCTGGCTGGGCTGGCCGGGCTGGCTGGGCTGGCTGGCTGGGCTGGCTGGCTGGCTGGGCTGGCTGGGCTGGCTGGCTGGCTGGGCTGGCTGGGCGGGTCTGACGGGTCTGACGGGTCTGACGACAACCTGGTCGACCCAGCGACGTCTCGGCTGGACCGGACCGGACCGGACCGGGCTGGGCTGGGCTGGGCTGGGCTGGGCTGGGCTGGGCTGGGCTGGACCGGGCTGGACCGGGCTGGACCGGGCTGGACCGGGCTGGACCGGGCTGGACCGGGCTGGACCGGTCCAGCCCGGGCTGGACCGGCGTGGCCTCGGACGGACCGGGCTGATGGGACCGGGCTGATCGGACCGGCCACGCCGCTTGTGGCAGCGCCCCGGACGGCTGTCTCGAACGGACAGGTCTGGACCAGCGACGTCACGGCTGGGCCGAGCCTGGAACGCCTTCGAGCGGCTTTTCGGGCATGTTGCCCGGCATGCGGTGAGTTCCCCCCGACCGGCCGGTCAGCGGCCTTCCCACGCCGCGCCGCCTGGGCGAACCGGAAGGGTCTGCCCGGCTACGAACGCCGGGACATCGGCGATGCCGGGCTGCTGCATGGTCGCGCCCGGCCGGCCCGGACCCGCGCGCTCCCTGGGGTGATCCACTATCGACTCGGGCGGGCCGGGGCTGGCCGCAGGTCCGCCGGGCAAACGGCGACCGGCCGCACCGCGGGGCCGTGAGGGGAACGGCGGTGCGGTGCGGCCGGTCTGGAGGACGGACCGTGCGGCGGCGCGGTCAGTCCGGGGTTACGAGGCCCTGGAGGCCCACGATGATGGCGATCAGGCCGAAGACGGCGAGCAGCAGAGCTACACCGGTTCCTCCGGGCTCCTTCTTCTGGCGCCCGGTCAAGCGGTCCCAGAGCAGGGCCACACCGACCAGGATGCCGACGATCTCGAAGTGGAAGACCCGGGGGCCCTCGGTCAAGTGGACCAGCAGGTAGTAGCCGCCCGCGACCAGGGCGACGATGCCGACGATCCAGCCGAACGCCGCGATCTTCCCGGCGCCGCGGGCGAGGTCGTCGCCGACCCTGGGCAGGCGTTGCAGGAGGCTGATGGCGAGCAGGAAACCGCCGACGATGTTGGCGAGATCCAGCAGCAGGGCGATGATCACGGCACCCTCTCTCTCCATGGGCGGTGCCGGTGAAACCTCGCGGTCCACCGGCACCCCCGGGACGGGATCAGTTGGTCGGGAAGTTGTCCGCGGTCCGGATCCGGTTACGCAGCAGCGTGCCGGACTCGGAAAGCACACCGGAGCCGGTGAACGTCCCGCTCGCACATGTCCCGGACTTGAACGCGGCACTGCCCTCGCCGGCGTCCGAGAAGGTCCAGTTCGCGTACGAGATCTTCTTCCGGTCGAGCAGGTCCAGCCAGGCCGTGCTGCTGGCGGTGTCGACCGATCCGCCGCCACTCGCGTCCACCGTGCCGAACTCGGACACGAACATCGGCAGCGAAGCGGACGCCTTCTCCAGCTCGGAACGGTAGTTGTCCTTGTGGGACGCCGCGTAGAAGTGGAACGCGTACATGATGTTGGTGGCCTTGACCGGGTTGGCGATGACCTCGCTGGAACCGGAGCCGTCCGAGACGCCCAGCGACGACCAGCCGCGCGTGCCGACGATGACCACCGCGTCCGGGTCGTTGGCCCGGATGATCGGGATGACCTGCTCGGCGTAGCTCTTGATCCCGCTCCAGCTCACCCCGTTGGGCTCGTTGGCGATCTCGTAGATCACGTTCTTCTTGGCGGCGTTACGGGCGGAGACAGCGGCGAAGAACGTCTTGGCCCGGTCCAGGTTGTAGTTCGGGTCGCCGGGCGTCAGGGTGTGGAAGTCGATCAGCGCGTACATCCCGCGGGCCTCGGCCATGTCGACCAGGTTGTTGACCTGGGTCGTGAAGCCGGACGGGTTCGTCTCGTAGCCGCCCTCCTGCACGTACATGGCGATCCGGAACAGGTCCGCCTGCCAGTCGGTGGCCAGCGCGTCCAGCGAGGCGTTGGTGTAGCAGTTGGCGAACCACTGCAGACCGTGCGTGCTCATGCCACGCAACTGGATCGGTTTGTCGTACTGATTGCAGAGGTTGACGCCACAGACCCGCAGCTGACCGTTGATGCCGACAGGCGTGCCCGTGGTGGCGGGCTTGCTGGTGGGCGCGGTCGTCGGCGCGGTCGTCCGCGACGGTGACGGCGACGCCGAGGAGGGCTTCGCGGTGGTCGGGGTGACCGATGCGGCGGGCTTGGTGGTGGGGGCCGTCGTCGGCACCGTGGTGGGCGGCGTCGTGGTCGCGGCCGAGGTCGGCGCGGTGGCGACACCGCACGCGGACCCGTTCACCTTACAGCTGGTGGGCCGCCCGGTACCGGTGACGATCATGCCGAACTCGGCCGAGGCACCGGAGGCGACCACGGCGTTCCAGCCGGCCGGGGTGAACGTGTACGTGCTGCCGGACGTCGTCTGCGTCGCGTTCCAGGAGTTGACCACCGAGGTACCGGCGGGCAGCGTGAGCTCCACCTTCCACGTGTCGATCTTCGAGGACGTGTCGTTCTTGACGACCACGCTCGCCTGGTATCCGGTGTTCCACGAGTTCGTCACGGTGAACGCGGCGGTCTCCGCGGAAGCCGGCATGGCGATCAACGCCACCGCCGAGGCCGCGGCGACGACCACGCCGGCCACGAGGAGTTTGAGTTTCACTCTGCGCATCAGGGAGCTCCGTCGAATGGGGGTGGGGCGGCGGCGTGGAAGCGCTTCCACGTCGCGGCGACTCTAACCACCTACACCCTGAGCAGGCAAAACAACCTGAAATCAATCTTAATTCGGCGGCCCGGGCAACCAAACGCACCCCCTGGACACACTGAGGGCTGAGGAAGGTGGACCAGGTGGCCGGAAATGAGCCATCGCAAGTGGACGGTGATCACACACGCACATCCACAGATGGAAGTCCGTTTCGTGGAGTAAGCGCACCGATCCTGCCCCCCTCGCCCTCTGCGGCGATGGCGGCGGATGACCCGCCCATGGCGGCACTCACCGAAATCGACCCGGCAGCCTACGAGATATACCCGGTCAACATCTCGGCTGCTGGAGGCACCATCACCCACTGGCCCCCGGTGACCGGCGCCAAGGCCGGAGCTGAAACAGACCTGCTGTTCACCGGCGGCGCCGCGTTCCGCATTGCCCGCTGGTGCCGCACACGTTTTGCAGCCTGACCAAAAACCTCAACAGAACCCCGCGGAGCTGTCATCCTAAAGGCCACGCATTTATCGCCATTCACAAATCTGGCACTGCATCAGCATTATCCCGCGATTTCATAAGCACTGGCAATGACTCGAATCTCGATGGCGCCACCGGATCCTGCATCCAACGCTACCCCGCTCGACCTGCTGATTAGTGCCGATCATTGTCGGAAATGCGTCAGTGATCCTGCCCACCATAGCGGGAATCGGTCATTTTCACAGTATGAAAAACGGTCGCCGATCCGACTGGGCGATACGAGTTAGACGAGGGACAATTTCCCCGTGGGGCAGTTGCAGATGTTCACCAAGGAAAAGGTCGCGCAAATGCGCGACCGGACCAGGTCGCGCAAATATTCAGCCGAGCGCGAAGAATTCCGCCGGACACACGCCGAACTACGCGCCTGGGGGAAGTTCCGCCTCCACGTCGCACGCATGAACGAGTTGCGCCCCGTGCGTGGCGATGCCTACGTGGACGGAGCGATCGAGGCCCTGCGGGAGGCCTTGGTGAAGGCCCTCGAGTCGATCTCCCCGCCACAGCCCCTTCCAGCACGGTCCGTCCCGCAACGCCCGGCCGCGCCTCGAACCTGGTCCCGATCCGCATCCTCGGCCCCAGTGCCGGCAGAGAGGTCCAACCTGCCGGCAACCCGGGCGGTGACAGCTGCGGAGCCGAGGCCTGCGGTGACAGCAACGGCGGTTGAACCGAAAAGCCGAGAGATGGCGACGAAACCGGCGGCAGCGAGTGCAGCACCGGTGGCGGTGACAGCAGCGATACCGGCGGCAGCGACGACAGCACTACCGATCGCAGCATCGATGGCGGCGTCACCAGTTGCATTGGTGGCGCCTCTGACCAGCACGTCGCTGGCTGCGATTCGGGGGACGAAGTCCGGTCTTGGCCAGGTTCGGCGTCAAGCGCCGGGCCGGACTTGCCTGAGCCGGCTGGACTTGTCGCACGGAGCGTACGCACCGGCGCGGCGCGGGGATGTGCCTCGACTTCGAGCTGCGTCGCGACGTAGACCGCCACCGGTCTCGGCGCTTCGGCCGCGGTTTCTGGTGACTCGCCAGGCGGAGGCCCGGGAGACGCGGCTGCCGCTTCCTCTGCGTATCCGATCTGGATGGGTTTGCACCGCCGCTCCGGGCTCTCGGGAACGCGGGCCCGCTCCGCCAAGCCGGGCCAAGCCGAGCCGGGCCAAGCCGAGCCGAGCCGGGCCAAGCCGAGCCGGGCCGGGCCGGGCCGGGCCGGGAGTTTGCGGGCTGTGCGGGTGCGGCGGGTCGGGGTTTGGGTTTGGGGTGCGATGACCCGGTGGGTGGGCTCGGGCTTGGGTGGGTGGGTGGGTGGGTGGGTGGGGTGTTGGGTGACGGGGGCGGGGGTGGGGTGAGCCGGTTATATCGTTCTGGGCATGAGTGTTGGCGGCGGTCCTGGTGAGCGGGCGATCTGGCTTCGGTTTCTTTCCGGGGGTGACGTTGATGGGCTGGGGATCGGGGCCGGGGAGGTGATCTCGGCGGTTGAGGATGTTGTTGGGGCTCATGGGATGGGGCGGACTGTTTTTGAGCCTCGGACTCATCTGGTGCCGGACAACGGTGGGGCCGGGCACTTCAATGTCCTTCGGGGGCATGTGGGGACACTGGGGGAACGGGGGCTCAGCGGGGTCAAGGTGGTCGGCGACTTTGTCGGCAACTATCAGGTCGGGTTGCCCAGTGAGCTTGCCCTGATGACCGTTTATGACCCGCAGACCGGGGTGCCGCTGGCGATCATGGATGCCACGTTGATCACCGAGGTGCGGACCGGGGCGATGACCGCGGTCGGGGCCAAGTACCTGGCCCGGGCCGACTCGCGGGTGCTGGGGCATGTCGGGGCCCGGGGCACCGCGTTCTCCAACGTCACGATGCTGGACAGTCTGTTCCCCCTGGAGGAGATCCGGGTGACCAGCCGGCGGCCGGAGTCGCGGGAGGCGTTCGCGGAGCGGCTGCGCAAGGTCACCGACACGCCGGTCCGGGCGGTTGCCACCGCTGACGAGGCTTACGCGGATGCCGACATCCTCGTGGAGGCTTCCCGGTTGGAGGAGCCGTTCCCGCTGCTGAAGACGGCCGCGGTCAAGGCCGGTGCGTTCGTGGTCCCGTACGGGACGATCAGTGCCGTTGAACTTGATCTGCTCGATGTCATGGACAAGGTGGTCGTCGACGACTGGCGGGAGTCGCGGTCCGGGCGCTTCGGGGCGTTGCGGGCGCATGTCGACAGCGGGCGGCTGAGTGAGGACACGGTGTACGCGCAGATCGGTGAGATCGTCAGCGGGGCGAAGCCCGGGCGCGAGAGTCCGGACGAGCGGATCCTGTTCTGGCATCGCGGGCTGTCGATCCTGGACGTGGCGCTGGCGCATCTGATCCTCACCCGGGCCGAGGCCGCCGAGGTGGGCACCATGCTGCGATACCGATGAGCGACCCAGCGGCCAGGAACGGCGGGCCGGTGGTGATCGGCCGCGCCGGGCAGCTCGACCGGGCCGTGATCCTGAGGCTGGCCCGCGGCGACATCCGGGTCACGCTCGATCCGGAGCTCGTGGCGGAACTGGCCGCGAACCGGCAGGCGGTGCTCGCAGCGCTGGACGGGGACCAGCCGGTCTACGGGGTGAACACCGGGATGGGGGCGCTCGCCGGGGTCCGCCTGGATGCCGCGGCCCGGGCCCGCCACCAGGACACCCTGATGACCGGGCGGGCGGTGGGGTCGGCGCCGTGGCTGCGGCGCGACGAGGCGCGGGCGCTGCTCGCGGTGCGGTTGCGGACGTTGCTGGATCCGGCGGCCGGGGTCTCCCCCGGGCTGTGTCAGCGGCTGATCGACCTGCTGGACGCCGATGTCGTCCCGGCGGTCCCGGCCCGGGGCGGGGGTGCGGCCGGGGAGATCATCCCGCTGGCGCACACGGGTGCGGTCCTGCTCGGCACCGGGCAGGTGCTCGGCCCGGCGAGCGACGCCAGGCCGACGGGCAACGCGCTCGATGCCGGACCGACGGGTGAAGCGCACGACGGCAAGCCGGCGGGTGGCGTGCTCGACGCCAGGCAGGCGGGTGGCGTGCTCGACGCCAGGCAGGCGGGTGGTGTGCTCGGCGCCGGGACGGCGGGTGGTGTGCTCGACGCTGGGGTGGTGCTGGCTGCGGCGGGGATCGGGCCTCGTACGTTCGGGGCCAAGGAGGGGGTCGCGTTCCTGGAGGGGGTGCCCGGCCTGACCGGTCTTGCGATCCTCGCCGGTGCCGACGCCCGGGTGCTGGTGGAGCAGGTTCTGCTCACGTCGGCGGTGGCGCATGCCGTGGTGCGGGCGAGCCGCGATCCGCTGCACCCGGATCTTGCCGACAGCGACGAGCTGCGGTCGGTGCTGGCCACCACCCACGAACTGATCGGGGACGACACCACCCACGCGTTGCAGGCGCCGGTCTCGTTCCGGGTGACGGCTCCGGCGCTGGCCGTGGTGCTGCGGGCGGCCGGCGCGCTCGACGACGCGGTGGACCGGGCGCTCGGGGCGGTGACCGACTCGCCGGCGTACCTGGGGGGCCGGTTCGTCGGCACCTCGGGGTTCGCCGGCACCGACCTGACCGCGGCGCTCGGCGCGCTGACCACCGCGCTGATCCACCTGGCCGAGGTGGGGACCGCTCGGCTGCACCGGTTGCTGGACCCGGCGGTGACCGGGCTGACCCGGCAGCTGTCCGACTCGCCGGGGGTGCACGCCGGCATGGTGGCGGTGCACAAACGGGCGGTCGGTGTGACGCACCGGCTGCGGCGGTTCGCGCTGCCGGCGCTGGTCGGCGCGATGGAGACGTCGCTGGGTCAGGAGGACGTGCAGAGTTTCGGGTTCGAGGCGGCCGAGTGCGCCGGTGAGGCGGTGGCCGGGCTGCGCGACGTCCTGGCCTGCGAGCTGCTGGCCCTGCACCAGGCGCTGCGGCTGGGCGGCACGCCGGGGAGCCTGGCCACCGACGCGCTGGACGCGGTCGCCGAGGTTGCCGCGGTGCTGCCCGCCGGCACCGGCGACCGGCCGTTCGGCCGCGACCTGGACCGGATCATCGAGCTGCTCAGCGGTGGATGGCCGCGCTCGTCGACCCGCGGATGACCAGCTCCGGGCGGAACAGCGGCGGGGTGGGGGCCGGGCCGTCCGGGAGGCCGGCGAGCTGACCGACGGCGGCCTCGACGATCGCGTCCTCGTCCCAGGCGAGCGTGGTCAGGCCGGGGTCGACCAGCACGGCCAGCTGGTGATCGTCGTAGCCGACCACCGACAGGTCGTCCGGGATGCGCAGGCCCTCGGTGCGGGCCGCGCGGTACACGGCGAACGCCAGCGAGTCGCTCAGGCAGAAGATGCCGGTCGGCCGGTCGGTGCCGGTGAGCATGGCCGTGGCCACCTCGACCGCGTCCGCGGTGGCCGCCGGCGCGGAGACCACGACGAGGTCGACACCGAGTCCGGCGGCGATCTGCGCGGCCAGCAGCTGGGCGGGCCGGCCGGGGGTCGAGGGCAGCGCGGGGGCGAGCAGGCCGATGCGGCGGTGTCCCAGACCGGCGAGGTGACCGAGCGCGGTCGCCACGCCGTGCCGGTTGTCGAAAAGGACGCTGCCGGAGGCCGGGCGGGAGGTCAGCGCGTCACCGATGGACACGACCGCGGTCTCCGGGCCGAGCAGCCGCCAGTAGTTCGCGGACGGGTCGACCGGGGAGACCAGCGCGGCGTCGACGCGCATCGCGGCGAACTGTTCCACGATGAGGTGTTCCTGGGCCGGGTCGGCGTCCGCGTCCGCGATCGTCGCGTACCGGCCCTGCTCCCGCAGGGCGCGGGTGATCAGCACCGAGAGGTCCTGCTGCCAGAGGTCGCGCAGGGAGCCGCTCACCCCGACGGTTCCGGTACGACCACTGGCCAGCGCCCGGGCGATCGGGTCGACGGTGTAGCCGAGCTCGTCGGCGAGCCGGCGGACCTTGTCGATGGTGGCGGGCGAGCCGCGTTTGCCACGTAAGGCGTAGGACGTGGCGGCCAGGGAGAGCCCGGCGGCGGAGGCCAGATCCTGCAGTGTCCGGCGTTGCTGGCGTGGCACCGGCCGAGGGTAACACCGCAGTCACCCGTCCGGTACTTGAGATCAGCTTGCGCTTGCGAGGGGGGAAGCGCTTCACTCTACGCAGACGACGGAAGGGGAGACGTGCTGTTCGACTGCCACCAGCACCTGTGGCCGGCCCCGTTCGTCGAGGCCCTGCGCCGCCGGAAAACCTATCCCTACCTGCGGGAATGGACGCTCTACCTGCCCGGGGAAGCGCCCTACGCGGTGGATCCGGGCGCCCATGACGTCGGGACCCGCCGGGCCCGCGAGCTTGCCGAGGGGCGTGAGCAGGTCCTCGTGTCACTGTCGAGCCCGCTGGGGATCGAGCACCTGCCCGCGTACGAGGGTCGGGATCTGCTGGGGATCTGGCACGAGAGCGCCCTGGAGCTGGGTGACCCGTTCCGGGTGTGGGCCGCCGCGTCGGTGAGCGGGCACGACGCCGACGGCCTGGCCGAACTGCTGGCCGAGGAGCGCGTCGTGGGGCTGCAGATGCCCGCGACCGCCATGCTCGACCCGGCCGGTCTCGAATGCGTGGCACCCCTGCTCGACGAGGCCGAACGCGCCGGGAAGCCGGTGCTGGTGCACCCCGGGCCCGCGCCGGAATGCGCCCCGGACCTGCCCGGGTGGTGGCCGGCGATGGTGCCCTACGTCGCCCAGCTGCACCAGGCGTGGCTGGCCTGGCACATCGCCGGACGGCGGCAGCACCCCCGGTTGCGGATCGCGTTCGTGGCGCTGGCCGGCCTGGCCCCGCTGCACCACGAGCGCCTGGCCGCCCGCGGGGGCGCGCTCGGCCCGCTCGACCCGTACGTCTACTACGAGACCTCGTCGTACGGCGCGCGGGCGATCGACGCGCTGGTCCGGGTCGTCGGTGTCGACCCGATCGTGCACGGGTCCGACCGGCCGTACGCGGAACCGTTCGATCCCGGGCTCGGCGCGGCGTTCTCGCACGCCCTGTTCACCGCCAACCCCCGCCACATGCTGACTGGAGAGCCCCGATGACGAGCGACACCGTGGCGGTCACCGACCCCGCGTCGCTGCCCGAGCTGCCCGGCCGGGTTCTCGATCCGCAGGAGCTGCGGCGCTGGGTCGCCGCGCTGGCCGCCCGGCCCGAGCTGTGGGAGCGGCTGGTCCGGCACGACACCGGCGGGCGGCACTACGCCTCGCTGTACCGCGACAGCGACATCGACGTCTGGGTGCTGTGCTGGAACGTGCAGGACGACACCGGCTGGCACGACCACGACACCTCCTCCGGGGCGGTGGCGGTGACCCGGGGCGCGGTCACCGAGGCCACCCCGCGGATGGGTGGTGAACCGGCGACCCGGATCGTGCCGGCCGGGCGGGAGTTCGGGTTCGGCCCGGACCACATCCACCGGATGGGCGGGGCCGTCGACGGATCGGTCTCGCTGCACGCGTACTCGCCGCCGTTGTGGCGGATGGGCCAGTATTCGATCAGCGACGCCGGGGTGCTGCGCCGCCGGTCGGTGAGCTACGCCGACGAGCTGAGGCCGATCAGCGGATAAGGGCCAGCACCGGCAGCAGCTCCGCGGCCCGGGCGAGGTCCTCGCCCAGCGGCCGGTCGTCGGAGATCGGGTCCAGTGCCTCGTCGGCGACGTCGAACGCCCGCTTGGCCGGGCCGTCCGGGAGCCGGCCCGGGGCCATCCGCAGCGCCCGGACGGCCGCCACCAGCTCGGCGCCGAGCAGGGTCGGCGCGTAGTCGGCCATCGTCCGCAGCGCGCGGGCGCCCTGGGTGGCGAAGCTGGCGTGCTCCTCCAGGCCCAGCGAGATGCTCAGCGTGCCGGCCGCGGTGGGCTGCATGCCGACCCGGATCTCGGTCAGCACGTCCTGGACCACGTACTCGACGATCATCAGGCCGGAGCTGCCCGCCGGCCCGTCGGCCAGGAACGCCCGCAGCCCGGTCAGGTCCGGGCGCATGAGCAGGCCGAGACGCGCCACCGACAGCGACAGGACCGGCAGGAACGTGCCACGGACCGCGTCGAGGCCGGACGCCAGCGTCGCGGTGTGGAACTGCCCGTGATGACGGATGCCACCGTCGGTGACCAGGGGATTCTCGACGGCCGCGTTCAGCTCGGCGACCAGCACGTCGTGCAGTGCCACCGCCGCCTGCACCGCCGGCGCGGTCACCTGCGGCAGCACCCGCAGGCCGAACGGGTCCTGGATCCGGGCCGGTGACCCGCACCCGGCCACCAGCCCGCGCAGCAGCGCCGCCACCTCGACCTGACCGGGATGGGCCCGGGCCTGGTGCACGGCGGCGTCATAGGCACCGGGGTTGCCGCGCAGCGCGAGGAACGTGAGCGCCGCCACCACCGCGGACGCCCGCAGCTGGGTCTGGACCCGGTCGAACGCGAGGGAGGCGGTGGCCACGGTCAGCGCGCTGGAGCTGATCATCGGGAGCGCGTCGGTGGCGTCGATCGTGGTGACCGGGCCGTGCCCGGAGCGCCACGGCCGCTCCCCCGCCAGGGTCAGGCCCAGCTCGGCCAGGGGGGCCAGATCGGCCGTACCGATGGCGCCCCAGGAGTGCAGTGTGGGCACCGCGCCGACCCGCAGGGCCTCGGCCAGCGCCTCCGCGACCCGGCGGGAGATGCCGGATCCGCCCGCGAGGATCTGGTTGAGGCGGACCGTCATCGCGGCCCGCGCGGTCACGTCGTCCTCGACCGGGCCGGCGGCGGCGCAGTGGCTGCGCAGCAACCGCAGCCCGTGGTCGCCGTCCGAGCCGGACTGCTCGTGCCGGTTCGCCCCGACACCGGTGTTGGCCCCGTAGACGGCGCCCCGGGCCCGGGCCGCCTGGAGCAGCCCGTGCCGCTCCCCGATCAGGTCGAGCGCGGCCGGGTCCACCGAGAGGTCCGCGCGCCCCGAGGCCACGCCGATGAGATCGTTGATCGTGAGGGAGCGCCCGTCGAGCCGGACCACCATGTCGCCTCCAGGAACGGGCTGCCGGGGCCGGGTCGCGGACCTCGTGGACGCGGCCGATTGTCCGTGTCGAGTCAGCGGCCTGCCCGCCGGTGGGGTAGAAACGGTACCGGCACGCTCACTTCACCACACCTCCCGTCCGGGGGTGACCACGGACACTCACGAAGATCTGATAACGGGCTGGAGCAGGCCGTTGACACCTTATTCACTACACCTGAAGTATGAATAGCGATATTCAGGAGGCCGCCAGCTGATGCCAGGAGCACCATGATCACTTTTGAGGACGTCGTCAAGATCTATCCCGGCGGCAGTACGGCAGTGGATCATCTTTCCCTGGAACTGCCCACCGGCAAGACGACGGTCCTCGTGGGGCCCTCCGGGTGCGGTAAGACCACGTCGCTGCGCATGATCAATCGCATGGTGAGCCCCTCGTCGGGGCGGGTGCTGATCGACGGGAAGGACGTGGCGCAACAGGACGAGGCCCTGCTCAGGCGCAGTATCGGCTACGTCATCCAGAGCGCCGGGCTGTTCCCGCACCGGACCGTGCTGGACAACGTCGCGACCGTGCCGATGCTGCTCGGGCAGTCGAAGAAGCAGGCCCGGGCGGCCGCCGCCGGGCTGCTGGAGCGGGTCGGGCTGTCCGCCGAGTTCGCCGGGCGATACCCCGCCCAGCTCTCCGGTGGCCAGCAGCAGCGGGTCGGCGTGGCCCGGGCACTGGCCGCGGACCCGCCGGTCATGCTGATGGACGAGCCGTTCAGCGCCGTCGACCCGGTGGTGCGCGAGGGGCTGCACCGCGAGTTCCTGCGCCTGCAGCAGGAGCTGGGCAAGACTATCGTGATGGTGACCCATGACATCGACGAGGCGATCAAGCTCGGTGACGTGGTCGTGATCCTGCGCCAGGGCGGCCGGCTGGCCCAGATCGGCACCCCCCGGGAGCTCCTGGAGCACCCCGCCGACGAGTTCGTCGCCGAGTTCGTGGGCCGTGACCGCGGTCTGCGCAGCCTCTCGTTCGACACCGCCGACGACCTGCCGGTGCGCCCGGTGACCGACGCGGGCGGCCCCGAGCTGGTGCTGGACGCGGCCGGGCGCCCGGTGGGCTGGAAGACCGCGGACGGCACCGAGGACACCGCGGGCACGTTCACCCGGGCGGACTCGCTGCGGGTGGTCACCGACCTGGCGATCACCTCGCCGGTCGGGATCGCGGTGCGGGTCGGCCCCGACGGTGCCGCCGACGGTCTGGTGCGCCACCACGACCTCGTCGACCACCTGGCGGCCCGGCGCTCGCGATGATCAATTATCTGAACAACAACACCGACACCATCCTGGCCGCACTGCGCCAGCACATGTTCCTGGCGCTGCTCCCGGTGGTCATCGGCTTCGCCGCGGCGCTGCCGATCGGCTACCTCGGCGTACGGTTCCCGCGGTTCTACCATCCGCTGGTCAACGTGTGCGGCGTGCTGTACTCGATCCCGTCGCTCGCGCTGTTCGTGTTCCTGCCGGTGGTCCTCGGCACGAAGGTCCTGTCACCGATCAACATCGTGGTGGCGCTGTCCATCTACACGGTCGCGCTGCTCGCCCGCACCGTCGCCGACGGGCTGCGCTCGGTCGACCCGTTGATCGCCCAGGCGGCCACCGCGATGGGCTACCGCCGGTTCAAGCGGCTCACCGACGTCGAGCTGCCCGTCGCCCTGCCGGTGATCCTCGCCGGGCTGCGGGCCGCGACGGTCGCCAACATCAGCCTGGTGAGCGTCGGCGCGCTGATCGGCGTCGGCGGGCTCGGCCAGCTGTTCACCCGTGGGTTCCAGCTGTTCTACCTCGAGCCCATCATCGTCGGCATCATCCTGTCCGTCCTGCTCGCGGCCGTGGCCGACCTCGTGATCGTGCTGGTCCAGCGCGTTCTCACCCCATGGAGCCGCGTGTGAACCTCTCCTATCTGTTCGACCCGGAGCACTGGGGTCTGTCCACGCCGGGCGGGTTCCCCCAGTTGCTGCTCTCGCACCTGGGTTACTCGGTGCTGGCGCTGCTCATCGGCACCGCGATCGCGCTGCCGGTCGGGTTGTACATCGGGCACACCGGGCGCGGTTCGTTCATCGCCATCAACGCCGGCAACGCCGGGCGGTCGCTGCCCACGCTGGGCCTGCTGATGCTGATGGTCACGCTGCTCGGCCTGGGCCTGCTGCCGGTGCTCATCGCGCTGACCGTCCTGGTCGTCCCGCCGATCCTGACCTCGGCGTACGCCGGGATGCGCAGCCTGGACCGCCGGGTGGTCGACGCCGCCGAGGGCATGGGCATGCGTCCCTGGCAGGTGCTGACCCGCGTCGAGTTCCCGATGGCCCTGCCGGTGCTGATGAGCGGCTTCCGCAGCGCGATGCTGCAGGTGGTCGCGACCGCGACGGTGGCGGCCGCGGTCGGTCTCGGCGGGCTCGGCCGGTTGCTGATCGACGGTCTGGCCGTCAACGACTACTCCCGGGTGCTGGCCGGCGCCATCGTCGTCGCGCTGCTGGCCGTCACCCTCGACCTGGTCCTCGCGCTCGCTCAGCGCTGGATCGTCTCCCCTGGGCTGAGCGGCCGGACGTCCCGGCCGCGCCAGTCCGCCAACTGAAAGGTCCCACTCATGTCACGCATCCGTATGGCCGGCGCAGCTGTCGCCGGTCTCGCTCTCACCTTGGCCCTGACCGCGTGCGGCGCCGACAGCGACCCGCTGGCCGACGACGACAGCGGTTCGTCCAGCTCGACGGTCACCATCGGCTCGGCGAACTTCGCCGAGAGCGAGCTGCTCGCCGAGATCTACGCCCAGGCCCTCGAGGCCAAGAAGGTCACGGTCAAGCGGACGTTCAACATCGGCGCCCGTGAGCTATACCTGAAGGCGCTGCAGGACGGCTCGATCGACCTGCTGCCGGAGTACAACGGCGCGCTGCTCTCCGCGCTGCAGACCGGCGGGGCGCCGGAGGGCGTCAGCAGCCCGGAGGACGTGCTCGCGGCGCTGAAGAAGGTCCTGCCGACCGGCACCGAGGTGCTGGAGCAGGCCGCGGCCGAGGACAAGGACACGCTGACCGTCACCCAGGAGACGGCCACCAAGCACAACCTGAAGACCATCGACGACCTCAAGCCGGTCGCCGGCCAGCTCGTCATCGGCGCCGGCCCGGAATGGGCCGAGCGCTACCAGGGCCTGAAGGGCCTCGAAGCGGTGTACGGCGTGAAGTTCAAGGAGTTCAAGCCGCTGGACGCCGGTGGCCCGCTGACGATGAAGGCCCTCGTGGACGGCAACATCCAGGTCGGCAACATCTTCTCCACCGACTCCGGGATCACCACCAACAAGCTGGTCGTCCTCGAGGACCCGAAGAACCTGTACCTCGCGGAGAACATCATCCCGCTGATCCGTTCCGAGGCGAACAACCCGACCGTCTCCGGTGCGCTCAACGCGGTGTCGGCGAAGCTGACGACCGAGAACCTCACGACGTACCTCGCCAAGGTGCAGGTCGACAAGCAGGACACCGCGTCGGTGGCCAAGGCCTTCCTGACCGAGAACGGTCTCGCCTGATCGTTCACCGCTCGCCGAACGCCGCCCGGGTACCTGCACCCGGGCGGCGTTCCCGTGTGCTCAGCGCAGCACCGGCAGCGCGTCGGTGAGCATCGTGCGCCAGTGCGGGAGGGGGTCCACGCCGGTGCCGGACCAGGCGTCGTGGCCCAGGACGCTGTAGGCCGGGCGCCGGGCCGGCCTCGGGAACCGGTCGCTGGTGGTGGGGCGGATCCGGGCCGGGTCGAGGCCCGCCTCGGTGAAGACCGCCCGGGCCAGGCCGTGCCAGGTGGTGGAGCCCGCCGCGGTGCCGTGGTAGACGCCGGGTGCGGGTCGCGCCCCGGCCATCGCGACCACCTGTCTGGCGAGCGCGTAGGACCAGGTGGGCGGGCCCACCTGGTCGTCGACGACATCGAGGGTGGGACGTTCGCCGGCCAGCCGCAGCATGGTGCGCACGAAGTTGGGGCCGTGGGCGCCGTACAGCCAGGCCGTGCGCACGACCGATCCCCCGGACGCGAGCACGGCGCGTTCGCCCAGGGCTTTACCGCGACCGTACGCGTTGAGCGGCGCCGGCACCGCGTCCTCGCGGTAGGGGGTGGTGGCGGCACCGTCGAAGACGTAGTCCGTGGAGAAATGGATCAGGCGGGGCCCGGCCGCGGCGGCGAGGGTTCGCACAGCGTCACCGTTGATCGCGGTCGCGGCCCGCTCGTCACTCTCGGCTCCGTCCACGTCGGTCCACCCGGCGGTGTTGAGCACGACGTCGGCACCGGTGACCGCGGCCCGGACCGCCGCGGGGTCGGTGATGTCGAGATCGGCCCGGGTCGCGGCGACCACGTCGGCCTCCCCCACCTCGGCCAGGACCGCGCACAGGTCCCGGCCGAGCATGCCGCCGGCGCCGGTGACCAGCCAGCGCATCAGGCGCCGCCCCGGGCCTTGAGCGGCTCCCACCAGTCCCGGTGGTCGCGGTACCAGGCGACGGTGGACGCGAGGCCGTCGGCCAGGCCGATCCGTGGCGCGTACCCGAGTTCCTCGCTGATCTTGGTGATGTCGAGCGAGTAGCGGCGGTCGTGGCCCTTGCGGTCGGCGACCGGGACCACCATGTCCCAGTCCGCGCCGCAGGCCTCGAGCAGCCGGCCGGTCAGGTCGTGGTTGGTGAGCTCGGTGCCGCCACCGATGTGGTAGACCTCGCCGGGCCGGCCCTTCTCCAGGGCGAGCTGGATGCCGCGGCAGTGGTCGGCGACGTGCAGCCAGTCGCGGATGTTCCCGCCGTCGCCGTACAGCGGCACCGGCTCACCGTCGAGCAGGTTGGTGACGAACAGCGGGATCAGCTTCTCCGGGAACTGGTGCGGGCCGTAGTTATTGGAACAGCGGGTGACGACGACGTCCATACCGTGGGTGCGGTGGGCGGCCAGGGCCAGCAGGTCGGAACCGGCCTTGGAGGCGGCGTACGGCGAGTTCGGCGACAGCGGCCAGGTCTCGGTCCACGAACCCTCGGCGATCGAGCCGTAGACCTCGTCGGTGGAGACGTGCACGAAGCGCCCGACGCCCGCGTCCCGGGCCGCGTCCAGCAACAGCTGGGTGCCGAGCACGTTGGTGGTGACGAACGGGAGCGCACCCTCGATCGACCGGTCCACATGCGACTCGGCGGCAAAGTGGACAATGGCGTCATGCCCGGGCAACAGATCACGGAGCAGCCCGGAATCCGTTATATCACCGTGAACAAAACGCAGTCGGGTATCCGTCAGTGGCAGATTGGCTCGATTGCCCGAATAGGACAACGAGTCGAGGACCGTCACCGAGGAACCGGCCGCTCCTGCATAATCGCCGTTCAGCACCGCTCTGACATAGGCCGATCCGATAAAACCGGCACCGCCGGTCACTAAAATCTGCACGGCTGGCGAGTGTACCCGCACCACCTGATCTCCATAGTCTTTCCGGGTGCGCGGAATCCTGCTCGCCGGTGGTACCGGCTCCCGGCTCTGGCCGATCACGATGGCCATGTCCAAACAGCTCATGCCGATCTTCGACAAACCGATGATCTACTACCCTCTGACCACATTGGTGTCCGCCGGGATCCGCGAGATCCTGGTGATCACGACACCCGATGATCAACCCCATTTCCAGCGCCTGCTGGGCGACGGCAGCCGTTTCGGTCTCGCCCTGACGTATGCGCAACAGCCGAAACCGGAGGGAATCGCGCAGGCGTTCACCATCGGCGCCGATTTCATCGGGGACGACCCGGTCGCGCTGATCCTCGGCGACAACATCTTCCACGGCGTGGGCCTGGGCCGGCAGCTCGCCCGGTTCCGGGAACCGGCCGGCGGTCGTGTCTTCGCCTACCCGGTCGCCGATCCCGAACGCTACGGCGTGGTGGACTTCGACGAGAACGGCAAGGTGACCTCGATCGAGGAGAAACCCGATCACCCCCGGTCGACGTACGTGGTACCCGGGCTCTACTTCTACGACGCCGACGTGGTCCGGATCGCCGAGAAGCTGGAGCCCAGCGCGCGCGGCGAGCTCGAGATCACCGCGGTGAACGAGGAGTACCGCCGGCGCGGCCGCCTCGACGTGACGGTCCTGGACCGGGGCACCGTGTGGCTGGACACCGGCACGTTCCAGTCGATGGTCCAGGCCTCGGAGTACGTCCGGGTCATCGAGGAACGCCAGGGCCTGAAGATCGGCTGCGTCGAGGAGGCGGCCTGGCGGCTCGGCTTCGTCTCCGACACCGAGCTGCGCGAGCTGGCCGGGCCGCTGCTGAAGAGCGGTTACGGCGACTATCTCGTACGCCTGCTGGAGACCGGCCGGTTCGGCGGTGCGCGATGAGGATCCGTCCATTGAGCGTCGAGGGCGCGTTCGAGGTCACCCCGGTCCAGCACGGCGACGCCCGGGGGACGTTCCTGGAGTGGTACCGCTTCGACGCGCTGGCCGCCGCCGTGGGGCATCCGCTGGACCTGGCCCAGGCCAACCTCTCCGTCTCGGCCCGCGGCGCCGTCCGGGGCATCCACTTCGCCGACGTGCCACCGGGACAGGCCAAGTACGTCACCTGCGTGTCGGGGGCGGTCCTCGACGTGGTGGTGGACCTGCGGCTCGGCTCGCCGACGTTCGGGACCTGGGACAGCGTGCGGCTCGACGACACCGACCGGCGGGCCGTGTACCTCGCCGAGGGGCTGGGGCACGGGTTCTGCGCGCTGACCGAGGGTGCCGTGGTGACCTATCTGTGCTCGAGCACGTACCGCCCGGGGCACGAGCACGGCATCGACCCGCTCGATCCGGAGCTCGGCATCGCGTGGCCCACCGACACCCCGCTGCTGTCCACGAAGGACGAGCAGGCGCCGTCGCTGGCCCGGGCACGGGAGACCGGTCTGCTGCCCGACCACGCGGCGTGCTCGGCGTACGCCGCCGCGAGCCGTCGGATGTAATACATTCACGCTTCCCGTTCGGCCGATTGACCACACCCCTGCGGTGGCGTATGGAACTGCCTCCGGAGCAACATTTCTGGCACGTTACCGTCCACAGTACACCGAGAATTACATAAGTCCGTTCTGACCACCCTTGCCCCGTTGCAGTAAACGGCCTCCTCCGATTCACCAATCATGCGGAACGTAAGGGGGTAGCGCGGAAGGCAAACGATTACCCATGCTTTCAAGGAGGTCCCGCGGGTGGCCGAATTCCCTTGAGCACGGCACCGATAGGCATGCCCGGCGAACGCCGGGCGAGCGGGCCGCCGGTGGTCGTAGTCGAAGACGGAGGCTGAGCGTGCAGACGATCGATCCGGGTTGGGACGTCGGGTTAAGCGACGACAAACCGGAGGTGAACGCCCTACGGGGACAACAGATCCGCGCCGTCGCACCCCATCCGGGCTGGCGCGGCAGGTACGCGAGGCGGCTGGTCCTCCTCGACTGGGTGGTCGGTCTGGTGGCCGCCGCCTCGGCCCTCTTCCTGCGATTCGGCTCGTCCGACATCCCGCTGTTCCCGCAGGAATACCTATTGTTGACCTTGCTATTCCCGCTGGCCTGGACCGGCACCCTGGCGATTAACCGCGCGTACGAGCAGCGGCACCTGTTCGTCGGCACCGACGAATACGCCCGGGTGTTCCGTTCCGGGCTCGGCCTGACCGCGACGCTGGCCATTTTCTCATTCGCGTTCGATCTGCGGCTGGCCCGTGGATACGTCATTATCGCGATTCCGCTGGCCACCGTCGTCGACGTCACCGCCCGGTACCTGTTCCGGCGGATGCTGCACCGCTCCTGGGCCCGCGGGGACCGCCTGCACCGGGTCATCCTGGTCGGGCACGCCCGGGCGGTGGCCGACACCACCCGCCAGCTGCGCCACGAGAGCCACCACGGCCTCGGCATCGTCGGCGCCTGCCTGCCGAGCGCCACCACCGACGGCCTCAGCGCGGCCCTGCCACCCATCTACGGCACGTTCGACGGGGTCGCCGCCGCGGTGAGCCGCTCCGGCGCGGACACCGTCGTGGTCCTGTCCTGCCCGGAGATCGACGGCGCGGCGCTGCGCCGGCTCGCCTGGCAGCTCGAACGTGACGACATCGACCTGATCGTGGCCAGCACGCTGGTCGACGTGGCCGGCGACCGGACCACCATCCGCCCGGTCGAGGGCCTGCCGATGCTGCATGTCGAGCACCCCCGGCTCAAGGGCAGTTCCCGGCTGGTCAAAGCCGCTTTCGACCGGGTCGGGGCGCTGCTGCTGCTGACCCTGGCGGCGCCGGTGCTGGCCGCCGTGGCCCTGGCGGTGATGTTCGGTCCGGGCGGGCGCGGCCCGAGCGTCTTCCGGCAGGAACGGGTCGGCAAGGACGGCCGGCTGTTCGTGCTCTACAAGTTCCGCACCATGGTGGTGAACGCCGAGGCCCGGCTGCAGGAGCTGCGCAACCTCAACGACACCGACGGCGAGCTGTTCAAGATGCGCAAGGACCCCCGGGTCACCCCGGTGGGCCGCTGGTTGCGCCGCTTCTCGCTCGACGAGCTGCCCCAGCTGGTCAACGTGCTCAAGGGCGACATGTCGCTGGTCGGCCCGCGGCCCCCACTGGCCAAGGAGGTGGCCGGGTACCCGGCCGACATGCGGCGGCGCCTCGTGGTCAAACCCGGCCTGACCGGGTTGTGGCAGGTGTCCGGCCGCTCGGATCTCTCCTGGGAGGAGTCGATCCGGCTCGACCTGACGTACGTGGAGAACTGGACGCTCTCCATGGACATCGCGATCCTGGCCCGCACCGCCAGCGCGGTGGTCCGCAGCTCCGGCGCCTACTGACAGCACAGCGCCCCGCCGGACGGATCCGGCGGGGCGGCTCGTGCTCAGGCGGACGTGGCGTCCAGGACCGCGGTGCGGGGCGGGCGGGGCTCGTCGACCTCGGGCCAGCCGGCCGCCCAGACATGCCGCTCGCGCCAGATCGCCGGCCAGTCGACACCACCGCGGCGCAGCACGGCACGCCCGGCCGCGCGCAGGCCCACACCGGTCTTGAGCAGGCCGAGCGCGAGCCGGGCGCGCGGACGCGACCAGTGTCCCCGTACATAGGTGGCCTTGCCCCTGAGGATCTTGATCCGTTGCCCCTCGGAACTCGACGAGGCGCCGCCGACGTGCTCCACGGCCGCCTCCGGGACGACGACCGGACGGGCGCCGAGAGCCGCGGCCCGGGTGCACAGGTCGATGTCGTCGCTGTAGAGGAAATACCGCGGGTCGAAGCCACCGAGCTCGTTGAACAGCTCGCGGTCGACCAGCATGCAGCAGCCGGACACCGCCGGGACCTCGCGGACGCTGCGGCGGTCGTAGCCGGGCAGGCCCTCCGGGTTGGCCCAGGCGCGGCCCGGGAACGCCGCGGACAGGCCGGTCGCGTACGCCGCGTACCCGCGCAGACTGGGCAGGCCCCAGCAGCAGTACATGTCGTCGGTGCCGTCCGCGTGCAGGGTCCGCGCGGTGTAGATGCGGTGTTCCGGGTGCCGCCGGGCGAACCGGGCGAGCTCGGCGACCGGATGACCGACCGGGGCCGCGTCGGGGTTGAGCAGTTGCAGGTACGCGCCCGTGCTCGCCACCGCACCCCGGTTGACGGCCCGGCCCCAGCCCACGTTCTCGGCCAGCCGGATGAGGCGTACCTCGGGGAAGGCCCGGGCGATCGCGTCGGCGGACCCGTCCGCCGACGCGTTGTCGACGACCGTGACGTCGAACGGCACGTCCATGGTCCGGCTCGCGAGCAGCGTGCGCAGGCAGCGCTGGATCAGGTCTTTGGTGTTGTAGGAGACGATGACGACCGAGACGTCCGGGTGGCCCATCAGGACCGGCCCCGGAGACGTTCGCGGGCGCTGCCGGCCAGCAGGCGCACCGCGAACGGCGCGTCGTCGACGAGGTAGCGGCGCATCAGGCGGCGGGGTTCCATGGCGAGGCGGTGGACCCACTCCAGGCCGGTGTCCTGCATCCAGCCGGGCGCGCGGGAGTGCGCGCCGGCCACGAAACCGATGGCCGCGCCGCAGCCCATGAACCAGGTCCGGGGCAGGCGGGGGCGCAGGCGCTCGATCACCCGCTCCTGCTTGGGGAAGCCGAACCCGGCGAAGACGACGTCCGGGGCGGCGCCGGCGACCTCGTCGCAGACCTCCGCGTACTCCTCGGGACGGGTGTCGAAACCGAACGCCGGGCTGAGGTTGCCGGCGATCTTGAGGTGCGGCAGCCGCTCCCGCAGCACCTCCTCGGCGCGTTCGGACGTGCCCGGTTCACCACCGAGCAGGTAGACGCTGCGCCCGGCGTCCGCCATCGCCGCGGAAAGGCTCCAGATCAGATCCGAGCCGGGCACCCGGGCGGGCAGCGGGTGCCCGGCGATCCGGCTGGCCCAAATGAGCGGTTTGCCGTCCGCGACGACGATCTCTGACATTTCGAGATGATGACGTGAATCCGCATCACGCAGTATTCGCCGCAGTATGTCCACATTGGGCGTGATAATGGTTCCGCCACGGCCGGCGGACTGCTCCGCCAGCACAAGATCAATGACATCTGCCTCGCGGAGTGGATCAAATCCAATGCCTGCAAGAGGTACGGTTTTCCGTTGCCGGACAAGGGTTTCCGAGGTTTCCTGAGAGACCTTCACAGGTGCAAGGTACCGGCGAAGCCGATGTGGACAGAGAGACGAATGGGTGCACAGTCTGTCATCTATGCGATAGCACCCTCGTCCTTTCGACCGGTTGTTCCGGTCTGATCCGGGACGGATGCTTCACGGCATGCGAATCAGTGTCATCGTGCCCGCTTTCAATGAGGAAGCGGGGATCGGCACCGTCTTGCGCACATTGACCGATCCGGTGGAAAAAGGCTCCGACATGGAGATTGTCGTGGCCGCCAACGGATGCACCGACCGGACGGCCGAGATCGCCCGCACCTTCGACGTCCACGTGGTCGAGATCGCCACGCCGTCGAAGGCCGCGGCCCTCAACGCCGCCGACCGGATCGCCACCGGCACCGTGCGCGTCTACATGGACGCCGACTCCCCCGCCGACATACCCCTCATCCGGAAGCTGGCCGACGCGGTCGAGCGGCCGGGCGTCGAGGGCGCGGTGCCCCGGCCGGTGGTCGACACGTCGTCGAGCACGCTGCCGGTGCGCGCGTACTACGCCATCAACAGCCGGCTGCCGATCTTCCGCGGGCGCCTGTTCGGCCGCGGCGTCATCGCGATCTCCGCGACGGCCCGGGCCCGGTTCCCGCGCTTCCCCGACATCACCGCCGACGACATGCTCGTCGACGCGGTCGTGGCCCCGGGCGAGAAGGCCGAGATCGACGCCCCGATCAGCGTGCTCGCCCCGCGCACCGGCGGCGAGCTCGTGCGCCGGCTGGCCCGCTCGCGCGACGGCAACGCCGAGTTCTGGCGGTTCGTGGCGTCGGCGCCGGACGGTTTCGGGGAGCTGCCCGGCCCGGTCGCCGGATCGAGCACCACGTCCTGGATGCGCAACGTGGTGCTGCGGGCCCCCTGGCTCGCGCCCGCGGCGGTCGTGTACGTCGCCGTCGTGCTGCTCGCCGAACGCAAACGCCGGTCCGCGTCCTGGGACGTCCGCTCCGGCTGGGGACGCGCCGCCCCGGCCGCCCCGGCCGCCCCGGCCTCGCCCGCTGTCGTCCCGCCGGCCGCTGTCGTCCCGGCTCAGCGCCGGGCGGCCGAGTCGAGGGTCGACCAGAGCGGATGACCATCGCTCATCGGGGGAAGATCGTCTTCACCGCCGCCGCGGTGCTGCTCCTGCTGGTCACCGGCGTCGCCGTGGCGTGGTGGCGGGGTGGCGAGGGGCCCGCGCCGGTGGCGGCGGTGCCGAGCTACTCGTTCTTCGGCGCCACGGACGGCTCCGGCGCCACCACCGGCCCGGACGCCCGCCCGGTCGAGCTGGGCCTGCGGTTCACCTCGCGCAGCGCCGGTCAGCTGACCGCGGTGCGGTTCCTGACCGACGGCGGCGGCCCGCACACGGTCAGCGTGTGGAGCGGCAACGGGGACAGACTGGCCACCGGCACCGCGACCGAGGCCGCCGGCTCCGGATGGCAGCAGGTGCCGCTGACCGAGCCGCTCGCCGTGGAGCCGGGACGTGAGTACGTCGTCTCGTACCACACCACCGGCTACCGGGTCTCGCAGAACTACTTCGCCGACCGCGCCGCCGAGGCCGGCCCGCTGAGCACCGTCGGTGCCGGGGTCTTCGAGTACGGCGACGGGGGCTTCCCGGCGCGGACCGCGAGCGAGAGCAACTACTGGGTCGACGTGGTCTTCACCGGGCTCATGTCGCCGAGCGTGCCGCCCCAGGCCGTACGCGATGTCCTGGACCTGCCGCCGATCCCCTGGGAGGGCGGCCCGGAGTACTACGCCACGTTCCCCGTCGGCAAGGCGGCGAGCTGGACCGACCCGGACTTCTTCCCGATCGGCGTCTGGTACGAGGGCGTGCAGGCACAGGAGGACGTCGACAAGGACAAGGCGGCCGGGCTCAACACGTACGTGATGCTCACCGCGGATTCCGACATGGGTCTCATCGAACGCGCCGGTATGCACGCGATGACCGCGGACCGGCGCCCGGACAGCGGCGCGGAGACGACCGCCTGGATCATCAACGACGAGGTCGACATGTGGGCCGGCGCCGGTGCCGGGAAGTGGACCGGCAAGTATCCCGGCGAGGGCGACGTCTGCGCCTCGGGAAAGACCGACTGCGGCTTCGACGTGATGACGAGACTGTCGGCCGGTCTGCCGTCCGGAGACGGCCGGATGAGGTACGCCAACTTCGGCAAGGGCGTCATGTTCTGGCAGTCCGACGCCGACGCGAGCAAGTTCGTGAACGGGTACACGACCGTGGTGTCCAACGACATCTACTGGTACACCGACCCGAACGTCTGCTACTCGGCGTCGGAGGGGCCGCGGCTGGGCATCACGGCGAGCACCTGCCGCCGGGCCGCCAACTACGGGCTGACGATGGACCGGATGCGCGAGATCGACGCGATGGACGGCAGACGCCAGCCGGTGTACGCGTTCGTCGAGGTCGGGCACCCGTTCGAGCAGAGCACCGCGCCGACCATCACGCCGGAACAGACCGCCGGGGCGGTGGTCAACTCCCTGATCCACGAGGCGCGGGGGGTGCTCTACTTCAACCACAACTTCGGCGGCCCGTGCGTCTCCCAGCACGTGCTCAGGGACGCCTGCGGCGACGCGGTACGCCCGGTGGTGACCGAGCTCAACCGGCGCGTCACCAGCCTCGCCCCGGTGCTCAACTCCCCGTCGTACGAGTGGAGGTTCGCCGACGGCCTCGACACGATGCTCAAGGCGCACGACGGGTCGTACTACGTGTTCGCGATGCCGGGGCGCACCGGCGGGACCGGCGAGCAGAAGCTGACCCTCCCGCTCGGACTGTCCGGGACCGAGGCCGAGGTGCTGTTCGAGAACCGGAAGCTGCCCATCACCATGGGCGCTTTCACCGACACGTTCGCCGAGGAATTCAGCTATCACGTCTACCGGATCCGCCCGTCAGGCTGACTTGTCACGCCGCGGTCCACGGGGCAAGACTTGACGTTCGTCCACTTGCGAAACACGACATCGACAGCGGGGCTGAAGTGGATTTTTGGGACCTCACCAAGCTGATGTTCCGGCGCTGGTATGTCTCCGTACCCCTGTTCCTCGTGGCGGTCGGAGCCACTCTCTATGTCGCGTCGCGGGTCGAGCCCGACTACGTCGCGACCAGCTACGTGCAGCTGGTGCCACCCGCGATCACGCCGAAGGCCACCGACGACACGAAGGCGTCCGCGCGCAACCCGTGGCTCGATCTCGGGCTCGCGTCGCTGACCAAGGCCGCCATGATCTCCGTACAGGATCAGAAGGTGGTCAAGCAGCTGGAGCAGGCCGGGTTCAGCGACGACTTCACCGCGGTCCAGGACCCGCAGCTGCCGATCGTGACGTTCGAGGTCATCGGCGACGACGAGACCCAGTCGATCCAGACGACCGAACGGCTGGTCAAGCACTTCTCGGACACGGTGCTGACGCTGCAGAAGGAGTACGGCGCGCCCAAGGACCAGATGATCACGGCCCGCCGGCTCGACATGGGCGACAACATCGAGGAATCCACCTCCAAGATCAAGCGGGCGCTGATCGCGGTGGCCGGTGTCGGCGTGCTGCTGGCGACCGCGCTGACCGTCGCGGCGGACGCCGTGTTGCGCCGCCGTCGCCGCAACCGCAGGGAGCCCGAGCCGGACTTCGTCGTGGAGAAGGTGCCGCCGGCGTCCGTCGCGGCGGCCGTGACCATCAAACGGCCACCGGCCCCAGCCCCGGCCCAAGCCCCAGCCCCGGCCGCGCCGTCCGCCCCGCCCGGCAAGGACGCGGCGGCGAAGGCCGTCAAGGTCGAGGAGAAGCCACGTCCCGGCGACGAGACGCAGGTGATCCCGCGGCAGCCCGGTGAGGACACCGTCGTCCTGCCCGCGAGCTGGCAGGTCAAGAACGGCAGCAAACGCCATTGAGCGTGTCCGTGCACCCGACCGACCTCGAGCCGTCCCACGTCGACGCCGGGACGTACGCGACCCGGCGCCGGTTCACCCGGATCGACGCCGCCGGGCTGCTGAGCATCATGGTCGTCCTGCTGCTGCTGATCCCGGCCCGGCTGATCCTGCCGAGCCTCAGCGAGGTGGGCCGCCCGGCGGTGCTGCTCGGTATCGTGCTGTGGTGCTGGTGGGTCCTGGTGCGGTTCAACCCCCGCCTCATGGTGGGCGGGCCGCAGCCGATGCGCTGGATGGTCCTGCTCTACATGGTCGCGCTGCTGATCTCGTACGCCGCGGGGTACTGGCGGGGCCTGAGCGCGATGGAGGCCAACGGCGCCGACCGGGCGCTGCTCGCCGCGATCGGGTTCACCGGCGTCATCCTCACCGCCGCTGACGGCATCCCCAACTGGGACCGGCTGCGCGGCGTCCTGCGGGTGCTGGTCTGGTGCTCCGCGATCGCCGGGCTCCTCGGCCTCGTACAGTTCGTGTTCTGGCTCGACGTCACGCAGTACATCGCCATTCCCGGGCTGTCCTCCAACGGCGTCGTGCCCGGCTTCGAGCAGCGCGGTGGTGCGATCCGGGTGGCGAGCACCATGACGCACTACATCGAGTTCAGCACCGTCATGGCGATCACCCTGCCGTTCGCCATCCATTTCGCCCGCTTCGCCCCGCACCCGCGCACCCGGCAGCTGTTCATCGTGGCGGCGGTGCTCATCGCGGGGGCGATCCCGGCGACCGTCTCGCGCACCGGTTTCGTCGCGGTCGGGCTGGCGCTGCTGGTGATGGTCCCGGTGTGGAGCTGGCGGATGCGCTACAACATGGCGGCGGTCGGCGCGGCCCTCGTGGCCGGCCTGATGGTGGTGCGGCCGTCGCTCACCAACACCCTGGTCGATCTCTTCGCGAATGCCGGTGAGGATTCGAGCATCACCGCCCGCACGAAACGGTACGAAATGGTGGGCTACTACTTCTCCCAACGCCCCTGGTTCGGCCGGGGCACGGGCACCTGGATCTCTCCGCAGTACCAATTCCTGGACAATCAGTGGCTGGCTCAGGCGCTGAGCACCGGCATTGTCGGGGTGACGGTGCTCGCCCTGCTGCACCTGACCGCGATCTCTCTCGCGCTCATTTCACTGCGCCGCTCCACGAGCACGGAAGATCGTCACTTGTGCGCGGCTCTGATCGCCGCACAGATCATCGCCCTGGTGGTGGCGGCCTTCTTCGATTCGCTCAGTTTCAGCACGTACACCATGGTCGTGGGCCTGATGATCGGTCTCACCGGCACGGTCTGGCGGCTGACCCACCCGGCTCGCGTGGTGCGTACCACATTGTCCTCGCGCCTCTCGCAATGAATGACAATGGTAAATATCGAGGGCGCTCACTGTTGATCTGACCAATTGCCGACAATGGACCGCAGCGCGCTGAGAACGGCCCGAATGGCGGAGCACCGCGGGTGTTCACCGGGCTTACCTTCACTTGGGGATCGACCGAGTGGGGGAGCTGACATGGGGATACCGAAATTGTTGACCCGGAGAATACTTTCCAGGCTGTGCCTGCTCAGCCTGGTCGCGGCCGTGGCGTCGATCCCGGCCGCGGCGGGTGCGGCCGTGACGACCGATCCGTGCGCACCGGTGCTGAACCCGATCGTCTGCGAGAACAGCAAGGACGGCTCGCCGGCGGAGGACTGGGACATCCTGGGCGCCGGCGACGACACGATCCAGGGCTTCGCGAACGACATCAGCGTGAACGCCGGGTCGCCGATCAACTTCAAGATCAGAACTGACGCCACCGCGTTCACCGTGCAGGTGTTCCGGCTCGGCTGGTACGGGGGTGACGGGGCGCGCAGCATCACGACGCTGACCCCGAACGTGCCGGTGTCGAACAACCAGGGCCCCTGCGCCACCAACGCCACCACCAGCATCTACGACTGCGGCGCGTGGGGCGTCTCGGCATCGTGGACGGTGCCGGCGAACCAGGTGTCCGGCATCTACATCGCCAAGCTGACCCGCCCGGACACCGGCGGCGCCAGCCACATCACGTTCGTCGTGCGCAACGACACCGGCACCTCGGACCTGTTCTTCCAGACCTCGGACGCCACCTGGCAGGCCTACAACCTGTACGGCGGCGCCGACTTCTACGAGGGCGGCGAGAACGGCCGGGCGTACAAACTGAGCTACAACCGCCCGTTCGCCACCCGCGGCGCCATGGAGGGCCGCGACTTCCTGTTCAGCGCCGAGTACCCGATGCTGAGGTTCCTGGAGCGCAACGGCTACGACGTCAGTTACACGACCGATGTCGACAGCGACCGGCGCGGGCAGCTCATCAAGAACCACAAGGTCTTCATCGCCAACGGTCACGACGAGTACTGGTCGGCGCCGCACCGCGCTAACGTCGAGGCCGCCCGCGACGCCGGGGTGCACCTGGCGTTCTTCAGCGGCAACGACGTCTACTGGCGGACCCGCTGGGAGCCGAGCACGGCCGGGACCAGCACGGCGTACCGGACCCTGGTCTGTTACAAGGAGACCTGGGCGGAGACCGACACGCTCGACCCCACCGACGAGTGGACCGGGACGTGGCGTGATCCCCGGTTCAGCCCACCGGCCAACGGTGGCGGGCAGCCCGAGAACGCGCTCATCGGTACGGCGTACATGGCGAACTCGACCGACCTGCCGATGACCGTGCCCGCGGCGCAGGGCAAGTACCGGCTGTGGCGGGACACCACGGTCGCCGACCTGACGTCCGGGATCGCGACGCTCGCACCGCACACCGTCGGGTACGAGTCGAACGAGGACCTCGACAACGGTTTCCGGCCGGCCGGGCTGATCCGGCTGTCCACCACCACCGGGCCCACCCCGGAGTACCTGCTCGACTTCGGCAAGCAGGTCGCGGCGGGCACCACCACCCACTCCATGACGCTGTACCGGGCGCCCAGCAACGCGCTGGTGTTCTCGGCCGGCACCATCCAGTGGGCGTGGGGCCTGGACACGTACCACGACGGCGCGGTCTCCCCCGTCGACGTCCGCATGCAGCAGGCCACCATCAACCTGTTCGCCGACATGAACGTGCAACCGGACACCCTGATGACCGGGATGCACGCGGCGGTCCCCTCGGCCGACACGACCGCCCCGACGATCGCCATCACGTCCCCGGCCGCCACCACCACCGTGGCCAACGGCGCCAAGGTGACCGTCTCCGGCACGGCGGCCGACGTCGGTGGCCGGGTCGCCGGCGTCGAGGTCTCCACCGACGCGGGCGCCACCTGGCACCCGGCAACCGGCACCACCGCGTGGTCCTACTCGTTCCACACCTCCGGCCTCAGCGCGCAGGTGATCCGGGCCCGGGCCATCGACGACAGCGTCAACCTGGGCAGCCCGGCCACCCGGCAGTTCACGCTGACCGGCAAGAACACGTTGTTCGGCGAGCGGATCCCGGCCAACACCTCGGCGAGCGACGGCACCGCGCTGGAACTCGGCGTCAAGTTCGTACCCGACGTGCCGGGCTTCGTCACGGCGGTGCGCTTCTACAAGGGCGCCGGGAACACCGGCACGCACACCGGCAGCCTCTGGTCGGCCGACGGCAACCGCCTGATCACCGGCACGTTCACCGGCGAGAGCTCGGCGGGCTGGCAGACGCTCAAGTTCTCCCGGCCCTACGAGGTGCAGCCGGACACGACGTACATCGCGTCGTACTACGCGCCGGTCGGCCACTACGCGGCCGACGCCCTGGCGTTCAGCCTCACCGACTGGAACGCGGCACCGCTCAGGGCACCGCGCTCCGCGTCGGCCGGGGGCAACAGCGTCTTCGGGTACGGGGCCGGCTTCCCCACCCGTACGTACGCCGGCAGCAACTACTACGTCGACGTGCAGTTCATCTCCAGCGAGAACGCGCCGCCGTCCCCGGTGGTGACCACGCCGCTCGACAACGCGAGCGGGGTGGCCCCGGCGGTCCACCCGTCGGTGGTGTTCACCAAGTCGATCGTCGCGTCGACCATCTCGTTCCAGGTCGAGGACGCGGCCGGCAACCCGGTCGCCGGGACCGTGGCATACAGCGCGCCGGGCAAGACCGCCACGTTCACCCCGGCGGCGCCGTTCACCGCGGCGACCACGTACCACGCCACGGTCACCGCGACCGACACCAACGGCATCACCACCGAGGAACCGATCGGGTGGACGTTCACCATCGACCTGAACGCGTCGGTGCAGAAGCTCTTCGCGACCGACGCGGTGCCGGAGGTGGCCAGCGGTGACGACGCCTCGCCGGTGGAGGTGGGCGTGCGGTTCGTCCCGCTCACCGGTGGCAAGATCATCGGCCTGCGGTACTACCAGGGCCCCGGCAACACCGGCACCCACACCGGCACGCTCTGGTCCGCGGGCGGCGACGTCATGCGGCAGGTCACGTTCGGGCCCGGCTCCGGCAACGGCTGGCAGACCGCGGCGTTCGACACCCCGGTCGACGTCGAGGCCGGCGGGAGCTATGTGCTCTCGTACTTCGCCCCCAACGGCGGGTACGCGTACACGTCGAACTTCTTCCCGGCCCCCTGGACCAACGGGCCGCTGCGGGCACCGGGCGGCGAGAACGGCGTCTACCGGTACGGTTCGAGCGGGTTCCCGACCGCCTCGTACGGCGCGGCGAACTACTGGGTGGATCCGCTGTTCCTGCCCTCCCCGGCACCGGACCCGGCACCGGGCGGCCCACCGACCGGCGCCACCGTGTTCGGGCCGTCCGCCACCCCGGCCACCGCCGGCAGTGACGACGACGCCCCGATCAACGTGGGCATGAAGTTCATCCCGGACGTCGACGGCACCATCACCGGAATGCGCTTCTACAAGGACTCCGGCAACATCGGCACCCACACCGGTTCATTGTGGACGGCCGACGGCAGTCCGCTCGGCTCGGCGCCGTTCACCCAGGAGACCGCGTCCGGCTGGCAGACGGTCCGCTTCCCGACACCCCTGACGGTGACCGCCGGGCAGACCTACGTGGTGAGCTATCACACGGCGGCCGGCCGCTACGCGGTCACCACCAACGATTTCGCGGCCGCGGGTGTGGTCGCGGCGCCGCTGCGGGTGCCCCAGGGCGGCGGCATGTACGGCTACGGCACGAACGACTTCCCCGGATCGCCGACCAACCACAACTTCTGGGTCGACGTGTACTTCCAGCCCGCCTAGAGAATCAGGACGCGATGTCACCGACGGTCGACGACAAGCCGCTGGCCGCCCGCGCGGGGCGGGCGCTGGGCTGGAGTTTCGCCAGCACAGCACTCGCCCGGTTCGGGACCCTGGCGATCGGCATCGCCCTGGCCCGGATCCTCGGGCCGGCCGAGTTCGGCACCTTCGCCGTGGCGATGGTCGCGCTGCTCGCCGTGCTCAGCTTCAACGAGCTCGGCGTCAGCCTCGCCATCGTGCGCTGGCCCGGCGAGCCCCGCGCGATCGTGCCGACGGTCACGACCATCTCGATCCTCGCCAGCATCGTCGTGTACGCGGCCTGCTACCTCGGCGCCCCCGCGTTCGCCCAGCTGATGGGGGACCCGGGGGCCACTCCGGTCGTCCGCGTCCTCGCCCTGTGTGTCCTGGTGAACGGCGCCGTGGCCGCCCCCGCGGCCCTGTTGCAACGGCAGTTCCGGCAGGGCCGCAAAATGATCGCCGACCAGGTCACCACCTGGCTCGGCTCGGCCATCTCGATCACCTGCGCCCTCGGCGGCCTCGGCGCCATGAGCCTGGCCGTCGGCCAGCTCACCGGCGCGGTGGCCGGCGGCATCCTGCTCGCGGCGTTCGCCCCGGCCGGCCTGCGCCCCGGCTTCGACCACGGCACGGCCCGCGCCCTGCTCCGCTTCGGCCTGCCGCTGGCCGGCTCCAGCATCGTGGTCTTCGCGGTCGCCAACCTCGACCGCCTCATCGTCGGAGCGGTGCTCGGACCCGTCCCGCTGGGCTTCTACGTCCTCGCGGTCAACCTCTCCAACTGGCCGGTCACCATGTTCTCCCAACCGGTCCGCCAGGTCGCCCCGGCCGCCCTCGCCCGCCTCCAGGGCGACCCGGCGGCCATGCGCACCACGTTCCTGTCCACGGCGGGCCTGCTGGCGTCGGTCACCGTCCCGGTCTGCGTCCTGCTGGCGGTCGCCGCCGAACCCCTCATCCGCATCGTGTACGGAACGGTCTGGGCCCCGGCCGCGCAGGTCCTGCCCTGGCTGGCCCTGCTCGGCTCCCTGCGCATCGTCTTCGAGCTGGTCTACGACTATTTCGTGGTCCTCGCCGACACCCGCGTGGTCTTCACCGTCCAGGTCCTCTGGCTGCTCGTCCTGATCCCGGCGGTCTACGCGGGAGCCCACTCGGGAGGTTCGGCCGGGGCGGCGGCGGCCCAGTTCGCCGTCGGCCTGCTGGTGGTCCTGCCCATCTACCTGTACGAACTCCGCCGTACCGGCATCACCGCGGCAGCCTTCCTCGGCCGCCTGGCGGTCCCGGCCCTGGGCGGAGCACTGGCGGCGGCCCTCGCCTACCTCGCCGGCCGGGCCCTGCACATCGACCTGCTCGCGGTCGCGGTCATGGGCCTGATCGGCGTCACGGTGATGGCCGCCCTGGTATACCGCTCCCGGGATTCCCTGCGCAGCCTGCGATCGGTCGGCTGAGTTCCTCCCCACACCGCGCCCAAGACGTCCGCCGGCCGGACCCGGCCGATGGTCAGTTCGCTCGGCTCCACGGAGAGGTGGGGGTCACGGTGGGTGATCGATGGTGTCAATTGTGGCGGGTCGGTTGTCAGATCTTGGATAGACCGTTGTGACGCTGCGTAGGAGCCGACCATCGTTGCACCTGCCCTCACCTCGCTTGACCAGAGAGACCTCATGACTGTGCGTGACCTGATTATCTCCACCCGTGAGTCCGCGCTGCTCGGCTCGATCCTTGCTGACCTGGCGCGGGCCGGGGTGCCATGCGTGCCGGTGCGGGCCGGCACCGAGCCGTCCGCCAAGAGCGCCGCCGGGCCGCTGGTCTCCGTGGCGGTCACCGGGCTCGTCTCCGCGGGTGGCCTGCGGGCGATGTCGCAGGTCCTGGTCGCCGCGGTCCGCCGGGCGGGTGGGCGCCGCATCGAGCTCCGGCTGGGCGACGACACCCTGATCATCGACGGCGCCTCACCTCGCGACACCACCGCGGCGCTCGACGGGTTCCTCGCCCGAGCCGGGCGCGACGACCGGGCGCCCGTCCTGACCGTCGACGAGGCCTAGGGTGGGGCGTTATGCCCTGCTGGTGGCGGCCGGCGACTACGAGGACCCGTACTTCGAGCAGTTGCGTTCCCCGGAGCAGGACGTCCGGGGCCTCGCCGCGGTGCTCCGGGACCCGGCGGTCGGCGGGTTCGAGGTGACCGTGATGGAGAACACCGCCGATCACGAGGTGCGGCGGATGCTCGACGAGCTGACGGCCGACCGCGCACCGGACGACATGGTGCTGGTCTACTTCTCCTGCCATGGCCTGCAGGACATCCACGGCCGGTTGTACTTCGCCACGACGACGACGTGGGCGCAGCGCCCGGCCGGCACCGCGATCGCGGCCTCCTTCGTCACCGAATGCCTTGAGCGCACCGCGGCCGGGGGCCGGTTGCTCATGCTCGACTGCTGTTACAGCGGCGCGTTCGCCCGGGGCTTCGCGAAGACGTCACCGCGTCCGCTGGACGGTGAGATCTCCCGGGGGTACGTGTGCCTGACCGCCTGCAACGAGTACGAGCTGGCGTACGAGGGCGAATCCGTGGTCGTCGACGAGCCGCGCCCGTCGGTGTTCACCGAGGTGGTGATCGAGGGCCTGCGGACCGGCGCGGCCGACCTGGACCGGGACGGCTGGGTCGAGTCCGGCGAACTGCACCGGTACGCCTCCGACGCGGTCCGCCGGGCCACCCGGCAGACCCCCTCGTATTTTGCCGCGGGGGTGCAGACGCCGCTGCTGGTGGCCCGGTCGGCGAACCGGCCGGCGGCGCTGCCCGGCGGTCCCGTACCGGAGCACCCGGCGGCGGCGATGACGCGTACCCCGAAATTCTTCGCCGCCCGGTTCCCGCCGTTCCAGTTCGCCCGCGAGGACCGGGCCACGCCCACCCACCTGGCCGAGGCGATGGCCCGGCGCCGCGACGAGGCGGTCGCCCTGTTCCGGTCCGACGAGTCCCGGGCCGCCCTGTACGAGTGGATCAGTCACGACGTCCACGACCGGAACCTGGAGCGGACGATCCTGCGCCGCGCCCCGGACGACACCGCCTCGGCGGAGGCCGCGGTGGGGACGTTCATCGCCACCTTCGCACCGCATCTGCCCGCGTGCTTCCAGGGCCGGGAGGTCTCGGTCGGGCACCTCACCGAGCTGGCGCTGCGCGCGGCCGAGGGTGACAGCGCGGCCCTCGCCTCGGTGACGCAGCTGTTCCAGCACAACGTGCTCCGGACGGTGGCGCGGCACAACTGCCGGGACGCCACGCACCCCTGCGGTCCGGGGAAGGCGTGTGCGGTCCTGCTCACCGCCGCCGAGCGCTGGGACGACCTCGTGCCGGTCACCATGGCCGCCGTCGACGAGCTGCCGAGGCGGGCGCACCCCGGGCGGCCGGCGGTCGTCGCGCAGCTGCTCATGATGATTCTGGACGCGGCCGCGCTGAAGGTCCCGCACGCGCACGCCGGTGCCCAGCGTGACATGCCGACCTGGTGGCTGCGCCTCATCCTCGCCACCAGGGTCACGGCCGGTATCCCGGACCACGAGCACGCGCGGACCGCGCGGCTGGCGCTGGCGGCCCTCACCCACGACGCGGCCCGGGCCGAACGTGATCACCTCCGCGAGCGGGAACGGGGCCGCACCACCGGGCCGGCGGCCGCCGGTCGGGTGGGCGCCGGCCGGGTGGCGGCGACCGTCATCGCGGTGCCGGCGTCACCGGTCCCCCGCCGCCCGGGACGGCTGCGGCGCAGGGCTGCGGGGATCACGGTCCTCGTCGCGCTGATCTCCCTGCTCGGTTTCCCCGTCGTGCGCGACCGATGGCGGGAGCAGCAGCACCTCGGCGCCGTTCGTCATGCCGAGGCGCTCGGCGTCACGCTCGACGATCGGGACCGCCCCATCCCGGCGGAGTGCGGGGTGCGGCACGGCAACGACGACAACCGCGTGGTGCTGGCACTCGTCAAGAAGACCGGCACCGGCTGTCGCGCCGCGACCGTGTACCTCGAGGGCCGGCGCACCGGCGAGATCACCTTCCCGGGCGACGCCCGATGGACGTTCGACAGCCGGTTCTGGGTCACCTCGCCGGACACCGCCGCCGTGCTGACCGTGGCCGCCTGGATCCCCGCCGACCGCCGATGGCGGCTGATCGCGACCACCGTCGGCAGCCCCCGGACCGGGTTGTGGACCAAGGATCTCGACCGGGTCGACGGCACGGCGGGCACGCTCAAGGCCGTCCGCTGGGGCAGTGTCCTCGCGTTCCCGGGACCCGACGGCATCTACGCCGTCGACCTGCACCTCGGGCGGGAGCTGTGGCGGCACTCCTGCCCGTCCGGCCACGCCTTCGAGGGCCTCGGCGGCGCCCACCCGGACGGTGTCGGCATGTACTGCGGGCGCTACGAGAAGGTCTACAGCGGCTGAGGTCAGAGGAACTCGCTGCGGTACGTCGCGGCCAGGTCGGCGGCCCGGGCGCGCTGGGCGGCCTGCTCGTCGGCCGTCAACCGGGGCGCCGGGGCGTCCCAGCCGGTGACCGGGGTGCCGATCCGCAGGAAGTATTCGTCCTGGCCGGCGGGGGTGCACATGCACAGCATGCGGGCCGGTGCCCCGGAGACGTTGCGGAAGTTGTGCGGTGCGTTGGCCGGGATGTTGACCGTGGAGCCGGCCCGCACGAGGTGCTTCTCGCCGCGGAACGTGAACTCGAGCTCTCCCTCGAGGACGGTGAACATCTCCTCGAAGTCGTGCCGGTGCGGGGGCGGGCCGCCACCGTCGGGCACCCGCATCTCGATGAGGCAGTACTGCCCGTTCGTCTGCTCGCCGGTGATCAGCATGGCGTACGTGTTGCCGACCAGGGACACGAACGGTGTCGCGGGATCGCCGGGCGTCGCCACGGTCAGCGCGCGCGACGGGTCGTCGTCGGGAATCATCGGGTTTCTCCTGGCTTCGGGCCGTTCTCCATGTGCTTCGATCTCGAAGCACATGGAGAACGTAGCACGCTTCGAACTCGAAGCAAAGTGTCAGCGCTTCAGGGCCTGCCCGGCCAGGGTGGCGGCATTGAAGTCGTCCCGGCGCTGGGTGCCGCGGACCGCTTCCCACTTGCGGTTGACCTTGTAACCGAGCAGCCCGGCGGCCGATCGGGCCGCCTCCGCCGGGCGGAGTCCCCGGCCGGCCAGGGCCTGTTCGTAGATGCCCACCTGGGTACGCGCGGCCCGGTCCAGGCTGAAGCGTTCCACCGCCAGGTCCCGGCCGAACCGGCCGATTTTCTCCCGCAGCGAAGCGTCGTCGAGCAACCGGACCAGGTGCCCGGTCAGCCGGTCCGCCGCGCCCGTGCCGTCGCCGAGGCCGTAAAAACCCTGCTGCAGGAACAGGTCCACGGTGTCCGGGGTGAGCAGTTCCCAGAATCCCCGCTCGCCCTGCACCACCAGCGGCCGCCCGAACGACAGTGCGCGCAACGCCGAACTGCCCATGCCGAGCATGATGTCCGCCGCCGCGTAGGCGGCCCGGGGGTCCCGGAGCTCGCCGGTCAGCACGACCGCGCGACGGCCGGCGCGGGCGTTGGCCGCCGCGGCCCGCTGTTCGACCTCGGCCCGGGCGGTGCCGTCGCCGACCACGGTCAGGCGGACCGGCCGGGTCCGGGCGAGCTCCCCGATCACGTCGATGGCGACCAGGACCCCCTCGAGTTTCAGCTCCGGGACCAGGCGGCTGACCACCGCGATGTCCACCATCGAAGCGTCCAGGCCATGGGTGCGGCGGAATTCCTCCACCGGGAAACCGGGGGCGTTCGCGTGCACGTCGACCGGGGGTTCGATGAGGTGGACGGCACCCCGGCGGCGGGCCGCGCTGTGCTGCCGCAGCGCCTCGGTGCCGACGACCAGCGGCATGGAGTCCGGCAGGAACGGGGCCACCGCCATCGACATGATGGTGCAGACCGCGGTCGTACCGGACATGGCCGCTTCCATGGCCGGCGGCCACTCGTAGCCGTGCACGACGTCGAGGGAGCGTTCCCGGACGAGCGCCCGCAGCTGGCGGACCAGCGAGGGGGCGGGCCTGCGGTGGTAGGGGGCCAGCGGGATGTGTTCGAGGCCGGTCTGAGCGATCAGGTCCACCAGCGGGCCGGGGCCACCGATCACCGCCACCTCGTGGCCGAGGTCGCGGACCGCCCCGGCGAGTTCGATGGCGTTGATCTGGCTGCCGCCGATCTCCAGCGAGTGCGGGAAGACGAGGACTCTCATGCGGTCGCTCCAGGGAGGAAGGCCAGGCGGGCGAGGGCGCCGGCGCGGTGCGCCCAGCTGTGCCGGGCGGCGAAGGCCCGCCGGCGAGCGGCGATCTCGGCGGTCCGGGGACGGTTCAGGGCCTGGCAGACCGCTTCCGCGTACGCGACGGGCCCGGCCGCCTCGGTGATGAGATCGGTGCCGAGCCACTCGTTGGCCGGTAGCGGCGTGGACACCACGTCCCGCCCGGCGGCGAGGTATTCCAGGGTCTTGAGCGGGAAGCTCGACCGGTTGAACCCGGTGTCCGCGTACGGGGTCAGCCCCACGTCGATGACCCGCAGGTATCCGGGCAGGTCGGAGAACGCCTTCGGGCCGACGTGGTGCACGTTGGGCCGGCTGGCCAGCGCGGTGAACCGCTGCGACTGGTATCCGGCCGCCACCGCGCCGACGATCAGCAGTGTGCAGCCCCGGTCCGCGACCGCTTCCAGCAGGCCCAGGTCGATGCGGTCGTTGACGTAGCCGACGAACCCGGCGACCGGCCGGGTCAGCGGGGTGTCCTCGGGGACCGGCGCGGTCTCGACCCCGGCATAGGCCTGGGGCATGCAGCCGGTGGGCACCACCGTCGCCGGGTAGCCCATCCCGGTGTACCGCTCCCCCAGCGGCGACGACACCGCCGCGACCGCCTGGGCCCGGCGCAGCACGGCCGCCTCCTGGGCGACGAGCCGGTCGCGGGGGATGCCGAGCAGGTCGGCGCCGGCCACGAGGTCGTCGGCGGCGTAGAAGAGGGTACGCCGGGCCGGCACCGCCCCGAGCAGGTTCTCCACCCGGGTGCTGACCAGCGCGGCCACCGGCGTACCCGGTTCGCTGTGCAGGCGGTCGACGGCCCGGCGGATGGCCCGGCGCATGAGCGGCGGCACCAGGTGGTGGGTTCCGGGCCGGTACATGCCCGGGGTGACCCGTGGGGCGAGCCGGGCCAGGCCGGGGCGCAGCACCTCCAGCGGTGGCAGGTTCCACGACTGGGCGAGTTCCGCGTTGCGCAGCCGGGTCAGCGCGGACACCGGCGGGTCGACGTACAGCACCGGGGTGATCCGGGACAGCTCGTCGGCGATGTGCCGGTCGGTGCCGGCCGGGCCGTCGTACCTGGTGCTCGCGACGTAGACGAGCAGGTCGCCGCGCGACCCGTCGAGTCGTTGCGTCATCGGTCTTCCTTTCGTCAGCGCAGGACCGCGGGTGACCACGCGTCGTGGACGAGCACCTGGGGGGTGCCGGAACCATCCGCCGGCACCCGCCAGATGTCGCTGGTGGCGGTGCCCGCGGTGTCCCGGGCGAGGCCGTAGAGCACGGTCCGGTCGTCGAGCCATTCGGCCTGGTCGTCGACGCTGCGGGTCTCGGCCAGCACGGTCTGCGTCCCGGTCCGCAGGTCGAGCACGGCCAGGCGCCATTGCCCGGCCGGGAGGTCGCCGTGCTTCTTGTACGCGACGCGGGTCCCGTCCGGCGACAGCGACGGGCACTCGACGTCGCCGTGCAGCGCGGTGGCCGTGCGCCGGGAGAGGCTGCCCTCGACCAGCCACGTGCGCCCGCCGGACGCCGCCGTGGCGTAGAAGCGGTCTCCCCCGGCGAATGTCACGCCCCAGAAGTTGCGGTCGGCGGCGGTCACCGGGCGCCCGTCGACGATCAGCCGGAACGTCTCCAGGTCGCCGAGGACCGCGCCGTCCGTGCCGGTGATGACGGTCCGCGTCGAGAACTGGCCCGGGTTCGCGTACGAATCCCCGAACACGAACGTCGTGGTGGCGATGTACCCGCCGTCGCGCGACAGCCGGGTGCGGCTCGGGATCCCGGTCAGCGGCATCTCCCGGACCCGCGCCCACGACGCGTCGAGCAGCTGCGCCCGGTACGTCGTCACCAGGCCGCGCTGGGCGGTCAGGCACACCGCGTCGCTCGTGGTCGCGTACACCCGCTCGCAGGCCGCCGGGGTGAAGGCCCGCGGGCCGTCGGGGTCGCTCAGCGGTGCCGCCGCGACCTTGCCGTAGCCCTCACCCAGTGCGGTGCTGCGGAAGACCAGGTGCGGCACGTCGCGGACGGCGGCGAGGTCGTCGCGCGTCGGGACGACCGGCGCGTCGCGCAGCGTCCGGGCCTGTTCCGCCCGGACCCGCCAGACGTAGCCACCGGCGCCGAGCACGGCGAGCAGCACCACCGTGCCGAACGAGGCGAGCCGGATCCGGGGCGTCATCCCACGCCCTTCAGCAGCCAGGCCGCCGCCGGCACCGCCGCGACCAGCAGTGCCGCGAACAGCAGCAGCGACTGTCCCGGCCCCTGCACGCTCCACAGCACACCGAACAGCACCGAGGACGCGAACCGGGCCAGCACCACCACGGTCTGGACGGCCGCGATGCCGCTGCCCCGGGCCGGCGCCGGGACGAGCCGGCTGATCAGTGCGGGCAGCACCCCGTCGGTGGCCGCGTAGAAGACCCCGAGCAGCAGCAGGACACCGATCGTCAACCCGATCCCGCCGACCGGCAGCGCCGCGAGCAGGTAGCAGGCGAACAGCGCGCCGTGCCCGGCGATCAGCACCCGGGCGCGGCCCACCCGGTCGGCGAGGCGGCCCAGCGGGATCGCGAGGGCCAGGTACGCGACGTTGGTCCCGACGTACAGCAGCGGGAAGTAACCGGCCGCGATGTCGTCGCGTTGCTGCAACGTCAGGTAGAGGAAACCGTCGCCGACGGTCAGCAGGCCGAGCAGCCCGGCGGCGGCCAGCGGCCGGCGCAGCGGGCGGCCGGCCACCGCGCGCATGGCCCGGCGCAGCCCGATCCGCGCGGCACCGGTGGCGGTGCGCAGGTTCGGCACGAACAGCACCAGCACGGCGAGGCCGACGAGGGCGAACGCGAACGACACCACGAAGATCGAGTCGTAGCTGCCCGGCACCGAGGCCAGCAGCGCGAACGCCACCAGCGGGCCGATCGCGGCGCCGAACGTGTCCAGCGCCCGGTGCACGCCGAACGAGCGGCCCAGCGCGCTGGGCTCCGACGCCTCGGCGATCAGCGCGTCGCGTGGTGCGGTGCGCAGGCCCTTGCCGAGCCGGTCGGCGGTCACCACGGCGGTGATCGCGGCGAACCCGGCGGCGGGGAGCATCGCGACGCGGCTCAGCGCGGACGCGGCGTACCCCACGACCGCGATCCATTTGGGTTGCCCGCCGCGGTCGCCGGCATAGCCGCCGGCGATCCGGACGAACGCGCTGACCCCCTGGTAGATCCCGTCGAGGAAGCCGTACGCGATCGGGCTGAGCCCGACGGCCGCGGTCAGATACAGCGGGAGCACCGACGCCACCATCTCCGACGACACGTCGGTGAGCAGGCTGACGATGCCGAGCAGCACGACGGTCGAGGAGACCCGCCGGACGACGTCCCGGCCCGGGGAGCCGGATCCCGGGCGGTCGCGCAGCGTCACATACACGTGGTCCCCCATCGTCCGGTCGCGGATCCCACGCTACCGACGGCGACCGTCCCGGCTGGACAGCTGTTCTGTCCGATCTGGTCATCCGAACGCCGGGCGCTATCGTCGTGTGCGGGAGGCATCATGGCTATCGGGCGCGAACTGCGGGGACGACTGGCCGGAGCACGCCGTTTCCGGTCCCGGCGGGCGGCGGAGCTCGTCGCCGCGTTCCCGGACCTGGCCGCCATGCACGTGCTCGATCTCGGTGGGGAGCCACCGTTCTGGCTCGGCTTCCCGGTGCGTCCGGCGTCCGTCACGATCCTCAACCTCCTGCCGTTCGACGAACCGGGGTTCGAGACGTTCACCGGCGATGCCTGCGACCCGCCGGCGGCCCTGCGGTCACGCCGGTTCGACCTGGTCGTGTCGAACTCGGTGATCGAGCACGTCGGCGGCCACGAGCCCCGCCGCCGCTTCGCCGACGTCGTGCACCGCTCGGCCGACCGGCACTGGGTGCAGACGCCGTACCGCTACTTCCCGGTGGAACCGCACTGGGTGTTCCCCGGCATGCAGTTCCTGCCGCTGCGGGCCCGCGCCGAGGTGACCCGGCGCTGGCCGCTGAGCCCGGGCCGGGCCGGCAACCTGCCCGAGGCGATCGCGAACGCCGCCTCGGTCGAGCTGTTGTCGATCACCGACATGCGTGCCTACTTCCCGGGTTCGCGCCTCTGGTATGAACGCTTCGGCGGCCTGATCAAGTCGGTCACCGCCGTCCGCGGCTGACCCGGGTCCGTGGTCATCGCAGCGCCGCGGCCAGGGTCGACACCACCCGGGCCTGCTGCTCCGGGGTGATCTGCGGATAGATCGGCAGGGACAGGATCCGCGGTGCGACGGCCTCGGCGTTCGGGAACGACCCGCCCAGAGCGGCGAACGCCCCCGTACGGTGCACCGGCACCGGATAGTGGATGGCCGCGCCGATGCCCGCGGCGTTCAGCTCGGCGAGCACCTCGTCGCGGCGGTCCACCCGGACGCAGTAGATGTGCCACACGTGCACGTTGCCGTCGAGGGTCACCGGGCGGACCACGTCGAGCCCGGCCAGCAGCTCGTCGTAACGGGCGGCGGCGGCCCGCCGGCGCTCGTTGCCGTCGGCCAGGCGGGCCAGCTTCGCCCGGAGCACCGCGGCCTGCAACCCGTCGAGGCGGCTGTTCATGCCGACCAGGTCGTGGGTGTACTTCCGCAGGCCACCGTGGCTGCCCAGAGTCCGTACCGTGGTGGCCAGCTCCGCCGAGGCGGTGACCACCGCCCCGGCGTCACCGTAGGCACCCAGGTTCTTGCCCGGATAGAAGCTGGTGGCGGCGATCCCGCCGGCGCCGGCCCCGTGACCGTGCCGGGTGGCGCCCTGGCACTGGGCGGCGTCCTCGACGATGGCCACACCGGGTCCGGCGCCGGCGCGCAGCAGCTCGACCGGCGCCATCTGGCCGTACAGGTGCACCGGCGCGATCGCCCGGGTGGCGGGGGTGATCGCGGCGAGCGCGGCGTCGACATCGATGAGATAGGTACGCGGATCGCAGTCGACCAGCACCACCCGGGCGCCGGTACGCGCGACCGCCTCGGCCGTGGCGATGAACGTGTTGGCCGGCAGGATCACCTCGGTGCCGGGGCCCACGCCGACGGCCCGCAACGCGAGCTCCAGGGCGTCGGTGCCGTTGGCCACGCCGACGCAGTGCGGCAGCCCGGAGAACGCGGCGTACTCCTGCTCGAACGCGGCCACCTCGGCCCCGCCGATGAAGGCCGTCCCGGCGATGATCCGCTTGAAACCGGTCTCGACCTCCTCGGCCACCTCCGCGTGCGCGGCGGCCAGGTCGACGAGCGGGATGGTGTTCATGAGCTCGAACTCCTCAACAGACGGGCCGGGTTGCCGGCCCAGACTTCACCGGACGGGATGTCGCGCAGCACCACCGAGCCCATGCCGACCAGCGACCAGGCGCCGACGGTGACGCCCTCACGGATGAGGGCACCGGACCCGACGTACGCGCCGGTATCGAGGACGGCACCGCCGCCGAGGCGGACCCCGGAGGCGATGGTGGCGTAGTCCAGCACCCGGTCGTCGTGGGTGAGCACGGCCTGGGGCATGACCGCGACGTGCGAGCCCACGACGACGTCGGCGGTGAGCACCGTGCCCGCGAGCAGCACGCTGCCCGGGCCCACGACGCTGCCGGACCCGAGGGAGGCGGCCGGGTGGATGACCGTGGCATACCGGTCCGGGGTGAGGCCCAGCCGGTCCACGATCCTCTTGCGGGCGGTGTAGTCACGGGGGTTGCCGACGCACACCACGACGGCGGCGTCGTACGTGCCGACCACCTCGGCCACGCCGCCCAGGATCGGCAGGCCGGACCGGACGGTGCCGTGCAGGGCCGGGTCGTCGTCGGCGAAGCCCAGGACCCGCCGGCCGGCCGCCACCGCGGCGGCGGCCGTCTCCCGGGCGAAACCGCCGGCGCCGACGATGATCAGGTCGTTCACCGGCGGCCCAGACCGCGCAGCACGTCCGCGATGTGGTCCTGGTCGTCCCGGGTCAGGGCGTGGTGCAACGGCAGGATCAGCGAGTCGTGGGTCAGCCGCTCGGTCACCGGGAGCGGGCCGTGGGTGACGCCGGCGTAGGCGGGTTCCAGGTGCGAGGCCATGATGCCGCGCCGGGCGGACACCCCCTGGGCGGCCAGCTCGGTCAGGGCGTCGTCGCGCCCGGTGCCGAACTCCGGGTTCAGCAGCACCCAGAACGACTGGAAGTTGCTCTGGCCGTACGCCGGGTCGCGGACCGGGACCAGGCCGTCGATGTCGGCGAGCAGCTCCTGGTAGCGGGCGGCCAGCTCCCGGCGCTGCGCGACCAGGCCGGCGAGCCGGCCGAGCTGCACGAGACCGACCGCCGCCTGGATGTCGGTCATCCGGTAGTTGTAGGCGGTCTCCAGGTAGGCCTCCAGCACCGGCTGCGCGCTGGCGTGCCGGTCGGCGGCGGAGACGTTCATGCCGTGCTCGCGCAGCCGGCGCAGGCGGGCGGCCCGGTCCGCGTCGTCGAGGGTGATCATGCCGCCCTCACCGGTCGTGATGACCTTCCGGGGGTGGAACGACCAGGCGGCGATCGAGGCCCCGGCGCCGGCCGGCCGGCCGTACGCGGTGGACCCGGCCGCACAGGCCGCGTCCTCGACGAGAGCGATGTCCCAGCCCTCGGCCGCCTTGCGCAGCGCGGCGGTGTCGAACGGCACGCCACCCTGGTGCACGGCGATGACCGCCCGGGTGCGGGCGGTGCGGACCTGGTCGACGGTCTCGACGGTCAGGTTGCCGGTGGCGAGGTCGACGTCGGCGAAGACCGGGGTCGCCCCGACGTACCGTACGGCGTTGGCGGTCGCGATGAACGACAGCGACGGCACGATCACCTCGTCGCCGGGGCCGGCGCCCAGCACCACCAGCGCCAGGTGCAGCGCGGTGGTGCAGGAGCTGACCGCGACCCCGTGCCCGGCGCCGACCGTCGCCGCGAACTCCTGCTCGAACCGGGCCACGCGGGGGCCCTGGGCGACCCAGCCGGAGCGGACCGCCTCGGCCGCGGCCTGTGCCTCCTCCTCGCCCAGCATCGGGATCATCACCGGGATCTTCCTCATCGCGACGACCTCCACCACTCGACGAGGCCCTGCAGGCCCTCGTGCAGCCCGATCTCGGCCCGGAAGCCGAGCTTGTCCGCGGCGGCGCCGGTGCTCGCCAGGCGCCGGGTGACGCCATTGACCGCGCGGGCCGGGCCGTGCTCCGGGGCGAGGTCGGCCTTCATGACGTGGGTCAGCGCCTGCGCGAGTTCCTTGAGGCTGGTCTCGGTGCCGCTGGCGATGTTGAACACGTCGTCGGTGACGTCCGCGCGGGCCGCGAGGATGTTGGCCCGGGCGATGTCGGCGACGTGCACGAAGTCCATGGTCTGCAGCCCGTCGCCGAGGATCAGCGGCGGGTCGCCCTTCTCGATGCGTTCCATCCAGCGGATCAGCACCTCGGTGTACAGGCCGAAGATGTCCATCCGGGGGCCGTACACGTTGAAGTAGCGCAGGGCGACGTAGTCCAGCCCGGACATGCTGTGGAAGCTGCGTAGCGTGGCCTCGTTGAACGCCTTCGCCGCGCCGTAGAACGTGTCGTTGTTGTACGGGTGATGGCGTTCCGTGGTGGGGAACTCCTCGGCGAGCCCGTACACCGACGCCGACGACGACGCGACGAGCTTCTTGACGCCCTGTGCGGCGGCCGCCTCCACGACGTTGAACGTGCCGTCGACCAGCACCTCGTTGGCCAGCCGGGGCTCCTCCGCGCACTGGGTGATGCGGATCGCGGCGAGGTGGAAGACCAGGTCCTTGCCGGCGGTCACGTCCCCGACCAGCTCCCGGTCGCGGATGTCGCCCTCGACCAGCCGCACCGGCCCGTTCGCGGTGGCCCAGGCCAGGTTCTCCCGGCGCCCCCGCACGAAGTTGTCGAGGACCACGATCTCCGCGGCCCCGCCCCGGATGAGCTCGTCGACCACGTGCGAGCCGATGGTGCCCGCCCCGCCGGTGACGAGGGCGCGTGCGCCCTCGATCTGTACGCCCGTCACGCCGTGTGCCCTTCATCGATGGAGATCATGGTGCCGCCCTCGGCGAGGCTGCGTGAGGCGGCCTGCAGGATGCCGAGCACGCGCAGGCCGGAACGGCCGTCGGTGAGCGCGGGGGTGCCCGTGGTGATGGCCCGCGCGTATTCGTCCACCATGGTGCGCAGCGCCTCCCGCTCGGTCAGCGCGGGCGCGACCATGTCGCCGGAGCGGTACGACACCAGCATGTCGCGGCGCTGCTCGTCGCCGAGCTCGTCCGGCGAGGCCACGTCGACGCCGCGGTCGTAGATGGCGACCCGCTGGCTGGGGTTGAGGTCGTCCCACACCAGCGTCCGCTTGGAGCCGCCGAAGATCGTGGTGCGGATCTTGACCGGCGACAGCCAGTTCACGTGGATGTGCGCGATCGCGCCGGTGTTGAGCCGCAATGTCAGGTATGCCACGCAGGCCCGGCCGGCCCCGATCCCGTCCGCACCGTAGGCGGCGACCGCGACCGGGCGGACGCCGGGCGGGAGAACGAAGTCCAGGATCGACAGATCGTGCGGCGCCAGGTCCCAGAGCACGTCGATGTCGCGCTGCACCAGGCCGAGGTTGATCCGTACCGAGTCGAGGAAGTGCAGCTCGCCCAGCTCGCCGTCGCGCAGCAGCTCACGGATGCGCAGCACGGCCGGGGTGTAGCAGTAGGTGTGGTCGCACATCAGCGTCAGGCCGCGCGCGTCGGCCTCCTCGACGAGGCGCAGGCCCTCTTCGTAGGTGGCGGCGAGCGGCTTCTCGACGAGCACGTGCTTGCCGGCGCGCAGCGCGGCCATGGCGACCGGCAGGTGGGTGCCGGCCGGGGTGGCGATCGCGATCGCGGTGACCCCGGGGTCGGCGAGCACCTCGTCGAGGTCGGCCGACACCTGGACGGTCGAGTATCCACCGAGGACCTTCCGCGCCCGGTCGACGTCGAGGTCGCAGAGCCGGCGGAGGTGGAACGCGGGCGAGGCCTGGAAGTTACGGACCAGGTTGGGGCCCCAGTAACCGGCGCCGACAACGGCGACGCCGATCGGTTCGGGGGACGGTGTAGTCACAGGTATCCGTTTCGTCGGAGAAATCGGAGAGCGCCGCCGGAGGACAGAACGGGCGGGAGGAAGGACCGTGGACTTGGGCCCGACGGCAAGCTACCCATGCTGTCGCGCTCACCGGAAGGGGACTGACGGAATTCCGGCGGAGCCGGGAGGGCAAGCCAGTACGTTCGGTTGCCGCCGTCCCGACGCACGGTCAGCGCGCACGCCGACCTTCAGTCACATTGGACCGTTGGGTCGGCTGTCCGACATAGATCGGCGCCCGATGGCACTACGCTTGCCGGGTCTTCGCACCCGCCCGGAAGGACCGGTATGCCCCAGGCCGTAACCCCTCAGGAGGCCGTCGGCATCGCCGCGACGGCGGATGTCGACGAGCGTGCCACGATCGGCGCGGGCTCCCGGGTCTGGCACCTCGCCCAGATCCGCGAGGACGCCACGCTCGGCCGTGACTGCACCGTGGGCCGCGGTGCGTACGTCGGTCCCGGTGTCGTCATCGGTGACCGCGTCAAGCTGCAGAACCACGCGCTGGTCTACGAACCGGCCCGGCTCGGCGACGGTGTCTTCATCGGCCCGGCCGCGGTGCTGACCAACGACGAGTTCCCGCGCGCGGTCACCGCGGACGGGCGGCTCAAGTCCGGCGCCGACTGGACCGCGGTCGCGGTGGTCGTGCACGAGGGCGCGTCGGTCGGCGCCCGCGCGGTCTGCGTCGCCCCGGTGACGATCGGCCGGTGGGCGCTGGTCGCCGCCGGCGCGGTGGTCACCAAGGACGTACCCGATTTCGCCCTTGTCGTCGGCGTCCCGGCCCGCCGCGTCGGCTGGGTCGGCCGCGCCGGTCATCCATTACGCGCCGCGGGCGCCGGCCTCTGGGTGTGCCCGGAGACCGGAGCCGAGTATCACGAGACGGACGGGCGCCTCATCGAGAAGTGAGCGACCAATCCCGGCTCCACCACGTAGTCCGCGTGCCGGGCGAGCTGGGCTGCGCACCCGGCCTTGAGCTCGGTGGCCCCGCGCGTTGATCGCGTCCATCACCAGGTGGTACCGCGACGCCCTGTTGCGCACGGTCCTGTCGAACGGGGTCGTGGTGGTGCCCTGTTCGATGAAGCCGCGCACCCGGAACAGGTCGGCGTCCGGCCGGCCGTGCACCAGCTGGTGGTGCTCGTCGAAGAGCTCCTCCGGACGGTACGACCGCAGCCACGTCTCCAGCAGCGCCAGGTGCTCCGGGTTGTCGCGCACACCGGAGAGCGGGACCGGCCCGGCGATCTTGGCACCGTTGAGGCAGCACGGCACCGTCGCGCTCCGGGTTGATGAAGGTAACGCCCTTCCAGGAGCCCTCCAGCGGCCCGGTCTCGGCCTCCCCGTCACCGACCACGGCGATCGCGAGCAGATCCGGGTTGTCCATGACCGCGCCGATCGCGTGGACCAGCACGTACCCCAGCTCACCGCCCTCGTGGATCGAGCCGGGGGTGGTCACCGAGACGTGGCCCGGGATGCCGCCGGGCGCGCTGAACTGCTGGAACAGCCGCAGCAGGCCGGCCTCGTCCCGGCTGACCAGCGGACAGACCTCGCTGTAGGTACCCCAGCGCCCGAGCGGCCGCGGCTTGATGTCCGCGGCGGTCAGCTCCCGGCGCAGCAAGGGGTTGTCGCGCAGGTAGATCTGCCCGATGGTCAGGTAGTTGGCGGCACGCCACCACGCGTCCAGCCCGGCGAGGTCGGGCTCGGCGAGCGTACGCAGCAGGTCGGGGACAACCGCCGAGTTCCCGCTCGCCCAGCACACCGCCGCCGGCGAACCGGGCGGCTCGTCCAACCCCCTCGTCGACCACCACGTCGTCTACGCGCTCGCCGCGATCATGGTCGCGCTCACCCACGCCGGCGACACCGGGGTCCTCGGCCGCCGGTGGGCGAGCCTGCCCCCGGTCCGGCTGGGACGGATTGGATCGGGAGTGCCCGGGGCGCGTAATCTCCCGATCCGGCCGTATCAGGAGAGGACGTACCAAATGATCGACAAGACTCCCGGACCGTCGCAGCCCGGCGGCACCGTATACGGCCGGGGCGGCGTCGACGCGCGGGAGCCCCGGCCGGGACTGCTGACCCGGACGCATCCCGCGGTCACCGCCGGCGTCAGCCTGGCGATCATCGCCGTCATGGTGCTGGCGTACGTGATCTGGCGCAGCGGTGCCGACGAGCCGGCCCGGGTCAGCGCGACGGCGAGCGCCCCGGCCTCCGCCACCGCGTCGGCCACCGCGACCGGTGCTCCCCCGGCCGAGCTCGCCGCCGGCTCGTGGTTCGTCTCCCCGCTCGGTGACCAGCGCACCTTCCTGACCGCGGACGGCGAATTCGCCGCGTTGAGCGGCACCAAGGCCGCATTGACCGTGGTCGCGGGTCTCGCCGACGAATCGTGTTTCTCGTTCCGGAACGACGACGACAAGTACCTGCGCCATTTCGACTACCGTCTTCGTTTCGACGCGCAGGACGATTCGGACCTGTTCCGGCTGGACGCCACATTCTGCAAGGTCGCCGGGCTCAAGGCCGGCACCGTGCGGTTGCGGTCCAAGAACTACCTGGATCATGTCATCCACCGGCGGGGCACCGAGCTGTACATCGACAAGCCCGACGAGTCGGACAAATTTGTCGCGGACAGCTCTTTCGGCCTGCGTCAGGCATCGTGAGCAGGGCCGCCCGAATACGACGCGGAATTAACAGAAATAACCGCCGCGCCATACTCACCGGTAGCTATTTCCAACGGGTTACGGGCGGCAGTGATGTCGCTTTCCTGAGGTAGGGTCCGTCTCGCTCCACAAAGACGTGATCTTCGACCGAAGGCGAGGCCCGATGCGCGAGTCTGACATGGGCTCCCGCCTCCGGCCCGGTGACCTCGACCGGGTCGGCCCGTACAATCTGATCGGCCGTCTCGGGCAGGGCGGCATGGGCACGGTGTATCTCGCCACCGGCCCGGACGGCGAACGCGTGGCCGTCAAGATCGTCCGGTCCGACCTGATGCTGGACGAGCAGTTCCGGCGCCGGTTCCGCAGCGAGGTCACCCGGGCCCGCCAGGTGCCGCCGTTCTGCACCGCCGAGGTCCTCGACGCCGACCCGTACCACGATCCGCCCTATCTCGTGGTCGAGTACATCGACGGGCCCAGCCTGGACGAGGTGGTGAAACGCCCCGGCCCGCTGAGCCGCACCAACCTGCACAGCGTGGCGGTGGGCATCGCGACCGCGCTCTCCGCGATCCACGGCGCCGGGGTGATCCACCGCGACCTCAAGCCCGGCAACGTGCTGTTCGGCATCGGCGGCATCAAGGTCATCGACTTCGGTATCGCGCGGGCGCTCGAACCCACCAGCCACCTGACCCGGACCAACCAGATGGTCGGCACGCTGGCGTACATGGCACCGGAGCGCTTCGACCACGAGGCGAGCTCCCGGGTCGGCACCGCCGCCGACATCTTCTCCTGGGGGGCGGTGGTCGCGTTCGCGGGCACCGGGCGCACCCCGTTCGGCGCCGACTCGGGGCCGGCCACCGCGATGCGCATCCTCACCCAGCCGCCGGAGCTGTTCGACCTGGCCGAGCCGTTGCGCGGGCTCGTGGAGCTGGCCCTGGCGAAGGACCCCCGGGACCGTCCGACGAGCCGGGAGCTGCTCGACCGGCTCCTGGCCACCGCCCCCTCGGGCCCGGGCCGGCCGGTCCCGGACCGATCGGCTCCGGACCGCCGGGCCGCCCCGTTCCTGCGCGAGATCGTGGAGGCCGCGGCGGGCAGTCCCCGCCCGGCGCCCCGGCCGGTGCCCATCCCGATGAGCGTCGAGCCCCCGGCCCGGCGCGAGCGGACCCCGATGAAGTGGCTGGGTGTGCTGCGCCACGCCCAGGTGGCCGCCGCCGCGGCGGTGGTCCTCGTGGCGACCGTCGCCGTCGTGATCGGGCTCAGCACCAGGACCCGGTCACCGCAGGCCGCGGCCGGGGCCGGGGCCACGCCGTTCAGCGCGACGAGCGAGGCCGCCACCGGCGGGCTCAGCGACCGGCGGCGGATCACGCTGCGGCTGACCGGCACCGAACGGGAGATGGTCCGGGGGACGGGCGGGTCCGTCTCACTGTCGGACAAGGTCGCTCCCCTCGAGTTCGTCCTCGCCTCCCACGGCACGGCGTACCAGCTGACGACGACCGGCCAGTGCCTGGTGGTGCGCACGACGTCGCTGGCGCTCGGATCCTGCTCCGATCTGACCGAGAGCACGTTCGTGCTGACCGCGGCCGGAGCCGGCACGTACGTCCTCACCAACGCCCGCCACGGCGACGTGCGCTGGAGTTACGACCTCGCGGCGTTCCTCGTCGAGCCCACCCGGGGCAGCGGGATGACCACCTTCACCGTCGTCGACCAGGGCCCTGCTTAGACATCGATGAAGTCCGGCTTCACAGCCAGTGCACAGGCGAACCGCCACTCTCGACCCGATCGATGCAAGTCGCGTTGAGAGGGGACACCGCACGTGGATCGTCGCAGAACATGGGGCTGGGGCCTGGGGATCGCCACGATCTCCGCGGTCACCGCCTTCGGGGCCGCCTCCTGGCAGGCCCAGGCCGCACCGTCGCCCACGCCCGGCACCCCGTCCGGGGTGGCCGCCGACACCGCCCGGGTGTCCGACCCGAGCCCGCTGCCGGAGGCCGCCGCCGGGACCGGCGTGGATCCGCTGACCGGCGACGAGGTCGGCCGGGCGCGCGCGGTGGCGCTGACCCCGCAGCTCGCCCGCCAGGCGCGGGACGTCACCGGCGCCGCCGGGCCGGAGTACCTCTCGGCCCAGCTGACCGAGGAGAGCGCGGTCCGGGGCGCCGACGTCTACTTCTACGACTACAAGACCGACAAGCTCGTCAAACAGGTCGTGGACCTCGGCGCGGGCAAGGTCACCGGGTCGTACGCCGCCCCGGGTATGCAGCTGCCGGCCGCGGACCGCGAGGTGGCGAGCGCCCTCGACCTGCTGCTCGCCCACCCGCTGTCCGCCGAGCTGAAGACCGCGTACCGGTCGGCGACCGGCCGCGATCTGACCGGTAAGGCCGATCTGAGCGTCACCGCGCACCTGTACCAGGCGCGGCCCGCCGACACCGGCACGAAGCAGTGCGGCAAGCACCGCTGCCTGCAGCTCGTCGTACAGACCGCCGAGGGCACGTTCATCGACGTGAACGACATCGTCATCGACCTCTCCGGGCGCACCGTCGCCCGCCTGGCCTAGGGGCACCCACCGCATGACACATCGCACCATTGCCGCCGCGGGCGCGCTCCTGGTCGTGGCCGGGCTCGGCTTCGCCGCGACCCCCGCTCAGGCCCAGGCACCCGCCGCCGCCGCGACGTGCACCAACTCCACCCTGGTCAAGGAAACCCTGCCCAACGGCACCACCTGGCAGCTGTGCTGGCGCATGCAGGCACAGGCCGGGCTCGTGCTGGAGAAGGTCGCGGTCTCCTACAAGCGCTACCCGCAGCGGGTCCAGATCCTCGACTCGCTGCGGCTGGCCCAGCTCAACGTCCCGTACGACTCGGGCGAGACCGAGTACAACGACATCACCGACTACGGCTTCGGCGGCGAGTACCTCGAGACGCTGACCGGCGACGACTGCAAGGGCGGCTCGGCGCGGGTCGGCTCCGACGGCGGTGCCTCGCCCACCCGGCGCAAGGTGCTGTGCGTCAGCGCGGAGCCGAGCGGCCTGGCGTACCGCTCGCACGACTACGACGACCAGGGCCGCGACAAGGTGTACTCCAAGCAGGGCCACGACCTGGTGCTGCGCTCGATCAGCAAGGTCGGCTGGTACGAGTACGTGACCGAGTACCGCCTGCACGACGACGGGCAGATCTCGGCCCGGCTCGGCGCGACCGGTGACCTCTCCCCGTACGACTACGTCAGCTCCGCCCGGGGCTGGCCGGTCGGCAAGGGTGCCCGCGACTACGCCGCGATGCACTACCACAGCGCGTTCTGGCGGGTGGACTTCAACCTCGGCGGCGCGGGCAAGGACAAGGTCGAGCAGTTCGACACCAAGCCCGACGGCCGCGGCTCGATGACCGCCAAGCTCAAGACCACCCGGACGGCCATCGCCAAGGAGGGCTCGTTCAGCAAGGTGAACCGCCGCTGGTGGCGCGTCGTCAGTGACACGAGCAAGAACGCCGACGGGCACAAGCGCTCGTACGAACTGGTCACCGGCGCCGACGACAAGTACGAGAGCCACCCGGAGACCACCCCGGACGTGACGTTCACGCAGAAGCACGCCTGCGAGAAGTACGCGAGCGGCAACGCCGATCCGCAGTGCGCCACCAAGAAGACGATCATCGACTTCGCCCGGGACAAGGAGAAGCTGAAGGACCCGGTCATGTGGGTCCGGGTCGGCTTCCACCACGTGCCCCGCGACGAGGACCAGAGCCCCATGCCGATGCACTGGCAGGGCTTCGACCTGGTCCCCCGCGACGTCATCGGGATGAACCCGCTCACCCCGGACGGCCGCACCACGGCCAACGGCCGCCCCAGCTGACACCCGTGCCGGCCCGGCGCGATCACCCGCGCCGGGCCGTTCCTCCCGGAGGACACCACCCCATGCAGGTACGCCGGTACGCCGCGATCGCCGTCCTGGCGGTGACCGCCACCGCGGTCCTGACCCTCAACCGCCATGAAGCAGCCGAGCCCGGGAGCACAGAGCCGCGTCCGGTGGCGGCGGCGGTGGCCTCGCAGCCGCGCGGCACCGACGTGCTGTTCGCGCAGATGATGGTCCTGCACCACGAGCAGGCCGTACGCATGAGCAGGGCCCTGGTCGCCAAGCCGGGTGTGCCGGAACGGCTGCGCCTGATCGCCGACTTCATCGCCCACGACCAGCAACGCGAGATCGACGAGATGAACGGGTGGCTCACCGCGTGGGGACTCCCCGGGGCCGAGGCGGGCGCCCACACCGATCACGGCATGCTGACCGAGGAGCAGCTACGGCAGCTCGACACCGCGGCGTTCCCCGCGGCGGGCCCGCTGTTCCTGGAGCAGATGACCGAGCATCACCGCGGGGCCGTGCTGATGGCACGGTCGCTGCTGGACACCGGTGGCGCCAACGCCTACCTGCACGGCGTGGCCAAGCACGTCATCAACGAGCAGACCGCCGAGATCGACGCCATGCAACGGCTCATCCGGGAAGGCACACCGTGAACACCGTGCCCGCGCCCAGCTGACTCTCCACCTCGATGGTCCCGCCGTGCGCCTCGGCGATCTTGCGGGCGATCGACAGGCCGAGGCCGCTGCCGCCGGTCGCCCGGCTGCGGGAGCCGTCCGCGCGCCAGAACCGGTCGAACACCTTCGGCAGGTTCTCCGCGGCGATCCCGATGCCGGTGTCCCGTACGGTGATCCGGTCGTCCTGAGCACCGACGGTGACCGACCCGCCGGCCGGGGTGTGCCGGATGGCGTTCGACAGCAGGTTGCCGATCAGCTGGCGCAGGCGCACCGCGTCGGCCGAAAGCACCGGATCGCCGTGCACCTCCATGGTCAGCCGCACCCCGGCCGCGTACGCCGGGGCCAGATGGCTGTCGACGACCTGGGCAAGCACGTCCCGGACCGGGGTCGGCTCCGGGTGCACCCGCAACGTCCCCGCGTCCGCCGCCGCCAGATCGCTCAGGTCGTCGATGATGTGCTGCAGCAGCACCGCCTCCTCGTGCAGCAGGCTGAGCAGCTGCGCGTCGGTCGGGGCCAGGTCGTCCTGCGCGGCCTCCAGCCAGCTGCGGATGTTGGTCAGCGGGGTCCGCAGCTCGTGCGCCACGTCGCTGACCATGGCCCGGCGCTGGTCCTCGGCCCGTTCCCGGCGCTGGGCCGAGTCGTTGAGCGCCCGGGCCAGCCGGCCGATCTCGTCGCGGGTCGACACCGGGGCGGGCGTGTGCAGGTCGGCGGCCTCGGTCAGGGCCCGCAGCGGGCGGACCAGCCGGCGCCCGGCCAGCACCGTGACCAGGATCGTGGCCAGCAGCACGGCCCCGGTGGTCGTGACGACCCGGGTGCGGTTCTCGCCGGACAGCGTGAACGTGGTCTGGTCGGCGCCGGTGTCCGGGTCGGTGACGAACAGCAGTGCGGGCGGTGCGACGTACGACCGCAGCAGCGTCTTGCGCGACTTCTCCACACAGCCCCGGGTGCGGGCGGAGTCCCGTTCGCCGGTGGCCGTCGTCGGCGTGACGAGCTTGCGGTCGTACGGGGTCTTCGTCGTGTACGTGGTGAAGTCGGGCCGGACCGTCATCTCCATGCCCTGATCGGTCAGCCCGAGACAGTCGGTGGTCAGCCGGGACAACGACCGCAGCGCCTTGTCCTCGGACTTGGTGACGGCGTCGGCCAGCTCCTGCCCACAGCCGGCGCTGTCCGTGTAGGGCGCGGCCAGCACCAGGGTCGGGCGCCCGCTCGGCAGCCGCTCGACCTTCACGGCGACTCCGCCGCGCTGCAGGCAGACCAGCGCGTCGGAGGCCATCTTGTCCAGATGGTCACGGTCGGCGGTGGCGAGCCGGAACGGCCCGGTCGCGCGGGCATCGATGCGCTCGGTGCCCCCGGTCAGCCCCAGATCCAGCGCGACCGGGTCCACCACCGCCGACGGCCGGGCGGCCAGCAGCGAGGGGCCGGGCCCCGAGTCGGCGATGACCGCCCGGTCCGCGGTCATCAGCGTGATCCGGCGGCCCAGCTTCGCGGCCCGCTGCTCGATCAGGGCCGGGGCCCCGGACCAGTCCGGGTGCGTCGCCGCGTACCCGATCAGCATGTCGTAGACGCCCTTGTCCTCGGTCAGCGACCGGCCCCGCTCCTCGGTGATCGCCCGGGTGGCCGTGGTGGTGGCCAGCCAGGCGGTCGCGGCGATCGCCGCGACCGCGATCAGCACCGACGTGACCAGCAGCCGGGTCACCAGGCTGTGCCGCAACGGCACCCGGTTGCGCCTCACGCCGCGCCCGCGGTGAGCCGGTAGCCGACGCCGAACACGGTGAGCAGCTGCGTGGGCCGCTGCGGATCGGCCTCGACCTTGCGGCGCAGGTTCATCACGTGCACGTCGATGGTCCGCTCGGTGGAACTGCGGTCGATCCCCCGGGTGTGGTGCAGCAGCTGCGCCCGGGTGAACACCCGCTCGGGCTGCTCGGCCATGGCGGCCAGGATCGCGAACTCACCCCGGGTGAACTCGACCGGGACATCGTCGACGCTCACCAGGTGCCGCGCCGCGTCGATCCCGATCCGGCCGATCCGCCGCACCCCCACCACCGCCGGTTCCGGGGCACCCCGCGAGGCCCGGCGCAGCAGGGTACGGACCCGGGCCATCAGCTCCCGCGGACTGTACGGCTTCGTCAGGTAGTCGTCCGCGCCCAGCTCCAGCCCCAGCAGCAGGTCGTCCTCGCCGGTCCGGGCGGTCAGCATCAGCACCAGCACGTCGGACTCCGCGCGCAGCGTGCGGCACACGTGCAGGCCGTCCAGCCCCGGCATCATCACGTCCAGCACCACCAGGTCGGGGCGCAGCCGGCGGGCCTGCTCCAGCGCGGCCCGCCCGTCGTGCACCACGACCGCCTCGTGGCCCTCCGCGGTCAGATAGCGGCGCACCACCTCGGCCTGCCGGGGATCGTCGTCGGCGACCAGGACCTGTGCACACATGACCGGGATGATAGGTCCGCCCCGCACGTGAAAGATCGTTCCCGGCGATACCTGACAGCTTTCTAACGAGTTCCGGTCAGTCTCGTCGGCATGCCTGCTACGCCTGAAGCCGCCACCGAGATCATCCCGAGGATCACCGAGCCACCCCCGCGGCGGCGCCGGACGCTCCGCTGGCTGGTCGCGGGCCTCGTCGTCGCGGCGCTGGGGGCGGGTGCCACGGTCGCGGTGACCCGGCACCGGGCCGCCGGCGCTCCCCAGCCGGAGGGGCCACCCCCGGTCGCCACCGCACAGCTGGAACGGCGGGACCTCTCCACCACGAAGAAAATTGCGGGAAGCATCGGGTACGGCGCGCCGCGACCGCTGGCCGGGCACCTCGACGCGACGGTGACCTGGCTGCCGGCCGCCGGCGCCACGATCAAACGCGGCAAACAGCTGTTCCGGGCGGACGACCGGCCGGTGACGCTGTTCTACGGGTCGATGCCCATGTACCGGGAGATCTCCGGCAAGAACCTCGTCGGCCGGGACGTCCGGATCATCGCCGACAACCTGACCGCGCTCGGCTACGCGATCGGCAGCCAGCCCTGGGAGGGTTCGTACGTCACGCAGAACAAGCCCGGCGCACCCCCACCCGACCCCTCCCCGAGCAGCTCGCCGCCCGGCGCCGCACCCACCACGGTGCAGGTACGGGTCCGCGACGGCGAAGGCGTGCTCACCGCCTCGCTCGTCGCGGCGATCAAGCGCTGGCAGGACGACACCGGATTGCCGGCCACCGGCACCATCGCGGTCGGGGACGTCGAGGTGCTCAGCGGCGCCGTCCGGGTCGACTCGGTCGCCGTGCAACCCGGCTCGCCCGCGAACGCCGACCTGATGGCGGTCACCCCCACCCGCAAGGTGATCACCCTGAACGCGGAACTCAGCGACGCCGGATCGATCAAACGCGGCGCGAAGGTCACCGTGGCGCTGCCCGACGACCGTACGGTGAAAGCCCGTGTCCTGTCCGTCGGCCGCAAGCTCGCCACGAGTGAGGACGGTGCCGGCACCGGGCCGCCGACCCTGACCGTGACCGTCACCGCCGACGAACCGAAGGACATCGCCGGGCTCGACGCGGCCGACGTCGACGTGAACTTCGCCGGCCGGACCGCGAAAGACGTGCTGGCCGCGCCGATCGAGGCCCTCGTCGCGCTCACCGAGGGCGGCTACGCCGTGCAGACACCGGCCGGGCTGACCGCCGTGCGCACCGGCATGTTCGCCGACGGCTGGGTGGAGATCGAGGGCGACGGGCTCGCCGAGGGCACCGACGTGGTGGTCTCCTCGTGAGCGTCCTCAGCCTGCGCGACGTCGGCATGGTCTACCCCGGCGGGGTGGCCGCTCTGGCCGGCGCCACACTCGACATCGCCGCCGGGGAGCTCGTGGCGATCGTCGGGCCGTCCGGTTCCGGCAAGTCGACACTGCTCAACATCATCGGCACGCTGGACCGTCCCACCTCCGGCACCGTGCACCTGTCCGGCCAGGACGTCGCGAAGCTCGGCGACCGCCACCTGTCCGCGCTGCGGGCCCGCGAGATCGGCTTCGTGTTCCAGCAGTTCCACCTCGCCGATGGTCTCAGCGCCACCGACAACGTCGCCACCGGCCTGCTGTACGCCGGCATCCCCCGCCGGAAGCGACCGGGACTGGCCCGCGACGCCCTGGCCCGGGTCGGACTGGCCCACCGGGCCGGGCACCGCCCCCGGGAACTGTCCGGCGGCGAGAAACAACGCGTCGCCATCGCCCGCGCACTGGTCAACCGGCCGTCGCTGGTGCTCGCCGACGAACCCACCGGCGCCCTGGACACCGCCACCGGGCGGACCGTGCTCGCCCTGCTGCGCCGGCTCAACGAGGAAGGCACCACCATCGTGCTGATCACCCACGACCGGGACATCGCGGCCGCCCTGCCCCGCCGGATCGAGATCCGCGACGGCCGCCTGGTCCGCGACGAGGCGCCGGCGGGGACCCGATGATCCGGCCGGTGCGGCTCGCCCCGCTGGACCTGCTCGGCCTCGGGCTGCTGGGCCTGCGCACCCGCCCGGCCCGCGCGGTGCTGTCCGCGCTGGGCATCGCGGTCGGCATCGCCACCATGGTCGTGGTGACCGGCATCCCGGCGTCCAGCCAGGCCGCGCTGCTCGACACGCTCACCGCGCTCGGCACCAACACCCTGCAGGCCACCGCGCTCCAGAACCAGGACCCACCGGCCCAGCTGCCACAATCAGCGGTGGGGATGGTCAAGCGGATCGGCCCGGTCACCGCGGTCAGCGCGGTCGGCAACACCCACACTCTCGTACGCCGTAACGACCGCGCCGACCCGAGCAGCGGCGGTGGCCTGACGGTGCTCGCGAGTCACCTGGACCTGCCGGCCACCATCAACGCCCGGATCCGGTCCGGGACCTGGCTGAGCCCGGCCACCGCCGCGTTCCCCACGGTCGTGCTCGGCTCGGTGGCGGCCACCCGGCTCGGCATCACCGACCTGCCCCCGGGCCGGCCCGCGCCCCAGGTGATGATCGCGGACCGCGAGTTCACCGTCATCGGCGTCCTGGCCACCACCCCGCTGTCCCCGGACATCGACCGCTCGGTGCTGGTCGGCTGGGAGGCCGCCCGCACCCAGCTGCGCTTCGACGGCCACCCGAGCGTCCTGTACGTGCAGAGCGACGAGACCCAGCTCGAGGCGGTCCGCGGGGTCCTGGCCGAGACCATCTCCCCCGAACGCCCCGGCCAGGTCGTGGTCACCCGCCCCTCGGACGCGCTCGCCGCCAAACGGGCCACCCAGGACAGCTTTTCCGTACTCTTCCTCGCCCTGGCCGCGGTCGCCCTCGTCGTCGGCGGGATCGGGGTGGCCAACACCATGGTCGTGTCCGTCCTGGAACGCCGCTCCGAGATCGGCCTGCGCCGCGCGCTCGGCGCCACCCGCGGCCAGATCCGCGGCCAGTTCCTCACCGAATCGGTCGTCCTGGCCACCATCGGCGGCGTGACCGGCACGACCCTCGGCCTGCTCGCCACCATCGGCTGGGCCACCTGGCAACGCTGGCCCATCGTGATCCCCGCCGAATCGGCCGCCCTCGGCGTCGGTGGCGCGGTCGTCATCGGCGTCCTGGCCGGCGTCTACCCCTGCGTCCGGGCGGCCCGCCTCACCCCGACCCAGGCCCTCGCGACCGTCTGATCCCACAAAGAAGCGGGGGGGGGGGGGGGGGGGGGGGGGGGGGGGGGGGGGGGGGGGGGGGGGGGGGGGGGGGGGGGGGGGGGGGGGGGGGGGGGGGCGGGGGGGGCGGGGGCCGGGGTGGCCGTTTCCCTGATTGGGCGGGCCGGGT